>NZ_JAOOPY010000005.1:0-118000 GCF_025486315.1 Variovorax sp. N23 | reverse complement strand
CTCAGGTTGGCGCCGCTCAGGTAGGCGCCGCTCAGGTTGGCGCCGCTCAGGTAGGCGCCGCGCAGGTTGGCGTCGCGCAGGTTGGCGCCGCTCAGGTAGGCGCGAGCCTCGGTCGCCTTCTCCAGCGCATGCCGCATGTGCAGGCCGGATTCGAGTTCATCAGGCGCATCGCACTCGAAGAGAACGGTGTCGCTGTTCCAGCTGCTGCGAATTTGGATCTTGGTTGCCATCTCTTCTCCAGGTGGGCACCGGGTGGGGTGCGATGTGGAGATATTAGGACAACCTACGAACTAAAACAATAGGGAAACCTAAGAAAATTTGGCGCGATGGTTATCGAGCCGATTTTTGTGGTGGCCAGACGTGAAAAAGCCCGCGCGCGGCGGGCTTCATGTGGGGAGGGGTGGTGCTACGCGACCAAGGCGAGAAAGCGCTCGGTCCGGCTGAGTTCGACTGCGGCGGACTCTGCGCCGATCTCGCGCACGACATCGTTGTAGGCCACGTTGCGCAGGCCCTCGACCTCGGCGGCGTCCGACTGGCGAGCCAGTTCAAGCGCGCGCTCGAAGTCTTCGGCACTGAAGCCGACCGTGCTGGCCAGCAGAGCGCTGTAGCGCTTTGCATCCGACTCGTTGGCCGCAGCCTTGTCGCCCGGGCGAATCGCGATCATGGCGGCGCCGAAGACGGCCATGAGGATGGCGCCGAGCGAAGGAATCCACCCGGGGACATCGTGCACCAGCGCGGCCAAGGTGCCGCTGCCGCCGACGATGGTCAGGAACGTTCCGATGGTCTGGGCGCGCCGGTACAACCTGGCCGTACGATGGCACAGGCGCTCGGCGTACCGGGCCTCACTGCGTAGCTGCTCGACGGAATTGGTCATGGACACATGATATCGAAAGGTCGAATTCCCCTGGCATGCTGACAGGCTTCCCGATCCTAGTTGGGGGCGGAGGCGGCGGTGGAGGCATCGGCCTGGGAGGTCGGTGGCTCTTGAACTGGTCGGTCGCTCTCGGTGCCGGCATCAAGGTCATAGGTCAAGATGGATCTGTTTTAGGGTGGCCGCTTGAGAGGGTGTTTTCACTTCTAAGTCCTTGATGTCATTGCACTATGGGGTGGCCTGTTGGGGCCTGTTCCGCACCTTCCTGCACTCCCTCACATCCACGTAGGGTGAGGGTCAGCCCAGGCCTTCTTGGGCGCATCGCATCTCAGCAACCTTTCCCACCGTAACCCCAAGGTACGTACTCATCGTCTTGCCATTTGCAGAGATGCCCATGACAAAGAAGGGGGCGAAGCCGACATAGCCACCAAAGGCATTCTTCGCATTGACCTGTCCGCAGATGAGCCAGAGACTACCTTGGTCGCCGGAGGCTTTCATTTTGAAATCCTTGAACTTGGCCGAGTCAGAGTCTTTCAGTCCAGCGCTCATAGCGTCACGCAGGGCTCTTTCATCTACTTTTGGCGGCGGCGCAGCACAGGCCGATGCGGCGGAGAACAGCAGGAGCAGCACGCCAGCAAACTGCCGGGCCTTGGAGGACTTTGCAAGCATTCGGCTAGAAGTCATTGCGTCTCTCTTTCGTGATGTTGTGCACATTTCCCATACTGCCCACCTTGTTTTCGGGGATGGACGACTCGGAAACTAAAGGTAACACTTTGACGGTGAATTGGTAGATTCGCGCCTGGCGTTTTATCTCGTTCCGTTGCTTATTTGGCTTTGTGAGATCGGGATTTCCCCCATCAGGGCCTGCTCTATGTCGGGAAGGAGTTTGGCATAGCGGACCGGATCGCCCAGGTAGATCCTCATCAGATCGAGGACGTGGGAGCGCTGCATCGAGTTGATTTGCACTGCAGCGCCATGCAACACGCTCAACGCGTCGGCAATACCGAACACAGGTTGAGGAAGCGGCTCTTCAGAGTCCATCCTCATTTTCGGACCGGTCCCCAAGGCAAGCCAGCGGGCATGCACCTTGTAGTGATCGGCCAACTTGAAAAGATGCTCCGGCTTCAAGCCGCCGATCTTTCCACTTGCCCATTCGGACACCGTGGGCTTGCTCACACCAGTCACCTCGCTGACGCGCGCCTGCCAACCCCGGGGCTCACCTGGGTGCAGTGCCTTTAAGCGATCTGAGAAGCTAGACATTAGGACAGCCTACCTGTCGAATGTTCGGATTCCCTATTGACTAGAAAGATAGGGCTACCTAACATCGGTGGCATGGACGCAATCAAACTCATCGAGGCCCTTGGCGGCACCTTCGCAGTCGCGGCATTGACGGGGGTGAAAGCTCCCTCGGTCTCGGGCTGGAAGGACTCCGGCCGAATCCCCGACGACAAGCTGATCCGCCTCGCGCCAGTGGCCGAGGCGCGCGGCATTGTCACGCGGAAAGATCTGTTCCCGAATGACTGGCAAGCCATCTGGCCCGAGCTGGTCGAAGCCAAGGCGGCCTGAGATGCGCAGCCCGATCGACCTCAGTGCCTTCCGCTTGGTGGCGGCGTGCGCCTCGAAATCTCTTTCTCCATCTGCGCGAACAGTTCTCGTATCGGACGCAGCGAGTCTGCTGGCAGGACGATTTTCAGTGTCTCTCCGGGAGTCAGCACCGACTCGAACTCCAGCATCACGCTGTTCAGGCTCTCCGACGCGCTCAGATGAAGGAGGCCAGAGCCAATGAACGCCGTCTCTTCTTTCTCTTCCGGAGAAGTCATTTCGTCTACCCGTCGCCGGGTCCGTGTTGTGGAACTCGGATTCTGCCCGGCGACTGGGTGGGCACCCATCTGGAGAGCCTGACCTATGACCCGCTACCTCCCCTG
Source organism: Variovorax sp. N23 (assembly GCF_025486315.1). Classification (GTDB taxonomy): domain Bacteria; phylum Pseudomonadota; class Gammaproteobacteria; order Burkholderiales; family Burkholderiaceae_C; genus Variovorax. Next base: position 115,204 of record NZ_JAOOPY010000005.1, on the reverse strand, counting down.
GTTCTTCCTCGTCATTGGCATCGCTGGCATGGCGGTGGGATTCATCAAGGCCAATGCCGTTGTGTTCGGCCTGGGCCTGTTCTTCACGGTGATCGGCGGCGCTGACGTTGCCGAGCGGCTGCTTTCCGACGACACGGAAGAGGTGGCCTGAATGTCCATCGAAAACCTCATCGACGCTGTCGAGTTCACGCCCATCCAGAACGCCCAGGCGTCCGACGATGGCCTTCCCCATGCGACGCACCAAGGCGTGCTGCAACTCGTCCCTGGCCTCGACCTGAAGGTGTACCGGCTCAGCGACGGAAAGGCCGTGATCGATGCCGCCGGCATGGCGCGCTTCCTTCAATGGCTGGAAGAGGGCGTCTGAATGTCCCTGCACACCTATCTCCGCACCCAGTGGGAATACCTCCTTGCTGTGGCGCTGCTGCTGGTGTCGAGCACCGCGGCCTGCTGGGCTGCAGTCGACAAGCAGTACGGCCTGGCTGGCATGGCCACGCTGTGTGCCTTCGGCTTCTTCACTGCTGCCGTGGCCTTCGCCGAGGCCGATGCATGGCGTCGGGTCAAGGAAGACGCCGCGCGCCGCCAGCAGCGGGCCGAAGACCTCGACCGCTAGGTCGTAGAGCGAATGCCATTCATGCACCTCATCCGTGTCTTTTCTGATGTGTCCTCCACTGGCGGTGTTTGCCGCTGGGGTGCCTCCCGAGGCATTCCCGTTGGTGGCCGGGCACATCAAAAAGGTCGTGATTTTTCGCGTCGTCATGGCCTCTATTTTTTGTCCAGCCTCGACTGGTTGGGCGACTGGTTTGACGTTGAAAGTTTTCTATCGAGAGGCACCTTGATGGACCAGCTTGAGTTCCCCCTGTATGGGCGCGTTGACGCGCCTTCCGTTGCACCCGAACAGTGGGTGCGTTACTGCAAAACATATCGAGAAGCGGTGCGAGCCGCCTGGGCGCTGCGGCGCATCAAGGGCGCAAAGATCGCTGATATGGCTCGCGACATGCAGTTTGTCGCGCAGCACGTCGGTGACTGGCTTGCTAAGGATGACGGCCCGAAGCGCCGCAGCCTTCCAGCGCATCGCATCCCCGACTTCGAGCTCTACGTCGGCAATTCGCTGGTGTCTCAGTGGCTCGCGAGTCACGCCAAGTTGACTGTCCTTGAAGAGATCACGGCTACCAGGGCAGTCGCATGAACCGCATCACCTACGCCTTCGAGTTTCTGTACTGGCTTGCGATTCATCGCAACTGGACGAGCGCGGCGTGGGTGATGGCCCACAAAGGAAAAGCCTGGAAATGAAGCAGCACCCACTTTCGTCAGCGTTCCCCTCGATGGCTTCGGATGAGTTTGAAGCGCTCAAGGACAGCATCACCAACATCGGCGTGCAAGACCCGATCACCCTATATCAAGGGATGGTCATCGATGGCTGGCACCGGTTTACTGCGGCGAATGAAGTGGGGGCTGAGTGCCCTACGGTTGAACTGGGCGACGTGGACCCAGTCGATTTTGTCAGGGCCAAGAACAAGAACCGTCGCCACGTCACGGCAGGGGCTTGGGCGCTGGTCGAAGTGTCTCTGTCTGCATGGAGAAACTCTGGCCGGGTTGCCTCAACCGGGCACCGGGTGCCTGGTTCCACCAATGCTGAGATGGCAGAGCGTGCGGGCGTTTCCGAGCGCACGATCAAGCAGGCCAAGGTTGTTCAGGAGAAGGCGGCGCCCAAGGTGAAGGAGGCCGTCAAGACCGGCGAAATCTCCGTCAAGCGCGCCGCCGAGATTGCCCAGCTTCCCGCCAAGGAGCAGGCCAAGGCCATCAAGGCACCGAAGCCGGTGAAGGTGGAGCCCGAGGATGTCGAGTACTTCGGCCCCTCGCAAGAAGAGATGGATGCGGCGGTCGAGGAAGCGAAGCAGGACGTAGAAGCGCTGACCCGGCTGCTTGAGGCCGACGACAAGCTGGCTGCGCTGGCTTCCGAGAACGCCCAGCTTCGCGCCGAACTGGCCGTGGTCAAGGTTTCGCGCGACGGCTACATGAACAGGTCGAACGAACTGATCGACCGCGTGAAGTGGCTCAAGCGCAAGCTGGCGAAGGCCGAGGCAGCAAATGTCTGACCTCTTCGCGCCGAACTACGGCAACGCGCGTTTCCCCGAGCCGCGCCCGTTCCAAGTCGACGCGCATGAAGCGCTTCGGCAAGGTCTGCGCGACGGCCACAAGAATCAGATCCTGATGAGCCCCACCGGCTCCGGGAAAACCTACCTTGGTCTGCGCATCGCGCACGAAGCGCTCGCTAAGGGCAAGCGCGCTCTGTTCGTGTGCGACCGTCGAACACTGATCGACCAGACCAGCGCGACGGCCGACCGGTACGGCCTCAGTGCCCACGGGATCATCCAAGCGGACCACTGGCGCACCGACTACAGCAAGCCTTTCCAGATCGCCAGCGCGCAGACGCTCGCGCGCCGGCAGTGGCCCGAAGCCGATGTGATCATCGTTGACGAAGCGCATACCAAGCATGACGCATGGGTCGAGCATGTCGCTACGTGCAAGGCCGCAGTCATCGGTCTGTCGGCCACGCCGTTCTCCACTGGCCTGGGCAAGATCTTCTCCCGCCTGGTCAACGCGACCACCATGAACGAACTGACGCAGTCGGGCGTGCTGGTGCCGATGAAGGTCTATTCGTGCACCCGCCCGAACATGGAAGGCGCAAAGACCAAGAGCAGCGGCGAGTGGGCTGACAGCGCGGCCGAAGAGCGCGGCATGGAAATCATCGGCGACGTGGTGGCCGAATGGATCAAGTACGGCGAAGGCCGCAAGACCATCGTGTTTGGCGCGACGATCGCCCATTGCGAAGAGCTGTGCCGGCAGTTCGTGAACGCTGGCGTCATGGCATCGGTCTTCACTTCGGACACGAACGAAGCCGAGCGGCTGAACCTTCTCAAGGAATACCGCAAGCCCGATTCCATCCTGCGCGTGCTGATCAGTGTGGAAGCGCTAGCCAAGGGCTTCGACGTGCCGGATGTGGGCTGCGTTGTCGACTGCCGGCCGCTGCGCAAGTCGCTGTCGACCGCAATCCAGATGTGGGGCCGTGGCCTGCGCGCATCGCCTGAGACCGGCAAGAAGGATTGCATCCTGCTGGATCACAGCGGGAACATCTTGCGCTTCGCCGAGGACTACACCGCGATCTTCTTCGACGGTCTGGACGTGCTGGACATGGGCGAGACGCTCGACAAGGCGGTGCGTAAAGAGCCGGAAGAGGGTGAGAAGAACGGTTGCCCATCGTGTGGCTACAAGCCTTTCGCCAAGCGCTGCATGTCCTGCGGCTTCGAGATCGTCAACACGTCGCTGGTCGAGCAGATTCCCGGCCACATGCGCGAAGTGACCATCGGCAAGGCGCGCGCAGCCGACAACTACGAACACCTCTGGCAACAGGCATGCGCCTACGCGCGGTCGCACGGCAACCCGGCAACCATGCAGGGTAGGGCGGCGCACATCTTCAATGACATCGTCGGACAGTTCCCGCCGCGCGGCTGGCACATCGACAACACGCCCGGCGCTGAAATCACTCGCCCGGTGCTGAACAAGATCAAGGCTAAGACCATCGCATGGGTCAAGGCGCAGCAGAAGTCGAAGCAGGCGGTGCCGGCATGAACTTCATCGACTTCGCCCGTGCCCATGGCGTCGAGATCGACCCGAGCCGGCTGTACGCCAGCGACAAGATCAAGCGCTGCCCGACGACCGACAAGCCACGTAGCACGAACGGCGCGTATTTTTGGGACGGTGACCGCGGCTGGGTCTTCAACTGGTCCGGCGAGGCTCGCGTTCAGTGGTTTGAAGACCCGAACGCTAAGGCATGGACGGAAGAGGAAAAGCGCGCGTGGGCCATCAAGCGCCGCGCTGCCGCTGCCGAGCAGGACCGCAAGCACGAGAACGCTGCATTGCACGCCAGCATGCTTATCCGCTCGACAGTGCCCGGCCCGCATGACTACCTCATCCGCAAGGGCCTGCCGAAGGTCGACGGCATGGTGTCGCCAGATGGTGCGCTTGTCGTGCCGATGCGCAACCTTGCCACGAACGAGATTCAGGGGGCACAGCTAATCCGCTGGATGCCCGAGGAAATGAAGTGGGACAAGAAGATGGTGCCCGGCATGCGTGCAAAGGGCGCCGTCCTCCGCCTCGGCCCCAAGAACGCCCCAGAAACGGTGCTGTGCGAGGGCTACGCGACCGGCCTGTCTATCGAGGCCGCTGCCAAGCAAATGCGCCTCAACGCTTCGGTGCTGATCTGCTTCTCGGACTCGAACATGGTGCATGTCGCCAGCTTGCTCACGAAGGGCAAGCGCCTGGTGTTCGCCGACAACGACAAGAGCGGTGCTGGCCAGCGGGCCGCCCGCGAAACCAGCCTCCCGTACTGCATGAGCCCCATCGAAGGCGAAGACGCCAACGACGTGCATAAGCGTGCCGGCCTGATGCCTCTGTGCGCCTTGCTGATGGAAGCGCGCCGCATGGAGATGGCTGTGCCGTAGCAGCGAACTGCTTTCTCACTGCGCTGGTTGGTGATCAACAACAGCGGCGCAGGGTGAGTCCCCTACTGTTGGATAGGCACTGAAACAGGGGAAAGGGTGGCGAAGTTAGCGCCCTTGTGTCGAACGGCTGACGGGTCATGAAACACGGCGACGGTTCATGTGAAGGCTCATCCGGGAAGGCTGAGTCTGTCCAGCTCGGGTTCATGGAAGACAGGAATTCGGTGGGTTGTTTAGACCAGAGGTGCATTCCTCTTGAAAGGATCGTGATGAATGAACGAGCGAACGAAGTGCGAACTGGAACATCTGCTGCGGCTGCTGGCACCGCCGTTCACGGCGAACTGGAAGGCGTACTGCTGGCACCGGGCGAAGGAGTTGGCGCAGGAGCCGGAGATGGCGGAATTGCCGGCGCTGCTCGCGCTCGCAATGAAGCCGTCACCCGCATCTACGTCGCCGGGAAAATGACCGGCGAGCCGGACCTGAACTATCCCGAATTCAACCGTGTGGCCGCATCGCTGCGCCAGCTCGGCTACACGGTGGAGAACCCTGCCGAGAACCCCGCGCCAGCGTGCGGAAGCTGGGAGGGCTACATGCGCATGGCCATCGCGCAGCTGGTGCGCTGCGACGAAATCCACCTGCTGCGCGGCTGGTCAACGTCGCGCGGTGCCTGCATGGAGCGGTGGATTGCCGTCGAGCTCGGCCTGATCATTTCGGGTGCGCCTGCATGAAGAACTTCGCCCTCGGCCGCCTGAAGGTTGGCGCCATGAACAAGAGCGAGGCGGCGTACGACGCGCACCTTGCCCTGATGCAGCACGCCGGGCAGATCCTCTGGCGCAAGTTCGAGGGCCTGAAGCTGCGCCTGGCCGACAACACGTTCTACACGCCTGACTTTGCGGTCATGGCGGCCGACGGCGTGATTGAGTGCCACGAGGTGAAGGGCTTCTGGCAAGACGACGCGCGCGCCAAGATCAAGATCGCGGCCGACCTGTACCCGTTCCGCTTCAAGGCGTTCAAGGTGCGGGCGAAGAAGGACGGCGGCGGCTGGGCTGAGGAGTCTTTCGAATGACCCGCTGCGCGCGCTGCCGCCGCCCCGTCCTGCACCCGGTGCACCTGGCGGGCATGACCCTGGGCGCACGCTGTGCCCAGATCGTCGTGGGCCACGTGGCGCGCAAGCATGGGAAGTCGGAGGGAGCCGAGCAGTACGTCGACCCGCGGCAGGTGGATCTGTTCCAAGGGGCCGCCTCATGACGCCGCGCTCTGTCCCGCTGATCGACCCAGAACAGGCCAAGGCGGCCATGGCGGCGATGTACCGCGACCATGTGAAGCATCCGACATCGAACGGTCACCGGCTGCGCCTCACCGTGCGCGACGAGACCCGGCGCGACGAGCAGAACGCCCACTTCCACGCGCTGATCGGACAGATCGCCGAGCACATCGGCGGTGACCTGGCCGACGAGGACGACGCGAAGCGAATCCTGCTGAGCGCTTTCAAGATCGACACGGTGCGCGACCCGGACCTGATGGACGAATGGGCGCGCCTCGGCGATCTGCGCATGGGCCGCGGGCTGCGCGGGGAAACCGTCCTGCTTGGCAACCAGACCCGCACGCTGTCGGTCAAGTTGGCAGCAGCCTTCATCCACTGGCTCAATGCGTTCGGCATCGAGCACGGCGTGACGTTTCGGTCGCCGAAATCGTGGGGACCGCAGCCATGAAGCGCACCGGTTTCTCCGGCAAGACCTACGAGCGCCCGGCGCGCGTGTTCCCGGCGCCGATCCCGGCCGGGCAGCAGCGCGGCACCTACGCATCTTCACAAGTCGTCGCGCCAATTGCAAAGATGGACGTGTGCCGCCATGAGGGCTACCGCCGCCTCGTTGCGCTGCTGCCCTGCAAGCTGTGCGGCGTCGACGGCTACAGCCAAGCCGCGCACCCGAACACCGGGAAGGGCACCGGCACCAAGACCGATGACCGCCTGTGCTTCCCGCTCTGTTGCGACCGCCCCGGCGTGCGCGGCTGCCACCCGCAGTTCGATCAGCACGCGCTGATGACCAAGGCCGCCCGCCGCGCCATAGAGCCGGCATGGGGCGCCGACACCCGCCGGCAGATCAGCGCCATGGGGCTCTGGCCGGCCAACCTTCCACTCTGGGAAGCCCCCCTCAACGCAACGCCCGTTGGGCAACTGGAGACCTCATGAACTGCAAGCCTGGCGACCTCGCGGCCATCGTCCGCACCAGCAATCCGAATCTCATTGATCGCATCGTAACGGTGCTTTACGCCGCGCCTATTGGGCAACGCTTTCGCCTGCCGGACGGGTATTTGCACTTCGAGGTTTCGGCCAGCTACTGGGTGTGTGAGTTCGCCAATCCGGTCGAGGCGAATGTCGGTCTGGGCGGCGAGGCGGTTGGAACGCGGCCGACCCGGTTTTCGCCAGTGCCTGACCGGAACCTTCGCCCGATCCGCGACCCCGGAGCCGATGCTGTCGACGAAACCCTGCTGCGCCTGCCTGCGCCGCGCGAGGCAGTACCGGCATGAGCATCGACCAAGACCTCGCCCACGCCCGCAGCCGAGTGCAGCACTGGCAGCAAGTCGCCAGCCGTTTGGCCGACAAGAAGTGTGCCGAGGTCGGGCACAAGCGCGGCGCTCGCGCATGGCCCGGCGTCTGGTACTGCATCTGCTGCGGTGGCCAGTTCCAGGGCGGCGAGTTCGTGCGCGGAAAGCAGTCTGTGGCTGTGGTGGGCGACCGGCGCACCGGTGAGATGCGCATGGTCCCCGTGGTGGCCGTCGACCTCGACACGGAGCCGCAGCCGTGAAGCGCCGCCAGCCCCGCCTCAGCCTGATCGAGCGCGCCCTGGTGGAGCGCGACTGGCACCAGACCGCTGTCACTGCGCAGATCCAGGCGCTGTACGGCGACAACTCCGAAGGCATGGTCGACGCCGCCGGCCGCGTCATGTACGTGGTGCTCGGCGCAGCACTGGAGGAGGGCGTCAGCCACGACCTGCCCGAGATCCGTGTGATCCGCGGCGCCGTGAATGCCGTGCATGACCAGGCCGGCGAGGAAGCGATCCCCGATGCGCGCCGCCAGTCCATCGTCAGCGGCCTGGAGGCGTGCGAGCGGCTGATCCCGGCGCTCGAGCGGCGCTCCCTGATCAACGCCGCCTGCGACCTGAAGCTGCGCATGAAGACCCAGCACATCCACCTCAGCGACTTCCTGGCGCTGATCCCCGCATCCCCATCCACCCAAGGAGCACCTGCAGCATGAAAACCGACACCGCACTCGACGACATCCTCAAGCCCATCGCCGGCCTGGTCCTGGTGGTTCCCGGCGTGATCCTACTGATCGCGGCATCCGCGACCTGGCGCGGCTACGTGCTCTCCATCCTGTGGGGATGGTTCATGGTCCCAGCATTCGGGCTGCCCGGCCTCACGGTGCCGCTGGCGATCGGCCTCGCGCTCGTTATCGGCTTCCTCACCGAACGTTCAGCGAAGAAAAAAGAGGATTTCGACTGGGGGATAGCGATCGCTCAATTGATCTTTTCGCCGGCCATCGCGCTGCTCATCGGCTGGATCGTCACCCGTTTCATGTGAAGGAGCCCGAGATGAACAACCTCACCAAAATCGCAGCCCTCCCCACTGGAGGCGGCTGCCAATCCGCGCTGCGGCCGGAGGACAGGGGAGCGGAGCAGAAGCGGCGCATGGAACGGCTTCAGCTGTGCGGCGGGTTCATGGAGGTGTTGGCGCTGCCCGGCGATCAGATGGAAGCCGTGAGTGTCGAGCCCGGCGAATGGGCCAGCATCGGCGCTCGTCCCATGCTGACGGTGAACTTCCACGGCATTCCAATTGAGTTCGACGCGGAGCAGTTCAGAAGAGACTGGTGCGCGGATAACGAAAACCTGGTCGTCACGGCGCGGGCCTGGCCCGAGCTGTGCCGCGCCGATCTGAAAGGCGGTGGAGCTTGAAAATCATCGACCGCTACGCCAGCGCCATCCGTGCGTCGAGCCTCAAGCACGACGAGCGCAGCAGCCACGCCCCGACGGACGTCCTCGGCGCCTTCGGCATGGCCGACAAGCGGCTCTGCGAGAGGGATGAGGAACTGTCGGTCCCGCTCACGCGCCTGTTCTTGGGCGACAAAGCGGCATCGAAGGACGTCGTTCGCACCCTGACCAAGATGGCGCGCGGCAAGGCCCCGGCGCTGCGCACGCACATCACCACCGTCCAAGCCGAGGACATGGCCCGCGCCTGCCTGGCCTGGCACCGCGACAACGTCTGCAAGCCGTGCGGCGGGCACGGCCAGATGGTGATCAAGGGCAGCACCACCATCGGCGGCGCCATCTGCAAGGCCTGCCGCGGCACCGGCCAGATCCCGTTCGAGAAGCTGTTTCGCCACGACTGGCGCGAGCTGGCGCGCTGGCTGGTGTCCGAGATGGAGCGAGAGCAGGCGAAGGCCGGGCCGGCGGCGATGAAGGCGCTCGGGGCCAGCTTCAATCTCGAAGCCACTGGATGAATACCACTGGAACAACCAGAAACGTTGTGCTACAGTGCCGCCCACCTGTACAAAGTCGCTGTGTTGGCGACCAAGAAATATCGCAGGCCCGCCCTTGATGGCGGAGCCGACGCCGCAAGCCGCCCACCGAGGCGGCTTTTTCGCATCTGCGTGGTGGGGAAGCCTGGTCGTTCCCGTCGGGCTCATAACCCGAAGATCGCTGGTTCAAATCCAGCCCTCGCAACCACTTTCGGTGACAGCCGGCCGGGTGATGTCGAAGCGCTTCAACGCGCCGGGTCAGCGCTTAAAATAAGCGAGCCCACAGCGCTCTAGGAAAGCGGTGCGGGCTCTAACCAATCCGACTGAACTGGAGTCATCATGGCTAAGAGCGATCTTACCGCCGCGCGCCTGCGCGAGCTTCTTCACTACGACCCGGAAACCGGCGTCTTCACCCGGGCGTCTGGTGGGCCAGGTATTCGTATTGGCGATGTCGCCGGCTCGCTCCATGCCGACGGCTATGTTGCGATCATGCTCAAGGGATCGCTATATCAAGCACATCGACTGGCGATGCTGTACGTGAATGGGCAGTGGCCAGATGGAGAGGTGGACCATCGGAATGGAAATCGGTCTGACAACAGAATCGATAACTTGCGGAACACAACGGCCACAGTAAATCAGCAGAATCGCCAGCGCGCCACGGTTAAAAATAAAGTTGGACTGTTGGGTGTGACTGTGAGACGCGAGAAGTTTCGAGCCTCCATCACGGTTGCAGGTAAGACGCGCTATTTGGGAGATTTCGATACTCCGGAGTTGGCGCATCAGGCCTATCTTGAAGAAAAGCGTCGGGTGCATCCCGGTTGCACCATCTGAGTTCGCCGGTCCGGCCAACACCTCACGGCAACAGCCAACAGGCCGCGACCCGGCAACTATCTCGCGCACCTGCGCGCCCCCACTCGCATGCACGGAATCGGAGCCCGGCATATCGCCTGGACCGGACGTCCGAGCGCGCCAGTAGAAGGCAACACAGCCATGACCACCGTACGAGCCAAGTTCAAGGTGCAGAGCGTCACCGAGTCCGAGGGCGGCCTGAAGACCGCCAACCTCACGCCCGTCACCAGCGGCAGCCCCGAGAACGAGAAGTTCTTCAAGTGGACGCCCGGCGGACAAATCCAGCTGGGGACCATCAACCCGGGCGCGGCGGAAGAGTTCCGGCCTGGTCGCGAGTTCTACATCGACTTCACGCCTGCCGATGAGGCCGCCCAGCGCGCGGCTACCGGCGGCGGCTAAACGCTGGCAGGGCCCGCGCCAGCGCTCCATGCGTCTGTCGTGGCTAAGTGGGCAGAAGCCCAGCCTGGCCGGCTCCTTTTTCCGATAGGCGGCTTACGGCGGAATTGCCCCTGCGCGGGGAGCCGGTAGCAGCGGGATTGGCGCCCTGCGAACGCATCAGTAGCCTTAAGCACCACCGCCGCCTCAGATCGCTTCGTGCATCGGGCCTGACTCGGGCGACATGCCGCCGGATCGCGTAACCGGCACCTTTTACCGAGCGCCTCCATCGGCATGCAGCCGTCTCTTCCTGGCTGCCGTCTGCCGATAGCTCAACGCCAGCGCTTACCCGTGCGTCAACGGTGCGCCCCCGACCGCCGCCGGCTACACCACCCTGTTTTTCTCCAGGGATGCCGGCGGCGTGCCGGGCCTCCTTCAAGGATTCCCCCGATGAGCTACTTCGCCGCCTCGCCCATTCGCGAAACGACTGTCGAGGCCCGGGTGATCCGCGCCGACGGCACCGTCGAGGAGCTGGGGACGATCGCCTACTGGCATCGGTCGTGGTTCAAGCGCGCCGCCTGGCGCATCAAGCAACTCGCGCGCGGCCGGAAGCCGGGGCGCATCAAAGGAGCGCAGCAATGAGCACGCCTGAAGACACCACCGCACGCCGCGACGCTTTCACCGAGCGATTCGAGGCCGACAGCACCTTCCTGCGCGCCATTGGCGCGGCACTGGAAGCCGAGGTCGTTCGTCGCCGCAATGCCGATCCGCGCGAGCCGGCGCTGACGGCGGAAGAGGCTGCCTCCATCGTCGCGGCGATCACCACTCAAGGAGCCTGAGATGGCCTTCGGAACAGCTACCGTAACGACCTCGAGCGGAAAAGCCATTGCCGCCAAGCGGCACATTGGCACCACGCCTGCCCAGGCGGAGCCCAACTACATCGGCATCGGCACGGGCGCAACCGGCGCCGCGCGCACCGCCGTCGCGGCCGACACTGCGCTGAGTACCGCGGTCGAGTCGCGCGTCGCCGGCACCAGCAGCAACGTGACCACCACGGTGACGAACGACACCTACCAGACGGTGGGCACGATCACGGCGAGCGCCACGCGCTCTGTGGACGAAGCGGGCACGTTCGATGCATCGACGGCCGGAAACATGGACATCAGCGCCACCTTCGCCGTGGTGAACCTGGCCTCTGGCGATTCTCTCCAGCTGACTTTCAAGAAAAGTTTTTCGTGATCTCGTAGGCCGCGTCGGCGCCTGATGGCCCTCGTACAAACTTCGAGCCCGCTACGCACGCAAGGCGCGCTGGGCACGATCTCGCTGCCAAGCGTCGCCGCCGGCAATGCGATCTTCGTCACCTGTAGCAACTTCGGCAGCGGGTTCACGTCGGTCACCGGGAGCGTCAACGGCGCGTTCACGAAGGCAGTCGGGATCATCGACAACGGCAACAATGCCGTCGAGATTTGGTACAGGCTCAACACCTCGTCGGGGTCGGAGACGATTTCGTTCGGCGTCACCAGCGCCACCGGCGACACCTACATCAGCGCGGTCGCGCAGGAGTGGAGCGGCGTCGCAACTACCAGTGCGCTCGACCGCACCGGCACCGGCACCGATTCGCTGACGGCGACCGCATCGGCGGCCAACACGCAGGCAGCCGTGCTGGTGATTCATGCGACGGTGTGTGACACCGGTAGTTCGGCCCTTGGGTGGGGCACGCCGAGTGGCTACACGCTGATCGACCGCGAGGCCGATTCCAACAACTTCACCGGCTATCAGGCCGCCTACAAGACCGTCTCGGCGACGGAAACCAGCACCGGGACCGCGACCAGCAGCGCCCTGGCCGGATCGAACTTCGACAGCATCATCGCGACGTTCAAGCTGTCCGGTGGGTCGACGACCAATCTGACGCTGACGGCGTCGCTCACGGCCACGGCGGTGAGGACACTGGCTGGCCGGGCCATCCGATCCGCGGCGACCACCGCCTCGGCGACGGTGGCCCGGCAGGTGCGGGTGGTACGGGAAGCGGCAATCAGCGCTGGAGCGACGGCTGTGCGTGCTGCGCGGCTGGTGCGCACGGCCAGCTCGAGCGCCGGCGCCACGCTGGCCACCCTGAAATCCAAGCTGCTGACGCTCACCGCATCGGTGACGGGCAGCGCAACAGTTCTGCGGTCGGTCGGAGCGCTCCGGTCGGCCACCACCACCACTGCGGCAGCATCGGCAAAGGTGATCGGCGCCATCCGCGCGGCGACGTCGACCACTGCGGCAACGGCTTCGGCCATCAAGACGAAGCTGCTCACGCTGAGCGCTGGCGTGACGACTGCGGCGGCGATGGTTCTGACGGTGGGCGCGATGAAGGCGGCCACGGCGGCAGCGAGCGCCGCGGCAGCCAAGCGTGCGCAGGCGATCAGGTCGGCAACGACGGCAGGCGCGGCAACGGTGCGGCGCGCAGTCAACGCGACAAGGTCGGCCAGCACTACGGCCACCGCAACGCTCGCAGCGCTCAAAGCGCGCTTCATGACCCTGACCGCCACGGTGACGGCATCACCCTCCCTGGTGCGCTCGGTTCAAGCTGTACGCTCAGCCGCGACGGCCGGATCGGCTGCTGTGGTGAAGCGGGTGAGCCAAGTGCGGTCGGCTGCGACGACGGCAACAGCAACGCTGGCGACGGTCAAGGCCAAGCTGCTGACGCTGTCGGCGACGGTTTCGAGTACCGCGGCGGTGACGCGCTCGGTCAGAGTGGTTCGGCTGGCCAGTTCCGCCTCGAGCGCGGCGCTGGCGAAGAGGGTCAATGCAATGCGCGCGGCCGCGCTGAGCCCGGTCGGCGCGCTGCAGAAGCTGGTGAGTGCCAAGCGCAGTGCGACCGTGACAGCGACGGGCGTGCTCAGTGCAGTCAAGGCGAAGATCCTGGTGCTAGTGGCCACGGTTTCCGGCTCGGCGCTGGTGACGAAGACGGTGTCGGCATACCGCACGGCGGCGTCGAGCACGATCGCCAGCCTGCTCCTGCAGGCCAGCGCGTCGACATTCGCGATGCTGGGCCCGCTGTGGAGGCTGAGCGAGCGTCTCGCCCTATGGCTGGTGGGCCAGCGCAGCGCGGTGATGCGCACCGACGCACGATCGACCCTCTGGGTTGTAGGAGGGCATGGGACGATGACGAACGTATGCGACAAGCGCACGACGGAAGATCTGACGTACACGATCGACTGCACGTCGTTGCTCGACGCCGGCGAGACGATCCTCTCGGTGATCGGCATCACGGCGGATGAGGGAGACCTGGTGCTCTCCTCGGCCGCCAAGAACGCGCTGCCGGTCACCACCAAGGACGGCCGCACCATCGCCGCCGGAAAGGCGCTGCAGGTGCAGATCTCCGGGGGCGTCATCCCAACTGGCCGGCCGTGGCAGATGTGCTACGTGCGCCCGCAGTTCTCCACGACCCTGGATGGCTCGGCCACCTACAACCCGAAGCGCGAGGCGACGGTCGTGCTGCGGCTGATCGACAACCCGCCGACCTGATGGTCGCCGAAATCTCGGTCCAGACGAACCTCAAGGAGTTCGAGAAGGGCCTGTCCACCTTCGCCTATCGGCAGCTTCCCTTCGCCACGTCGCTGGCCCTCAACTCCATCGCCGGCATCGTGCAGCGCGAGGAGAAGGCGGCACTGCACTCGGTCTTCGACCGCCCCACGCCCTTCACGGTCAACTCGGTGGCGGTCAAGCCCGCGCGCAAGGACAACCTCCAGGCGATGGTCTACGTCAAGGACATCGCTTCCGCCTACCTCCAGCCCTACGAGTTCGGCGGCACCAACAAGCTCAACAGTCGCGCGCTCCTGAAGCCCGTGGGCGCCACGCTGAACCAGTACGGCAACCTGTCCAAGTCCAAGCTGGCGCAACTCAAGGCCAGGGGCGACACCTTCGTCGGTTCCGTCAAAGGCAAGAACGGCGAGGAGATCAAGGGCGTATGGCAGCGCACCAAGGCATCCAAGGGCAAGCCCGCTGGGATGAAGCTGCTAATCCGCTTCGCCGATGCGCACAAGGCAACGCAGCATTGGGACTACCGCACGAGGGCCGAGCAGATCGTCCAGGGCAGCTTCAACTTCGAGATGAGTGCAGCCCTGGCCAAGGCGATGGCTACCGCGCGGTGAGGGCAGCATGCAAGAGATCACCTGCACAGGGTGCGGCCTGAGCAAGCCTCAGGCCGGCTTCTACATGGACAAGCGGCTTGGGAAGCCTCGCACGCGCTGCATCGAGTGCTGTAAGGCTACGCCACGAGGAGCGGTTTCCAAAAGGACTCCCGCGCAACGGGCTGAGTATCGGAGGCGGAAAGGGGAGACCACCGCGGAGTATCTGGGTATTCGAACGGGTCCTTCTGGGGGTCTTTTTTGCATCGAGGGCATTGCGCGCCGCGATGTTCCCGCACCTACAAGTTTCAAAATTTGGTTAACACATGACGGTTTGCTCGCTCACTGACTACGCCAAGCGCCACGGTGTCTCGAAGCCGGCGGTGACGAAGTGGAAGGCGCGCGGCTGGGTGGTTTTCATTGGGGAAGACGTCGACGTCGAGGCATCGGACGCGATGTTGGCGAAGTACCGCAAGACGCCGCCGTCAGGGCCACGGAAGGCTGTTAACCGTGGTGTTAACCGCAGTCTGGTTAACACCACGGTTAACACCGTGCAGTTAACAGTCGAAGAGGGCGACTCGCCCGAAGTTGCAGCCGCCAAGATCATCGCCTTCACCGGCGCCGAGATGACCTTCGACGAGGCGCGGCGGGTGAAGGAGAACTACCTCGCGCTACTGAACAAGCTGCAGTTCGAGGAGAAGGACGGGGCGCTGGTCGACCTGGCGCTGGCCGAGCAGGTGCTGTTCGAGGGTGCGCGTGCGGCGCGGGATGCCTGGCTGAACTTCTCGTCAAAGATCGGCCCGCAACTGGCCGCCGACCTCGGCCTTGAGGCCGACAAGGTAACCGAGGCGCTCACGGCCTATGTCCACAAACAGATCGCTGAGCTCGGAGAGCCAGAAGCCGACTTTGCCGCTCGGTAAGCAGCAGAGGCTGGCCAAGGCCTTCCGCCTGGCTTGGACTCCGCCGCCGCGAATCAGCGTCCCGGACTGGGCGGATCGATACAGGAAGCTCGCGAAGGAGGCGGGCAGCACGTCGGGGAACTGGTCGACCGCGACCGTGGAGATCGCGCGCGGACCGATGATGGCCGTGACTGAGCCGGGCGTGCACGTGCTCACCACAATGGTCAGCACGCAGCTGCTCAAGACGGCGCTGCTCGAGAACGTCTTCGGGTACTTCGCACACCTCGACCCCTGCCCGATCCTGCTTTTGCAGCCCAAGGAAGAGGCCGCGCTGCAGTTCAGCAAGGAGCGCATCTCGCCCCTGTTGCGGGTGACCCCGGTGCTGCGGCAGCTGGTAGGCACGAGCAAGACGCGGAACGCGGACGAGACGCTGCTGTTCAAGGCGTTCCCCGGCGGCTTCCTGGCGCTGGCGGGCGCTGGCAGCCCCGACAACCTGGCGCGGCGCCCGATCCGCGTGCTGCTGGCCGACGAGGTGGATAAGTACCCGATCACCCGAGAAGGTGATCCGATCGCGCTGGCCGAAGAGCGGACGGCGACCTTCGGTGTGAACTGGCTATCGGTGCGCGCCTGCTCGCCGACGGTTGAGGACGAGAGCCGGATCGCGAAAAGCTACGCTGACTCGGACCAACGCCGCGCCTCGCTGGCTTGCCCTCATTGTGGGCACCGGATGTTTCCGGACTTCTTCAAGCACGTCCACTGGGACAAGGAAGGCGACAAGCACCTGCCGAAGACCGCGCGCATTGCTTGCGAATCCTGCGGCGCAGTGTGGTCCGAAGGGGACCGGCTCAATGCGCTGAAGACGGCGCGCTGGCACCAGGCCCGGGTCTTCGAGCACTGCGGTGCCCGGCACTCCCCGCTCGACGAGTACGAGGCAGCGTGGCGCGATGGCCAGGACGCCGTCGAGAAGGTGTGGGATTGGTGGGAATCTGGCCGGCATGCGGTGTACCGCGCGAAGTGCCCCGACTGCGGAGCCTGGGCGGTCGACAACGAGCATGCTGGATTCCAGGCATCGAAGCTGTTCAGCCCGTGGCAGAAGGACAAGCCGAGCGACATCGCGACGAAATGGATCGCGGCGAAGGGCGACCCGGACAAGGAGCAAGCGTGGTGGAACACGCAGATGGGCCTGCCCCACCGGCCGCACGCCGGCAAGGAACTGCGCATGGAGGCTCTGCTCGCGCGCTGCGAGTTGTGGCCGAACGAGATCCCCACCGGTGTCGGCGTAGCAACGGCCGGCATCGACGTGCAGGACTATCGGGTCGAAATCGAGGTGGTCGGCTGGGGTCGAAACGAGGAGTCGTGGTCGATCGACTACGAGGTAATCGACGGCGAGTTCTCCGACCCGAAGACGCAGGCGGCGCTGGATCGCTATCTACGCAAGATCTGGCGCGGCGATAACGGCCGGGCCTTCGAGGTCATGGCGGCCTGCATCGACTCCGGAGGCCACCACACACAGGCGGTGTACGAGTTCTGCAAGGCCAGGATTGGCCGGCGAGTCTGGGCGATCAAGGGCGAGTCAGCCCGCAATGGGCAGCGGTCCCCAGTGTGGCCGACGAAGCGGCCGAGTTCACGCAACAAGGCGACCTATCGGCCTGTGATCCTGGGCGTCAACGCGGCGAAGGACACGATCCGTGCGCGCCTGCTGCTGGATGCGCCGGGCTCGGGAGCATTCCCCGCCGGGTACATGCATTTCCCGGCCGACCGCGACATGAACTATTTCATGCAGCTGACGGCCGAGCGTTCGATCGTGAAGAGCGTGGCCGGATCGCGCTACCGGGTATGGGAGCAGATCCCCGGCCGCGCCAATGAGGCGCTGGACTGCCGCGTGTATGCGTATGGCGCGCTGTGCGGGCTGCTGCACTTCGGCCTGAAGTTGAACAAGCGCACGGATGCGGCGCTGCTGGCGCCTGTCGCAGCAGAACCGATCGAGATACCGACGGCGAGCGATGAACAGGCCGCCGGCACTGCGCCGGCGCAGGTCGCGCGACCCGCAACGAAGAAGAGCCTGATTTCCAGGCTCGCATGAAGGATTCACCATGATCATCTCTCGCAAAGTCGGGCACGCGACGTTTCACCACGACGACGAGTTCAAGGGCGAGGTCACCATCGAGAAGGGCGACCTGCGCGTCTCCGTCTCGATGGAGTCCCTTCGCGGCCTGGTGGCAGAGAGCATCCGCCACGAGCTGGCGAACCACATCGCCAAGATGAAGCCGGCTGACCTGCTGCGCCGGATCGCCTGATGACGTGCCGCACCAGCATCTTCGACGGCATGGACGTCGGGGTTCTCCGGGCACGCCTGGTCACCTTGCAGCAGGCGTACCTCGACCTGATGGCCGGGGGAAAGATCGTCTCGGTGTCGTACACCCAGGGCGACGGCGCGCGCTCGGTGACCTACTCGCAGGCCAACATCGCCGACCTCACGCAGGCCATCCTTGCGTTGCAGACGCAGATCGATCAACTGAGCGGTCTGCGCATCAACCGGCGGGCGCCGATGCGCCCGGTGTTCTGACATGAACGACGCCGTCCGAATCGTCGACGTGAACGGGAAGCCGATGAGCTCGGGGTTTCCGTCGCGTGCGCGGGCCAGCGGAGCTCCGCCGCTCATCACGATCCCCGGTGGCACCCAGTTCGCCTATGAGGCGTCGAACATCGCCAGCCAGGAGATGGGCAACTGGCAGCCGTGGATTCGCTCGCCCGACTCCGAGATCAACCCGTTCCGCGACCGCATGGTGGCGCGCACGCGCGACCAGGTCCGCAACGACGGATGGTCGACCGGCGGCGTCACGCGCATCCTGGACAACGTCGTCGGCACGCATCTGCGGCTGTCGGCCGCGCCGGACTACCGCGCGCTCAAGGCGCGGTTCCGTGGCGCCTTCGATGCGACGTGGGCCATGGAGTTTCAGCGCGCTGCCGAGGCGCTGTGGCGCGGGTATTCCGAGAGCCTGGGCCGCTGGAACGACGTCGAGCGAGCGCTGACCACCGGCCAGCAGTTCCGCCTGGCCATGCGCCACAAGCTCATCGACGGCGAGGGGCTGGCGCTGGCCTACTGGATGCCGGAGCGCGTCGGCCGCGGTGCCGCGAACTATGCGACCTGCATCCGGCTGATCGACCCCGATCGCCTGTCGAATCCCTACCAGGGCCCCGACACCAAGAACATGCGCGGCGGCATCGAGATCGACGAAGAGACGGGCGAGCGCGTCGCCGCGCACATCCGCCGCGCGCAGCAGAACGACTGGTATCTATCCGTCGAGGCCAACCAGTGGGAGCGCGTGCCCTTCGAGGACGACGACGGCTTCACGCGCATCATCCACGACTTCGACCGCGACCGCGCCGGCCAGCACCGCGGCATCAGCGCCTTCAGCCCGATCCTGTCGCACGCCCGCATGCTGGCGCGCTACTACGGGCTCGAGCTGCAGCAGGCCTCGCTGGCCGCGGCGCTGGGCACCTACGTCAAGAGCCCATACGACCCCGCGCTGGTGCAGGAAGCGCTGGGCGCCGACGATGCCGCCGCGCAGGAACTCAACGTCTACCAGAAGATGCGCGCCGATTGGTCGGATGAACGGCCGGCCTACTTCAACGGCGTCAAGGTTCCCACGCTCGCGCCCGGCGAAGACATCGTGTCGGTGGCCAGCCCGCACCCGCACTCCGGCTTCTCGGACTTCGCGCATGAAATGCTCGGCCTCTATTCGGCGGCCACCGGCCTGTCGCGCGAGCAGATCACCCAGGACTGGTCGCGCACCAACTACAGCAGCGCGCGCGCTGCGTTGATGGAAAGCTGGAAGACGCTGATGCGCCGGCGCGGCGAGTTCACGGCGAACTTCGCGACACCGGTCTACGCGCTCTGGCTGCGCGAGGCCATGGAGAACGGCGAGCTGCCGCTGCCGGCGGGTGCACCGAGCTTCCTGGATGCCCCGACCGACTACTCGCGTTGCCGCTGGCTCGGTCCGGCCCGCGGGTGGATCGATCCCGTGAAGGAGCCGGCCGGCAGCGTCCTGCGGATGGAGGCCGGCCTGGCCACGCTCGAGAGCGAAGGTGCCGAGCAGGGCGTCGACTGGGAAGAGGTCGCAGACCAGCGGCAGATCGAACAGAAGGCCTACGAGGACCGCGGGCTGCCGCCGCCCAAGTGGGCATCCATCCAGGGCGCTGGCGACTTCTTCAAGGACGACAGCGAGTCCAAGGCACAGACACCATGAAGCCATACCCGTTTTCCGCCTCGCGCATCTTCGGCGTGCCGCTGGCCATCCATCCCACGAAGGGCAAGGTGATCGCGCAGGCGCTCGCCGGCCGGCTCAACATCACCAGCGTGACCGTCCAGGGCGCCGAGGGCGCGAAGATGATGGAGGACTGGGACGACGAAGCCTACAGCGAGCCCGCCGAGGAGCGCGGCTACGAGGTGGTGAGCGGTGTCGCCGTCGTTCCGGTGTGCGGGACGCTGGTGCACAAGAGCTCGAGCCTGCGGCCCTACTCCGGGATGCTCGGCTACAACGCGATCCGGCACAACCTGATGATGGCGCTCAACGACGACAGCGCCCGCGCCATCGTGCTGGACTGCAACTCGCCGGGCGGCGAGGTCTCCGGATGCTTCGACCTGGTCGACGCCATCTACCAGGCGCGCGGCGACAAGCCGATCACGGCGATCTGCGACGACATGGCCTACAGCGCCTGCTACGCCATCGCCAGCGCCTGCGATTCCATCGTGCTGCCGCGCACCGGCGGCGTCGGCTCGATCGGCGTCATCACCATGCACGCCGAGTACTCGAGGGCGCTCAAGGGCGCCGGCGTCGAGGTTCGGATCTTCCAGTACGGCGACCGCAAGGCCGACGGCAATCCCTACAACCCGCTGACGAAAGAAGCGGCGCAGCGATTCCAGGCCGACATCGACGAGCTCGGCGAGCTCTTCGTCGACACCGTGGCGCGCAACCGCGGCCTGGCCGCCTCCAAAGTCAAGGCCACCCAGGCCGCAACCTACATGGGCGCCGCCGGCGTCGATGCGGGCCTCGCTGACGCTGTCATGGCGCCGGACGAGGCTTTCCGAGTCCTGCTCACCGAGCTGGGCTGAACACCACCACCACGAAAAGGAGCTGACATGAGTCTGCAAAAAGCGGTGGCGAACGCCCTCTCGTTCGCGCACCTGGGCGGCATCGGCCGCGGCAAGGCATCCAAGGCCGAGGAAGAAGAAGACAAGAAGGACGCCAAGGCCGAGGGCGGCGACGACGAGCCCGAGAAGGACGATGACGACAAGAAGCCGGCCGCGTCCGAAGACGACGGCGAGTACGCCGAGGACGACAAGCCCGACGAAAAGGACGACGACAAGAAATCCGGCAAGGCGAAGGGAAAGGCCGAGAGCGAAGACGACGACGAGGATAAGGATGATGAAATGCGCGGCAGTTCGGCCAGCGCGAAGGCGCGTGTCCGTGAACAGCGTCGCTGCGCCGCCATCTTCGCGTCGCCTGCTGCTGCTCGCAATCCGGTGCTGGCCGCCAACCTGGCGTTCAAGACCCGGCTGACGCGCACGGAAGCCCTCGCGACGCTGGAAGCCACGCCGGCCCCGGCATCGGCGAGTCACCTCAGCCGCGCCGCGCGCAACCCCAACGTCGGCGTCGACGGCACCAAGCAGTCTCCCCAACAGGTCGCGGCTGCCCGCTGGGACCACAACCTCCAGGCTGCAGCCAAGTCCGGCCGCCGCTGATCCCATCCACTCCCGAAAGGACCTGAATCATGGGCAACCCCACTTACACGCCGCTGCAGGAACTCCTGCATGACGGTGGCTTCATCGTCAGCGAATCGAACGGCCACCGCTCGCGCGATTCCGGCACGCTGCTGGCCGGCACCAAGTACCTGGCCGGCACGCTGCTCGGCCTGATCCTGACCGGCGCCACGGCCGCCGCCGCCGCGCTGGGCACCAACACCGGCAATGGCACCGTCGGCGCGGTCACGGTGAACACCGTGGCAACGCAGGTCGGCACCTACGCGCTGGTCTACACCACTGCGACGGCCTTCACGGTCACCGCACCGAACGGCGCAACCGCGGCCGGTACCAACGGCGTCGCCTTCAGCGCGCTGGGCATCGGCTTCACGATGTCCACGGGCGCGACGCCGATGGTGGCCGGCGACGGCTTCACCATCACCGTGACCGGTGTCGTCGGCAAGCCGACCGCCGCGTCGGTGGCGAACGTCGGCAACACCGGCAACTCGACCAGCAGCGCGGTGACCACCACCGGCTACGCCGCGATGCCGGGCGCCTACGTGGTGACCTTCATCAAGGCCAACACCAACCTCGGCACCTTCGAGGTGACCGACCCGACGGGCAAGACCATCGGGAAGGGTGTGGCCGGAACGGCGTTCACCGGCGGCGGCCTGACCTTCACGATCGCCGACGGCGCCACCGACTTCGCGGAAGGCGACCAGTTCACGATCACCGTGGCGGCGGGCTCGGGCAAGTACCGCGCCTGGGACCCGGCAAACGTGGACGGCTCGCAGACGGTGGCCGGCATCCTGTTCGCCACCAAGGAAGCCACCAGCGCCGACAAGCCGTGCCTGGTGTTCGCCCGTGACGGCGAGGTCAACCAGTCCGAGCTGATCTTCCCGACCGGCGCCAACGCTGCGGTGATCGCCGCAGGCGTCGCTGGCCTCAAGGCCCTGGGCCTCATCGTCCGCTGATCCACATCCTCCATTCCACCGCCAAAGGCCACCTCCGGGTGGCCTTTTTCATTCCCGAAAGGAACTGCCATGGCCGGCGAAATCATCGACATCTTCAACAGCGACGCATTCAGCGCGCTGACCTTGACCCAGGGCGTCCAACGCAACCCCTACCAGCCCGGGGCCCTGGGTCGCCTCAACATCTTCGATCCGAATCCGATCCGCACCACGGCGGTCTCGGTCGAAGAGCGCACCGGCGTGCTGAAGCTCATCGGCTTCAGCCAGCGCGGTGCGGAGGGCACGCAACGCACGACCGAAAAACGCAAGATGCGCTACTTCGACGTGCCGCGCCTGATGCACGACGACACGATCCACACGTATGAAATCCAGAACATCCGCGAGTTCCCGGAAGGCCCCACCGGCCAGATCGTGACCGTGCCGATGCAGCTGGAGCGTGAAGTCGCGCGCCGCCTCGCCGGCCCGACCGGCCTGCTGGCCAACGTCGAGTACACCAAGGAATACCTGCGACTCGCCGCGGTGCAGGGCCTGGTGCTCGATCCGAAGGACGGCTCCGTGATGTACAACTGGTTCGACGAGTTCCAGATCACGCAGGCGGCCGAGACGGCTTTCAACCTGTCGGCCGGCACCGCCAACAGCCTGCGGCCGATCATCAACGGCATCAAGCGCACGATGGCCCGCAAGGCACAAGGCGCGTTCACGCAGACCACTTCTGTGATGGCGCTCTGCGGCGATGCGTTCTACGACTCCTTCACGAACCACCCGGACGTGATCCGCACGTTCGTGAACTTCGAAGACGCACGGCGCCTGCGTGACGACACCTTTGGCGATGCCTTCAATGCGGTCGAATTCGACGGCATCACCTGGGTGAACTACCGCGGTTCCGACGACAACTCGACGGTCAAGATCGCCGACGACAAGGTGAAGTTCTTCCCGGTGAATGCCCCCGGCATCTTCCAGGAAGTCCTGGCCCCGGGTGAGTCCGCCGAGTTCATCAACCAGCCCGGCGCGCCGGTGTACGTGCTGCCGATCCCCGACCGCGATCGCCGCATGTGGTGGAAGATGGAGGCCTACAGCTACCCGCTGTACCTCTGCACCCGCCCCGAAGTGCTGCTCTCCGGTCGCGCAGGCGCCTGATGATCGACTGGGATTCGCTGGTGCTGGGGCCCGTGCACGCCGTCTTCGGCGAGCCGGTCACCTACCTGCCCGCCGTCGGCGCGCCGCTCGCGGTGCACGGCATCTTCGACGAGGCCTACCGCGAGGTGGACCTCACCGGGGGCATGGCGGTCACGACGGAGAGCCCTGTGCTCGGCATCCGCACCAGCGAGTTCCCGGTCCTTCCGCGCCAGGGCGACCAGATCGTAGTGCCGAGCCGGTCCAAGACCTACAGCATCCGTGAAGTGCAGATCGACGGCCACGGGGCCGCGAAGCTGCTGCTGAACGAGGCCGCGTGATGGACCCGACGAAGCAGCCAATGTCGGCGCGCCGGCAGATCCGGCTCGCGGTCATGCGGACGCTGCGCGGGATCGCCGATGTGACGACCGTTGCGTCGCCGGGCGACTGGCCGACACCTCCCGAGAAGCTGCCGGCGCTGCTGGTGAACGCTCCAACGGAATCGAAGCGATCGCTCAACAAGGGTATGGCGGCCTTCACGACGGCCGTGTCGATCGTCATCCAAGGTCAGGTGCAGTCCAAGACGGCCGAAGGCGCACAGGACGCGATCGAAGACCTGGTCTTCTGGGTCGAGAACGCGATCCTGACCAGCTACTGGCTGACCAGGATCATCGAGCAGTTCAGCTCCGTGCAGACAGAGGTCGAGTGCAAGGCTGACGGCAGCGCGCATCTCGCTGGCTTCCGCATGACGATCGTGGCCGAGACGTTCGAGTCCTTCGATGCAACCGCTGTGCCGCCTGATGAATCGGCCTGGCCGCCCGCTGACCCGACGATCGCGCCGCTCACCAGCGTGGGCATCCACCTCGACATGGCGGACCCTTTCGACGCCACCGGCACCTACGCCTCTCCGGCGTTCCCAGACGCAGTCCTGCCAGCGCCGCGCACCAGCGGGCCGGATGGCCGCGACGAGGGTGCGCTCGACATCCAGCTTCCTCAATAGGAGTCATCCATGTACGTGAAAGCAGCACCGGGCCTCATGATCCGCGACCCGATTTTCAAAGACCTGATCCCGGCCGAAGGGCGCGACGTGCCCGCCGACAGCGACTACTGGCAGCGCCGCCTCCGCGATGGCGATGTGGTGACCGCAGACCCGCCGGCCGAGCCCGTCGCCAAGCCCACCGGCAAGGCATCCAGTTCCGACTGAGCACCCGCACCACAACCCCGAAGCCCGCCTTGAGCGGGCTTTTCCATTTCTGGAGTCGCCATGACGCTTCCCTTCCAAAATCTCCCGGCCAACGTTCGGGTTCCCCTGTTCTACGCCGAGGTCAGCAACACGATGGCCAACAGCGGGACGCTGAACCAGCGCGCGCTGATCATTGGCCAGAAGACCGCGGCCGGAACCGGCGTGGCCAACGTGCCCGTCATCTCGCAGAGCGTTGCCGATGCCGCCCAGATCGGTGGCCCCGGTTCGATGCTGCACCTGATGACGCAGATGTACCGTGCGAACGATTCGTTCGGCGAGGTCTGGTATCTGCCGCTGAGCGATGATGCCGCAGGTGTCGCCGCCACGGGCACCTTCGCCGTCACGGCGGCGCCCACCGCAAACGGCGTGCTGTCCCTGTACATCGCCGGGGTGCGCATCAGCGTCCCAGTGCTGTCGACCCAGACCACCGCCCAGATCGCAACCGCTATCGCGGCAGCCGTCACGGCGACCGCGAATCTGCCGGTCACCGCCGCAGCCTCGACGTCGACGGTCACCTTCACGGCCATCAACAAGGGCCCGGCCGGCAACGACATCGACATCCGCGTGAACTACCTGGGCACCGCCGGACAGGAATACACGCCCACCGGCATGACGTTCACGATCACGGCGATGGCCAGCGGCGCGACCGCGCCCAGCCTGACCACCGGCCTGTCGAACCTGCTGGACAAGCCTTTCGACTTCATCGTGTGCCCGTACACGGACACCGCCAGCCTCGATGCGCTCAAGGCCTTCCTGAACGACTCGACGGGCCGCTGGAGCTGGTCGTCGCAGATCTACGGCCACTTCTTCGCCGCCTACCGCGGCACGCTCGGCGCTCTGACCACCTTCGGCGTCGGCCGCAACGACCAGCACGGCTCGATCATGGGCTTCAACGACAGCCCGACCCCCAGCTGGCTCTGGGCCGCGGCCTTCGCCGGCCAGGTGGCCGTCAGCGTGCGCGCCGACCCGGCACGTCCGGTGCAGACCCTGGCGCTGCAGAGCGTGCTGGCGCCCCCCCTGGAGTCGCGTTTCGCCCTCACCGATCGCAACACGCTGCTGTACGACGGCATCTCGACCTTCACGGTGGCCGACGACGGCACGGTGGCGATCGAGAACGCGATCACGACCTACCAGAAGAACTCCTTCGGGCAGCCGGACAACAGCTACCTTGAGGTCGAGACGCTGTTCACCCTGATGTTCGTGCTGCGCTTCCTGCGCACGCGCGTCACCAGCAAGTTCCCGCGCATGAAGCTGGCTGCCGACGGCACGCGCTTCGCCGCCGGCTCGGCGATCGTCACGCCCAGCATCATCAAGATGGACCAGATCGCGGCCTACCAGGAGCTGGAGAACGCCGGCCTGGTGCAGCGCGCCGACCTGTTCGCCCAGAACCTGATCGTCCAGCAGAACGCGCAGAACCCCAACCGCGTCGACGTTTTGTGGCCAGGTACATTAATCGCACAACTGCGCATCTTTGCCCTCTTGGCTCAGTTCAGACTGCAATAGAGCAGGCACAATAGGCAAGGCCCCATCGGTGTATCAGCACTGATGAGGCCTCTAACCACCATCACCTATTTCGGAGGTAACGATGGCTGCCGAGAATTGTGCCACCAAGATGTGCACGCGCTGCTTTTCTTCAAAGTCTGCTTCACTCGCGTTCTACGGGTATCGGAAAGAGGGAAAAGATCAGCTCAAGTCGATATGCAAAGAGTGCGAGGCTGCGCGCGCTCGCGAAAGGCGAGCAAACGATCCGGAGTGCCGTGCTAAACACGTGGCTGCAGTCACGAAATACCAGAAAAAACGCGCAGCTGACGATCCGGTTTTCAAGGCCGCTCAAGCTGAGTCGTTGCGGGAACGAAAGCTACGCTCACGCGCTGACCCAATAAGGCGGGAGCGGGAACTAGCCAAAGATCGCGCATGGCGAAAAGCAAACTGGGATCGCGTCAAGAAGTACAAGCACAAGACCGGCGCCTTGCAGGCCGCGCATGTCGCTCGCCGTCATGCCGCGAAATTGCGGGCAACGCCAGCTTGGTCTGAAACCGACAAGATCAAAGCGATGTACGAAGAGGCGCGGAGATTGGAGATCGAGACCGGCATTGAATACAACGTCGATCACATCGTGCCGCTTCGAGGCCGCAATGTCTGCGGCCTTCATGTGTTGGCAAATCTGCGAATCGTCACGTCATTCGTGAACAAGACCAAAGCAAACAAGCTCATCGAAGAGCTCTGCACCGCGTAGGCCGCCTGCGCTTCACATCAAGCCACCTCCGGGTGGCTTTTTCGTTTCAGACCGCCAGCAAGGCGGTTTTTTCGTTTCAAGGAATCACCATGGCAATCAACAGCAACGCCCTCGCGGGCAAGGCATATGTGTCGGTCGACGGGCAGACCCTCATGGCGGCGGGCGCGTTCGAGTACAGCCCCTCGAAGGTCACGCGCGAGACGCTCACCGGTCAGGATGCGGTCCACGGCTACAGCGAGAAGCCCATTGCCGGCCACATCTCCGGCACCATCCGCGACAGCGGCGACCTCAGTGTGGCTGGCCTGAACACCATGACGGACGTCACCGTCGTGCTCGAGCTGGCCAATGGCAAGTTCGTGACCGGCCGCAACATGTGGACGGTGGAAAGCCAGACGTCGAAGTCGGAAGACGGCACGATCGAAGTGAAGTGGGAAGGCCCTTCCGTCACCGAGCAGTGATCGGGATCGCGTAGCCCATGAGCACCCTCGGCAACATCCAGCGCGCTGTCGGCGCGGTCAAGTCGCTGTCCAGTCTGTTCCCATCCGCACTCGGGGGCGCCGGGGCCAGTTGGCGCGACCAGCTGCGGCCGGCTTCGTTCGGCGGCGTGCCATTCGGCGTGCTGGGTGGACAGATCCGCGTCGGCCGGCGCAATGCGGTGCACGAGTACCCATTCAAGGATCAGGTGTGGGTCGAAGACCTGGGCCGCGCCGCGCGCCGGATCACCCTGACCGGCTTCCTCGTCGAGAACGGCATCTACGGCGGCGGCAACGTCATCGCGCAGCGCGAGCGCCTGATCGCCGTGTGCGAGTCGGCCGGGAAGAGCACGCTGGTGCACCCGACCCTGGGCATGCTCAACGTCAGCCTGCTCGACTCAATGATGGAGGAGCGCTGGGACCGCGGCCGCGTCTTCGAGATCTCCTTCGCCTTCATCGAAGCCGGTGAGCGGGTCTTCCCTGAACTGACGGTCGACACCGGAGCCGAGGTCAGCATTGCTGCCAGCCTGGCCGACGCCGCCGGCATCTCGGACTTCGCGAGCAGCGTGACGTCATCCCTCGCACAGGGCGCCGCCGTCGTCAACATGGCGGTCAGCACGGCTTCGGCCTGGGCATCCAAAGCGGTCGGTCTGGCGAACAACGCCACCAACCTGATGAGCATGGTCGGATTGATGCCAGGTTCGTTCGGCAGGTTCGTCGGCGGTCGATCCAATCCGATCAGCGGCCTCAGCAAGATCGTCACAACGGCCACCTCGGTGTCTCAGCTGATCGCGCAAGGATCGGTTGCGCGCTCGGCAGTCTCCACAGCATCGAGCGCGCTCTCGAAAGCCGCCTCGCTGATCGCGCTATGAGTGGCATCACCGACTTCGCCACGCAAGCGCAAGCGCTCGCTGCGGCGCTTCTGGCTTCAACTACCGATCCGGCCGACGCCGTTCGGGTCTTGGCGAACCTTGCCGATTTCACGCCTTCGGAGCCCACGCTGTCGTCTGGCGTCGGCGATGCCATGGCAACCATGCAGGCGGGCTGCGGCGCCCTGTTCCGGCGGGTCGCCGTGGTGGCGCTGTGCCGGGCCTCCGCGCAATACCAGCCCGCATCGCTCGACGATGCCGTGTCGATCCGCACGCAGGTGTGCAACCTGCTCGACGCCGAGATCCTGATCGCCGGCAACACAGGGGCCGATGCCACGTTCAATGCGCTGCGCGTGCTCCGTGCGGCAGTGGTGAAGGACCTGACGCAGCGCGGTGCCAAGCTGGCGAGTCTCAAGACCATCTCCACGCCGAGCCCGATCCCGGCGACCGTTCTGGCGCAGCGCTTCTACCGCGATGCGGGCCGGGCTGACGAACTAGTGACGGAGGCGGATGCAGTCCACCCGGCGTTCATGCCGACCTCATTCCAGGCGCTGTCGAAGTAGGGCGCTTCAGTCCTGCCCGAGACCGCGCTGCGCCTTGATCGGCTTCATTACAGGAAGCCGCGGGGCCGAGCAAGTGCCGCGCAGGTAGCGCTTCGGCGTCCATAGGTATCCGTCGGAGTCGCCCTTCACGGATGCCACCTCGACCCACCCGGCGGGTGTGGCAACGCTTTCGACCCGGCCGACAGTGAGGCTCTGATTCTTCCCGTTGCGGCTGGTGTCTCCGCCGCACCCGGCCTGCCGAAGCAGTGCGTTGTGGTGCGACTGGCCCGCGGTCTTGAAGTCAGTCCCGTAGTTCACGAACGCAGCCGCTGCGGCCTGTGGCGAGCGGCAAACGATCGCTACGGGGTCATGGAACTGGCAGGGCGTTTCCGACGCCAACGCGGCAGCCGAAATCAATAGGGCTGCGGCGAAAAACAGTGGATTTCTCATCGCTTTCTCCTTGGGGCGGCCGTCATTTGACGCCGCGCCCGTCCTCATATCAACCAGGAGCCTTTCATGGACCTCGAAAAAACCATCACTCTGCGCAAACCCGTCACGATCGGTGACATGCCCTTCACGACGATCAGCCTGCGCGAGCCCACCGCCGGCGAGCTGGAGCAGTCGCAGAGCGCGTCGACTGGCATGGGCATCGTCATCAACCTGATTTCCATCGTCGCGAAGGTTCCCCGCGGCGTCGCCGAGCGGCTGTGCCAGCGCGACTTCAAGGAGGCGGCCGATTTTTTGAACAGTTTCGACGAGGCCGACCTGACAACTGGCTCGACGTCGTCGCAGAGCTGACCAAGTTCTACGGGTGGGGGCCGCACGACGCGTGGTCCCTGCCGTGGAGCCGGCTCGACTGGTGGAACAAGCAGGCTGAACGCATGGCGTCGAGGGATTCCTGATGGCTCAAGACTTCAACATCCGGATTACGGCGGTCGACAAAGCCACCAAGGTCGTCAACAAGGTGAACGAGAGCGTCGGGAAGATGTTCCGGCCCTACGAGTCTGCCAAGAAGTCGACGGCATCGTTCTTCAACGCGCTCGGCAAGAACGACCTGGTGGCGAAACCGCTGTGGGCGCTGCAGAAGATCGGCGGCGGCCTTAGTTCGGTGGCCACGTCGTTCGGCATCGCCGAGAACTCGGTGATCGGCGGCAGCGCGCGCATGGCGGCATCGCTCGGCGCCATCGGGGGGCCGATCGGCGCGTTTGTGGGGGGCGCGGCCGTGATCGTCGGCGCGACGACAGCGGTTGCAGTGCGCATGGGCCAGCTGGGATTCGGCATCCAGCGCACCGCGAAGAACCTGAACGTCACGACGGACCACCTGCAGGAATACCGCGGCGCGGCCAAGCTGGCTGGGCTCGAGACGGAGACCATGGACTCGTCCATGGGAGCGCTGGGCACCACGCTGCAGGACGCGCTGGCCGGTCGCAACCTCCAGGCCGCCACGCTGCTGAGCCAGATGGGCATCAGCATCAAGAAGACGAAGGACGGTGCCGTCGACACCGTGCAGGCGCTGCGCGACATCTCGGACGTGGTGAGCCGCGTCAAGGACCAGAACATGGCGCGCAAGATCAGCGACATGCTCGGTGTCGGCGAACTGCTGCCCATGCTGCGCGAAGGCACGAAGCAGCTGGATGACTGGATCGCGCAGGTGCGCCGCGCTGGCGGCGTCATGAGTACCGACCTCGTCGATGCCAACAAGAAGCAGGCGGACTCGTGGAACCAGACCAAGGCCGCGATCGATGGCATGGGGACATCGCTGGGCAACCTGCTCGCGCAGTACGTGCACCTCGATGACTTCGCCTCTGGCGTGTCGAAGATCGCCTCCTCCACCAAGGAATGGGCCGACAAGAAGACGTCAACCGACAAGGGTGGCGACAAGCCAAGCGTGGTGCGCTCCAGCATGGTCGGCGGCCTGCTGAGCGGCCCCGTCGGTGCTGGTGCTGGCGCGCTGTTCGGGCTCATCTCGAAATTTGGCGCCAAGGCGACGCCGCAGGGTTCTCGCTCGTTCAGCGGGTCCATCACGAATGCGGACGGCACCACCGTCAGCGACAACTCGGCCGGCGCGGGCCGTGGGCGGGCGCAGGTGCCTGCGGCGGACGCATCCGCGCCGCGCGGCATCCGCAACAACAACCCGGGGAACCTGAACTACGCCGGCCAGGCCGGCGCGTCGAAGGAGGGCGGGCCCGGCGGCCGGTTCGCGGTATTCGCGACGCCTGAGGCTGGCATCACCGCGGCAGCCAAGAACCTGATGGCCTACCAGGACAAGTACGGCATCAACACGATCGAGAAGATCATCAAGCGCTGGGCGCCGTCCACCGAGAACGACACCAGCGCGTACATCTCGACGGTGTCGAAGCAGACCGGTATCAAGTCCGACCAGCCGCTCGATCTGCGGGACCCGAAGATCCTGGCGCCGCTGATCTCGTCGATCATCAAGCACGAGAACGGCCAGAACCCCTACGACGCCGAGACCATCGCCAAGGCTGCCGCCGCTGCGGTGCGTGAGTCGCAAGGCAACGGGAGCGGCGAGGGCGGCCAAGAGCGCCCGATTCGGCTCGAGGTGATAGGCCTGCCGCCCGGCATGTCGATCAAGGCCGTGCGGGGCCTCGGTCAAACGCCCGTCGGCATGACGATGCAGCCAGGGGGCACCTCGTGAGCGGGCCCGACGAGCTGGTCATCAGGGTCGGAGGCCAGGAGATCTCCGGCTGGGAAGAGGTGCGCGTCACCCGCGGCGTCGAGCGCGTCGTCAGCGACTTCGAGGTAGCGATGACCGAGCACTATCCAGGCGCCGACCGCGTCGTGGTGCGGCCCGGCCAGCCCTGCGAGATCATGCTCGGCGGCGACCTGGTGACGACGGGCTACGTCGATCGCTACATCCCGGAGTTCTCGGCGCGCAGTCACACGGTGCGCGTCGCCGGCCGCAGCAAGACGCAGGACATCGTCGATTGCTCGGCAGTATGGCCGGGCGGCCAGCTGATGAACGGGACCGTGCTGTCCATCGCGAAGACGCTGTGCGATCCCTTCGGTATCACGGTAAGCGCGCTGGATGATGTGGGTGCGGCGATCCCGCAGACGAACCTGAACGTCGGCGACACGCCTTTCGACGTGATCGAGCCGATGGCTCGCTTCCGCGGCCTGCTGATGTACGACGACGCGCAGGGGAACCTGGTGTTCTCCCGCGTCGGCAAGGAGCATGCGGCCAGCGGCTTCACCGAGGGCGACAACGTCGAGGCGGCCGGCATCGCGTACACAATGGATCAGCGCTTCAGCGATTACGGAGCGTTTCGCGTGAAGCTCATGGCACTGGCCGATGCGGGCAACGAGGCGAACCTGATCACGGACATCCAGGATACGCAGGTGCCGCGATACCGGCCGAAGTTCCTGGTCGCCGAGACGAACGACGGCGGCTTCGACATCGCGGTGGCGCGTGCGAAGTGGGAGATGGTCCGGCGCATCGGACGCTCGGCGGCTGTGCATGTGGTGGCCGACAGCTGGCGCGACCGCGCCGGCAAGCTGTGGACGCCGAACACGCTGGCACCGGTGAGCCTGCCGAGCCTGAAGCTCGAGTCGGTGTCCTGGCTGATCAGCGAGGTGACCTACATCCGCAACGCCGGCGGCACGCATGCGCGGCTGGTGCTGATGCACCCGGACTCGTTCATCCCGCAGCCCTTCAACTACCAGCCGTTCCCGACCGATGTCGCGAACGCGCTCGCGGACGCACGCCGATGACCGATCAAGCAACCCGCGGCCTCGAGAAGATCTGGCGCCGCCTGCAGATGGCGATCGGCCGCGGGCGAGTGACCACGGGGGACGACGGCGGAAACGTGCAGATGCTGCAGGTCCAGATGCCCGGCGAGGATGTGCGCGA
Source organism: Variovorax sp. N23 (assembly GCF_025486315.1). Taxonomy (GTDB): domain Bacteria; phylum Pseudomonadota; class Gammaproteobacteria; order Burkholderiales; family Burkholderiaceae_C; genus Variovorax. The sequence continues at coordinate 82,890 of NZ_JAOOPY010000005.1, read as the reverse complement.
CAACACGCCGCGCGTCGCCGAGTACGGCTTCTCCTCGATGCCTCTGCCGGGCTGCCAGGCGATCGTGATCTTCGTGGCCGGCGAGCGCTCGAACGGCGTGGTGATCGGCACGAACGATGAATCTACCCGACCGACAGGGCTGGCGCCTGGCGAGGTGAAGGTCTACACGGACCTCGGCCAGTCGCTCTACTTCAGTCGGGCCGGCACCGTGATCGATTGCGCCGGCCTGCCGCTGACCATTCTCAATGCGCCGAGCGTCAAGCACGACGGCGTGGAGATCGGCAAGACGCATCGCCATGGCGGCGTGCAGTCGGGCGGATCGAACACAGGAACCCCGGTATGAGCGACACGACAACCGTATGGGTGCCCGCGCTCGGCCGCGGCGACTGGGTCCTTTCCGGCGCTGACCTGCAGACGGGCCGCGACCTGGTGACCGCGGTGCTCATCAGCATCTTTACCGACCGCGTGGCCGGGGACGACGACGAGATCCCCGACGGCAGCGGCGACCCGCGCGGCTGGTGGGCGGATGCCGATGAGCGCTACCCGATCGGATCGCGCCTGTGGCTGTTGTCGCGCGCCAAGCAGACGGCCGAGACCCAGGCGCGCGCGCAGGACTACCTGACCGAATGCGTGCAGTGGTTGATCGACGACGGCGTGGTCGCCAGCTTCGACATCGAGACGGCATGGATCGCCATGAGCTCACTCGGCGCCAGGGTCACGGCCAACAAGAGCGACGGAACCACCGTCGTCATGAACTTCGATGCCATCTGGCAAGGACTGAACTGATGCCCTACGCACGCCCCACACTCAGCGAGCTGCAGAGCCAGGTAGCGAACGACATCTCGTCGTCGTTGCCGGGCTCCGACGCGCTGCTGCGATTCTCGAACCTCGGCATCACGGGCAAGGCCCAGGCCAACCTCACGCACCTGCACTACGGGTATCTCGACTGGATCGCAAAGCAGGCCGTGCCGTACACAGCCGAGGGTGAGTTCCTGGAGGCATGGGCGGCCCTGAAAGACGTGTTCCGCAAGAGCGCTTCCGTGGCGTCTGGTGTCGTGTCCTTCCCGGCCACCAGCGGCACGGTGCCGAGTGGGACATCGATCATCCGCGGGGATGGCCAGGCGTTCGTCTCTACGGCGGACGCCACGGCGAGCGCTGGAACGGTCCTGGTCCCGGCGTCTGCTGTCGCCGACCCGACCGGCCAGACCGGCGCGGTTGGGAACACCGATGTCGGAACGGCGATGACGCTTGGCCAGGCCATCGCCGGCGTGCAGTCGAACGGCACGGTGACCACGGCATTCACCGGCGGCGCCGACATCGAGGACGACGACAGCCTGCGCAGCCGCATGCTGACGGCCTACCGGTCGCCGGCTCAGGGCGGCGCGGTGGGCGACTACATCCAGTGGGCGCTCGAGGTGCCTGGTGTCACGCGAGCCTGGTGCAATCCGAATGGCGCCGGCGCTGGCACCGTCGTGGTCTACACGATGTGGGATCAGGCCGAAGCGGTGCATGGAGGATTCCCGCAAGGCACCGACGGCGTGGCGACCGACGAGCCGCGAGCTGCTGCTGCCACCGGCGACCAGCTGATCGTCGCCGACCACATCTTCCCGCTTCGCCCTGCGACGGCGCTGGTCTTCTCCGTGGCACCGATCGCGTCGCCGAACAACTTCACTATCACCGGGCTCAGCGGTGCGAGCCTGGCCACGCGCGCGCTGGTCGAGGCGGCCATCACCGGCGTGTTCTACCTCTACGGCACGGCCACCGGCGGCACCGTGGCGCTGTCGCTCATCGAGTCGGCCATCGCGGCCATCTCCGGCACGCAGGGCTTCGTGATCACCACGCCCAGCGGAAACATCGCGACCACGCTCGGCCATCTGCCCACGCTGGGCACCGTTTCCTACGCGTAGCCATGAGTGCACCGCAATACAGCGCCGCAGACTATCTGGCGGCGCTTCAGTCGTTGTTGCCGCGCGGGCGCGTCTGGCCGCGTGATCCGGATGCCATCCAGACCAAGACGCTCGCCGGCTTGGCGCCGAGCTTTGAAAGGCAGAACGCGCGCGCCAACCAGCTGCTGGTCGATGCATTCCCAGCCTCGACCTTCGAACTGCTGCCTGAGTGGGAGTCGACGCTCGGCCTCCCAGATCCTTGCGCTGGCACATCGCCAACGGTGGCCGCGCGACGCGCGCAGGTGGTGGCACGCCTGAAGGCCATCGGCGGCCAGTCGGTTCCTTACTTCATCGCCTACGCGCTTGCGCTGGGCTACGTGATCACGATCACCGAGTTCGCGCCGGCGCGCGTTGGCGTGCTGCGCGCAGGCGATCCGCTCTACGGAGACGACTGGGCGCACGCCTGGCAGATCAACGCCCAACTCAACACCGTTCAGTACATGCAGGTTGGCACCGGGGTGGCCGGCGACGCGCTCGCGTACTGGAGCAATGCCGTTCTCGAGTGCCAACTGCGCGAGGTCATGCCCGCACACACGGTGCTCATCTTTTCCTACGTTTGACAAGGAGCCCTGATGTTTCCGATCGATGACCCAACTGCAGCAACAACGCTGCCAACGCCCGAGGCCGCGGGCACCCCAGGTTTCTGGACGGAGGGAAACCCAACCCTCGGCGTGCCGGCGACACGTGTTCGCGCGTCATTCCTGAACATGCTCATGCAGGAGCTGCTGAACATTCTGGTTGCGGCCGGCATCACGCCGAGCAAGACGACCTACAACCAGATCGCGCAGGCGATTCCGATTCTGACCCCCGGGCGACAGATCGGGCATCGCGTCTTCACCAGTTCGACCACTTACACGCCGACGCCGGGGACGGCCTTTGTTGAAATTGAGGTCGTTGGTGCCGGCGCTGCAGGCGGCGGGGTGCCCACGACGACGGCGGGACAGGTCGCAGTAGGTGCAGGCGGAACCTCTGGCGCGCGCGCCATCGGACGCTTTGCGGTCGCCGCCGTCACCGGGCAGACGATCACGGTCGGTGCCGCAGGCGTCGGCGCACTGAACGCGACGGGCGGCAACGGTGGCGCGTCGAGCGTCGGCTCTCTCATCGTCGCAAATGGCGGAACGGGGGGATCGGCTGGCACGGCATCCGGCAGTTCCATCGCGCTCGGCAACACGACGCAGGCGGCCGCCACTGGCGGAAACATCTTCAACGAGACAGGGCGAATCGCGCGGCTGGCCGTTGTCGTCTTCGGTTCGCTCGCCTACGGTGGGGATGGTGGCGATAGCGCGCACGGCGCTGGCGGATCCGGCTTCGCGTCGCCGCTCGGCACGCTGTCCGGGAACGGCTTGGCTGCCACCGGCTACGGCGCCGGCGGCGGTGGCGCGCTCGCAACAACCAGCAACGCAAGCACGCGCTCGGGCGGTAACGCCTCGCCTGGTGTCGTCGTCATCAAGGAGTTCGCATGATCCGCTGGGCAGTAATCAAGGACGGCATCGTCGTCAACGTGATCCTCTGGGACGGCGCTGATGCGTCGTTCGCCGACCAACTCGAAGGAGCAGCGCTCCAAGAACTCCCCGACGATTCGCCAGTGGGTCCTGGCTGGACATACGTCGAGGGCGAGTTCGTTTCGCCGCCGGCGGTAGAGCCGCCAGTCATGCCGGGTTGATGCCATGAAATACCTCGCACAAGCGGCCTGGGCGTGGCTCATCGACTGGATCGTGCCCAAGTGGCAGGCGCTGCGGCAGGGCCTGACGTGGGCCTCGCTGAAGGCCAAGGCCGTGGCGGTCTACCAGAAGGTGCACGACCGAAACACGGGGGGCCAATGAATCAAGACACGCAACCCGGCGACCTGCCGAGGGTCACTCGAATCATCGACATGAAGCTCCCGCTGACATGGCTCCTTGGGTGCGCCTTCGCCATCGCAGCGGCATTCGCAAGCATGTACTTCAAGCTGGGCCAGCTCGGGGAAGACATGACCGACCTGAAGATTTCGGTGAAGGCCGGTAACAGCCAGGCCAGCACCGTGCAGGGAGAGTTGGCCATCCTGAAATTCCGCATTGAAAACCTCGAGTCCGACAAAAGGAGCACACGATGAAACAGGCTATCGCTGACTGGCTGGACAAGTTCTTCGTGCCCGAGTGGCGCAAGGCGTGGCAAATGCTGTCGTTCTGGTGGAACGCCATCTGTGCGGCGGCTGGCCCTGTGTGGGTCACGCTCTCCGATGATCAAAAAGCGTCGATCCTGGGCGTGGTGGGCATTCACCCATCGCTCTACATCTCGGCGGCGTTCATCATCGGGATCGTGCTGCGGCTGAAGGCTCAGGGCATTGCGGCTCCGAAGGTCGATCCGTGAACGCCGATACCCTCGCGCGCTGCACCGGCGCGCGCCTCGACCGCGCCCAGCGCTACGCCGACGCCCTGAACGAGGCGATGGGCCTGTACGGAATCGACACGTCTATCCGGCAGGCGATGTTCCTGGCGAACGTCGGTCATGAATCTGGCGGCCTGCACTACTCGACCGAGCTGTGGGGGCCGACGCCGGCGCAGCGCGGCTACGAGGGCCGCAAGGATCTCGGCAACACCCAGCCGGGCGACGGCTTCCGCTTCCGCGGGCATGGCCTGATCCAGACCACCGGCCGCTACAACCACGCGGCGGTGCGCGACCGGCTGCGCGCGCGCTTCCCCGAGCGCAGCGTGCCGGACTTCGAGCTCGAGCCCGACCAACTGGGCTTCACCGACTGGGCGGCGCTATCGGCGGCGGACTATGCCGACATGCGCGGCCTCAACGCTTGGGCCGACAAGGGCGACTTCGACGGGTACTGCGACATCATCAACCGTGGGCGCAAGACGGCTGCTGACGGCGACTCAAACGGGTGGGTCGACCGTGCCCGCCTGTATGCCGCTGCGCGCCTGGCGCTGGGCCTGGGGGCACTATGAAGGCCCTCAAGTTCATCGGCTTCGTGCTGCTGGTGGCCGCCGTCACCGCTGGCATCGTCCTGTGGGTTTTCCTGCAAGGCTGCGGCGGCCACAACCTGCTGTGCTGACATGAACTCCGACCTCGCGCGCGCCGAAGACATCGCCGCAGGAATGCCGCGCGATTACCGGGCCGATGTGCATGTCGGCCCCTACGTCCGCACCGTGTGCGTGGAGTGCCGGCACGTCTTTATGGGTCGGGTCTACCGCACCGTCTGCGCACTGTGCGCGCCGAAGAAAGGAACGTCATGAGATTCAAGAGCGTCGAGAACACGGACGGCACCCACTACGGCGTGCAATTCAGCTGCCCAGGCTGTGGCATGACGCACTGCCTGCCGAACCAGAACACCCGCGCCGACATCGTCGCGCCGCGCTGGACCTTCAACTGCAACTTCGACCGTCCGACGCTGACGCCATCGATCCTGTCGCGCGGCGCCATCGCGCCCGGCGATGACGAAGGCTGGGACGACAAGGCGATCTGCCATTCGTTCGTGACCGATGGCCGCATCCAGTTCCTGGGCGACTGCACGCATGCGCTGGCCGGCCAGACGGTCGACCTGCCGGAGATCGAGCCGTGATCACCACCATCCTGGCCAACTGGAAGCTGATCGCGGTCGGCCTGCTGCTGGCCGCGCTGGCCTCGGCCCTGGGCGTGCAGGCCGTGCGCCTGGCCGGCGCGCGCGGGGCGCTGGCCGATGAGAAGGCCGCGCGCGCGCAGGAAACGAACGACCGCCTGCGCGCCGCGCTGCGCGAGTCCGAGCGCGTCGCAGCGCTGCAGCTCACCCATGCCACCACCCAACAGGAGATCGTCGATGCCTACGAAACCCGCCTCGAGACCATTCAGGACGGCCGCAATTCTGATGCTGCTGACAGTCAGCGGGTGCGCCGCCAACTCGCCGCCTTCGCCGCCCGTGATCGCGAAACAGCCCGAAGCGACCCCGCTGCCTGCGAGCGTGTCGCGGATCGATCCGCAGTCCTCGCAGACGTGGCTGCAGAAGGTCGAGACCTACTTGCAGAAGGTCGACGAGTTGTCGAAGGCCGAGACGCTGAGGTGACGCTGCTGCTGGGCCTCGTGCGCAACGACCGCGCGCTGCTGGCGCCGGTCGACTACACGCTGCCGGCCAGCGGGCGATTGCGATCACCCTGACCGCCCGACACCCCACCCATGCCCCTGGCGCTTCGGCGCTGGGGGCCTTTTTCCGTTTCTGGGCCGGCCTGGCGCTACGCCTTGGGCGGGAAGGACGGCTCCAGCCCCTTGGCCATCTCGCGGCTGGTTTCCTCAGGCGTCGAGCAAACCGCTCGAACCTCCTTCCACTCCAGCGCAGGCTCGCCCTCTGGGAATCTGTCGCGCCCTTCCTCCAGCGTCATGTAGTAGCTGGTGAGGCGGGGTTTCTTCGGCGGCTTCTGGGGGATGCGCCAGCGGTACATCTCGACTTGCTTCATGCTGGATAAGCGTACAGCAATTAAAGTGCTTGGCGCTGTGGGAAAATCAATTCAATGGGTACGAGGTGTTTTTAAACTCTCCCCTCAATAATCCCCCGAAAACCCGTAGAACCCGCGTCAAATAAGGATGTTTGTCGCCGGTTCCGGGCACCACTGCATGACAAGGGAGCAAGACATGCCACGCTATAACGCTCCATTCGAAATCCATGTGCATGGCGACGTGCCACTGCGTTCGGACGTGACCTTCGCCCAGATCCAGGAGGCGCTCAAGCCCCTGTGGAAATACGCCGGCGCCAAATCGCTGGCCGACGGCGCCACCAGCACCTACGAAGAAGAACCCGGTATCCGCTTCGAGCAGAAGGAGCACATGCTGCAGATGTGCTGGACCGTGCCCGGCGACGAGGATTTCCGTCAGGAACTCGACGAGATGTGCATGGCGCTGAACGAGCTCGCGGAGCAGGGTGCGGCCATCGAGGTCACCTTCTACGACACCGACTACGACGAGGAAGAGGGCGACCCGGAAGAGGAGTCGCGCGACGACTTCATCATGCTGTTCGTGGGCCCCAACCCCGCGGCGATCATGCAGGTCCAGCGCGATCTGCTCGTCGAAGATGTGGTGAACCTCATGGAGCGCCACTTCGACGGCGCCGAACTCGGCGGTGTGGTCGCTGAGATCGACAAGCTCTTCGGCGACCGCTTCGACGCGCTCGTGAACTCGCTCGAGATCGGCAAGCGCCCGCGCGGCAGCGGCCCGGGTGGGCCGGGCGCCGGCGGCCACGGCGGCGGTCGCCGCCCGCGTCACCTGCACTAGGCGGGCGATGTCCGCGCTGCGTCCGGGCGTGCGCAAGCGCGAGGTGTTCGGGTGGGCGATGTACGACTTCGCCAACTCGGGCTACACCACCGTCGTCATCACGGCCGTCTTCGCGGCCTATTTCGTCGGCGGCGTGGCCGGCGGTGCGCCCTGGGCCACCTTCGCCTGGACGTTCGCGCTCGGCATCTCCTACGCGCTCGTGATGGTCAGCATGCCCGCCATCGGCGCCTGGGCCGACCGCCATGGCGCCAAGAAGCGCGTGCTCATGACGGCGACAGCGGGGTGCGTGGTGGCGACCGCCGCCCTGGCGCTGACGCCGCGGTTCACCGGCGCGAACGCCGTGGTGCTGGCCATGACGATGGTCATCGTCTCGAACACCTTCTATTCCTATGGCGAGTCGCTGACCGGCGCCTTCCTGCCCGAGCTGGCCACGCCCGAGGGCATGGGCAAGATGAGCGGCTGGGGCTGGGGCTTCGGCTACGTCGGCGGCATGCTGACGCTGGGCGTGTGCCTGGGTTACGTGCTGTGGTCGCAGGCGCGTGGCCTGCCGGCGTCGCACTTCGTGCCGGTCACGATGCTGATCACTGCGGCGGTCTACGGGCTGGCGGCCTGCGTCACCTTCGCGCTCCTGCCCGAGCGTGCCCAGCCGCAGCCCGACCGCGCCCCTGAACGCGCGTCTGAGAGCGCCTGGGCGCAGCTGTGCCGGACCTTCCGCGAGGCGCGCGGCTACCGCGACTTCATGGGGGTGCTGGCGTGCACCGTCTGCTACCAGGCCGGGGTCGCGGTCGCGATCACGCTGGCGGCGATCTACGCCGAGCAGGTGATCGGCTTCCAGCCGCAGGAGACGATGGTGCTGATCTTCGTGCTCAACCTCGCAGCCGCAGTGGGCGCCTTCGCCTTCGGCTACCTGCAGGACCGCATCGGCCACCGGTTGGCGCTGGCCATCACCCTGGTCGCATGGATCGCCGTCTGCGTGATCGCCGCCTCGGTCACGACCAAGGGCGGCTTCTGGTGGGCGGCGGCGATCGCGGGCCTGTCGATGGGATCCAGCCAGTCGGCCGGACGCGCGATGACGGGTTACCTCGCGCCACCGGCGCGCAGCGCCGAGTTCTTCGGGCTGTGGTCCTTCGCGACACGCCTGGCGAGCATCGTCGGCCCGCTGAGCTACGGTGCCATCACCTGGGCCTCCGGCGGCAACCAGCGCATCGCCATCCTCGCGACCGCGGTTTTCTTCGTCGGCGGTCTGCTGCTGCTGTTGCCGATCCGCATGCAGCGTGGCCGCGAAGCCGCGTTGGCGGGATCGGGCGCATCGCGCTGAATCTGCCGGGCGGCCGTCAAGGCGTGCGCAGCATTTTCGGCACGCGGTAGCGTTCGCCGTCGTAGCGCAGCACCACCGTGCCGTAGTGCGCCGGCTGGACCTGCTCGGCGCAGCTGCCGTCTTCCTGCATCTGCCCGCGGCTCTGGACGACCGTGCGTGCGAGCACCAGGTCGGCGAAGGCGCTTTTGCGGTTCGGTCGGGTGGAGAGCATCGAGCGCAGCTGCCGGAAGCGGCCGGTGCAGTCGGGGTTCCATTCGCCGCTCTCGTTGTCGAGTTCGACCTCCTGCATCACCTCGCGCAGCTTGCCGCCCTGCACGATGTACAGGCGCAGCGTCTCGCTCGCGAAGGTGTCGCCGCGGGTCGTGCCGCGGTAGCGCACGCGCAGGCCGAAGGCGCGCGCGTCGGGCGCCAGCATGTAGCGCCCGGTATCGACCAGGATTTCCTGGATGGCGACGGCTTCCTCGTCCAGCGCCTCGGCCTGGAACAGGCGGCCGACGACCGTGTCGCGCTCGGTGTTGCCGTTGTCGGGGCGCTGCACCATCAGCACCTCGAGATCGTAGACCTTCGCCGCGTTCGGGTCGCTGGATGGACGCGGCATGGGCAGCACGACGACGATGCGGCCAGGGGCGCCCGGCCACGGCTTGCAGGCCGCCAGCCGCTCGTCGAGCGCCCGCTGGGGGTGCAGCTTGGCATGCAGGCGCTCGGCCAGGCCGCTCTCGCAGGCCGCGTGGCTCAGGCCGGCGGCCGAGAGGCCCAGGAGGAGGGCGGCGTGACGGAGAAAACGCATGTCGGCGGAATCGGCTCAGGACACGGTCGCCGTGCTGGCCGTGGAAGGCCCGAGCCATCGGGCCGCTGCGGCCTCGAGTGCGGCCACCTGGCCGCTGCTTTCCAGGCGCAGCGTGCCGTTGCCGACGTCATCGCCCGCCAGCTGGCCCGCCGCCGCCAGCAGGCGCCGCGTGTGCTGCGCGACCGGCAGGCCCGTGTCGATGAAGCGCAGCGTGGCCGGTGCATGCTTGCGCAACACGTCGATCACCAGCGGATAGTGGGTGCAGCCGAGCACCACCGTGTCGACGTCGGCAGCGCCTTCGCCGAAGGGGCCGGCTTCTTGCATGTAGCGCTGGCACAGCGCGGCAATGCCTGCGGTGTCGAAGCCTTCGATGGCCTTCACGAGGCCATCGCATGGAACCGGGCGCACATCGGCCGTGCCGGCAACGGCGGTGCGCAAGGCGGCGTACTTGGCGCTCGCCAGCGTGCCGCGTGTGGCCATCACCGCGATGTGCCCGGTACGGCTCGCCGCGACCGCCGGCTTCAGCCCGGGCTCCAGGCCCACGATGGGCAGCGCCGGGTGCGCCGCGCGCAGCAGGTGGATCGCCGCGGTGGTCGCCGTGTTGCAGGCCACCACCAGCGCCTTGACGCGGTGCTCGCGCACCAGGTGCTCCGCCACCGCGAGCGAACGCTCGATCACATAGGCATCGCCACGTTCGCCGTACGGCGCATAGGCCGTGTCCGCAAAGTACACGAAGTCTTCGTGCGGCAGTTCGGCGCGCAGCGCGGCCAGCACGCTGAGCCCGCCCATGCCGCTGTCGAACACGCCGATCGGACGATCGCCGTTCGAGGCGCCGAGGGCCGGATTGATCGCCTGCAGATTCAAGTCAGACCGCAGCGACCGCGATGGTCTTGAACTCGCCGCTGGCGATGCGCTTCTGCCACTCGGCCGGGCCGGTGATGTGCGCGCTGGTGCCGCCGGCGTCGACCGCCACCGTCACCGGCATGTCGACCACGTCGAATTCGTAGATGGCTTCCATGCCCAGGTCCGCGAAGCCGACCACCTTGGCGGTCTTGATCGCCTTGCTCACCAGGTAGGCGGCACCGCCCACCGCCATGAGGTAGGCGCTCTGGTGCTTCTTGATCGCCTCGATGGCGACCGGGCCGCGCTCGGCCTTGCCGATCATGGCGATCAGGCCGGTCTGCGCCAGCATCATCTCGGTGAAACCGTCCATGCGGGTCGCGGTGGTCGGGCCGGCCGGGCCCACGGCCTCGTCGCCGACCGGGTCGACCGGGCCGACGTAGTAGATGACGCGGTTGGTGAAGTCCACCGGCAGCTTCTCGCCCTTGGCCAGCATGTCGGCGATGCGCTTGTGCGCGGCGTCGCGGCCGGTCAGCATCTTGCCGTTGAGCAGCAGCGTGTCGCCCGGCTTCCAACTCGCCACTTCGGCGGGCGTGAGCGTGTCGAGGTCCACCTTCCGGCTCTTGTTGTAGTCGGGCTTCCAGTCGACGTCCGGCCACAGGTCGAGCGAGGGCGGCGTGAGGTAGACGGCACCGCTGCCGTCCATCGTGAAGTGCGCATGGCGCGTGGCCGCGCAGTTGGGGATCATCGCGACCGGCTTGCTCGCGGCGTGCGTCGGGTACATCTGGATCTTCACGTCGAGCACGGTGGCCAGGCCGCCCAGGCCCTGGGCGCCGATGCCCAGCGCATTGACCTTCTCGTACAGCTCGATACGCAGCGCCTCGACCTTCGTCAGCTCGGCGCCGGAGGCTTTCTTGGCCTGCAGCTCGTGCATGTCGAGGTCGTCCATCAGGCTCTCCTTGGCCATCAGCGCGGCCTTCTCGGCCGTGCCGCCGATGCCGATGCCCAGCATGCCGGGCGGGCACCAGCCCGCGCCCATGGTCGGCACCGTCTTGAGCACCCAGTCGACGATGCTGTCGCCGGGGTTGAGCATGGCCAGCTTGCTCTTGTTCTCGCTGCCGCCGCCCTTGGCCGCGACCGTCACTTCCAGCTTATCGCCGGGCACGATCTCGGTGAAGATCACCGCGGGCGTGTTGTCCTTGGTGTTCTTGCGGTCGAACTGCGGGTCGGCCACGACCGAGGCGCGCAGCGTGTTGTCGGGGTGGTTGTAGCCGCGGCGCACGCCTTCGTTGATGGCGTCGTCCAGGCTGCCGGTGAAGCCGCCCCAGCGCACGTCCATGCCGACCTTGAGGAACACGTTCACGATGCCGGTGTCCTGGCAGATCGGGCGGTGGCCGGTCGCGCTCATCTTGCTGTTGGTCAGGATCTGCGCAATGGCGTCCTTGGCCGCCGGGCTCTGCTCGCGCTCGTAGGCCTTGGCCAGGTGCGCGATGTAGTCGGCCGGGTGGTAGTAGCTGATGTACTGAAGGGCGGCGGCGATCGATTCGATCAGGTCGGCCTGCTGGATGGTGGTGGTCATGACGTTCTCGTGGGTGGGACGCTCGATCAAATGCGAGTCGTTCTCGTTCGGGCTATGCTGTCGGACTTTTCGGCGCTTCCTCGCGGCAGGCGCCCCCTCCATTTTGACAGCGGAGCTTTCTTCTCATGACGACCCCCAAGAACATCCGAGTCGAGCGCGACACCTTCGGCCCCATCGAGGTCCCGGCCGACAAGCTGTGGGGCGCGCAGACGCAGCGCTCGCTGCAGAACTTCGACATCTCCGGCGAGCAGCAGCCGCGCGAGATCATCAAGGCGCTGGCACAGGTCAAGCGCGCCTCGGCGGTGGTGAACCATGCACTGGGCCTGCAGGAGGCGGGGAAGACGAAGGCCATCGTGGCCGCGGCCGACGAGGTCATCGCGGGCAAGCACCCGGACGAGTTCCCGCTGGTCGTGTGGCAGACCGGCTCCGGCACCCAGACCAACATGAACGTCAACGAGGTGCTGGCCAACCGTGCCAGCGAGATCCTCGGCGGCGAGCGCGGGGAAGGGCGGCTGGTGCACCCGAACGACGACGTGAACCGCAGCCAGTCGAGCAACGACGTGTTCCCGACCGCTATGCATGTGGCCGCGGTCGAGGCGCTGACGCACAAGCTCCTGCCGGCCATCGCCAAGCTGCGCCGGACGCTGGAGCAGAAGTCGAGCGCCTTCATGGACATCGTGAAGATCGGCCGCACCCACCTGCAGGATGCGACCCCGCTCACGCTGGGCCAGGAGTTCTCGGGCTACGTGGCGCAACTCGCCCATGGCGAGGCGCACGTGCGCGCCGCGCTGCCGCACCTGAGCGAACTGGCGCTGGGCGGCACGGCGGTCGGCACCGGCCTGAACGCACCGAAGGGCTACGCCGAACAGGTCGCAGCTGAACTCGCCAAGCTCACGGGCCTGCCGTTCGTCACCGCGCCGAACAAGTTCGAGGCGATGGCCTCGGTCGATGCGCTGGTGCACGCGCATGGCGCGCTCAAGACGCTGGCCGCCAGCATGATGAAGATCGCCAACGACGTGCGCTGGCTGGCCAGCGGGCCGCGCAGTGGCATCGGTGAACTGAGCATTCCCGAGAACGAGCCCGGCTCGTCGATCATGCCGGGCAAGGTGAACCCGACGCAGAGCGAGGCGGTCACGATGCTGGCCGCGCAGGTCTTCGGCAACGACGTCGCCATCAACTTCGGCGGTGCTTCGGGCAACTTCGAGCTGAACGTGTTCCGCCCGATGGTGGCGCACAACTTCCTGCAGAGCGTGCGCCTGCTGGCCGACGGCATGGTGAGCTTCAACGACCACTGCGCCGTCGGCATCGAGCCGAATCGCGAGCGCATCAACGAACTCGTGCAGCGCTCGCTGATGCTGGTGACGGCCCTCAACACGCACATCGGCTACGACAAGGCCGCCTACATCGCGAAGAAGGCGCACAAGGAAGGCACGAGCCTGCGCGAAGCGGCCGTCGCCTCGGGCCACCTCACCGGCGAGCAGTTCGACCAGTGGGTGGTGCCCGAGAACATGACCGGGCGCTGAATGCGCGTGACCGAGGGCGGCGCTACCGTGGGCCGGTGGCCAGTTCCTGCGTGATCCGCAGGAAGCGGTCGACGTCGGCCACCGAGTGGCAGTGCAGCGGTGAAATGCGCACCGCGCCGTCGAGGCCGAAGGATTCGAGCATGCGCTTCGAGTAGATGCTGCTCACCACCCGCTCGTAGACGGTGACGCCGCGCTGCGCGTAGGCATGCACCGCCTGCGTGTAGTCGAGCGCGTCGAAGCCGATGCCGATGATCAGGTCGCGCTTCGTCAGGTCGTCGTGGTCGAGGAACACCTGCACGCCGTCCATCTGGCGCAGGCCCGGCACGGCCTCGCTGCCGTCGAGCAGCCGCGCCAGCAGCGCGCGCTCGTGCAGTTCGATGTGCGCGATGCCGGCGGCGAACAGCGCGCGGCGACCGCTCGCGGCCGAGAAGTGCCCGCCGATCCAGCAGACGTAGTCGACGATCTCGGTGAGCACGGCGAACTGCCAGGGTGCCGAACTGCCCAGGTCCCAGAAGGCGGGCGGCTTGCCGCCGAGCTTGTGGTGCGGCAGCACGGCCGCACGCTCGGAAACCCAGGCGATGCCCGAGCCGCGGCAGCCGAAGAACTTGTACGGTGCGATGTTGATGCCGTCGACCGGCGTCTTCTGCAGGTCGATGAGGCCGTGGGGTGCGTGCTGCACTGCGTCGACCACGATGTACAGGTCCGGCTTCACGGCGCGCGCACGCCGCACGATCTCCTCGATGTCGAGCTTGGCGCCCGAGATGTTCGACGCGTAGATCACGTTAAGCAGCACCGTGTCGGCATCGATCAGCCGAACGATCTCGTCGACATCCACGCCGCCGGTCGCCGGGTTGCTCCGGGCGACCCGCAGCTCGCGGCCGAGCCGCTGGGCGTACATCGACATCGCGTCGAAGGCGGAGGGGTGCTCCAGCGCGGTCGTGACCATGTTGGTGCCGGGCACGTTCTCGGCGATGGCGCGCACCATGTCGAACATCGCGCCAGAGGCGGTCAGCGACGCGTACACGCTGCCGCCCCGGGCGTTGAGGATCACGCGGACATCGTCGACGGCCTTCGCCTGGATCGCCTTGAGTTCCTCGGCGATGTCGTGGATGCGTTCCGCGTTGTCGGGGATGGCGTCGATCTGCGCCATGCGCTCGACCGCGGCTTTCAGGCGGAACGAACCGCCCGCGTTGTCGAAGTAGAGGCGCTCGCGCCCGCGATGGTCGTGGTCGACGTGCAGGAAGCGCTGCCGGATCTGCTGCTGCAACGCATCGGCGAAAAGAAGGCCTTGGGGATGGTGGGTGGACATGCGGGGGCGGGACGCGTCAGACGCCCTTGTTGTTCGGGTTCTGGAAGGCGTCGCGCACGGCGTCGGACATCGGGAAGTTCAGGTTCACGTTGCTCGGCGGGATCGGGCTGGTGAACCACTTGGCGTAGAGCTTGGCCATGTCGCCCGACTTCATCAGGCCGCTCACCGTCTGGTCGACCAGCGCCTTGAACTGCGGATCGTTCTTGCGCAGCATGATGCCGTAGGGTTCCTGGCGCAGTACCACGTCCTTGAGGATCGTGTAGTCGGACGGGTTCGGCGCGGTGGCGATCAGGCCGGCGAGCTGCACGTCGTCGAGCACGTAGGCGGCGGCGCGGTCGCTGGCGAGCAGCAGGAAGGCATCGGCCGTGTCCTTGCCCGAGACCTCCTGCACGTCGATGTTCTCGGCCTTGCGGTAGCTGCGCAGCAGCTGGATCGACGTGCTGCCCGTGACCGTCGCTACCGGCTTGCCGCTCAGGTCTGCGAGCGAGTGGATGCCCGAGCTCTTCTTGACCGCGACGGTGATGTTGGTGACGAAATGGCTCGGCGCGAAATCCACCTGCTGCTGCCGCGCGACCGAATTCGTGGTCGTGGCGCAGTCCAGGTCGACCGTGCCGTTCTGCATCAGCGGGATGCGGTTGGTGGAGGTCAGCGTCGTGTACTGCACGCGCAGCTGGGGCAAGCCGAGCCTGGTCTTCACGGCGTCGACGATCTTCAGGCAGATGTCGTTGGAGAAGCCGATGGGCTCGTTGGCGCTGCCCAGTTTGTAGGAGAAGGGGATGGAGCTGTCGCGGCTGCCGATCTGGATCGTGCCGCTCTCCTTGATCTTGCGCAGCGTGTCGGAATCCTGGGCGACGGCATTTGCCATGAGAACGGCGGTGCCGAGGGCGACGGCGAGAGGCAGACGGAAGTTCATGGGCATCTTTCAGTGAGCGTTGGACTGGGGAGACGACAAATTCTGAAAGTGCCTAAAGATTTAAAAAAGCGATTTTTTGTGCTGGAATCACATCACCGAAAGCGTTCTATTCAACGCCACTGGCACCGCAAGACGCACCGTGATGACCTTCAAGCAGCTCGAAGCCCTGTTCTGGATCGCTCAATTGGGCGGCTTCGGGCCGGCGGCGC
Source organism: Variovorax sp. N23 (assembly GCF_025486315.1). Lineage (GTDB taxonomy): Bacteria > Pseudomonadota > Gammaproteobacteria > Burkholderiales > Burkholderiaceae_C > Variovorax. The sequence continues at coordinate 67,243 of NZ_JAOOPY010000005.1, read as the reverse complement.
ACAAGCTCAACACCTCCCAGTCGGCCGTGTCCAAACGCGTGCACGAACTGGAGCGGCTGTTCGACACCGAGCTCTTCGACCGCAGCCTGCGCACCGCGCGGCTGACCGAGAAAGGCGAGGAGATGTTCGTGCTCGCCAAGAAGCTGCTGCAGCAGCGCGATGCCGCGGTCGAGCAGTTCGGCAAGCCGGAGGTCATCGAGCGCCGGGTGCGCATCGGTGTGACGGAGCTGACCGCGATGACCTGGCTGCCCCGGCTGGTCGGGCTGATCCAGCAGCACTACCCGAAGGTCACGATCGAGCCCGACGTGGACGACAGCCTGTCGTTGCGCGACAAGCTGCTCGCGGACGAACTGGACCTGATCATCGTGCCCGATGCCTTCGCCGACGCACGCATTCCGGGCAAGGCCATCGGGAAGGTCGAAAGCGCGTGGATGTGCAAGCCCGGGCTGGTGCCCTCGGGCGGGCCGGTGCGGCTGCACGAGCTGGCGCGCTACCGGATGCTGGTGCAGGGCCGTTCGTCGGGGACCGGCCGCGTGTACGACGCGTGGATGAAGGAACGGGGGGTCGAGCCCGCCAACATCATCGTGGTGAGCAACCTGGTGGCGCTGACCGGGCTCACGGTGTCGGGTCTGGGGGTGAGCTACCTGCCGCGGCAGTGCCTCGAGCCATTGGTCGCGGCCGGCATGCTGGCGGTGCTGGATGTGGCGCCGGCCCTGCCGCCGGTGCCCTACGTGGCCATGCACAAGGGCGAGCACCGCAGCGCACTGACCGCCTCGATTGTCATGCTCGCGCAGTCCTGCTGCGACTTCACGCGGATCTTCCAGGCCGAGCCGGACGAGGCGGTGCCGTAGCCGCCTCGTCAGTGTTCCTTCGACATCAGCTTGTCGGTGTACGCGATGGCCATGGCCGACAACAGGAAGGTGATGTGGATCACCGTCTGCGCGATCAGCACCCGGTCGGTGTAGTTGTCGGCGTTGATGAAGGTCTTGAGCAGGTGGATCGAGCTGATGCCGATGATGGCGGTGGCCAGCTTGACCTTCAGCACCGAGGCGTTCACATGGCTGAGCCATTCGGGCTGGTCGCGGTGCCCCTCGAGGTCCATGCGGCTCACGAAGGTCTCGTAGCCGCCGACGATCACCATGATCAGCAGGTTGGAGATCATCACCACGTCGATGAGTGCCAGCACCACCAGCATGATCACCGTCTCATTGAGCGCGGTGATCGGCGCATCGGTCTTGTAGCCGATGCTGCTGATCAGCGCCTGCAGCGCGGTCTGGCTGCCGAAGGCGGCTTCCACCAGGTGCAGCAGTTCCACCAGAAAATGCATGACGTACACGCCCTGCGCGATGATCAGGCCCAGGTAGAGCGGGAGCTGGAGCCAGCGGCTCGCGAAGATGAGCCGGGGCAGCGGCCGCATGGGCGAGCTGCGCCGGATGGCGGGCGGGTTCTGGGGATCGAAAGGGTCGGGGGAGGCCATCGGGGGACGTGAGCGAAAGAGCCCGGATTCTAGGGTCGGCCCGCGTCCGTTCGGTGAAGCCCCTGCGCCGTCGCTACCATGTTCGTCAGTCATCCGTAAGTGCCGACGCCGACATTACGCCCGCAATCCACCCCTGGCAGGAGACAACAATGAGCCAAGCATCGAACATCCAATCCGTCCTGGTCGAGAACCGGGTGTTTCCGCCGCCGGCCGCCGCCGAAAAGGGCGCGCGCATCAGCGGCATGGCGGCCTACGAGGCGCTGTGCGCCGAGGCCGAGAACACGCCCGATGCCTTCTGGACCCGTCTGGCCCGCGAGAACCTGGTGTGGACGAAGCCCTTCACCCGCACGCTCGACGAGTCGAACGCGCCGTTCTACCAATGGTTCGACGACGGCGAGCTCAACGCCTCGGCCAACTGCCTGGACAAGCACATGGGCACGCCGGTCGAGCACAAGACGGCGATCGTCTTCGAGGCCGACGACGGCGCCGTCACCACCATCAGCTACCGCGACCTGCTCACGCGCGTGAGCCAGTTCGCCAACGCGCTCAAGGCCGAAGGCATCCGCAAGGGCGACCGCGTCATCATCTACATGCCGATGACCATCGAGGGCGTGATCGCCATGCAGGCCTGTGCCCGCATCGGTGCGACGCACAGCGTGGTGTTCGGCGGCTTCTCGGCCAAGGCGCTGCAGGAACGCATCATCGACGCCGGCGCGGTCGCGGTCATCACCGCCAGCTACCAGTTGCGCGGCGGCAAGGAACTGCCGCTGAAGGCCATCGTCGACGACGGCATCGCGATGGGTGGGTGCGAATCCATCAAGAGCGTGCTGGTCTACGAGCGCACGCTGAGCGACTGGGCGCGCGTCGAGGGCCGCGACAAGAGCTTCACCGAGGTGCTCAGCGCCATCGAGGGCCAGGACGAATGCCTGCCCGAGCCGGTGGGCGCCGAGCACCCGCTCTTCATCCTCTACACCTCGGGGTCGACCGGCAAGCCCAAGGGCGTGCAGCACGCGACCGGCGGCTACCTGCTGTGGGCCAAGCTCACGATGGACTGGACCTTCGACCTCCGGCCGGAGGACGTCTTCTGGTGTACCGCCGACATCGGCTGGATCACCGGCCACACCTATGTCGCCTACGGCCCGCTGGCGGCCGGCGCCACGCAGGTGATCTTCGAGGGCATCCCGACCTTCCCGCACGCGGGCCGCTTCTGGCAGATGATCGAGAAGCACAAGGTCAGCATCTTCTACACGGCGCCGACGGCGATCCGCTCGCTCATCAAGGCGGCCGAATCCGACGAGAAGGTGCATCCGAAGAACTGGGACCTGTCGAGCCTGCGCATCCTCGGTTCGGTGGGCGAGCCGATCAATCCGGAAGCCTGGATGTGGTACCACCGGAACATCGGCCACGAGAAATGTCCGATCGTCGACACCTTCTGGCAGACCGAGACCGGTGGCCATGTCATCACGCCGCTGCCGGGCGCGACGCCGCTGGTGCCGGGCTCCTGCACGCTGCCGCTGCCGGGCATCGCGGCGGCCATCGTCGACGAGACCGGCAAGGACCTGCCCAACGGTGCCGGCGGCATGCTGGTCATCAAGCGCCCGTGGCCCTCGATGATCCGCACCATCTGGAACGACCCGGAGCGCTTCAAGAAGAGCTACTTCCCCGAAGAGATGGGCGGCACGATCTACCTCGCCGGCGACGGCGCGGTGCGCAGCGAGGACCGCGGCTACTTCCGCATCACCGGCCGCATCGACGACGTGCTGAACGTCTCGGGCCACCGGCTGGGCACGATGGAGATCGAATCGGCGCTCGTGGCCAAGACCGACCTGGTGGCCGAGGCCGCCGTGGTCGGCCGGCCCGACGACGTGACCGGCGAGGCGATCTGCGCCTTCGTCGTGCTCAAGCGGGGGCGTCCGACCAGCGACGAGGAAGCCAGGAAGCTCGCGACCGAGCTGCGCAACTGGGTCGCCAAGGAGATCGGGCCGATTGCCAAGCCCAAGGACATCCGCTTCGGCGAGAACCTGCCCAAGACGCGCAGCGGCAAGATCATGCGGCGGCTGCTGCGGTCCATCGCCAAGGGCGAGGCGATCACGCAGGACACCTCGACGCTGGAGAACCCGGCCATCCTCGAGCAGCTCGGCCAGGCCTTCTGAAGGCGGCCGTCGGTGCGCGGCGTCGGTGTCCGACAGGGGCACCGGCGCGAATGCGCTACAAACTCTCCTTCGACACAACGGTCATCGGGAGAATCACATGGGAATAAGAACAGGCATCCTGTTTTTCGTGGTGCTGGTCATCGCGGCGTTGGCGGCGCTCAACTGGGGCACGCTCGCGACGCCGACGCTCATGTCGCTGGGCTTCATGCAGATGACGGCCCCGCTGGGCATGATCATGCTGGCGCTGACGGTGCTGCTGGGCATCCTCTTCGTCGCCTACGTGGTCTACCTGCAAGGGTCGGTCCTGCTGGAGACGCGCCGCCACACCAAGGAAATGCAGGTGCAGCGCGACCTCGCCGACAAGGCCGAGGCCTCGCGCTTCACCGAGCTGCGCAACTTCCTGGAAGCCCAGGAGAACACCCACATGAGCCGCAACGCGGAACGTCACGCCGCGCTGCTGGCCCGGGTCGAGCAGTTGGAGAACACCCTGGCTGCGCACGTCGGCCAGCTCGAAGACCGGCTCGAGCGCCGTGCGCCCCTGGCCGTCGCTCCGACGGTGGAGCCCCCGCCGCGCTTCTGAGGGGCGTGCGCCGGGTGGAGGGGCGGTCTGCGACGAGGCCCCGTTGACAGGCCCTACTTGGTCGACAGCACCCAGGCCGCGAGCTTCTTCGCATCGGCTTCGCTCACCTGCGTGTTCGCCGGCATCGGGATCGGTCCCCAGACGCCGGCGCCGCCCTTCATGATCTTGGCGGCCAACTGCTCGGGGGCGGCCTTGTTGTCCTTGTAGCGCGTGGCGATGTCCTTGAACGACGGGCCGAGCACCTTGTGTTCGACGGCGTGGCAACTCATGCAGTTCTTGGAAGTGGCCAGCGCCAGGTCGGCGAGGGCGGGTGCAGTGGCGCCGATACTCAGCGCGACGATCGCAAAAGCTCTTTTCATGGCGGCGTTTCGTGGGGTCGGTGGGTTACATTCTTTCCGACGCATTGTAGGCAGGGCCATCCAGGCCCCATGTCCCTTGCGAAGAACACACCGGAGGGTTGCGCAATGTGGTTCCTGATGCTGGGCGTGCTGGGCGCGGTCCTGAAACTCCTCGAGATCGGGCCGGTGGCGCAGTGGTCGTGGTGGGTCGTGCTGATCCCCTTCGCGCTGGCCCTGGCCTGGTGGGCCTGGGCCGACTGGTCGGGCTACACCAAGCGCAAGGTCATCGAGCGCGAGAACGCGCGCAAGCAGGCGCGCATCGACCGTCAGCGCAGCAACCTCGGGTTGCTGAGCAGCAAGTCGAACCGGAACCGCCGCCGTTGATCAGTACTTGTCGAGCACCGCGCCCGAACTGGCGCTCGACGCATTGAAGGCGAACTTGGCCTGCACGCCACGCGTGTAGCGCGGTGCCGGCGCCTTCCAGCCTTCGCGGCGCCTGGCGATCTCGGCCTCGGGCACGTTCAGTTCCAGCTTCAGTTCGTGGGCGTCGATGGTGATGGAGTCGCCCTCGTTGACGAAGGCGATGGTGCCGCCGGCATAGGCTTCGGGCGCCACGTGGCCGACCACCATGCCCCAGGTGCCGCCGGAGAAGCGGCCATCGGTGATGAGGCCGACGCTTTCGCCCAGGCCCGCGCCGATCAGCGCGCCGGTCGGTGCCAGCATCTCGGGCATGCCGGGGCCGCCCTTGGGGCCGAGGTAGCGCAGCACCATCACGTCGCCGGCCACGATCTTGCCGGCCAGGATGGCGGCCAGTGCCGACTGCTCGTCGTCGAACACGCGCGCCGGGCCGGTGATGACCGGGTTCTTCAGGCCGGTGATCTTGGCGACCGCACCTTCGGGCGACAGGTTGCCCTTCAGGATGGCCAGATGGCCTTCGGCGTACATCGGCTTGTCGATCGGACGGATCACGTCCTGGTCGGCGCGCGGCACGTCGGGCACGTCCTTGAGCACCTCCTCGATGGTCTGGCCGGTGATGGTCATCGCATCGCCGTGCAGCAGGCCGGCCTTGAGCAGCACCTTCATCACCTGCGGGATGCCGCCGGCGTTGTGCAGGTCGACCGCGAGGTACTTGCCGCTGGGCTTGAGGTCGCAGATGACGGGCACCTTCTTGCGCATGCGCTCGAAGTCGTCGATGGACCACTCCACGCCGGCCGTGTGGGCGATGGCCAGGAAGTGCAGCACCGCGTTGGTCGAGCCGCCGGTGGCCATGATCACCGCCACCGCGTTCTCGATCGCCTTCTTGGTCACGATGTCGCGCGGCTTCAAGTCCTTCTTGATCGCCTCGATCAGCACCTTGGCCGATTCCTTGGCCGAGTTCTGCTTCTCGTCGTGCGGGTTCGCCATGGTCGACGAGTAGGGCAGTGACATGCCCAGGGCCTCGAAGGCGCTCGACATGGTGTTGGCCGTGTACATGCCGCCGCACGAGCCGGTGCCGGGAATGGCGCGCTTCTCGATCTGCAGCAGGTCTTCGTCGCTCAGGTTGCCGGCGGCGTTCTGGCCGACGGCTTCGAACACGCTGACGATGTTCAGGTCCTGGCCCTTGTAGCGGCCGGGGAGGATGGTGCCGCCGTAGACGTAGATGGCCGGCACGTTGGCGCGCAGCATGCCCATCATGCCGCCCGGCATGTTCTTGTCGCAGCCGCCGACCACCAGCACGCCGTCCATCCACTGGCCGCCGACGCAGGTCTCGATGCAGTCGCTGATGACTTCGCGGCTGACCAGCGAGTACTTCATGCCCTCGGTGCCCATCGCCATGCCGTCGGAGATGGTCGGTGTGCCGAACACCTGCGCATTGCCGCCGGCTTCCTCGATGCCCTCGATGGCCGCGTCGGCCAGCTTCTGCAGGCCCGAGTTGCAGGGCGTGATGGTGCTGTGGCCATTGGCCACGCCGACCATCGGCTTCTTGAAGTCGCTCTCTTCGTAGCCCATCGCGTAGTACATCGAGCGGTTTGGGGCGCGGCTCTTGCCTTCGACGATGTTGGCGCTGCGGCGGTTGATCTGGAGGGGTGTTGTGGCCATGGCGGTCTCTTCTCGTGGGGTTGTCGGGAGCGGCGCCAAGTATCCGCGCTTTGATTGATTGGTTCCAATCCATTTTTAGCGGTCGATTGATATGCTCGGCCTATGAAAGAAACGCTCATCGACCTGCGCGCCTGGCGCCAGTTCGTGGCAGTGGCCGAGGAGCTGCACTTCGGCCGCGCCGCCCAGCGCCTGCACATGACGCAGCCGCCGGTCACCCAGGCGATCGCGCAGTTGGAGAAGACGCTCGGCATCGTGCTGTTCGACCGCACCCGCCGCCGCGTGGCGCTCACCCCGGCGGGCGAGGCGCTGCTGCCCGACGTGCGCGACATGCTCGAGCGCGCGCAGGCGCTGCCGGCCCGGGCCCGGGCGGCGGCGGCGGGGGAGGTCGGGCGGGTGCGCCTGGCCTTCGTCTCGACCATCGGCTTCGAGCAACTGCCCGTCTGGGTGCGCGAGTTCCGTACCGTGTGCCCGGAGGTGGCGCTGGAACTGGTCGAGGCCACCGGCGACGTGCAGCTCCAAGGCTTCGCGCGCGGCGAGATCGATGCCGGCCTGATGCTGCATTCGCCGGGTTTCGCGCCGCCGGGCCTGGAGCGCCTGGCCGTCGCCGACGAGCCGCTGGTGCTGGCGCTCCCGGCCCGCCACCCGCTCGCGCGGGCCGAGCGCCTGGCGCTGGCCGAGGTGCTGGCCGAGCCGCTGGTGATGTTCCCGCGCCGCATCGTGCCCTCCCTGCACGACGCCATCCTCGGCCTGTACCACGCGGCGGGCCGGACGCCGGCCGTGGCGCAGGAGGCGATCCAGATGCAGACCATCGTCAACCTCGTCTGGGGCGGGCTCGGTGTGGCCTGGGTGCCGGAAAGCGTGACGCAGTTCCGGCGTGCCGGCGTGGTCTACCGCGCGGCCGATGCGTTCGCGGCGCCCGGTCGCCGGCAGAAGGCGGTGGCGCTGCCGCGCTGCGAGACCAGCCTGGTCTGGCCCGCATCGGCCGACAACGCCGCGCTGGCGCGCTTCGTCCACTTCGTGGCGGAGCGAGGGCGCGCCCCGGTGTCGCCGCGGCTGCACACGGCATAGGCACAATCGCCGCATGCTCATGTATCCCCACATCGACCCGATCGCGCTCCAGATCGGGCCCCTGGCCATCCACTGGTACGGCCTGACCTACCTCGCCGCCTTCGGGCTGTTCTTCTTCCTCGGCACCCGGCGGCTGGGCCACGAGCCGTACCGGTCGCTCGCTGCGCGGGGCGTGTGGAGCCGCAAGGACGTGGAGGACATCCTCTTCCTCGGCGTGCTCGGCGTGATCGTCGGCGGGCGGCTGGGCTACTGCATGTTCTACAAGCCGGGCTACTACCTGACGCACCCGCTGGAGATCTTCATGGTCTGGCAGGGCGGCATGAGTTTCCACGGCGGGCTGCTGGGCGTGATCGGCTCGATGGTGTGGTTCGCGAAGTCGCGCGCGCGCCCCTTCTGGCAGGTGATGGACTTCGTCGCGCCCTGCGTGCCGACCGGCCTGGCCGCCGGGCGCGTGGGCAATTTCATCAACGGCGAGCTGTGGGGCCGGTTCAGCAGCCCCGACCTGCCCTGGGGCATGGTGTTCCCGCAGAGCGGCTCGATGCTGCCGCGGCACCCGTCGCAGGTCTACCAGTTCCTGCTCGAAGGGCTGCTGCTCTTCGTCATCCTCTGGCTCTACGCCCGCAAGGAACGCCTCGAGCGCCGCGTGTCGGCCGTGTTCCTGATCGGCTACGGCGCGATGCGCTTCATCGCCGAGTACTTCCGCGAGCCCGACGACTTCCTCGGCCTGCTGGCGCTCAACATGAGCATGGGCCAGTGGCTGTGCGTGCCGATGATCGCCTTCGGGCTCTGGCTCTACGCCACGGCGCCGAAGCAGCGCGCGGCCTGAGAGGCCGAGTCTCTGATACCCGCTCGGAGAAACCCGGTCAGATGCAGCGGAACATGACGCCGGTCTGTCCAGGCGCCCGCTCCAGGATCTGTGCCGTCAGGCCTTTCTGCGTGCAATAGCCCACGGCATCGGCCGTGCTCGGCGTGCGTGTCGCGCCATTGGGGTAGGTGACGACTTCGTAAGCCGGCGTGCCGCAGCCGGCGAGAACGCAGGCGAGCGGCAGGACGCGTAGAAGAGGGAGGAAGGAGAAGGCGTGAGCTCGGTTCATCCGGCCGATTCTGGCGCAGTCGGTCCGATGGGTGGACGCCGCCGGTGAAAAGAACGGCGTCCGGCCCCGGCCCGTTCAGCCTGTCAGCCGCAGCCCCGACGCGAAGCGGCGTGCCGCGCCGCTCAGCGGATCGGTGAATTCCAGCGTCTTGGCGAGCAGTTGCAGCGGCTGGTCGAAGCGCTCGCTGCCGACCGGCAGCCACGTCGGGTAGATCGGGTCGTTGACGATGGGCATGCCCAGCGCGGCGCAGTGCACGCGCAACTGGTGCGTGCGGCCGGTCACCGGCGACAGGCGCAGCCGCGCGCGGTCGGCGCCCAGCATTTCCACCAGCTCGAAGCGCGTTTCCGAGTTCGGCTCGCCGGGCGCTTCCCACACCGGCATCTTGCCCTTGATGCTTTCGAGGCGGCTGCGGTAGACGGGGGTCAGCGTGTGCCCCGCCGGCCAGTGCACGACCGCCTCGTACGACTTCTCGACGCGGCGCTCCGCGAAGAGCGCCTGGTAGGCCCCCCGTGTCGCGGGATCGAGGCTGAAGAGCACCAGGCCGGCGGTGCTGCGGTCGATGCGGTGCACCGGCACCAGCGTGTCGATGCCCAACTGGCGTTTGAGGCGCACCAGCAGGGTTTCCTGCACGTACTGGCCGCCGGGCGTGACGGGCAGGAAGTGCGGCTTGTCGGCGACGAGCAGGTGCGCGTCCTGGAACAGCACCTGCGCTTCGTACGGGATGCGCGGTTCGTTGGTGAGCGTGCGGTAGTAGTAGAGGCGCTGATGGCCGCGGTACGGCGCGTCGGGCCGGATCGGGTGGCCGGCGTCGTCGACCACGTCGCCCGCATCCATGCGGTCGCGCCACGACGCTTCGGTCACGGCCGGGAAGCGCTCGACGAAGAAGTCGAGCATGGTCGGCCAGTGGCCGGCCGGCAATCCGACGGTGCTGGGGCCGACGCCATCGCGGGTGGGCAAGGGCGGTGGGGAGGGCGAAGGGCGCGGAGAGGGTGGAAAGGGCGGAGATGGGGAGCGGCGCACGATGCCCCGAATGTACCGGTGGCGTGCTGCCTGGGGCGCAGGGCGATCGCGCCCGGCAGCGAGCGCGAAGCGACCTCGTCAGGTCCCGATACCTCTCGGAAAGGGTTGCCCCTGGCTCTGCGCAAAGCGCTTGAGTTCGGCATACATGGCCAACATCCGCACTCGCGCTGCGGCGTCGCCTCGCTGCACCGCCACCACGGCCGCCGCGTATTGGTCCGTCAACTCATACCAACGCGCCGCATCTTGAGACGCCACCGTCGAACCATTGAACATTCCTGTCCTCCGTGGAAATCCGCGCCATCTGTCCGCAGCGCGAACTTAAGTGTTCCCTCTTAAAGCGGAATGTACAACATTCTTTCTAAGTTGTTGTGACGAATCGGTATTTCGGTATGCCGATGCGCTGATGCAGTGTCGACGGGGCCACCGAGGAAGGGTGCCGCGCCTCGACGTGACAATGCGCAGCTGTGAAAAATACCCCCTGCTTCTTGCTTCGGCGGGCCTGAACTCGGTTTCTCCAGGGTGGGCATCAAGCACCCACCCTTCGGGCCCGCCTGGCGCGAGCCTTCTTTTGCGTGCTTTCCGGCCACACACGGCGCCGGGCTCGACCACGCCGACAGCGGGTTTATCCGCTCCTTCCCGCCCTTGTCGGTCCGGGGCGCCTTGCCCATAATTATCCGTAATTACCTGAAATTACGGAGCCAGGCGCCGATGGTCTGGCCGCCGTCCAATGCCCCAAGGTCCGACCGGAGCCGTCATGCGCCTCGTCCCGAATTCGTTGCACGACCAAGTGGCCGCCACCTTGCGGGAGCAGATCTTCGCGGGGTCGCTCACGCCTGGCAGCTTCCTGGACGAAGCCGCGCTGTGCGAGCGGCTGGAAATCTCGCGAACGCCCTTGCGCGAGGCGCTCAAGGTGCTCACCGCCGAAGGGCTGCTGCGCCACGAGCCACGCCGGGGCTGCTTCGTGGCCGAGGTCACGCAGCGCGACCTCGACGAGATCTTTCCCGTCATCGCGCTGCTGGAAGGGCGCTGCGCCTGGGAAGCCGCGCGCAACGCGAGCGACGCCGACATCGAGGCGCTGGCCACGCTGCACGCGCAGCTCGAGGCGCACGCCAAGGCGCACCGCATCAACGCCTACTACGCCACCAACTTCGCCATCCACGAGGCGATCATCACGCTGGCCGACAACCGCTGGCTGGCGCAGACGATCGGCGACCTGCGCAAGATCCTGAAGCTCGCGCGCCTGCAGCAGCTGAAGGCGCCCGGCCGGCTTGAGCAGAGCCTGGCCGAGCACCTGGCCGTGTTCGCCGCGCTGAAGGCGCACGACAGCGACGGCGCCGAGGCCGCCATGCGCACCCACCTCCATCGCCAGCGCGAAGCCTTGCGCGCCGTGGCGCTCCAACAGAAATCGAGGCTCGTTTCATGAACGCTTCCACCTGGATCTCGCGCAGCGTCTCGCGCCTGCGTACCCCGGCCGCCGCCAAGGACACCGCCGCCACGGCCGCCACCGCCGCTGTCGAGACTGCACCGAGGAAGAAGGCCAAGGCGGAACTGCCGCCGCGCTCCCTGAACGAACGGCTCGACGCCACCCTGCGCCGCCACGGCGAGGCGATGGCGCCACGCGCCCTGCGTCGTGCGCTGACCGACCTGCAGGCGGTGGTCGACGCCCGCGTCAGCGAGGTCGAGGCCGGCCGCCGCGCCGGCGAGGTGATGCACTGGTACGCCGAGCTCGACGCGGCCGAGCGGCGCGACGTGTGGCTGCTGATCAGCGAGCGTTTCGCGCCCGACGGCAAGAAGCTCAGCAGCGCGCGGGCGCGCCACGAGGCCGCCGTCGGCACCGCCGACGAAGGGCAGGCCGAGGTGCATCTGCGCCGTGCGCTCGCGTCGCCGCGGGCCCGGCTGCTGCAGCGCTTCACCATCGACCCCGAGGGCATGCGTTTCCTGCTCGACCTGCGCGCCGAACTGCTGCCGCAGATGAAGGGCGAGCGCCGCTTCGTGCCGCTGGACGCCGAGCTGGAACACCTGTTCTCCACCTGGTTCGACGTGGCCTTCCTCGACCTGCGCCGCATCAGCTGGGATTCGCCCGCCTCGCTGATCGAGAAGCTGATCCAGTACGAGGCGGTGCACGACATCAAGAGCTGGGCCGACGTGAAGAACCGGCTCGACAGCGACCGGCGCTGCTACGGCTTCTTCCACCCTCGGCTGCCCGACGTGCCGCTGATCTTCGTGGAGGTCGCGCTGGTCGACCACATCAGCGACGGCATCGTGCCGCTGCTCGACGAGGCCGCGGCCCTGGCCACCGCCGCCAAGGCGACGACCGCGATCTTCTATTCGATCAGCAACACACAGACCGGACTGCGTGGCGTGAGCTTCGGCGATTCGCTCATCAAGCGCGTGGTCGAGACGCTGCAGGCCGAGTTCCCGAAGCTCAAGGTCTTCGCGACGCTGTCTCCGATCCCGGGCTTCCGGCAATGGCTCGGCAAGCATGCGGCCGAGGTGCTGCTGCGGCTGGACGACAAACGCGCCGCCGAACTCGGCCGCGCGCTCGGCTCGCTGCCGCCCACGCCGGACCGCCTGCTGGCCGCGGCCGACCAGGCGCTCGCGCTCGATCCCAAGTCGCCGGTGCGGCAGACGCTGATGCAGTGCGCCGCCGAGTACCTGGGCCGCGCCACGGTCGAGGGCAAGCCGGTCGACCCGGTGGCGCGCTTCCACCTGGGCAACGGCGCCCGCGTCGAACGCCTGAACTGGGCCGGAGACCCCTCGCCCAAGGGGTTGAAGCAGTCCTACGGGCTCATGGTCAACTATCTTTACGATCTCAAGCGGCTCGACAAGCACCGCGCCTTGCTCGCACAGGGCAAAGTGGCGGTGTCGGGCGACATCGACGCCCTGTTCCTCAAGGGCTGACCCGACATCCCTTTTCCCCAAGGGCCGAACCTGCACCGAAGGCCCCGGTGCGCAGCGATTCCAACAAGACAGGAGACACATCCATGACCCACCCTTTCCAGCGGCGCGACATGCTGCGCCTGGCCGCCGCCGCGGCCGCCGTCCTCGGTGGCGGCGCGCGCGCGCAGTCCGGCTGGCCGTCCAGGCCGGTCACGCTGATCGTGCCGTTCCCGGCCGGCGGCGGCACCGACGCCTTCGCGCGGCCGCTCTCGGCGCAGTTCTCGAAGATCACCAGCCAGACGCTGGTGATCGACAACCGCGGGGGCGCTGGCGGCACGCTGGGCGCGAGCATCGCGTCGAAGCTGCCGGCCGACGGCTACGGGCTCTTCATGGGCGCGGTGCACCATGCGATCGCGCCGTCGATCTACCCCCGGCTCGACTACGACATCCAGAAGGACTTCGTGCCGCTGATGCTGCTGGCCAATGCGCCGCAGGTGGTGGTGGTCAACCCGAAGCGGGTGACGCAGCCGACCATCCAGGAATTCATCGCCTACGCCAAGCGCAACCCGGCGAAGATGAACTACGGCTCGGCCGGCGCGGGCACCTCGCACCATCTGGCGGGCGAGCTGTTCAAGCAGCAGACCGGCACCTTCATCACGCACATCCCGTACCGCGGCGCCGGCCCGATGCTGCAGGACCTGATCTCTGGCAACGTCGACGTCTGCTTCGACGGCCTGGGCTCGTCGTCCGCGCACATCAAGGGCGGGCGCATCAAGGCGCTGATGATGTCCGGCGCCAAGCGCAACCCGGCCTTTCCCGACGTGCCCTGTGCGGCGGAGGTCGGCCTGCCCGACTACACCGTGACGACCTGGTACGGCCTGTGGGCGCCCAAAGGCACGCCGGCCGACGTGCAGGCGAGAATCGTCGACGAGATGAAGAAGGCCCTGGCCGCCGACGAACTCAAGACGATCTGGGCCGCCAACGGCTCGGACATTCCCAACGTCACGATGGCCGCCTACGGCGACTTCGTGAATGCCGAGGTCAAGCGCTGGGCGACGGTCGTGAAGGCCTCGGGCGCCAAGCTGGAGTGATGGATACATATGGCCGGTGAGATCAGGATCGAACGCGAAGGCGCCATCGCCGTCGTCACGCTGGTGCACGCGGGGCGGCTGAATGCCATGTCGCGCGCGATGTGGCGCGAACTCCGCGCGGCCTTCGAGACGTTCGGCGCCGACGCCGCACTGCGATGCATCGTCGTGCGCGGGGAGGGCGGTGCCTTCTGCGCGGGCGGCGACATCTCGGAGTACCCGGCCTTCCGTTTCGATCCGGCCGAACTGCGCACCTTCCACGAGGACGAGGTGGGCGCCGCGCTGCAGGCGATGCTCGACTGCAGCGTGCCCGCCGTCGCGCAGATCGAGGGCGCCTGCATGGGCGCCGGCCTCGAGATCGCGAGCTGCTGCGACATCCGCCTGGCCGGCGCGTCCGCCCGGTTCGGCGCGCCGATCGCCAAGCTCGGCTTCCCGATGGCGCCGCGCGAGGCCGCCGTGGTGCACCGCGCCGTGGGCGACGTGCTGGCGCGCGACATGCTGCTGGCCGCCGGCGTGCACGATGCGCGTCGGCTGCTCGACGCCGGCTTCCTGCTGCGTGTGGTGTCCGACGACACGGTGGCCGACGAAGCCATCGCCTACGCGCGTCGCATCGCCGCACTCGCTCCCGAGGCCGCACGCGCCAACAAGCGCGTGCTGGCCGCGCTCACGTCCCAGGCCATGGCGGGGGTTGCGGGCTTGCTGCCCACCGCCTACGACTACGCCGACGCTTCCGAACACCGTGAGGGCATCGCCGCCTTCCTGGCCAAACGACCGCCGCATTTCTGACAGATACCGAGACAACGATGACCTCGAACGCCAATCTCTTCGCCGCGCTTCGCGCCGCCTTCCCCGCCGACCTCGATGCGGTCGCCGTCGAGACCGACGACGGCCTGCTGTACACCTGGGGCGACCTCGACCGCGCCAGCGCGATGATCGCCAACCTCTTCGTCGCCCTCGACCTGGAAGAGGGCGCGCGCATCGCGGTGCAGGTCGAGAAATCGGTCGAGGCGCTGATGCTCTACCTGGCGACCCTGCGGGCCGGCTATGTGTTCCTGCCGCTGAACACGGCCTACCGCGGCGCCGAGATCGAGTACTTCATCGGCAACGCCGAGCCGGCCGTGGTGGTGTGCAGCAGCGCGAATGCCAACTGGGTCGGCCCGATCGCGCTGGCCGCGGGCACGCGCCACGTCTTCACGCTGAACGACGACCGCACCGGCACGCTGCTCGACATGGCCGTGCAGTGCGGCGACCGGCACACCGTGGCGCAGCGCGGGGAGGACGACCTCGCCGCCATCCTCTACACCAGCGGCACCACCGGCCGCAGCAAGGGCGCGATGCTGACGCACCGCAACCTGTTGTCGAACGCCGAGGTTCTGAAGGACTACTGGGGCTGGACGGCCACCGGAGGGCCTGACGGCCGGGGCGACGTGCTGATCCACGCGCTGCCCATCTTCCACGTGCACGGCCTGTTCGTCGCCATCCACGGCGCGCTGCTCAACGGCAGCAAGATGATCTGGATGAACAAGTTCGACCCGAAGCGCGTGGTCGCGCGGTTGCCGGAGGCGACGGTGTTCATGGGCGTGCCCACGCTCTACGTGCGCATGCTGGCCGAACCGGGCCTCACGAAGAAGGCCTGCAGGAACATGCGCCTCTTCATCGCCGGCTCGGCGCCGCTCCTGATCGAGACCTTCCATGAATGGCAGGCGCGCACCGGCCACACCATCCTCGAGCGCTACGGCATGAGCGAAACCGCCATGCTCACGTCGAACCCCTACAACCCGGTGCAGGGCGAGCGGCGCGGCGGCACCGTGGGCTTCGCGCTGCCGGGCGTGCAGCTGCGCGTGCGCATCACCGACGAGAACGGCGACACGCGCGACGCCGGCACCGACGAGATCGGCGACATCGAGGTCGACGGCCCCAACGTGTTCGCCGGCTACTGGCGCATGCCCGAGAAGACGAAGGAAGAATTCACCGCCGACGGCTTCTTCAAGACCGGCGACGTCGGCAAGATCGACGGGCTGGGCTACATCACCATCGTCGGCCGCAGCAAGGACCTGATCATCAGCGGCGGCTACAACGTCTACCCGGCCGAGATCGAGGGCGTCATCAACGAGATGGCCGGCGTGGCCGAAAGCGCGCTGGTCGGCGTGCCGCACCCGGACTTCGGCGAGGTCGGCGTGGCGGTGGTCACCGTGAAGCTCGGCGCCCGTGTCGACGGCGACGCCATCGTCGCGGAACTCAAGGCCAGGCTGGCCAATTTCAAGATCCCGAAGCGCTGTTTCGTCGTGCCCGAACTGCCGCGCAACGCGATGGGAAAGGTGCAGAAGGCGCTTTTGCGCGAGCAGCACAAGGACCTGTTCAAAAGCTGAGTGTGGGGTTAATCGGGGAGGTCAGGAAGGCCTAAGTCGAGCACCTGCCGCAAAGGGGTGTTTTGGGGCCGAAAACAGCGTTGACAGGCTGATTTCTCGCCCGGTATGGAGGTGTGCGCCGACCGGCGTGCAAGCGCGCCACAGCGGCGCGGGACGACATGGATGTGTCATGGGGCGTTTCTACCGTTGGTCGGCAGCGATCCCGCTGTCGAGCCCTGTGCGCAGGGCGTTCGAAGGGGTCGCGGCACGCATCCCTCTGGTCCAACAACACATCCCATATCCCATGAGAACCTCGACCCACACCAAGGTGTTGAACACCACGCTGACGCTGCTCGCAGCGTCCATCCTCGCCGCATGCGGCGGCGGTGGTGACGACCCCGCACCCGCCGCATCCGGCACGTCCGGCTCCGGCTCCACCTCCGTCAAGATCAGCGGCGTGGTGACCGCCACCAGCCTGGTCGCGGGCAGCGCGACCGACCCGACCATCCAGCCTGCGTACATCCAGGGTGCCAAGGTCTGCGTCGACGCCAATGCCAACGGCGTCTGCGACGCGGGCGAGGGCGGCGTGCTGACCGACGCCAAGGGCAGGTTCACGATCACGCTCGCGGCCAATGCGGCGCTGATCGCCGACATCGGCACCGATGCCGTCAACACCGCGAGCGGTGCCAAGGTCGCCAGCCGCGACGTGCTGCGCGCTTCGCTCGAGCAGGTGGTGGCGCAATCCGGCGGCGTGGTGATCAGCCCGCTGTCGTCCGAAGTGGCGCGCCTGCGCGAAGCCAACGGCAGCACGCAAGACACCGAGGTGCAGAACGTCGCCAAGCGCATCGGCGTGTCGGCGGCCACGCTGCTAGCCGACGTCAACACCGTGAGCGGTACCGACCAGCGCGCCATGCTCGCGGAAGCGCGCGCGCTCGACAACCGCTTCACCTACGCCGTCACCAAGCTCGACCGCGGCGACCTGTATCCCGATGACCTGGCCGTCGCCGGCGGCGACCCGCGCCTCGTCAGCCAGGCCAACGTGACGCAAGCCACGGTGCCGACCAAGCCCGACACCCGTGCCCGCATCACCTTCGCGCAATCGCAGCAGGCGGCCTTCGAGGTCGAAGGCGTGCCGCGCTACGACAACATCTTCGTCGTGATGCTGGAGAACAAGGCGACCTCGTCGATCCTGAACTCGGCCTTCGCACCAAAGATCAATGCGCTGCTCAAGGCGGGCAACCAGCTGACCAGCTACTACGCGACCGGCAACCCCAGCGAACCGAACTACACCGCGCTTGGCGGCGCCGACGACTTCGGCATCAGCGACGACAGCCAATGGAACTGCGATGCCACCGGCGCCAACGCCGTGCAGGACTTGCCGCTGCCCGACAACACGCAGCCCGGCCTTGCGAAGTCGCCATTCGCTGCGAGTTGCACGCAGGCCGCGGCCATCAACCACAACATTGTCGGCAGGCCGAACTTGTTCAACGCGCTGACCGCCGCCGGCCTGAACTGGCGCACCTACAGCGAGTCGATGAACCCGGGCCAGGACTTCCGCACCGACAGCGTGGCCGACGCCGCGGTGGTCGGGCAGGACCATGTCTACGCACCCGGCACGGTCGGCGGCAACCCGGCGACGGTGGGAACGACCGGCCTGAACCTGCCGATGCCGGCGGGCCTCTACAAGACCAAGCACCATCCGGGCATGGCCTACCAGAACGTGCGCAGCGCACCGGAATGGAAGTACAGCAACCGCACGATGGGCGGCGGCCAGTGGGATGCCGCACTGGCGAGCAGCACCGACTATGCGATCCCGACGGGCTACGACATCGACCAGCTCGGCACCGATCTGGCCAGCGGCAATGTGGGCAGCCTCAACTTCGTGATGCCGGACCAGTGCGACGACATGCACGGCATCACGGTGAAGGGTACGGTCGGCGGCGGCAGCACGCAGGTCACGGCGAGCGACTGCGGCGGTAGCGCCATCATCACGCGTGGCGATAACTACGTCGATGCGCTGGTCAAGAAGATCCAGGCGTCGCCACTGTGGCAGAACCCGCAGCGGCGCGTAGCCATCGTGGTGATGTTCGACGAGGGCACCGCGACGGGCGGCTTCAATTCCTGCTGCGGCTGGAACGTGTCGAACAGCACGCTCGCCAACCCGCTGAAGGACAACGGCGACGGCACCTTCTCGCCCGACACCTCGATCAACAACTATGCCAAGGGCAACCGCGGCCATGGCCAGAGCATCTTCGGCATCCTGACCAACCAGGCCGTTGCCCCCAAGGGCATCGTGGACGGCGACGCCTACAGCCACTTCTCGCTGGTGCGAACCTTCCAGGACATGTTCCAGCTGGCCGATCCGGGAGTCGAGGGCTCGTACATGAACCGCTCGAAGTACACCGAGCATTTCGTGGCGGCGAACATCCTGAAGTTGCCTGAGTACGCCGGCAGCGCCGACACCCACTTCGACGCGGTGCGGCCGATCAACCATGCGTGGGTGGCACCGTCGAACTACACGCAGAAGCAGTCGTCCGACGTCACGACGCCGGCACAGGTGGGGCCTGACGCCGTCCAGACCAGCGTCTGGGCACTGAAGTAAAGGGAACGGCGCCGACCGGCCCGCCGCAACGCGGGTGGGCCGGTCGGTCTTTCACCATGAACAAGCTCTTCATCACCCTCGCGCTGGCCGCATCGGCTGCGCTCATCGGTTGCGGCGGCGGCGGCGGCGACAGCGGCGCCGCACCCGCTGCGGCGGCCGCCACGCCCGTCACGCCCGTCACGCCAACGACGGCGGCCGCATCCACCGCCACCAGCCCACTCAGCCCCGCCGCGCAGGTCGGTCAGAAGATGTTCGTCGACGTCACGCTGTCCGGCTCCGGAAAGATGTCGTGCGCGAGCTGCCACGACGCGAAGTCGGCCTATGGGCCACCCAATGATCTGTCGGTCCAGCTCGGCGGCCCCGACCTCCAGGCACCCGGCACGCGCGCCGCGCCCTCGCTGCGCTACAAGGACGCCACGCCGGCCTATGCCGACCTGCTCGACAACCCCGACGGCATCAGCGTGCCCGGCCCCGGTGGCGGCTTCACCTGGGACGGGCGCGCGCCGACGCTGGCCGACCAGGCCCGCATCCCGCTGCTGGCTGCCAACGAGATGGCCAACGCGAGCATCGCCAGCGTCGTGGCCCGGCTGCGCGACGGCAGCTATGCGGACCTGTTCCGCCAGGCCTTCGGCAAGGACGCCTTCGCGAACGACGACACGGCCTTCGCCAACGGGTTGAAGGCGCTGCAGGCCTACCAGCTCGAAGACCGTGACTTCCATCCGTACAGCAGCAAGTTCGACCTGTACGCCGGCAACAAGATCGGTGGCAACCTCACGCCCGCCGAAACGCGCGGCCTCAAGGTCTTCGCGAACCCGGACGTGGGCAACTGCGCGTCGTGCCACTACCAGGGCGCGGGACTGAACGGCACCTCGGCGTTGTTCACCGACTTTTCCTACGAAGCGATCGGCGTGCCGCGCAACCGGAAGATCGCCGCCACCGACGACCCGGCGTACTTCGACCTCGGGCTGTGCGGCCCGGCGCGGACCGACCACCCGCCGGTCGCCGGCAACACCTTCTGCGGCATGTTCAAGGCGCCGACGCTGCGCAACGTGGCCACGCGCAAGAGCTTCTTCCACAACGGCGCGATGCACTCGCTGGAGCAGGTGATCCGCTTCTACAACACGCGCGACACGATGCCCGAGATCTGGTACCCGACCGTCGGCGGCACGCCCAAGGCGAAGCCCGATGCGGACTTCCCGACCTACGGCCTGATCACCACGCAGTACGTCGGTGGCACGGTGCAGAAGTTCGACGACCTGCCGCCCGGCTTCGTCGGCAACATCGACACGCAGATGCCGCAGGACGGCCGCCCCGTGCACAGCAAGCCGCCGATGTCCGAGCAGGACATCGCCGACCTGGCCTGCTTCCTCAACACCCTGACGGACGGCTACCAGCCGCCCGCCGACGCACCCACTTCCGGCCCATGCATCCAATGACCATTCCCCGCATCCTGTCATCCGCCGCGCTCTGCGTGCTGGCCCTGGGCGCCTGCAGCAGTGCCGACGCACCGAGCGACGCCGTCTTCGGCACCGCGGTCCGAAGCTATCTCGCGCAGCACGGCGACCTGTGCCTGGGCAAGAGCCGCTGGCCGATCGATGTCACCCAGCACGAGATTGACGTCGGCGGGCGCAACGCGCGGCAGATGCCGGTGCTGGAGCGCCTCGGCCTCGTGAGCTCGTCCGTCGCCGAGGTCGATGTCGACGACGAGGGCACGCTGCACCACATGAAGGTGCGCCGCTTCGCGTTGACCGACGCCGGCCTCAAGTACTACCTGACTCGCGCGGGCGGCAGCGGCGCGGCGGCCGGGCAGGGCGACTTCTGCGCCGGGCACCTGAGCCTGGACCGCGTCGTCGGCTGGAAGCTCGGCCCGCCCGGCGAAGGCGGCCCGCAGCGCGCCGTCGTCAGCTACACCTACACGATCGACCCGGCGCCCTGGACCGCCGACGCCGAAGTGCAGCGCGTCTTCCCGGTCGTCGCCGGCGTCGTGCGTGGCGCGGGCACCGCGCAATTGGAGGAGAGCTTCCGGCGGACGAAGGACGGCTGGGTGCCCGCCGACCTCGAGGGCATATGACCGGCAGCGCGCATCACGCCGCGCCGCAGGTCGTGCGCTTCGCACCCGCGCTCGGTGACTGGGTCCGGGGCCACCTGACCGACGGCCATGCGCCGGACGCCCTGGTCGATGCCATGCAGGCGCAGGGCATGGCGGGCGATGCGGCGCGGGCGATCGTCGCGGCCTTCGTCCGCGCGCTTCGCGAGGGCAAGGCGCCGCCGGTCGATGGGGTCGATCTGCCGGCGCCTGCGGCCGGCGCTGTCGGGCGTGTCGTCGCCCGCGCCGAGCCACTCAGGATGACCGTCCTCGACAACGTGATCGACGCGAACGAGTGCGAGGAACTCATCGCCTTGGCCCGCCCCCGGCTGAAGCCGTCGACCATCGTCGACCCGTCCACCGGACGCGACACCGTGAGCGGCCTGCGCGCGAGCTTCGGCATGTTCTTCCGGCCCCTGGAGAACCCGCTGGTCGAACGATTGGACCGGCGCATGGCGGCACTCATGAACCTGCCGGTCGCGCACGGCGAAGGGCTGCAGGTGCTGCACTACCCGGAAGGTGCGGGCAGTGCGCCGCACTTCGATTTCCTGGTGCCCTCGAACGACGCCAACCGCGCATCCATCGCGCGCAGCGGCCAGCGTGTCAGCACGCTGGTCACCTACCTCAACGATGTGCCCGAAGGCGGCGAGACCGCGTTTCCGGTGGTCGGCTGGACGGTGTCGCCGCGACGCGGCCATGCGGTGTACTTCGAGTACTGCAACGGGCAGGGCGAACTCGACCACGCGTCGCTGCATGCGAGCCAGGCCGTGCTGTGCGGCGAGAAATGGGTCGCGACCAAGTGGATGCGGTCGCGGCCTTTCGTCAGCGCCTGAGGCCGCGCTCGGCCGGTCACCATGTGGCGCGCGGGCGATCGTGGCGCCTTCGGTGTGCGCGGGAACCGTGCCGGGCGCGTCGATCGACGGCGGGGCCTTGCAGTACAGTGACGGCGGCAGCCCATCCCTTCGACGGCCACTCATGAAAAGCTCTCCTATCCGGCCTACGCTATCGAGTCCTTACCGCTGGGCCTCCTGGCTCGCAGCGGCGTCCATGGCCTTCCTTGTCACATCCGTTGAAGCCTCTCAATCCATGAGCTGCAACGGATGGCTCGTCGGCGAGGGTGACTCGCCTGTGTTGTTGCTTCAGAAGTGCGGCGAGCCGATCTATCGCCAGAGCGTCTGCGTGCCGATGCTGCAGCTGGGCTGGGTGGTGACCCCCTATCGTGGGGGTGGTCCTGCTGCGATTCTTGCGAACCAGTGCGTCCCCATGGAGGAATGGACCTACGACCGGGGACAAGGCGCGTTCTTCGGGATCGTTCGCATCTACAACGGCACGATCGAATCCGTGCGCGACGGCGACCGCAACCGTTGATCGGCGCACCACAGGGGAGCCGTGCAGGGACTTCTGCGAATGCGGTGCATGCCTGACCGGCAGCGGTCCTCAGCAGAATGCGCCAGCGCATCCGGCGCGAAGGAACAGGAGCAGGCGACATGAAAGCAGAACGATGCGAAGCCCTCATCGAGACATGGAAGCTGCGCTTCAGGCAGCACCAGCACCGGCACCCAGGCGTTGATTGGACCGACGTTCATGCCCGCTTGCAGCGCAGCCCGAGAAGCTCAAGTCGCTTGCCGAGATGGAGACGACGGGGGGCGAACCCGATGTCGTTGGCGCAGCGGACGAGGGCGGCGCCTACCTCTTCGTCGATTGCGCCCCGGAAAGTCCGCTGGGGCGCAGGAGCCTTTGCTATGACGCAGAAGCCTTGCGCTCCCGGAAACAGAACAAGCCGCAGAACAGCGCCATCGACCTGGCTGCCGCCATGGGCGTGTCGCTGCTGACCGAGGCGCAATACCGCGACCTTCAGCAGTTCGGGGAGTTCGACCTGAAGACGTCCAGTTGGGTGGCGACACCGCTCGACATCAGAAAACGGGGCGGCGCGCTGTTCTGCGACAGACGGTACGGCAAGGTCTTTGTATCACAACGGCGCTGAGTCCTACTACGCCTCGCGAGGGTTTCGATGCACGGTAAGCGTCTGAGCGTCGGCGCCGAAGTCGGGCAGAACCGGACATCATCGAGGAGTTGAGCGACCGACCGGCGGCCGGGGACGGTGAGTTTTCGGGTTCACCCACGCTTCGCCGCCCTGGACGAATGTGCACTCTCTTTCAAGCCAAGATAGCTCAGGATGCCTCCGGCGGACAAGAGAGCGACCGCCAGGGCAATCGACACATGCATGCCGTGCAGAAAGAGGCTTGGTTCTGTGTCTCGCACGAAGAACCCACACACAGCCACGCCCAGCATGCCTCCAATCTGTCGGGCCGAATTCAGGACGCCGGAAGCGATGCCTGCATACGCTGCATCGACGGATGACAATGTCGCGTTGGTCATGGTCGGAACGACCAATGCGATACCACTGGCTGCAAGCAGCATCGGCAATACCAGCGTCAGATAGGAGCGGTCTGCGTCGACTTGAAGCAGCAGCAGATAGCCCAACGACGCGAGCGCCAGTCCGGCGACCATCAAGGCGCGCGTACCCACGCGCGTGACCAATCGTCCGGCGACGATGTTCATGACCATCAGGATGGCCGTCATCGGCAGGAAAGCCAAGCCGGTCTGTTGCGGCGTGAGCTGCTGGACCGCCTGGAAGAACAGGCTGAAGACGAACACCAGCCCGTAGTACGCAAAGTTCACCACCAGACCCACCGCAGTCGCTGTCGAGAAGGTCGCACTGCGGAACAACGACAGCGGAAGCATCGGCGCCTGGCTGTGCTGCTCCAGCCGGTAGAACGCGGTTGCGCTGATGAGCGACAGGGCCATTCCGCCGCAGACCAAGGGATGCAACCATCCCAGCCGACTGGCTTCCGTCAACGCGGCGGTCAGCGAAGCGAGCGCAAGGATGGCTGCGAGTTGACCCGGCAGGTCGAGTCCACGGCCTGCCTTTGCGACTGCGGTGGGCGCATAGCGCAGGGTCAGTGCCAACCCGAGCACGCCAATCGGCAAATTGATGAGGAAGATGCCGCGCCATCCCACATGCGCAATGAGCAGGCCGCCCAGGACCGGGCCGGCTGCCAGCGCGATACCTCCAGCCGCTCCCCACCAACCGACCGCGCGGCTGCGTTGCGCAGGATTCGGAAATGCCTGCTGAAGCAGCAGCAGGGAACTGGGAACCAGGAGCGCCGCGCCCATACCCTGGACGATGCGCGCGACCACCAGCAACGTCAGGCTCGCCGCGAGACCGCATGCGAGGGAGGCCACCGTGAAAACGCCGAAGCCCGCCACAAAGACTCGTTTTGCGCCCATCCGGTCACCCAGCGCGCCGCAGGTCAAGAGCAGCGCCGCAAAGACCAATGTGTAGGCATTGACGACCCACTGCAGCCCGGCGACATCGGTGCCGAAATTGACGCGCAACGTCTCGAGCGCGACGTTGACGACACTGACATCGAGCAGCACCACGACGAAGCCCAGGCCCGCGGCAACCAAGGTCCCGCGCTGACGGCGATTTAGAGGAACAGTAGCCATCGAACGGCACCCCATGAGATTGAGAGGGTCGAATGCTAGGCAGGGCATCGCTGTGCGTAAATTCCCAAAAAATGCAACCCATCCTGGAGAAAATGCACAGATGTTCGATTGGGAAGACTTGAGGCATTTCATCGCCGTCGGCCGCGTGGGCACGCTGTCGGGTGCGGCCCGCGAGTTGAAGGTCGACCATGCGACCATCAGTCGCCGACTGACCTCTTTGGAACGCGATTTGCAGGTGCGTCTCGTGGAGCGACTGCCGCGGGCTTGCCGCCTGACGGATGTGGGGTCGCATGTGTTCACGTTGGCGCGGGCCTTGGAAGACGATGCGTTCGCCATCGAGCGAGCCGTCCGCGCCAGCCAGTCACCACTGGCCGGCAAGGTATCACTGAGCGTGCCACCGGTCTTGGCGGCGAGCTTCCTGGCGCAGCACCTGGCCGAGTTCCGCCAACGGTTTCCTGCCATCCAGCTGTCCGTCTCCGGCCAAGCGCAGCAGGTGTCTCTGAGTCGGCGCGAGGCGGACATCGCCGTTCGACTGGTGCGGCCCACGGAACCGGGCAGCGTCGTGCGGAAGTTGGGAACCATGGCCTTCGCTCTGTACGCGAGTCGCAGCTACGAGACGCTCTCGCACCCAGAGCGCTGGGAGTTCATCGCCTACGACGCGCGCTTCGAAGACATGCCACAGCAAAAATGGCTTCGCAGCGTGGCGGGCAAGCGCCTCATTGCCTGCGAACTCGGCGACATCAACGGCCACCACGCGGCAGTCCGTGCGGGCGCAGGCGTGGGCGGGCTTCCCTGCTTCCTGGGCGATGCAGACGAGACATTGCTGCGTGTTGCCGATGACGAGCCATCGTTTGGCAGAGACATCTGGCTGGTGGTCCATCGCGACCTGAAGAGCGCCGGACCGGTGCGTGCCGTGATGGACTTTCTTGTTGAGGTGATGAAACGAACCCCTGCCTTCAACGGCTCATCAGCGCTCGGCTGACCGGGACGTCCGCTTTCGAGAATCATGTACAGCCGGTACGCCCCAAAGCCGACAGCCGTCCCTCAAGAACATGCGTGGACTCGAGGCCGTCTGACGGCATCGACCCGCCAACCGTGCCCACGGTCGCATAGCCGCGGATTCCCCGTCGTCCCGCAGCCCGCCCTTTCCAGCAAGCAGCGGACGAACCCGCCCGCACGCCAACACGTACCATTGCCCCCGGCTCTTCGGCCGTCTTCCAACTTCAGCGTTCGCTCCCGATTCAGCGCGACCGCAAGGGCTCGACATGGACAAGTTGTCTTCGCGTGAACGTCTGGGCATCGGTACGGTGGTTCCGGTCACCTGCCTGTTGCTGCTGCTGCATTTCGGGCAGGACGTGCTGCGGCCGATCGCGATCGCCGCCGTGCTGAGCCTGGTCATCGCGCCGCTCGCGCGCAAGCTCACGCGCACCGGCATGGGCCGCACGGCCGCGACGCTGGTGTCGGTGCTGCTGGTCGCCGCGTGCGTGGTCTGGATGAGCGCGGTGCTGGCGATCCAGCTCGTCGCCGTGGGGGCGGGGCTGCCGCAGTACCGGGCCGCCATCACCTCGAAGGTCGAATCGGTCCGGGAGGTCGTGGTCCGGCCTTTCGAGCGGCTCGAGGCGGAAATCAGGGGGGCGGTGCCGCAGGCCACGCCCACGCCGACACCGGCCCCCTCCACGCGTGCGCGATCGGCCGCGCGGTCCAGCGCGCCGGTGGCGAGCACCGAGCCCTTGCCGGTGCAGATCCGCCAGACTCCGCCGTCGGCCGGCGACCTGGTGTCGAAGCTGCTGTCGTCGCTGTGGGGCCCCATCGGCGAGGCCGGCATCGTCTTCATTCTTCTGGTGTTCATCCTGCTGGAGCACGAGTCGCTCAGCGACCGCTTCATCCGGGTGATCGGCGTGGCCGAGCTCGGTCCCACGGTGCAGGCGCTGAGCGACACGGCGCAGGGCGTTTCGCGCTACTTCATGTCGCAGTTCGCCGTGAACCTGACCTTCGGGGCGGTCGTCGGCGTCGGGCTGTGGGCGATCGGCATCCCGCACGCGGCGCTGTGGGGGTCGATCGGCGCGCTGCTGCGCTTCATCCCCTACGTCGGGGTGCTCGGTGCCGCGGCGCTGATCGCCGTCTTCAGCGCCGCGGTGGACCCGGGCTGGTCGCTGGTGCTGTCCAGCCTGAGCCTGTTCGTCGTGCTGGAGTTGCTGGTCGCCCATGTGGTGGAGCCGCAGGTCTACGGGCACAGCACCGGGCTGGCGCCGCTCGCGGTGATCGTGTCGGCGCTGTTCTGGGGCGCGATGTGGGGGCCGGTCGGCCTGCTGCTGTCAACGCCGCTGACACTGATCATCGTGGTGGTCGGCCGCTACGTGCGCGCGCTGGAGCCGCTGTCCATCCTGCTGACCGATGCCCCGGGCCTGACGGCGGGCCAGCGCTTCTACCAGCGCGCGCTGTCGAACAACACGGCGGCGATCATCCAGGACGCGCAGCGCTATCTGCGGCGCGGCACCTTCGCCAAGTATTGCGACCAGGTGATGCTTCCGGGCCTGGCCATGGCGGGCGCCGACTTCCAGCTCGGGCGCATCGACGAGCGGCAGCGCGTGCGCATCGACACCACCGTGGTGGGCCTTGCCGAGAGTCTGGCGACGGCGCGGCTCGGCAAGCGGCCGGGGCGGCGGCGCTCGACCGTGTCGCTCGCCGATGCCAGCCTCGGCAGCTATCTGCGCCAGATCCGAGAGTCGCGCCTGGGGCCGTGGCAGGGGCGGCTCGACGTGCCCTCGCAGTCGATCGTGCTGTGCGTGGGCTTCGGTTCCGAGCGCGACGAGCTCCTGACGGAGCTGCTGGTGCGCGCGCTGCGCCAGGACGACGTGGATGCGCGCAGCGTGTCGATGGCCGACCCCCGGGATCCGGCGGCGGCCGACAAGTCGATCCTGATCGGCACGGTGTTCCTCGCGTACCCGCGGCAGGACGCGATCGAGGCGTGGCGGGCCGCGGCCGCCGACATGCGTGCCGCGCTGCCGCAAGCCGCGATGGCGACGGTGCGCCTGCCGCTGGACGAATCGGGGGCGCCGGAAGAACTGGTCAGGGCGTCGGTGGACCTGATTCTTCACTCCTACTCGGAGGCCGAGGCCTTCGTGATGCAGGGCGCAAAAGCCAGTTCGTAGCCAGTTCGCAGCCCGGCCGGTGCGCGGCCGGTGCACGGCCTGGGCTGCGGGGGCTACTTGACCAGCAGCACAGACACCGGGCTCTCGGCGATCACCTTGGTGGCGACCGAGCCCATCAGCGCGCGGCCGAACATGCCGTGTCCGTGCGTGCCCATCACGATCAGGCCGGCGCCGACCTCCTTGGCCGCGGCGACGATCTCCTCCGGTGCGTAGCCGTGGCGCAACTGGACCGCGTAGCCCGTGACGCCCTGCGCGTCGAGGTACTTCTTGACCGGGTCCATCACCTTGGCGGCCTCGTCGGCGTAGTAGCCCTCGACGATGTCCTTGGTGACGTGGCGCGTGACATTGGCCGGCAAACCGGTGCTCACGTTGACCAGCACGAGGTCGCTGCCCTGGCCGAACATGCTGCGGTTGGCGGTGAGATAGGCGAGGGCTTTCTGCGTGAAGGCGCTGCCATCGACGGCGACGAGAATTTTCATGGTGCTTTCTTTCCTTTTTCGTGAAGACGGGGCGGCCTCATGGCCGCACGGCGTGCATGTGACCACAGCGCCGCGGGGCTTCCAACGAAGCCCCCGGAACGGCTGCGGTCTTGTGCCGCCGCAGGTTCAGCGTAGCACCAGAACCGGCAGTGTCGAATGCGTCAGCACATGCTGCGTCTCGCTGCCCAGCAGCAGGCGCTTGATGCCCTTGCGGCCGTGCGAGGCCATGACGATCAGGTCGCACTTGTGCTTCTTCGCGGCGGCGACGATCGACTCGGCGACCAGGTCGGAACTGACCGTGACGGTCTTGACCTTCACACCGCTGCTCTTGGCTCGCGTGGCGACGGTGGCGAGCGTTTCCTCGGCGGCCGCCGCCCATTGCTTCTCGATGCGGGCGATGTCGTCCGGCGCGAACACCATGGCGCCGTCGAAGTAGGCCTTCGGGTAGCGCGGCACCACCGTCATCGCCACCAGGTCGGCGCCATGCTGGGCGGCCAATGCGATGCCGGTGGCCACGGCCTTGCGCGAGAGGGTGGAGCCGTCGGTGGCGATCAGGATGCGCTGGAACATGAGGTTTCTCCGTGTTGGGTATGGCTCGAGCCTAGGCGGCGCCCTGGCGCGCGGCTTGATCCAGATCAAGCGATTTCGCGCTACCCGCCGCTAGCCTTGCGGCATGCAAGCTGCCCTTCCGTTCGCCGCGCCAGGCCTCGCCATGCCGGACGCCGCTGGAACCGCGGTGCCGGCCTCGTCCGCCGCGCTCGACGACCCGGCCGAGTGGGCGGCCTTCGGCCAGCCGATCGACGGTGATGCTGCGGGCGGTCGCTGGTCGTCGCAGGTGGTGGTGGAGGGCATGCACTGCGCGGCCTGCGCCTTCACCGTCGAGGCCGCGCTGGCGCAGGTGCCCGGCGTGCTGCGCGCCGAGGTCAATGCGGCGACGCGGCGCGCGCGCATCGTGTGGTCGTCGGCCGAGGTGCAGCCCTCGCGCTGGTTCGCCGCCTCCGCCGCGGCCGGCTACCCGCTGGTGCCGGCCGGCGACCTGCAGGCCCGTGCGCAGCGGGCCCGGGTGGCGCGCCTGGCGCTGTGGCGCTGGCTGGTCGCCGGCTTCTGCATGATGCAGGTGATGATGTATGCGTACCCCGCGTACATCGCGCAGCCCGGCGACATGTCGGCCGACGCCGCGCAGCTGCTGCGCTGGGCCTCCTGGGTGCTCACGCTGCCGGTGGTCTTCTTCTGCTGCGGCCCGTTCTTTCGCAGTGCGTGGCGCGACCTGCGGCAACGCCGCGTCGGCATGGACCTGCCGGTCGCGCTCGGCATGGCCATCACCTTCGCCGTCAGCACCGCCGCCACCTTCGACCCCACCGGGCCGCTCGGCGCCGAGGTCTACTTCGACTCGCTCACGATGTTCGTGTTCTTCCTGCTGACCGGCCGCTGGCTGGAGACGCGGCTGCGCGACCGCACGGCCGGCGCGCTCGAGGCGCTGATGAACCGGCTGCCCGACAGCGTCGAACGGCTGGCGCCCGACGGCAGCTTCGTGCGCGTGGCCGTGCGGCGTCTGCAGGCAGGCGACACCGTGCGCGTGCTGCCGGGCGAAGCCTTCCCGGCCGACGGCGTGATCGTGCTCGGCGACACCAGCGCGGACGAAGCATTGCTCACCGGCGAGTCGCGCCCGGTGCCGCGCCCCTGCGGCGCGCGCGTGCTGGCCGGCAGTCACAATCTCGCCGCGGCCGTGCAGGTGCGCATCGACGCCGTCGGCGGCGGCACGCGTTTCGCGGAGATCGTGGCGCTGATGGAAAGCGCATCGCTCGGCAAGCCGCGCCTGGCGCAACTGGCCGACCGCGTGGCACGGCCCTTCCTGATCGGCGTGCTGGGTGCAGCCGCTCTGGCCGGCGCCTTGTGGTGGCAGGCCGGCCCGGGACATGCGCTGATGGTGGCGGTCGCGGTGCTGATCGTCACGTGTCCCTGCGCGCTCTCGCTGGCCACGCCCGCCGCGATGCTGGCCAGCGCCGGCTCGCTGGCGCGCGGTGGCGTGGTGGTGCACGACCTGCAGGCGCTCGAGGCGCTGGCCTCGATCGACACCGTGGTCTTCGACAAGACCGGCACGCTCACGCGCGACACGCCGCGGCTCGACCGGGTGTACAGCCGGCGCGGCGTCATGCCGGGCGACGCGGTCGAGCTGGCCGCCGCGCTGGGTGCGCAGTCGCTGCACCCAGCGGCGCGGGCGCTGGTCAACGCGTGGCAGATGCAGCATCGGGTGCCGCCGGACTGGGTTGCCACGCAGGTCAGCGAACAGGCGGGGCAGGGCCTCGAAGGGGTGCTTCAGCGGCGCCAGCACCTCGCAGGCGCCGCGCCGCGCCGCCTGCGCCTGGGCGCGGCGGACTTCTGCCGCGTGCCGGCCCTGGCGTGCGACGCCACGCAGGTCCATCTGGCCGACGAGGCCGGCTGGGTCGCGAGCTTCGTGCTGGCCGAAGACCTGCGCGAGGACGCTGCCGCCGCGGTCGACGCGTTGCAGGCGCAGGGCATCGGCGTGCAGCTGCTCTCGGGCGACCGCGACGCGGCGGCACGCGAGGTCGCGCAGCAGGCCGGCATCCGCGACGCACGCGGCGGCTGCACGCCCGAAGACAAGCTGATGGCCATGCGGTCACTGCAGGCGGCCGGATGCAAGGTCGCGATGGTGGGCGACGGCCTCAACGACGGCCCCGTGCTGGCGCAGGCGCACGCGTCCTTCGCCTTCGGCAAGGCGGTGCCGCTGGCGCAGGCGCGCGCCGACTTCATCGTGCTGGGCGATGCGCTCTCGGCCATCCCCGAGGCGATCGCGCAGGCGCGGCGCACGCTGCGCATCGTGCGGCAGAACCTCGCATGGGCCGCCGGCTACAACGCGCTGTGCGTGCCGCTCGCGCTGGCCGGCTGGCTGCCCGCGTGGCTCGCCGGGCTGGGCATGGCGGGCAGTTCGCTGGTGGTGGTGCTCAACGCCGCGCGGCTCGCGCGGCCGATGGCGCGGCACGCGATGCCGGCCATGCAAGCGCGAGAGCAGGGCGCCTGATGGACATCCTCTTCCTGCTCATCCCGTTCTCGGTCGTGCTCGTGCTGCTGATCCTCGGCGGCCTGTGGTGGGCCGTGGACCGTGGGCAATTCGACGACGTCGAACGCGAAGGCGAGCGCATTCTTCAGGGCGATTGATCTGTATCAATCCGTAGGACGTGTCTCACCAAGACACTGACCGGGTCTCATAGAAAAGGCCCGACGATGCAAGTTCCCAACCCTCCCGCGGCGGTCTACAGCGACACCGCTGTCCGTCAGTTCGCCATCATGTCCGTGGTCTGGGGCGTGGTCGGCATGCTGGTCGGCGTGATCATCGCGTCGCAGCTCGCCTGGCCCGAGCTCAACCTCGGCATCTCGTGGCTCAGCTACGGGCGGCTGCGCCCGCTGCACACCAACGCGGTGATCTTCGCCTTCGGCGGCTGCGCTCTGATGGCGACCAGCTTCCATGTGGTGCAGCGCACCTGCCAGGTCCGGCTTTTCGCGCCGGCGCTGGCGTCCTTCGTGTTCTGGGGCTGGCAACTGGTCATCGTGGCCGCGGCCATCAGCCTGCCGATGGGCTACACCAGCGGCAAGGAATACGCCGAACTCGAATGGCCGATCGACATCCTGATCGCCGTGGTGTGGGTGGCCTATGCGGTTGTGTTCTTCGGCACGCTGGCCGTGCGCAAGGTGCGCCACATCTACGTGGCGAACTGGTTCTACGGCGCCTTCATCATCGCCGTGGCGCTGCTGCACATCGTCAACAGCGCGGCCATTCCCGCCGGCTGGATGAAGAGCTATTCGGCCTACGCCGGCGTGCAGGACGCCATGGTGCAGTGGTGGTACGGCCACAACGCGGTGGGCTTCTTCCTCACCGCGGGCTTCCTGGGAATGATGTACTACTACATTCCCAAGCAGGCTGGCCGGCCGGTGTATTCGTACCGGCTCTCCATCGTCCACTTCTGGGCGCTGATCTTCACGTACATGTGGGCCGGCCCCCACCACCTTCACTACACCGCGCTGCCCGACTGGACGCAGTCCATCGGCATGGTGTTCTCGCTGATCCTGCTGGCGCCCAGCTGGGGCGGCATGATCAACGGCGTGATGACGCTGTCGGGTGCCTGGCACAAGCTGCGCACCGACCCGATCATCCGTTTCCTGATCGTCGCACTGTCCTTCTACGGCATGTCGACCTTCGAGGGTCCGATGATGTCCATCAAGACGGTGAACGCACTGTCGCACTACACCGACTGGACCATCGGCCATGTCCATTCCGGCGCTCTCGGCTGGGTCGGCTTCATCACGATGGGCTCGCTCTACTACCTGATCCCGCGCCTGTGGGGCCGCACCGAGATGCACAGCGTCAAGGCGATCGAGGTGCACTTCTGGATGGCGACCATCGGCATCGTGCTCTACATCGCCGCGATGTGGATCGCCGGTGTGATGCAGGGCCTGATGTGGCGCGCCGTCAACCCCGACGGCACGCTCACCTACACCTTCGTCGAAGGGGTGAAGGCCACCTATCCGTACTACGTGGTGCGCCTGCTTGGCGGCCTGCTGTACCTGGGCGGCATGCTGGTCATGGCCTGGAACGTCGCCATGACGGTGGTCGCCGGCCGCTCGGTGCGCGCACCGATTCCCGCACTGGTCCACGCCTGAAGAGAACAACACCATGAGTTCCAACGCACCCAAGACCGGCTTCTCCCACGAGAAGATCGAGACCAACAACTTCCTGATGATCGTGCTGATCCTGCTGGTGATCGCCGTCGGCGGCCTGGTGGAGATCGTCCCGCTGTTCTTCCAGAAGTCGACCACCGAGGCCGTGACCGGCGTGAAGCCGCTCGAGCCGCTGCAGCTCGTCGGCCGCGACATCTACACCCGCGAGGGTTGCTACAACTGCCACTCGCAGATGATCCGCCCCTTCCGTGCGGAGACGCTGCGCTACGGCCACTACTCGGTGGCGGGCGAGTTCGTCTACGACCACCCCTTCCAGTGGGGCAGCAAGCGCACTGGCCCCGACCTGCACCGCGTGGGCGGCAAGTACAGCGACGAGTGGCACCGCATCCACCTGAACAACCCGCGCGACCTGGTGCCCGAGTCGAACATGCCGGCCTACACCTGGCTCGCCGCTGCACCGGCCGACGCGGCCAGCATCGGCACCCACATGACGGCGCTGCGGCGCGTCGGTGTGCCCTACACCGACGAGCAGATCGCCGGTGCCAAGGAGGCCGTGGCCGGCAAGACCGAGATGGACGCCCTCGTGGCGTACCTGCAGTCGCTGGGCCTCGCGCTCAAGTAACCGAAGGAGCGAACCATGGACATCGACATCACCACGCTGCGCATCGCGGCCACGCTGGTTTCCTTCGTCACCTTCATCGGCATCCTCCTGTGGGCCTATGCCGGCCGCAACCGCCGGGGTTTCGACGAAGCCGCGCAGTTGCCCTTCGAACAAGACTGAAGCGAACATCATGAGCGATTTCATCAGCGGCTTCTGGTCGCACTACGTCACCGTCATCTCACTGGCCAGCATCGCGGCCTGCGCATTCCTGTTGTGGATCACCAACCGTGCGCGCGCCCCGGCGGGCGGCGACAACACCACCGGCCACGTCTGGGACGAGGACCTGCGCGAGATGAACAACCCCTTGCCGCGCTGGTGGGTGGGCCTGTTCGTGCTGACCATCGTGTTCGGGCTGGGCTACCTCGTGGCCTACCCGGGCCTGGGCAGCATGCGGGGCCAGCTGGGCTGGAGCACCGTCGGCGAATACGACAAGGAGATCGCCAAGGCCAACGCCGAACTGGCGCCGGTGTACGCGAAGTTCGCCGCGATGCCGACGGACCAGATGGCGCGCGACCCGCAGGCCATGGCGATCGGCGAGCGCCTGTTCCTGAACAATTGCGCGCAGTGCCACGGCTCGGATGCGCGGGGCAGCAAGGGCTTTCCCAACCTGAGCGACGGCGACTGGTTGCACGGTGGCGACCCCGCCAAGATCCAGGAATCCATCACGCTCGGGCGCATCGGCGTGATGCCGCCGATGGCCGCGGCCGTGGGCACGCCGGACGACGTGAAGAACGTCGCCAACTACGTGCTGAGCCTGTCGGGCAGCCCGCACGACTCGGTGCGCGCCGGGCTGGGGAAGGCCAAGTTCGCCGCCTGCGCGGCCTGCCACGGCACGACCGGCGGCGGCAACCAGGCCCTGGGCGCGCCCAACCTGTCGGACCGCATCTGGCTGCACGGCTACGGGCAGGACGCGATCATCTCGATGATCAACACCGGCAAGACCAACCAGATGCCGGCGCAGCAGGGCCGTCTGACCGAGGCGCAGATCCATGTGCTGGCGTCCTACGTCTGGGGCCTGTCGAACAACCCGCAGTCGGCTTCGCGCTGAGCGCGGCCGTCCATCGTCCGCACGCATGTCCGCATCCCCACGACCCCCACCGGCGCCCGCACCGGCATCCGCTGCGCCGCGCAAGGTGATTCCCATCGCCCCGGCAGAGGGTGAAAGCGTCGGCCTCTACGAGTCGCACAAGAAGATCTATGCGCGCAGCATCCAGGGCGTGTTCGCGCGCTGGCGCTGGGCCATGGTGTTCATCACGCAGATCGTCTTCTACGGCCTGCCGTGGCTCGACTGGGGTCAACGCCAGATGGTGCTGTTCGACCTGGCCGCGCGGCGCTTCTACATCTTCGGGCTGGTGCTCTACCCGCAGGACCTGATCTACCTCACGGGGCTGCTGGTCGTCTCGGCCCTGTCGCTCTTTCTCTTCACCGCCGTGG
This sequence comes from Variovorax sp. N23, assembly GCF_025486315.1. Taxonomy (GTDB): domain Bacteria; phylum Pseudomonadota; class Gammaproteobacteria; order Burkholderiales; family Burkholderiaceae_C; genus Variovorax. The sequence continues at coordinate 32,499 of NZ_JAOOPY010000005.1, read as the reverse complement.
CGGGCCGCCTGTGGTGCGGCTACGCCTGCCCGCAGACCGTCTACACCGAGATCTTCATGTGGGTCGAGGAGAAGATCGAGGGTGCGCGCAGCGCGCGCATGCGGCTGGACAAGGGCACGCTGTCGATGGAGAAGGGCGTCAAGAAGACCTTCAAGCACGTGGTGTGGCTGTGCATCGCGATGTGGACCGGTTTCACTTTCGTCGGCTACTTCACGCCCATCCGTGAACTCGGCATGGCTTTCCTGCAGACGCAGATGGGCTCGTGGGAGGTGTTCTGGGCCATCTTCTACGGCTTCGCCACTTACGGCAACGCGGGCTTCATGCGCGAGCAGGTCTGCAAGTACATGTGCCCGTACGCGCGCTTCCAGAGCGCGATGTTCGACCGCGACACGCTCATCGTCAGCTACGACACGGTCCGCGGCGAGCCGCGCGGCGCCCGCGGCAAGCAGCACGAGCGCAACGGGCTGGGCGACTGCATCGACTGCACGCTGTGCGTGCAGGTGTGCCCGACCGGCATCGACATCCGCGACGGCCTGCAGTACGAATGCATCGGCTGCGGCCTGTGCGTGGACGCCTGCAATACCGTGATGGACAAGATGGACTACCCGCGCGGCCTGATCCGCTACGCCACGCAGAACGGCCTGGCCGCGCGCTGGTCGGCGCGCCAGGTGGCGGCGCGCGTGTTCCGCCCGCGCGTGCTCGTCTACACGGGTGTGCTGGCGGCGCTGTGCATCGGCCTGCTCGCGAGCCTGGTCGTGCGCACGCCGCTGAAGGTCGACGTGGTGCGCGACCGCGCTTCGCTCGCCCGCATCGTCGAGGGCGGCATGCTGGAGAACGTGTACCGCCTGCAGATCATGAACGCGACCGAGCGGCCGCAGCGCTACCAGATCACGGCACGCGGTCTCGAGGGCCTCGCCATCGCTGCCGGGGACTCGATCGAGGTGCTGCCCGCCGAATCGCGCTGGGTCGCGGTGCGCCTGCAGCTGCCCTATGGCGCCGCGCCTGCGGGCTCGCACCCCGTGTACTTCGACGTGCGGGCGGCCGAAGGCGGCGCCCATGTGTCGGAGAAGGCTATCTTTCTCGTTCCACGCTGATCTGTCAGGAGACAACCCATGAATGCCCTTGCATCGAAGCCGTCCAGCGGCACCGGCCGCACCGCCGAACCCTGGTGGAAGTTTCCGTACGTGTGGATGGTGATCGCCGGCCCGGCGATCGTCGTGGTGGCCGGCTTCGTCACGCTGTGGCTGGCCATCCGCACGCCCGACCCGGTGGTGTCGGCGGACTACTACCGCCAGGGCCTCGAGATCAACAAGACGCTGGCCGACAAGAAGCTGCTGCCCGCGCAGACCGGCCGCAACCATGCCGCCACACCGAGCGACGACGTGCCGTTGCCCAAGCGCTGAGACCGCCGCGATGAAACGCCGCATTCGCCGCCTGGCCTGGATTCTCTGGCCGTCGTTCCTGCTGGCCTGCGTGGTCGAGATGCTCGTGTTCGCCATGGTCGACCCGAGCGACGTGCACTGGCGCGGCGAGCCGCTGCCGCTGTCGCGCCAGGGGCTCTACACCGCGAGCTTCTTCGTCTTCTGGGTATTGGCGATGGGCTCGAGCGCGCTCACCGCGCTGCTCGCGATGTCGCGGCGCGAGGTCAACACGCCGGAGCGTTGACCAGCCGGCGCAGCTTGTCGGCATCGACGATGCGCACGTGGCGCTGCTGCACCGCGACGATGCCATCCTCGACGAACTTCGACAGCGTGCGGCTCACCGTCTCGAGCTTGAGACCGAGGTAGCTGCCGATCTCTTCGCGCGTCATGCGCAGCACCAGCTCCGACTGCGAGAAGCCGCGCGCGTGCAGGCGCTGCACCAGGTTCAGCAGGAAGGCCGCCAGCCGCTCCTCGGCCCGCATGCTGCCCAGCAGCAGCATCACGCCGTGCTCGCGCACGATCTCGCGGCTCATGATCTGGTGCACGTGCCGCTGCAGGGCCGTCACCTCGCGCGAGAGTTCCTCGATGCGGTCGAAAGGCATCACGCAGACTTCGGCGTCCTCCAGCGCGACGGCGTCGCAGGTGTGGTGGTCGTTCACGATGCCGTCCAGGCCGATGATCTCGCCGGCCATCTGGAAGCCGGTGACCTGGTCGCGGCCGTCCTCCGAGGTCACGCGGGTCTTGAAGACGCCGGTGCGGATGGCGTAGAGCGAGGTGAAGCGCTCGCCGTTGTGGAAAAGCGTCTCGCGCCGCTTGACCTTGCGGCGCGTGGCGACGATCTCGTCGATGCGCTGGAGGTCGGCGGGCTGCAGGCCGATCGGCATGCACAGCTCGCGCAGGTTGCAGTTGGAACAGGCGACTTTGATGGTTTCGGGAGTCATGGGCTGCGGGCGGACGGGCAGGCGAGGAGGGCGCTGCCGATACGCCGGTGGTTTGAATGAATTGTTCGCGAGCGACGGGTGCGCAGGCTTGACGGGCGTCAATGAAGAAGGGCCCCGTTGGCGGCACAGTCAAGGCGCCCTGAGCGCCCCACCACCATGCCATCCACCACCCTCTCCGAATCCGCCGCGCCGAGCCGGCTGCAGGCGGTCGCCGCGTCATCCGCCTCTGCCGCGCCCGCCATGACGCCGGCGACCCTCAAGCGCTTCGACGTCTCCGGCCCGCGCTACACCTCGTACCCGACGGCGGACCGCTTCGTCGAGGCCTTCGGCAGCGACGACTACGCGCAGGCGCTGCGCCAGCGTCGCATGGGCACCAGCGCCCGGGCGCTGCCGCTGTCGCTCTACGTGCACGTGCCGTTCTGCGAATCGCTGTGCTACTTCTGCGCCTGCAACAAGATCGTCACCAAGCACCACGAGCGCGCCGACGAGTACCTGCGTTACCTGGCACGCGAGGTCGACCTGCAGGTGGCGCAGTTGGGCCGCGGCGCGCTGGTCAGCCAGCTGCACCTGGGAGGCGGCACGCCGACCTTCCTGGACGACGCCGGCCTCGGCCGCCTCATGGACATCCTGCGCAGCGCCTTCGTGCTGGCGCCGGATGGCGAGTACTCCATCGAGATCGACCCGCGCACCATCGACGAGGGGCGGCTCGCCCGGCTGGCCGAACTCGGCTTCAACCGCCTGAGCTTCGGCGTGCAGGACTTCGACCCGGCCGTGCAGAAGGCGGTGCACCGCATCCAGCCCGCGGCGCAGGTGTTCGACCTGATGGCGGCGGCGCGGCGCCTGGGCTTCGCGTCGGTCAACGTCGACCTGATCTACGGCCTGCCCAAGCAGACGGCGGCGTCCTTCGACCGCACGCTGGCGCAGATCTGCGAGCTGCGGCCCGACCGCATCGCGCTCTATGCCTATGCGCACCTGCCGGAGCGCTTCAAGCCGCAGCGCCGCATCGAGGCGGCCGAGCTGCCCGACGCGGCGACCAAGGTCGACATGCTGTCGCGCTCGATCGCGGCACTCACCGCGGCCGGCTACGTCTACATCGGTATGGACCATTTCGCGCTGCCGACCGATGCGCTCGCCATCGCCAAGCGGCAGGGCCGGCTGCACCGCAACTTCCAGGGCTACAGCACCCAGCCCGACTGCGACCTGGTGGCGCTGGGCGTGTCGGCCATCGGCCGCGTCGGTGCCACCTACAGCCAGAACGCGAAGACGCTGGAGGAGTATTACGACCTGCTCGACCAGGGCCGCCTGCCGGTGGTGCGCGGCCTGGCGCTGTCGCGCGACGACGTGCTGCGGCGCTCGGTGATCATGGCGCTGATGTGCCAGGGCCAGGTCAATTTTGAGTCGATCGCGCTGGCCCACCTGATCGACTTCCGTCGCCATTTCGCCGCCGAGCTGGAGGCGCTCGAGCCGCTGGCCGCGCAGGGCCTGGTGACCCTCGGCGAGCACGAGATCGACGTGACGCCGACCGGCTGGTTCTTCGTGCGGGCCATTGCGATGGTGTTCGACCGCTACCTGCAGGCCGACCGCAACCGTACGCGCTTTTCAAGAATCATATGAATCACCCCCGATGCGCCTGCGGCGCCTCCCCCTCAAGGGGGCGATACCAGCGGCCCGGCGAAGCCGGTTCCGCGGTATCCCTGGTATGGAGCTGCGTCGGTTTCACTCGTCGCGGGCTATACGGCCGCGTGATGGAGGCTTGAGGCAAATCGATGCAGACCGCCCTTCTCGGAACCGCGCTGTTGATGGGCCTGGCCGGCGGGCCGCATTGCGTCGCCATGTGCGGCGCGGCCTGCGCCGGCGTGATCCGCATCGTGCGGCCACCGACCGGTGGCGGGGTGGCGGCGCTGCCCGCGGCCACGCCGACCGTGCCGGCCGCACTCGCTTTCCATGCAGGCCGCGCGGCCGGCTATGCGCTCGGCGGTGCCATCGCCGCCACCGCCGTGCAGAGCCTGGCGCTGGCCAGCGAACAGGTCGCCGCGCTGCGGCCGCTGTGGCTGCTGATGCACGTCTTCGTGTTCGCGTGGGGGATCGTGCTGGCCGTGTCGGGCCGGCAGCCGCTGTGGACGCATGGGCTGGGTCGATGGCTGGCGCGCGGGCTCAAGCCGATTGCGGGCTCGTCGTGGCGCGTGCTGGCCACCGGCGCCCTCTGGGTCGGCATGCCCTGCGGGCTGCTGTACTCGGCGCTGATGCTCGCCGCCCTCGGCAACGGGCCGCTGGAGGGCGCGGCCGTCATGGCCGCCTTTGCGCTCGGCAGCGGCGTGTGGCTGCTGCTGGCGCCCTGGCTGTGGCAGCGTCTGCGCAACGGCATCGGCCCCGTGCGGCGCGAATGGGGCACGCGCATCGCGGGCGCCTTGCTGGCGGCCGTCGCGCTGCAAGCCGTGTGGCACGACCTGAGCCGGCAAATCGCGATCTGGTGTGCGTGACTGGACTCACCCCCGAAGCGCCTGCGGCGCTTCCCCCTCAAGGGGGCGCACCCAGCGGCCTGGCAGAGCCAGTTCCGCGGGTGCCTTGGTACTTAGCTCGCTTGTTTCATAGGCCGCGGATGACTTGCACCCGCGATGGTGCCGCTCAGCCGGCCAGGCCCTTCCAGAGCATGTAGGCCGCCAGCACGTACAGGATGCTCGCGAACACCCGCTTGAGCTTCTTCACCGGCAGGCTGTGCGCCGCCTTGGCGCCCAGCGGCGCGGTGAACACGCTGCAGGCTGCGATCACGACCAGCGCCGGCAGCCAGATGTAGCCGAAGGCGCCGGCCGGCAGGCCCTGCACGTTCTGGCCGCTCACGATGTAGCCCGCCACGTTGGCCACGGCGATCGGGAAGCCGAGCGCGGCGCTGGTGGCGACCGCGTTGTGGATCGCGACGTTGCACCAGGTCATGAAGGGCACGCTGATGAAGCCGCCGCCCGCGCCGACCAGGCCCGAGATGAAGCCGATCACGCCGCCCGCGCCGAGTTGTCCCGCCGTGCCGGGCATCTGGCGCGTCGGCTTGGGCTTCTTGTCGAGGAACATCTGCGTGGCCGAGAAGCCGACGAAGAGCGCGAAGAAGATGGCGAGCGCCGTGCCCTTGAGCAGCGCGAAGACGCCGAGGCTGCCGACCAGGCTGCCGATGACGATGCCGGGCGACAGCCGCTTGACGATGTCCCAGCGCACGGCGCCGCGCTTGTGGTGGGCGCGCACGCTCGAGACCGAGGTGAAGATGATGGTGGCCATGGAGGTCGCGATCGCCATCTTCACGGCCAGGTCGGCCGGCACGCCGCGCTGACCCATGATGATCGTGATGAAGGGCACCATCAGCATGCCGCCGCCGATGCCGAGCAGGCCGGCGAGGAAGCCGGTGCCGATGCCCAGTGCGGCGAGTTCGAGGATGAGCATCGGTTCGAGCGGCATGCGGAAAAGCTTTCGTCAGAAAAGACGACGGCCCCGAAAAGGGGCCGTCGCGGGCTGAAAAGGTGTCTGCAGTGGGGTGCGCCGGACCCGCATCCTGAACCAGGGTTCAGGTGGGCGAGGGCAGCAAGACTTCGGGTTCATCTGACGCGAGATGATCACGCCCGTCAAGCGATGTACCAAGCCCGGCTCCGGAGAGCATTGGAACAAGGAAATATTAAGCCCGACGCGCACTGCAGACGGAGCCGATTCTACGCACGCATCGCCCCGGACGTGCAGGCGATCGGGCCACGTGGCCCGTGGTTTTTGCGTTGACAGCAACGCGTCGCTGGGTCAGTGGGGTCAGAGAAGCAGGCCGTCGCCCGCGAGCGCCTGGTCGAGGCGCTGGATCAGCTGCGCCGCGCGCGCGTCGTCGGGCGTGGCGCCGGCCGATGCAGCGGCCGCAGGCGCGACCGGCGCCGGCGCGGCGGCCGGCTGCTGGCCGAGGTCGAAGGCGAGGTTGAGCGCGGCCAGCACGGCGATGCGGTCGCGTGCCTTCACCTTGTTCGCGTCGCGGATCTTGCACATGGCGATGTCGACGCGCTCGACCGCTTCGCGCAGTTGCGCTTCGCCGCCCTCGGGGCAGCCGAGCAGGTAGCTCTGGCCCATGATCTGGACTTCGATCTGTTTCATGGTGCGCTGGAATCCTCGGAGGGTTCGATCGGCAGGCGTTCGAGCACCGCATCGATGCGCGCACGGGCCGCAGCGAGCCGCGACTTCAGGGCGTCGCGCTCGCGCGTGAGCATCTCGACCTGTGCCTGGAGCAATGCGCTGGTGCGCTGGACTTCTTCATGGCGCACGAGCAAACGTTCGACGCGCTCGGCGATCTGATCGAGGGGGCTCGGTGCGGGCATGGCTGGAGATTGTAGGGGCCGCGGCCCCTTAGAATCCGCAGCGTTGGTGCTCGTGCCGCGGTTCACGCGGTGCAGTTCAACGGGAAGCAGGAGCCAGAGCCCTTCGGGCCGCGGTCAGCCTGCGCTGCCCCCGCAACGGTCAAACAGACGGAACCTTCACCGGTTCCGCTTTCATCATCAGCCACTGGGCGCCCTGAAACAGGTGCCTGGGAAGGCGATGAAGGTCGCTCTGTCAGCCCGGATACCGGCCAACGAGGAGACCGTGCGTGCGCCCCTGGCCTGCGTGCGGTCGTGACGCCCACACGTCCGGCGGGGAAGCCGGACAGGGTTTTGTTCTCGAGTTCGTTCCATGATTCATTGCATTCCATCCGCAGGCGCTCGCCTGCCTGTGCGCGCACGCCTGGCGCTGGTTCCCCTGGCCGTGGCTGCCGCGTTTCCTGCCGTCGCGCAAGGCCAGGCCGGCGAATCCACGCTGCGCGAAACCGTGGTCACCGCCACGCGCGTCGAGCAACCGCTGTCGGACCTGGTGGCCGACGTGTCCATCGTCGACCGCGCGACCATCGAGCGCAGCGGCGCCACCGGCGTCGTCGATGTGCTGGCGCGCCTGCCGGGCATCGAGATCGGCCGCAGCGGCGGCATCGGCAACGCCAGCAGCGTGTTCATCCGCGGCGCCGAGTCACGCTTCACGGCGGTCTACATCGACGGTGTGCGCATCGACTCGCAATCGACCGGCGGTGCCGCCTGGGAAGGCATCCCGCTGTCGCAGATCGACCGCATCGAAGTGCTGCGCGGCCCGGCCGCTGCGGTGTATGGCTCCGACGCCATCGGCGGCGTGATCCAGCTCTTCACCCGACGCGGCGAAGGCGCGGCGACGCCCTTCGTCGGTGTGGGCATCGGCAGCCACAATCTGCGCCGTGCCGAGGCCGGCCTGAGCGGCTCGGCGGGCGAGGGCGGTGCCTTCGACTATTCGCTGGGCGTGTCGCACGAGGAGAGCGACGGCTACAACATCCAGCCGCTCGACAAGCGCACGCCGTCGCGCGACGGCTGGACCAGCCCCGACCGCGACGGCTACCGCAACACGGCGGCCAATGCGCGCCTCGGTTTTCAGATCAACCCGGCGCACCGTCTGGAGGGCACTTTCCTGTACAGCGACACCGTCGCGCAGTACGACAACGCATCGCGGACGGCCAGGCCGCCCGCCGTGTTCCCGGACGACACCGGCACCCACACCCTGCGCACCGCCGGACTGGCCTGGGTCGCCAAGTGGAACGACATCTACAGCACCCGCCTGCAGCTGACCGACGGCAAGACCGCCTACCAGACCGTGCCGTCGTTCTATCGCACCGAAACCGAAACGCGCGGCTACCTGTTCCAGAACAACCTGAACTTCGGTGCTCACCGCATCACCGCGGCGCTGGAACGCCGTGAGGACGAGCTCGACAACGCCGCCACGTCGGCCTTCTCGCCGCGGCTGGCGCGCGACCGTTCGCAGAACGCGGTGTCGCTCGGCTACGGCTTCGTGCAGGGGCCGCATTCGCTGCAGCTGCAGGCACGGCACGACGACGACAGCGAGTTCGGCGGCAAGACCACCGGCAGCGCCGCCTACGGTTTCGCGATCACGCCGCAATGGCGCGCGACCGCCTCGGTCGGCACCGCCTTCCGGGCTCCGACGCTGTACCAGCGCTTCAGCGAATACGGTCTCGCGAGCTTGCAGCCCGAGAAGAGCCGCAACGTCGAACTGGGCCTGCGCTGGGCCGAAGGCGCGACGAACGTCGGCGTGGTGGTCTACCGCAACCGCGTGACCGACCTCATCACCTTCGCCGGCTCCGCCACCGGCTGTGCCTCGGACTTCGGCTGCTATTCCAACACCGCGCGCGCCGAGTACGAGGGCCTCACGCTGAGCGCGGGGCACCGTATCGGCAGCGTGACGCTGCGCGCCTCCGCCGACTTCCAGGACCCGCGCGATGTCGACAACGACCGGCAACTGGCCCGCCGCGCACGCCGGCACGGCACGCTGGGCGCCGACTGGGCCGTGGCCGGCTGGACCCTGGGCGCCGAGGTGCAGACCTCGAGCATGCGCTACGACGACGCGGCCAACACCCGCCGACTCGGCGGCTACACCCTGCTCAACCTGGTCGCGAGCACCAAGCTCACGCCGTCGCTGACCCTGGTCGCGCGCCTGGACAACGCGGGCGACAAGGACTACACGCTCGCCCGCATGTACGCCACCGGCGGCCGCACCGCCTACCTCGGGCTGAAGTGGTCGCCGCAGTGAACCCGCACGCCACCTGCGCCGCCGTGCTGGTGGCGGCACCGGCCTCCGGCCAGGGCAAGACCACGGTCGCGGCGGCACTGGCGCGGCTGCATGCGCGGCAGGGCCGGCGTGTGCGCGTCTTCAAGTGCGGGCCGGACTTCCTCGACCCGCACTGGCTCGCGCTCGCCTCCGGTGCACCGGTGCATTCGCTGGACCTGTGGATGAACGGCGAGGCCGACTGCCGTGCGCGGCTGCACGAAGCCGCGGCGACCTGCGACCTGGTGATCGTCGAAGGCGTGATGGGCCTGTTCGACGGCACGCCGAGCGCGGCCGACCTGGCCGAGCGCTTCGGCCTGGCGGTCATCGCCGTGATCGACGCGCGGGCCATGGCCGGCACCTTCGGGGCGCTGGCCTTCGGCCTGCAGAACTTCCGCCCGGGCCTGCCCTGGGCCGGCGTGCTGGCCAACCGCGTGGGTGGCGAGCGCCACGCCGGCATGCTGAAGGAGGCCTTGCGCGATCCGGCGGACTGGCTCGGCGGCCTGTCCAGGGGCGAGGCCTTCGCCTTGCCCGAGCGCCACCTGGGCCTGGTCGGCGCCGGCGAACTCGGCGATGCGATGGCACGGCTCGACGCCGCCGCCGACGCCCTGGCCGAGACGCCGCTGGGCCAGCGCGCGCTCGACGCGCTGCCGCAGCTGCGCTTCGACAATCCGCCCGTGCCGGCCGCCCCCTCGACACCGTGGCTGGCTGGCCGCACCGTCGCCGTCGCGCGCGACGCCGCCTTCTCCTTCATCTACTCGGCCAACCTGGACCAGCTGAGCGCGCTGGGCGCGCACCTCGCGTTCTTCTCGCCGCTCGCGGGCGATGCGCTGCCGGCCTGCGATGCCCTTTGGCTGCCGGGCGGCTACCCTGAACTGCACGCCGAGGCGCTGTCGCGTGCCACGGCATTGCGCGACGCGCTGGCCGCACACGCCGCCGCGGGCAAGCCGCTCTGGGCCGAGTGCGGCGGCATGATGTCGCTGTTCGACACGCTGGTGACGGCCGACGGTGCCGAGCACCGCCTGTGGGGCCTGCTGCCGGGCCGCGTGACGATGCACAAGCGCCTGTCCGGCCTGGGGCCGCAGCAGCTCGAGGTCGGTGCGTTCACCCTGCGCGGCCACACCTTCCACTATTCTTCCTGCGAGACGCCGCACCCGGTCGCGCTGCGCACCGCGAAACCAGGCGCCGTGCAGGCGGTGGGTACGGGCGAGGCGGTCTACGTGAAGGGCGCCGTGCGTGCGAGCTATTTCCACGCCTGGTTCCCGTCGAGCCCCGACGCCACGGCGCGCCTCTTTCTTCCCGACCCCCTGGAGGGCCCGCATGCCCCGTGAAATGCCCCGTCAAATGCCCCGTGAACGCGAACTGATCCTCGGCGGCCAGAAGAGCGGCAAGTCGCGCCGCGCCGAAACGGCCGCCGCCGCCTGGCTGGCCGCCGACCCCGCGCGCGACGCCGTGCTGATCGCCACCGCGCAGCCGCACGACGCCGAGATGCGCGAGCGCATCGCGCGCCACCGGGCCGACCGCGCGGCGCGCGTGCCCGGCCTGCGCACGGTGGAAGAGCCGCGCGCGCTGCCCGACGCGATCGCGGCACTGTCGGCGCCCGGCACGCTGGTCGTGGTCGACTGCCTCACGCTGTGGCTCACCAGCCTCGCGATGCCGCTGCACGGCGCGCCCGTCGATGCCAGCGATGCCGCTGCGTCGCTGGTCGCCGCGCTGCATGAGGCGCGTGGCCCCATCGTCCTCGTCGGCAACGAGATCGGCCTGGGCGTGATCCCGCTGGGCCGCGAGGTGCGTGCCTTCGTCGACGCCCTGGGCCAGCTCAACCAGGCCGTGGCCGCGGTGTGCGACCGTGTCACGCTGATGGCGGCCGGCCTGCCGCTCACCCTGAAGGAACCCGTATGACGCGCTTCCTGCGCGCGCTGCTGGCCTGCGGCGCCTGGCTGGCCTTCGGCTGCGCGGCCCACGCGCTGCCGGTGACCGACGAACGTGGTGCCGTGGTCGACCTGCCGGTGCCGCCGCAGCGCATCGTCACGCTGCTGCCCTCGCTGACCGAAGCGGTCTGCGAGATGGGGGCCTGCAGCCGGCTGGTCGGTGTCGACCGCTATTCCAATTCACCCGCGGCGGTGCGCGCGCTGCCGCAGGTCGGCGGCGGGCTCGACCCGAACGTCGAGGCCATCGTCGCGCTCCGGCCCGACGCGGTGCTGCTGGCCAAGTCGTCGCGCGTCATCCAGCGGCTCGAATCGCTCGGGCTCAAGGTGCTGGTGCTCGAGCCGAAGAACCATGCCGACGTGCAGCGCGTGCTGGGCAAGCTCGACGAGGTGCTGGGCACGCACGAGGCCGCGCGCGTCTGGCGCGTGATCGATGCCAGCGTGTCGGCCGCGGCGCAGTCGGTGCCGCCCGCGGCGCGGGCCATGCGCGTCTATTTCGAGGTGAACAACGGTCCCTATGCGGCCGGCGAGAGCTCCTTCATCGGCGAGACGATGGCCCGCCTGGGCGTGCGCAACATCGTGCCGGCGTCGCTCGGGCCCTTTCCCAAGATCAACCCCGAGTACGTGGTGCGCGCCAACCCCGACCTGATCATGGTGGGCGAGCGCAGCGCCACCGGGCTGGAGCAGCGGCCGGGCTGGGCCGGCATCCGTGCGGTGCGCGAAGGGCGCGTCTGCCGTTTCACGGCGGCCGAGTCCGACGTGCTGGTGCGGCCCGGCCCGCGCATGGGCGAGGCCGCGCGCCTGATGGCGAAGTGCCTGGTCGACAAGGCGCCATGAAGCAGCACCGACGTCGCGCGCTGTTCCTCGCCCTCGCCCTGCTGGCGCTGTCGGCCGGCGCACTGCTGTTCGGCCTGGGCATCGGCAGCACCGGCTTCCAGAGCGTGCTGGCGGCGCGGCATGACCCGATCGCGCTGCAGATCGTCTGGGACATCCGGCTGCCGCGCACGCTCGGTGCCTGGCTGGCCGGCGGGCTGCTCGGGCTGGCGGGCGCGGTGGCGCAGGGGCTGTTCCGCAACCCGCTGGCCGACCCGTACCTGCTGGGCAGCGCGTCCGGCGCGTCGCTGGGCGTCGCCGTCGCGCTGCTGCTGTTCGGCGCTTCGCCGGGCACCACGCAATGGGTGGTGCGGCTGGGCCTGACCGGCGCCGCCTTCGTCGGCGCGGTGGTCGCCGTGCTGCTGACGCTGACGCTCGCGCGCGGCGTGCAGCAGACGCTGCGCCTGCTGCTGGCGGGCGTGATCGTCGGCGTGGTGCTCGGCGCGGTGAAGGACCTCGTCACCATCCAGTCGGCCGACATCCTGGTCGCGCTCACCGGCTTCATGCTGGGCAGCACCGGCCTGGTCGGCTGGAGCGCCTGCGCGCTGATGGCGGTGTTCGGCGCGGCCTGCCTGCTGCTGGGCTGGGCGCTGGCGCCGGTGCTCGACGGCCTGGCGCTGGGCGAGTCGACCGCGGCCAGCCTGGGCCTGCCGCTGGGTGCGATGCGCGCGGCGCTGGTGGCGGTGCTGGCACTGGCTACCGGGGCGGCGGTGGCGCAGACCGGCCTCATCGCCTTCGTCGGCCTGGCCGCGCCGCACCTGGTGCGCTCGGTCGTCAAGACCACGCATGCCTGGCTGCTGCTGCTGTCCACGCTGATGGGCGGGCTGCTGCTGATGACGGCCGACCTCGGTGCGCGCTGGCTGATCGCGCCGCAGGAGCTGCCGGTCGGCGTGCTGACCGCCGTGCTCGGCGGCAGCTACCTGCTGTGGCTGATGCGTCGCCGCAGCCTGCGAGGTGGCCGATGATGCCCACCGGTACGCCCGCACTGCAGGCCGAAGGCGTGTACGCCACGCTCGGCCAGACGGTGGTGCTGCACGGCATCGACCTGGCGCTGCCGGCCGGCCGCTGGAGCGCCATCGTCGGCCCCAACGGTGCGGGCAAGTCGACGCTGCTGCGTGTGATGGCGGGCCTGCTGGCGCACGAAGGCGCGGTGCGGCTCTTCGGCGAATCGCTGGCGCGCCTGCCCGGCCGCGCCCGCGCGCAGCGTCTGGCCTGGCTGGGGCAGGGCGGGGCGGGCGAGGGCAGCGCCGACGACCTGCTGGTCTACGACGTCGCCATGCTGGGGCGCCTGCCGCACCAGCGCTGGCTGGCGGCGCCGAGTGCGGCCGACCATGCCGCGGTCGAGCGCGCGCTGCGCAGCACGCAGGCCTGGGACTGGCGCGAGCGGCCGCTCGGCCAGCTCTCGGGCGGCGAGCGCCAGCGCGTGCTGCTGGCGCGCGCGCTGGCGGTCGAGGCCGAGGTGCTGCTGATGGACGAGCCGCTGGCCAACCTCGACCCGCCGCACCAGGCCGACTGGATGCACACGGTGCGCGCGCTGGTGGCCGAGGGCCGCACGGTCGTCAGCGTGCTGCACGAACTCTCGATGGCGCTCGCCGCCGACACCGTGGCGGTGATGGCCGAGGGCCGGCTGCTGCACCACGGCGAGGCCGCCGCTGCAGCCACGCACCAGGCGCTGGAACGCGTCTTCGACAACCGCATCGCCGTGCACCGCGTCGCCAACCAATGGATCGCGCTGCCCCGCTAGACAACCAAGGAATCTCATGCAAATCGAAACCCCACCCAGCGTCAAGCCCTACGAGAAGGCCGAGGGCGAACGCCGCGGCCTCGTCATCGTCAACACCGGCGACGGCAAGGGCAAGAGCACCGCCGCCTTCGGCCTCGCGCTGCGCGCCCACGGCCGCGGCAAGGCCGTGAAGATCTGGCAGTTCATGAAGGTGCCGACGGCGCGCTTCGGCGAGCACCGCATGTTCGAGCAACTCGGGATACCGATCGAAGGTCTGGGCGACGGCTTCAGCTGGAAGAGCCAGGACCTGGAACATTCGGGCCAGCTCGCGCGCGACGGCTGGGCGCGGGCCAAGGCGTCGATCCTCTCGGGCGAGCACTTCCTGGTGGTGCTCGACGAGATCACCTACCCGCTGATCTACGGCTGGCTGCCGCTCGACGACGTGCTCGCCACGCTGCACGATCGGCCCAAGGAGGTGCATGTGGTGCTGACCGGCCGCCGCTGCCCGCCGGAGATCGTCGAGCTGGCCGACACCGTGACCGAGATGACGCTGGTCAAGCATGCGTTCAAGGCCGGCATCCCGGCGCAGCGCGGCATCGAAGACTGACGACGATGAGCGCGCAGGACTTCACGGCGGCCGAGACGCGGGCCGTCTACCGCGCCATCCACGAGCGCCGCGACATGCGGCACTTCGCGGGCGGCGCCGTGGCGCCCGACGTGCTGCGCCGGCTGCTCGACGCCGCGCACCACGCGCCGAGCGTCGGCTTCATGCAGCCGTGGCGCTTCATCCGCATCCGCGATGCGGCGCTGCGCCAGCGGCTGCATGCCACGGTCGAGCAGGAACGGGTGCTGACCGCGCGGGCCCTCGGCGAGCGCGAAGACGAATTCATGCGCCTGAAGGTCGAAGGCCTGCTGGACGCAGCCGAGCTCATCGCGGTGACGCTGGCCGATGCGCGCGAGCCCCATGTGTTCGGCCGCCGCACGCTGCCGCAGATGGACCTGGCCTCGGCTGCCTGCGCCATCCAGAACCTGTGGCTCGCCGCGCGTGCCGAAGGGCTGGGCATGGGCTGGGTGTCGCTGTTCGATCCGGTGACTGTCGCGGCGCTGCTCGGCCTGCCCGCCGGCGCCGAGCCGATTGCCTTGCTGTGCCTCGGGCCGGTGCACGATTTCTACGACGAGCCGATGCTCCAGCGCGACCGCTGGGCGCGGCGCGCGCCGCTGGCGTCGATGGTGTTCGACGACCGCTGGGGTGCGCCGTCGACCCTGTTCGATTGAGCGCATGACGGTGTCCGCCTCCACGCTCGACGCGCTGCGCATGGCCGGCACGATGAGCGCGGCCCTCTGGATCGCGCTGCTGATCGACCATGTGTTCGGTGAGCCGCCCGCGCGCTGGCATCCGGTGGTGTGGATCGGTCACTACCTGGGATGGGTCGGCCGGCGCATCGCGCCGATGGGCGCATCGACGGCGCGCGCCTTGCCCTTTGCCGGCGGGGCGCTCGCCTGGTGTGTCGGTGCGGCCGTGGTCGGTGGGGTGGCCTTCGGCATCGAGCGCGCCTTGTGGATGTTGCCGTTCTGGGCCACCGCCCTCGGCCTCGGCCTACTGCTCAAGCCCTTGCTCGCCTGGCGCATGCTGCGCACCGAGGTGATGGCGGTCGAGGCTGCCTTGGGTGTGTCGCTGGAGGCCGGCCGCGCCCAGCTCGCCCGGCTGGTGAGCCGCGACGTGCGAGCGTTGAGCGCGGCCGAGGTGCGCGAAAGCGCGATCGAATCGCTGGCCGAGAACCTCAACGATTCGGTGGTCGCACCGCTCTTCTGGTTCGTGCTCCTCGGCCTGCCGGGCGCGGCGCTCTACCGCTTCGCCAACACGGCCGATGCGATGTGGGGCTACCTCGGCCTGCGCAACGGCCGCGACTGGACCTGGGCGGGCAAGTGGGCGGCGCGGGCCGACGACCTGCTCTCGTGGGGGCCGGCGCGCATCACCGCGCTGCTGCTGCACGGCCTGGCGCGACACCCGGGCTGGCGCGCGCTGCGCCGCGAAGCCCGCCGAACGCCGTCGCCCAACAGCGGCTGGCCGATGGCCGCGATGGCGTTGCGCCTGGGCGTGCGGCTGGGCAAGCCGGGCGTCTATGTGTTGAACGCCGACGGGCGGCTGCCGCAGTCCGTCGACACGCCGCGCGCGGCGCGCGCCGGTGGCCGTGCCGTGCGTGCGGCGGTGGCGCTGGCCACGCTGGCCTTCTTCCTGGGTGCCTGGGCCGTGCGCGGCTGAGGGGCCGCCTCGGGCCTTGCGTATCCTCCTTTCGCCATGGTTTCTCCCTTTCCCTCGTCGACGACCGCGGCCGTCGTGCACGGCGGCCCCGATGCACTGGGCGTCGCGGCGCACGACTTCTCGACCAACGGCAACGCCTGTGGCCCGTGCCCCGTCGCGCTCGCTGCGCTGCAGGCGGTCGACGCTGCGCACTACCCCGATCCGCAGTACACCGCGCTGCGCGAAACGCTGGGCCGTTTCCATGGCGTCGATGCCGAGCGCATCGTCGTCGCGGCCAGCGCGAGCGAATTCATCTTCCGCATCACCGCGGCCTTCGCGTCGCGCGGAGGGCGCCATGTCGCGCTGCCGCCGCACGGCTATGGCGACTACCGGCGCGCGGCGCGTGCCTGGGGGTTGACGGCGGTGACCTGGAACGACGGCGAAAGGGCGGGCGGCCCTGCGCCGTCGCTGCATTGGGCCTGCGATCCGTCGAGCCCGCTGGGCCAGCCGGAGGCGGGGCTCGGAGCGCGCATCGACCGGCTGCCGGACGGCGCGGCCTGCGTGCTCGACCTGGCCTACGAACCGCTGCGCCTGGACGGCGCCCTGGCGCTGAACGCGATGCAGCGGGATCGCGTCTGGCAGCTCGTCACGCCGAACAAGGCGCTCGGCCTGACCGGCATCCGCGCGGCCTACGCGATCGCGCCACGCGCGGACCGTGACCTGCGCGAGGCCGTGGTGCAGCTCGCGCCCTCGTGGCCGGTCGGCGGGCATGGGGTCGCGCTGCTCGCCGCCTGGACCTCGGCGGAATCACGGGCGCGTCTGGAACGCACTCGCGAAACGCTGGCCGGATGGAAGCTGCAGCAGATGGCGATGTGCGCATCGCTGGGCTGGGAATGCCTGCCGAGCGTCGCCAGCTTCTTCTGCGTGCGCCCCGGTGTGGAGCCTCTTGCGGCCCTGGCGGCCGGCCTGCGCGGCCATGGCATCAAGGTGCGCGAGGCGGCGTCGTTCGGGCTGCCGGAGGCGCTGCGGCTGGCGGTGCTGCCGCCGGCCTCGCAGGCGGCCCTGTATGCCGCGGTGCAGTCGCTGCGCGCACGCTGAGCGTCAGTCCCCGGACTTCTCCTCGCCGGGCTGCTCCTCGAGCTTCTTGTTGCGCACCTGCTTCATCATTTCCTCGCCCTCGGTGTCCTTGCCGTCGGTGGGCACGGATTCTTCCTGGGTGATCTCGGGCTCGTCGTGGTGGGCGGGCTGGCTGGGTCTGGGGGGCGTGGTCATGCGCATCTCCGTGGTGATTCGGTGGGTGATGCACGACCATGGCCCACCGACGGCGCCGGGCACGGCAGGTCAACGCGCCCCTGCGTGTCGGCGGAGGCCGACAGCCGACTCGCTGCTGCGCCGGTCAGCTGCGCTGCAGCTGCAGTTGCGGATGCTTGCCGAACAGCTCCGCCGTCCAATCGACGAAGGCGCGCACCTTGGCGCTCAGGTGCCGGTTGGGCGGGTACACCACGTAGATCGGCAGCGGCTCGCGGGTCCAGTCCGGCATGATCTGAACCAGTTCGCCGCGGTCCAGGTAGGGCTGGGCGATGAAGGTCACCATCTGCGAGGCGCCCAGCCCGGCCAGCACCGCCGTGGTGTGCGAGTTGCTTTCGTTGACCGCCAGGCGGTAGGGTGCATCGGGCTCGATGTGCTCGCCGTCCTTGTTGAACTCCAGCGGGTACATGCGCCGCGTGCTGCCGGAGAAATGGTTCACCACGCGATGGCTCTTCTCCAGGTCGTGCGGATGCTTGGGCACGCCGTGGCGGCGCAGGTAGCCGGGCGACGCGACGTTGATGAAGGGCAGGTGGCCGATGCGGCGCGCCACCAGCGACTGGTCGCTGATTTCGCCGACACGGATCACGCAGTCGACGTTGTCGGCGATCAGGTCGACGATGCGGTCCGACACGCCCATGTCGAGCTGGATGTCCGGGAAGCGCTCGTAGAAGCTCTCGATGGCCGGAATCAGCAGCAGGTTGGCCATCGACGAGCCGACGTCGATGCGCAATCGCCCCGACGGGTTGGCCTGCGCGTTGATCATGCTGGCGTCGAGATCGTCCAGTTCGGTGAGCAGCCGCGAGGCGCGTTCGTAATAGGCGGCGCCGTCGGGCGTGACCGTCACTCGGCGGGTGGTGCGGTTGAGCAGCTTGACGCGCACGCGCGCCTCCAGCGCCTGGATCTGCTTGGTGACCGTGCCCTTGGGCAGGGCCAGCGAGTCGGCCGCGCGCGTGAAGCTGCCGGTTTCCACCACGCGGGCGAAGACCCGCATTGCCTGGATCTGATCCATCCGATTGTTCCTGCTCTCTTGTCGGCTTGTGGCCGCTGGCTGCCGCAGCTCCCTGCTGCGTGGGCGGATTCTCACACGCAGGCGCGGCGTCGATTGTTCGTCGTGGGGAAACGGTGAGATGGCAAAGTACCTCTTCCGGTGCCGGCTGGCGCCCGTACATTTCATCCATCGTCTAACCACCCGACCGCCCACAGGTTCACCATGTCCACCCGTCCCGTGCCCACCGCCCCCGAGTCTTCCGGCCTAGCCGCGTTGCCGGCCGCGGCCGAGAACGACATCACGATCCTGCTGCCCAAGCGGGAACCGGTGGCCGCCCGCACCTACGGCGTGCGCACCGGGCGGGGCCTGCCCGCCGATCGGCCGCTGGTGCTGCACCTGCACGGCGGCAACTTCGCCAACGGCGACCTGGACGACGGCCGCGCCGTGGCGCGCATGCTGGTGGCGGCGGGCGCCACGGTGGTGTCGATGGCCTACCCGCTGGCGCCGCTGCATCCCTTTCCGGACGCGATCGAGGTCGGCTACGAAGCGCTCGAATGGCTCTACAAGCAGCGCACCAAGCTGGGCGGGAAGGGCGCACGCATCTACCTGGCGGGCGAGGAAGCCGGCGGCAACCTGGCCGCGTCGCTGGCGCTGATCGCGCGTGACCGGGCCCATCCGCCGCTGGCCGGCCAGATCCTGCTGTCGCCGATGCTCGACCCGTGCGCCGGCACCGCCTCGCTGCGCCAGGCCACGGGGGATGCGACCGACTGCAAGTACAGCGAAGGGTGGCAGAAGTACCTGCGCTGCCCGCGTGATGCGGAGCATCCGTACGCGGTGCCGGGCTCGTCCCGCCGCCTGGCCGACCTGGCGCCGACGCTGGTCCTGACTGGGCAGAGCGACCCGATGCGCGACGAGGCCGTGCGCTACGCGAAACGGCTCGAAGAGGCCGGCATTCCGGTGCGCAGCGAGGTCCTCGATGCCGCCAAGGGCTGGCCCGAGGCGCTGGCCGATCCGGCCACCTGCATCGACTGTCCGTGCGCACCGCTGGTGACGCAGCGTTTCCGCGAGTTCTTCGAGAGCACGCCCACGCAACCGCCGCACTAGGCGCCGGCCGGCGGGCCTCGGAGACAGGCCGCCGGCATCCCCTTCCATTCTGAATTTCGGCACCCGGATGCCCGGGGGCTGGCCCTTTTGTCGCCCGGCGCCATGCGCCGGATGGCCTTTTGCTTTCAAAAACCACCTCGAGGACGGAAATCACCATGAACAAGCAACCAGCCAACCCGCTCGTCGCCACCGCCCGCCGCGGCCTGTGGCCCACCGTGACCGTGCTGACCGCGGTCGCTGCCATCGTCTCGGCGCTGTTCGGGCTGCGCCCGATGGAGGCCGAAGCGAACACGCCCGCGGCCACCGCACCGCGCGCCACGCCGGTGTCGGTCGCGACCGTCGCCCAGACCGAGATCACCGCCTGGGACGAGTTCTCGGGCCGGCTCGAGGCGGTCGAGCGCGTCGATGTCCGCTCCCGGGTCGCCGGTGCGGTGCAGTCGGTGCATTTCCGCGAAGGCTCGCTGGTGAAGAAGGGCGACCTGCTGATCACCATCGACCCGGCGCCGTACGCGGCCGAGGTCGACCGCGCCGAAGCGCAGGTCGCGTCGGCCCAGGCCCGCGCCGCCTTCAGCCGCAGCGAGCAGGAACGCGCCAAGCGCCTGTGGGACGAGCGCGCCATCGCCCAGCGTGAACTGGACGAACGCAGCAACGCCGGCCGCGAGGCCGAAGCCAGTCTGCGTGCCGCGCAGGCATCGCTGCAGAGCGCGCGCCTGAACCTGGGCTACACGCAGGTGCGGGCGCCGGTGGCGGGCCGCATCGGCCGGATCGAGGTCACGGTCGGCAACCTGGTGGCCGCCGGCCCCGGTGCGCCGGTGCTGACCACGCTGGTCTCGGTCAGCCCGATCTACGCGAGCTTCGACGCCGACGAGCAGATCGTGGGCAAGGCGCTCAAGGACATGGCGAGCAGCGGCGCCGGCGCGCGCAGGCCACTCGACCAGATCCCGGTGCAGATGGGCACGGCCGCCACCGAGGGCACGCCCTTCGAGGGCAAGCTGCAGCTGATCGACAACCAGGTCGACGCCCGCAGCGGCACGGTGCGCGTGCGCGCCGCCTTCGACAACCAGGACGGTTCGCTGATCCCCGGCCAGTTCGCCCGCATCCGCATGGGCCAGGCCCACACCAGCCGCGTGGTGCTGGTGAGCGAGCGCGCCGTGGGCACCGACCAGAACAAGAAGTTTGTGATGGTCGTGAACGGCGAGAACAAGACCGAGTACCGCGAAGTCGTGCTGGGCGCGCCGGCCAACGGCCTGCGCGTGGTCACGCAGGGCCTGAAGGCGGGTGAACGCGTGGTCGTCAACGGCCTGCAGCACGTGCGCCCCGGCACGCTGGTCGAGCCGGCGGTGGTGCCGATGGACGCGGCGCAGGCCAAGACCCAGGCCGCTGCCACCCAGGTCGCCGCGACGAAGTGAGCCCGGGCGCGTTTCCCTTGCCGCCGCTCTGAAAGAACACCATGAATCTCTCCAAATTCTTCATCGACAGGCCGATCTTTGCCGGCGTGCTGTCGGTGCTGATCCTCATCGCCGGGCTGATCGCCATGCGGGCGCTGCCGATCTCCGAATACCCCGAAGTCGCGCCGCCCTCGGTGGTGGTGCGCGCCCAGTACCCGGGCGCCAACCCGAAGGTGATCGCCGAGACGGTGGCGACGCCGATCGAGGAGCAGATCAACGGGGTCGAGGGCATGCTCTACATGGGCAGCCAGGCGACCACCGACGGCGTGATGACGCTGACCGTGACCTTTAAGCTGGGCACCGACCCGGACAAGGCGCAGCAGCTGGTGCAGAACCGCGTCTCGCAGGCCGAGCCGCGCCTGCCTGAGGAAGTGCGCCGGCTCGGCATCACGACCATCAAGAGCGCACCCGACCTGACGATGGTCGTGCACATGGTGTCGCCCAACAACCGCTACGACATCAACTACCTGCGCAACTACGCGGTGCTCAACGTCAAGGACCGGCTCGCGCGCATCCAGGGCGTGGGCCAGGTGCAGATCTTCGGCGGCGGCGACTACGCGATGCGCGTCTGGCTCGACCCGCAGAAGGTCGCGCAGCGCGGCCTCTCGGCCAGCGACGTGGTGGCGGCCATCCGCGGCCAGAACATCCAGGCGGCGGCCGGCGTGGTCGGCGCATCGCCGGGTCTGCCCGGCGTGGACATGCAGCTGTCGATCAACGCGCAGGGCCGCCTGCAGAGCGAGGAAGAGTTCGGCGACATCATCGTGAAGACCGGCACCGACGGCGCCGTGACCCGCCTGCGCGACATCGGCCGCCTCGAGATGGGCGCCGCCGACTACTCGCTGCGCTCGCTGCTGAACAACGACCCGGCCGTCGGCATGGGCGTGTTCCAGTCGCCCGGCTCCAACGCGCTCGACATCTCGCGCGACGTGCGCGCCACGATGGACGAGCTGGCCAAGAACATGCCCGAGGGCGTGGAATACCGCATCGCCTACGACCCGACGCAGTTCGTGCGTGCGTCCATCGAATCGGTGGTGCACACGCTGCTCGAGGCCATCCTGCTGGTCGTGCTGGTGGTGATCCTGTTCCTGCAGACCTGGCGCGCGTCCATCATTCCGCTGCTGGCCGTGCCGGTGTCGGTCATCGGGACTTTCGCGGTGCTGCACATCCTGGGCTTCTCGATCAACGCACTGAGCCTGTTCGGGCTGGTGCTGGCGATCGGCATCGTGGTGGACGACGCCATCGTGGTGGTGGAGAACGTCGAGCGCAACATCGAGGCGGGGCTGAGTCCGCGCGACGCCACCTACCGCGCCATGCGCGAGGTGTCGGGCCCCATCATCGCGATCGCGCTGGTGCTGGTGGCCGTGTTCGTGCCGCTGGCCTTCATCAGCGGCCTCACCGGGCAGTTCTACCGCCAGTTCGCGGTGACCATCGCGATCTCGACGGTGATCTCGGCGATCAACTCGCTCACGCTGTCGCCCGCGCTCGCCGCCTTGCTGCTGCGTGGCCATGACCAACCCAAGGATGCGCTGACGCGCTTCATGGACAAGTACCTCGGCTGGCTGTTCCGCGGTTTCAACAAGCTGTTCCATCGCGGTTCCGAGGCCTACAGCGGCGGTGTCAAGGGCGTGATCGGGCGCAAGACGCTGATGATGGTGGTGTATCTGGCGCTGATCGGCGTGACCTTCGGCCTGTTCAAGGCGGTACCGAGCGGCTTCGTGCCAGCCCAGGACAAGCAGTACCTGATCGGCTTCGCGCAGCTGCCCGACGGCGCCACGCTCGACCGCACCGAAGACGTGATCCACCGCATGGGCGAGATCATGAAGAAGAACCCGAACATCGAAGACGCCATCGCCTTCCCGGGTCTGTCGATCAACGGCTTCACCAACAGCTCGAACTCGGGCATCGTGTTCGCCACGCTCAAGCCGTTCGCAGAGCGCGAGCGCAAGGACCAGAGTGGCGGCGCCGTCGCGGGCCAGCTCAACGGGGCTTTCGCCAGCATCCAGGATGCCTTCATCGTGATGTTCCCGCCGCCCCCGGTGGCGGGCCTGGGCACCACGGGCGGCTTCAAGCTGCAGGTGGAAGACCGCGCCTCGCTGGGCTACGACCAGATGGACGCAGCCGTGAAGGCCTTCATCGGCAAGGCACGGCAGGCACCTGAACTGGCCGGCATGTTCACCAGCTGGCAGGTCAACGTGCCGCAGCTGTACGCCGACATCGACCGCACCAAGGCGCGCCAGCTCGGCGTGCCGGTGACGGACATCTTCGACACCATGCAGATCTACCTGGGCAGCCTGTATGCGAACGACTTCAACAAGTTCGGCCGCACGTACTCGGTGCGGGTCCAGGCCGACGCACCGTACCGCGCCCGTGCCGAAGACGTGGGCCTGCTGAAGGTGCGCTCGACCACCGGCGAGATGGTGCCGCTGTCGGCGCTGATGAAGGTCAACGCGAGCTTCGGCCCGGAACGCGCCATGCGCTACAACGGCTACCTCACGGCCGACATCAACGGCGGCCCGGCCCCCGGCTATTCGTCGGGGCAGGCGCAGGACGCCATCAAGCGCATCGCCGCCGAGACGCTGCCGCAGGGCATCGGCTTCGAGTGGACCGAGCTGACGTACCAGGAAATCCTGGCCGGCAACTCCGCCTTCCTCGTCTTCCCGCTGGCGCTGCTGCTGGTGTTCCTGGTGCTCGCCGCGCAGTACGAGAGCCTGACGCTGCCGATCGCGATCATCCTGATCGTGCCGATGGGCCTGCTCGCCGCCATGACCGGTGTCTGGATCTCGGGGGGCGACAACAACGTCTTCACGCAGATCGGGCTGATCGTGCTGGTGGGGCTGAGTGCGAAGAACGCGATCCTGATCGTGGAGTTCGCCCGAGAGCTCGAATTCGCCGGGCGAACGCCGATCCAGGCCGCCATCGAGGCCAGCCGCCTGCGGTTGCGCCCCATCCTGATGACCTCGCTGGCCTTCGTGATGGGTGTGCTGCCCCTGGTGCTCTCGACCGGTGCCGGCTCCGAAATGCGCAAGGCGATGGGCGTGGCGGTGTTCGCCGGGATGATCGGCGTGACGGCCTTCGGCCTGTTCCTGACACCGGTGTTCTACGTGTTGCTGCGCCGCCTCACGGGCAACCGCCCGCTCAAGCAGCACGGCGAGGTGCCGCACGACGTCGAGGCGTTTGCCCCGGCCGGCGACCTCTCGGTGGTGCACGGCGGCGGCGGCGCCCCGCTGCACCCGCACCCGGCGGCACCCCGCCACCCGATCGAATGAACGGCGCACGACGCCCGACGCAGGAGCCTTTCCTCATGACAAGCCTTTCATCCTCTTTCGCCCACTGGCTCACGCCGCTGGCCGCCGCGCTGGTGCTCGCCGGCTGTGCCTCGGTGGCCGAGCTGCCGGCCACGGTGGCCGCCCCGGCGCAGTTCAAGGAAGCGCCGACGGCGCAGGCCGGCACGGCCCCTGTGCAGCCCGCCGGCGACTGGTGGCGCGCCTTCAACGACCCCGTGCTCGACGACCTGGTCGCCCGTGCCGGCGCCAGCAACACCAGCATCCAGCAGGCCGCCGCGCGGCTGGCCGAGGCGCGCGCGCTGGCGCGCAGCGTCGACGCCGACCGGTCGGTGCAGGTCGGCCTGGGCGGCGGCGCGAGCCGATCGCAGGGCCTGGACCGCAACCAGAGCAACCGGCCGTCGACCCTGCTGAACGCCGGTGCCAGCGTGTCCTACGAACTGGACCTGTTCGGCCGCCTCTCCGGCGCCAGCGATGCCGCGGCACTCGACGCGCAGGGCAGCGCCGCGCTGCTGCAGAGCGCCAAACTGCTGGTCCAGGCCGAGGTCGCGCAGAACTACCTGGCGCTGCGCGCGCTCGACGACGAGCGCACGCTGATGCGCGACACCGTCGAGGCCTACCGCGACACGCTGCGCCTGACCGAGCGGCGCGAGCGCGCCGGCGACCTGGCCGAGCTCGATGTCGCGCGTGTGCAGACCGAGCTGGCCTCGACCGAATCCGACGCGCTGGCGCTCGACCGCCAGCGCGCGCTGGCGGAACACGCCCTGGCCGTGCTGCTGGGCGAGACCGCCTCGCAGTTCAGCCTGACGCGCGAAGCGTGGCGCACCGCGCTGCCGAGCATCCCCGCCGGCCTGCCGTCGACGGTGCTCGAGCGCCGGCCCGACGTGCTGGCGGCGCAGAAGACCGTGATGGCCGCGCAGGCGCGTGTCGGCGTGGCGCAGACGGCGTGGTTCCCGAGCATCTCGCTGACCGGTGGCGGCGGCTACGCGTCGCCCGAACTGGGCGACTTGTTCAAGTGGTCGGCCCGCTCATGGGGCATCGGCGCGCTGCTGTCGCTCCCCATCCTCGACGGCGGCCGTCGCGAGGCGGGCGTGCAGAGTGCATCGGCCCGGCTCGACGGCGCGCTGGCCACCTACCGGTCGCAGGTGCTCGTCGCCTTCCAGGAGGTCGAAGATCAACTGGCCTCGTTGCGGCTGCTGGACGAGCAGGCAGTGGTGCAGGCGCGGGCCGTGAGTTCAGCGGCGCGGGCCACGGCGCTGTCGGATACGCGCTACCGCAACGGCTACGTCAGCCAGCTCGACCTGCTGGACGCCCGGCGCAGCGAACTGCGCAACCGCCGCCAGGCGCTGCAGGTGCGCTCGGCGCAGTACCAGGCGACGGTCGGCCTGATCCGCGCGATCGGCGGCGGCTGGGGCGATGTTCAGTTGGCCGCGACCGAGCCGGCCGCAGCCACGCGCATGAGTTCGGCCACGCCGATCGAGAAGGCGCTGGAGTAGGTGGCCTGCGCGGCCACCGCGGAGCAGGCTGGGCGGTAGTACAGGGCGTCGGAACCGGCGACCGGCTCCGTGGCCGCCATCATCAGCCAGACGTACTGGCCATCGGCGCGTTGCTGAACAGTGAGGGCGAGGTCGTGGGTGGCTTGCATGTAGTCTATTGTATTAACTTTCATGGGCGCGGGCTGTTCATCACGTCGACAGTTGGGTCAGGTCACCGTGGCATGTTGGGCGCACAGTCGCTCCTTCTCGCCTCACCTTCGGAACGACCATGTCATTTGGGGAATCGGCAGCGATCTACAACACGACGCGCCTGTCTTATGCCGAGGAAGTCGTCGACCGGGTCGCCGACATTGTCGGCGCGACGCGCGGTCACTCGATCCTCGACATCGGCTGTGGAACGGGCATCGCAACGCGGCAACTGGCGGCGCGCGGCTTCCGGATGGTCGGCACTGACGTGGACGCGGATATGGTCGATGAAGCCCGCGCGCTGGGCGCGGCAGGCCGCTACCAGGTCGCAACCGCCAGCCAGCTCGATTTCCCGGATGCGGCGTTCGACGGAGCCACGGCGTTCGGCGCGTTTCATTGGTTTTCCGATGAAGCGTCCGTTCGCAGCATCCAGCGCGTGCTGCGACGCGGCGCGGCCTTCGTCGTCGTCAACAAGAACGACGTCGGCGATTTTCGTGAATCCATCGTCGAGATCGTCAGCCGCCATGTCGCACTCTCGAGCGCCCGCCCGAAGCGCGACTACCGGCCCGCGACGACGCTCGACGCCTTCGGTTTCGATGCGGTCGAGGAGACCGTCATCCCGGTGATCGAGCATCTTTCCCTGACTCAGACCGTGGCACACGTCCGGTCCATGCGGCTGTGGGAGGAAGTACCGCCGTCGCTCCACGACACGATCGAAGCCGAGTTGCGTTCCAATCTCGCCGGCCGGCTCGATGCGCGCGGGATCTTTCAGCGTCCGCTGTCTGTTGCGATGGTTTGGGGGCGCAAGCCGTAGGCCACTTTGTCCCGATTGCCTCGGCGGCCGCCCCGACCGGCTATTTCACCGGCATCGCCACGTTCATCAAGAGCACCATCCCCAAGCCCACCAGCGCCACGATCGACTGCACCACCGTGATGGTCCGGGTCGCCTCGCCCATGGACATGCTGAACGATTCCTTCACCAGCCAGAAGCCGGCGTGGTTGGCGTAGTTGAAGAACAGCGAGCCGCTGCCGATCGACAGCGCCAACAGCGGCAGATTGAGGGTGGGGTCGGCACCGGCCAGCGGCGCCAACAGGCCGGCCGCGCCCACGATGCCGACCGTGGCGGAGCCGGTGGACACCGATAGCAGCATGGCGATGAGCCAGCCGAGGACGAGCGGCGGAAAGGCGAACTGCTGGGTCAGGTGCACGATCGCATCACCGACCTTGGCGCTGGTCAGGATCTGCTGGAAGGCGCCGCCACCCGCGATGATCAGCATGATCCCGGCGATGGGCTTGAGGCTGGCGCCCATGGCATCGCGCAGGTCTTCGGCGTCGCCACCGCGCGCATACACCAGGGCCACCGCAGCGAACAGCACGCCGAGCAGCATCGCGATGATCGGGTTGCCGATGAACGCCGCGGCACCGGCCATGGCCGAACTCTTGGCCAGAAACGTTTCGCTCAACGCGTGCACCAGCATCAGCAGGGCGGGCAGCAGCGCCGCGAAGGCGCCCAGGGCCACGCCGGGCGGGTTGGCGGCGCTGGCCGCATGCTTTTGCGTGAGCGTGAACTGGTCCAGCAAGGCCTGGTCGGGGCGGGTGGTCATGCGCGGCGCGATGAAGGCGCCGTACAGCGGCCCGGCCAGCACCATGGCGGGCAGGGCCGCGACGAAGCCGTAGAGCATCGTCGGGCCGACGCTGGTCTTGAGCGCGGCGATGGCGGTCAGTGGACCGGGGTGCGGCGGCACCATGCCGTGCATCGCGGCCAGCGCGGCGATGACCGGCACGCCGACGTACACATAGGCCGAGCCCTTGAAGCGCTCGCGCCCCTCGAGCTTGCGCGCCACGCTGAAGACCAGCGGCAACATCACCACCAGGCCCACCTCGAAGAACATCGGGATGCCGACGATGAAGGCGACAAGGGTCATGGCCCAGGGAATCAGGCGGTCCGAGGCGTGGCGCAGCAGCGCGTTGGCGATCTGCTCGGTGATGCCCGCATCGGCGAGGATCTTCCCGAGCATCGCGCCCAGCGCGATGACCACGCCGACCGCGCCGAGCGTCTTGCCGGCGCCGTTGGTGATATTCCTGGCGATCTCGCCGAGCTCCATGCCGGTGGCCAGCCCGACGCCGACGCAGACGACCAGCAAGGCGACGAGTGGGTGCATGCGCACGCGCGAGACGATGAGGGCGACCAGCAGCAGGACGCTGGCCAGGGCGGTGAGCAGGAGATGGATGTCGGTGGAAGTCATGTGATTGTTTGAAGGGGTCGTCCGCCGTCGGATGTCGCCCCTCGTTTTCGATCGATTCTATGAATTCGAGCCTGTTGTCGCTGACGCCCGCCCGCCGCGTTGACGCCGACGACAATCGCCCCATGACAGCGAAATGCGTGATGGTTCTGGGAACAACGAGCGGCGCCGGCAAGAGCTGGCTGGCCACCGCGCTGTGCCGCCACTACGCCCGACAAGGCTTGCGCGTGGCGCCTTTCAAGGCGCAGAACATGAGCAACAACGCGCGGGTGGTGGAGGGCGGCGAGATCGGCAGCGCTCAGTACTTCCAGGCGCTGGCCGCCCGCGCCATGCCCGAGGTGCGCATGAACCCGCTGCTGCTCAAGCCCGAGCGCGACACGCACAGTCAGGTCGTGCTGCTGGGGCAGGTGAGTGCCGAACTCACCGCGCTGCCGTGGCGCGGCCGCAGCGAGCGCGTGTGGCCGCAGATCGCCGCGTCGCTCGACGCGCTGCGCGCCGAGAACGACGTGGTGGTGATCGAAGGCGCCGGCTCGCCGGCCGAGATCAACCTGATGGCCAGCGACATCGTCAACCTGCGCGTCGCGCGCCACGCCGAGGCACGCTGCCTGCTGGTGACCGACATCGACCGCGGCGGCGCCTTCGCGCATCTCTACGGCACCTGGGCGCTGATGCCCGAGGCCGACCGCGCGTTGCTGCGCGGCTTCGTGCTCAACAAGTTTCGCGGCGACGCGGCGCTGCTCGCGCCGGCGCCGCAGATGCTGCAGGACATGACCGGCGTGCCGACCGTCGCGACGCTGCCGATGTGGTGGCAGCACGGCCTGGCGGAGGAGGACGGCGTTTTCGACGACCGTGAAACGTGGACCCCCACGCTCGGCACTGGCGTGTCCTCGCTGCCCCCCGAGGGGGCGCTCGCGCCTTGGGGCGGCCCGGCGGCGCTCGGTCGGCCACCGGTAATCGCAGTCGTGGCCTACCCACGCATCAGCAACCTCGACGAATTCCAGCCGCTGAAGAACATGCCCGGCGTGCGCCTGCGCTGGGTCCGCAGCCCGGCCGAGCTGTCCGATGCCGACTGGGTCGTGCTGCCCGGCTCCAAGCACACCAGCGGCGACCTGGCCTGGCTGCGCGCGCAGGGGCTGGACCGCGCCGTGGCGGCGCACGCCGCGCGCGGCGGCCGGGTGCTGGGCGTGTGCGGCGGGCTGCAGATGCTGGGCGAGGCGCTGATCGACCCGCACGGCATCGACGGCAACGCGCCGGGCCTGGGGCTGCTGCCGCTGGTCACGGTGTTCGCGCCCGACAAGACGGTGCGCCAGCGCGAGGCCACCTTCGCGAACCTGCACGGCGCATGGGCTGCGCTGTCGAACGTCGGTGCGCGCGGCTACGAGATCCACCACGGCCAGACGGCCGAGCACAGCGCGATGGCCGCGGCCGGCGACCGCGCGCATGCCGCGATGCCCGACGGCCTGGCCTGGCAGAACGCGGCGGGCAACGTGCTGGGCGTGTACCTGCACGGCCTGTTCGAAGACCCGGCCGTGCTGCAGGCGCTGTTCGGCGCCACCGCGCCCACACTCGATGCCGTCTTCGATGGCCTCGCCGATTTCATCGATGCGCATTTCGCACCCGGTGTGTTGTCTTCCCTGATCGATTGAGCCCATGTCCACACTCACGCTTCCTCCCGTCGTCGATCTGCACGACGCCGCCCTGACCGGTCGACTTCAGCACGCGATCGACAACAAGACCAAGCCGCTCGGCGCGCTGGGCCGCCTCGAGGCGCTGGCGCTGCGGATCGGCACGATCCTCGACAGCGAAGCGCCCAGGCTGGCGCAGCCGCAGATGCTGGTCTGTGCGGCCGACCACGGCCTGGCGGCGCGCGGCGTGTCGGCCTATCCGGGCGACGTGACCTGGCAGATGGTCGAGACCTTCCTGGCCGGCGGTGCCGCCGTGAGCGTGCTGGCGCGTCAGCACGGCCTGGCGCTGACGGTGGTCGACTGCGGCGTGCGCCGCGACTTCACGCCGCGCGACGGATTGGTCGTGCGGAAGGTGGCGCAAGGCACGGCCGATGCGTCGACCGGCCCGGCGATGAGCGCCGCGCAGTGCGCCGAAGCCGTGGCCAACGGCATGGCGATCGTGCGCGAGCTGCCCGGCAACGCGCTGCTGCTCGGCGAGATGGGCATCGGCAACAGCTCGGTGGCCGCGATGCTGCTGGCGCGTCTGGTCGGCCACGACATCGAGGCCTGCACAGGCGCCGGCACCGGCCTCGACGCCGAGGGCCGCGCCCGCAAGGCGCGCGTGCTGCGCGACGTGCTCGCGCTGCATGCCGATGCCGCCGCGCCGCTCGACGCGTTGGCCGCCTTCGGCGGCTTCGAGGTCGCGACCCTGGTCGGCGCCGTGCTACAGGCGGCCGAGGAGCGTCGCGTGATCGTGGTCGACGGTTTCATCGCCAGCGCGGCCGTGCTGGTGGCGCAGGCGCTGCGGCCGCAGGTGGTGCAGCGCTGCGTCGCGGCGCATGTGTCGGCCGAGCCGGGCCATGCGCTGCTGCTGGCGCACCTGGGGCTCGACCCGCTGCTGCACCTGGATCTGCGGCTGGGCGAGGGCTCTGGCGCCGCGCTGGCCTGGCCGCTGCTCGAATCGGCCTGCGCCGTGCTGCGCGACATGGCCAGCTTCGAGGCCGCCGGTGTGGCGCGCAAGGACGCGCCGTGAGCGGCGTGCGTCATTTCCTGCTGGCGCTTCAGTTCTTCACCCGCATCCCCGTCACCGGCCGGCTCGCGCAATGGGTCGGCTACAGCCCGGCGATGCTGCGGGCGAGTGCCGCGCACTTTCCGGCGGTCGGCTGGGTCGTCGGCGCGATCGGCGCACTGGCACTGGCCGGCGCGCTCGCGCTGTGGCCGCCGCTGGTCGCCGCGGTGCTGTGCACGGTGGTGACGGTGCTCGTCACCGGCGCCTTCCATGAAGACGGCCTGGCCGACGTGGCCGATGGCCTGGGCGGTGCGTCGACCCGCGAGCGTGCGTTGGAGATCATGAAGGACTCGCGCATCGGCGCCTTCGGCGCCATTGCCGTGGTGCTGGCGCTGGGGCTCAAGTTCGCGCTGCTGGCGGCGCTGGCCGGGCAGGGCGCCTTCGTCGTGTGTGCGGCGTTGCTGGCCGCCCATGTGCTGTCGCGGCTCGCGCCGCTGGCCGTGATGCGCGCGTCGCCCTACGTCGGCGGCGAGGGCGGCAAGTCCAAGCCGATGGCCGATGCGGTGAGCGGCGCCTCGGTGGCCGTGGCGGTGGGGTGGTCGCTGCCGGCCGCGGCGCTGCTGGTGGTCGTGGGCGGCGTCGTGAACGGCGTGGCGGCCTTGCTCGCGGCCGCGGGGGTCGCCGTCTTCATGGTGCGCCTGCTGCGCCGCCGGCTCGGCGGCTTCACCGGCGACGGGCTCGGCGCCACGCAGCAGCTGAGCGAACTCGCGATCTACCTCGCGCTGGCGGCGCGGCTGTGAGCGCACGGTGAGCACGCTCTGGCTGCTGCGGCACGCGCCGGTCGACGCGCCGGCGGGCCTTTGCTACGGCCGCACCGACCTGCCGTGCGCGGCCCAGGCCACGCAGGCGGTCGCCGCACAGATCGCGCCGCTGCTGCCGGCGGACATCACCCTCCACACCTCGCCCCTGCAGCGCTGCGCGGCGCTGGCCCGCGCCATCGCCGCGCAGCGACAGGCGCTGTCGCAAGCGACGATCGACCCGCGCCTGGCCGAGATGGACTTCGGCGCCTGGGAAGGCCAGCCCTGGGACCGCATCGCCCGCACCGACTTCGACGCCTGGATGGCCGACTTCGCCGATGGGCGCGCCGGCACGCATGGCGAGAGCACGCGCCTCTTCATGACACGGGTCGGCCAGGCGTGGGACGCCTGGCGCGTGTCGGGTCGCGACGCGCTGTGGGTCACGCACGCGGGGGTGATGCGCGCGGTGCTGTTGTTGCAGCGCGGGGTGCGGTGCCCGGCCCGAGCCGACGACTGGCCACGCGAGCCCATCGCCTTCGGCGAATGGCGGATCTTGGCGCTCGGAGCATCACATGCTGGCGGTCCGCAGGCGCAGGCGCAGGCGCAGGCGCAGGCGCAGGCGCAGGCGCAGGCACTGCGCTCGAGCACGACTTCCGGACGACCTGAACGCAAGATCACTTCGTCCCTTTCGTGCGGCGACGATCTTTGACGTTGGTGTCTTGATGAGACCTTCCGTAGGCGCAATCCAACGTCCATATATTTGTGCAGGGGTCTGGTCGCAAACCGATCTGAGTCGGTTATCTTCCGACGACCTGAACCGCAGAGTTCAGCAGGGAGAGGTCGATGACAGGCGTGGTCGCAGGCACGGCAGTAGCCGCTGCATTCTCGGGTCCGGAGGGTGAGTCAGAGGCTGCTCAGCGGGTCTCGGCTATGGCGCCGTTGGCGGCCCTTTGCACGATCGCCCGCTTCCATCACGTTGCAGCCGACCCCGCGACCCTGGCGCATCAGCTCGGCCTGTCACCCAGTGACACCAATGACACCATCGACACCGCGACGCTTCTGCGCGCAGCCAGACAACTCGGGCTGAATGCCAAGCGCAGCGCCACCGACCTGAAGCGTCTGGCCCTGGCGCCGCTGCCGGCCTTGGCAGTCCTCCGCGCCGACGATGGTCATGAGCGCTTCGTCGTGCTGGCCCAGTGCGACGCACAACGCGTTCTGCTGCAAGA
>NZ_JAOOPY010000045.1 GCF_025486315.1 Variovorax sp. N23 | reverse complement strand
ACGCAGATGGACCAGGTGACGCAGCAGAACGCGGCGCTGGTGGAAGAGGCCGCTGCGGCCGCCGCCTCGCTGCAGGACCAGGCGGGCAGCCTGTCACAGGTCGTGAGCGTGTTCCGTATCGACGGCGGCGCTGCTTCGGCCCCTGCGCTGCGCGGTCGTGCCCTTGCCGAGTCCGCTGCGCGTCGCGTTCAGCCGGCCAAGCGTGTGCCGGCCTTGCCACGCGCCGCTGCGGCGCCCCGCGAACCTGCATCTGCCGCCGCTGGCGACGGATGGGAAACCTTCTGACCTTTCATACGCACTCGCAACGAGCCCCCTTTCCGGAGTCATGAGCATGTTTTTGAACAACGTTTCCATCGGCAAGCGCCTGACCCTCGTGGTCGGCGTCATTCTTGCCCTGTCCCTCACCAGCAGCGTGCTGGCCATCCTGAAACTCCGCCAGTTGAGCGAGGAGAGTCGCCTGATGGTGGAGCAGAACATCAAGACGGAGCGCGCCGGCTCCGACTGGCTGCGCCACACGACCGCGGGCGTGCAACGCGCCGCGGCCATCGCCAAGAGCAGCGACCCCAGCCTGATCGCCTACTTCGCGCCGGCGACGGCCAAGTCGATCGCCGACACCAACGAACTGCAGAAATTCATCGAAGCCCGCATGAACACGCCGGAGGAGAAGGCGCGTTTCGAGAAGATCGGCCAGCTGCGCAAGACCTACCTGGCCGCACGCGAAGAGGTCAGCAAGGCGAAGATCGCCGGCGACATGGACGGCGCCAACAGGATCTTCGACCAGCGCTTCGAGCCCACCTCGCGTGACTACGTGGTCGGGGTGCAGCAGATGGTCGAAGCCGAGCGCATCGCGCTCGACCAGGCGTCCGAGCGGACTGACGAGATGCGCGCCAACCTGACGATGCTGCTGATCATCTGCAGCGCGCTGTCGCTGGTGCTGGGCGTCGGCCTGGCCTGGACGCTGGTGCGCAGCATCACCCAGCCGCTGCGTCGCGCCGTGGCGGTGGCCGAGGCCGTGGCCGCCGGCGACCTGACCAGCCGCATCGACGTGACGAGCACGGACGAGACCGGCCAACTGAT
>NZ_JAOOPY010000044.1 GCF_025486315.1 Variovorax sp. N23 | reverse complement strand
TGAATCGCCCCGGCATTCGCGGAGGCTGTTTGGTTTAAGTCAGGCCGTCACCGAGATGGCCTGACTGGCGAGTTGCCGGTAGTAGTTTGCCTCAGCTTCTGCCGGCGGGATGTACCCGATGGGTTCGAGCAGGCGATGGTGGTTGAACCAGGACACCCATTCGAGCGTCGCGAACTCCACGGCTTCCTTGGTCTTCCATGGCGCTCGGCGATGGATGAGCTCGGCCTTGTAGAGGCCATTGATGGTCTCGGCCAACGCGTTGTCATAGCTGTCGCCCTTGCTCCCGACGGACGGCTCGATGCCCGCTTCTGCCAACCGTTCGGTGTAGCGAATGCTGACGTACTGCGCCCCCCTGTCGGAGTGGCATATCAGGCTTCCATCACGCTCCGGCTGCCGGGCATATAGGGCCTGCTCCAGCGCATCTAGCACGAAGTCCGTTCGCATTGAACTGCTCACGCGCCAGCCCACGATGCGACGGGCGAACACGTCGATGACGAAGGCCACGTACAACCAGCCCTGCCAGGTCGAGACATACGTGAAGTCGCTGACCCACAGTTGGTTCGGCCGCTGCGCTCGGAACTGCCGGTTGACCCGGTCCAGCGGGCACGCGGCCTTGGCATCACCGACCGTGGTTCGCACGACCTTGCCACGCATCACACCGCGCAGGCCCAGCTTGCGCATCAATCGCTCGACCGTGCAGCGTGCAACGGCCACGCCTTCGCGTGCCAGTTGCCGCCACACCTTGTCGGCGCCGTAGACCTGCATGTTTGCCTGCCAGACACGTTGAATCTGCGGCGCCAGCACCTCGTCGCGCTGCGCTCGGGCGCAGCGTTTGTGGGGCTCGCGCAGCAGCGCTGCATGGCGTCGATACGCCGACGGGGCAATCTGCAAGACCTTGCAGAGCGGCTCGACCCCGAAGGTATCGCGATACTTGTCGATGAAGTCCCTCAAGACTTGAGCCGGCGGTCGAGCTCCGCCTGGGCGAAAAACGCGCTGGCCAGCTTCAGTATCTCGTTGGCCCGGCGCAGTTCCTTGTTCTCGCGCTCCAGTTCCTTCATCCGCTGGGCGTCACTGCTCGTGACGCCCACGCGCACGCCGGTGTCGACCTCCACACGCTTGACCCAATCGTGCAGCGTCTGCGGCACGCATCCAATCTTGGGTGCGATGGATTCGAT
>NZ_JAOOPY010000043.1 GCF_025486315.1 Variovorax sp. N23 | reverse complement strand
AGATGTCGAGGATCTTGGCCACGACGCCCGAACCCACGGTACGGCCGCCTTCGCGAATGGCGAAGCGCAGACCTTCTTCCATGGCGATCGGGTTGATCAGCTTCACGGTGATGCTGACGTTGTCGCCAGGCATGACCATTTCCTTGTCCTTGGGCAGCTCGATCGCGCCGGTCACGTCCGTCGTGCGGAAGTAGAACTGCGGACGGTAGTTGTTGAAGAACGGCGTGTGACGGCCGCCTTCGTCCTTGCTCAGCACATACACCTCGGCGGTGAAGTGCACGTGCGGCTTGATCGAACCGGGCTTGCACAGCACCTGGCCGCGCTCGACGTCTTCGCGCTTGGTGCCGCGCAGCAGCACGCCCACGTTGTCGCCAGCCTGACCTTGGTCGAGCAGCTTGCGGAACATTTCCACGCCGGTGCAGGTGGTCTTGACGGTCGGGCGGATGCCGACGATCTCGATTTCCTCACCGACCTTGATGATGCCGCGCTCGACGGCGCCGGTCACGACCGTGCCGCGGCCCGAGATCGAGAACACGTCTTCCACCGGCATCAGGAACGCGCCGTCGATGGCACGCTCGGGCGTCGGGATGTAGGTGTCCAGCGCGTCGGCCAGCTTCATGATGGCTTGTTCACCCAGCGGGCCCTTGTCGCCTTCGAGGGCAAGCTTGGCCGAGCCGTGGATGATGGGGGTGGCATCGCCCGGGAATTCGTACTTGTCCAGCAGCTCGCGCACTTCCATTTCGACCAGCTCGAGCAGTTCGGCGTCGTCGACCATGTCGCACTTGTTCAGGAACACGATGATGTAGCCCACACCCACCTGGCGCGCCAGCAGGATGTGCTCGCGGGTCTGGGGCATCGGGCCGTCGGCGGCCGAGCACACCAGGATCGCGCCGTCCATCTGGGCGGCGCCGGTGATCATGTTCTTCACATAGTCGGCGTGGCCGGGGCAGTCGACGTGGGCGTAATGGCGGTTGGCCGTTTCGTACTCGACGTGCGCGGTGTTGATCGTGATGCCGCGGGCCTTTTCTTCGGGCGCAGCGTCGATGTCGGCGTAGTTCTTGGCTTCGCCGCCGAACTTGGCCGACAGCACCGTTGCGATCGCCGCCGTCAGCGTCGTCTTGCCATGGTCAACGTGACCGATCGTGCCCACGTTCACGTGCGGCTTGGTGCGGGTGAATTTACCTTTTGCCATTTTC
>NZ_JAOOPY010000042.1 GCF_025486315.1 Variovorax sp. N23 | reverse complement strand
GGCCGAGGCTGTGTGAAAAGACTTCCAGTCTCGCTCTTCCAAAATTAAAATCGATGCACCCGTTCTGAGCGAGGTGCCCATGAAGCGATTCATCCAAGGCGAGTCCCGCGAGCAAGTTGCCTTGCTGCCCGAATGCCTTGACGACTATATCGGTCAAGACAACCCGGTGCGCATCGTTGATGCCTTCGTCGAAGAGCTCGATCTTCTCTCGCTGGGCTTCGGTGGCGCTGACCCTGCGCCCACCGGGCGCCCTGCGTACCACCCGGGTGTGCTGCTAAAGCTGTACATCTACGGCTATCTGAACCGCATCCAGTCCAGCCGCCGCCTTGAGCGCGAAGCCCAGCGCAACGTGGAGCTCATGTGGCTGACCGGCCGCCTGGCCCCTGACTTCAAGACCATCGCCGACTTCCGTCACGACAACGGATCTGGCATTCGCAATGTCTGCCGTCGCTTCATCGGTCTGTGCCGCGAGCTCAAACTCTTCACGCAAGCCATCGTGGCCATCGATGGCAGCGAGTTCAAGGCCGTCAACAGCCGCGACCGCAACGTCACGCCTGCCAAGATCGATGCGCGCCAGCGCCAGATCGAGCAGAGCATCCAGCGCTACCTGGACGCGCTGGAGACGGCGGATCGCACACAGCCCGCGGATGTGGAAGCGAAGACCGAACGCCTGCAGGACAAGATCCGGACCCTGCGCGCGCAGATGCGCCAGCTCGACGAGACCCAGGAGCAATTGAAGAAGCTGCCCGACGGGCAGATCTCCACCACCGACACCGACACCGATGCCCGCTCCATGGTCTCGCAGGCCAAGGGCTCGGGCCTGGTGGGCTACAACGTGCAGACAGCGGTCGATGCCAAACACCATCTCATCGTGGCGCACGAGGTGACGAACATCGGCAACGACCGGGCGCAGTTGAGCAAGATGGCCAAGGCCGCACGTGAGGCCATGGACACGAAGAAGCTGCAGGCCTTTGCCGACCGTGGCTACTTCAACGGCACCGAGCTCAAGGCCTGCGAGGACGCGGGCATCACGGCCTTCGTTCCCAAGCCCATGACCTTGCGACGGCGCACCGTGGAGCATGTCTTCGGGACGTTGAAGCACTGGATGGGCTCGACGCACTTCCTGACGAAGACGCTGGCGCATGTGGGCACCGAGATGAGCCTGCATGTGCTGGCTTACAACCTCAAGCGAGTGGTCGCCATCCTCGGCATCAAGAAAACAATGAAGGCGGTGCGGCTGGTGGGGGCGTGAGCCTCTTTACGGCGCGTCAACGGCGCGCAGCGGG
>NZ_JAOOPY010000041.1 GCF_025486315.1 Variovorax sp. N23 | reverse complement strand
TACGACGTGTTCGTCGGCGCGCCCATCCACAAGCCCGAGGGCTACCGCACCGCGAAGGTGACGGGGGGCTTCAACCTCAATTTCAGCTTCTGAAAGGAACCTGCCTTACGACCACCCGCCCCTGCCTTGCCTCGACATCCAAACCAACACACAACATCAGGGAATCCCATGAAAAACAAGCTGCTTCTTCCGTCGCTCCTCTCCATCGCATTGCTCCAGGCCTGCGGCGGTGGAGGTGGCGGCGATGATGGCGCCCCTGCCGCCGCATCGGCCGACACGACGAGCAGTTCGACCGGAACGACCACGACCCCGGCGGCTTCCACCAGTGCGAACACCGGCTCGGTGTCGGCGGCGTTCGTGGCGAGCAGCACGCCCCGCTACCAGTTGACGTCCGTGGGCAGCCAGACGTTCGGCAACCTCAACCCCTTCGTCCAGGCGGCCAGCGGCGCCATGACCACGCTGGGCAGCACCGTGCTCAGCGGCGACAGCGCCACCAAGGAAATCAGCGGCGACGCGACCTACGCCATGGGCCGCTGGGTGGCCGGCACCGTGACTCGCAGTTCTGGTGCCGAGACGCTGACCGGCGTCGACAGCCGTTCGTATCACTACCTTGCCGTGAACGCGCCTCCCGCGTTCCCGGCCTCGGGAGCGTTGACCTGTGATGCGGGCGTGTTCACCGCTCCCACCTACGTCAGCGGCGGCAGCGGCACGGGCACCACCGGCACGACCAGCGGTTCGGCAAGCCTTAGCTTCGGCGCGGGCGGGGCGACGGTCTCGGGCTCGGTCAGCGTGACCGCATCCGGTTCGGCCGGCAGCGCTTCGCTCAACAGCACGGCATCCACGGTCACGAATACGGCCATCACAGGGGCCTATCTCAGTGGCGGTGCGGGCAGCGCAGTCCAGATCGGCGATGCGGGTGGCGGGGCCTACCTCGTCGCAGCGTCGTACGCGGCAACGCTCGCTAGCGGCGCGCGCTACATCGGCGTCGCCAAGTTCCGCTGCGCCTGATGGCGCAGCGCGGCGAATGCGGGCTGCGCGCGCCCGCATTCGCCGTTGACCGATCACATCACGCGCTTGCACCAGGGCATCAGGGAGAGCACAAGAAATGAACAAGCATCTACACCGCATCGTCTTCAACGCCGCCCGCGGCCTGCGCATGGTCGTGCAGGAGACGGCCAGGAGCACCGGCCGGGGTGCGCGCAAGGCCACCAGCGGCGGCGCAGGCGCAGGCAGCGCCGTCATCAGCGTGGCCGCAGTTGCCGGTGCCTTGATGAGCGCCCCCCTGCATGCCCAGATCGT
>NZ_JAOOPY010000040.1 GCF_025486315.1 Variovorax sp. N23 | reverse complement strand
GCCTGCTGCTCGGTGCGGGACGACAGGTCCTGGTTGCCCGAGGCGATCTCGCTGGAGGCGGTGGCGATGGTGTCGGTCGACACCTTGATCCGGCCCACCACCTCGACGAGCTGCCCCTGCATCTGCTGGATCGACAGCAGCAGGCTGCCGGCGGCCGAGCGGCGCGTGTCGATGGACGTCGTGAGGTCACCGTCGGCGATGCGGCTGACCATGTCGGCCGCATAGGCCGGCTCGCCGCCGAGCTGGCGCGCGAGCAGGCGGGCCACCAGGGTGCCCAGCCCCAGACTGACCAGGATGCCGGCCAGGGCCAGGCCGACCATCCAGAGGCGCGAGCCCGCATAGGTGCTCGCGGCCTGTGCAGCGCTGTTCTGGGCCAGGGTGTCGCAGTAGGCAACCATCTTGTTGAGCACGCCTTCAAGGCCGCGCGACTCGGCCAGCAGCTTGGTGTTCTCGTCGACCACCAGGCCGTCGAACTGCGAGATGTCCAGCGGCTGCTTGTTGATCAGCCCGATGAAATCGACCAGGCGCTTCTTGAGCGCCGGTGCCAGCGTGCCGTAGTCCTTGAGCAGCGCTTCGCCTTCCGGCGACCGCTGGAAGAAGGGCTTCACCTCTTCCAGACGCGCATCGAGACCGCTGAGCGACGAGGTCAGGTCCTTGGCGCCGGCGGCGCGTTCGCCGCGCGTGGACGCCGACAGCAGGCCGGTCTGGGCGCGGCTGGCGTAGAGCAAATGGATATTGGCCTGCTGCGTGCCCTGGAGGGCACGCAGTTCATCGTTGTAGAGCCGCTCCGTGGCGCTGTTGATGCGCCCCATCTGAACGATGCCGAATGCACTGACCGCCGCGCCGATGGCAGCGACGACCAGGAAACTCAGAATGAGCCGGGCCGTGACACGGAGCTGTTGAAACCACTGCATTACTTTTCCTTTCAATGGCAGGCCAGAACGCCCGCAAGGCCAGTGGACGAACCTGCATTCGCCCGTTGGGATCTCTCACCGGGGGCGAGCGAGTCGCCTCTTTTTCTTCACTACGAATCAGAATTCGGTCCAGTCGCCTTCGCCGCCGGTCATCGCCAGCTGGGGCTGCTGCGCAGCCTTGCCCTTGGCCGGCAGCGCCGCCGACGGGGCCTTGGCGTGCACTCGGCGAGCGGCCGGCGCGGCCGCCGACATCGTGGGCGTCACCCGGCGCAGCACACGCGGCGCAGCGTCGTTGCCGCCTTGCAGCGTGAAGACACTCACCACCTGCGACAGGCTGCCCGCCTGCTCCTGCAGCGAGGCGGCGGCCGCAGCGGCCTCTTCCACCAGCGCCGCGTTCTGCTGCGTCA
>NZ_JAOOPY010000004.1:186347-344188 GCF_025486315.1 Variovorax sp. N23 | reverse complement strand
TACTACCAGCGCGGCGCCTACCTGGCGGCCATCAACCGCGCCCAGCTCGCACTGGCCGACTACCGCGAGGTGCCGGCCCTCGAAGAGGCGCTGTACATCATGGTCCAGTCCTACGACAAGCTGGGCATGAACGACCTGCGCGACGATGCCCAGCGCGTGCTGACCACCAACTACCCACAGAGCGAGTACCTCACCCGCGGCTTCCGCGGCAAGGACGATCCGTGGTGGAAGGTCTGGTAATTCACTGACGCACTGACGCCTCAGGGCGTCAATGCGTCAATGTTTCTAGCGCGGCATCGAAGTCGGCCTCGCTCTCGAGCCGCCGCATCGGCGGCAAGGCCGCGATCAGCCGGCGGCCGTAGCCCATGGTGACCAGCCGCGTGTCGCAGATCGCCAGCACCCCCACATCGGTTTCACGCCGGATCAGCCGGCCGGCCCCCTGCTTCAGCGCGACCGCCGCCTCCGGCAGCGAGTAGTCGCCGAACGCGTTGCGGCCTTGCGCCTCCAGCCGCTGCGAGCGCGCCTCGACCAGCGGGTCGTTCGGCGGCGGAAAGGGCAACTTGTCGATCACGACGAACTGCAGCGCATCGCCCGGCGCATCGAAGCCCTCCCAGAACGATGCCGAAGCCACCAGCACGCATCCGGCGCCCCCTTGGCCATCGCCGGCGCGGAAGCGGTCCATCAGCACGCGCTTGGGCAGTTCGCCCTGCACCAGCACCTCGGGCCGCCGTGCGCCGTCGAGGTGGTCCAGTTGCTGCCGGAGCGCGTCGCCGATGGTGCGCAAGGCACGCAGGGTGGTGGTCAGCACCAACGTCTTCCCCCCGAGCAGCGCCGCCCCACGGGCGGCCAGCCGTGCGACCTGCGCGCCGTGCGACGGATCGTTCGGCTTGGGGAACGCGCGTGGCACGTAGAGCGACGCCTGCTGTGCGTAGTCGAAGGGGCTCTGCACCCGCAGCACTTCGGCCTCGGTGAGGCCGCAGGGTTCGGTGAACCAGCGCAGCTGCGGGTCGTCGCCCAGCGTGGCCGAGGTGAAGATCCAGGCGCGGCCGCCGCCCTCCGGCTCGCCGGCCCCCTTCTTCAGCACGCGCGTGCGCACCGCCTGCGCAATGTCGAGCGGCGACTCGATCAGCCGCAGCTGCGTGCCCACATCGACCCAGCGCACGGAGCCGAGCGCGCAGGGCTGCGCGAAGCGCCCCGCCCGTTCGGCCAACTGCTCGGCCCGTTCGTGCAGACGAACGAAGTCGGGCGAGATCTCGCTGACGGTGGCCAATGCCTCGCCAGCCTCCTCGAAAGCCTGCTGCAGTTCGTCGAGCGCGCCCTGCCACGGCGCGGGCGCCACGCCTTCGGGCGCCTCGCCGGCCCAGCGCAGCTTGGCGCCCGGCCACTGCTGGCCAACGGCCAGCCGCAGTTCGCGCGCGCCGCGCTCGACCGCCGCCACGCGCTGCGTCCAGTCGACCAGGCCGCGCGCATGCTGCAGGCCGGCGGCCAGTACGTCGCGGGCGAAGTCCAGCGCCTGCCCGGTGCCGAACTGCACACCGAGGAACTGGACGCCTGTCTCGTTGAGCTGGTGTGCCTCGTCGAAGACCACGACGCGCACCGACGGCAGCAGTTCGGCCATGCCCGATTCGCGCACGGCGAGGTCGGCGAAGAACAGGTGATGGTTGATGACCACCACATCGGCCGCCAGCGCCTCGCGCCGCGCGAGGTTGACGTGGCAGGGCTTGAACTGCGGGCACTGTGCGCCCAAGCAGTTGTCGCGGGTCGAGGTGATGAGCGGGATCAGCGGCGAGCGCTCGTCCAGCCCGGGCAGCTCCGCCAGGTCGCCGGTGCGGGTGGCCTTGGACCATTGCTCGATCTTGGCCAGCGTGCGCAGGCTGCCGCGCTCGGGCGAGGTGTCGTGCCGCGCGAGTTCCAGCCGGTGCAGGCACAGGTAGCTGGCCCGGCCCTTGAGCAGCGCGGTGCGCACCGGCAGCTTCAGGGCGTCGACCAGGCGCGGCAGGTCGCGGCCGAAGAGCTGGTCCTGCAGGGTCTTGGTGGCCGTGGAGAGCAGCACGCGTTCGCCGCTCAGCAGCGCCGGCACCAGGTACGAGAAGGTCTTGCCGACGCCGGTGCCGGCTTCGACGACCAGCTCGCCGCCGGATTCGATCGTGCGCGCCACCGCCAGCGCCATCTCCGTTTGGCCGCCGCGCTCGCGGAACTGGTCGGCGGCATGCGACAACACGCCGTCGGGCGCGAAGGCCTCGCGAACCTCCTGGGTGAGCGCGGACGGCCTGCGGGAAGCGGATCGCGGCGGTGGCGCGGCGCCCAGCAGCGCGTCCAGATCATCCTCGCCGTCATCGCCGTCGAAGGCGCCGGAGTCGACGACCATCAGGCTGGCTCTTGCGGCTCGACGGCGCGCTCGACGCGCGCGATCTGGTCGCGCAATGCCAGACGGCGCTTCTTGAGGCGGCGCATCAGGAGTTCGTCCTGCGGCACGACCTCGCCGAGCCGATCGATGGTCGCGTCCAGGTCGGCGTGCGCCATGCGCAGCTCGATCAATTGACGGGACAGGGAGTGAAGATTGAAGTCCAAGGAGGTGGTCGGTTCGACGGCGGCACCGGCGCCCGGTGCCGCCGATGCCGGGACGGCTTCGTTCGATAATACGTCGCGACACGACTGTTCCGCGATGCATCTCAACCGCGCCCCTGGCGCATCCGCGCCATGACACGAGGTTTCCGACTTTCCGCCTCCACCGGCCTCCACAAGGGCGACCGTGCCTACCAGCAGGACCAGGTGGCGGTGATCAGCCATCCCCGCACGGTCGGCTGCGTGCTCGGCATCGTCGCCGACGGGATGGGGGGACGCAGCGGCGGCCGCAAGGCCTCCGACCAGGTCCTGATGACCGCGAACCAGCTCTTCGCCCGCTACCGCCCGGACCGCGACGACGCCGGCGCGTTGCTGCGGCAGGTGCTCGAGGACGCCCATACGGTGATCAAGCTGACGGCCGTGTCGAGCGAACAGGAGCCGCACAGCACCATCGCCGCCTTCCTGGTGAACCCGAACGGCAGCTGCGCCTGGATCCACGCCGGTGACTCGCGCATCTACCTCTTCCGCAACG
Organism: Variovorax sp. N23; assembly: GCF_025486315.1. Classification (GTDB taxonomy): domain Bacteria; phylum Pseudomonadota; class Gammaproteobacteria; order Burkholderiales; family Burkholderiaceae_C; genus Variovorax. The sequence goes on along the minus strand of NZ_JAOOPY010000004.1, from coordinate 341,091 downwards.
AACGGTTGGTGGAGCGCACCCGCGACCACTCGTACGTGCAGGTGCTGATCGACCGCGGCGAGATCACCGAGCACGAGGCCAACATCCACCCGCAGGGCAACATCCTGCTCGGCTGCCTGGGCATGACGAGCACGCCGCCCCCGGTGGACCTGCACTTCATCCCGAAACTCGAACCGGGCGACGTGCTGATGGCCTGCAGCGATGGCCTCTGGCACTACTTCAGTCCGCAGGAAATGGGCGGCGTGCTGGCCACGCAGCCGCCGCGGATGGCGGTGCAGATCCTGGTGGACGAAGCACGTCGACGTGCGCGGGGCACCGGCGACAACCTGTCGCTGGCCGTGCTGAAGGTCGAGCCACTGCCGAAGGACGACGATAAAGCCTGAGGGCCGGCCAGCCAGATGCCAGGGCACCCGCGGAACTGGCTATGCCAGACCGCTGGGTGCGCCCCTCGAGGGGGAAGCGGCGACACGCAGTGCGCCGCATCGGGGGTGGGCTCAATTCAGGGCGGCGTGGGCAGCGGAGCCGACCGCGGCTTGGTGCGCTCGGCGTTCTGCCGCTCGCGATCGGCGCGGTGTTTCGCGGCCTGTTCCTGCTTGCGCTCGAAGCGCGCACGCTCGGCCGGTGCTTCGGCCCGCAGGCGCGCGGCCTTGGCCTGCTCCTCGGCATGGTTGCGCTGCTTGTCCTCTAGCGCGCGACGATTGTCCTCCGCCTTCGCGGCGGCATCGGCGCGGCTCTGGGCATGGTCGGCCGCGCGCTGCTCGCGGCCCTGCTGGGACTGGCGGGCCTTCTCCTGGTTCGCCGGATCGTCCTGCGCGCGCGGCGGCGCCTTGTCCAGGCGCTCGAGTTGCGCGGCCGCACGGCGCTTGCGTTCGATGTCGTTGAGGTCGGCTTCCTGACGCTTGATGCTGTCTTCGGCCGTGCGCCGCTTGCGGCGGCTGTCCTGCAGACAATCCTCGACCGCAAAGCGCTGGTAGCAGGCGGTCTGCTCGGTCTTGGTACGCGCCTCGAGCTCGGCCCGCTCCTTGGAGAGACGGGCGCGTTCCGCGTCCAGATCGAGGTTGCCGGCCGCCGCATTGGTCTGCGCCCACACCGGCACACCGCTGGCGAGCAGTGCGATGCAAAGAAGAAGTTGCTTGAAGCTCATGTCATGTCAGACGCGTGTCGACCGTTCTTCGTTCCAACGCCAGGAACTCGGCCGACTGCATTTCGGTCAGGCGGGACACCGTGCGCGGGAACTCGTGGGCCAGCGGGCCCTCGGTGTACAACGCCTCCGGCGCGACCGCCGCCGACACGATGAGTTTGACACGGCGGTCGTAGAACACGTCGACCAGCCAGGTGAAGCGGCGCGCTTCCGACGCCCGCGCCACCGTCATCTGCGGCACGTCCGACAGCAGCACCGTGTGGAACTGGGTGGCGATCTCCAGATAGTCGTTCTGCGAGCGCGGGCCGCCGCAGAGCGTCTTGAAGTCGAACCAGACCAGCCCGCCGGCCTTGCGGCGGGCCAGGATCTCGCGCGCCTCGATGTGCAGCACCGGGTCTTCGTCAGCACTCTCGGCGAGCTTGTCGAAGGCCGTGGTCATCTCCCGGTCGGCCTCGGGGCCGTTGGGCGTGAGGTACAGCCGCACCTGTTCGAGCGTGCGGCGCCGGTAGTCGGTGCCGTTGTCGACACTCAGGACCTCGAGCTTCTCGTTCAGCAGCGCGATCGCCGGCAGGATGCGGTCGCGGTGCAGGCCGTCCGGGTACAGGTCGTCCGGCTTGAAATTGGAGGTGGTGACGAAGCCCACGCCGTTCTCGAACAGCGCGACCAGCAACCGATGCAGGATCATCGCGTCGGTGATGTCGGCGACGTGGAATTCGTCGAAGCAGATCAGCTTGTAGCGCCTGGAGATGCGCTTGCCAAGTTCGTCCAGCGGATTGACGATGCCCTGCAACTCCGCCAGCTCGCGGTGCACCTCGCGCATGAACTCATGGAAATGCAGGCGCGTCTTGCGCTTGATCGGCACGGCATTGAAGAAGCAGTCCATCAGGAAGCTCTTGCCGCGGCCGACGCCGCCGTACATGTAGACGCCACGCGGCACGTCCGGCCGGTTGATGAGCTTCTTCAGCGCGTTGGAACGCTGTGCCTTGTAGGCAGCCCATTCGTTGGCGCAGCGATCCAGCGCGGCCACCGCGCGCAGTTGCGCGGGGTCGCTCTGGAAGCCACGCGAGGCGAGTTCCGCCTCGTACGCTTGTTGGACGCTCAAAGGGTCAGGGCGCCGTGATCAGAAGTTCAGCGTGCGCTTGTCGACCGCCAGCGCGGCTTCCTTCGTCGCTTCGGACAGCGACGGGTGCGCGTGGCAGATGCGGGCGATGTCTTCGGCACTGGCCTTGAACTCCATCGCCACGACGGCTTCGGAGATCAGCTCGCTCACCTGCGGGCCCACCATGTGCACGCCGAGGATCTCGTCGGTGGTCGCGTCGGCCAGGAACTTGACCATGCCGGTCGTGTCGCCCAGCGCGCGCGCCCGACCGTTCGCCAGGAACGGGAAGGTGCCGGCCTTGTAGGCGCGGCCTTCGGCCTTGAGTTGCTGCTCGGTCTGGCCGACCCACGCGATCTCCGGCGAGGTGTAGATCACCCACGGGATCGTGTTGAAGTTGACGTGCCCATGCTGGCCGGCGATGCGCTCGGCCACGGCCACGCCCTCTTCTTCCGCCTTGTGCGCCAGCATCGGGCCGCGCACCACGTCGCCGATCGCCCAGACGTTCGGCAGGTTGGTCTTGCAGTCGGCGTCCACCGTGATGGCGCCGCGCTCGTCGAGCGCCAGACCCACGGCTTCGGCGTTCAGGCCGATGGTGTTGGGCACGCGGCCGATCGACACGATCAGCTTGTCGGCCTCGAGCACCACCGCTTCGCCCTTGGCGTTGGTGTAGGCGACGCTCACGCCCTTCTTGTCCGTCTTGACCTCGCCGACCTTGACGCCCAGTTCGATCTTCAGGCCCTGCTTGTCGAAGGCCTTCTTGGCTTCCTTGGCGATCTGCTCGTCGACCGCACCCAGGAACGTGGGCAGGCCTTCGAGCACCGTGACTTCGGCACCGAGACGGCGCCAGACCGAGCCCATCTCCAGGCCGATCACGCCGGAGCCGATCAGCGCCAGCTTCTTGGGCACCGCGCCGACGCGCAATGCGCCGTCGTTCGACAGGATGTTCACTTCGTCGAAAGGCGCACCCGGCAGCGCGCGGGCATTGGAGCCCGTGGCCACGATGATGTGCTTGCCGACGATCGACTCTTCGGCAGCACCCGCCACCTTGATCTCGTAGCCGCCGTCTGCGGTCTTCACGAAAGAAGCACGGCCATGGAAGGACGTGATCTTGTTCTTCTTGAAGAGGTAGGTGATGCCGTCGTTGTTCTGCTTCACGACTTGGTCCTTGCGGGCCAGCATCTTGCCGACGTCGACCTCCAGGCCCTTCACCGTGATGCCATGCTCGGGAAAGTGCTTGGCCGCATGCTCGTAATGCTCGGAGGACTGCAGCAGCGCCTTCGACGGAATGCATCCGATGTTGGTGCAGGTGCCGCCCAGGGCGGGGCCGCCCTTGGCGTTCTTCCACTCGTCGACGCAGGCGACGTTGAAGCCCAGTTGCGCGGCGCGAATGGCGGCGATGTAGCCGCCGGGGCCACCACCGATGACGATGACGTCGAATTGCTTGCTCATGTTTCAGTCCAGTTTCTTGAGTTCGAATGCCCCCGCATGGAGGACGATTCCAAAGACACCCGTCTTGACCCGCAGGGTCTCTTGCCCGGGCCCTTCGGGGCCGAAGGCGACGGTGGTGTCGGGCGTGGTCTTGCAGAGGAAGAGATGGCCGCCGTCCAGGCATTCCATGCGCCCGGCCTCGTGCAGGGCTGTCCAGCCCCACCCGGCGTATTCGCGGGGCAGGAAGCGGCGCAGGGGTCTGCTTTTCTCGCCGCCGCCGCTGGCCTGTGCCAGGGTCCATCGTGCCAAGTCCGACTGGTAGCGCTTCATCAGCTTGGCCGGGTCGGCATCGGGCGCGCGGGTGATCGTCAGCTGCGACGGCTCTGGGCGCTCGAGGGTGGCCGCGATGGCCTGGGCGGCTTGGGTGTTGGCCACCCATTCATGCCGGTAGAGGCCGCTCCACGCATCGCGCTCCGCCGCCTCAGCCGAAGCCGAGGCGCCGAGGGCGCAGAGCATGACAACGGCCAGACGGCGCATTGCGTTCGGATCAGATGTCGAACAGCAGGCGCGACGGATCTTCCAGCGCTTCCTTCATGGCGACCAGGCCCAGCACGGCTTCGCGGCCGTCGATGATGCGGTGGTCGTACGACATCGCCAGGTAGTTCATCGGACGGATGACGATCTGGCCGTTCTCCACCACCGCGCGGTCCTTGGTCGCATGCACGCCCAGGATGGCCGACTGCGGCGGGTTGATGATGGGCGTCGACAGCATCGAGCCGAAGGTGCCGCCGTTGGAGATGGAGAAGGTGCCGCCGGTCATCTCTTCGATGCCCAGCTTGCCGTCCTTGGCCTTCTGGCCGAACTCGGCGATCTTCTTCTCGATCTCGGCGAAGCTCATCTGGTCGGCGTTGCGCAGGATCGGCACCACCAGGCCGCGCGGCGAACCGACGGCGATACCGATGTCGAAATAGCCGTGGTAGACGATGTCGTTGCCGTCGACCGAGGCGTTGATCACCGGGTACTTCTTGAGTGCGTGCACCGCGGCCTTCACGAAGAAGCTCATGAAGCCGATCTTCACGCCGTGTTCCTTGGTGAACTGGTCCTGGAACTTCTTGCGCATCTCCATGACCGGGGCCATGTTGACTTCGTTGAAGGTGGTCAGGATGGCGTTGGTCGACTGCGACTGCAGCAGACGCTCGGCGATGCGCGCGCGCAGGCGGCTCATCGGCACGCGCTGCTCGGGGCGCTCGCCCAGGTCCTTCGGGCTCGCGGGGGCAGCGACTTGCTGCAGCGCGGGCTTGGCAGCGGGCGCAGCGGCCGGGGCCTTGGCGGTCGTGCCCGAGGCCACGGCGCCGAGCACGTCGCCCTTGGTCACGCGGCCGTCCTTGCCGGAGCCGGCCACGTCGCCGGTCGTGAGGTTGTTGTCGGCCAGCAGCTTGGCAGCGGCGGGCATGGCGACGTCGGACTTCGAACCGCCGGTGGCGGCCGCTGCGGCTTGAGCCGGTGCAGGTGCGGCGGCAGCGGGTGCCGCGGCGGCCGGTGCGGCTGCAGGCGCCGCGGCGCCGGCCTTGCCTTCGGTGTCGATCTTGGCGATGACCTGCCCGGCCACCACGGTGGCGCCGTCACCTTGCACGATCTCGGCCATCACGCCGGCTGCGGGCGCCGGCACTTCGAGCACGACCTTGTCGGTCTCGATCTCGATCAGGATCTCATCGATGGCGACGGCTTCGCCGGCCTTCTTCTTCCAGGTGAGCATGGTGGCTTCTGCCACCGATTCCGACAACTCAGGGACTTTGACTTCAACGATAGACATTTTGGAGAGTGCTCCGACTTCTATTTATAGGGGGGTGGATGGTAGGAGCCGGCTCACTTCGTGAGGACGAAACCCTTGAGCTTGCCGAACGCGCCGTCGACCAGCGCCTTCTGCTGCTCCTGGTGCAGGTGCGAATAGCCGACCGCCGGCGATGCCGAGGCGGCGCGACCGGAATAGCCCAGCTTCTGGCCTTCGGCCATGTTCTCGTGGATGTAGTGCTGCACGAAGAACCAGGCGCCCTGGTTCTGCGGTTCGTCCTGGCACCACACCACGTCGACCAGGTTCGGGTACTTCTTCAACTCGGTGGAGAAGGCCTTGTGCGGGAACGGATAGAGCTGCTCGACGCGGATGATCGCCACGTCGTCGACGCCCTTCTCTTCGCGCTTCTTGGCCAGGTCGTAGTAGACCTTGCCCGAACAGGCGATCACGCGCTTGACCTTGTCGGCCTTGAGATCCTTCGCGTCGGGGATGACGGTCTGGAACGAACCCTTGGTGAACTCGGACAGCGGCGAGGTCGCGTCCTTGTTGCGCAGCAGCGACTTGGGCGTGAGGATGACCAGCGGCTTGCGCAGGTTGCGCACCATCTGGCGGCGCAGGATGTGGAAGATCTGGCTGGCCGTCGTCGGCTGCACCACCTGCATGTTGGTGTCGGCCGACAGCTGCATGAAGCGCTCCAGGCGCGCCGAGCTGTGCTCCGGGCCCTGGCCTTCGTAGCCGTGCGGCAGCATCATGGTCAGGCCGTTGACACGGCCCCACTTCACTTCGCCCGAGGCGATGAACTGGTCGATGACCACTTGCGCACCGTTGACGAAGTCGCCGAACTGGGCTTCCCAGATCACCAGCGTGTTCGGGTCGTTCGAGGCGTAGCCGTATTCGAAGGCCAGCACGGCCTCTTCGGACAGGATCGAGTCGATCACGACGAAAGGCGCCTGGCTCTCGGCCACGTTCTGCAGCGGCGTGTAGGTGCCCGTGTCGAACTTCTCGCGGTTCTGGTCGTGCAGCACCGCGTGGCGGTGGGTGAAGGTGCCGCGGCCCGAGTCTTCGCCGGACAGGCGCACCGGATAGCCGCTGGCCACCAGCGAGGCGAAGGCCATGTGCTCGCCCATGCCCCAGTCGACGTTGACGTCGCCGCGGCCCATGGCGGCGCGGTCGTCCAGCACCTTCTTTACCAGCGGATGCACGGTGAAGCCGGCCGGCACGGTGGTGATCTTCTCGGCCAGGCGCTTCCACTCGGCCGTGGGGATGGCGGTGTCGCCGGCGTCGGTCCACTTCTTGTTGAGGAAGGGGCTCCAGTCGACCGCGTACTTGCTCTTGAAGTTGGTGAGCACCGGGTCCGAGGTGTTCTTGCCGGCGTCGAAGGCGGCGCGCTGCGCCTTGACCATGTCGTCGCCCAGCGTGGCGCCCAGGCCCTGTGCGGCCAGCTTGTCGGCATACAGCTTGCGCGTGCCGGGGTGCTGGGCGATCTTCTTGTACATCAGCGGCTGGGTGAGCGAGGGCGTGTCCTGCTCGTTGTGGCCGAGCTTGCGGAAGCAGATGATGTCGACGACCACGTCCTTCTGGAATTCCATGCGGAAGTCCAGCGCGAGCTGGGTGGCGAGCACCACGGCCTCGGGGTCGTCGCCGTTCACATGCAGCACCGGCGCCTCGATCATCTTGACGATGTCCGAGCAGTACAGCGTCGAGCGGCTGTCGCGCGGGTCGCTGGTGGTGAAGCCGATCTGGTTGTTGATGACGATGTGCACCGTGCCGCCGGTGGAATAGCCCCGCGTCTCGGCCAGCGCCAGCGTTTCCATCACGACGCCCTGGCCGGCGAAGGCCGCGTCGCCGTGCACGATGATCGGCAGCACCTGCTTGCCGAGCGGGTCGCCGCGGCGGTCCATGCGGGCGCGCACCGAGCCTTCGACCACCGGGTTGACGATTTCGAGATGGGACGGGTTGAACGCCAGGCTCAGGTGCACCGGGCCGCCGCGCGTGCTCACGTCGGAGCTGAAGCCCTGGTGGTACTTCACGTCGCCGCTGGGCAGGTCTTCGGGGGCCGTGTGGTCGAACTCGGCGAACAGGTCGGCCGGCATCTTGCCGAGCGAATTGACCAGCACGTTGAGGCGGCCGCGGTGCGCCATGCCGATCACGATTTCCTGCACACCCTTGGTGCCGGCTTCGTTGATGAGCTCGTCCATCGACACGATGAAGCTCTCGCCGCCTTCGAGCGAAAAGCGCTTCTGGCCGACGTACTTGGTGTGGAGGAAGCGCTCCAGGCCTTCGGCGGCCGTCAGGCGCTCCAGAACATGTTTCTTCTGCTCGGCATTGAGCTTCGGGTTGGTGCGTGCCGTCTCGAGCTTCTGCTGCCACCAGCGCTTGTGGTTCTGGTCGGTCGTGTACATGTACTCGACGCCGATCGTGCCGCAGTACGTCTCACGCAAGGCGTTGAGCAGATCGCGCAGGGACATGGTGTCCTTGCCGAAGAAGGTGTTGCTCGTGTTGAACACCGTTTCGAGGTCGGCGTCGCGCAGACCGTAGAACGACGGTTCGAGTTCGGGGATCGCCGGGCGCTCGGTGCGCTTGAGCGGGTCGAGGTCGGCCCAGCGTGCGCCGACGTTGCGGTAGGCCGCGATCAGCTGCTGGACCGCCGTGCGCTGGCGGCCGAGTTCGGAGTCGGCACCGCTGGCGTGCACCACCTTGGTCGTCCCCTGCTTCGCACGCTCGGCGAAGGCATTGACGACGGGAAGGTGTGCGACGTCGCGCGCGTTGCTGCCGTCGGCGGCCGGGACATGCTGCAGCGCATCGAAGTACGAGCGCCAGTTGTCGGGCACGCTGCCGGGGTTTTCGAGGTAGTTCTCGTACATCTCTTCGACATAGGGCGCGTTGCCGCCGAAGAGGTAGGTGTTGCCTTGGTAGGCTTGATAGACGGACGACGAATCGCTCATGTTCCGCTGACTTTCGCTCCCCTGAAGGAAGCATTAGCTGGTTTAAGAAACCTTCCGCGACACGGCTGGACCGGTTGGCGGATGCGACTGTGGCTAGGGAAGGGCCTGAGTACCATGGCATTGTGCCACGTCAGCCCTGTGACGGCGCCCGGTGTGGCGACAAGACCTCAGCGGCCGAGCAGTTGCTGAATCTTCCGGAGGGTGCCGGGATCGTCGATGGTCGTGAGGTCGCCCGGATCGCGCCCTTCGCACACCGCCTGGATGGCGCGCCGCAGCAATTTTCCGCTGCGTGTCTTGGGCAACGCGGTCACGAAATGCACCCGCGCCGGCCGCGCCAGTGCGCCGAGGTCATCGGCCACCCGCTTCATGACCTCGCCTTCCAGCGCCGGGCCGGCGACGCCGTCCTTCGTGACGGCGAAGGCCACGGCCACCTGCCCCTTGAGTGCGTCGGCGACACCGACCACCGCCACCTCGGCGATGGCCGGATGGCCCGAGATCGCTTCCTCGATCTCGCGCGTGCCGAGCCGATGGCCCGCCACGTTGATGACGTCGTCGGTCCGGCCGAGGATGTAGAAATAGCCGTCGGCGTCGCGGATGCCCCAGTCGAAGGTCGAATAGACCATCCGGTCGGGGATGCTCTTCCAGTAGGTGTTGACGAAGCGCGCGTCGTCACGCCAGATCGTCTGCATGAAGCCCGGCGGCGTCGGGCCTTCGACCACCACCACGCCCTTCTGGCCGGGCGTGGTCAGCTCCTCGCCGGTGGACTCGTGGACGATCTTCACCCGCCAGCCGTACATCGGCACACCCGGGCTGCCGAACTTGCTGGGCTTCTTCTCCACGCCGTTGGCGATAGTGATGATCGGCCAGCCCGACTCGGTCTGCCAGTAGTTGTCGATGATGGGTACGCCCAGCCCGTCGCTGATCCAGCGGGCCGTCGGTTCGTCCAGCGGTTCGCCGGCCAGAAACAGCGCCCGGAGGCTCGAGAGGTCGTACTTGGTGAGCAGCCCCGGGTCCTGCTTCTTGAGCACGCGCACCGCCGTCGGCGCGCTGAACATGACGGTCACCTTGTACTTCTCGACCAGTTGCCACCAGATGCCGCCGTCGGGCTGGCCGTCCAGCCCCTGCGTCGGCAGGCCCTCGTACATGATCGTTGCCATGCCGGCGATCAGTGGCCCGTAGACGATGTAGCTGTGGCCCACCACCCACCCGATGTCGCTGGTCGAGAAGAAGGTCTCGCCGGCGCGGCCGTCGAAGATGTGCTTCATGCTCGCGGCGAGCGCGACGGCGTAGCCGCCCGTGTCGCGCTGCACGCCCTTGGGCTTGCCGGTGGTGCCACTGGTGTAGATGGTGTAGCTGATCTCGGTGGATTCGAGCCACGTGCAGGGCACCGCCGTGTCGGCATGCTGCGCGGCGAGGTCGCGCAGGAGATGGTCCCGGCCCGCGACCAGGTCCATCGGCGCCAGCCCCCGGTCGGCCAGCAGCACGGCGGCCGGCTTGTGCTTCGACAGCCGGATCGCCTCGTCGAGCAGCGGCTTGTACGCGATCACCTTGCCGGCGCGCGAACCGGCATCGGCGCTGACCACCACGGTCGGCTCGGCGTCCTCGATGCGCGAGGCGAGCGAGCCGCTCGCGAAGCCGCCGAACACCACGCAGTGCACCGCGCCGATGCGGGCGCAGGCCAGCATCGCGAAGGCGGCCTCCGCGATCATGGGCATGTAGATCAGCACGCGGTCGCCGCGCTTCACGCCCAGCGCCAGCAGGCTGGCGGCGGTGCGCTGCACCTCGGCATGCAGTTCGCGGAAGCTGTAGCTGCGTTCGTTGCCCGTTTCGGTGGAGACGCAGATCAGCGCCGGCTGGTCGCCGCGGGCCGCCAGATGACGATCGACGGCGTTGTGGCAGAGGTTGGTCGTGCCGCCGACGAACCAGCGCGCGAAGGGCGGATGGCTGGCGTCCAGGATCTGCTGCGGCGGCGTTTCCCAGTCGATGAACGCGGCCTGCTCGGCCCAGAAGGCCTCGCTGTGGTCGATGGAGCGGCGATAGAAGTCGTCGTAGGAGGCGGTCGGGTTCGGCATGAGGCTTGTCTCCGGAATTGTCCCGCTCGGATGCGGGATCTGGATTCATGATTGGTGCCCGCGCTTGCAAGACGCTGACACAGGCACCACGCCGCCTTGACCTGGGTCAACGAATCAGCGACTGGTACGCATGGAAGGCCGGGTGCTCCGCCGTGCGCAGCCACTCGAAGCCGACCATCTCGGTGGTCACCAGTTCGGCGCCGGCACCGGCCAGGCGGTCGAAGGCCGCGTCGCGGTTGCGCTCGGTGCGCGAGCTGCAGGCGTCCGTGACCACCCAGACGTCGAATTCGTCCTCCAGCAGATCGAGCGCCGTCTGCAGCAGGCACACATGCGCTTCGCAGCCGGCCACCACGATGGTGTTGCGCTCGTCCTGCCCCGCAGCGCCCTGCTTCTGCAGGTGCTTGGGCAGGCTGCGCGCGTTACCCTGGGGCGCCTTGGCCGGCGGACGGAGCCATTCGCCCAGGCCTTCTTCCACACCGCTGAAATGCATCTTGGCGAGCGTTCGCTGGCACAGTGCACGGATCTCCGGCAGGTTCTCGCCCAGCTTGGACGGGTTCTGCTCGGTACCCCATGCCGGCACGTCGAGCATCTGCGCGATCTTTCCGAGGCGGACCGCGTTGGCCGCCACGGCCTCGCCCTCGAAGATCGCGGGCATCAGGCGAGCCTGGTAGTCGATCAGGACCAATTGGGAAACGGAAGCGTCGAGCAGCATGGGGAGTCCTTCGAAAAAACGGTCGGGTATGGGGCAACCCGACGCGGCACGGAATTAGACCGTATCGCACGGCCGCCCTGGCACGCTGCTGCCGCCGCACTGCCCATGCGCAGCGACCTCACTGCGGCCGCAACCGCAGCAGCTTGCCGTCCGACTCGTCCGTCAACACATAGAGCAGGCCGTCAGGCCCCTGGCGCACATCGCGGATACGCGCGCGGCCGTCTTCGAGCAGCTTGTGCTCGGCGACGACCTTGCCGTCCTTCAAGTCGAGGCGGTCGAGATAGCCGAACTTCAGCGAGCCCACGAAGAGGCTGCCCTTCCAGGCCGGGCCATAGCGGTCGCTGGTCAAAAACGCCATGCCCGACGGTGCGATCGAGGGCACCCAGTAGTGCAGCGGCTGCGCCATGCCCGCCTTGACGGTCAGGCCGTCGCCGATCTTCCCGCCGCCGTAGTTCTCGCCGTAGGTGACGACCGGCCAGCCGTAGTTCCCGCCCGCCTGGGGCACGTTGATCTCGTCGCCGCCTTGCGGGCCATGCTCGTGCATCCAGACACGGCCGTCGGGGCCGAGCGTGGCACCCTGGCCGTTGCGATGGCCGTAGCTCCAGATCTCGGGCAGCGCGCCGGCGCGGCCCACGAAGGGGTTGTCCGCCGGCACGGCACCGTCCTTCTGGATGCGCACCACCTTGCCCAGGTGGTTGTCGAGCTTCTGCGCGTCTTCCTTGCGACTGAAGCGGTCTCCGAGCGTGACGAACAGCGTGCCGTCAAGCGCCTCGACGATGCGGCAGCCGAAATGCGCCCGACTGGCGACCTTGGGCCGCTGGCTGAAGATCACCCGGACGTTCTCCAGCCGCGTGGCGTCGCCCGACAACGTCGCTCGCAGCACCGCGGTACTGTTGCCCGAGCCCCCGGCCTCCGGCTCCGAGAAGCAGACATAGACGGTGCGGTTGCTCGCAAAGGCGCTGTCGGTCACCACGTCCAGCAAGCCACCCTGCCCGCCCGCCGCGATCGCCGGCAGACCGGTCACGGGCGCGCCGATGTGCCCGTCGGCACCGACGACGCGAAGCCGTCCGGCCCGCTCGGTCACCAGAAAGCGCTGCGCCGGCAGGAAGGCGACCGCCCAGGGGTGTTCCAAACCGGCCGCCACCCGTTCGACTTGGACCTGTGCCAACGCCGAACCGGCACCGGCAAAGCCCACCGCCAGCCAACCCAGGAGAAGAAGCCGCTTGTATTTCACATTCATTTCTACTTCCAATGGTCGATTTGACGATCTCACTTTGTCGCTCACCAACAAAGACACAGATTAGTAAACCTTTGCGCTACATAACTGTTGCAAGATATTTCAAACCCCGTGCAACTTTACATATCGCATCCTTGAAAATCCTGAAAACATGAATTCCGACAAGTGTTTGCAGGCAAAATCGAGAATTCGCTTCAAATTGACACTACAGAGTGTCATCCCTATCCTACGAACCCATGCGTCTTCCCCTGATCCTTGCCACCCTCCTCGTCGCTGGCGCCGCACATGCGGCCCCCGTTGCAGACCGTTCGGAAGACATAGACCGGGCGCTGGTGGACAGGGGTTTGATCGGCCACCTGCAGCAAGTTCGCCAGAGCGTCGTTGAGCGGACCTCCAATCTGGTGGTCACGGCCATCGGCTTCCTCGGTGTCCCCTACCGACGCGGCGGCAACACGGCGGAAAGCGGCTTCGACTGCAGCGGCTTCGTCCGCGCCATGTACAACCAGACGGTCGGCCACCTCCTGCCGCGCCGCGCCGAAGAACAGGCCGCCGCCACCGAGAAGATCGACCGCAGCGAACTCAAGCCGGGTGACCTGGTGTTCTTCAACACCATGCGCCGCGCCTTCAGCCATGTCGGTATCTACGTCGGCGAAGGCAAGTTCATCCACGCGCCGCGCACCGGTGCGCAGGTTCGGGTGGAAGACATGAACGGCAGCTACTGGAAGCGCCGCTTCGACGGCGCCCGCCGAGTGCTGTCTACCGACGACGACGAAGCATCGCGCGCTGCAGTCAAGTAATCCACGACGCGCTCTCGCACCCACAAAAAAACCCGCCGTCGGCGGGTTTTTTTGTGGGTGCGCCGGTCTCAGCGCTTGACCGGCGGCAGGTCCGTGCAACTGCCATGCGCCGCCTCGGCCGCCAGGCCGATGCTCTCGCCCAGCGTCGGGTGCGGGTGGATCGTCTTGCCGATGTCGATGGCGTCGGCGCCCATCTCGATGGCCAGCGCGATCTCGCCGATCATGTCACCCGCGTGCGTGCCGACGATGCCGCCGCCGAGAATGCGATGGCTCTCGGCGTCGAACAGCAGCTTGGTGAAGCCTTCGTCACGCCCATTGGCGATGGCGCGGCCCGAGGCGTTCCATGGGAACAGGCCCTTGGTGATCTTCACGCCGCTGGCCTTGGCCTGGTCTTCGGTCAGACCGACCCACGCCACCTCCGGATCGGTGTAGGCCACGCTCGGGATCACGCGCGCGTTGAAGGCGGCGCTGGACAGCGCCTTGTCGCCCTTCTGCTCGCCGGCGATGACTTCCGCGGCCACATGGGCCTCGTGCACCGCCTTGTGCTCCAGCATCGGCTGACCGACGATGTCGCCCACCGCGAAGATGTGCGGCACGTTGGTGCGCATCTGGATGTCGACCGGGATGAAGCCGCGGTCGGTCACCGTCACGCCGGCCTTCTCGGCCGCGATCTTCTTGCCGTTGGGCGTGCGGCCGACGGCCTGCAGCACCAGGTCGTACAGCTGCGGTTCCTTCGGCGCGGCCTCGCCCTCGAAGGTGATGCGGATGCCTTCCTTGGTGGCCTCCGCGCCGACCGTCTTGGTCTTGAGCATGATGTTGTCGAAGCGCGGCGCGTTCATCTTCTGCCAGACCTTGACCAGGTCGCGGTCGGCGCCCTGCATCAGGCCGTCCATCATTTCGACCACGTCGAGGCGCGCGCCCAGCGACGAATACACCGAGCCCATTTCCAGGCCGATGATGCCGCCGCCCAGGATCAGCATGCGCTTGGGCTCGACGCCCAGTTCCAGCGCGCCGGTCGAGTCGACCACGCGCGGGTCCTTCGGCATGAAGGGCAGATGCACCGCCTGCGATCCGGCGGCGATCACGCAATGGCGGAACCTGATGGTCTGCGCCTTGTCCGTGGTGTCGCGGCCATCGCCCGAGGTTTCCTGCACCTTGACGTGGTAGGGGTCGACGAACTCGCCGACGCCGCGCACCGTCGTCACCTTGCGCATCTTCGCCATGGCGCTCAGGCCGCCGGTGAGCTTGCTCACCACCTTGTTCTTGCGCGCCAGCAGCTTGCTGCGGTCGATGCTCGGCTCGCCGAAGGTCACGCCCATGTCGGCGAAGTGCTTGACCTCGTCCATCACGGCCGCGACGTGCAGCAGCGCCTTCGACGGGATGCACCCGACGTTGAGGCACACACCGCCCAGCGTCGCATAGCGCTCGACCAGCACGACCTTCAGGCCGAGGTCGGCCGCGCGGAAGGCGGCGGAATAACCACCGGGGCCGGCACCGAGCACGAGCAAGTCACACTCCACATCGACGGCGCCGCTGTAGCTCGACGCGACGGGCGCCGGCGAAGCCGCAACAGGTGCCGGCGCCGGTGAAGGTGCCTTGGCCGCCGGTGCGGCAGCGGGAGCCGGCGCAGCGGCCCCTTCGGCCACGTCCAGCGTCAGCACCACCGAGCCCTGCTTGACCTTGTCGCCCACCTTCACGGCCACGGCCTTCACCGTACCGGCCGCCGACGACGGGATCTCCATCGACGCCTTGTCCGATTCGACGGTGATCAGCGACTGCTCCGCCTTCACCGTGTCGCCCACCTTCACCAGCACCTCGATCACCGCGACTTCGTCGAAGTCGCCGATGTCCGGAACCTTGATCTGTTGTTCACTCATGTTGGGTTCCTTCTCAGAGCAGCACGCGGCGGAAGTCGGCGAGGACCTGACCGAGATAGGCGTTGAAGCGTGCGGCCAGGGCCCCGTCGATCACGCGGTGGTCGTACGACAGCGACAGCGGCAGCGTCAGCTGCGGCACGAACTGCTTGCCGTCCCACACCGGTTTCATCGCGCTCTTCGACAGGCCGAGGATGGCCACTTCGGGTGCGTTGATGATGGGCGTGAAGTGTGTGCCGCCGATGCCGCCGAGCGAGCTGATCGACATGCAGCCGCCCTGCATGTCGGCCCCGCCGAGCTTGCCCTCGCGCGCCTTCTTGGCGAGTTCGCCCATCTCCTGGCTGATCTGCAGGATGCCCTTCTTGTCGGCGTCCTTGAGCACCGGCACCACCAGCCCGTTGGGCGTGTCCGCCGCGAAGCCGATGTTGTAGTACTGCTTGTAGACCAGCGTGTCGCCGTCGAGGCTGGTGTTGAACTCGGGGAATTTCTTCAGGCCCGCGACCACAGCCTTGATCACGAAGGCCAGCATCGTCACCTTGACGCCCGACTTCTCGTTTTCCTTGTTGGTCGCCACGCGGAAGGCTTCCAGCGCGGTGATGTCGGCCTCGTCGTTGTTCGTGACGTGCGGGATCATCACCCAGTTGCGGTGCAGGTTCGCGCCGCTGAGCTTCTTGATGCGCGAGAGCTCCTTGCGCTCGACCGTGCCGAACTTCGCGAAGTCGACCTTCGGCCAGGGGATCAGCCCCAGCGCTGCGCCGTCGCCACCACCGGCCGATGCCTTGGCGCCTGCGGCCTGGGTGCTGGCGGCGCCGCTCATAACGGCCTTGGTGAAGTTCTGGATGTCTTCCTGCGTGATGCGGCCCTTGAGCCCGGAGCCCTTGACCTCCTCCAGCGGCACGCCCAATTCGCGTGCGAACTTGCGCACCGACGGCGACGCATGCGGCAGGCTGCCGCTCGGCGGTGTGGCGGTGTCGTGCGCAGCGGGTGCAGCCGCGGGCAACGGTGCCGGCGTGCTGGCCGTGGCGGACGTGGGCGCTGCTGCAGCCGGCGCCGAGGCCGGTGCCGGCGAAGCGGCGGGTGCCGGCGCGGCACCCGCCGTGCCTTCGAGCACCGCGATCAGGTCGCCGATGTTCACCACATCGCCGACCTTGACCTTCATTTCCTTCAGCGTGCCGGCGGCCGACGACGGAATCTCCATCGACGCCTTGTCCGACTCCACCGTGATCAGCGACTGCTCGGCCTTGATCGCATCGCCCGGCTTCACCAGCACCTCGATGACCGACACGTCCTTGAAATCGCCGATGTCCGGCACCTTGACCTCGACCGGCCCCGCCGGTGCAGCGGACGCGGCCGGCGCGGGGGCCGCAGCCGCCTGTGGCGCGGGCGAAGCAGCCGGCGCAGGCGCGGCGGCCGGCGCCGGGGCGGACGCGGCCCCCGCATCGGCGGCCTCCAGCACCAGCACGACCGAGCCTTCCTTGACCTTGCCGCCGACCTGAACCTTGAGTTCCTTCACCACGCCGGCGGTCGACGACGGAATCTCCATCGACGCCTTGTCCGACTCCACCGTGATCAGCGACTGTTCGGCCTTCACCGTGTCGCCCACCTTCACCAGCACCTCGATCACCGCGACTTCG
The DNA here is from genome assembly GCF_025486315.1 of Variovorax sp. N23. GTDB lineage: Bacteria > Pseudomonadota > Gammaproteobacteria > Burkholderiales > Burkholderiaceae_C > Variovorax. The sequence continues at coordinate 324,360 of NZ_JAOOPY010000004.1, read as the reverse complement.
TCGAAATCGCCGATGTCCGGCACCTTCACTTCCACTGCTGCCATATCTCTGTCTCCCGCCCGTCGGGCGCGTCGGTTGTTCGGGTTGCGGGTTACGCGTAGAGCGGGTTGACCTTGTCGGCGTTGATGCCGTACTTCTGGATGACCTCGGCGACCTTCGAGGCCGGCAGCGTGCCGTCCTCGGCCAGCGCCTTGAGCGTGGCCACCACGATGAAGTGGCGGTTGATCTCGAAGTGCTCGCGCAGCTTGCTGCGGAAGTCGCTGCGGCCGAAGCCGTCGGTGCCCAGCACCTTGTAGGTCCGGCCCTTCGGGATGAACGGGCGGATCTGCTCGGCGTAGGCTTTCATGTAGTCGGTCGATGCGACCACCGGGCCGGTGCTGGCCGCCAGCTGCTGCGCCACGAAGGGCACGCGCGGCGCGTCGGTCGGGTGCAGCAGGTTCCAGCGGTCGGCATCCTGGCCGTCGCGCGTGAGCTCGTTGAAGCTCGGGCAGCTCCAGACGCTGGCGCTGACGCCCCATTCCTTCTCGAGCAGTTCCTGCGCGGCGATGCTCTCGCGCAGGATGGTGCCGCTGCCGAGCAGTTGCACGGTCGGCGCTTCCTTGCCCTTGGCTGCCTTGATCACCGGGCCCTGCTTGCACAGGTACATGCCCTTGATGATCTGCTCCTCGGTGCCCGGCTGCAGGCCGGGCATAGCGTAGTTCTCGTTGAGCAGCGTGAGGTAGTAGTAGACGTTGTCCTGCTTCTCCACCATGCGCTTCAAGCCATGGTGCAGGATCACGCCGACCTCGTGCGCGAAGGTCGGGTCGTAGCTCACGCAGTTCGGAATGGTGTTGGCCAGGATGTGGCTGTGGCCGTCTTCGTGCTGCAGGCCTTCGCCATTGAGCGTGGTGCGCCCCGACGTGCCGCCCAGCAGGAAGCCGCGCGCCTGCATGTCGCCGGCCGCCCAGGCCAGGTCGCCGATGCGCTGGAAGCCGAACATCGAGTAGTACACGTAGAACGGCACCATGATGCGGTTGTTCGTGCTGTACGACGTGGCCGCCGCGATCCAGCTCGACATGCCGCCGGCCTCGTTGATGCCTTCCTGCAGGATCTGGCCGGCCTTGTCTTCCTTGTAGTACATGACCTGGTCCTTGTCGACCGGCGTGTACTGCTGCCCCGCGGGGTTGTAGATGCCGATCTGGCGGAACAGCCCTTCCATGCCGAAGGTGCGTGCCTCGTCGACCAGGATCGGCACGACGCGCGGGCCCAGCGCCTGGTCGCGCAGCAGCTGCGTGAGAAAGCGCACGTAGGCCTGCGTGGTGGAGATCTCGCGGCCCTCGGCCGTCGGCTCGAGCACGGCCTTGAAGGTGTCCAGCGCGGGCACCGTGAAGCTCTCGTCGGCCTTGGTTCGGCGATGCGGCAGGTAGCCGCCCAGCGCCTTGCGGCGCTCGTGCAGGTACTTCATTTCCGGCGTGTCGTCGGCCGGCTTGTAGAAGGGCAGCTCGGGGAGCTGGCTGTCGGGAATCGGGATGTTGAAGCGATCGCGGAAGGCCTTGATGTCCTCGTCGCCGAGCTTCTTGGTCTGGTGGACGTTGTTCTTGCCTTCGCCGATCTTGCCCATGCCGAAGCCCTTGACGGTCTTGACGAGCAGCACGGTGGGCTGGCCCTGGTGGTTCTGCGCCGCATGGAAGGCGGCGTACACCTTCTGCGAATCGTGGCCGCCGCGCTGCAGGTTCCAGATCTCGTCGTCGCTCAGGTGCTCGACCATCTTGAGCGTGCGCGGATCGCGGCCGAAGAAGTTCTTGCGGACGTAGGCGCCGTCGTTGGCCTTGAACGACTGGTAGTCGCCGTCGTTGCACTCCATCATGATCTTGCGCAGTGCGCCGTCCTTGTCGGCGGCGAGCAGGGCGTCCCAGCCCTTGCCCCAGATCAGCTTGATCACGTTCCAGTTGGCGCCTCGGAACTCGCCTTCGAGTTCCTGGATGATCTTCCCGTTGCCGCGCACCGGGCCGTCGAGGCGCTGCAGGTTGCAGTTGATCACGAAGATCAGGTTGTCCAGCTTCTCGCGCGCGGCCAGGCCGATGGCGCCGAGCGATTCGACCTCGTCCATTTCGCCGTCGCCGCAGAACACCCAGACCTTGCGGTTCTCGGTGTTGGCGATGCCGCGGGCGTGCAGGTACTTGAGGAAGCGCGCCTGGTAGATCGCCATCAGCGGGCCGAGGCCCATCGACACCGTGGGGAACTGCCAGAACTCCGGCATCAGCTTGGGGTGCGGGTAGCTCGAAAGGCCCTTGCCGTCGACTTCCTGGCGGAAGTGGAGCAGTTGGTCCTCGCTCAGCCGGCCTTCGAGGTAGGCACGGGCGTAGATGCCGGGCGAGACATGGCCCTGGATGTAGAGGCAGTCACCGCCATGGCCTTCGCTCTCGGCACGCCAGAAATGGTTGAAGCCGGCACCGAACATGCTGGCCAGCGAAGCGAAGGAGCCGATGTGGCCGCCCAGGTCGCCGCCGTCGACCGGATGCAGGCGGTTGGCCTTGACCACCATCGCCATCGCGTTCCAGCGCATGTAGGCACGCAGACGCTGCTCGATCTCCAGGTTGCCGGGGCTGCGCGCTTCGAGTTCGGGCTCGAGCGTGTTCACGTAGCCGGTGTTGGCCGAGAAGGGCAAGTCGACGCTGTTCTGGCGCGCATGTTCGAGCAGCTGTTCGAGCAGGAAGTGCGCCCGTTCGGGGCCTTCGCTCTGGATGACGGCGGACAGGGCGTCCATCCATTCACGGGTTTCCTGCGCGTCCGCGTCGTTCGCGGCCGAGCCGAAATGGTTCTCGGGAATTGCCGACATGCTTGTCTCCTTGAGGGCGTGGCTGTGGATTTGAGTTGGCGGAAATGTCGCACAGAACAGGTCGAATTTCAAATGGTGTTCGTCGTTTTCTTAATGTGAAACGCATTGCCAATGGATTCCTTCGGCGCGCACCGGTCCGTCGCAGTCTGAACCGTTTTGGAGACCGCTTCGCGTCAGGCGAACTAGGGGTTCCCCTACACTCGCTCGATGCCCTTCTTCAGCCCGCTCGCCGCCGCCCGCAGCGCCGTCAAAGCCTCACCGCTGGCATGGTGGCGTCGCTGGTGGCGCCGGCAGACGCCGGTGCTGCAGGACTCGGTCGCCATGCTCGTGCCGCTGGCGGCCGTGATCCTGTTCCTGGCCGCCATCGTGTCGGCCTTCTGGTACCTCCGGGCAGAAGAGATCGAGCGCGAGCAGGAATCCGTCAAGCGCGACGTCGAGTACGCGCAGCAGCGGCTGCGGCTGCGGTTGCTCGAACGCCAGGAGCAGCTGATGCGCCTGGCGCGCGATGCCTCCAACCGCGAGATCGACGCCGCGGAATTCGGCAGCCGGGCCGAATCCCTGGTGAGCCAGTACCCCGAACTGCAGGCGATCAGCTGGATCGACGACCGCCGGCGCTTCAAGGCCAACTACGCCGCGCCCAGCGTGCATCCCGCGCAGCAGCATGTGCTGGACGAGGTGCTGCGCCCAGGCGACATCGAGAGCAACTACGCGCTCGCCCGTGAATTGCGCCAGCCGGTCTTCTCGCAGCCGGTGACGGGCGGCGACCCGGTCGCGATGCTGCAACTGCACATCCCCCTGTTCGACCAGGGGCTGTTCGCGGGGGTCGTGCTCGGCGAATTCTCGATCGACAGCCTGCTGCGCTACGGCGTACCGCCGGAGGTCAGCGCGCGTTACGCCGTCGCCCTGCTCGACGCGAAGGGCGGCGTGCTCGCCGGCAACACCGTCAACCCGCGCGGCGACGGCACACGGCTGCTGCCCTGGGTCGAGCACACGAACGAGTACGAAGTGCCGGTGTCGCCGATCGGCAATGCCGTGATCCTGCGCGCGCAGGCCTACCGCACCTCGCCCGGCCTGGTCGGCAACGGCCTGTTCTGGCTGGTCGGCGCGCTCAGCGTGCTGACCGCCTGGATGCTGATCGGCACCTGGCGCCACACGCGCCGCCGCCTGCAGGCGCAGCAGGCACTGATCGCCGAGACCAACTTCCGGCGCGCGATGGAGAACTCGATGCTCACCGGCATGCGGGTGCTCGACCTCGATGGCCGCATCACCTACGTCAACGCGGCCTTCTGCGCCATGACCGGCTGGAGCGAATCCGAACTCGTGGGGCAGAAGCCACCCTTCCCCTACTGGCTCGAATCCGACCGCGAGGTGATGAACGAGCGGCTCGAAGAAGAACTGCACGGCCGCGCCCTGCCCGGCGGCTTCCAGGTGCGGGTCAAGCGCAAGAACACCAGCGTCTTCAACGCCCGGCTCTACGTGTCGCCGCTGATCGACGCGCGCGGCCACCAGACCGGCTGGATGACCTCGATGACCGACATCACCGAGCCGACGCGCATCCGCGAGCAGCTGTCGGCGTCGTACGAGCGCTTCACGACGGTGCTGGAGGCGCTCGACGCCGCAGTGTCGGTGGCGCCCATCGGCAGCGAGGAGCTGCTCTTCGCCAACAAGCTGTACCGGCTGTGGTTCGGCTCCGATACAGTCGGCCACCTGGCGATGGTGGCGCAGGCCGGCGTGCCGGCCTCCGCCGCGCACGACGACGCGCTGGACGACGTCGACCCCTTCGCCGGCCTGCCGATCGACACGCTCACCACGGCGCAACCGGCGAACAACGAGATCTTCGTGCCCGAGCTGGGCAAGTGGCTGGAGGTGCGTTCGCGCTACCTCACCTGGGTCGATGGCCGGCTGGCCCAGCTGGTGATCGCCACCGACATCACGCCGCGCCGCGACGCCGAAGAACAGGCCGCCGCGCAGGCCGACCGCGCGCAGGCGGCGAGCCGGCTGATCACGATGGGCGAGATGGCGTCGAGCGTCGCGCACGAACTGAACCAGCCGCTCACCGCCATCAGCAACTACTGCAACGGCATGATGTCCCGCATCAAGGGCCAGCAGATCGACTCCGACGCCCTGCTCGCCGCGCTCGAGAAGACCGCCAAGCAGGCGCAGCGGGCCGGCCAGATCATCCAGCGCATCCGCTCCTTCGTGAAGCGCAGCGAGCCGAACCGCACGCCGGCCGACGTGGCGACCATGGTCGGCGAGGCGGTCGAACTGGCCGGCATCGAACTGCGCCGACGCAACGTGCGGCTGAACCATTACGTGGCGGCGCGGCTGCCCATCGTGCGGGTCGATCCGATCCTGATCGAGCAGGTGCTGGTGAACCTGCTGAAGAACGCCGCCGAGTCGATCGACCTGGCCGAGCGTCCGCTGGCACGGCGCAGCGTGGAACTGCGCGTGCTGCCCAAGGTCATCGAAGGCCAGAACGCCATCGAGTTCTCGGTGCAGGACACCGGCATGGGCCTGGCCCCGGAGGTGATGGACCGCCTGTACGAAGCCTTCTTCTCCACCAAGGCCGAAGGCATGGGCATCGGCCTGAACCTCTGCCGCACCATCGTGGAGTCGCACCGTGGCCGGATGCAGGCAGAGAACATCTACAATGGCCCGGACGTGATCGGATGCCGTTTCTCCTTCTGGATTCCGGTGATGGACGCTAGCAGTTCCGTAGCAAACGACGAGGCAAAGGTACCCGCATGAGCTTGATTCCGAAGAAGGGCACGGTCTATGTCGTCGACGATGACGAAGCCGTGCGTGACTCTCTGCAATGGCTGCTCGAAGGCAAGGACTACCGGGTCCGCTGCTTCGATTCCGCCGAATCCTTTCTCTCCCGCTACGACCCCCGCGAGGTCGCCTGCCTGATCGTCGACATCCGCATGGGCGGCATGTCGGGCATCGAGCTGCAGGACCGCCTGATCGAACGCCGCTCGCCGCTGCCCATCGTGGTCATCACCGGCCACGGCGACGTGCCGATGGCGGTCGACTCGATGAAGAAGGGCGCGATGGATTTCATCCAGAAGCCTTTCAACGAGGACGAACTCGTCACGCTGGTCGAGCGCATGCTCGAGCACGCGCGCGGCGCCTTCGCGCAGCACCAGCAGTCGGCCAGCCGCGACGCGCTGCTGTCCAAGCTCACCGGCCGCGAGGCCCAGGTGCTCGAGCGCATCGTCGCCGGCCGCCTCAACAAGCAGATCGCCGACGACCTCGGCATCAGCATCAAGACGGTCGAGGCGCACCGCGCCAACATCATGGAAAAGCTCAACGCCAACACCGTGGCCGATCTGCTGAAGATCGCGCTCGGCCAGGCCCAGCCGACGGCGAAGGCCCCCTGAAATGCTATCGGCCAGATAGCCAGAAAGTCCCCCGACGCCTGCGCAAGCGGGCGTTTCTACTTGGAAAATCGGAAAAACGATGACAGCCCAACTGATCGACGGCAATGCTCTCTCCCGCACGCTGCGCGCCGATGTCGCCGCACGCGCCGCGGCACTGAAGGCACTCGGCGTGACGCCCGGCCTGGCCGTGGTGCTGGTCGGCGAGAACCCCGCCAGCCAGGTCTATGTGCGCAACAAGGTCAAGGCCTGCGAAGACAACGGCCTGCATTCGGTGCTCGAGAAATACCCGGCCGACCTGAGCGAGGCCGAGCTGCTGGCCCGCGTCGACGCGCTCAACAACGACCCCGCCATCCACGGCATCCTGGTGCAGCTGCCGCTGCCGGCGCACATCGATGCGCAGAAGGTCATCGAGGCCATCTCGCCCGAGAAGGACGTCGACGGCTTCCACGTGGCCAGCGCCGGCGCGCTGATGACCGGCGCGCCCGGCTTCTGGCCCTGCACGCCCTATGGCTGCATGAAGATGCTCGAATCCATTGGCTACGACCTGCGCGGCAAGCATGCGGTGGTCATCGGCCGCAGCAACATCGTGGGCAAACCGATGGCGCTGATGCTGCTCGCGAAGAACGCGACCGTGACCATCTGCCACAGCGCCACGGCGGACCTGGGCGCCATGACGCGCCAGGCCGACGTGGTCGTCGCGGCCGTCGGCAAGCGCAACGTGCTCACCGCCGACATGGTGAAGCCGGGCGCGGTGGTCATCGACGTGGGCATGAACCGCAACGACGCAGGCAAGCTCTGCGGCGACGTCGATTTCGACGGCGTGCGCGAAGTCGCCGGCTGGATCACGCCGGTGCCCGGCGGCGTCGGCCCCATGACCATCACGATGCTGCTGGTCAACACGCTCGAAGCCGCCGAACGGACCGCCCACTGACTTGAACTTGGCGCCCGCGGCGCCAGATGGAAACCATGACCAATCCGCTCCTCGACTTCACCGATCTCCCGCTGTTCGACCAGATCAAGCCGGAGCACGTCGCGCCGGCCGTCGACACCCTGCTGGCCGACGCCGAGGCAGCGTTGCAGACGGTCACGGCGGCCGAATTCCCTGCGGACTGGCTCGCGATCTCGAAGGTGCTGGACGTGTCGTCCGAGCGCTTCAGCCGGGCCTGGGGCGCGGTCGGCCATCTGAATGCCGTGGCCGACACGCCGGAACTGCGCGCGGCCTACAACGACGCCATGCCCCGCGTCACCGCCTTCTGGACCCGCCTGGGCTCCGACGAGCGGCTCTACGCCAAGTACAAGGCCATCGATACCGCCACGCTGAACGCCGAGCAGAAGCAGGCGCATCGCAATGCGATCCGCAATTTCGTGCTTGGCGGCGCCGAACTTCAGGGCGCCGCCAAGGAGCGCTTCGCGGTCATCCAGGAGCGCCAGGCCGAGCTGAGCCAGAAGTTCAGCGAGAACGCGCTCGACGCCACCGACGCCTTCGCCTACTACGCCGAGGCCAGCGAGCTCGAAGGCCTGCCGGAAGATGTGATCGGCGCGGCGCGCGCCGGGGCTGAAGCCGATGGCAAGCCCGGCTACAAGCTGACGCTCAAAATGCCGTGCTACCTGCCGGTCATGCAGTTCGCCAAGCGCAGCGCGCTGCGCGAGACGCTCTACCGCGCCTACGTCACCCGCGCCAGCGAGTTCGGCGACCCGGCCTTCGACAACACCGCACTCATCACCGAGATCCTGGCGCTGCGCCAGGAAGAGGCGAAGCTGCTGGGCTACCGCAACTTCGGCGAACTGTCGGTCGTGCCGAAGATGGCCGATTCGCCCGAGCAGGTCGTGAAGTTCCTGCGCGACCTGGGCACGCGCGCCAAGCCTTTCGGCGAGCGTGACCTGGCCGACCTGCGCGCCTTCGCCGCCGAGCAGCTCGGCCTGACCGACCCGCAGCCGTGGGACTGGACCTTCATCGGCGAGAAGCTCAAGGAAGCGCGCTACGCCTTCAGCGAGCAGGAGGTCAAGCAGTACTTCCCGGCACCCAAGGTGATGGCCGGCCTCTTCAAGATCGTCGAGACGCTGTTCGAAGTGACCATTCGCCGCGACTTCGCGCCGGTGTGGCACCCGACAGTCGAGTTCTACCGCATCGAACGGGGCGACCAGTGCGTCGGCCAGTTCTACCTCGACCCGTCCGCACGTGCCGCCAAGCGCGGCGGCGCCTGGATGGACGACGTGCGCGCCCGCTGGCTGCGCCCCGACACGGGCACCCTGCAGACGCCGGTCGCGCAGCTGGTGTGCAACTTCGCCGAAGGCGTCGACGGCAAGCCGCCGCTGCTGACGCACGATGACGTGACCACCCTCTTCCACGAGTTCGGCCACGGCCTGCACCACATGCTCACGCAGATCAACGAGCGCGACGTGTCCGGCATCAGCGGTGTCGAGTGGGATGCGGTCGAACTGCCCAGCCAGTTCATGGAGAACTTCTGCTGGGAATGGGACGTGCTGCAGCACATGACCGCACACGTCGACACCGGCCTGCCGCTGCCGCGCGCGCTGTTCGACAAGATGACGGCGGCCAAGAACTTCCAGAGCGGGCTGCAGACGCTGCGCCAGATCGAGTTCTCGCTGTTCGACATGCTGCTGCACACCGAGTACGACGCCGCCAAGGCGCAGCCGGGCGGCGTGATGGCGCTGCTGGGCCAGGTGCGGTCCGAGGTGGCGGTGATGCCCTCGCCCGCCTTCAGCCGTACGCCCAACACCTTCAGCCACATCTTCTCGGGCGGCTACGCGGCCGGCTACTACAGCTACAAGTGGTCCGAAGTGCTGAGCGCCGACGCCTACGCGGCCTTCGAGGAAACCGCCGGCGCCAGCGGCGAGCCGAGCATCGAGACGGGCCGCAAGTACCGCCAGGCCATCCTCGAGGCCGGCGGCAGCCGCACGGCCATGGAGTCGTTCAAGGCCTTCCGCGGTCGGGAGCCGCAATTGGACGCGCTGCTGCGCCACCAGGGCATGTCCGAGGCCGAGCCGGCCTGAGATACTCGGACGCGTACTCGCCCCCCGACGCCCGACGACCTCCCGGAGCCCCGATGCCAAGACCCGTCCGCCTTACGCTTGTGCTGCTGCCCCTCGCCGTCGCGGCCTGCGCCGTGTCGGCGCAGCAGGTCTATCGCTCGGTCGACAGCAACGGCAAGGTGATCTTCTCCGACCAGCCGCCCGCCGCCAACGCACAGCCCGCGACGCCGCGCGGCGGTGTGTCGACCGTCGAAGGGGGCGGCGCCATCGGCGGCCTCCCGTACGAGCTGCAGCAGGTGACGCAACGCTACCCGGTCACGCTCTACGCCCGCGACGACTGCGCCCCCTGCGACACGGGCCGCGCCCTGTTGAACACGCGCGGCGTGCCTTTCAACGAGCGACAGGTGAAGACGTCGGCGGATGTCGACGCCTTCCAGCGCCTGAGTGGCGACACCTCGATGCCGCTGCTGACCATCGGCGGCCAGCAGCTCAAGGGCTTCTCGGACACCACCTGGTCGCAGTACCTCGATGCGGCCGGCTATCCGAAGAGCATCCGCCTGCCGGCGGGCTACCGCAACCCGGCGGCGCAGCCGATGGTGACGCAGCAGGCCGCACCCACTGCGCCGGCGGCAACGGCGGTGACGAGCCCGACACCGGCGGTCCCGCCGCCGGCCGCGCCCTCGCCGAGCAACCCGGCCGGCATCCGGTTCTGAGGGCCGGCGTTCCTGCGCGCGCTCAGGTGTAGCGCAGCGTCTCGACGCCGCCCGGCGTTCCCAGCAAGCAGACCGTGGCGCGCTGGTGCGCGAACACGCCGACGGTCACCACGCCCGGCCACTGGTTGACCTCCGACTCGAAGCCCAGCGGGTCGACGATGCGCAGCCCGCTCACGTCGACGATGTGCTGACCGTTGTCGGTCACCAGCGGCACCCCCTCCTTCTCGCGCACCTGTGCGATGCCGCCCATCCGCTCGAACTGCCGCATGATGCGGCGCATAGCCATGGGGATGACCTCGACCGGCAAGGGAAAGGCACCGAGCACCTCGACGCGCTTCGATGCATCGGCGATGCACACGAAGGCGCGCGACTGCGCCGCCACGATCTTCTCGCGCGTGAGCGCGGCACCGCCACCCTTGATCATGAAGCCGTGGCCGTCGATCTCGTCCGCACCATCGATGTAGACGGCCAGTTCGTCGACCGCATTGCTGTCGAAGACCTCGATGCCGAGTGCGCGCAGGCGTTCGGTGGACGCCACCGAGCTCGACACCGCGCCGCGGATGCGGTCCTTCATGGTGGCCAGCGCGTCGATGAACTTGTTGACGGTGGAGCCGGTGCCCACGCCGACGATCTCGCCCTCCACCACGTAGGCCAGCGCGGCGCGCCCGACCTGGGCCTTGAGTTCGTCCTGGGTGAGCGGAGCAGAGGAGGAGGCGGTCATCGGGGAGAATCCTGGGGCTAAGAAGCCGAGAATTATCCGATGTCCCTTTCGTCCCTCTACGGGCTTGCCCGCCCTTTTCTCTTCGGCCTGGATGCCGAACACGCGCACGAGGTGACGCTCGGCATGCTGGCGCGCACCCAGAACACGCCGCTGGCCAGCGCCTACGCCAGCCCCCGCGTCGACGACCCGGTCACGCTGGCCGGCCTGCGCTTTCCCAACCGCGTCGGCCTGGCCGCCGGGCTGGACAAGAACGCCCGCTGCATCGACGCCTTCGCCGCCATGGGCTTCGGCTTCGTGGAGGTCGGGACCGTCACGCCGAAGCCGCAGCCCGGCAATGCCCGGCCACGCATCTTCCGCTTGCCGGAGCGCCAGGCGCTCATCAACCGGCTGGGCTTCAACAACGACGGGCTCGACGCCTTCGTCGCCAACGTGCAGCGGGCCCGCTTCCGGTCTGGCCAGGGCGGCCGTGCGCCGATGCTGCTGGGCCTGAACATCGGCAAGAACGCCAGCACACCGATCGAACGTGCGACCGACGACTACCTGCTGTGCCTGGACGGGGTGTACCCGCACGCCGACTATGTGGTGGTCAACGTCTCGAGCCCGAACACGGCGAACCTGCGCTCGCTGCAGAGCGATGAAGCACTCGATGCGCTGCTGGCCGCGATCGTCGAACGACGCGAAGCCCTGACGGCACGGCACGGCCGGCGCGTGCCGCTGTTCCTCAAGATCGCGCCCGACCTGGACGAGGCACAGGTGCAGGTCATCGCGGCGGCCCTGCATCGCCACGGCATGGATGGCGTGATCGCGTCGAACACCACGCTGTCGCGCGAAGCCGTGGCGGGGCTGCCGCATGCGCAGGAAACGGGTGGCCTGTCGGGCATGCCGGTGCGGGAGGCCAGCAACCGCGTCATCGCGCAGTTCCGGGCCGCGCTGGGGGCCGGCTTTCCGATCATCGGCGTGGGCGGGATCATGAGCGGCGAGGACGCGAGGGCCAAGCTCGCCGCCGGGGCGGACGTGGTCCAGATCTATACCGGCATCATCTACCGCGGCCCGTCGCTGGTTCGCGAAATCGCCGAAGCACTGCGCCAGCGGGGCGCCTGAGCGCCCCGCCCTCGACGATCAGCGCATGCGCCAGAGCACCGGCGCGACGAAGGCCGCCCAGCGCAGCAGGCGGCGCGGCTTGACGACGGCGACCAGCACGGCTGCCGCTGCAGCCGTCGCGACGGGGTGCTCACGGGCCAGACGAAGAGCCGCCTGGCTGGGCGTCTCATCGGCCGGGGGCGGCGGGCTGGCAGATGCGTCGTCTTCGGCGGCCTGCAGCACCGCGATGCGCTGGCGCTGACGCGCGATCCGGGCCAGCAACTGCTCCTGCGTCTCGGGACGCGTCGGGCGCGGCGTACCCGGCGGCTGGCCTTCGTTGCCGATGCCCAGACGATCCTGCATCCAGGCCCAGTCGCGCGCCAGTTCGAGCTTGGCCGGCGCAATGGCCGAACTCGCCCGCCGCAGGTTCGACAGCAGCGCGAGGACCGCGCCGAGCCAGAGCAGCACCCAGACGAGCGCCACACACCAGGCGGCCGTGGCGCGGTACGGGCTGTCCCAGAAATGCACGACGATGGCGACCGACAGGAGCGCCACGGTGACCGTGGTCAACGCGAGCACGGCGACCGTGAGGATGACCACGGATTGCAGCCGCTGCTTCTCCTCGTCCAACGCCATCCGGATCAACTGCGCACGGTCTTCCGCCGCCATCGCCCCTTCGCCGGCGGCGATCTTCAGGCGGCGGATGTACGCCTCCAGTCCCAACAAGGACAATATTTTCTTCATCCGATCCTCCCGATCGTGCGCGCCGTGACCGGCGCGTCAGTTCGCACGCCGTGCGTGCTCAGCGGCGTCCCAGCAAGAGACCGATCAGCACGCCGGCCGCCAGCGCGCCGGCAGCGATCTGCCAGGGCTCGTCATGGGCGTACGCATTCGCGGTGCTGGCGGCGTCCTTGGCCTTCTTGGCGGCGATCTTGCTCTTCTCCGCGGCCAGTTCGCGCGCGATGGCGAGCTTGGCTTCGACCCGCTGGCGCAGGGCCTTGATCTGGGGATTGGACTCCAGGTCCTTGCCGCCGAGAACGCCCTTCACGTCGCTGGCGATGTCTTCGACCACCGCATTGGCAGCGGCTTCGAGGTTGTTGGATGCACTCATGGGTAAACGTTCCTCCGTGATGGATACCGGCACCGCGCCGGCGGCCTGACGCCGGCGCGCGGCGTGCAGTTCCATGTTACAGGCTGATGATCATCGCGCGAGCAATTCCGCCACATGTCGTCCGATCGCCAGACTGCTCGTCAGCCCCGGAGATTCGATGCCGAACAGGTTGACGAGCCCGGGCACGCCATGGGTCTGCGGCCCGGCGATCACGAAGTCGCGGGCCGGCTCGTCAGGGCCGGCGATCTTCGGGCGAATGCCGGCGTAGCCGGGAACCAGCGCGCCGTCCGGCAGCGCCGGCCAGTAGCGGCGGACCTCGGCGTAGAACCCATCGCCACGACGCGGGTCGACGACCAGGTCCGCAGGCGAGTCGACCCACTGCACGTCCGGGCCGAACTTGGCCTGCCCGCCGAGGTCGAGGGTGAGATGCACCCCCAGTCCGGCCGCCTCAGGCACCGGATAGATGAGGCGCTGGAACGGCGCCCGACCGGCGAGGGTGAAGTAGTTGCCCTTGGCAAAATGGGCCTCGGGGATGGACGACGGCGGCAGCCCCTCGAAACGCCGTGCCAGCCACGGCGCGGTCAGTCCCGCCGCATTGACGACCGACGCACAGCGCAGCGTCGTTCCGTCCTGCCCCGTGAGTTCGATGCCGTTCGGACGACAGACGGCGTGCTCGAGTGGCGACTTCAACGCGAGCATCCCGCCCGCGTTCTCGAGATCGCCTTGCAGGCTCAGCATGAGCGCATGGCTGTCGATGATGCCGGTACTCGGTGAATGCAGGGCGGCCAGGCACACGAGCTGCGGCTCGAGCGAACGCGCCTCCTCGCCGGTGAGCAGTGTCAGATCATCGACGCCGTTGGAACGCGCCTTCGCCAGAATCGTGTTCAGCTGGGCGACCTGCGCTTCGGACGTCGCGACGATCAGTTTGCCGCAGCGGCGATGCGGCAGCCCCCGTTCCTGCGCGTAGGCGTAGAGCGCCTGCTTGCCCTCGACGCACAACCGGGCCTTCAGCGAACCCGCCGCGTAGTAGATGCCCGCGTGAATCACCTCGCTGTTGCGAGAACTGGTGCCGGTGCCGACGGCCCCCTCGGCTTCGAGCACCAAGACCTCTCGCCCCTGAAGCGCCAGCGCACGCGCAACGGCCAGACCGACGACACCCGCGCCGACGACAACGCAATCGAATTCATCCATGCCGCAAGCTTAGCGGCAATGGTTCAGAAGATCAGGGCGGTGAGAGATGCAATGCAAGACCCGCGACCGGCATCGCCACACGCCGACGCATGGCAACGCAAGACACGCCCTGGTCGGGCTCGACCGGCAGGTCGGCCGGATCTGCCGGCTCGGGCGGATCCGGCAGATCCGGTGTGATGGGGGGCGGGAGGTCGGGATTGGTGGCCATGAGGCGCTCCTTTCGATACCCCTTTTTACGAGCATCGCCACGAGCACGCGCCGGTGAACAGCCGCAATCGGCGTCGGTGCGGGCCGACAGCTCGCGCTGACTGCAAGGAATCTTCCGTGGGAAATTGGTGGGCGGTGGAGGTTTCGAACCTCCGACCCCAGCAGTGTGAATGCTGTGCTCTACCCCTGAGCTAACCGCCCTCTCGGCATGAACATGCCGATCGATGTTTCTGCGCCGCCTATCAACACATATTCAACCTGTGCAGAAGGCTACGAAGAATTCGCACCGAAATGCGAAGCCTCAGATTATGCCACAGCGTTTGTGCTCTGCACGTCGATCTGACGAAACAGCGTCTGGCCCTTGCTCGACTTGTCGAGCTGCGCCAGCAGGTCGTCGTGGGCCGCGAGTTCATGCTCCGTCGCCAGCAGCACCGGCAGCACGAAGCTGCGCAGGTCGACCGCCACCACCGTCCCGATGCTCGGTTCGTTGGTGGACACATCGATGAGCAGCGCGTCCTGACCCCGAGTGAGATTGATGTAGACGTCGGCGAGCAGTTGCGCGTCGAGCTTTGCGCCGTGGAAGGTGCGGTTGGAGCGGTCCACGCCGAAGCGGTCGCACAGCGCATCGAGTGAATTGCGCTTGCCGGGGTACACCGCCTTCGCCATGGCCAGCGTGTCGGTGACTTCGGCGACGAATTCGCGCAGCGGCGGCAGGCCCGCCAGTTCGAGTTCCTTGTTCAGGAAGCCGACGTCGAAGGCCGCGTTGTGGATGATCAGCTCGGCACCGCGCAGGTACTCGACCACATCGTTGGCGAGCGTCGCGAACTTGGGCTTGTCGCGCAGGAAATCGGTGGTGAGCCCGTGCACCTTCAGCGCGTCCTCGTGGCTTTCGCGCTCGGGGTTGAAGTAGATGTGCAGGTCGTTGCCGGTCAGCTTGCGGTTGAACAGCTCCACGCACCCCAGCTCGATGACGCGATCGCCGTTCTCGGCCGACAGGCCGGTGGTTTCCGTATCGAGGACGATCTGGCGGGACATCAGTGATTTTCCTTGGCGTGGTTGATCGAGTACTTGGGAATCTCGATCGTCACATTCTCCTGCGCCAGGATGGCCTGGCAGCTCAGGCGCGACTGCGGCTCCAAGCCCCACGCGCGGTCCAGCAGATCGTCTTCGACTTCGTCCGAGGGGTTGAGCGAATTGAAGCCCTGGCGCACCACCACATGGCAGGTGGTGCAGGCGGCGCTCATCTCGCAGGCATGTTCGATGTTGATGTGGTTGTCCAGCAGCGCCTCGCAGATGGAGGTGCCGGCCGGCGCGTTCACCTCGGCGCCTTGCGGACAGTATTCCGGGTGGGGAAGGATCTTGATCGTGGGCATCGGGGGTTGTTCTACAAGGATTCGACGGTGCGGCCCGACAAGGCTCGCGCAATGCCGTGGTTCATGCGCTGCGCGGCAAAGGCCTCGGTGCCGTCGGCCAGCGCCTTGGTGGCCGCCTCGACCACGGCGGCGTCGGTGGCCGACACCGCGCTTCGCAGACCGGCCATCAGCGCATCGATGGCGGCACGTTCGTCGCGCGCCAGCAGATCGCCGTCGGCATCGAGCGCGCTCTGCGTCGCAATCAGCATGCGCTCGGCATCGACGCGCGCCTCGACCAGGGCGCGCGCCTGCATGTCCTGCTGCGCGGTCGAGAAGCTTTCCTGCAGCATGGTCGCGATCTGGTCGTCCGACAGGCCATACGACGGCTTCACGGTGACGCTCGCCTCCACGCCGCTGCCCTGCTCCTTCGCGCTCACGCTCAGCAAGCCGTCGGCATCGACGGTGAAGGTCACGCGGATACGCGCCGCGCCGGCCGCCATCGGCGGGATGCCGCGCAGCGTGAAACGCGCGAGGCTGCGGCAGTCGGCCACCAGGTCGCGCTCGCCCTGCACCACGTGCAGCGCCAGCGCCGTCTGGCCGTCCTGGTAGGTGGTGAAGTCCTGCGCCATCGCGGTCGGGATGGTCTGGTTGCGCGGCACGATGCGCTCGACCAGGCCGCCCATCGTCTCGATGCCGAGCGACAGCGGAATCACGTCGAGCAGCAGCAGGTCGCCCGCGCCATTGTTGCCGGCCAACTGGTTGGCCTGGATGGCGGCGCCGAGCGCCACCACCTCGTCGGGGTTCAGGTTGGTCAGCGGTGCGCGGCCGAAGAACGCGGCCACGGCCTCGCGGATCTGCGGCATGCGCGTGGAGCCGCCGACCAGCACGATGCCCTGGAGATCATCGGGCTTGAGCCTGGCGTCGCGCAGCGCCTTGCGCACCGCCGCGATGGTGCGTGCCGTCAGCGGCTGCGTTGCGGCATCGAACTGCGCGCGCGTCACGTCGATACGCAACTCGGCATCGCCGAGCGTTGCGACGAAAGGCACCGTATCCGCATCGGTCAGCGCTTCCTTGGCCGCGCGCGCGGCGACCAGCAGGGCCGCGCGGTCGCTGTCGTTGCCGGCCTGGCGACCCGCCTGCGCCAGCACGGCGTCGGCCAGCGCGTGGTCGTAGTCGTCGCCGCCCAGGGCCGAGTCGCCGCCGGTCGCGATGACCTCGAACACGCCCTGCGTCAGCCGCAGGATCGAGATGTCGAAGGTGCCGCCGCCCAGGTCGTAGACGGCGTAGACGCCTTCGCTGCCGTTGTCCAGGCCATAGGCGATCGCCGCGGCCGTCGGCTCGCTGATGAGGCGCAGCACGTTCAGCCCCGCCAGTTCCGCCGCGTCCTTGGTGGCCTGGCGCTGGCCTTCGTCGAAGTACGCCGGCACCGTGATGACGGCGCCGTGGAGTTCGTCGTCAAAAGTGTCTTCGGCGCGGTAGCGCAGCGTGGCCAGGATTTCGGCGCTGATCTCCACCGGCGACTTGACGCCGGCCGCCGTGCGCACCTTCACCATGCCGCCCTCGTCGATCAGGCCATAGGACATCGCATCACGGTGCGCGATGTCGGCCAGCCCGCGGCCCATGAGGCGCTTGACCGAGGTGATGGTGTTCGTCGGGTCCTGTGCCCGTGCGGCCACCGCATTGAAGCCGATCTGCCGACGCTCGCCATCGAGGTAGCGCACGGCCGACGGAAGGATCACCCGGCCCTGGTCATCCGGCAGGCATTCGGCCACGCCGTTGCGCACGGCAGCGACCAGCGAGTGCGTGGTGCCGAGATCGATGCCCACCGCGATGCGACGCTGGTGCGGATCGGGGGCTTGGCCCGGTTCGGAAATCTGGAGGAGTGCCATGCCGCTATTGTCCCAACTGGTCGGCTTTCGCCTCGACGTCCTGCGCAAAGCGCTCGATGAACATGAGGGCTCTCACCTGCTGCGACGCCGCGCGGAAATCGCCCTTTTCGTCGATCAGCCAATCGAGCGACGACAGCGCGCGGGCGCGCGCGGCATCGACTTCGGCCTGCAAGGCATCGACCGCCGCGATGGCGGTCGCATCGTCCAGCGACTCCCGCCATTCCATCTGCTGCATCAGGAAATCGCCGGGCATGGCGGTGTTGTTCTCTGCTTCGATCGGGGCACCGTTCAGCTCGCACAGGTAGCTGGCGCGGCGAACCGGGTCCTTCAGCCGTTGGTACGCCTCGTTGATGCGCACCGACCACTGCATGGCGACGCGCTGCGCCGCCGCACCCTGCGACGCGAAGCGGTCGGGATGCGCCTCGCGCTGCAGTTCCTTCCAGCGTGCGTCGAGCACAGCGCGGTCCTGCGCGAGGGTCGTCGGCACGCCGAATAGCTCGAAATCAGTGTCTTGGAGATTCATGGCAATAAAAAACCGCCAGCACATGACATGGTGGCGGCGGTGGCGCGGGTCAGCGCGCGATCAGATCCGAAAACTCTCGCCGCAGCCGCAGCGGTCGCGCTCGTTCGGGTTGTTGAACTTGAAGCCTTCGTTGAGCCCTTCGCGCACGAAATCCAGCTGCGTTCCGTCGATGTAGGCCAGGCTTTTCGGGTCGACCAGCACCTTCACGCCCTGGTCCTCGAAGACCACGTCGTCGGGCGTCAGTTCATCGACGTACTCCAGCTTGTAGGCCAGGCCGGAGCAGCCGGTGGTCTTGACGCCCAGCCGCACGCCCACGCCCTTGCCCCGCTTGCCGAGGTAACGGTTGACGTGGCGCGCAGCCGCCTCGGTGAGCGTCACAGCCATGTCAGTGGACCGCCGTTTCAGCCGATGCCACGGCCGTGCCGTGCTTCTGCTTGTAGTCGTTGACCGCCGCCTTGATGGCGTCTTCGGCCAGGATCGAGCAATGGATCTTGACCGGCGGCAGCGCCAGTTCTTCCGCGATCTGCGCATTCTTGAGCGCAGCGGCCTCGTCCAGCGTCTTGCCCTTGACCCATTCGGTCACGAGCGACGACGAGGCGATGGCCGAGCCGCAGCCGTAGGTCTTGAAGCGCGCGTCTTCGATCACGCCCGTTTCCGGGTTGACCTTGATCTGCAGCTTCATGACGTCGCCGCAGGCGGGCGCGCCCACCATGCCGGTGCCGACCGAGTCGTCGCCCTTCTCGAAGGAGCCGACGTTGCGGGGGTTTTCGTAGTGGTCGATGACCTTGGGTGAATATGCCATGGTGTTTACCTCTTCAATCGTGTCGGTTGCGCGCTCGGTGGGGGCTCAATGGGCCGACCACTGGATCGTGCTGATGTCGATGCCGTCCTTGAACATTTCCCACAGGGGGCTCAGTTCACGCAGCTTGGCGACGTTGTGCTTGATGGTGGAGACCGCGTAGTCGATCTCTTCCTCGGTCGTGAAGCGGCCGATGGTCATGCGCAGGCTGCTGTGGGCCAGCTCGTCGCTGCGGCCCAGGGCGCGCAGCACATAGCTGGGCTCCAGGCTGGCCGACGTGCAGGCCGAACCGCTCGACACCGCCAGGCCCTTGATGCCCATGATCAGCGACTCGCCCTCGACATAGTTGAAGCTGATGTTCAGGTTGTGCGGCACGCGGTGTTCGAGGTCGCCATTGATGAAGACCTGCTCGATGTCCTTCAGGCCGTCGATCAGCCGCTTCTGCAGCGCCGTGGCCTTCGCCAGGTCGTCCTTCATCTCCAGACGCGCCAAACGGAAGGCCTCGCCCATGCCGACGATCTGGTGCGTGGGCAGCGTGCCCGAGCGCATGCCGCGCTCGTGGCCACCACCGTGCATCTGCGCCTCGAGCCGCACGCGCGGCTTGCGGCGAACGTACAGGGCGCCGATGCCCTTGGGGCCGTAGGTCTTGTGCGAGGCGAGGCTCATCAGGTCGATGGGCAGCGACTTCATGTCGATCTCGACCTTGCCGGTGGCCTGGGCCGCATCGACGTGGAAGATCACGCCCTTCTCACGGCAGAGGTTGCCCAGCGCGACCACGTCCTGGATGACGCCGATCTCGTTGTTCACGAACATCACGCTCGCCAGGATGGTGTCGGGGCGGATGGCCGCCTTGAACTTCTCCAGGTCGAGCAGGCCGTTGTCCTCGACGTCGAGGTAGGTCACCTCGAAGCCCTGGCGCTCCAGCTCGCGCATGGTGTCGAGCACGGCCTTGTGTTCGGTCTTGACCGTGATCAGGTGCTTGCCCTTGCCCTTGTAGAACTGCGCCGCGCCCTTGAGCGCGAGGTTGTTCGACTCGGTGGCGCCGGAGGTCCAGACGATCTCGCGCGGGTCGGCGCCGATGAGGTCGGCCACGTCGACACGCGCCTTCTCGACGGCCTCCTCGGCTTCCCAGCCCCACGCATGGCTGCGTGATGCGGGGTTGCCGAAGTGCTCGCGCAGCCAGGGGATCATGGCGTCGACGACGCGCGGATCGACCGGCGTGGTCGCGCCGTAGTCAAGGTAGATGGGGAAATGCGGGGTGACGTCCATGGCTCACTCAGACTCGTGGGGTTCTAGCTATTGATCTCAGGCGATGCACTGCACGCGGCGCCCGCGGGCGCCGCCGTCCATCACGACTTGGCGAAGGCGTTGCCCAGCGCGAACACCGAATTCGGTGCATTCACGCGGATGGGCTTGACCACCGGCTGGGCCGAGATGGCGCGCTTCACGGCGGGCTTGTTCTCGATCTGCACGCCCTTGGCGATCTGGTCGTCGACCAGCTTCTGCAAGGTGACGGAATCGAGGAACTCGACCATGCGCTGGTTGAGCGACGCCCACAGCTCGTGCGTCATGCACCGGCCGGCCTCGCCCAGGCAGTTTTCCTTGCCGCCGCAATGCGTGGCGTCGATGGGTTCGTCGACCGAGACGATGATGTCCGCCACGGTGATGTCGGCCGCCTTGCGGCCGAGGCTGTAGCCGCCGCCAGGGCCACGCGTGGACTCGACCAATTCATGGCGGCGCAGCTTGCCGAACAGCTGTTCGAGGTACGACAGCGAGATCTGCTGGCGCTGGCTGATGGCCGCCAGCGTGACCGGACCGGTGTTCTGGCGCAGCGCCAGGTCGATCATGGCGGTGACGGCAAAACGGCCTTTGGTAGTGAGACGCATCGCAAGCTCCTTTGTGCTTCGTTACATGGACACCCGGCAGCGCCGGGTGGCGTGGTCTCCGCCCTGCCCGGCTCGCCACCACAGTGGTCGGAGCCGGCCCTTCATCGCGAAGTTCGTTGTCGCAGTCTTTGTTGTTGACTGTTTCGCTCAAGTATAACAGAAAGCCCCTGGGCGCGCTCGGGTAAACCCGCGCGGCGACCCAGCGCCGTCAGAGCGGCGCGATGTTGTCGCCGCCGGCTGCACCGAAGGCCTGTTCCCTCAGCTGTGCCAGCTGGTCGCGCACCCGGGCCGCCTTCTCGAACTCGAGGTTGCGGGCGTGCTCGAGCATCTGCTTTTCGAGCCGCTTGATCTCCCGCGCGATGTCTTTTTCGCTCATGTCCTCGACCTTGGCGCGCTCGAGTTCGAGCTTGGCCATTTCCTTGCCGGTCTTCTCGCTGTAGACGCCGTCGATCAGGTCGCGCACCTTCTTGACGATGCTGCGCGGCGTGATGCCGTGCGCCTCGTTGTGCGCGATCTGCCTGGTGCGCCGCCGCTCGGTCTCGCCGATGGCCTTCTTCATCGACTCGGTCATGCGGTCGGCGTAGAGGATCGCCTTGCCGTTCATGTTCCGCGCCGCCCGGCCGATGGTCTGGATCAGGCTGCGCTCGGCCCGCAGGAAGCCTTCCTTGTCCGCATCGAGGATGGCGACCAGCGACACCTCGGGGATGTCCAGGCCTTCGCGCAGCAGGTTGATGCCGACCAGCACGTCGAAGGTGCCCAGACGCAAGTCGCGCAGGATCTCCACCCGCTCCACCGTGTCGACGTCGCTGTGCAGGTAGCGCACCTTGACGCCGTTGTCGCCCAGGTAGTCTGTCAACTGCTCGGCCATGCGCTTGGTCAGCGTGGTGATCAGCACGCGCTCGTTCTTGTCGACGCGGATGCGGATCTCCTGCAGCACGTCGTCGACCTGATGGGTGGCCGGCCGCACTTCGACCAGCGGGTCGATCAGCCCGGTCGGCCGCACCAGCTGCTCGACGACGTTGCCCGCGTGGTCGATCTCGTACTGCGCCGGCGTGGCCGACACGAAGATGCACTGGCGCATGCGCCGCTCGAACTCCTCGAACTTGAGCGGCCGGTTGTCCATGGCCGATGGCAGGCGGAAGCCGTACTCGACCAGCGTGGTTTTTCGCGCCCGGTCGCCGCTGTACATGGCGTTGAGCTGACCGATCATCTGGTGGCTCTCGTCGAGGAACATCAGCGCGTCCTTCGGCAGGTAGTCGGTCAGCGTGGCGGGCGGGTCGCCGGGCGCCGCGCCCGAAAGATGCCGCGAGTAGTTCTCGATGCCCTTGCAGTGGCCGATCTCGGCCAGCATTTCCAGGTCGAAGCGGGTGCGCTGCTCCAGCCGCTGCGCCTCCACCAGCTTGCCCTGCCCGACGAATTCTTTGAGCCGGTCGGCCAGCTCCAGCTTGATCGTCTCGACGGCGGTCAGCACCTTGTCGCGCGGCGTCACGTAGTGGCTCGACGGGTACACCGTGAAGCGCGGGATCTTCTGCCGGATACGCCCCGTGAGCGGGTCGAACAGCTGCAGCGTCTCGATCTCGTCGTCGAACAGCTCGATCCGGATGGCCAGCTCGCTGTGCTCGGCCGGGAACACGTCGATGGTGTCGCCCCGCACACGAAAGGTGCCGCGCGAGAAGTCCTGCTCGTTGCGGGTGTACTGCATGCGGATCAGCCGCCCGATCACGTCGCGCTGGCCGATCTTGTCGCCGATGCGCATGATGAAACGCATCTGGGTGTAGTCCTCGGGCGTGCCGATGCCGTAGATGGCGCTCACCGTGGCGACGATCACCGTGTCGCGCCGCTCCAGCACGCTCTTGGTGGCCGACAGCCGCATCTGCTCGATGTGCTCGTTGATCGAGCTGTCCTTCTCGATGAACAGGTCGCGCTGCGGCACATAGGCCTCGGGCTGGTAGTAGTCGTAGTAGCTGACGAAGTACTCGACCGCGTTCTTCGGGAAGAACTCTCGGAATTCGCTGTAGAGCTGGGCCGCCAGCGTCTTGTTGGGCGCGAACACGATCGCCGGCCGCCCCAGCCGGGCGATGACGTTCGCCATCGTGAAGGTCTTGCCGGAACCGGTCACGCCCAGCAGGGTCTGGAACACCTCCCCGTTCTCGACGCCCTCCACCAGGGCATCGATGGCCGCCGGCTGGTCACCGGCCGGCGGATACGGCTGGAACAGCTCGAAGGGCGAGCCCGGGAACGTCAGAAACACGCCCTCCCTGGCGGGCCCGACGGCGTCGGCATGGGTGGATTCGGGAATGACTTCAGACGTATCGGGCATGGGCGGTCCGTACCAGTTGGCGGGCGGTCGGTAAAATTCAAGGCAACCCGAAAGACTAAACCAGCTTCGGGCCCCCTGCCAGATTCATCCAGAGGACTTCTTCATGTCTATGTTCACCGCCGTCGAGATGGCGCCGCGCGACCCGATCCTTGGTCTCAACGAGCAATACGCCGCCGACAGCAACCCCAACAAGGTCAATCTCGGCGTCGGCGTGTACTACGACGACAACGGCAAGCTGCCGCTGCTGGCGTGCGTGAAGGCGGCCGAAGAAGACATGATGAAAACGCCGACGGCCCGCGGCTACCTGCCGATCGACGGCATCGTCGCCTACGACAACGCCGTCAAGGGCCTGGTCTTCGGCGCCGACAGCGAGCCGGTCCAATCGGGCCGCGTGGCCACGATCCAGGCCATCGGCGGCACCGGCGGCCTGAAGGTCGGCGCCGACTTCCTCAAGAAGCTCAGCCCGAACGCCAAGGTGCTGATCAGCGACCCGAGCTGGGAAAACCACCGCGCGCTGTTCACCAACGCCGGCTTCGTGGTCGAGACCTACCCCTACTACGACGCCGCCAAGCGCGGCGTGGACTTCGACGGCATGCTGGCCGCGCTGAACGCCGCACCGGCCGGCACCATCGTCGTGCTGCACGCCTGCTGCCACAACCCGACCGGCTACGACATCACGGCCGCGCAGTGGGACCAGGTCATCGCCGCCGTCAAGGCCAAGAACCTGACCCCCTTCCTCGACATGGCCTACCAGGGCTTCGGCCACGGCATCGCCGAAGACGGTGCCGTCGTCGGCAAGTTCGTCGAGGCCGGCCTGAGCTTCTTCGTCTCGACCTCGTTCTCCAAGAGCTTCAGCCTGTACGGCGAACGCGTCGGCGCCCTGTCGGTGCTGTGCGAGAGCAAGGACGAAGCCGCCCGCGTGCTGTCGCAGCTCAAGATCGCGATCCGCACCAACTACAGCAACCCGCCGACCCACGGCGGCGCCGTGGTGGCCGCCGTGCTGAACGACCCGGCCCGCCGTGCGGTCTGGGAAAAGGAGCTGGCCGAGATGCGCACCCGCATCAAGGCGATGCGCCAGAAGTTCGTCGACGGACTGAAGGCCGCGGGCGTGAAGCAGGACATGAGCTTCATCACCGCGCAGATCGGCATGTTCAGCTACTCGGGCCTCACCAAGGACCAGATGGTGCGCCTGCGCAACGAATTCGGCGTGTACGGCACCGACACCGGCCGGATGTGCGTCGCCGCGCTCAACAGCAAGAACATCGATTACGTCTGCCAGAGCGTCGCCAAGGTCATTTGACTCATTTGAGTCCATTGAGTGACAGGGCTTAGGGTTCGGACCCTACGCCCGAACCCTGGTTCTGCCGATATATTGCACTGCAACAACCAGACCTCCGGATCACGATGCTCTATCACCTCTATGAAGCCCAGCGGTCCCTGATGGAACCGCTGACGGACTTCGCCCAGGCCGCGGCCAAACTCTTCAGCAACGGGACGTCGCCGCTGTCGAGCACGCCGATGGCGCAACGCATGGCGGCCGGCTACGACCTGCTCTATCGGCTGGGCAAGGACTACGAGAAGCCGGAGTTCGGCATCACGTCGGTCGACGTGGACGGCAACAACGTGGTCATCCAGGAGGTCGTCGAGCTCGACAAGCCCTTCTGCCAGTTGCGCCGTTTCAAGCGCTTCACCGACGACCCCGCCACGCTGCAGGTGCTGAAGAAGCAGCCCGTGGTGCTGATCGTGGCGCCGCTGTCGGGCCACTACGCCACGCTGCTGCGTGACACGGTGCGCACCATGCTGAAGGACCACAAGGTCTACGTCACCGACTGGAAGAACGCACGCACGGTGCCGATGTCGGAAGGCGCCTTCCACCTCGACGACTACATCCACTACGTCGAGGACTTCATCCGCCACCTGCAGGCGGAATACGGCAACTGCCACGTCATCAGCGTGTGCCAGCCGACCGTACCGGTGCTGGCGGCCGTGTCGCTCATGGCCAGCCGTGGCGAACAGACGCCGCTGTCGATGACGATGATGGGCGGCCCGATCGACGCGCGCAAGTCGCCCACGGCGGTCAACAACCTCGCGATGAACAAGAGCTTCGAGTGGTTCGAGAACAACGTGATCTACCGTGTGCCCGATAACTTCCCGGGCGCCGGCCGCCGCGTGTACCCCGGCTTCCTGCAGCACACGGGCTTCGTCGCGATGAACCCCGACCGTCACGCGACCAGCCACTACGACTACTTCAAGGACCTGATCAAGGGCGACGACGCCAGCGTCGAGGCGCACCGCAAGTTCTACGACGAGTACAACGCCGTGCTCGACATGGACGCCGACTACTACCTCCAGACCATCCGCGTCGTGTTCCAGGAATGCCTGCTGGTCAACGGCACCTGGGACGTGCGCAACGCCGACGGTTCGATCGAACGGGTGAAGCCGCAGGACATCACCGGCAGTGCGCTTCTCACGGTCGAGGGCGAGCTCGACGACATCTCGGGTTCGGGCCAGACCCAGGCCGCGCACGGCCTCTGCACCGGCATACCGGAATCGCGGCGCCAGCATTTCGAGGTACAGGGCGCCGGCCACTACGGCATCTTCAGCGGCCGCCGCTGGCGCGACCTGGTGTACCCGCAGCTCAAGGCCTTCATCGCGACGCACGACGCGCCGCAGAAGCGCGCCATCGCCTCGGCGCCGGCCGCCGTGACGGCCGAAGACACCGTGACCGCCAGGCCGGCCCGCCGCGCCAGCACCGCACCGGCGAAGAAGGCCGTTCGACCCGTTGCCAAGGCTGCGGTAACGAAGGCTCCGGCACCGAAGGCTGCGGCCAAGAAGGTCGTCGTCAAGACCGCTGCACGCAAGGTGGCCGCCCCGGCCCGCCGAGGTGCACGCTAATCCTGCGGTGACACCGCCCGTCGTGCTCGCTCAGCGCCTGCACGACGCCTTGCCGCAGACGCAGTGCACGCGCTGCGGCTACCCCGATTGCCAAGCCTACGCCGAGGCGATCGCGCACGAAGGCGCGGCCATCAACCGCTGCCCGCCCGGCGGTGCAGAGGGTGTCGCCCGGCTCGCGGCCCTGACCGGCACGCCGGCGCTTCCGCTCGACCCCACCTGCGGCAGCGAAGGCCCGCGCGCCATGGCCGTCATCGATGAAGCCTGGTGCATCGGCTGCACGCTGTGCCTCGACGCCTGCCCGACCGATGCGATCGTCGGCATCCACAAGCGCATGCACACCGTCATCGAGGCGCACTGCACCGGCTGCGAGCTGTGCATTCCGGTGTGCCCGGTCGACTGCATCTCGCTCGAGAACGAAACGCCCGGCCGCAGCGGCTGGCAGGCCTGGTCGAAGGCGCAGGCCGACGCGGCCCTGGCGCGCTACACCGTGCACCGGCAACGCCGCACCGCAACGGCACCGGACACGACACCGGCCGCCGCCGCACCCGATGCGGACGCGCGCAAGCGCTCGATCGTCGAAGCCGCGCTGGCCCGCGCCCGCAACGCGAAGCGCTGACAGACCCGGCCGCGGCCTCAGTTCGGCGCTGCTGCCAAGGCAGCGAAGGCCTTCACGACATCGGGCGGCGCCTGCACCATCTCGATCAGCACGCCTTCGCCTGCAATCGGAAATTCGTCGTTCGCCTTCGGGTGCAGGAAGCAGATGTCGAAGCCGGCCGCGCCCTGGCGGATGCCGCCCGGCGCGAAGCGCACGCCCTGCGCGGTGAGCCATTCGACAGCTTTGGGCAGGTCGTCGATCCACAGGCCCACGTGGTTGAGCGGCGTGGCGTGCACCGCCGGCTTCTTGTCCGGGTCGAGCGGCTGCATCAGGTCGACCTCGACCTTGAACGGCCCGACGCCCATCGCGCAGATGTCCTCGTCGACGTTCTCGCGCTCGCTCTTGAAGGTGCCGGTGACCTCGAGCCCCAGCATGTCGACCCACAGCGTCTGCAGGCGCAGCTTGTCGGGGCCGCCGATAGCGATCTGCTGGATGCCCAGCACCTTGAACGGACGTGTCATCCCTCGGCTCCTGCGCTCGTCGAAACCTGCCGTGCCTTCAGGCCCAGCTTGCGCAGCAGCTGCACATCGGCCTCCACGTCGGGGTTGCCCGTGACGAGCAGCTTGTCGCCATAGAAGATCGAGTTGGCGCCCGCCATGAAGCACAGCGCCTGCACCGCGTCGCCCATCTGCTGCCGGCCGGCCGAGAGCCGCACGCGTGCCTTGGGCATCGTGATACGCGCAACGGCGATCACGCGCACGAAGTCGAAAGGGTCGATCGGTGCGCTGTCCGCCAGCGGCGTGCCGGGCACCCGCACCAGGCTGTTGATCGGCACCGACTCGGGGTACGGCTGCAGGTTGGCCAGTTGCGCGATGAGGCCGGCGCGATGCACCGGCGCCTCGCCCATGCCGACGATGCCGCCGCAGCACACGCTGATGCCGGCGCTGCGCACATGCTGCAGGGTGTCGAGCCGGTCCTGGTAGGCGCGCGTGCTCACCACGTCGGTGTAGTACTCGGGCGCGGTGTCGAGGTTGTGGTTGTAGTAGTCGAGCCCGGCGTCCTTCAGCGCCGTGGCCTGGTGCGACTCGAGCATGCCCAACGTTGCGCAGGTCTGCAGGCCCAGGCCCTTCACCGCACCGATCAGCTCTGCGACTTTTTCGATGTCACGGTCCTTGGGCGCGCGCCATGCCGCGCCCATGCAGAAGCGGGTGGCGCCGGCATCCTTGGCGGCCTGCGCAGCGCGCACGACCTCGTCGACCGCCATCAGCTTCTCGGCCTTCACGCCGGTGTCGAACTCCGCCGCCTGCGGGCAGTAGCCGCAGTTCTCGGGGCAGCCGCCGGTCTTGACCGACAACAGCGTGGCCAACTCGATCGTCCCCTCGGGCCAATGCTGGCGATGCACCGTCTGCGCCTCGAAAAGCAGATCCATCAGCGGCTTGTCGAGCAGCGCCTGGATCGCCTCGATCGTCCAGTCGCCCTGCGGCACGGCCACCTTGGTCGGCCGGTGAATCGTCACGGCCTGCATATCGTTGGCACCCATCAATTGAACTCCAGAATGATTTGATCGACGGCGAGCGATTCCCCCTTGGCCGCCGAGATTTTTCCGACCACGCCGTCCTGCGTGGCGAACAGGACATTCTCCATCTTCATCGCCTCGATCACCGCGAGCTTCTCCCCGGCCTGCACCTGCTGCCCCGGCTGCACCGACACCTCGACCAGCAGGCCCGGCATCGGCGACATCAGGAACTTGCTCAGGTCCGGCGGTGCCTTGTAGGGCATCAGCTTCTGCAGCCGCGCCCCCAGCGGCGACAGCACCATCGCGTCGATCTGCGTGCCGTCGTGCGACAGGCGCAGCGCCAGCGGGTTCTTGCCCGCGCCGCGTTCCACCTGGGCCACGAAAGGCTTGTCGTTGACCACGCCCTCGATGCGCACCGCACCCAGGGCCGCCCTGCTGCCGATCTCGTAGCGCCTGTCGCCGACCTGCACCGCGCTCGACCCGTTGGTCCCCTTGAAATCCGTCACCGACACCGGCGTGTGCACATGCTCGCCCTTCACGTCGAGCGTGACGACGACGAACTGCTCGGCGATCTTCACGCCATGCCCTTCGAGCTGGCCGCTGATGCCCGAGGCGCGCGCGCGGTAGCGGCGATGCATGAAGGCCGCCAGCGCCACCAGGAAGCCCGGGTCGTCGTGCGGCACGTCTTCCGCATGGAAGCCCTGGCTGTAGTGTTCGGCGATGAAGCCGGTGTTGAAGTCGCCGGCGACGAACTTCGGGTGCGCGAGCAGCGCCGCCTGGAACGGGATGTTGCTGCTGACGCCGCGGATCACGAAGCCGTTGAGCGCCTCGCGCATCATCGCGATCGCATGCGCGCGGTCCTTGCCGTGCACGATCAGCTTGGCGATCATCGAGTCGTAGAACATCGGGATCTCGCCGCCGTCGTACACGCCGGTGTCGACACGCACGCCGTACAGATGTTCGGTGTCGGCCGAGAACATCGTCTCCTTCGGCGGCTGGAACTTCACCAGGCGGCCGGTCGACGGCAGGAAGTTGCGGAACGGGTCTTCGGCGTTGATGCGGCACTCGATCGCCCAGCCCTCGCGCTTCACATCCGATTGCTTCAACGGCAGCGGTTCGCCCGCGGCGACACGGATCATCAGCTCGACCAGGTCGAGGCCGGTGATGCATTCCGTCACCGGGTGCTCCACCTGCAGGCGCGTGTTCATCTCGAGGAAGTAGAAGCTCTGGTCCTTGCCGACCACGAACTCCACCGTGCCCGCCGACTGGTACTTCACGGCCTTGGCCAGCGCCACGGCCTGCTCGCCCATCGCGCGGCGCGTTTCCTCACTGATGAAAGGCGACGGCGCCTCCTCGATCACCTTCTGATGGCGCCTCTGGATCGAGCACTCGCGCTCGTTCAGATAGATGACGTTGCCTTGCGAATCGCCCAGCACCTGGATCTCGATGTGGCGCGGTTCGACCACGAACTTCTCGATGAAGACGCGGTCGTCGCCGAAGCTGTTGCGCGCCTCGTTGCGACAGGCCGTGAAGCCCTCGAAGGCTTCCTTGTCGTCGTGCGCCACGCGCAGGCCCTTGCCGCCGCCGCCGGCCGAGGCCTTGATCATCACCGGGTAGCCGATGTCCTTGGCGATCTGCACCGCCCGCTCGGCCGATTCGATGGCCTCGTTCCAGCCCGGGATCGTGTTGACCTTGGCGTCGTTCGCGAGCTTCTTGGACGCGATCTTGTCGCCCATCGCCGCGATCGAGTAGTGCTTCGGCCCGATGAAGACGATGCCCTCTTCCTCCACCTTGCGCGCGAAAGCCTCGTTCTCCGACAGGAAGCCATAGCCCGGGTGCACCGCCTCTGCCCCCGTCTTCTTGCACGCCGCGATGATGCGGTCGGCCTGCAGGTAGCTGTCGCGGCTGGCCGAGCCGCCGATGTGCACCGCCTCGTCGGCGAGCTCGACATGGCGCGCGTCCTTGTCGGCATCGGAATAGACGGCCACCGTCGCGATGCCCATCTTCTTCGCGGTCTTGATGACGCGGCAGGCAATCTCTCCGCGATTGGCAATGAGAATTTTCTTGAACATCTTGGTCTTTTCAGAGAGGGATATTGCCGTGCTTGCGCCACGGGTTCTCGAGCTTCTTCTCGCGCAGCATGACAAGCGAGCGGCAGATGCGCTTGCGCGTCTCGCTCGGCAGGATCACGTCGTCGATGTAGCCGCGGGTGCTCGCCACGTACGGGTTGGCGAAGCGGGCCTTGTATTCGGCTTCGCGGGCTGCCAGCTTCTCGGGGTCGTTCTTGTCTTCGCGGAAGATGATCTCGACCGCGCCCTTGGCGCCCATCACCGCGATCTCGGCGCGCGGCCAGGCGAGGTTGACGTCGCCGCGCAGGTGCTTGGACGCCATCACGTCGTAGGCGCCACCGTAAGCCTTGCGCGTGATGACGGTGATCTTCGGCACGGTGCACTCGGCGTAGGCGTAGAGCAGCTTGGCGCCGTGCTTGATGATGCCGCCGTATTCTTGAGAAGTGCCGGGCATGAAGCCGGGCACGTCGACGAAGGTGACGACCGGGATATTGAACGCATCGCAGAAGCGCACGAAGCGCGCCGCCTTGATGGAGCTCTTGATGTCCAGGCAACCGGCCAGCACCAGCGGCTGGTTGGCCACGATGCCCACGCTCTGGCCTTCCATGCGCGCGAAGCCGATCACGATGTTCTTCGCATAGTCGGGTTGCAGCTCGAAGAAGTCGCCGTCGTCGACCACCTTGGCGATCAGCTCCTTCATGTCGTAGGGCTTGTTCGGGTTCTCGGGCACCAGCGTGTCGAGCGAGAGGTCGGCACGGTCTGCCGGGTCGCCGCTCGGACGCACGGGCGGCTTCTCGCGGTTGTTGAGCGGCAGGTAGTTGTAGAGGCGACGCAGCATCATCAGCGCCTCGACGTCGTTCTCGAAGGCCATGTCGGCCACGCCGCTCTTGGTGGTGTGCGTGATCGCGCCGCCCAGTTCCTCGGCCGTCACGTCCTCGTGCGTCACGGTCTTCACGACCTCCGGGCCGGTCACGAACATGTACGAGCTGTCGCGCACCATGAAGATGAAGTCGGTCATGGCGGGCGAGTACACCGCGCCGCCGGCGCAGGGGCCCATGATCATGCTGATCTGCGGCACCACGCCCGAGGCCATCACGTTGCGCTGGAACACGTCGGCATAGCCGCCGAGCGAGGCCACGCCCTCCTGGATGCGCGCACCGCCCGAGTCGTTGAGACCGATGACCGGTGCGCCGACCTTCATCGCCTGGTCCATCACCTTGCAGATCTTCTCGGCATGCGCCTCGCTCAGCGCGCCGCCGAACACGGTGAAGTCCTGGCTGAAGATGAAGACCAGGCGGCCGTTGATCATCCCGTAGCCGGTGACCACGCCATCGCCAGGGATCTTGTTGTCGGCCATGCCGAAGTCGACCGAGCGGTGCTCGACGAACATGTCCCATTCCTCGAAGGTGCCGTCGTCGAGCAGCAGCTCGATGCGCTCGCGCGCCGTCAGCTTGCCCTTCTTGTGCTGCGCGTCGATGCGCTTCTGTCCACCGCCGAGGCGCGCCTGGGCGCGCCGTTGTTCGAGTTGTTCGAGGATTTCTTTCATGGCATTCAGTCTGGAAGATGAATCGGAAGGGTCTGGCAATCAGGGCGCCCGCGACGCTTGCGCGGCGAGCAGATGGCGTGCGGCGGTCGATGCAGGCAAGCGGCCCGCGGCCACCTGCGCGATCGTGTCGGGCAGCAGTTCGCGCACGGCTGGGTGCTGGCGAAAGGCGTGCTTCAGGCCGGCGTCGATGCGTTCCCACATCCACGACAGCGCCTGCTTCTCGCGGCGCGTCGCGCGCCTGCCGTTGGCATCCTGCAGTTGCCTGAACCGCGTGACGGACGCCCAGAAGGCATCGACGCCCGTGCCCAGCAGCGCGCTCAGCTGCATCACCTGCGGCTGCCAGAAGCGGACTTCGGCCTGCGGCGATCCAGGCTCGGCATGCGCGGCCTTCAGCATCTCGGCATGCGCCGGGTTGCCGTGGTGGCCGAAGAGCCGCAGCGCCGACGTGATCTGCGCCTGCGCGCGCGTGGCGGCATCGCGGTCGAGGTCGGCCTTGTTGATGACCACCAGGTCGGCGATTTCCATCACGCCCTTCTTGATGGCCTGCAGGTCGTCGCCCGCATTGGGCAGCTGCATCAGCACGAACATGTCGGTCATGCCGGCAACGGCGGTCTCGCTCTGGCCGACGCCGACCGTCTCGACGATGACGACGTCATAGCCGGCCGCCTCGCACACCAGCATCGCCTCGCGCGTCTTCTCGGCCACGCCGCCCAGCGTGCCGCTCGACGGGCTGGGGCGGATGTACGCCTTCTCGTGCACCGACAGCCGCTCCATGCGCGTCTTGTCGCCGAGGATCGAGCCGCCGGAGACAGTGGACGAGGGGTCTATGGTGAGCACCGCGACGCGGTGGCCTTGCTCGATCAGGTGAAGGCCCAGCGTCTCGATGAAGGTCGACTTGCCGACGCCGGGCACGCCCGAGATGCCGAGGCGGAAGGACCGGCCGGTGTGCGGCAGCAGCGCCGTCAGCAACGCATCGGCCTGCGTTCGATGATCGACGCGCGTCGATTCGAGCAGGGTGATCGCCTTGGCGATGGCGCGGCGCTGCGCCATGCCGCCCGATCCGACGATCGCCCCTTCGAGCGTAGTCGCCAAGGTCAGCACGTCGCCTCCGCATCCGCATGCCAGCGGTAATGCAGATCCACGCCCTCCTCGCCTTCGAGCACGAAGCCGTGCCGCAGGTAGAAGCGGTTGGCATCGCTCTGCACGAGGGCGGTGAGCGTGATGTCGCGCTGCTGCGCACGCGCCTGGGCCTTGGCCCAGCGCATGACCCACTCGCCGATGCCGCGGCCCTGGAAGCCGGTGCGCAGATACAGGTGGTCGAGGCGCAAGGCGTCCGAGCCCTCGGGCTTGAGCGTGACGAAGCCGACGCGCTGTTCGCCATCGATGACGATGTGGTGCATGAAGGGCACCACGAAGCCGGCACTCAGCCGCTCGCGCGAACGTGCGAGGTCGAAGCGCCCGACCCGCTCCAGGCTTGGGCGCATCGCGTCGATGCGCACCGCCAGCATGTCCTCGAAATCGCCGGAATCCACCGACTGCAGCGACAGCCGCGACAGGAGATCGCTCACGCTGCGTCTTTGGCTGCGACCGACGCGCGGATCTGTTCGAGCACGTCCTTGGCGCTCGCCGGGATCGGCGTGCCGGGGCCGTAGATGCCCTTCACGCCGGCCTCGTACAGCATCTCGTAGTCGCCGCGCGGAATCACGCCGCCGACGAACACGATGATGTCGTCCGCGCCCTGCTTCTTGAGTTCTTCGATGATCGCGGGCACCAGCGTCTTGTGGCCTGCCGCCAGCGTGCTCACGCCCACGGCATGCACGTCGTTCTCGATGGCCTGGCGGGCACACTCTTCCGGCGTCTGGAACAGCGGGCCCATGTCGACGTCGAAGCCCAGGTCGGCGAACGCCGTGGCGACCACCTTGGCGCCGCGGTCATGCCCGTCCTGGCCCAGCTTGGAGATCATCACGCGCGGACGGCGGCCCTGCTCTTCGGCGAATGCCGCGATCTCGTGCTGCAGCGCTTCCCAGCCTTCGGCCGAGTCGTAGGCCGCGGCATAGACGCCGCTGACCTTCTGCGTGTCGGCGCGGTGGCGGCCATAGACCTTCTCGAGCGCGTCGCTGATCTCGCCCACCGTGGCGCGCAGGCGCACCGCGTCGATGCTCAGCGCCAGCAGGTTGCCCTCGCCGCTTTCGGCGGCGGCAGTGAGCGCATCGAGCGCGGCCTGCGTCTTCGCGCTGTCGCGGCTGGCGCGGATCGCCTTGAGCTTGGCGATCTGCCCGTCGCGCACCTTCACGTTGTCGATCGACAGACTGTCGATCGCGTCTTCGGTCTTGAGCTTGTACTTGTTGACGCCGACGATCACGTCGCGGCCCGAGTCGATGCGCGCCTGCTTGTCGGCCGCGGCCGCCTCGATCTTGAGCTTGGCCCAGCCGCTGTCGACGGCGCGGGTCATGCCGCCCATCGCCTCGACCTCTTCGATGATCGTCCAGGCCGCATCGGCCATGTCCTGCGTGAGCTTCTCCATCATGTAGCTGCCGGCCCAGGGGTCGATCACGCTGGTGATGTGGGTCTCTTCCTGGATGATGAGCTGCGTGTTGCGGGCGATGCGCGCGCTGAACTCGGTGGGCAGCGCGATGGCCTCGTCGAGCGCGTTGGTGTGCAGGCTCTGCGTGCCGCCGAACACCGCGGCCATGGCCTCGATGGTGGTGCGCACCACGTTGTTGTACGGGTCCTGCTCGGTCAGCGACCAGCCCGAGGTCTGGCAGTGGGTGCGCAGCATCAGGCTCTTGGGGTTCTGCGGATTGAACGCCTTCATGATCCGGCACCACAGCAGACGCGCGGCGCGCATCTTGGCAACCTCCAGATAGAAGTTCATGCCGATGGCCCAGAAGAAGCTGAGCCGCCCGGCGAAGCCGTCGACATCGAGCCCCTTGGCCAGCGCCGTCTTCACGTACTCCTTGCCGTCGGCCAGCGTGAAGGCCAGCTCCAGCGCCTGGTTGGCGCCGGCTTCCTGCATGTGGTAGCCGCTGATGCTGATCGAGTTGAACTTCGGCATCTTCTCTGCCGTGTACTCGATGATGTCGCCGATGATCCGCATGCTCGGCGCGGGCGGGAAGATGTAGGTGTTGCGGACCATGAACTCCTTGAGGATGTCGTTCTGGATGGTTCCGCTCAGCTGGTCCTGCGCCACGCCCTGCTCCTCGGCCGCCACCACGTAGCCCGCGAGCACCGGCAGCACCGCGCCGTTCATCGTCATCGACACGCTCACCTTGTCGAGCGGGATCTGGTCGAACAGGATCTTCATGTCCTCGACCGAATCGATCGCCACGCCGGCCTTGCCGACGTCGCCGGTCACGCGCGGGTGGTCGCTGTCGTAGCCGCGGTGGGTGGCCAGGTCGAAGGCCACGCTCACGCCCTGCCCGCCCGCGGCCAGCGCCTTGCGGTAGAAGGCGTTCGACTCTTCGGCGGTCGAGAAGCCAGCGTACTGGCGGATGGTCCAGGGGCGCACCGCGTACATGGTGGCCTGCGGGCC
Source organism: Variovorax sp. N23 (assembly GCF_025486315.1). Lineage (GTDB taxonomy): Bacteria > Pseudomonadota > Gammaproteobacteria > Burkholderiales > Burkholderiaceae_C > Variovorax. The sequence continues at coordinate 289,223 of NZ_JAOOPY010000004.1, read as the reverse complement.
GCGCAGGTAAGGCTCGAAGCCGGGCAGCGTGTCGGTGTACTTCAGGCCCTGCAGGTCGGCCGCGGTGTAGAGCGGCTTGACCGTGATGCCGTCGGGCGTGCGCCAGTTCAGCGCTTCGACGTTTCCGCCGGGTGCGGACTTGGCGGCGGCCTTCGTCCATGCCGCCAGGTCAGCGGTCTTGAAGGTGGGTTCGGGAGTGCTCATGGCTTGGCGGACGCGGGGGTCCGCGCTCGTCTCGGTGTTGGTTTCGACGAGTCTAACCATCCGTAATTATTAATTCAAACAAAATTTGTGCGGTACATTCGCCCCATGTCCGCCGCCACCCTCACGCCCCGCGCCCTCTACGAAGAGGTCGCCGAACTGCTGCGCCAACGCATCTTCAGCCGCGAGCTGGAGCCCGGCAGCTGGATCGACGAGATGAAGATCGCGGAGGAATACGGCATCAGCCGCACCCCCCTGCGCGAGGCGCTCAAGGTGCTGGCCGCCGAGGGCCTGGTGACGATGAAGGTGCGCCGCGGCGCCTATGTGACGGAGGTGTCGCAGCAGGACCTGGCGGATGTGTACCACCTGCTCTCGCTGCTGGAGTCCGACGCGGCCGGCGTGGTGGCCGAGCGTGCGACCGAGGCCCAGTTGCACACCCTGCAGTTGCTCCACGCCGAACTGGAAGCCGCCGCCATTCCGGGCCAGGTCGACCGCGAACATTTCTTCGCGATCAACGAGCGCTTCCACATGCAACTGCTGGCCATCGCCAACAACCGCTGGCGCGACCAGATGGTGGCCGACCTGCGCAAAGTGATGAAGCTCAACCGCCACAACTCGCTGCTCAAGTCGGGGCGCATCGACGAGTCGCTGCGGGAGCACCGCGCGCTGATGGCCGCGATCGTGGCCCGGGACCCCACCGCCGCCATGGCCCGCATGCGCGAGCACTTCAGCAACGGCCTCGAAGCGGCGGCCTGAGCGCCGGCGCGTGTCGGCCCATTGTTGGGGCCGGCCACCCTGATTTGGTGCCGGCATGGCAGGCGGCAAGCCTGCGCTGCACCGATCCCTGCGCCAAACGGCACGATTCACCGGGCATGAATCGTGCGTCACCTGCTGCGACCACCGCCGCAGTGCCGCTGCGATGGTCATCGCCTCCGCCAACGACGGCGGAACCCGAGACTCGCTGAAGCGTTCATCCGCCCGGCACTCGGTCGTTCCAACCCGATTTCGTTCCGCATCCCGCGGGGGCCCAGGCTGTGTCGCACCATCGCGATGCAGCGACTGCACGGCACCCCACGGGGCCGGACGTGCAGGATTCAACATGAAAATCATCGTCGTCGGTCATGGCATGGTGGGCCACAAGTTCCTCGAGGAGCTTCACCAGCAGGGCCTCTCGCATGCCGAGGTCACGGTGCTCTGCGAGGAAGCTCGCCCCGCCTACGACCGGGTGCACCTCTCCGAATTCTTCGCCGGCAAGACGGCCGACGACCTGTCGCTGGTCGCGCCGGACTTCTTCGCGCGCAGCGGCTTCTCGCTGCGCCTGGCGGCACGGGCCGCCGCCATCGAGCGCCGCGACAACACCGTGACCACCGTCGACGGCGAGGTGCTGCCCTACGACAAGCTGGTGCTGGCCACGGGGTCGGTCCCCTTCGTGCCGCCGGTGCCGGGCCGCGACAGGCCGCACACCTTCGTCTACCGCACCATCGAAGACCTGGAGGGCATGAAGGCCAGTGGCGCCCACTCCAAGACCGGCGTCGTGATCGGCGGCGGCCTGCTCGGGCTCGAATGCGCCAAGGCGCTGCGCGACCTGGGCCTGGAGACCCATGTCGTCGAGTTCGCGCCGCGCCTGATGGCCGTGCAGGTCGACGACGGCGGCGGGCGTGTGCTGCGCACGAAAATCGAGGAGCTGGGCGTGCGCGTGCACACCGGCCGCAACACGGTGGACATCACCGACGGGGCCACAGCCCGCCACCGCATGGTGTTCGCCGACGGCACCTGGCTGGAGACCGACATGATCGTGTTCTCCGCCGGCATCCGCCCGCGCGACGAGCTGGCGCGGCAGAGCCTGCTGGCCCTCGGCGCGCGCGGCGGCATCGCCATCGACGACCACTGCCGCACCAGCGACCGCGACGTCTACGCGATCGGCGAATGCGCGTCGTGGAACGAGCAGACCTTCGGCCTCGTGGCGCCAGGCTACGAGATGGCGCGCGTGGCAGCCCGGCACGTGGCCGGCGATGCCGAGGCCGCCTTCGCCGGTGCCGACATGAGCACCAAGCTCAAGCTGATGGGCGTCGATGTGGCGAGCATCGGCGACGCGCACGGCAAGACGCCCAACAGCCGCAACTACCAGTACATCGACGAGCGCAAGCAGGTCTACAAGAAGATCGTGATCAGCGAGGACGGCAAGACCTTGCTCGGCGCCGTGCTGGTGGGCAATGCCGACGAGTACGGCACGCTGCTGCAGATGGCGCTCAACGGCATCGCGCTGCCGGCCGAGCCCGAGTTCCTGATCCTGCCGTCGAGCGACGGCAAGGCCAAGCCGGGCCTGGGTGTGGAGGCGCTGCCCGACACCGCGCAGATCTGCTCGTGCAACAACGTGAGCAAGGCGCAGATCAGCGCGGCCGTGGTGAGCCTGGGTGAAAAGGGCGCCTGCACCATCGCCGAGATCAAGGCCTGCACCAAGGCCGGCGCTACCTGCGGCGGCTGCGTGCCGCTGGTCACGCAAGTGATGAAGTTCGAGATGGCCAAGCGCGGCATGGCGGTCAACAACCACCTGTGCGAACACTTCGCCTATTCGCGCCAGGAGATCTACCACCTGGTGCGCGTCGGCCAGATCCGGTCCTTCGACGACCTGATGCACAAGCACGGAAAAGGCCTGGGCTGCGACATCTGCAAGCCTGTGGCCGCCAGCGTGCTGGCCTCGGTCTGGAACGAGTTCGTGCTCAAGCCCCAACTGGCCAGCCTGCAGGACAGCAACGACTACTTCCTGGGGAACATCCAGAAGGACGGCACCTACTCCGTCGTCCCGCGCATGCCTGGCGGCGAGGTCACGCCCGACGGCCTGATCGCCGTGGGCCAGGTCGCCAAGAAGTACGGCCTGTACACCAAGGTGACGGGCGGCGCACGCGTCGACATGTTCGGCGCCCGCGTAGACCAGCTGCCGCTGATCTGGGAAGAGCTGATCGCCGCCGGCTTCGAGAGCGGCCATGCGTACGGCAAGTCGCTGCGCACCGTGAAGAGCTGCGTGGGCTCGACCTGGTGCCGCTACGGCGTGGACGATTCGGTCGGCCTGGCCGTGCAGCTGGAGAACCGCTACAAGGGCCTGCGCGCGCCGCACAAGATCAAGTTCGGCGTCTCGGGCTGCACCCGCGAATGCGCCGAGGCACAGGGCAAGGACGTCGGCATCATCGCCACCGACAAGGGCTGGAACCTCTACGTCTGCGGCAACGGCGGCATGAAGCCGCGCCATGCCGAACTGATCGCCAGCGACCTGACGAAGGATGCGCTCATCGCGCTGATCGACCGCTTCCTGATGTTCTACGTGCGCACGGCCGACCGCCTGCAGCGCACCAGCACCTGGCGCGACAACCTCGAAGGCGGGCTCGACTACCTCAAGGACGTGCTGATCGCCGACAGCCTGGGGCTCGGCACCGAGCTGGAAGCGCAGATGCAGCACGTGGTCGACACCTACCAGTGCGAATGGAAGACCGCCGTGACCGACCCGACCGTGCGCCAGCGCTTTCGCACCTTCGTCAACAGCGACAAGGCCGACGAACGCATCGTCTTCATCCAGGAGCGCGGCCAGATCCGCCCGGCCCGGCCCGACGAGACCGCCGCAGCACCGGCCGAGGCCACGCCGGCCTGACCCCCCGAGAACCATGCACATGCCCACCGACACCCTGCCATGGACCGCCGTCTGCGCGGCCGACGACATCCTCCCGAACACCGGCGTCTGCGCGCTGGTGCAGGGGCGCCATGTCGCGGTCTTCCGCATCGGCGACGACCGCTTCCACGCCATCGACAACGTCGACCCGCAATCGGGCGCCAGCGTGCTGTCGCGCGGGCTGGTCGGCAGCCTGGGCGACCGCGTCGTGGTCGCTTCGCCGCTCTACAAGAACCACTTCGACCTGCGCACCGGCGAATGCCTCGAAGCGCCGCAGAACTCGGTGCGCACCCACACGGTGCGCATCGACGGCGGCCGCGTGCTGGTCGCGCTCGGCTGAACGCCGCCCCTTCATCTCTCTTCTTTTTGTTCAGGTAATCACATGGCCTATCTCGCACCTGCCGAATTCGTGACCAAGATGGTCGACGCCGGCGAATCCAAGCTGCTGATGTCGACCCGCGACACCCTCATCCGTTCCTACATGGCCGGCGCCATCCTCGCGCTGGCCGCGGCCTTCGCCGTCACCGTGACGGTCAACACGGGCAATGCGCTGGTCGGCGCGATGCTGTTCCCGGTCGGCTTCATCATGCTGTACCTGATGGGCTTCGACCTCTTGACCGGCGTGTTCACGCTCGCGCCGCTGGCCGTGTTCGACAAGCGCCCCGGCGCCACCTGGGGCGGCGTGATGCGCAACTGGAGCCTGGTGTTCTGCGGCAACTTCGCCGGCGCGCTGACGGTGGCCGTCTTCATGGCGATCATCTTCACCTTTGGCTTCAGCGAAGCACCCAACGCCGTCGGCGAGAAGCTCGGCCACATTGGCGAGGGCCGCACGGTGGGCTATGCCGCGCACGGCGCCGCCGGCATGCTGACGCTGTTCATCCGCGGCGTGATGTGCAACTGGATGGTCTCCACCGGCGTGGTCGCGGCCATGATGTCGACCACCGTGTCGGGCAAGGCCATCGGCATGTGGATGCCGGTCATGATCTTTTTCTACATGGGCTTCGAGCATTCCATCGTCAACATGTTCCTGTTCCCCACCGGACTGATGCTCGGCGGCAAGTTCACGCTGATGGACTACCTGATCTGGAACGAGATCCCGACCGTGCTGGGCAACCTGGTGGGCGGCCTGACCTTCGTCGGCGCCACGCTGTACGCCACGCACTACAAGACCGGGCCCAAGCGCAAGATCGCATGAGCCCACGCCTGCGGGTGACGCTGGGCCAGCATTCGCTGGCCAGCACGCAGCACGCCAACCAGGACTTCCACGGCGCGTGCCTGCCGTCGGGGCATGTGCTCGCGAGCAAGGGCATCGCGCTGGCGCTGGCCGACGGCATCAGCTCCAGCAGCGTGAGCCAGGTGGCCGCCCAGACCGCCGTGCGCGCCTTCCTGGAGGACTACTACGCGACCTCCGATGCGTGGTCGGTCCGGCGCGCGGCGCAGCGCGTGCTGGCCGCCACCAATGCCTGGCTGCACGCCCAGAACATGCACGGCGACGCGCGCTTCGACCGCGACCGCGGCCAAGTCTGCACCTTCAGCGCGCTGGTCCTCAAGGGCCGCGACCTGCACCTGCTGCATGTCGGCGATGCACGCCTGTTCCGCCTGCACGCCCATGCGCTGGAGCAGTTGTCGGAAGACCACCGCGTGCGCCTGTCCTCGGCCGAGTCCTACCTGGGCCGCGCCCTGGGAACCGGCCCGAACGTCGAGATCGACTACCGCTGCTGGGAAGCCGAGCGCGGTGAGATCTACCTGCTAGCGACCGACGGCGCCTATGCGCACCTCGATGCCGCTGCGGTGCACGAGGCGCTGGCCCGCCACGCCGACGACTTCGACGCGGCGGCGGCCTGGCTGGTGGCCCGGTCGCGCGAACGCGGCAGTGTCGACGACGCCACGCTGCAGCTGCTTCGGATCGACGCGCTGCCCGAGGCCGATGCACCCCACCCGCAACTCACGCGCGACGGGCTGGCCCTGCCGCCGCCGCTGGCGCCGCGCATGGTGTTCGAGGGCCTCACCATCGTGCGCGAACTGCAGGTCGGCCCGCGCAGCCACGTGCACCTCGCGCTGGACACGGACAGCCAGCAGCAGGTCGTGCTCAAGACACCCTCGACCGACCTGCGGGATGACGCCGAGGCGCTCGACCGCTTCGTGCTGGAAGAATGGGTCGCGCGCCGCATCGACAGCCCGCACGTCATCAAGGCCTGGGCCGGGGACCGCCCGCGCAGCCATCTGTTCGTGGCGATGGAATACATCGACGGCCAGACCCTCGCGCAATGGATGGTCGACCACCCGCGACCCTCGCTCGACAGCGTGCGCGCCATCGTGTCGCAACTGGCGCGGGGCCTGCAGGCGTTGCACGGGCGGGAGATGCTGCACCAGGACCTGCGCCCCGAGAACGTGATGATCGACCGGCACGGCACGGTGAAGCTCATCGACCTGGGCACCGTGCATGTGGCAGGGCTGGCCGAAGGCCGGCACGACGCGCAAACGGCCGCCGCGCCCGGCACCCTGCAGTACATGGCGCCGGAGTACCTGCTGGGCCATGGCGGCAGCCCGCGTGCCGACCTGTTCTCGCTGGCCACCATCACCTACCAGATGCTCGGCGGCCAACTGCCCTACGGCCTGCAGGCGGCGCGGGTTCGCACGCCGCGCGACGTGCGCGGCCTGCGCTATGTGCCGCTGCGTCATGTGCGGCCGGAACTGCCGGTGTGGCTGGATGCGGTGCTGGGCAAGGCGCTGCACCCCGATCCGTCCAAGCGGCAGGAGGCGGTGTCGGAGTTCGCGCACGACCTCCAGTCGCCCGGCCCGTCGTTCCACCGTTCGCGGGCCACGCCCCTGGTCGAACGCGACCCGGTGCGCTTCTGGCGGTGCGTCGCCCTGCTGCTGGCGCTGGCGACCGTCTTTCTGATCGGCCTGCGCGTGCTGGGGCGCTGACGCGCTTCGCGCTGTGGCCTGAACGCCTCAGTCGGCCAGCAGTACCGGCTCGACCGGCTGTGCGTGCGCCAGGGCCATGACGGCATGGGGCGCCTCGCCCTTGAGGCGGTGGTCGCTCCACACCTGGCGCCAGCGGCGCGCGCCGGGCAGGCCGTTGCGCAGGCCCAGCATGTGCCGCGCGACGTTCGACCACGGCGTGCCGTGCTCGGCCGCCTCGCGCACCATGTAGTCGCACATCTGCCGCTCGATGTCCTCGCGCGACAGTTCATGCGCCGGCTCGCCGAAGAAGGCGGCATCCCACTCGGCCAGCCACCAGGGGTTGTGGTACGCCTCGCGGCCGACCATCACGCCGTCGAGCAGGCGCAGCTGCTGGTGCACCTGCTCGGTCTGCGCGATGCCGCCGTTGATGGAAAAGCGCAGCGCGGGGAAGTCGTGCTTGAGCCGATGAACCAGCTCGTAGCGCAGCGGCGGCACCTCGCGGTTCTGCTTGGGCGACAGGCCCTGCAGCCACGCGTTGCGCGCATGGACGATGAAGGTGCGGCAGCCCGCCTCGCTCACCGTGCCGACGAAGTCGCGCACGAAGTCGTAGCTCTCGGTCTTGTCGATGCCGATGCGGTGCTTGACCGTGACCGGCACGTCGACCACGTCGACCATCGCCTTCACGCCATCGGCCACCAGCTGCGGCTCGGCCATCAGGCAGGCGCCGAAGGCACCGCGCTGCACCCGCTCGCTCGGACAGCCGCAGTTCAGGTTGATCTCGTCGTAACCCCAGTCCTCGCCGAGCTTGGCGCAGTGCGCCAGGTCGGCCGGCTCGCTGCCGCCGAGCTGGAGGGCCACCGGGTGCTCCTCGGCGTTGAAACGCAGGTGCCGCGGCACGTCACCATGCACCAGCGCGCCGGTCGTCACCATCTCGGTGTAGAGCAACGCGCGCCGGGTGAGCAGGCGGTGGAAGAATCGGCAATGGCGGTCGGTCCAGTCCATCATAGGAGCGACCGAGACGACTTTCTCTTTTAAATTCAACAACTTAGCGTTATCATTCATACACTTAACCACCCTCGTGTGCACGCTCGTGTGCACTGAAATTTGCCCGAATACGCCCTGTTTCGCCCTGTCAGTGCACACATAGAGCACACGAAATGCCCACCTTCACGAAGCTTCCGTCCGGCAACACGCGCGCGCAAGTCCGCCGTAAGGGTGTCTATGCGAGTGAAACCTTTCGACGGTACAGGGACGCCCAGGAATGGGCTCTCGCAACGGAGCGCCGCATCGATCTGGGCGACGCACCCCGCCGGTCAAAGGTCAAGGATCCGACCACATTCGGCGATTTGATCGATCTGCATGTCACCGACATGAAGGAAGTGCGGAGAGCGCCCCGGCGGTCCAAGGCCTTCACCCTCGATGCCTTGAAGACCAAATTGGGCAAGTTGAAGCTGAAGGACCTCACGCGCGAGCGGCTCATCCAGTTTGGCAAGGACCGCGCCAGGGAAGGCGCAGGTCCCATCACCATCAGCATGGACATCGGCTACATCAAGCTCGTAGTTTCTCACGCGGCGGCCGTGCATGGCACTCAGGTTCAGGTTGAGCCCATTGATCTGGCTCGCATTGCGCTCAAGCGCCTGGGCCTGGTCGGAAAGGGGCGGGAACGGGACCGCCGCCCTACCCTCGACGAGTTGCAAGCGCTTGCCGACTATTTCGCCGGAAATCAGCGGCAGATCATTCCTCTCGGACGAATCATGCGTTTCGCAGTTGCCACCGCCATGCGGCAGGACGAGATCTGTCGCATTCGCTGGGAGGACGTCGATGCCCGGGCTCGTACCGTGATCGTGCGGGACCGAAAAGACCCACGAGACAAGAACGGCAATGACCAGAAAGTACCACTGCTGGATGTCACCGGATTCGATGCCTGGGCCATTCTCCAGGAGCAGCGGCCTTTCTCCGGAGGCAGCAGCTTTGTCTTCCCCTACAACGGCCGCTCTGTGGGGACCGCGTTCCGTCGCGCATGCAAGGAGCTGCGCATCAGGAACCTCAAATTCCACGACCTCCGGCACGAAGCGGCCAGTCGCCTCTTCGAGGCGGGGTTCACGATCGAGCAGGCCGCGCTCGTAACAGGACACAAAGATTGGAAGATGCTCAAGCGGTACACCCATCTGAGACCAGAAGATCTGCATGCCCTCAGGCCAAAGAACATTCCGACAACGCTCGATTTAGCATTCGATCCGACGCCTGCAGACATTGCCCTGGGTGCGTGGGCCAGTCCGGAGCAGAGTGCTCAACGGACCACCTCGAGTTTTTCAGGCCAGCGATCGCTGCCGCCGTCCCAAGATAGGGAGCGCAAGGCACTTGGGCTCGATAGCCGTTCAGCTTGAACGCTGAGCGTTTGATCACGCCCCGTGCGGCTGTCGCACGGCCTTCAAGCGTGCCGCTGTCAACTGGTTCTTGGGACGCATAGCGTCTCGCGATGCGTCGGAATAGCCCGCTTGCAACCTCGCAGCTCAACAATCCATAGATTTGAATTATTTCTGATTGTCGTAGCAATACTACGACTCACCCCAGTGAAACAAAATTTGCGACCTTTTGAATTGTTTAGCAAAATCGCAGTATGGCTACGACAAATAGAACAAAACTAAGTAACCTCTATGGCAACTGGGCGCCGGGAAGCCCGTTGACATCCGCAGACTTGGCCGCACGGAGCATCTCCGCCGACCTCGCTGTGCACTATGTGCGTGCAGGCTGGCTCACTCGCTTGGCACGCGGCGTGTACTGCCGCCCGAACGATGTGCTGCAACTGCACCCCTGCCTGCTCCTGCTTGAACGAACCATTGACGGTCTGCATGTCGGCGGCAAGTCATCGCTCGACTGGTATGGGGTACGACACTACGTGTCGCAGCAACCCGTCTTGCAACTTTACGGCTGGACGGCGGCGAAGCTGCCCGACTGGTTCACCGAGCGCTTCCCGGCCGAATACCACCGCAAACGCCTGTTCGACGAAATACCGGGGGCCCTGCTGCATGTCGGCCCGTTCGAGAAGCGCGTCGGCGCGGCGCGGGTTTCAGCGCCGGAACGCGGCTTCCTTGAAGTGCTCAGCGAAGTCGGCGTGAGACAGCCGCTGAAAGAAGCGCGCGAGCTGGCAGAGAGCGGATACGGCTTGCGTGCCGATGTGCTGCGCGAACTGTTGCAACGCTGCACCAGCGTCAAGACCGTGCGTCTGTGTCTGCAACTCGGGGGTGAACTCTCCCTGCCCTGGGCGAAGAAGCTGGACCCCTCGCACTTGCCCACCGGCAGCGCCAGGGCCTGGGTGTCCCGCTCGTCCGACGGGCTTCTGGTGCTCAAGCCATGAACCAGACCTACCTCGACACCGCCCGGCTGTTGACGCAGATCGCGCCGCTCGTCTTCGCGGACGGAACCTTCGCGCTCAAGGGCGGCACCGCGATCAATCTGTTCATCCGGGACATGCCACGGCTCTCGGTCGATCTGGATCTGGTCTTCCCCGACCACAGCTTGCCTCGCGACGCAGCACTCGCCCGCATCAATGACGCCATCCGGCACGCTGCCGAGCGGCTGAATGCTCGAGGGTTTCAGACGCACACGCTGGCGACGGCCGAGGCCGGCGAAACCAAACTGCTGGTGCGACGCGGAAAGATCGAAGTGAAGGTCGAAGTGAACTTCGTGATGCGTGGCACCGTCCGTCCCGTGCGCGCTGCGGCCCTGACGCCCGCGGCCCGCGAGGCCTTGCTGGCTGAACTGGAGATTCCGGTGGTATCGCTGGAGGACGTGTACGGCGGGAAGCTCGTCGCGGCCATGGATCGCCAGCATCCCCGCGACCTGTTTGACGTGATGCAGCTGTTCGCTCACGAAGGCATCACTCCCGGCATTCGACGGGCCTTCGTGGTCTACATCGCCAGCCACAACCGTCCCGTCCATGAAGTCCTGTTCCCGGCCATGCGTGATATCGGCCAGGAGTACGAACGCAATTTCAGGGGCATGACCACCGAGCCTGTGGCATTGGACGCGCTGCTCGTCGCACGCGAGCGCATGGTGCATGAATTGCAAAGCAGCCTCGATGCCGACGAGCGCCGCTTTCTGCTGTCGCTCGTCAATGGGCAACCCGAATGGCGGTTGCTGAGCATTGCGCATGCGGAGGATCTGCCGGGCATTCGCTGGAAGCTGCAGAACCTGGCGCAGCTGCAACGCAAGAGTCCTGCAAAGTTCGCCGAGCAAGCCGACCTGCTGGCGCGGCGCCTCGGGTAAGGGCTATGCGCTCGGATCGATCGGCCTCGGCTGCTTCACCCTCAGCGCCGCCTTGAAGCCACGGTCGCGCGCGATGAAGGCCGAGAGCATGTGCGGGATCAGCCCTACCGCATCCACCGGTCCATGCAGCCGACTGTGCACCGCGGCATAGGCATCAAGCTGCAGCTTGAGCTCGGCTGGCACGGCGATGGTCAGCTTGACGACCTCCGCCCTGGGCAGCGCGCCCAAGCTCAAGCGCGTGGTGTTCCTGCTCATTGCGACGAACCGCGCTGGAAGAACAGCGGCTGGTAGGGCCGCAGGATCAGGTCCTTGCTCACCATCACCCGCATCGGAAACCCCGGCCGGATCGTCAACGTCGGTTGGATGCTCGCATTGCGCCTGGTGATCTCCTGCCCGACCTGGCTGATCGAGTCCTGCGTGCCTTCGCGAATCGCGATCACGGTCCGATTGCCGTCTTGACCCGTGCTGCTCTCCGGGGCGGCCAGCTCCGCCCCGACGCCCAACAGTGTCGACAGGGCCGCCCCTGCGAGGATCCGCTCCCAGTGCCAGTCGACCCCATCCTCGAGCCCTGCATAACCGGCCGGGTCGATCCCCGGCAAGCGGTCCAGTGCCACCGACGAGGTGTCCGGCAGGATCAGCCGTGTCCACACCAGCAGCACGCGCCGCTGCCCGAACGACACCTGGCTGTCGTAGCGTCCCATCAGGCGCGAGCCCTGCGGGATCAACAGATGACGCCCTGTGGCCGTGTCGTACACCGCCTCGGTGACGTTGGCGATCACCTGCCCCGGCAGGTCCGAATTGATGCCCGTCACCAATGCCGCGGAGATCACCGTGCCGGCCATCACCTGGTACGGCGATGCGGGCAGCTGCAGACTCCCCTGGTTGCGCGTGCCGCCCTCGCCCGCCTTCGTCATGAACGCCGCTTTGGCATCCTGCCGGTTCTGCGCAGTCGTCGGATCTGCAGGGGCAGCCGACGTGCCGGCAGCCATTGCATCGAACGGGTTCGGGCTCGAGCCAGCAATAGCTGCGCTCGTGCGCGTGTCTGGAGTCGTCGGCGAGGGTGCAGACACCGCCCTGCCGCCACCGCCGCCACCGGCCCCCCGGAAGAAGACCGGCGACCGCGCCGCCTCGTCGGCCGCCAGTTGCGCCGGGTCCGTGCCGCGCGGCGTCATACGCGGGTCCCCTGGTTGCTGCGATTTCACGATGGCAGGCCCCAGGTCGCCCGGCAGCGGCTCGCCCAGCACCGGCGGCGCTGCCTTCGGTGTCGGTGCAAGGCCGGCGTAATCCTTGGGCAACCGATCGAGGTTCTCAGACCTCGCGATGCGATCAACGTTGTACAGCTCATTCGCCGGTACATGGGAACGCTGCTGCGACTGCAGCGTCCACAAGGTGCCCCCCAGCACGGCCGCCGCCAGCGTGCCGGCGCCGACGGCCAGCACCCGGCGATTCAGGCGAACGACAGGACGCGGCTGCGCCCGCAGCGCCAGGGTCTCCGGATCGGCCTTGGGTAATGGTGCAGCGGTCTCGCTCACGATCCACTCCCGCGCGGCGCGCCATCGGTGCGTTCGATGCGCACGACCTCGGCCTTGCCCCCCTTGAACCCGCCCAGCCGCAGCTCGGCCGCTCCGAAGAGCCGGTCCACCACGTAGTACGGCGACCGGAAGCGGTAATTGACGAGCTGGCCGTCCCCCTGTGGTCCGATGACGAAGAGAGGCGGCAACTCGCCCTGGGCGATGCCGCCCGGGAACTGGATGTAGACCCTCTGCCCATCGTCGAAGGCGCGCAATGGCCTCCAGGACGGGCCGTCGCCCGTGATCGCATAGCGGAAGCGGATCTGTTCCAGCGACAGGCCCGCATCCACGGGTGCCGCCGCCTGGGCCTCGCGTGCCTGTTTCTGCAGCGCGAGCATCCGATCCCTCGGGTAGTCCCACGACACCGACGCCATCCAGGCCTGCGGCGTGGAAGACAGCTCCAGCAGGTAGGTCCGCCGGTTCGTGGTGATGACGAGGTTGGTCTTGAGACCGGTGCGCGTTGGCTTCACCAGGACGTTCACGCGCAGGGTGGCCCCCGAGCCGCTGGCCGTGTCGCCCACGATCCAGCGCACCGTGTCGCCGGCGGAGACCGTCACCAGCTCCTCGCCTTCCTGCAGCGCGATGACGGTCACCCGCCCCGGGCTGGTGTAGACCTGGTACAGCGCACCGTCCGCATAGGGCCAGACCTGGATGGCATTGACGTAGCCTTCACGCGTAGGCGCGATGCGCGCTTCGTCATTCGCGCGCGAGACACGCACCCGGTCGTCGGCCGGCTCCGGCACCGGCTTCGCCTCCGCCTCGGCCGGCAGCGCTTTCATCTGCTCCGGCAATGGCGCCGGAACCGCAACCACCTCGACGGGCATCACCGGTTCGGGCAACGCCTTCGCAGCCACGGCCACAGGTTCATCGAGAGAGATCACCGGCGGCGGTTTGACCTGCGTCGCACAGCCCGAAACGGTCAACAGCGTGGCAAGAGGGATCGAGAGCGACGTGGCTCTACGGCTATGTTGCTTCACGGCTTGGCTCCTTGCGATGCGTCGAGTTCACGACTCCACGACAGACCGTTGACGTAAATGCCCAACGGGTTCTTGCGCAGCCGCTCCTCGGTACGAGGCGGCTGCAGCACGACGGACAGCACCGCCGTCCAGCGCTCGACGCCGGCAGGGGAGCCGTTGACATAACTGCGCTCGATCCAGCGCACCTGGAACGAGGTGTCGCTCGCTCGCACCACGCTGGTCACCTCCACCGCGACGGAGTTCTGCCCGACGCGGGCGAACGGATCGTGCGTGCGCGCGTGGTCGTTCAGCGTCGCGGCGCCTCGGTCGGTCGTGTAGTCGTAGGCTTCGAGCCAGTTCCGACGAACCACCACCGGGTCGATGGAGAGCGAGCGCACATCGCTGACGAAGCGCGCCAGGTGAAACGCGATCTGCGCGTCGGTGGGCCTGTACGGCGCGGCTGCTTCGCCCACGGCCCGCACTTGCCCGGCGTGGTCCACCTCGACAACATAGGGCGTCACGATGGACTGGGCCGAGCGCCAGACCAGACCGCCGGCCATGAGCAGTGCCAGCGACAAGGCGCCGAAGGCCATCAGCCGCCAGTTCTTCGCCTGCACCCGGCTCTCGCCGATGCGCTGGTCCCAGACCTGGGCGGCGGCCTGGTAGGGAGTGACGGGCTCCGGCGTGTCCGAGTACCGCACCTGGGGTCGTTTGAAACGCATGGGTTCTCCTCAGCAGTCGATCAAGGGTTGGCGTTGTCCTGCAGGCTCGGGCTGGCGCCACTGCCGCCGTGGTCGCCCGAGCGCAACACGTGGGCGGCGGTGGTCGCGGCGTGGGTCGCCTGCTGCTTGCGGCGCATGCGCCGCGCCCATGCCGGTTCGGATGCAGGCGCGGCGGCCGCGCTGCCTTCGGCGGATGCTCCGGATGCAGAGAAAGACGCCGGTGCCGCTGCGTCGGCCACGAAGTCCGCCACGCGGTCCGTGACCGCCCTGGCACCGGACGCGATGCGCTGGCCGGCCGCACTCGCGCCGGCCTTGGCGACGTTGGCGAGCCCGGCACCGGCTGCGCGCGTTCTGGCACCATCCGCTGCGGCAGCCCCCGCCTGGTAGGCCGACTTCGCGCCGCTGGCCAGGGCACTGGCCGAGCGCGCGGCATTCGCTCCGCCTCCGATGACCGCACGCGCCGCACCGGGCGCCATCCGTGCGCCCGCTGCGACCGCGGAACCGGCGCCAGCCACGGCCGCACCGCCGGTCACGGCAAGCCCTGCCGCACCGATGGCGGTGCCGACGGCGGCACCCGCGCCAAGCTGCGGCGCGCCGGCCACCAACCCGGTCGCGATTCCCGGTCCAAAGATCCCGAGGCCCAGCATCGCCAGCGATGCCAGCATGATGATCAGCGCATGGTCGATGCTCGGGTCGGCACCGGGCGGGACGGTGAACTCGGCGAAGAGTCCGGAGCCGATCCCCACGATGACCGCCAGCACCAGCACCTTGACGCCGGACGACACCACGTTGCCGAGCACCTTCTCGGCCAGGAACGCCGTCTTGTTCCACAGCGCGAACGGCACCAGCACAAAGCCGGCGAGCGTCGTCAGCTTGAACTCGATCAGCGTGACGAAGAGCTGCACCGCCAGGATGAAGAAGGTCACGATCAGCACGAGCCACGCGAGGAACAACACCGCGATGGTGTCCAGGTGGGCGAACACCTCCGGAAACCCGGTCATGTTGTTGATCTGCTCCATGATCGGGCGAGCTGCGTCGATGCCCACCTTGGCGAGTTGGCCGGGCTGCAGCAGCTGTGCCTGGCTCATGCCCGAGCCGGATGCTGTCAAGCCCAACCCAGCGAATGACTGGAAGACGATGCCGGCGAGGCTGTTGAAGTTGCCCAGGATGTAGGCGAAGGTGCCCACGTACAGCACCTTTCGGACGAGCTTGGCGATCACGTCATCGCCCTGGCCAGAGGCATGGCTCATGGCCCAGAACAGCCCTGCAAGGGTCATGTCGATCGCGATCAACGTGACAGTCAGAAAGGCGACCTCGCCGCGCAGCAACCCGAAGCCAGAGTCGATATAGCGCGAGAACACATCCAGAAAGCGGTCGATCACCGCAGCGTCCTGCACGGCTATTCCTCGGAAGCCGAGTACACGGGCGATCGAGATGCCGGCGCGGGCGCAGCGGCACGGCCGTCCTGCCAGAACCCGCGCGGAGGAGATGCCGGCGGCGTGTACTTCGGTCCACCGCTGCCAAAGAAGCGTCTGCGCGTGGCTTCGACCACCGCATTGCACTGCACCTCGCCCACCTGCGCGCGGCCGGCCCGGCACTGCGTGCGCAGTTCCCGGAGGCGCTCCGGATTCGCCACGAGCGAATCGACGGACTCGATCGGTGCGGGCTTGCCGCAGGCGGCCAACAGCAGCGCCGAAGCCACCCACGCATGGGTCAGAAGCGAGTGCACGGCACGCCCCTCACTCGCTGTAGAAGTTAACCGTGTAGGGCGTGTACGGCGTGCCCGACCCCATGAAGCGCCGCCGCACCTCGCGCGCACGCTCTTGGACAGCGACCTGCCGCGCCTGTTCCAAGGCGGCCGCACGGTCCTGGGTGATCTGGAGCTGCTGCGCCTGCATCGCCTGCCGGGCCTGCAGCGCGAGCAGTTGGTTGGTCGCCTGCGTGGCTTGCAGTGCGCCCACGGCCGACTGGCTGCGGTTGAGCAGATCCGTCAGCGTCGATTCGTCCGAGGCGAAGTTCTGCATCGCCTGCGACTGCACCTGGGTCGCAGTGCGAAGCGCCTCGAGCGAATTTGTCCAGCGCCTGCGCGCATCGAGCACCATCTGGCCGCTGGAAACCGACGCACTGAACGACGCCGGATACAGCTGCTGGAACTGCGCCTCCATCTGCTGGACGTTGAAGGCCAGGCCCCGGGCCTGCTGGATCAGCTGGTTCGTCGCCGACAGGGCCGCGCGCAGTTCGTTCAGTGCGCTGAAGTCCAGGCTCGTCAGGTTCTTCGCCTGGTTCATGAGCGACTGCGCCTGGTTCTGCAGCTGCTTGATCTGGTTGTTGATCTGCTCGAGCGTGTTGGCCGCCGTCATGATGTTCTGCGCCAGGTTCGTAGGATCGATCACGACCCACTGCGCATGCACCGCGGGCGCCATGCCGATCAGCGATGCAGCCGCAGCAGCGACCAAGGATTTGCGAAGCTTCTTCATGGCGACTTCTCCTGCAAGGTAGGTGAAGGAAACGGGAACGACGGGATGAGATCGGCCGCCCAGTCCAGGCCGCGATGGCGCAGCCAGGCCGCAGCGAATGGGTCGGCCCCGCCATCGGCGAGCACTGCATCCATGGCGCGCTGGTCTTCCGGCGACGACGCCCCCGCGAAAGCCAGCGCCACCGGCCCCAGCCCGAGATCGAACACCCGGTTGCCGAGCCGCGACTGGTAGTAGTAGTCGCGCTTGGGCTGCGCGGTCGCGACGATCTCGATCTGCCGGGTGTTCAGTCCGAAGCCCTCGTAGATCGACCGGATCTGTGGCTCGGTCGCCTGCGGGTTCGGCAGGAAGATCCGGCTCGCGCAGCTCTCGACGATGGCCGGCGCGACGGTCGAGTCCTTCACGTCGGCCAGCGACTGGGTCGCGAAGACGACCGACACGTTCTTCTTGCGCAGCGTCTTGAGCCACTGCCGGATGCGCGACGCGAAGACCGGGTCGTCCAAAAAAAGCCAGGCCTCGTCCAGGATCAGCAGCGTCGGCGCACCATCGAATCGCGCGTCGAAACGGGCGAAGAGGTAGCCCAGCACGGCCATCACCGCGGCCTTGCTCTGCATCAGCTCCTCCATCTCGAAGCATTGGATGGCGCCGTCGCCCAGGCGGTCAGAATCGGCGTCGAGCAGCCTGCCGTGGGCACCACCGAGCACATAGGGCTGCAGGGCCAGCCGCAGCGCGTTCGACTGCAGCAGCACAGACAAGCCGGTCATCGTGCGCTGGTCCACCGGTGCGCTGGCGAGGCTGTTCAGCGCCGACCATACCGCATCCTTCTCGGGCGGGCCGACGACCACGCCCTCCTGCAGCAGCCGGCCCTCGATCCACTCGGCCGCCCAGGCACGCTCGCCGTCCCGGTCGATGCGCGCCAACGGCTGGAACGCGATGGCCCCTTCGGCCCCGAGGTCGTAGTGCTCGCCGCCCAGACCGAGCACGGTGGCGCGCATCGAGCGCCCCATGTCGAAGACCAGGATCTGCGACCCCGCGTAGCGCCGGAACTGCATCGCCAGCGTGGCGAGCAGCACCGACTTGCCCATCCCCGTCGGCCCAACCACCAGGGTGTGGCCCACATCGCCGATGTGCGTGACCAGGCGGAACGGCGTCGCACCGTCGGTGCGGGTGACGATGAGCGGCGGGCCGTCGAGGTGCGCGTTCTTCTCCGGCCCCGCCCACACGGCCGACACCGGCATCATGTGCGCCAGGTTCAGCGTCGAGACGAGGGGCTGGCGCACGTTCGCATAGGCATGGCCGGGGACCGACGACAACCAGGCGTCCACCGCATTCAGGGTCTCGGGGATCGTCACGAACCCACGCCCCTGGATGGCGCGCTCGACCTGCCGCAGCTTCTCGTCGGCCGAGGCAGCATCCACGTCCAGCAGCGTCACGGTGGCGGTGACATAGCCGAAGGCCACCTGGTCGCTGCCGAGCTCCTGCAAGGCCGCGTCGGCATCCGAGGCCTTGTTCGCCGCATCGGAATCGAGCAGCGGACTCTCCTGCTGGAAGATCGTCTCGCGCAGCAGCGCCACGATGTTCTTGCGCTTGACGAACCACTGGCGCCTCAGGCGTGCGAGCTCCTTCTCGGCTTCGGACTTGTCCAGGCAGATGAAGCGCGTGCTCCAGCGGTACGCGAAGCCCAGGCGGTTCAGGTCATCGAGCAGGCCGGGCCAGGTCGACGTCGGAAAGCCCCGCACCGTCAGCACCCGAAGATGCGCGCTGCCCAACATCGGCGCGAGCCCGCCCACGAGGGGCTCGTCGGCCAGCAGCGCATCGAGGTGCATGGGCACCTCGGGCGCCGCCACCGGATGGCCTCTCGTCGAGATGCACGCATGCAGGTAGGTCAGGCTCTGTCCGTCGTTGAGCCAGGCGATCTCCGGCATCACGCCTTCGAGCAGGCCGAAGATCCGTTCGGTCTCGGCCACGAAGGCGCCCAGCCGCGCCCGCCAGTCCGGGCCGTCCGCCCCGTCCGTCGTCTGGTTCTCGTAGAGCAGCCGGCCGGCCCGCGCGCGCGACTCCTCGGGCGGCAGGTACAGCAGCGTCAGGTGGTAACGGCTCTCGAAGTGGCTCGACGCCTCCTCGAAGGCCGCGCGGCGCTCCTCATCGACCAGCCAGGACAAGGGCTCCGGGAAGGACGACTCGGGATAGTCCGCGGCCGGCCGGCGCTCGGCGCCCACGAACAGGGCCCAGCCCGATCCGAACCGGCGCAGCGCGTTGTTCAGCCGTGCCGACGTGGCGACCAGCTCACCCGGTGTCGCGCTGTCGAGGTCCGGTCCCCGGAAACGCGCCGTGCGCTGGAAGGCGCCGTCCTTGTTGAGCACGACGCCGGGGGCGACCAGACCGGCCCACGGGAGCCAGTCGGCCAGCAGTGCCGGACGCCTGCGGTATTCGGTGAGGTTCATCATCGCGAGTGCTCCGCCTTCGGCCTCACACGTCCAGCAAGGCGCGGTGCTTGATGTGCCGCGCGAAGACCTGCATGAACTGCGGGTCCGTGCGCGCACCCCAGACGGCCAACGCGTGCCCGACGATCCACAGGGCAAGACCCGGCAGCCAGAGCTGCAGGCCCAGCCCGACCGCGGCGGCCAGGGTGCCATTGGCGATCGCCACCGTGCGCGGTGCGCCGCCCATGAGGATCGGCTCGGTGAGCGACCGGTGCAGGGGCACCTCGAACCCCGGTGGTCCCGAGGTCGGCATCTCGGTGGCGGCCATGCTCATGCCAGCACCGCGCCGCCGGAGAAGCTGAAGAAGGTCAGGAAGAAGCTGGAGGCCGCGAAGGCGATCGACAGCCCGAAGACGATCTGGATGAGCTTCCGGAAGCCGCCCGAGGTGTCGCCGAAGGCCAGTGCAAGCCCCGTGGCGATGATGACGATCACCGCAACGATGCGCGCGACAGGCCCCTGGATCGAATCGAGGATCGACTGCAGCGGCGCCTCCCACGGCATGCTGGAGCCGGCCGCGTGCGCGGGCAGCGCCACCATCCACAGCGCGAGCGGCAGCGCTCCAACGGCAGCCGTCCGAAGCAGCGGCCTGACGGAAAGGCGTGGAAGGTGCGGAACGCGTGAAAGACGCGAAAAGGCAGGCGTGGATGACGTCATGACGGTTCTCCGGTGGTGGACGAGGGTGAGGAAGTCGAAGCAGTCGAGGAGGTCGACGGGGATACCGACCCCGGCGAGGTGTCGAGCCGGTAGCCGTTGTTGTCGAACCCGATGACACGCGCGATCTCGCGCACGCGGCGCGCGCGGCCCCGGCCGGCGATGAAGACGACGACATTGACGGTCTCGGCGATGAGGGCGCGCGGGACGGTGACGCTCACCTCCTGCACGAGCTGTTCGAGCCGCGTGAGCGCACCGGCGGCCGAGCCGGCATGCACAGTGGCGATGCCGCCCGGATGCCCTGTCCCCCAGGCCTTGAGGAGGTCCAGGGCTTCCGCGCCGCGCACTTCGCCGACGATGATCCGGTCCGGCCGCAGGCGCAGGGTGGCGCGCACCAGATCGGCCAGGGTGCTGACGCCCGGCTCGGTGCGCATGCCCACGTGATCGTCGCTGCGGCACTGCAGCTCCACGGTGTCCTCGAGGACGAGCACGCGGTCGCGCGTCTCGGCAATCTCGTCGAGCAAGGCGTTGGCCAGCGTCGTCTTGCCGGTGCTGGTGCCGCCTGCGACCACGATGTTCAGCCGGTCGCGCACCGCCGTGCGAAGGAAGGCCGCCTGCGCGGCGGTCAGCACGCCGTCGTCCACATAGTGCGCGAGCGTCATGATGCGCAGCGCTCGCTTGCGGATCGCGAACGACGGCGCACGCACCACCGGGGGCAGCACACCGAGGAAGCGCTCGCCGGTCTCGGGCAGCTCGGCCGACAGGATGGGGGCGCCCGGGTGCACTTCGGCTCGTACGTGCGCTGCCACCAACCGGATGATTCGTTCCGCCACGGGCGATGGCAGCGTCGTGCCGGTCGGCGTGCGACCGCTCCCCAGGCGGTCCAGCCATAGCGAGCCATCGGGATTGAGCAGCACCTCGATGACCTCCGGATCGTCGAGCGCTGCCGCGATCTCGGGTCCCATCGCCGAGCGCAACATGCGGCTGCGCCGGGCGGCCGATTCACCGCCACCCTCCCCCATGCCATCGGCCTGCACGCCATCGCTGCGCCTCATGCTGTTTCTCCTTCACTGAATGTGGATGGGTCACCCGCTGCGGCATGCGCGGTCGAGGCGTCCGCCTCGCTCTCCGCATGGATGTCCCGCACCAGGCTGCGCCCGCGCTGGATGTGCCGGGCGAGCTGTTGGATGAACTGGGCGTAGCGCGCGCGTCCCTGCGCGCGCATCGCGTCCTGCTGGTGCTCGGGCACCGGTAGGGCCACCGTCAGGTAATGCCGCAGGTACAGGGCGAAGGTCTCGATCAGCACGCCCTGGTCGCGCTCCAGCCGCTCGAACTGGCGCGAGAGCCGGTCCAGGCGCTTGCCCAGCGCCACCTGGCGCTGATCCTCGCCGTCCGGCGAGAGGAAGGCCGCCAGCGCCGCCGCAATCACCGCGGACTTCGAGACGCCCCGGTGCGCAGCGACCTGGTCCAGCCGCTTGGCGTGCGCCGGTTCGATGAAGATGTTCAGGCGCGCGCGGGTCATAGCGCGATCCCGTCGTCGGGGTCGAGCGCGGCCAGGCGCGCGTTCCGGGCGAGCTGCCGGTCCACGTCCTGCGGGCGCAGCGGCACATCGTCCTCGTCGTCCAGCACCAGCAGGCCGTCGTCCTCGGGAAGCGGCGCGAGGTCCTGCACCACTTCGAGCTCGGGCTTGAGTTGGTGACCGCCCTCGTCGGCAAAGCCACCGGACGCCCCGGCGCCAGTCGATTCGGGCGCTGCGAGCGGCACCAGACCGCTCCAGTCGTCCGACCGCGCCGCAGGCCGATCCGCGTACACGCCCGACGCCAGCGCCGGCGGCGGAAGCACCCGCACCATGAAATTCCGGTCCTGGTGGTAGCGCAGCTTCTTCGCCTTGATCGGTGGGTGGCCCGAGACCATCACCACCGCGTCGTCCGGCGGCAGCTGCATCACCTCACCCGGCGTGAGCAGCGGCCGTGCGGTCTCCTGCCGCGACACCATCAGATGGCCGAGCCAGGGCGCCAGTCGGTGTCCGGCGTAGTTGCGCTGCGCGCGCAGCTCGGTGCCGGTGCCCAGCGCCTCCGAGATGCGCTTGGCGGTGCGCTCGTCGTTGGTGGCAAAGGCGATGCGCACGTGGCAGTTGTCCAGGATCGAATGGTTCTGGCCGTAGGCCTTGTCGATCTGATTCAGTGACTGGGCGATGAGGAAAGCGCGCAGGCCGTAGCCCGCCATGAAGGCCAGCGCGGACTCGAAGAAGTCCAACCGGCCCAGCGCCGGGAACTCGTCGAGCATCAGGAGCAGCTTGTGCCTGCGCGCAATGCCGTCCGAGCCGTCCAGCGATTCGGTCAGGCGCCGGCCGATCTGATTGAGGATCAGCCGGATCAGCGGCTTGGTGCGGCTGATGTCCGAGGGCGGCACGACCAGGTACAGCGACACCGGGTGCTCGGCCGAGATCAGGTCGGCGATGCGCCAGTCGCAGCGCGACGTCACTTCGGCCACCGTGGGGTCACGGTACAGCCCCAGGAAGCTCATGGCGGTCGACAGCACCCCGGAGCGCTCGTTGTCGCTCTTATTGAGCACCTCGCGCGCCGCGGAGGCCACGACGGGATGGACGCCGTCACCGAGGTGCCGGGTCGTCATCATCCGGCGCAGCGTCACCTCGAAGGGCCAGGCCGGGTCGGACAGGAAGTTCGCGACGCCACGCAGCGTCTTGTCGCTGCAGGCGTAGAGCACGTGGAGGATCACGCCGACCAGCAACGCGTGGCTGGTCTTCTCCCAATGGTTGCGACGCTCCAGCGCACCCTCGGGGTCGACCAGGATGTCCGCGATGTTCTGCACGTCTCGCACCTCGTGCATGCCGCGGCGCACCTCGAGCAGCGGGTTGTACGCTGCCGACTTCCTGTCGGTCGGATTGAACAGCAGGCAATGGCTGAAGCGCGCGCGCCAGCCCGCCGTGAGCTGCCAGTTCTCGCCCTTGATGTCATGGATGACCGCGGAGCCGGTCCACGACAGCAGCGTCGGGATCACCAGGCCGAC
Organism: Variovorax sp. N23; assembly: GCF_025486315.1. GTDB lineage: Bacteria > Pseudomonadota > Gammaproteobacteria > Burkholderiales > Burkholderiaceae_C > Variovorax. Next base: position 266,298 of record NZ_JAOOPY010000004.1, on the reverse strand, counting down.
GCCCTTGCCCGAGCGGGTCGGCGCGAAGACCATCACATGCTCCGGCCCCTCGTGACGGAGGTACAGCGGCGGCTTACCGCCCAGCTTGCCCAGGAACACCCCTGCCACCCGGGTCAGTCCCGCCTGCTGGATCTCCTGCGCCTCGGCCCAGCGCGCGGAGCCGTAGGTCGTCACGCGTCTGGCCAGCCGCGAACGCCAGACCGCCATGCCGATCGCGACCCCGGTGGCCAGCATCCCACCCGACGCGGCGATCACGCCGCCGCGCTGAAAGACCGCCGGCGCATAGGCATCGTAGAAGTACCACCACTCGAACAGCTTCCAGGGCTCGTAGACCGGCAGGTCGAACACATCGAACCAGGTGGGCCCAAGCCGTGCCTGGTGGCCCAGTGCATGGGCCGTCCACTGCGTGCCCGCCCACAGGCCACCGAGGGCCACGCTGGGCACCACCAGTAGCTGCCCGAACAGAATGCCGGTCGCTCCTCTCGTCGGCATGAGCCAGCTCCTTTGCGTCGTGAGATCCAGTGCGCTGGCCGCAGCGGCAGCGCTTGCCCCAAGTCTGGAATCGGGCCCGCGAACGACACACCCATGGGAGCGTGGCCAGGCGTACGCCAGCGAGTTCGCCGGCTGAGGGGTGCCGCCAAGCCGAATGGCCGACGGTCGTCCCTCCCCTGCCCCCGGTCAGTTCTGAACGGTGTGCTCGCCGACCTGCACCGTCTTGGCGTGGTCGATGAAGTCCTGCAGCGTGTCGGGCAGCCCACCGCGGCGCTGCTTGTAGGCCACGTAGGTGACGATGTGCTCCTGCTGTGCCAGGGGCACGACCGCGATGTCCGTGCGACCGAGGGTCTCGATGTGGCCGCTGTCGGCCAGCCCGACCCCGATGCGTGCAGCCACCCGGGTGACGTAGCCGGCAAGCGTGTGGGCCTCCCCCGCGAGCGTGGGCTGCAGGGTGTAACGCTGCACGATGCTGCGCATCTGCTGCCAGAGACCGGGATGCCGCTGCGGGTCGCAGGACACCAAGGCGTAGTTCAGCAGTTCGTCGATCGGCACGCTGGGCAAGCCCGCGAGCGCATGCGCGGCCGGGAGGATCGCCTGCACCGGGTAGTCCCAGACGGGCTCCTGGGCGAGCGTCTCGTCGTCGGGCAGCCCGAAGGTGAAGCCTGCATCGAGCTCCTCGCGCCGCAGCGCTGCGGCGAGTTCCGTCGCGCGCAACTCGACCAGGTCCAGCGGAATCGCTGGATCACGTTGCGACCAGGTGGCGAAGCATTCGGACAACCGGCGCTGCGCGATCCCGTCGGCCACGCCGATGCGCAGCGGCGCATGAAAGCAGGCATCGGTAGACCGTAGGGTGTTTTCCAGAAGGTGCACCCGGCCCAGAACCGCGCGGGCCTCCTCGACCAAGCAGGCTCCGGCGGGCGTCAACAGCAGTCGGCGCGGCGTTCGCACGAAGAGCGAAACGCCCAGGCGTTCCTCCAGATCGCGCACGGTGCGCGCAAGCGGCGTCGGATCGATATGGACGCGCTCTGCGGCGCGTGTGAAGTTCAGCTCCTCCGCAACCGCGGTGAAGTAACGCAAGTGCCGAAGTTCGATCATGGGCGGCTCCCGGACTGTGCTTCCGTGTGATGCGCTGCGGCCGGTGAACTGCGCAGCGCGGCCATGGTGCAGACGGCCCCGCGCTCCGGCGGGCTTCGCGGCAACGCGGTCGAACGACCGTCTGCATGCGTGCAAGCCTAGCGGCGCTCATCCAGAAATTGAGCTGCCCGTTCTGGTAGTTGACGCCGCCCGTCAAGGCGGCAAGCACTGAGCTAGCGAGGATCGAAAGGGCTAGCGCCGGGAGGAAACGCCCGACTCATCGGCCAAGCCAGTGCCAGTCGGCACCCCCGCCCGCGGAACAAAGAAGGGAGCGCGGTGCGCCTTAGTCCCGCATCGTGAACACAACCGACAGGTAGCTCACGGGCCCCTCTTCGATGGCCTCGATCCCGTGCAGCGCCGTCGCGTCGAACTGCAGGGAGTCTCCCGGCGCCAGCTTCACCACCCTGCCCCCGTACCGGTACGAGACCCTCCCCGTCACCAGGTGCAGGAACTTGATGCCTGGATGCTGGAAGGTGACGTAGGGCTCCGCCTCCGGCAGCAAGGTGACCAGGTACGGCTCGACGAACAGGTTGCCCGACAGCTGGTGACCCAGGAGTTCGTAGCGGTAGCCGGCGACCGCGCCCACGCGGTCGACCCGGATGCCCTTCCCGGCCGGCACGAACGAGAAGTCCGTTCGGCTGGTCTGGTCGCTGAAGAAGCGGGAAACGGGCACGCCCAGGCCATTGGCGATGCGGTCTAGGGTTTCGACGGAAGGAGACACAAGACCGCGCTCGATGCGGGACAGCATGGAACGGGAGACGCCGGAGCTGGCTGCCAGTTCACCGCCGGATGCACCGGCAGCAATGCGCAAGGCGCGAACCTGATGCCCGATGCGGTGGGCAGGGTCACTGCGGAACGGCTCCGCCGATGCAGGAATGCGAGGGCGCAGCACCGATGCCGGCAGCCTAAAGGGCCGGGCCGTGGGAAAGGGAGACACCGAAGAGGAACTCATGGCAGCACCGTCTATGCAGTGTATACGCCGTCGATTCTAGCGCTGCAAAGCGAGATTGTTCGGGTTCATGCCCGCGATTCCTGTCCAGCAACGAAAGCCACGCCCTGCGCCACGCAGGGAGGCAATTTCGGTCGCGCTTGGCAAGCGCATTAAGACGCTCAGGATTGCGGCCGACAGATCCCAGGCAGAACTGGCTTTCGACTGCGAACTCGATCGCACATATATCTCGTTGGTCGAGCGAGGGTTGGCAAATCCATCGTTGTGGACCTTAGGTACGCTGGCGTATGCGCTCAATACGAACGTCGCAGAGCTTCTTCAAGGCAACACAAACATCGTGAAGCCCTCAATGGGAGCATCGGATCGAAAGCGGCGCGTAAACCAAGCTTCGCATGAGGCAAAACGTCCAGCTGGCAGTCGACGCTCGCAATTGCGGTAGCAGGGGGAATTGGGCTATCTCTTTGAAGAGCAGCCGGGCCTGAGTTGCAACGGTTCTGCCTTGAAGGAGCAGGCTAGTAAAGGCCGAACGCTCGCTACAGACTGGGTGCGGTCGGTCAGGTTTGGCGTCGCGAAAGACCGCGCACGCCGACACCAGACACTGGTGGACGTGCGCGGCGAACCGCCGTAATTGGCCGGAAGCAACCGGTCATTGCCGCTGGAGTGCCACAGTATCGGCAGGAGGACTCACCGCGCAGTCGGCAAGGGATGTACTCGCCGAAAGCGGTGCTGATCGTCGCCGTTGCCACGCTGTACCAGTCCACGCGCATGCAGGCGTTGGCATGCCGACAATACTGCCCACGGAACGGCTGACAGCTGATCGGCAACCGCAGAATAGGACTGCCAATTCTTCGAGAGCGTAGACAGAACACGCTGCTCGAAATCCTCTGTCGTGGCCAGAAATGGTTCGTCCCAATCGCACCAGTAGATGCGGGAGCGCCAGACTATGAAATGGCTCTTGCAACTGGTGTTGCGCCAAACGGAAGGGTAGAGGCTCAAGGCTTGTTCTTCCACATACACGCGCCACGCGGGGCCGGCACGCCGGTCTACGTTAATCGTCAGCGTCTCGCCGCAGCCATCGGGGCATCGCAATACAAGCGAGCGGTCCACGCCGCGGCGCACCAGAACCGCCTGTCCTGGCGCCAGCAGGCGCGCCTCGGCCTCATGACGGTGTTCAACCAGGCCGCGAAAATCCAAGCTCTTGGCGCGCTGCTTCATGCTGCCTCACGATACTCATGCGAGAGCGCCTGCACGCCCTCGAGCAGTTGGCACCCCAGAATCCAGGCCCACGTGCGCCTCACCTCGTCGGCCTGCGGCGCTTCGGCGTCCGGCTCGAACATGGCGCGGCGCAGCAGGTACAGCGCCAGTGTGATGGCGTAGTCGATGGGCGGACTGCTGGCCGAGGCGACTTGTCGCGTATGAAGGACCCCCTGGCGCAACCAGGCGAGCGGCGCGGCCGGATCGGAGGCTGGCGGAGCCAGCACGTGCCGTATGCTGAACAGGTCGCGCACGGTTGCTAGCCATTCGCCCTCGTCGACCGCGTGATGGGCCGGCGGCCGCTGGAACGCGATCCAGACCTCCATGCACGCCGGGTCCGCGCTGGGGGGGCCTAGCGTGACGCGCGCCAAGTCGATCATGATGGCATCGTCGCCGCGCACGCGCACGTTGTCAGCGTGCATGTCACCGTGCACGGGCGCCTTCCGCCAGGTGCGGGTGGGCAGGTTCAGGAACGCTTCCCAGACGGCCTGCGGCTCGCGCACGACGCCGAGTTGAGCCGCCGCGCGCAAATAGCGTTTGCGCACGTTCTGGTACGCGAAGACCCCGCACAGGGCCGGCGCAATGGACCCGGTTTCGGTCTGCAGGGCAGCCGCAGGATCACGCCATCCCGCCAAGGTGTCCTTGAACAGGCTGGTGATGGCCCCCCCGGCCCGGCCTTGCAGGATCAGCGTCCACAGCGGCTCGGACTTGGTGACGAAGCTGCCGACCAGAATCCCAAGTTCGGTACCCACCAGACAACGGGCAGATTGCAGGTTCGGCCGCAGATTCCACGCGATGTGGCTGTCGGCGTAGCGCTCGTAGCAGTCCCGCTCCGTCACGATGCGCGCTGCCGCGTCCAGCTTGGCGAAGAAGGGCAACGGGTGCGGGCCGGCCATCGAATTCGACAGCGTGGCCTGCACCAGCACCGTCAGCGCCGACCGGCCGCCGGCCAGCGTGCTCAGCGTCACTGACACGCAATCGGCAAAAGCCCGCTGTAGCAGGAAGCCCTGTGGCTCGGTCAGCACCAAGTCGTCGGTCTTGTGGATTTGCAAAGCACGGTTGATCGCGTGCCCCGGGTCGTGCCGGGCAAAGATTTCCGCCACTTCGGGAGCGGAGGGGCGGACGCGGTACTGCACACGGTCGCGCGCCGGTCCCTTGGGCAGGTGTCTCTCGAGCTGCTGCTGCACGAAGCCGTGCGCCAGGCTGTCGGCCAGCATGATGACCACGTACAGGCCGTGATTCAGGGCCTGCACAACGCAGTCGAGCACTGCGGTGACGGCAGACACCTTCGGTGGCATCGCACAGAGCACGAGGCCGCGTGCATGCACGAGGTCGAGCCCGTCGCGCTGGAAGTTGTCCAGTGGCACTTCGCACAGGGTCAGGCCGCGGTTCGCATGCTCGATCTGATGCTCCGGCTGAGGCGATGCACCCAGCCACAGGACCTTGCTGCGTTGGGATTGACGGAACATCATGAGCGTACCGGCAGCGACCAGCTGCGGCCTCGTGCCAAGGCGCCTTCCTCAGAGCACACGATGCAATGCGGGCGCGGCGACAGCCGCTGCGGGCGCACCGAGCCGCGCACGCCGTCGTAGTGCAGCAGGCGCGCCTCGCCCGGGTAGGACGTGATGGCGGAGAGGAACATGGCCACCGCCGCAGACGTGACGACCCCGTTAAGCGGCATCACGGCCGGCTGCGGAATGGAAGCATTCTCGAAGTACGGATCAGCCCGGCGTTGGGCCGGGCTCATCATCTCCCAGCGCACCTGCTGGCCATCGATTCCGTCGGCACAGACCAGACAGCCCAGCCCGGGCGCCAGCATCTGCACGCGCCCGGTCACGGAAGCCAACCGGCCAGCCTCGACGTGGATGGACACGCCCATGTCAATCATTGGGATCAGGTACTGATAGGCCAACTGGTTGAGGACAGCGCGACTGGCCATCGAGTCCGTGCAACCAAAGATGAAGTCGACATCCGTGAGCCGTTCGGCCAACACTGCGTCCGTTACATCGCCGACCACGGGGTCGCACGTGGCCCGCGGGTTGATAGCTGAGATCGAGCGCGCGGCGACCGCCACCTTGGGAAGGCCGACATCTCCGGTCGTCGCGCCCTGCAGGCGATTCAGATTGCTCGTATCGACCTCGTCGTGGTCGATCAGCATCAGGCGGCCGACGCCCAAATGGGCCAGCTGCTGCGCGACGATTGAGCCGGTGCCGCCGAGGCCGGCGATCGCGACCGACAGGCGTTCCAGCACGGCCTGTCCTTCAGGTCCGAAGGCGCGCACTTGCCGGTCATAGCGGCCATCGACCACGCCGCTGGTGCTCTGCACGTAGTCGCGCACGCTCGGCCCCACCGCGAAAGGCGCAGCCGCAGGACCGCAGCCGAGTTCACGCATGTGCACATGCGCATGGGTCACCACCGCCGCGAAGTGGTCGCCCTCGGGCAGGCGCGCCCGAAAGTAGCAGGCCAAGGACCCTTCGCCCGCATCGTCCGCCGCCGAGAAGCCCTCCAGCGGCTGCAGACCCGGGTGCGTGTGCAGCAGGGCGACACCGGCACCCGCTGCCCGCGCGCGGTTAGCGATCTCGAGCATGAACTCCGGCTTCAGCGAGGCCTGCACGGCGCTGCGTTCCAGATAGGCGTCATCCGGCGCCACGGCCAAGCCTTGCACCGTGAAGCGCGGCGCGCCGGCCAACGAGTGCGCTGCATGCACGAAACCCGTGGCGCAGGTCTCAACGGGCAGCGTACCGGCCAAGGCGTGCAACGTCGACAGCGTGTCCGCGGGGATGGCGACACGCTTCATACGGGCTGCGCCAAGCGCTGACGGATCACCGAGAACCACGTCATCAGGTCATCGCGAGCGGCGTTCCACACCTGCAGATGCCACGAGAACCACAGCGCGGGCTCGCCAGGCAGGTGTGGGATGGGAGTGGCCAACCCCGCGTTCTGGGGCACGGCGCCTGAGCTCAGGCGCAAGTCTGCATCGGTCCAGAAGCAATCCGGCTGCGCGAACGGGTAGCCCTGCGGCGCGACGAGGTGGACAGTCGTCTGTTGCTTGTTCCAGCCTGCCGGCAGGGTGACCTGCGGGATGGAAACCAATCGGCTGCCATCGGGCAGCTGACGCACCTGAATGCCCGGCTCGCGCGCGTGCAGTCGGTCGAGGTGAATGTCGATCGGCCCCATGCGCATCACCCGAAGTTGGCCGGCGGCACCAGGGTGAAGCGGCGGGGCCCGCCGCGGTGCTCGTCCAGGCTGACCGTCTCGTCATCGGCGATGATGACATCGGGATCGTTGCCGTGGCCTTCCAGCGACAGCTTGGTGCCCGGCGGCACGCCGGCCACATAGGCCTTGATCTGCGCGCCGGTCAGCGCCGGCTGGTCGGTCTCGAACTTGTCGTGGCCCACAAAGAATTTGTAGGTCTTGGGTTTGTCGTCATGCTTCTGGTTCATGTGCAGCCTTTCTGAGTAGTGCATCTCGGGTTCCGCGAAGGAAATCCGCGCCCGTACCTCTAAATGCTCCAGTCGGCGCCGCTTCGTGACATCACCGGCGAGAAAAGTCGGTCAACCATGCGCAGCACCCCCTTCCTGAGTAGAAATGCTCCAACTTGCCTGGATTCCGACGAGCCCGAGCCCGGCCCACATCGACCGCAGGCGATCCCTCGATTGGTGGACGCACGGGGGCGGGCTTGCCCTATGCTCGACGGTGACGACCAGCCGAAATCGGGAATCATTTCGGCGCGATGTCCGAGGAAAGCGACGGAGGGAGCAATTGGTTGTAACCGGGAAGAAGGACGTGATGGACGCGGACGATCAATGGACAGCCGACGAGTTCCAGGCCTGGATCGACGGCAACATGTCCAGCAACGCCGACCTGAAGCGGTGGATCCTGTGGGCTGCTCGCCTGCTCAAGGGACTACCGGTCGAACCGCAGGATCTGCTGCGCGAGGCGGTGATGCGCATTTTGGCCGGCGACCGGAAGCTGAGTCGCACGGTGCCGATCGACGTAAATGTCTTCGGCACTATGCGCAGCATCGCGTCGAGCTGGCACAAGCGGCGCAAGCGCAAGCCTGAGATCAGTCTGGAAGAGCTGGTTAAGTCCGACGAAGGTGATGCGCAGGATCCGTTGGAGTTATTGGTGGTGCCTGAGGGCGCCGAAGCGGTCAGCCCCGAACAGGAGCTGGCTTTCAAGCAGGAAATGAATGCAATATTGGAATTGTTTTCCGACCGGGAAGAAGCGCAGCTCGTCATCATTGGGCGCGCGGAGGGCCTCAAGGGCGCTGCGCTGGCCGAGGCGGCGGGGGTGGATGGCGGCGAGCTCGCCTCTGTGCTGCGGCTCATCGCGCGCCGGATGGCGGGCTATAGGAGAGACGCATGACAAAGCCTGATGCAAGGAAGCAGCTCTCCAGCGTCTGGCAGCTCGCGCTCGAGGACCTTATGGCAATGAGCGAGAGTGAGATCGACGCGGAACTCAAGGAACTGGGCTTGGACCCGGCCATAGTTGCACAGAAGGGCAAGAAGGCCGTCGACGATGGCTTCGCCCAGTCTCGAGCTCTGCGACGTGCACGACTCCGCGAGAAGATGACGTCGGCGCATGCCCGCACGACGACGCCACGTGATTCAACTGTGACGGTGGACCTCGCACGTCAGCGCCTCGCACAGATGCAGGCTGCCAACGATGCGCGGTTGACCCTTGCCGCGCGGAATCGAGACCCAAAGAATATGACCGACGAAGAGGTCTTAGACTTGTTCTGGCAGATCGAGGAATTGAAACGGTAGGTCCACATGCGGCGACCCGAAGAGTTACTGGAGCGTTGCTATGTCGACAGCCCCGACGACATCGATCTAGAGGTGATCGCCTTCGAGGCAGGCTTGGAGGTGCGCGATCGGGCCCTGACGGGCTGCGAGGCTAGCCTTGTTGGATACGGCGATAAGGGAATCGTGACAGTGACCACGGGCGTGTCCCCGGAGCGGCGCCGGTTTTCGATTGCACACGAGATCGGGCATTGGGAACAGCATCGGGGGCAAAGTTTTTCCTGCCGCATTGAAGAACGAGCCCTAGACAAGGCTGCAAAGAGCAAGGAACGGGAGGCTGATGACTATGCCTCTACGCTGATGATGCCCACCGGCTTGTTCAAGGAAGCCATCCAAATGAACAAGGGCAGCGTCTCGCTGTCGCTGGTGAGCAAGTTGGCAGCGACGTTCCGGTCCAGCTTTCCGGCCGCCGCAATACGTTACGTGGAGCTATCCGGCGAGCCCGTTGTGCTAGTTTTCACAGGCGTCGGCAATGCGCGCCGGTGGACTTCACGCTCGCGGCGTGTGCCCGAGCACCTTTGGATCAAAACAGGCATCGACGGTGACAGTTTCGCTAGCGATCTGGTGCATGCGACCGAACTCACGAAGCGCCAGGGAAAGATGCCCGCGGAGGCGTGGTTTGACTCGGTGAGCGAAGACCGCAACTTGCAAGAGCACTCGATCCGATTCGCAGAGGGCATTTACACCCTGCTGCACCTGACTGACGAAGAACTACTCGAAGAGCGCATGTCGGCCAAGCGCGCGTGGCGGAATCGTGAGTAGTTGCGCAGAGTTTTTTTCGCCGCGAACATCGACAGTGTTTGCGCCACTAACGAAACGTGCGTGGATCGCGCGCAGCGCAATGCGGTAACGTAGCTGAATTCGGCTAGCTATTGAAAACGCACTTCCCGGTAGTCAGACTCCCTGGTACCACGGCTGGTTCCGACCGCTTACTGTAGTTCGCTCTCTGCAGGTCAGCGTGGCTCAATGACCGCAATGGGGCCGAGACCGTGAACTCGGGGTTGATCGACAAGTGACTCCGACCGCTGCACTGCGGACTGCCGCCGGCCGACTCCTCCAGACGTTGCGGTCAATCGGCGCGGCCCGCTGAATGTCTGCTGCGCGCCGCATCGTGCCACAGATGACCTGGCGGCACCCTGAGGTTGACCTGCAGGCAACAGAGGCGTCGAAGGCTGGTGGAGCCCTACATAATCGGCACTGTCCCCTACTTGTTCGAGATGCCTACCTTTCGTCATGGATAAATTCTTGCTGCAACAGCAGGTGCTGGAACGGCTCGCTGAAGACCTGCTTTAAGTCGAAAAAGCGGTGCGGGCGGCCCATGAAACGGCGACCCACGAAGAAAACATCGCCGAAAACAAGTACGACACATTGGGGCTCGAAGCCGCCTACCTGGCCACCGGGCAAGCTCGGCGCGCCGAGGCTATCCGCCAAGCAATGGCAAACTGGCGCCAATTCCGTCCGCGTCCCTACGACGCCAGCAAAGGTATACAACTCGGCGCGCTGGTCTGCCTCGTCGATTCCCATGACAAGCAGCAGCAGCTCTTTCTCGGCCCGGACGGGGGCAGCATGAAGTTGCTCAGCGGCGCTCAGCTCATTCAGGTCATCAGCAGCGAAGCACCTTTCGGCAGGGCCATGCTGGGTAAATGCGAGGGTGATGAGCTTTCGATACAGGTCGCTCCTATACGACAGCGTTTCGAGGTTCTGCGGGTTCATTGAGCCGCAAGCAGTTCATGCCGATTGGCCGAGGTCAGCAGACGTGCAGGCGTCGTGAGCGTACCGGTTGGCTGGCAAGGGCCCGAAGCGTCTTCCGACTTTGTCCAAAGCTGCCGGTCGTCGCGCCAAAGCTGAGAGACATCCCTGTCCGCGCACTGTCCAGCCAGGCGCGCTAAGTAAAAACCAGCCATGTCCACCACCGCTTTAGTCGCACGCCCCCAGTGCACCGCGTGCCTGAGGCCGGTCAGCGCCTGCATTTGCCGCTGGGTCGCGCCCACCGCCCACGCGGTGGAGGTACTAGTGCTGCAGCACCCACTGGAGCTACACCAGGCCAAAGGCAGTGCTCGCCTGCTGCAGCTGAGCTTGGCGCACTGCCGCTTGGTGGTGGGTGAGGCATTTGCCGCGCCGGTCTGGCCTGTGGACGGCAAGCACACGCTGCTGCTGTACCCGGACAGTCAGCAAGATACCGCCCCAGACCTGCGGGTCCCACCCCCGCTACCGCCCGAGTGGCGGCAAGCCCAGTCGCGCCTGCGTCTGGTCGTGCTGGACGGCACCTGGCGCAAAAGCCGAAAGATGCTCTACCAAAGCCCGCCACTGCAACAGTTGCCCCGCTTGGCCCTGCGCAACCTGCCGCCTTCGCACTACCGTATCCGCAAAGCCCATGGGCCTGACCAACTGTCCACGCTGGAGGCGACCTGCTACGCCTTGGGCCAACTGGAAGGCGATGCGGCGCGGTTCCAGCCCTTGTTGGATGCCTTCGACGCGTTTGTAGAGTACTTGGAGCAGGCTGGCGGGCAGCGGAATGCGCAAACTGACAAGTCATTCCCTCGACCAAGGGTTACCGGGTTCATTTAAGTGAACAGCCAAATGGCTGGCTTTGGCGGCAGATGAGATTTGTCGCCTTCGCTGAGAGGGAGAACTCGGCCTCAATCTCCCCCACAATCTCTGCCACGGTGCGCGTACCAGCCACGCCGGATACGGAATGTCCGGCGCTCCACAGATCGGCCCAGCGCTGAATGGTCGCGCCTTCGGAACCGCCTCCGAATCGACGGCGAGCCTCCTGGACGCTCACGCCTTCATCCAAAGCGTCGGGGTCCAGCCCGCAGCGGATCACCGCAGGCCGCAGGAAATTGGCCGGCAGGCCGGTGAAGGCACGGGTGGTCATCACATCGTCGAGTGAACTCGTGGCGAGCATCTGCTTGTAGGGCTCGGAAGCCAGGCTCTCCGCGCTCGCGATGAAGCGGGTGCCCATGGAGCCCAGGTCGCAGCCGAGGACCGTCGCCGCGCGCAACGCCACGCCGTCGGAGAGCCCACCAGCCAGCACCAGCGGACCGTCGAAGAAACCGCGCACCTCGCGCACGAACGCCAAGGGATTGGCCCAGCCCGTGTGGCCGCCCGCGCCCGCGGTCAGCAGCACCAGGCCATCGGCACCGGCTTCGATGGCACGCCGTGCATGATGCATCGAGGCCACGTCCGCCAGCACGATGCAGCCGCCGTCGTGCAGCGCGGGAATCACTGCGGCCGGCGAACCCACGCTGGTGATCACCACTTCGGCGCGGTGGCGCACGATCAGCTCGACCTCGGCCCGCACCCGTGCCGGATCGCGCCGCATGATGAGGTTGGGGCACCACGGCGCGTGGGGCCGGCCGTCGGCTCTGCCGGCGTCAGCTTCCTCGACCAGGCGCTGCATCCAGGCATCGAAGGTCTCGAGCGATTCGGCGTTCGCGGTTGGGAACGCGCCGACCACACCGGCACGGCAGGCCGCCGAGACCAGCTCGATGCCCGAGACGCGCAGCATGGGGGCGGCGATCACCGGCACGGCCAGGCGGTCGAGAAAAGGAAGGCGTGACGTCATGGCGATTCCGATGTGAGTTGGGGACGGAGCAGGGACGGAACACGCGCCAGCGCGGACTGGGCCTGCGCCAGCAGGTCCGCCACGATGTCGGCCAGCGGCTCGATGCGCTGTGCAAAAGCGATCGACGGCCCCAGCGACACCATGCCGCGTTGCCAGTCGCCCTGCGCATAACAGTGGTCGCGTGTCACGCGGCCATCGATGAGGCCGCCGAAGGCCGTATGGTCGTTCGCGCCCGCGCGCTCGATCTCGCCGACCTCGCGCGCCGTGTCGTTGGCGAGCACGCGCCAGGTGTTGCCCAGCGTGTGCAGAAGCCGGACGGTCGCGTGCTCGTCGCAGCCCAGCAGGTGCTGCTTGTAGGCGTCGTGCGTGGCGATCTCCTCGGCCACGAGGAAACGCGTGCCGATGAGCACGCCTTCGAGCCCCTGGGCCAGCACGGCCGCGAGCTGCCGTCCATGGCCGATGCCGCCGGCGAGCACCACCGGCACGCGCAGCTGCTCGGCCGCGAGCGCGCCGAGCAGCATCGTCGGCAGTTCGTTGGCACCCGGATGACCGCCCTCTTCCATGCCGACCACGGCCACCGCGTCCGCGCCCGCGCGCTCCGCCGCAAGCGCATGCCGAAGTCCGGGCGCCTTGTGGACCACCACGGCGCCGGCCGCATGCAGCGTGCCGATCAGTTCGCCGGGCGCGTAGCCGGCTGTCTCGAAGTGTCGAACACCGTGCGCGAGCGCGATGTCCATCCAGCGCCGTACGGCCGAGTTGGCTTCGGGGCGCTTGGACAGCGTGAGGTTCACGCCGAAGGCACGGCCCCCGGTGAGTTCGCTGCATTGCGCCAGCGCGGCCGCGAAGGCCTCGTCGCCCTCGAAGGAGCGCGGCGTGATGAACCCCATGCAGCCGGCATTGACCAGCGCTGCGACATAGCGGGCGTCGGACAGCCACATGAGCCCACCGCCCAGGATCGGGTGGTCGATCCCGAGCAGTTCGGTGATGCGGGTGCCAAAGACCGGTGCTGTCATGTCTGCTCAGCGCGCGCACTGTCGAGTGGCGGCGCGGCACCCGGGCCCTCGGCTGCGACGCCGGCCATCGGCACTGGGTAGCGCGCCAGCGCCAGCGGTGCATCGCCATCGAACTTGCCCCTTTGGGCAAACTGCGGCAGCGCCGTCAGCGCCGCGGGTTCGACCACGGGCGCGACGGGCACGTCGTGCTGCTGCAGCAACGCGAAGGCCGCCTCGGCGTCCATCGCACCGAGCGCCTGCGCGATACGCGCATTGATGGCCAGCGCCGCCTTCTTGCGCGCGCCGTGCGATCGGTAGGCCTCGCCGCCGTAGGGCGAGAGGTCGATCGCCTCGCACAGTCGAGACCAGAAGTGGTCTTCCAGCGCGGCGACCGACACATGCCGGCCGTCCCGGCACAGGAAGGCGCCGTAGGCAGCTTTCACCAACGTGGCCTCGCGCTGCGCTTCCAGGCTATCGTCTCCCGAGGACCGCCAGGTGCCCAGACGGGGATTCATCCAGTGGAGCGCGCAGTCGGCCAGTGCCACGTCCAGATGCTGGCCCTGCCCGGTGTGTTGGCGCTGCAGCAGCGCCGCCAGCGTGGACGACAGCGCGTACATGGCGCCGCACAGGTCTGCCACCGGCAGGCCGAAGCTCTGGGCCGGACCGTCGCCGGGCACACCCGAGACAGCCAGCACGCCGGCCGCCGCGAGATAGTTGATGTCGTGGCCCGGCAGGTCAGCCCAGGGGCCCTCCTGCCCATAGCCGCTGAGGGACACGTACACCAGCCTCGGGAACTCGGCACGCAGGCTGGCCGCGTCGAGCCCAAGCCGTGCCATCACACCGGGCCTGTACGACTCCACCACCACGTCGGCGTCGGCGATCAGCGCACGCACCTGGGCGCGCTGCGCTTCGTCCTTCAGGTCGACCAGCAGGCTTTGCTTGCCGCGGTTGACCGCCTCGAAGACGCCCGGCCCCATCCGCCGCACGTTGTCGCCGTGCGGCGGGCGTTCGATCTTGATCACGCGCGCGCCGAGCTCGGCCAGGTTCTGGGTGAAGAAAGGCCCGGGCAGCAGCTCGCTGAAGTCGATGACCACGATGCCGGCCAAGGGCGACCGCACGGGGGTTTCGGTAGCGGGCGTCATGCCGGCACGCGCTCGATGATCACCGCGTCGAGCGGCAGCGCGCCCTCGCCGGTCGCGCCCACCCACACCGGGTTCAGGTCCATCTCCTCGATGCGATCGGCGCGGGCGACCACGAAGTCGGACACGCGGACCAGCAGAGCCTCCAGCGCGGCCAGGTCGGCCTTGGGCCGTCCTCGCGCCCCGTCGAGCAGCGCGAAGCTGCGGATCTCGCGCACCATCGCCGCGGCATCGCGTGCGCCAATGGGCAGCATGCGCCGTGTCACGTCGCGCAGCACCTCGACGTAGATGCCCCCCAGGCCGAAGGTCATGACGTGTCCGAACACCGGGTCGCGTGTAACGCCCACCATCAATTCCGTGCCGCCGCGCGGCGCCATTTTCTCGATGAGCAGGCCGTCGACCGCTGCCTCGGGCTGGTGTCTGGCTGCCGCGGCCATGATGTCGCGCCAAGCCTCACGCACCTGGGCTGCATCCTGCAGACCGACCTTCACACCGCCGATGTCGGACTTGTGCACGATCTGCGCGCTCGCAACCTTCGCCACCACCGGGTAGCCCATGCCATCGGCCAGTGCACAAGCCTGGTCGACCGACGTCCCGAGCCCCTGCGGCAGCAGTGAAATGCCTGCGTCCTTCAGCTGCGCCTTCGCCTGCGACTCCGACAGGCTGCGCGTCAAGAAGTCGCCCGCGGGCGCGATGGTCGGCAGCACGATGGCCGCGCCGGGGTTCGGTGGGTTGGCGCGCCGCCAGCGCCCGTACGCCACCCAGCGCTCGATCGCAGCGATGGCCTTGTTCACCGAACGCGGCGGCGCAAAGCCCGCGGCCACCAGTTTCTGGTAGCCCTCGCCGAGCCGGTCGCTCATCCAGATCGGAACGATGGGCGAAGCGCTGTCCTTCTGCGCATTGATGATGTTGTCTGCCATGCGCGTCGTGGTTTCGCCGTAGTCGAGCGCGATCGGCACAATCGTCAGGCCGGTGTGCGGATCGTTCGCGACGCAGCCCAGCGTGGTCTCGATCACGGTCTTGTCGCTCAGCACCATCGCGGTGGTGTCGACCGGGTTGCCGATCGCCGCATAGTCGGGGAGCTTGGCACGCAGCACCGCGGTGGTGGCCGGCGCGAAGGTGGCCAGCGTCAACCCGGCGGCACCCACGGCATCGGCCGTCAGGGCGGCGGTTCCGCCCGAGGAGCAATAAATGCCCAGCGCCTCCTGCTCGCCCGGCATCGCGCGCGCGAACAGCCAGGCGGTGTCGACCAGTTCGTCGATGTCGTCCACCTCGATCACGCCGAACTGCCGGAACACCGCACTGTTGACCTCCGCCGACCCGGTGAGCGACGCGGTGTGCGACTGCGCCGCCTTGCGCCCGTACTCAGAGCGACCGACCTTCAGGCCGATCACCGGCTTGCCGTTGGCCGCACAGCGCTGGACCGCGGTGGCGAACTTCGCGCCGTCCTTGATGCCTTCGAGCAGCGTGACCACCACCTTGATGTCGGGTGCGTCGGCCATGTAGTGGATGAAGTCGGCCACCTGCAGGTCGACCTCGTTGCCGGTCGAGGCCCACAGGCCGATGCCGATGCCGCGTTCCATCGCCTGCATCACGTTGCGGCCCAGGCCACCGCCCTGCGTGGCCAGACCGATCGGGCCCTTGGTCAGGTCGTGGGGAAAAGAAGGCGAGAAGGTCAGCCCGAGGCGGTGGTTGACGTTGGTCAGCCCGGGGCAGTTCGGGCCGTACAGGCGCAGGTTGCCGCGCTCGGCAATCTCCTTCATGCGCAGCTGCTCGCGCTCGCCCTCCTCGCCGGCCTCGCCGAAGCCGGAACTCAGGATCACCGCGAAGCCCACGCCGCGTGCGACGCATTCCTCGATCACCGCCAGCACGCCACTGGCGGGCACGGCCACCACCGCCACGTCGGGCGTGGCCGGCAGCGCAGCCACGCTGGGCCAGCACTGGCGGCCGCGGATCTCGGCCTTGGTGGGATTGACGAGGTAGACCTCGCCGTCGAATTCGGAATGCCGCACCAGATTGGTCATGGTGCGCTCGCCGATGCTTCCTTCTCGCTCGGAAGCGCCGACCAGCGCGATGGAACGCGGCCGGATCAGGCGCGCTATGTCGACGGGGCCTTTGTCTTGGCGGGAATGCATGCCGTGCTCCTCCCGCTCAGGCGATGGCCGACATGCCAAGGATCTCGCGCCCGACGATCAGCGTCTGGACCTCCGTCGTGCCCTCGGGGATGGTGCCGCCGCGGGTGTCGCGGAAGATCCGCTCGATCGGGTAGTCGGTGGAATAGCCGAGGCCGCCGTGCACCTGCAGCGCCATGCTAGCGACCTCGTGCGCTGCCTCGGTGGCGTAGAGCTTGGCGATCGAGCAGGCCATGCGCGCGTCGCTCTGGTTCGCATCGAGCGCCGAGGCGGCGCGCAGCGCCAGCGCACGGGCGGCTTCGACGCGCACCGTCATGTCGACGATCAGTTTCTGCACCAACTGGAAGCTGCCGATCGGCTTGCCAAACTGGGTGCGCGTGCGCGCATAGTCGATCGAGAGCTCGAGCGCCGAGCGCGCGGCACCCACCGCGCCCATCGCGATGTTCACCCGCGCGGCATCCAGGCCCACGAGCATGCGCTTGAGCGCACTGCCCTCCTCACCCAGCAGGTTCTCGCGCGGCACCTTCACGTTGTCGAAGCTCAGTTCGGCCGTGCCAGTGCTGCGAAGGACCATCGTGTCAACGCGCCTCGACTCGAAGGGCGAGACCTCGCGCTCCACGAGGAAGGTCGACAGCTGCCCCTGGCAGTCGGGACTGAAGGTGCGCGCCACCACGATGCCGAAATCGGCGAAGGCGCCGTTGGTGATCCACAGCTTGCGCCCGTTGAGCACATAGTGATCGCCCTGCAGGTCGGCGCGGGTCTGGACCTGCGCGATGTTCGAGCCGGTGCCCGGCTCGCTGATGGCAGTGAAAACACTCCGGTCGCTGGCCAGCAGCGGCTTGAGAAAGCGCTCCTTCTGCGCTGCGGTGCCCTCAGTGGCGAGCTTGTGGATCGGCCCGTTGGTGATGTTGAGCATGGTGCGCAGCGACAGCCAGGTGTAGCCCGCCTCTTCCATCAGCATGGCCCAGGTGAGCTGGTCCAAACCCATGCCACCCTCGGCCTCGGACAGACGACCGCCGATGTAGCCGAACTGCGCCAGTTCCTTCATGAGCTCGAAGGGAAAGGTCTTCTCCACATCGTGCTTCGCCACCAGGGGCGCCACCTCGGTTTTCATGAAGCGCCGGATGCTGTCGCGCAGTAGTTCTTGGTCGGCGTCGGGGGTGAAATTCATCGAGATGTCTCCTGTGAAGCGTTGGAAGGAAAAGACGCACGCCATGCGCCCGGCGCGTCTATGAAGCGCCAGGCTCCTTGGCGTTGCGGGGACGAAAGACCAGCGCCTGCACTTCCTGCAGGGCGGCCAGGAAGGGTTCGCGCTGCTGGCGCAGGCGGTCGGTGGGACCGGCGACAGAGAGCGCGATCGGCTCGCCGCCCACGTAGCCGGCAACGGCCAGGGCTGCAAGCCCGTCGCCGCCTTCGTTCTCGACCCAGATCCAGCCCTGCGCACGCGCCTGGGCGACTTGGGCCTCGAGCGCGGCGAGATCGGTGATGGTGCCTTCGGCAAGCTGGCGCAGCGGCTTGAGCCGAAGCTGACGCGCTGCCTCCTCGGGCGTGCCTAGGGCGAGGACTGCCTTGCCGAGCGCCGAGACGTGCAGACTGAGCTTGTCGCCTGGGTTCTGCATGTACCGCAACGGGTGGCGGCCCTCGGTAAAGGCCAGGACCTTCACCACACCACTCTCCACGCGGCCGACCAGGCCGGTCTCGCCGGTCTTGTCGCGCAGCAACTCGGCGGCCTCGGAGGCCACGGCATAGAGCGGGTCGCTGGCCGAGATCTCCTTGGCCACCGCCAGCAGCCGGGCGGTCGGATAGAAGCGCCGGCTGCGCGCGGTGCGCAGCAGATAGCCGAGTTCATGCAGCGTGTGCAACAGGTCCGAACAACTGCTTTCGGGCAGGTCCATCAGTCGCGCGAGGTCGGAGTTGGAGAGCTCGCGCTTTTCGCGAGCGAACAGCTCCAGCAACGCCATGGTGCGCGATGCGGCAGGGACTAGGGTGGGCATATTTCCTCCGGTATTTCGTAGAGATCCACGAATATTAGCGAAGGGACGTTCGAGGGGCTTCATTCTTGAGAAAGGACTTTCCGCTTTTTGACGCGTTCTCGCATCGCTGAATCTCCTCTTGTTTTCTACGGCCTGTCGAAGTATATTGCGACCACTCGTAGATAAACGAGACCTACAACGAACCGGAGACAAGCCATGCAGAACTTCTGGAAGCGCGCGTTCGCGGGGCTGGCAGCCACCGCCACGCTGCTCGGCGGCCCCGTCCGAGCGGCCAACGACACCTGGCCGACCAAACCCATCACCTTTGTCGTGCCGTTCACGCCCGGTGGCATCACGGACAACACCTCACGCCTGCTGGCCAAGATCCTTGGCGACAAGCTGGGTCAGCCGGTGATGGTCGACAACCGACCCGGCGCCGGGGGCTCGATCGGCGTGGAGGCGGCATCGCGCCAGCCGCCCGACGGCTACACCATGATCTACGGCACCCAGGGCACGCAGGCTGCCAATCTGGCGCTCTACAAGAACATTCGCTACGACCCCGTGAAGGACTTCGTGCCGGTGCACGCGATGTCCGAGACACCGCTGATCCTGGTGATCAATCCGAACCGGCCCTTCAAGACCGTGCCCGAGCTGATCGCCTACGCCAAGGCGAACCCCGGAAAACTCAACTTCGGCTCGGCCGGCGCGGGCACCGGCACGCACCTGACGGCGGAGCTGTTCCAGGTGGCCACCGGCACGAAGATGACGCACGTGCCCTACAAGGGCAGCAGCCCAGCGCTCACCGACCTGATGTCGGGCAACCTCGACCTCATGTTCGACTACCCGGTGGTCGTCATGCCCTTCGTGCAGGCAGGCAAGCTCAAGCCACTCGCGATGACTGGCAAGACGCGCCTGTCGGTCGCGCCCGAGGTGCCGACCATGGGTGAGCTCGGCTTCCCACGCGCCGAGTCGTCTGCCTGGAGCGCGGTGTTCATGCCCGCCAAGACCCCGCCGGAGATCGCGAAGAAGCTTGGCGACGCGATCGCCCAGGCCATCGTCGATCCCGAGATGCTGCAGGTCACCGAGAAGTTCGGCAGCGTGCCGATGAAGGACCTGCGCGACGCCCGGCTCGGCGAGTTCGTGAAGACCGAGATCGTGCGCTGGCGAGACGTCGTCCAGCAGTCCGGCGCCAAGCTCGAATGACCTCTCCCACCCTTCCCTGATACGTCTCCCGCATCTCCAAACCCATGACCCAAGACCTGACCACGCTCCAGCCCCTGCGGCCGACGCTCTACCGGCTCGCTGCCGACGGGCGCTCGCTCGATTTTCTTTTCGCGCAGTGTCCGCACTGCCAGGCCCTGAGCTTTCCGGCCAACGCGCCGGGCTGCATGCACTGCGGCCATCCAGTCGACGCCTCCGCGCAGGTCACGCGGCCTGGAGGCGGCACCTTGCTCGAGTATGTGACGCTGCATGTCGCGATGGTCCCGGGCCTGCCCACGCCGAGCATCGCGGGCGACATCCGCATCGCCGAACAGGTGGTGGAAGAAGGTGTGATCGGCGTGACCGACGAGAGCCTGCTCGCGCCTGGCATGGCAATGCGCGCGATGGCGGTGCCGCTCGCCTCGGGCGAGCACTACGGCTGCCAGTTCGTGCCTGTGGATGCGAGCGGAGGCCGGTCATGAGCGGCGGCACGAACTGGCTCGATGGAAATGGCGGCGTGTATGTCGTCGGCATCGGCCTGCACCCCTACCAGTTCCCGAGCGACACGCCCTACACCCATCTCGGACTGACCGCCGTGCGCGCCGCCCTGTCCGATGCCGGCCTCGAATGGAAGCAGGTGCAGAGCGCCTACGTCGGCACCACGTCGATCGGGATGGCCGCGGGCCGCGTCATGTTCCGGCACCTCGGCTCGACCGGACTCGCGGTGACGCAGGTGGAGAACGCTTCGGCCTCGGGGTCGTTCGCCTTCCGGCAGGCGTGCATGGAAGTGGCTCACGGCATCAGCGACGTGGCGCTCGCCATGGGTGTGGACAAGCACGGCGACGGCCGCCGTGCGGCCAACAAGGATGGATTGGAACGCCTGAGCGACACCGCCACCATTCCCGCGGTCAAGTTCGCGCTGATGGCGCGCAGCTACCTGCGTGAACACGGCGGCGGCATGGAATCGATGGCGAAGGTTGCGGTCAAGAACCATGGCAACGCGGCGCTCAACCCCTATGCGCAGTTCCGCAAGCCGCGCACGCTCGAACAAGTGCTGGGCTCGCCCAAGGTGGCGGGCGATCTCACCGTGCAGCAATGCTGCCCACGCGGCGAAGGCGCCGCCGCCGTTCTTCTCGTGTCGGGCCGCACGCTCGCCCGTCACGGCCTCGATCCGAGACGCTGCGTCCGGGTGCGTGCCTCGGCCGCCAACAGCGAGCGCGACGAAACCCGCTATGGCGAGGGGCCGGTCGAACTGGTCCGCGCCAGCGCGCGGGCCGCGCTCGAGCAGGCCGGCATCGGTGCGACTGAACTCGATCTGCTCGAACTGCACGACGCCTTCTCGGTCGAGGAGCTTCTCTACAGCGAGGCCGTGGGCGTGTGCGCCGCCGGCGAAGGCGCGGCCTACCTGGAACGCGGCGACTCGCGCATCGGGGGGCGCTGCGCCATCAACGCGTCGGGCGGCCTGATCGGCATGGGCCATCCGCTCGGGCCCACCGGCATCGGGCAGATCGCCGAGATCGTGCGCCAGATCCGCGGCGAGGCCGAAGGTCGCCAACACCCCGGTGCGCGCTGGGGCATGGCCCACATGATCGGCCTCGGGTCAGTGGCGATCGCGCATGTGCTCGGCGCGGCACAGGGCTGAACAACAACACCGGAAGAAGTTTCTTATGACACCCAACACCCCACCGCTGGACACCCTGCTCTACGAGGTACGCGGCAACGTCGCCGTGATCACGCTGAATCGGCCGGACCGCATGAACACCCTCGGCGGTTCGATGAAGCCCGACCTGGCGCGGGCCTTCTTCGACTACGCGCGCACCGACGAGCGGGTGCGCGCGGTGCTGATCACCGGCAGCGGCGAGCGCGCCTTCTGCGCCGGCGCGGACATCAAGGAGCGCGCCGGCCACGTCACGATCGGCACCGAGTACTTCGTGGCGCAGAAGGCCACACACGACCTGTTCCGCAACATCGAGGAGTTCGAAAAGCCGGTGATCGCCGCCATCAACGGCGTCGCGCTCGGTGGCGGCCTGGAGATCGCGCTGTGCGCCGACATCCGCATCGCGGCCGACGGTGCGCGCTTCGGCCTGCCCGAGATCAAGCTCGGCGTGATTCCCGCCGCCGGCGGCACGCAGCGGCTGCCCCGTTTGATCGGGGAGGCGCGCGCCAAGGAACTGATCCTCACCGCCGACCTCGTCGACGCCGAGACCGCGCTGCGCTTTGGCATCGTCAGCCGGGTGATGCCGCAGGGCGAGCTGATGCCCGCTGCCCTGGAGCTGGCCCAGCGTATTGCCGAGCACCCGCCGCTGGCGGTGCGTTTTGCCAAGCGCGCCATCAATCGCGGCATGCAGACCGACCTCGACTCGGGGCTCGAGTACGAGCGCTATGCGGCGGCCATGATCATCGACAGCGACGACCGCAAGGAAGGCATGCGCGCCTTCGTGGAGAAGCGCAAGCCGGTGTTCACCGGCCGCTGAGCACCTCCAACCATCCCCCCCTCTTTCACACAAGCCAAGGAAACAACCCATGAGACTCGGATTGGAAGGCCAGGTCGCGCTGGTCACCGGCGGCGGCCAGGGCGTCGGCCGTCAGATCTGCATCGAACTCGCGGCCGAAGGTGCCCGCGTCATCGTCAACGACCTCTTCGCGGAGCGAGCCGAGGCCGTCGCCCGGGAAATTGCCGAGGCGGGCGGTCAGGCACTCGCCGCACCGGCCGACATCACGCGCAGCGACCAGGTCGAAGCGATGGTTGCGCAGGGTGCCAAGCACTTCGATGCGCCGGTCGGTGTGCTGGTGAACAACGCGGGCATCATCCCGGAGCGTCGCGAGAAGGGTGGGCGCACCCCGCCCTTCCTCGAGATGCCGATCGAGGACTGGGCCAAGATCGTCAACCTGAACGTCTATGGAACCATGCACTGCTGCCGCAGCGTGTTGCCGGGCATGGTGGCTCGCAAGCACGGCCGCATCGTCAACATCATTTCAGAGGCCGGCCGCATCGGGGAGGCCAACATGGCGGTGTATTCGAGTGCCAAGGCGGCCATCGCCGGCTTCGGCAAGGCGCTGGCTCGCGAGCATGGCCGGCACGCGATCACCGTCAATTCGGTCGCGCTGGGTGCGGTCTCGCATGCGGGCATCAAGGACGGCCCGCTGCGCGTCGATGCCACGATCGAGAACGACGAGCGGCTGGGCAAGATGCTGAACGTGTACC
The DNA here is from genome assembly GCF_025486315.1 of Variovorax sp. N23. Taxonomy (GTDB): domain Bacteria; phylum Pseudomonadota; class Gammaproteobacteria; order Burkholderiales; family Burkholderiaceae_C; genus Variovorax. The sequence goes on along the minus strand of NZ_JAOOPY010000004.1, from coordinate 243,452 downwards.
CGATCTCCAAGGGTGTGGGCCGACTGTCGCGCCCTGAGGACGTTTCCGGCATCGTTGCCTTCCTGGCATCCGAGCGCGCCTTGTTCATCACAGGGCAGACGATCGGTGCTTCCGGCGGCTTCGCGATGATCTGACGATGGCAGTAGCACAGCATACGGAGCCGGCCAGCGGCAGCCTCGTCGGTCGTGTGGCCATCGTGACCGGCGCGGGCTCTCGCGGGACAGGCATCGGAAACGGGCGGGCCGCGGCCATCTTGCTGGCTCGCCGCGGTGCCCGAGTGCTGCTGCTCGATGCGCAGATGGAGGCAGCGCTCGAAACGCAGCGGTGGATCGACGCGGAGGGCGGCACGTCACTCGCCCTGGAGGCCAATGTCGCCGAGCCTGCGCAGTGTTGCGCCGCGGTGGCGCACGCCGCCGAGACCTGGGGCCGCGTCGATATCCTGGTGAACAACGTCGGCGTCGGCGGACCTGCGGGCAATGCCGTCGAGGTCGACATCGAGGCGTGGGACCGAGCGCTTCGCATCAACGTCAGCTCGATGATGTTGATGGCCAAGTACGCCATCCCGCACATGCGGCGGCAAGGCGCGGGATCGATCGTCAACATTGCCTCGGTGGCGGGCCTGATCGGCGGCACGCCCGCCCTGCTCTACCCGACCTCCAAGGGCGCGGTGGTGAACATGACCCGCGCGATGGCGGCGCATCACGGGACCGAAGGCATCCGGGTGAACTGCGTGGCACCGGGCATGGTGCACACGCCCATGGTGGCGGACCGCATGACGCCCGAGGTGCGCGAGCAGCGCCGCAAGCGCTCGCTGCTCCACACGGAGGGGTCCGGCTGGGACGTCGGTCATGCGGTGGTCTACCTTGCCAGCGACGAGGCTCGGTGGGTCACCGGGGTGATCCTGCCAGTCGATGCCGGCGCCACCGCTGGCACCCTGTCGCCGGACCTGAAGGCCGACGCGCCTTCCACCTGAGTCAACTACCCCACACCAAGGATCGCCATGCCGCACGTCCCCCTGCTGCCCGAGATGCCCGAGGAGCCCCACACGCGAGCGCTCTTCGACCGGGTGCGTGGGGCGATGGGACCGGACTTCCACATGCCCGACCTCTACCGCGTCCTGGGCCATGCACCGGCGATGTTCGAGGCGTGGCTGGACTTCGCCTGGCCCTTGCGGCAACGGGCAAAGACGCCACGAAAGCTGCGCGAACTCATGATCTTGCGTGGAGCGCAGATGTCCGGAACAACGTACGAATGGGCCCACCATCTTCCCATGGCCTTGGCAGCCGGAGTCAGCGAGCTGCAAATCGACTCACTGGCAAACTGGAAGCAGTCGACACACTTCGACGCGCAGGAACGCGCCGCCCTCGAGTTGGCCGAAGAGGTAACGCGGGGGCCTGGCGCATCGAAGCAGGCCATCGAGCGCCTGCGCCTCGAAGGCTTCGAAGAAGAAGCACTGGTCGAGTTGGTCCTGACTGCGAGCTTCTATGTCTGCGTGGGACGGCTATTGCATTCCTTCGAGATCCAGCCCGAGCCTGGATACGAGGAGCAGGTGAAGCGGATGGACCCGGCCAATTTCGATTGACGGAACGCTCAGCCCGCGGCAATCCAACGGTACCGCGTTCGCCGACCTGCTCACCGATGAGCGCGCCCAGTTCCAGCCACCGATTGACCGACACACAGGATCGATCGGTCTACGTGGCCGGCACAGTCATTGCGGAAACCGCTGCTGGCGCGGCCATCGGCTCAATGGTCGCCGGGGGGCGGCACCGTTGCCGCCGGGATCATCGGCAGCATCGTGGGCGTGATCGGAGGACTCGCCGTAGGCACAAGGCGATCAGCCCTTCGGGAGCGCGTCGCGTGATTCAGGCGAGCGACTCTTTCTGAGCCGGCCCCATGATACGCGTAGGTCTACTTAACTCAGGACGCAAACGACCCGCGTTTAGCCATGTTTGATTGGTGCGCTCAGACGATGGCGGCGGACAGCGCCAGGGCGCGTTCCACCATCTGCGACGAAAGGCCAAGGTAGTTGACCGGGTCGGTGAGACGATCGATGGTGGCGCGCTCGACATGCTGAGTAATGGCCGGCATCGCCGCTAGGGCCGCAGCCAATGTGCCGCCCTGCTCGTTGACTGCCCGGCAAGCGTCATAGACTAAGTCGTGCGCCTGCTGCCGGCCAATGGTGGGAGCCAGTCCCATCATGACAGCCTCCGCAACGATTAGGCCTTTGCTCATGCCCAAGTTATGCGCCATGCGCGCTTCGTCAACGATTAATCCGCCAAGCGCGAACTTCGCTTGATGGAGAGCACCAGCCGTCAAAATAAAACTCTGTGGGATCGCGATCCATTCGGCGTGCCAAGGGCCGGTGGCGCGCTCAAAGTCCTGCACCATCGCGTCGACCATCAGACCCGCGTTCTGCCGCACCGCCTTGGACGCAGCCAGCATAAGCTCGCTGGAAATGGGGTTCCGCTTCTGCGGCATGGTGCTGCTGGCGCCACGACCCTTGACGAAAGGTTCATAGACCTCGCCGAACTCCGTGGAGGCCATCAGCATGATGTCGAGCGCGATCTTGCCAAGCGAGCCGGTCACCAGCGCCAGCAGGTTGACGGCCTCCGCAAAGCCGTCACGCGCCACGTGCCAGGTGGTTGCCGGCACACCCAGTTGCAATTCTGCGGCAAGGGCCTGCTGGACTTCCATTCCCTTGTCGCCCAGCGACGCCAACGTGCCAGCCGCCCCCGCAAACTGCACCACCGCCACGCGCGGGCGCAGTTCGGCGAGCCGTTGCTGGTGTCTGTCGAACATGGCCAGCCATATGGCCACCTTGTAGCCGAAGGTGATCGGCAGCGCCTGCTGCAGATGGGTCCGGCCGGCCATCGGTGTGTCGCGGTAGCGCTGGGCGAGTCCCGCCAGAATGGCACGCAGCTGCCGAACATCCTCAGCAACAGCGTCGAGCGCATCGCGCACCTGCAGGGACACCGCCGTATCCATGATGTCCTGGGTGGTGGCACCCCAATGCACGTAGCGACCGGCTTCGCCGCACATCACCACCATCTGGTGGACCAATGGCAAGATTGGATAGCCGACGATGTCGGTCTCCTCGCGCATGTGGTCGAAGTCGATGCGGTCCAGCCGCGACTCGCGAGCGATGGCGTCGGCCGCGTCCTGCGGTATTACACCGACCTGCGCCTCGGCTTTGGCGAGCGCAACTTCGACATCCAGATAACGCTGGACCATCTGCTGATCGGAAAACACCGACCGCATCGCGGCCGTTCCGAATGCGTCGCGGAACAGGATGGAATCGATGACAGTGCTGCCGAAGGGGAAGGAAGAGTGGTTCATGGAGGAGGGAAAATTTGAGAACCTCGCGGTTCACCGAGCGGCAATTCTCAGCAGGGTCCGAGCGAGCAAATCCGGCTTGGTCATCATGGCGTTGTGCACCGTGGGCAGCTCTTCATAAGTCCAGCCGTCACGGTCCGCGGCTCGCTCGCGAGCCCATTGGCGCATCGGTTCGATGCTGGCCAACGGATTGAGGGTGCAACCGATGTAGGTGGTAGGAAGGCCGTTGCCCACAGGGTTGCGGATGTTCAGCGGCGAATCGTAGGTAGCCGCTGGATGGGGCGTCAGGCGACGCCGCAGCCATTCGACGTCGGGGCCGTCGGTGATGCCGAAGAAGGAGGTGGGCGGCACCGCCAGCGAGACCCCACCCGCAGCACGGATCGCATCGCGCCGTTGAATCGCGACCGCCGGCGGCACGGAACTCAATGCCGATTGGCCGGGCTGCAGGATCACTGCGTCCAGGTACACCAACTGCCGCAGGCGCCCGGCAACGCGATCTGCCGCGCCGCTGATGGCGATGCCCCCGAAGCTGTGGCCGACCAGCACCACGTCGTTCAACTCCTCCGCCTCGATCATGTTGACCAGGTCCGTGACGAGGACCTCGACCGTAATGTCTTTCGAGATGAGGTGCTTGCGCTCGCCCAGGCCGGTGCTGGTGGGCGTGAAGACGCGGTGCCCCTGAGCTCGGAGGCGATCGGCGACTCGCACCCAGCACCAGCCCCCGTGCCAAGCCCCGTGCTGCAGCACGAAGGTATGGCGTGGTACGGACATCGGCGCCGTTTGCGCTTGGCTGGCGCCAAGCGGTACGCCCGCCAGCGCGGCGGTCATGAGCGTTCTGCGCTTCATATGCTGTCTCCTTGTCGTTGAGCTTGCAAACGCGCTATTCGAGCTTGATGTCGGCCTTTCGGATCACCTCGCCCCAACGCTTGGTTTCGGTTTCGACGAAGCTGCTGAATTCGACTGGCGTGGAGCCCGTGGGGATGTAACCCAGCGGCTCGACCATCTTCTTGAACTCGGGAGACTTCAGCGTGGCATTGATTTCGGTGTTCAGCTTCTGGACCACAGCAGCAGGCGTGTTCGCTGGCGCCAGCAAGCCGTACCAGCCGTAGACTTCGAAGCCCTTGAGTGTCTCTGCGATCGCAGGCACGTCGGGAATGAGCGGCGAGCGCTCCGGACTGGTCACCGCCACTACATGGAGTCGGCCGCTGCGCGCCATGCCCAGCGAATCCGGGCCGGCAAACACGGTGGGAATCTCCCCACCGACGGCGGCGGTGATGGAAGGTCCGCCGCCTTTGTAAGGAACATGCAGCATCTGCACGCCAGCGGTGCTGGCGAACAGCTCGCCGGCCAGGTGGCTGGTGTTGCCGCTGCCGGCGGAGCCGAAGCTAAGTCGGCCGGAATTCTTCTTCGCATACTCGATCAACTCCGGCACGGTCTTCGGACCGAACTTGGGGTTGCTGTAGAGCACCAGCGGCAGCTTGGCCACCATGGAGATCGGTGTGAAGTCTTTGACCGAGTCGTACGGAAGATTCTTGTACAAACTGGGATTGATGGCGTGTGCCGCCAGCACCATCACCAGGGTGTAGCCATCGGGGTTGGCCTTGGCCACAAACTGGGTTGCAATGGCACCGCCCGCACCGGCCTTGTAGTCGAGGATGACGGGCACGCCCAGCCGTTTTCCCAACTCGACCGACAGTGGTCGAGCCACCGAGTCGGCAGTCCCTCCAGGCGGATATGGAATTTCGATGGTGATGGGCCGACTGGGGTAGTCGGCGGCTGAGGCACCAAGAACGGCGAGCGTGAGGCTGGCGGCCACAAGGGTTCTGCGAAACGGGTAGGTCATAGGTCAGTCTCCTTTGTTGATGTTCAATGCGTCAGAACGGACACGCAGTCGGCCCAATGCAGTGGCGCGCCGGTGGCGCGCTGCACCTGTTCGCGACTGACGCCGTCAGCCAGGCCACGCACCACGAAGCCGGTGCCCGGCACGACGTCGATGGCGACCAAGTCGGTGTAGACCGAGGTCACCACGCCGCAGCCTGTGAGTGGAAATACGCAGCGCTCCAGCAACTTGGGCTGGCCGTCGCGTGTGGTGTGCTCCATCGTGACGATGACGCGTTTGGCCCCAGCCACCAGATCCATTGCACCGCCGATGCCGGGCACCGCGTTCGGGTCGCCAGTGGACCAGCTAGCGATGTCGCCGTTGGGTGACACCTGGAAGGCACCCAGGATGGTGGCGTCCAGATGGCCGCCGCGCATCATCGCGAAGGACGTGGACTGCTCGCAGATCGACGAGCCGGGCACCAGCTGCACATGTTCCTTGCTGGCGTTGATCAGGTCGACGTCGCCGGCCTCACCCTCGCGCAGCCCCCGCAAGCCGAGGATCCCGTTCTCACTGTGCAGGATGACTTCCTTGGATGGATCGAGGTAGCGTGCGACGAGGGTCGGGATCCCTAGTCCCACGTTGACGTAGCTGCCGTCCGGGATCTCCGCCGCGACGATCTGCGCCAGCCGGTGCCGCGAGAGCTTTTTCAAATCAGCCATGGTTGTCCTTGCGCACCGCGCGGGCCACGAAAATGCCGGGGGTGATCACCGCATCGGGAGCAATGGCGCCCAGCGGCAGGATGTCGTCGACCTGCGCAATGGCGTGTCGCGCGGCCATGCACATCACGGGGCCGAAGCCACGGCCCGCGAGTCGGTAGGTGAGGTTGCCCCAACGGTCAGCCTGGTAGGCGCGCACCAGCGCGAAGTCGGCGCGCAGCGGCTGCTCGAGCACATACCCCCGGCCTTCGTACATGCGCTGTTCCTTGCCTTCGGCCACCGGCGTGCCGTACGCAGTCGGCGTGAAGAAGGGACCCAGTCCGGCGCCGCCGGCGCGCATGCGCTCCAGCAGCGTCCCCTGTGGCACCAGCTCCAGTTCGATCTTGCCGGCCTTGTAGAGCTCAGCAAACACGTGCGCACCGGACGATTTGGGGTAGGTGCACACCATCTTGCGCACCCGGCCGGCGGCCAGCAGGGCGGCCAGTGCATGGTCGCCCGTCCCGGCATTGTTGCTGATGATCGTGAGGTCACGAGCGCCTTGGTCGACCAGGGCGTGGAGCAACTCGAACGGCAGACCCGAGTCGCCGAAGCCGCTGACCATGACCGACGTGCCGTCGGTGATGGAAGCCACCGCGTCCTGCAGACTGGGAGCGATTTTGTTGATCACAGCGCGGCCTCGGTTGCCAGGATGGCGGTCGACTGGCTCGACAGCGTGGCGCCGTTGCCGTGTACAAGCGCGACCTCCACGCCGGCCTGCTGACGTGCACCGGCAGCGCCGCGCAACTGTTCGACCGCCTCGAGCACCAGGAAGCTGCCGTACATGCCAGGATGGCCGAATGACAGGCCACCACCGTTGGTGTTGACCGGCAACCTTCCTCCCGGTGCGATGCCGCCGTCCTGCACGAAGGCCCCACCCTCGCCCTTCCTGCAGAAGCCCAGATCTTCGAGGAACAGGATCACGTTGATCGTGAACGCGTCGTACAGGCAGGCCAGGTCGACGTCGGCGATCGACACGCCGGCCATTTCCAGCGCACGCGGGCCGGAACGGGATGCCGAGGTCACCGTGAGGTCCGGCATGGACGAGATCTGACGGTGCCAGGTTTCGCTGGCATTGCCGAGGACATAGACGGGCGGATTCGGCCCGTCTTTGGCACGATCGGCCAGGGTGAGCACAAAAGCGCCAGCGCCGTCCGTCAGCAGGCAGCAGTCGCGCACGCTGAGCGGGTCGCAAACCAACCGTGCGCCCAGCACGTCGTCGATGGTCAACGGACCCCGGCTAAAGGCCGCAGGATTCAGCTGCGCCCACTGGCGTGCGGCCACTGCCACCTCGGCCAGCTGCGCGCGTGTGGTGCCGTACTGGTGCATGTGCCGCGCCGTGGCCAGCGCGTAAGCGCTGATCGGCTGCATCGGCTGGTACGGCGTTTCATAAGGCTGTGGGTCCAGCACCTGGCGCATCTTGGTGACGGCCGCGCGGTCCACCGAGCCACTGCGCTGCGTGCTGCCGTAGCAGACCAGCACGTTGGTGCAGTCACCAGCCATCAGCGCATGCACCGCCGGCAGCAGCTGGGCAATGAAGCTGGAGCCGCCCAGCATCGTGCTGTCGACGAAACGCGGCTGGAGTCCCAGGTACTCGGCCACGGGCAGGGCCCACATGGTGGCCAAGCCGCTGCAGGTGCACAGACCGTCGATGTCTGCCATCTTCAGGCCTGCATCGGCCACCGCCGCCTGGGCGGCCAGCGACAGGATTTCCACCTCGCTGAAACCCTTGGCGTCACCCAGTCCCGCGCTGCCGATGCCTGTGATGGCGGCGGCGCCGCGGAACGCCTTGCTTGCAGCGCTCATACGCCCTCCCCGTTTGGGTGAAAAACCACCAGCGGCGCGCCGGCATGCTCGATCAGCACCGCGACCACTGGGTCGCCGATGGCAACGCGGCCCGGCTCGATGCCTTCGACCCGACTCATCATGCGAAAGCCCTCTTCCAGATCCACCAGACACAGATGCAAGTCACCGCCTGCGGTCGGTGGCCGACGCATCACAGTGGTTGAATGCACCAGACCATGGCCGCTGGGCGTAAACCATGTGTAGTCCGTCGAGCCGCAGGCGGTGCAAGCAGTGCGCGGAAAGAAAATGGGACGGTGGCAGGCGTTGCAACGCTGCACTTGCCAGCGGCCCTCTGCCAGCGATCGCGCGTAGTAAGCGTCCGGGCCCACTGCTGTGGCCGCAGCCGCTGGCGCCTCGACGGATTGGTTTGGCATGTGCATCAAATCGGATCCCAGTTGACGACGTCGGGCGAACGCTCCAACGCATAGAAATCGTGCTTCATGGCTGGAATCGCGACCTGTGCGATGGTCTCGGGTGTCCAGCCTTCGCTCAGGTGCACCGAGCGTTTTGGACGCGGCTGGCTGAAGACGAAGATCTCGTTGGCGCGCACCCCGAAGATCTGCGCGTTGACGTCGTGTGCTGCATCGCTGGCCAGGAAGACCGCCATCGGCGCGATCTTTCCGGCCTCCATGCGCTTGAGCTTTTCAACGCGCGCCCGTTCTTCGGGCGTGTTCGCCGGGATCGAATCCGTCATACGGCTCCAGGCGAAAGGTGCTATGCAGTTGGATCGCACGCCATAGCGCTGCATGTCCAGCGCAATCGACTTCGACAGCGCAACGACGCCCAGCTTCGCGGCCGAATAGTTGGCTTGGCCGAAGTTGCCGATCAGACCCGAAGTGGACGTCATGTGCACATACGCACCGGAACACTGCGCCCGGAAATGGGGGGCGGCCGCTCGGGCAACGAAGAAGCTGCCGTGCAGGTGGACGTCGATTACCTCGCGCCATTCCTGCTCGCTCATGTTGAAGAAGAAGCGGTCACGCAGATTGCCTGCGTTGTTGATGACCGCATCGATGCGCCCGAAGTGGTCGAGCGCCGCCTGCACGATGCGATTCGCTCCGGACGATGTCGTGACCGAATCGGTGTTGGCTACTGCAGCGCCGCCCGCCGCCCGGATGTCCTTGGCCAGTTTTTCGACCACAGTGGCATCGCCGCCCTCGCCCGTCAGCGTGACGCCGATGTCATTCGCCACCACCTTGGCCCCGGCCTTGCCAAGTGCTAGTGCAATCCCCCGACCGATGCCACCACCAGCACCGGTGAGTACCACGACCTTGTCCCGCATAGTTCTCCCTCAAATATGTACATACAAATGATATGTTTGAACATATTAAAGAGTCAATCCTCCCGGCCCCAGGGTTTCCACCAGGAAATGACTGCTTCAGAGTTCTTTGGGAGACTGCCGCTTGAGGACCGTCGAGTACGCCGAACGCTCGCCTGGATGGATGCTCACCGACACTTGGTACAGCTCGCGTGCCTGGTCGAAGTACTGCCGGATGAATTCCAGGGCCGGGGTATCAGGGGCCACACCCAGCTTCGGGGCCAATTCAGCGGGAAGCGCAATGGCACGCACAGTCTGGCGCACCTCGCTGAGTACCCTGCCATTGGCTTCGTGAATCAAGTCGGAAATCAGGCGCTGATCGCTCTTGAGCTTCGAGCGGATCAGTTCGCCGTCGTGCTCGACCACATAGACAGTCCACCAGGCCATGGGAAACCCGACGACATCGGGCGCGGAACGCGATGCTTGCACCTCCATCCAAGAGCTGCCAGGCGCACAGCCCAGGCGTCGAGCCAAAGCCTTGTCAGCCACGATGTTGCGGATGCCGTGGATCACCCGGGTGGAGTTGGCCGAGTACTGGATGAGTTCGTCGACCGACGAGATGGTGGGCTCGTAAGTTGCCACGACGGGATGACGGGCCTCCACTTTGGTTCCAGCACGTTTTCGCCGCGAAATCAGCCCCAAGCCCTGCAGCTTCTCAAGCGCCACCCGTACGGTACCCCGGCTTACATTAAACGCCTCCGCAAGCTCGGTCTCACCGGGCAGATTGCTGCCGACCGGCCACGTCCCGTCGGCAATGCCGCTGACCAGAGCCCTCGTCACTGCCGCATATCTCTGTTCCACGCCCACATTTTCCCCCGTGTACCGGCCTGCAAGCCTCGCTCGAATTCTAGAGTTGTCACGAAGCGGTCCTGCTTTTCGCGAGAGCAGGCTACGGCCGTCAAGGTGCGGCATCGGCAATGCGGGCAACTGCTCGAGCTCCGTCAGCAGTTCGCGAGCACGTCGAATCGTCGCCTATAACACTTCGGGGGCATCTACACGGACTTCTTGACTGAGGGCATGCGTCATCCGCTCGCAGTTCGCCTCCCACTCAAGAGCGGCAATGCGCTTTTTCGCTGCAGGTGATGCATGCAGGTCTCCAACCATGCAATCAATCTGCGGCGAGTTCAACGTCGCGCGCAAGAAACCTACCGCCACGCTCGGGGGAATCTCGGGAGGCCGCCCTTCCCACCTGCTGACGCCGGGCACAGCGGCTGGGAGCTACCAGAATCTCCACCAGGGTCGCGCGCCAGCACTGGCCGCAGGCGGGGCAGCCAATGGCGCGCCCAAGATGCTTTCCCAACTACCCCGGCGCCGCAACTCCCGCTCGAGTTCGTGTGCCCGGCCGAAAGCGAAACGGTTGCCGTGCAGCGCTTCACGCCTCTGTTGCCAAGCCGCCGCAGCTAACGCCTCGTCCGAGAGCGTCAGAAAATCAGTTTTCAGCTGGTCCATGTTGGCCCCTCCTTGATTTTATTCTGCGAGCCCGGCCTTCGTCCGTCCATAAGCAATTCGGCGTAGGCGAGACAAGCGTCGCGTGCGCAGCGTTATCGACCACCGCGGCGTGTTGACCGGCGGTACGCAATGCTGCCAATCCCATCGCGACCTGGCTGCCATCACGTAGGTGGAGCGCGGCTCCACCTACGTCAGAACAGCGTGCCGCCTCGCGGTGGAATCTGGCGGGTACGGCCTGAAGCGTAAGGTTACGGCAGTGCCGAAAGACACGCCGACCACTGTCTCGAAGTCGGGCACGTCGCGGTGGCACCCGAGCGGGGTTCCCCTGGCTAGTACTCCGCCACCAGCACCTGCTACAGCGCACCGGACGCCTCGCTCCTCAACCTGCTCGGCTGCTTCAAGCTTGAACTCTCGGCTGAACTACCTTCTCGTTCCCACGAACCACCTCCAGCTTCGTCTTCTACAGATGAGGCCTCGCGGGAGACGATATACACGCTGCTCCTCGAGTTAGACGGCGCTGCAAGCATTGGCCGAGACGAGCAGACGTTCAGATTTCATGAGGAGGACGAAAACATCCTCTCCACGGGTGGTCAGCTTGAGGAAGAAGCCTGGGAGGCTTTCCACGATGGTCGCTGTACGATTGGCTCGTCCCGGTGTACTTCAGCGCGCGGCCAAGACCGGACCTCGTCGGAGAGTTTCCAAAAGGGCGGTATGCGCAGGTGTCGCCCTGTCGCCCTGTCGCCCTGTCGCCCTGTCGCCCTGTCGCCCTGTCGCCCAGAGGAAATCGAGTCTGAACGCTGGCTGAGCAAGGCGCGAGGAAAACCTGATGGAACCTTCTGTATTCTGATTTGACTCAAGGATTTTCTGTCGGGACGATGGATAGACTATCCCAAGCGACTGTCGGCGCCGCCACTGGGTGTCGCAGCTCATTCGCAAGATTGGAGCGTGACACCATACCAGCATCGGCATCGCCCTCTTCAGCGGTAACCAGCAGTCGCTGCAGGCGTTGTTGGCCGCCGCGGATCAGGCGCTCTACGAAGCGAAGGCGAGTGGCCGCGGTCGCTATCGAATGGCGTCGTAGAGGGTCGATAAGTCGATGCGCGCACTTACGAGGCCATCTGCGCGTCTCTAGACGCAATCTCTCCCCGGCGCGCATCCGCGATCGCGAGACGCGCTGCGCTTGTGAATCAGGACCTCCTTTCTGGGGAGTTCCGGAGGCGCACGCAGGAACTCCTTCAATGCAGCGGGTGCTAGCGGCCTGGAGAGGTAATAGCCCTGAATGTGATCAAAGCCCAAGGCGACGATCTCATGAAAAACCTCCTCTGATTCCACCCCTTCGGCGAGCATCCTGAAGCCCATGCCATGCCCTAGATTGACAATGCCCTGCAGCAACTGGCGTGCCCTGGGATTTTCGGTCACATGTGCGACCAGCGCGCGGTCCACCTTGAGCATCTGAAATGGCAAAGTCTCCAAGCAGGTCAGATTGGAGTACCCCGTGCCGAAGTCATCCAAGGAGAGCTGCATACCCAGGGCACGGATCTGCTTCAGCGATTCCAGGGTCGCGGGTGCCGTGAGGCCGCTGTATTCGGTGCATTCGATATGAAGCATCTCACGGGCAACGCCATGTTTCGCGCACGCGGCCTTGAGAGTTTCCAGGAATTGGGGACGTTCCAGGGTGCGTGCGGAGACATTCACTGCGATGGTCACACGCAAACCCGCGTTGTGAAGCTCTGCCAAGTGCATCAAGGCTGTGTCAATGACCCAGGTGGTAAGGTCGTGGATGAGTGTCGTGTTCTCCGCCAAGGGTATGAACTCGCCCGGCGAAATAGCACCCAGCACGGGATGGCGCCATCTGAGCAGAGCTTCAGCGCCCTCGAAGGCACGCGTGCTAACCCGCAACTTGGGCTGAAACACGAGGTGGAATTCATTGTGGGCGAGGGCTCTAGGGATATCCCGCAGAATGGCGTAGGCACGCTGATGGCCCGCGTCGAACTCAGGGATATAAGCCACGCAGGCGACACCCACGGTCCGCGCATTGTGAACGGCCGTCATGGCCTTGCGCAAACTGTCGTCTATCTCCGGCGCTTCCAACTTGAACTTCAGAATTCCCACCCTGGCGTCGAGTTCGATCATGAGGCTGCCACTGGCCACCGGTTCTCTTAGCGTCCGCACGAGTTGCTCGACAAACATGTCGAGTCCTCGGTTCTGCCGATCCACCAGGACGGCAAACCGCCCGACGCCGACAAAGTAAAGGTTTGAACCCTCATGCAGGAGCGATTGCAACTGGATCGCCAACGCCCGCAGAAAATCTTCCACCGGGCCAACCCCCACCGCGCGCACGGCGTCACGCACCGCGCCGTGATCGATTGCTTCCACCAGTAGCAAAGTGCGCGGGTTGCCCGGAAAGCGGGCGGAGAGATCGTGAAGATCCTCGAGCATCTGCACATGGTTCGGTAGTTGAGTCAACTCGTCGATTCTCCCGGCAGCTCGATGGAGATCAATCTGCGACATCACAACGGCGGCGAGATCCTTGAGTCGCTCACACTGATCCACGGAAAACTTCCGAGGAACTCGGTCGATCAGACACAGGCTGCCCAGGGCATGGCCGGAACGCAGGATAAGCGGCGCACCGGCATAAAAACGGATGCCCGGTTCGCCGGTTACAAGTGGATTGCCTGCAAATCGAGCGTCCTTTGTCGCGTCTTCGACCACCGTCACCGCAGCATGGCGAATCGTATAGTCACAGAACGCTTGCTCACGAGGGGTCTCCGCGGTGTCCAAACCGATGCACGCTTGGAACCACTGTCGGTCCCGGTCGACCAAGGAAATAAGAGCAATCGGAACACCAAACAGCTCAGCGGCAAGGCGCGTGATCCGGTCGAAGCCTTCGGCCGCAGCCCTGTCGAGCAAGCGCGTTGAATGCAGCGCGAACAAGCGTTCGTTCTCGCGCTGCGTATCAAGGTCAGGGTGTGTGCGACTGATCACGCAAATTCCATCTTAAGAGCGAGAGCAATTTTCTATAGCACGAATGGCCGCATGTGTATGAAGGTCGGCGCCCATAGCACCCTAAGGGAGGGCGAGTGATCGATTTGCAGACGAGATGCCTCGAAGTAAATCCACGTCTTGATCAGTTGCCCCTGGTTCGTCTGCGTCACGGCGAGATTGGTTGTTCAGAGACGCTTTCTGCAATGGCGGCACCCCAAGGTGCGGGCGAAGGAAAAACGTCCTCAAGAAACGAGATGAACGCCTTGACGTTGGGACTTGCGCGTCGGCTCTGTGGCCAGACGGCCGTGATCGTCGACCCTTCCGCCAAGAACTCGTGGAGAACGGGGAGCAGCAGCCCACGCTGAACATAGGGGGCGGCGATCCAAGATGCCGCCATGCCGATGCCCCCGCCCGCGGCGAGCACCTCCACGACCGCGTCGCTGACGTCCACCACAATGGCCGCGGGGGGCGTGATTTCCAGGGTACGGCGTCCCACCTTGAACATCCAACGCAGCGTCTGCCCCGACGTCTGGTAGCGGAACCCGACGCAATCGTGAGCCTTGAGATCCTCCGGCCTTCGAGGTGTTCCCCGTGCCGCCAAGTAGGCCGGCGAAGCGAAGGCCCCGATCCGGTTTGTCGCGAAGCCGCGCGAAATCAGGGTGGAATCGGCGAGATGGCCCATGCGGATTGCCACGTCGATGCCTTCCTCGACAAGGTTGACGAACCGGTCGTTCAGCCGAAGGTCGATCTCGAGCTTGGGATGGCGACGACGGAACTCCGGCAGTGCCGGTGCGAGCAGTCGCGTCCCGATGGGTAGCGGCGCAGCGATCTTCAAGATCCCGGAGGGCTCTGCGCGCACTGCGGCTGCCGACTGAACAACGTCCTCGGCAGCGCGCAGCAGGTGCAGCGCACGCTCGTGCAATTCGCGCCCCTCCGGCGTCAGGGTCAGTGAACGGGTCGTTCGCGTGAAAAGGCGCAGACCCAACTGCTGCTCGAGACGTTGGATGGTCTTGCTGACGGCCGAGGGTGAGACGGAAAGCGACCGCGCCGCCGCTGTAAAGCTGCCATGCGACGCCGCGCGCGCAAAGGCGACTATGCCGGTGAGGCGCTCGAGACTAATTTGTTCCGTCATGGCACATAAGAAGTGAGTTAGTAGCGGATTATCAAACAAATGCTCAAGATCCACACTCCTGGTTCAGCGACGCCACACGGAGCCGCATATCAGGAGAATTCATGACCCAAGCCACCAACGCAACCTCTAGGCTCCCGCTTCCCGAGAAGCAGGCGTGGACGAACCAGGCGATGAAGGCGATCCGCTTGCACGAGTTCGGGGGGCCGGAGGTGCTGCGTTACGAGGACGCACCGATCCCTGAACTGAAAGCTGGCGAGTTGCTCGTTCGCGTGCACGCCGTGGGCATCAATCCTCCCGATGCGTACTTACGCGAAGGGTACAAGATGCTTCCTCCCGAGTGGCAGCCGCAGGTGTCGTTCCCCGTCATTCCTGGGACGGACATCTCGGGCGTGGTCCATGCGGTTGCCGATGATGTGAAGGAGTTTGCGCTCGGAGACGAGGTGTATTCGATGGTGCGTTTCCCCCACGGGCTTTTCGGGGACAGCAAGGCTTACGCCGAGTTCGTCAGCGTGCCGGTGTCCGAAGTTGCCTTGAAGCCTTCCGGGATTGACCATGCACACGCGGCCGGAGCACCGATGTCGCTGCTCACCGCGTGGCAGTTCATGATCGACCTTGGGCATGACGTACCGAATCCGCTTCAGCCGAACAGGCACGAGCCGGTGCCTCTTAAGGGCAAGACCGTCCTTGTAAATGGCGCCGCCGGCGGTGTGGGGCACTTCGCGGTACAGATCGCCAAGTGGCAAGGTGCGCGCGTCATCGCGGTGGCTTCGGGCAAGCACGAAGCGTTCCTGCGAAAGCTCGGCGCGGACGAAATCATCGACTACAAGAAGACTGTGCCCGAGGATGACGTCCGCGACGTCGATCTGGTGATCGACTCGATCGGTGGCTCCGCCACGAGTCGCTTCCTGCGCACGATCAGGCGAGGCGGGGCTTTGTTCCCCATCTTCCCCCTCGGTTACGCCGGCGCCGAAGAAGCCGAGGAGCGCGGTGTCACGGTCTCTGCAACACAGGTGCGATCCAGTGGCACGCAGCTCTCCACGCTGGCTCGCTTGCTGGACGCAGGCACGATTCGCGTCGCCATCGACAGTACCTTTCAGCTGGCAGACGCTAGGAAGGCCCACGAACGCGCCCTCGGTGGGCACCTCCAGGGGAAGATCGTGATGACAGTCGCATGACGGCCGGACATCGGCCCGGTAACTGGCACGAGCACCCTGCCCCACTTCTCAGTCTCGGACAAGTATCAACAACATGAACCCGGGTACAAAACTGCTTCATGGAACCGCGTCGTGGTTCGAAATGGTCGGAAAAGCGATGGCGGAGGCAGCTTCGAACGCCGCGCTCCCGTCGGACCTTCAAGTGTCTTTCGTTGAACGCTATACCGATGGCGTCGAGTTGTCCAAGGGCTTCGTCCAAGGTCTTCGCTTCGAAATAACGAACGGCGCACCGTCTTTTCGCGTCGGCGCAGGTTGGCACGAGCAGGCGGACGTCACGGTCGAGATCACCAGCGCCGGCGCCCGAAAGCTCAATGTCTTGCGCAGCGCCGACCCGGCTTACCTTAAAGCACGCGACGAACTTCTGAGAAGCGGCGAGATGCGAGTGGTCGGTGATCCTTCACGCATGGGCGCATGGCTTGACACGGTGCACGACCCCATCGTCGATCGAACGAGTTGATGCACCAAGCCTTACTTCCACAAACCAATTCAGATGAAGCAAATATGAAGCACGCAGCCGAAGTCCTCGCCATCTCGATTCTGGGAACCCTCTTCGCCTGGGGCGCACCCGCCTCGTCTTGGGCTCAGCAAATCGGGGGAGGATCGATCCCCCCGGTGTCGATCAAGCTATACACGCTCGATTGCGGCCTGACCGAATTCCAAGGCGCAGGCTCAGACGTTTTTTCCGACACCGGCGAGTACGAGGGCAAGTCGCTCGAGCTACCCACCCCATGTTTCCTGATTCAGCACGGGAAGGACTGGCTGCTCTGGGATACCGGATTGAGCGACAAGCTTGCAGTTCTTCCAAACGGGCAGGAAAAGTTCGGTGGGCGCTTCTCCGTTCGGCGAACGCTCGCGGCACAGTTGAAAGAACTGAGTCTGAAGCCGGACGACATACGCTATGTCGGAATCTCCCATCTCCACTTCGATCACACCGGAAACATTGGACTGTTTCCGAGATCCACCTTCATCGTCGCGGCATCGGAGCTCGCGTCGGCGCGCGGCAAGCCCAAGCCATTTGGCGTCGACACCGCGTCAATCCGACCGCTTTCCGGGTCGAAGATCCTCGCCTCCGACATGGATCACGACGTGTTTGGTGACGGAACGGTCAAGATGCTGAAGACGCCGGGACATACACACGGCCATCGATCGCTCATCGTCAAGTTGCCGCAGGCTGGCGTAGTGCTGATTACCGGCGACCTTTACCACACCCGGCTGAACTATGAGAAGGGGCTTATCCCACGTATCAATGATCGCGCCGAGACGATGGCATCAATAGATCGGTTCGCCAGGATTCGAACAATCACGGACGCGCGGGTCGTGATCCAGCATTCGCCCGAGGACTTTGCATCGATGCCGGCATTTCCCCGATTCCTGGAATAAACACGCCCCTCTGTCGAGCCTACGCCGCTTATTCGACAGATGTAATGTTCGTCCGTTCCTCATCGAGTTCAGCGAATCCGTCGATTACGACGCTTGGCGGCTGGCAAACTTACCGCTCTCCGCACCGGCACGGATGTCCGCAGCGGTTTGAGCCCAGGTCTTGCCGAGAACACGCGAAAGGTACGACCCGGATTTCCATCCCACCTGCTGCGCCACGGAAAGCACGGAGTCGTCGGTGGTCTGCAGCAGATTGCGGGCCGCTCGACGCGCCTCGCCTGCTGGAACTCGAGCGGCGACATTGCAAACTCAGAGCGAAAGATGCGTTCGGCTTGCCGGCGTGACAACTCTTCTTGCTACGCAGGACGAACTCGGAAGTCTCTCGAAGGTCGCGCGAGCGGTCAGCCTCAACTGATATCTCGCGACATCCCCTGAATTGGCGCAGCACCGCGCGGTGATGGACGCAGCATCGGCCGCTCTCCAGCAAGTTTTTCCGGACGCACCGCTGCCAACCCGCACGACAGTCGGCGTTGCGTCCTTACCGAGCGGCGGCACAGTGGAAGTGTGCCATGGTTCTTGCGCTTGCAACGCCGGACTAACGCCAAACATTCGGCGTATCCCGGCCTGCAAGTTCCTTATCCAACGCCAACCTCATCCCTACGCAGTGCGGCACGGGAGCAATCCGCGATCCGTGCCGAAGGAGCAAGGGTGTCATGATGGAGTGTGGCATGGCCGCGGTGCTGCGGAGGGAGAGGCGGAGTAGGCTCAAGGATCTGACGGCCGGCTCCTCACAGTGACGTGTCGAGCATCGTCGCGGCGCTTATGAAATTTTCCATTGCTGGGCTCATGCGGCTTGGCAAGAACGCAAGTGCGAGCGTTGTTTCTCTAGGGAGGCGCTGATTAATAGGTCGCGGTGGGCACGGGTCATGCATGCGTGAAGGCACCGCAAGTCCTCTGCCCCTACCGAGATGAACCAACGCAGCTTTGCCAGCGCCGAGTACGCGATGAAGAAGAAGCGCACGCGGCGCGAGAAGTTTCTCACCGACATGGAACGCGTCGTGCCTTGGGCGCGCTTGATCGCTGTGATCGAACCGCTGTATCCCACGAGTGGACGCGTCGGGCGCCAGCCGGTAGGCGTACCCCGCATGTTGCGCATGTACTGCCTGCAGCAGTGGTACGGCCTGGCCGACGAGGCGCTGGAAGACGCGCTGTACGACAGCCAGGCCCTGCGTGACTTCGTGGGTATCGACCTGTCGCGCGAGTCGGTGCCCGACGCCACCACGCTGCTGAAGTTCAGACGGCTGCTGCTGGCCAACGACCTGACCAAGGCGCTGTTCGACGAGATCAACGCACATCTTGCCGAGCAGGGCCTGCTCATGCGTGCCGGCACCATCGTGGACGCCACCATCATTGCGGCGCCAAGTTCGACGAAGAATGAAGGCAATGCGCGCGACCCCGAGATGCATCAGGCTAAGAAGGGCAACCAGTGGCACTTCGGGATGAAGGCACACATCGGCGTGGATGCCGAGTCGGGCTTGGTGCACACGGTGGTTGGCACGGCAGCCAACGTCAACGATGTGACGCAGGCCGGCGCGCTGTTGCATGGCGATGAGATGGCCGCCCATGGGGATGCCGGCTACCGCGGCGTGCACAAGCGCGAGGAAGCACAGGGGCCGCACTGGCACGTGGCGATGCAGCCGGGCAAGCGAAGGCAGTTGGACCTGACCCGCAGATGGGCGCAACTGCTCGAGCAAGCCGAACAGTTGAAGGCGAGCATCCGGGCCAAGGTCGAGCATCCGTTCCACGTGATCAAGAACCTGTTCCGACACAAGAAGGTTTGCTACAAGGGCCTGGCGAAGAACACGGCGCAGTTGTTCAGCTTGTTCGGTCTGGCTAACTTGGTGATCGCGAAGAGGTCGCTGTTGGCGTTGCACACCCGAGGTGCGTCCTGAGCGCATTGAGCGGCCCCGGAAGGGGCGCAGCGCGCCCGGAAAATTGCTGCGCAACCTGCGCAGAGAGCAACTGACGGGCTTCACCATGACTTCGTGCTGCGCGTCGCTCACCACGCTCGGCAGCTGTCATTGATCAGCGCTTCCCTAGGGAGCACCTCGCGCAAGTCCCGGTAGGTAATCTTCGGCAAGCGATATGTGCGCATGACTTCCGGCACGAGTGCTACGCCGAGTCCGCTCTCTACCAGCGCCAGGACGGTCGGTATCTGCGTTGCTTCCTGCGTGATGTTGGGCACGAAGCCGGCAGCCTCGCACGCCGACATCGCATGAGCATGCAAGCCCGCCGCCTCGGGCGAATACATAATGAACGGCTCGTCTGCCGCATCGCGTAGCGTAAGGGGGTCGGGCAAGGCCAGCGGATGATCTGCTGGCAACGCTAGCAGCATCCGGTCGCGCTGCAGAGTCTTGAGCGTCGCACCGTGTGACTTAAGCATCGGGGTGCGCACAATGCCGAGATCAAGAGTTTCCTCCTCGAGCCTCGCGATGATCTCGATTGAAGTCCCCTCGGTCAGCACCACGGTCACGCCCGGGTACAGTGCACGGAACTGCGGCACCAACGTGGGAATCAAGCGATAGATGGCCGAGCCTACGAAGCCAACGCGCAAACGACCGCCGGTGCCGTCCATCACCGATTGCACAGCTCGATGCAGTTGCTCGCCATGGAAGATCAACCGCCGTGCTTCGACAAGCGCGGCAGCGCCCGCGATCGTGAGCTGAACGCCTGCCGGCGTACGGTCGAAGAGCCTAGTGCCGAGTTCGCGCTCCAGCTTCTGAATTGAGACCGACAGCGCCGGCTGCGCGACGTGCAGGCGATCGGCAGCCCGGCTGAAGTTCAGCGTTTCGGCGAGAACGTCGAAATGGCGAAGGCGTCGTAAGTCCATGGCTCAGGTGGCAAAGCTCGTCGAGCATACCCGCGCCAACCGGAAGCGCGAGCGCTCAACCACCAAAGCGGGGCGCGCGCTTCTCGAGGAAAGCGTTCACTGCTTCAGCGTGATCTGCGGTCTTGTGTGACACCGCCTGGAACACCGAAGATAGTTCCAGCACCGTATCGAGCCGGGAATGTAAGCCCTCGCGTATCAGGCGCTTCGTGAGGCGCAGGCCATGTCCGGCATTCGCCGCGATGCGTCCGGCAAGCCCGCGCGCGGATTCCATCAACTGCTCGTGCGGTACCACGCGTGAGACCAAGTTCCATTCGAGCGCCTGCCGCGCATCGATGGTGTCGCCGGTGAAGGCCAATTCGGAAGCTCGCGACAGTCCGACGATCCGGGGCAGCAGCCAGGCACCGCCATCTCCCGCAATGATGCCGATCTTGACGAAGCTCTCAGCAAACACCGCCTTTTCGGACGCAATGCGCAGATCGCACATGCACGCGATGTCGAGCCCGGCGCCGATCGCATGGCCGTTGATTGCCGCGATGATGGGAACTTCGAGGTTGAAGAGTGCGAGCGGCAGCCGCTGGATTCCCCGCCGGTACTCCTGTCGGATTGCCATCTCCGACACCTCGGGCGTGGCTTGGCGTCTCATCTCACTGATGTCGCCACCGGCCGAGAACGACGGCCCGTTTGCGGTGAGGATGACGCAGCGCACACTGCTGTCGCCGTCGATGCGGTCGATCGCCGCCAGAAACTCGGAAACCGCCGTGTTGCCGGTCAATGGATTGCGTCGCTCCGGTTGATTCATGGTAAGGATGACCAGCGGGCCGTGCTGTTCATAGAGCAGGAAGTCAGACATGAGGTGGCTCCTTCGGTTTGAGGCGCGAGCGTAAGGACAATGCGCTCGACCCGTCCAATACCGTTTGACGCGGCAGCTATCGATTTCCCATATGGCACGCCGCACATTCGGTATTGGACGTTGCGCGCGTCGCGTCCTATCGTCCAGCCATCACCGTACTGGACCGTCATGGCCGATCTCCTGGACCACCTGCGACTCGCGGCGCTTCCCCCCTCCACCGAGGCCTTTCGTCGTGAGGTCAAGAGCTTCATCGCCGCGGCGCTGCCGCCCTCGCCTGCCGACGTGCGGTCCCGTTCCTGGCTGGCCTTCGATGCCGAGTTCAGTCGCAAGCTCGCCGGCCGCGGCTGGGTCGGTGCCACGCTGCCGAAGCGCTACGGCGGCGCTGAGCTCGACGCTTTCAGCCGCTTCGTGCTGATCGAGGAACTGCTCGCTGTGGGTGCCCCAGTGGGCGCGCACTGGATCGCTGATCGGCAGAGCGGCCCGCTCATCCTGAGGTTCGGCTCCGAAGCGCAAAAGGCGCGCTACCTGCGGAGCATCTGCCGTGCCGAGATCTTCTTCTGCATCGGAATGAGCGAACCGAACGCTGGCTCCGACCTCGCGAGCGTCGGCACGCGCGCCGTGCGCACCGACAAGGGCTGGCGCCTCAACGGACGCAAAGTATGGACGACCAACGGTCATCGGTGTGACTACACGATTGCCCTGGTGCGCACCTCGGGCCAGCCCGTCGACCGGCAGGTCGGGCTGTCGCAGTTCGTGGTCGACTTGAAGCTGCCGGGCGTGACGGTGCGACCGATCGTGGATCTCACCGGTGATGCGCACTTCAGCGAGATATTCTTCGACGACGTAGTCCTTGCCGAAGACGCGCTCATCGGCAACGAAGGCGACGGCTGGACGCAGGTGAACGCGGAGTTGGCCTTCGAGCGCAGCGGACCCGAGCGACTCTATTCGAGCATCATGCTTCTCGACTGCTGGCTTTCTTGGCTTCGTCGCAACGGTGCTGCGCAGCATGATCTTGAAGCACTTGGCCGCTTTGCGGCGCATCTGGCTACGCTTCGGCAACTGTCGATTTCACTGACTGCCAAGCTCGCCGCAGGCGAAAGTCCGGTGGTTGAAGCCGCGCTCGTGAAAGACCTCGGGACCGAGTTCGAACAGTCCGTACCCGCCGTCGTGGAGGCCGCTCTGAGTTCAGACCCGATGATCGCGCCCGACGATGAACTGCTGCGCGCCCTCGCTTACGTGAGCCACATGGCGCCCACGTTTTCACTGCGCGGAGGCACCCGCGAGATCCTGCGCGGGATGATCGCGCGAGGCCTCGGCCTCCGCTGAAGAAGGCTCACGACATGTTCACCGAAGCCATTGCCGCCATCCTCGCGCACCACTGCACCACAGACATCGTCCGCGGCATCGAGGCCGGAGCAAGCGCACAGCTGCTCTCCGGCGCCCTCCACGACGCCGGCTTCCTCGAACTACTGGCACCAGAGGAACGCGGCGGCGCGGACGTGGGCTGGCCCGACTTTTTCGAGGTCGTCTCGCTCTGTGGCGCATGGGCCGTGCCCTTGCCGCTCGCACAGACCATCGCAGCGCGGCGCTTGACCACCGAGCCCCAGCAGTTGCCTGTGGGCTTCATCAGCTTCGCCCCCGCGCTGACACGCGGCAGCGACGGCACGTTTCATGCCCACAACGTTCCCAGCGGGCGCACCTCGTCGCACGTGATCGGCGCAATGGACGAAGTGCTCGTGCTCCTGGCCGTGTCGGACGCTTCTGCATCCTCCAGCGGAAGAAGCGCAAGCGGAACACACGCAGACGGCATTCACGGCAGCCTCGACGCATCCTTCTGCTGGCCCGCGCATGTCGCCAAAGGTTTGCGTGGCGGCATCCCCGCCGCCGAACTCGCGCCCATCGCCGCCCTGCTGCATGCAGGTCTCCTGGCGGGCGCAATGAAGCGCTGCTTCGACCTCACCATGTCCTACGCAAATGAACGCGCCCAGTTTGGCAAGCCGATCGGAAAGTTCCAGGCAATCCAGCATCAGTTGAGCGTGATGGCCGAGCATGTCGCGGCCGGTCGAATGGCGGCCGAGGCGGCCTTCGGGACCGACGCACGCCGGCCTGGCGCGATGGCCTGCGCGGTCGCCAAGGCGCGAACCAGCGAGGCCGCGCAGCATGTCGCCGCGATCGCCCATGCCGTGCATGGCGCCATCGGCGTGACGGCGGAATACGACCTTCAGCTCTTCACCCGCCGCCTGCATGCATGGCGAATGGCACACGGCTCCGAGGCCTGCTGGCACCGTGTGCTGGGCCAGTGCTTTCTCGACAGCACCCAGCCGCTCGCCGTCGATTTCGTGCGAACCGTCTGGGAAGGAGCATCGGCATGACAGGAGACACGCGCAAGCCTTCGCTGCACGGCATCCGCATTCTCGACTTGTCGCGCGTGCTCGCCGGCCCCTGGTGCACCATGACGCTCGGCGACCTCGGCGCAGACGTGATAAAGATTGAGAACCCGAAAGGCGGTGACGATACGCGCGGCTGGGGACCGACCTTCGTCGCGGGCGAATCCGCCTACTACCTCTGCACCAACCGAAACAAGCGAAGCGTTGCGATCGATCTCGCCAGCCCCGAAGGGCAGCGGACGATCCGCGATTTGGCAGTGCAGTGCGACGTGGTAGTCGAGAACTTCAAGGCCGGCGCGCTTGACCGCTATGGGCTCGACCACGCATCGCTGCGCGCACTTCATCCCGGCCTCATCTACTGCTCGATCTCTGGCTATGGACGCACGTCACCCCTCGCCGAACGCGCGGGCTACGACTATGTTGTGCAGGCTGAAGCCGGTCTGATGTCCATTACCGGCGAGCCGGATGGCGAACCGATGAAGGTGGGCGTCGCGGTGGCCGATCTCTTCACCGGCATGTACGCCGTGCAGGCGATCCTGGCGGCAATCATCGCGCGCGATCGCGACGGAGAAGGTCAGCTGATCGACATCGCGCTCTTTGACTGCCAGTTGGCCATGCTCGCCAACGTCGGCAGCGCGACGCTCATTAGCGGCGAAGAGCCGCAGCGCTTCGGCAACGCGCACGCATCGGTCGTACCCTACCAAGTGCTGCCCACGCGGGACTCGGAGATCGTCCTCGCGGTGGGCAACGACCGTCAGTTCAAGCTCCTATGCGGCGCTGTGCTAGAGCAGCCGGCAATCGCGTTGGACAGGCGCTATGCGACCAACCGCGCGCGACTCGACCATCGCGAGTCGTTGATCGCGCGGCTGAAGGAGATCCTCGCTACCCGTGACGCGGCGGAGTGGCAGCGGCGACTGGCACGCACCGGCATCCCGACCGGTGCTGTTCGCACGGTCGGTGCTGCGCTAGCCTCAGCGGAGGCAGCAGCGCGCGAGATGGTGGCGACAGTGCAGCACCCGACCGCAGGGGCTTTGAAGTTGATCGCCTCGCCGATCAGGATGACCGGCACTCCGGTGGTAAAGCCTTCGCCTCCGCCGCTCCTTGGCCAGCACACCGAGCAAGTGATGCACGAGCTCCTCGGCGGCCGCCGAGACGCTCTCTAGCCGGCCGAGGTGTAGGCTGTCTTGACCACGCTATAAAACTCAATCGCCTGCGACCCCTGCTCGCGCGGGCCGTAGGAGGAGCACTTGCGTCCGCCAAAAGGCAGATGAAAATCGAGGCCGCTGGTCACCTGGTTCGCCTTCACGATGCCCGCCTCGGCATAGCGTTTGAAGTGAGTCGCATGCTTCAGGCTTGGCGTGCATATGCCGGCTGCCAGCCCAAAGTCGGTGTCGTTGGCGAGCGCAAGCGCCACATCGTAGTTTTTCGCCCGCAACACCATCCCCACTGGCCCGAATATTTCCTCACGCGCGATCCGCATGTGCGGCGCCAGCTCGGTGAAGAGCGCTGGCTGCAGGTAGAAACCTTGCGTCGCGCGGGACAGCCGCCGGCCGCCCGAGCGCAGCCTCGCGCCCTCCTGCTTTCCGATCTCGATGTACGACAGGGCGATGTCGAGCTGGCGTTGATCCACTACTGGGCCGATATCCGTCGCTGCATCCGGTGCATGACCAACGCTCAGGCGCTCTAGGCGCAGCGGAAGTTCATCCACGAATCGACCATGGATGCCGGCGGTGACGATGAAGCGTGACGCTGCAGTGCAGCGCTGACCGGTACTAAAGAATCCTCCGTTCAGGGCGCAGGCCACGGCGGAATCGAGATCGGCATCGTCGAGCACGACGAGCGGGTTCTTGCCCCCCATCTCCAACTGCATGCGCTTCATGCGTGGCGAGGCGACGCACGCCGCGGCGATTTGCCGGCCGGTTGGGACCGAACCCGTAAAACTGATCGCATCGACCTCCTTGTGCTCGGTGAGCACGCGGCCGACTTCTGGCCGGAGCCCATCACCAGATTCAGCACGCCGTCGGACAGGCCCGCACGGTGCAGGATGTCCACCAGCTCCCAGGCCGAGCCGGGCACGAGCTCGGCCGGCTTGAATACGACGCAGTTGCCGCAGGCGAGCGCCGGCGCGATTTTCCAGGCCGGGATCGCGATCGGAAAGTTCCAGGGCGAGATGACACCAAGTACGCCGAGCGGCTCGCGCGTCGCCTCCGCGTCGCTGCCTTCGACCAGCCCCGCCAAGCGTTCCCCACGCAGCCGGAGCGCTTCGCCGGCCATGTAGGCGATCACATGGGCGGCCCGGACGACTTCGCCGATCGCCTCGGCCAGCGTCTTGCCCTCCTCGCGTGCGAGCAGGCGGCCGAGTTCGTCGCGACGCGCGAGGATCTCATGCGAAGCGCGTAGCAGGATCTCCTGGCGCACCGGCGGCGCAGTACGCGACCAGCGGGGGAACGCGGCACGCGCAGCCTCCACGGCCTGCTCGGCTTCTGCCGCGGAGGCCTGCGCATAGAGCCCTACTACATCATCCGTGTCCGATGGGTTGACATTGGACAGGATGTCACGGCAAACGTGTTCGCCGTCGATGAGGTTGGCAAGGGTACGGGTCATCGGTGCAGCTTCAGCGGCCGGCCGCGACCGCCGCCTCGCGTACTTGGGTCAAGGTGGTTGAAGGGCTGATCGCCTCTGGGTCGATAAGGCAATGCAGGATCGCTGGCAGGCCCGACGCGGCCGCACGCTCGAACGCCGGCACGAATTCGCGGGTGGTCGTCACGCGCTCGCCATGTCCGCCGAACGCGCGGGCATAGGCAGCGAAATCCGGGTTGCGCAGCCCGGTCGCTACGACCCGACCGGGATACTCGCGTTCCTGGTGCATGCGGATCGTTCCATACATGCCGTTGTCAACCACGATGACGATAATCGGCAACCCGTACTGCACGGCGGTTGCGAACTCTTGACCGTTCATCAGGAAGCAACCGTCGCCGGCGAAAGCAACGACGGTTCGGTGCGGATCGATGCGCTTGGCCGCGATCGCCGCAGGCACGCCGTATCCCATTGAGCCGGAGGTTGGGGCGAGTTGCGTGCCGAATGCACGGAAGCGATGGAAGCGATGAATCCAGGTCGCATAGTTACCGGCACCGTTGCTCAGGATCGCATCGGCTGGCAGGCGGGCGTCGAGAGCCTGCATCACTTCGGCCATCTGGAGCGATCCCGGAGAGCGGATCGGCTTCGGATTGCTCCATGCCAAATAGTCGGCGCGCGCTTGTTCGAGGAAGGCAAAGCGCGAGGCACTCGGCGCAATTTCGATGCCGCGAAGGGCCTGCACGAACGACGTCGGGGTCGCACAGATGGGCAGCGCCGCCCGGTAGACGCGTCCCAACTCACCAGCGTCCGGTAGCACATGCACGAGTGTCTGACGCGGTACCGGAACGCGCATCAATGCGTAATTCTGGCTCGGTACTTCCGACATTCGGCTGCCGATGACCAGCAACAAGTCGGCCGAAATCGCATGCTCAACCAACTTCGGACTCGGACCGAAGCCGAGATCACCGACGAAGCTCTGATGATCGGTCGGGAACAACATCTGCCGCCGAAGCGAGACCGCGACCGGTACGCCCGCATGGGTGGCCCAGGCCGCAAGACTCGACACCGCTTCGGCCGACCAGCGCGAACCTCCGAGCACCAACAGCGGGCGCTCGGCCTGGACGAGCATCGCCCGCAGACTGTCCATCTGTGCCGCACCAGGATGCGCCTCGATGGGCATCGCAGGCAAGCCATCGGGGGCATCGGTCATGTCAACCAGCACGTCCTCCGGCAACGCGATGACGACTGGCCCCGGACGGCCGGAACTAGCGACGTGCATAGCGTGGGAGATGATCTCGGGAATCCGGTCGACGTCGTCGATCTCGGTGGTCCATTTGGTCATCGAACCGAAAACTGCTCGATAGTCCAGCTCTTGCAGTGCGCCGCGCTCTCGGACGCCGCGTTCGATCTGGCCGACGAACACCAACAGAGGTGTCGAATCATGCTGCGCGATGTGGATGCCGGGCGCCGCATTCGTTGCGCCAGGTCCGCGTGTCACGAAGCATGCCGCCGGCCGGCCTGTGAGCTTGCCGTGGGCTTCGGCCATCATTGCCGCGCCCCCCTCTTGCCTGCAGATGGTCAGGGTGACGTCGGCGTCATGTAGCGCGTCAAGCACCGCCAGGTAGCTCTCGCCCGGCACACAGAACACATGATCGACCCCATGGAGGCGCAGTTGGTCGACCAGGATTTGGCCGCCTGTCCTGCGTATGGCGGTTGTATGGCTAGCGATGGGCATGAGGTTCCTGAAAATGTAGGTGGGACTTTGGATGAGAGGGCATCGATGCCGCGGCCGACCTGTCTGATTCAGCACGGCTTCTTCGTCGCCGCGAGCTTAGAGACACCGCTCACCGGCACCCATGCGCCGCGATCGATGCCGCTATTGACCGAATGGCATATCTGCTCGCCGCACTGCTGTGTGAATGCAAGGCGTCCTTGTATGCACCTGCCCGCCACGGGACTGCACCGCCCGCGCCTCGTATGTGGGCGCACGATCAATGCGTACCCGGATAGGCGCCTCCATCGACCAGAATGTTCTGTCCCGTGAGATAGCCCGCGTGGACGCTGCAAAGGAACGCGCACACAGCACCGAATTCGCCTGGCGTTCCGAAGCGCCCCGCTGGCACGGCCTGAAGCCGGCTGGCCGCCTCCTCTTCGTAGTTCTTGCCGGCCTGCGCCATTACCCGTTGGAGTCGGCCGGTGTCGAAGCCGCCCGGCAGTAGGTTGTTGATGGTCACGTTGGCTCCCGCCAACTTGCGCGTGCGGGCCAGGCCGGCGACGAATCCGGTCAGCGCGCTTCGTGCTCCATTTGAAAGTCCCAGGATGTCGATGGGCGCCTTGACCGCGCTGGAGGTGATGTTGACGACCCGGCCGAAGCCGCGCGCGGCCATGCCGTCCACCGTCGCCTTCATCAACTCGATCGGCGCGAGCATGTTCGCGTCCAACGCCTGAAGCCAGGTGTTTCGGTCCCAATCCCGGAAGTCACCCGGCGGTGGTCCGCCGGCATTGGTCACGAGTATGTCGACCTCGCGACGTGCAGCAAAGACTGCCGCGCGGCCGTCAGGCGTTGCAATATCGGCCGCCACGCGCAGCACCTTAGTGGAGGCGCCACGGCCTGCGGCGGTCATAGCCACCTGATCGGCCGCCTGTTCCAGCGTGGCCGCATTGCGCGCCACCATGACCAAGTTCACGCCCTCGTTCGCCAGCGCTGAGGCGCACCCCCATCCCAGCCCTCTGCTCGAGCCGCATACCAAGGCCCAACGGCCTGCCAATCCGAGGTCCATATCGATTCCAGTTCCATTCATATCGTCGAATCATCTTGTGCTTGCGCGACAGCAGCCATCGCCAATGCGGCATACGACCATGAGCGATCCCACATAGGCGTGCGCCGTCGTTACGCCAATACTTTTCATCGGCGAACGCCCCCCCGTCGCGCCGTCGAAAAACTATGAGAGACAACAACCGAGATGAAAACGATCGCCCAAGTCCACGCCAATTCCCACAGACGAATCGCGGGTGCGCGGTGCTCTCTGCTGCCCCTTGCCGCACTGACCCTCAGTGGCGCCGCATCCGCGCAGTCGAGCGTCACACTCTTCGGCATCATCGACACCGGCGTTCAGGTCGTACGCAACAGCGGCGGCGGCAGCGTCACACGGCTCAGCAGCTCAGGCATCAGTGCGTCGCAAATCGGCTTTCGCGGCGTAGAGGATCTTGGTGGCGGCTTGGGCGCGGGCTTCTGGCTCGAAGGATCGATCGGACCGGATGACGGAACCGGACGCCCTTCGAACAGCAACAACCAGGCTTCCGGGGCAGGCAGCTCGCAGGCGCTGAGCTTCAACCGGCGCTCCACCGTCAGCCTTCTGTCCCCATGGGGGGAAGTCAGGCTTGGACGCGACTTCAATCCTGCGTACTGGAACCTATCCGTTTTCAGCGCGTTCAGCACGCTCGGTGTCGGCGGTACCCAGTTGGCTGCCTCGATCGTGACGGGCGCCACTTCCACCTGGACCTCCAACGCCATCGCCTACTACTTACCCGCGAATCTCGGCGGCATCTATGGGCAAGTTCAGCATTTCCGCGGCGAGAACACGAGCAACAGCGGCGCCATCGAACACGACGGAACGGGATCCGGCCTGCGGCTCGGGTATCGCGCCGGGCCCATCGACATCTCTGGCGCCGTCAGCCGCACCGAGCGTGCGGGGCCCCTGGGAGACGTCCGGCAGGCCAACATCGGGGTCTCCTGGGACTTCGACGTGGTCAAGCTGATGGCGGTGCTCAGCCGTGACCGCGGATCCGTCGGCACCGTCGCAGCGGACGGCCGGGGCTGGTCGCTGGGGGTCGTGATGCCGGTGGGCGCGGGAGACATCCGCCTGGGCGCCTCCCAATACACCACCGAACTCGCCACGGGCACCTCGCCGCAAACCCGCAAGGTGGCGATCGCCTACCGCCATTACCTTTCCAAGCGCACGACGCTCTATACAGCCTTCGCACGCGGCCACAACAGCGACGGCGCCGCCGCATCGGTCGTGGCTGGTGCTGGGAGCCCGGCGGCGAATCGTGGCTCGTCAGGCTTCGACTTCGGCATCCGGCATGGCTTCTAGCGCCGGCTGCCCAAGAGCGACTGTCAAGGAACTATCTCAACCAACGCCCCTCAGGAGTGCCCCAGTGACTGCAACCGAAACAACCACCACCACCACACCCGCAACCGCCCGGAGCCTCTCTGACGATTCTCGCCCGGGCGCGCTGAGCCCCGCTCGCATGGAGGCCATCGTCGCTCGGGCTCCCGACTACCGCGCCTCCACAGGAGCGCCGGCAGTGGCGCATGCCGAGCTCATCGAGCATCTATGGGGCGGGCCCCTGACACCGCTCATGACAGCGACGGAGTCGAAGGGCAGGTTCGCCGGTGCAGTGCTCACCTGCCCGCCCACGGCCTGCGTCGGCGCCCTCTCCATGATGCGCGGCGCGCGCTCTAAGGGATGGCGAAACCCAGGCTCGATCGAAAACCTGTTCTGCCTTGAAGGGAGCCTTGAGGTGCGCTATGGCACACGGCTGGAGCATTCGCTTGTACTAGACCGCTTCGACATGGTGTCGATGCCAGCGGGCGTGCGGCATGCAGTTGCCAACGTCGGTGACAGTGACGTGCGTACCGTGATCGCCTTGAGCATTGCACAAGGCGGAAACTACGACGCCGTGTTCGATTCGGCTGACGCCAAGGGATCGGACCCGGCGCGCGCAGCATTAGGTCTGCGCTTTGAAGATGAACCGGGCATCGACCTTAAGGCCGACACCGACTCCGTCGCCGGCCGCGTAACGCGTTTCGCGAAGCTGGTTCCTTACAAGAAAAGTCTGAAGGAAACTGGCGGCCTGCCGCCGGAGGCGACCGAAGCGCTCACCGCCGGGTCAGTCTTCACCCTCATCGTTCCCGAGGGCCATGTCGGCCGCTCGCGCACCGCACCGATGTATGGCAACCAAGGGCTCTACATGTCAATCGCCGAGTGCCGCACCGGCGACGACGCGCCGCCGGCGCACGCGCACTCCGACACGCAGGAGTCCTTCTTCATCCTGGACGGCAGCTTCGAGATCTACACCGGCCTGGACAATGAATCGTCCGTTGCGGTCGCTCCAGGCGATCTGGTGGCGGTGCCGAAGCAGCTGATGCGAACCTTCCGCAACACCAGCGGCCAGCCTGCGCGCCTGCTGGCGATCATCCAGGGACCCGACAGGATGCGAGACAACGTGTCGTACTCGCAACGTGTCGGCGCCGACTTCGAGAGGCGATTCGGTGCCCAGGCGATCGAGGCCTACAAACAGATCGGAATGACGTTCGACGCCGAGGAGCGGCTGGGTCTTTGAGCCGGTCGTGATGCGCGCAGTCCGGCCTCCGCGCGGCTCGGCCGGCGCGGTGACTTATCCTTGCGCGCAAAAGGTGTTCGATCAGTCGCCGGCTTCGCGATTTCCGCCCGTCGTTCGCATCGCGCCCATTTCTATCCGACTGGAGACGCCCTGTGACGATGCCGCGCAACATCAACCTTCATCTGCTGGAGCACCTGAGGGCTCTTGTCACCGAGCGACACGTGACGCGCGCAGCCGAAGTGGCGGACATCGGGCAGCCGGCAATGTCCGCGAGCCTGGGCCGCCTGCGGACCATGCTCAAGGACCCTCTGCTCGTCAAGACCGCGCGCGGCATGGAGCCGACGCCCTACGCGATCGAACTTGCCAAGGCGATCCAGATCGCCTTCGAAGCGCTGGACGCGCCTCAGCAGGGCCGTTCGGAC
This sequence comes from Variovorax sp. N23, assembly GCF_025486315.1. GTDB lineage: Bacteria > Pseudomonadota > Gammaproteobacteria > Burkholderiales > Burkholderiaceae_C > Variovorax. The sequence goes on along the minus strand of NZ_JAOOPY010000004.1, from coordinate 211,753 downwards.
TTCGATATTGGGATGGCGGAGCGCACCGTTCGCATCATCTCGACCGAGGCGGTCGCGCTCCTGTTTCTCCCAGCTCTCATGGCGCGGGTCCGCGAGCAGGCACCGAAGATGACCATACGCTGGAGCAGCGGAGACCTGCGCCGTGCCGCGGAATTGCTGCGCGAAGGTGAGGTGGACTTGGTCATTTCCAGCCTGCGTAACATTCCGACCGCCTACTACAGCTCCTCGCTCTATCCGCAGCGCGCCTGCTGCATCGTGAGACGCGGGCATCCGGGCATCGACGGCAAGCTGACGATGGCGCAGTTCCTGCAGTATCCGCACGTCGCATTCGGCGTGTCGGCCGCCGCGCTCAGCGTGGTCGACAGCTTGGTCGAGGGCGCACTCGACGGCCTCGGGGTGAAGCGCCTCGTCGCCGTGACCGTCCCGAGCTTTCTCGTCTCGCCGGCAGTGGTCGCGAAGTCCGACTTGCTTGCGGTGATCCCTGATCGCATCGCGGCTGAAAGCGCAAGTCGCTATCCGCTGCAGATCCTTGAGTTGCCCTTCGACATCGGTGCGTTGGACCTCGCGATGTACTGGCATACCCGAAGCCATGCCGACCCCGCGCAGCAATGGCTTCGTGCGGCGCTCCGGGAAACGACTCACGAAGCGCACGGTTTAACCGCCGCTTGAGGCGGTATCAGAGGAAGCACATACGGCGATTGCGTTCGCCGCATGGCATGCCGGCCACACGGCTCCTAGACTCCGGTGAACCGCAACGAGCGGCAGCCGATGCGCACCTTTGCAGGCGGAGGCGCATGAAGGAGACCGGATGAAGCTCGAGGACGCCCTCAACATTGCCGACCTGCGCGCAGCCGCCAAGCGTCGACTGCCGAGGGCCTTGTTCGAATACGTCGATCGCGGCGCCGAAGACGAGATCGCCCTTGCGACCAATCGAAAAGCGCTCGAAGCGCTCAAGATCCGGCCCAGGGTACTGCGCGATGTCTCGCGGCGGAGCATGGAGCACACGCTCTTCGGCCGTCCGTTGCGCTTTCCGATCGCGGTTGCGCCAACGGCGGTGGCTGGCATGCTCTGGCATGACGGCGATGTGCTCTCGGCCAGGGCAGCAGCGGCCGAAGGTATCCCATATACGCTCTCAACCTACTCAGTCACCGCCCTCGAGAAAGTGGCTGCCGCCGCACCCCACGCCCGGCTCTGGTTCCAACTCTATGTCTCGGCGAACCGTGACCACATGCGCTCACTCGTCGGCCGCGCGAAGGATGCGGGCTATGAGGCTCTTGTCTTCACGGTTGACGGCGCCGTTTCCCCGAAGCGCGAATACAACGCCAGGAATGGGTTCGGCATCCCGATCACCTACGGCCCTCGCTTCATCAGGGATCTATCCATGCATCCGCGATGGTTGCTCGGCGTCGCGGTGCGTTATCTGCTGACCACTGGCATCCCGGGCATCGCTCATCATCCGGGCGTTGACGCGCCAGTCGGCACGGAAGACGAGATCAAACGCGCATTGCCGACGTCTGCCACCAGCCGCATCCAAGCCGACCCTTCGATCAACTGGGAAACCGTGCGTGAACTGCGCGACCTCTTTCCGGGCCGGCTCCTTCTCAAGGGCATCTTGCATCCGGAAGATGCGAAGCTTGCGCTCTATGCGGGAGTCGATGGCATCGTGGTATCGAACCATGGCGGACGCAGCCTGGACGCGTCGATTGCGACCATTGACGCCTTGCCTGACATCGTCGCCGCCGTCGGCGGAAGGCTTCCCGTCCTTGTCGACGGTGCTTTCTACCGAGGCAGCGACATCGTCAAGGCACTGGCGCTCGGCGCTTCGACTGTGCTCATCGGTAGATCGGTGCTTTGGGGCGTGGCGTCGTTCGGCGAGCCCGGTGCGCGCCGTGCCATCCGCATCCTTGGCGAGGAGATCGACCGGGTCATGGCGCAGACTGGCTGCACGAGCCCCGATCAGCTCTCTCGGCAAATCCTTTGGCGGCGCACCGCCTGAGCCGAGTCGATCCCGCGGCAGTTGGTCAATGGTCCGTCAGCTTGCGGAACGACGAATCGAAAACCTTGCCGGGATTGAAGAGGTTGTCAGGATCGAACATGGCTTTGATCTTCCCCGTCATCTCGAATTCGAGCGGCGCCTTCTGGCCGCGCAAGCGGCTGATGTTCTCTACGCCAACGCCATGTTCAGCGCAGATCGAACCGCCGAACTCCCAGATGAGCGCATCGATCGCGATGACGATGCGCTCGCAGAGCATGTCGAACGCCTGATCGCCTGCGGCATCCGCCGGACGCTCCGGCCAGACGCTCAGGTGCAGATTGCCGTCGCCGACATGGCCGAATGCGATGACTTTCGCTGGCGGATGAACCGCACACGCCCGCCGCTGCGCCTCATCTAGGAACGGGATGATGCGGTCGATCGGCACCGAGGCGTCCCACTTGAGCATCTTGCCGGTCATCATGCGCATTGGGGAGATGGCGTCGCGCAGATCCCAAAGATTCTGTTCCTGCGCAAGGTTGCCGGCGAGCGCCGCATCCGTCAGCAGGCCTCGCTCCAGCGCTTCCACGAAAAACACCTCTAGCTTCTCGGTAACGTCCTCCTGGCCGGAGAACCGCACGAGCACATGCCATGCAGAAGACGTGGCGATCGGACGGATCAGCGTGGCGGATCGGTCAATTGCCATGTCAACAAGATCACCCGGAATCAGTTCGAAAGCGCTCAGTTCGGCGTCGCCCACTGTCCGCGCGAGCGCAAAGAGATCCATCAGCCGCGAGATGTCGCCGACCGCGCCGAAGAGCGTCTGCTCGCGCGGCGGGCGGGGATGCAAGCGCAGCACCGCGCGCGTCACGATGCCGAGCGTGCCTTCCGCACCTATAAACAACTGCTTGAGGTCGAGTCCCGATGAGTCCTTGCGCAGCGCGCGCAAGCCGTCCCATACGCGTCCATCGGGCAGGACGACTTCGAGGCCGAGCACCTGTTCCCGTGTATTGCCGAATCGCAGCACGTTGATGCCACCGGCATTGGTTGAAATGGCGCCTCCGATCGCAGCCGAGCCACGCGCGCCCCAGTCGAGCGCGAAGACTCGATCGACATCAGCTGCGGCCTCCTGGATGGCCTGCACGACGCAACCCGCCTCGGCCGTGACGGTGTAGCGCAAGGGATCGATCGACACGATCCGGTTCATGCGTGCCAGTGACAAAACGATGCAGGGGGACGGTTCTTCTCCCAGGCTTGCATCCAGCATTACTCTGGCATCACCGAGCGGCACGGCGCCGCCGCACAGGCCAGTGTTCCCGCCCTGCGGCACGATGGCCACCGCATGGGCGCGGCAGATCCGCACCGTTGTCGCGACCTCTTCAGTGCTGGCCGGTCGAGCCACCAGCAACGCCTGGCCGCCATATGCGCCGCGGACATCCCGAGTCAACTGGGCCGCCTCCCCGCCCTGCAGCCACCCCTGCGGGCCGAGATGCGACTTCAGTGCATCGATCGCGCGTTGTGACATACAGGAAGGGTGCCGCCGTGGGCATCCGATCTCACTCGAGCCGGATGCCGGTAGCCTTGATGACCTTACCGTACTTTTCGTGGTCGGCCGCGATTTCCTTTTCGAAGTCATCGAGCGAACCCGTTGAAGGCTCGAAGCCGGCGTCTCGAAGCTTTTGTTGCAGCTCCGGCGTGGCAAGCGCCTTTGCCATCGCGCTACGCAGGCGCTCCACCACCGGCTTGGGCGTGGCCGACGCCACGAAGATCGCCTGCCAGCCGATGACCGCTGCGCCCGGATAGCGCTTGCCGATCGCATCCACGCCGGGATAAGAAGCCATTGCCCCCGGCCCGGTGTGTGCGACGATGCGCAGTCGCCCCGACTTGACGTGCGCGATGGAGCCAGGCGGTGGCTCGAAGACGCAGCCAAGCTGGCCGGAGAACATGTCCGGCACTGCCTGAATCGAGGTCTTGTAGGGCACGTGCAGGATGTCGACGCCCGCCGATAATTTGAAAAGCTCCAGCGCGAGGTGCGGCGGCGAGCCATTGCCATAGGTGCCGCAACCGAGCTTTCCCGGATTTGTCTTGCTGTAGGCGATGAACTGCTCGAGGTTCTGGATCGGCAGCTTTGCATCGACCGTCACGATGTAAGGGGTCTCTCCGGTTCGCGCGATCGGCGTCAGGTCCTTGGCGTAGTCAAAGGGCTGTTTGCCGAACCAGGGATTGATGACGAGCGCGCTGGAATTGAGTACGAGCGTGTAGCCGTCGGCCGGTGCTCTGATCGCAGTCTCGGTACCGATGGCCCCTGTCGCCCCCGGCCTGTTGTCGACGATCACCGGTTGCCCGAGCTGGTCCTTTAGTTTGTCGGCATAGCTGCGCCCGAGGATGTCCGACACGCCACCCGCTGGAAACGGGACGATCAGCCGGAGGGGGCGGTCAGGGAACTCGGCGGCGGCAAGGGCGGGCGCCAGCATCAGGGCGGTTGCGAACAGGCGGTTGAAAGTCTTGTAGATGTTCATTGTGTCTCCGTCGCCAAGAGCATAGACCGGGCGATTGCCCGGTTCCATGCGACGCGTTCGATGCCGCTATCGACTCCTTGGGATGTCGCCGGCGCCGCTTCGATGCTGCAATTCCGCTCTGTTGATACCAGCGGAAGAAACCCGATGAACCCATCTACCCCTCTGTGCCCCACGCACCCGACGCGCTCGAAGAGGTACGCATGAAGATTGCTCAAGCCATCGCCGATGCTCTGGCCCTCGAATCAGACGGCGTCCTCTTCGGATTGATGGGTGACGCCAACATGGCAATCTGGGGGGCACTCGTCGAGGACGGCCGCACGCGCGTCATCTGGTCTCGCCATGACGGCGCGGCGATCCAGATGGCTGACGGTTACGCGCAGGCTAGCGGAAAGCTTGGCATCGTCACGGTCACTTGCGGCCCTGGCCTTGCCAACGCGGCCAACCCTTTGCTGAGCGCTTCGCGCGCCGGCACGGCGCTCCTGATCATCACGGGCGAGTACCCGGCCGACGGCAAGTCCGGTCTGCAGTCGCTTGACACGCGCCGCTTCGCCGCTGCGTGCGAGTGCGACTTCCGGTCGCTCGCGAACGCAGACACGCTCGCCGAAGACGTCGCCGAAGCCTTCTATGTCGCACGCACGGGGCAATGCCCGGTGATCCTGAGCCTGGCGCAGGCGCTCTGGGACGCCGAGCTTCCGTGGGATTGGAACTACCGCCCCTCGGCGGATTTCGTGCCAAGGCGCAACCTGCCGGCTCCCGCCGAGGCAATTGCCGAGCTTGCTGAACGGATGGCCTCCGCGCGCCGCCCCGTTGTGGTCGCTGGCCGCGGTGCGCAGTATGCGGGCGCGCGCGCCGCGATCGAAGCACTCGGCGAGCACGTCGGCGCGCTGCTCGCCACCTCGCTCGTCGCGAAGGGCTTCTTCGATGGCAACGTTTATGACATTGGGATCTCAGGCTCCTACAGCAGCGTGCCCACCGAAGCCCTGATGGCAGAAGCGGACTTCGTGCTTGCGGTGGGCGCCTCACTCAACACCTACACGAGCGAAGGCGGCTTGCTGTTTGCACAGGCAGAAGTCGCACGCATCGACATCAAACCCCATCCCGCGACGATTGGCGTCGTGCCTGGCCTCTACCTGCAAGGCGACGCGAAGCGAACGGTCGAGGCACTGCTCGAAGCATTGCGCGAGCACACCGCGCCACGCGAAGGATTTCGCACAGCTGCGACGCGGGACCGGCTCGCAGCGCCGGTGCCAGTGCCGCCGAAAGCAAGCGACGGCCTCGACCCGCGCGTCCTGATGCGCAACCTGTCGCGCGCCCTGCCTGCCGACACGCAAGTCGTATGCGGCGCAGGCCATTTCATGTCGTGGCCGATCGCGCACCTGGCCCTGCCGCACGGGGGGCGTTTCCAGCATTCCGCGGCATTCGGCAGCATCGGGCTCGGACTCGGCCAAGCCCTCGGTGCCGCAATGGCGGACCCGAGACGTTTCACAGTGCTGATCGAGGGCGACGGAAGTCTCTTGCAGGCGGTGCAGGAGCTGCACGCCGCTGCCGAACAGAAGATGCGTCTCGCCATCGTGGTGATGAACGACGCGGCCTACGGCGCCGAAGTGCTCAAGATGCAATGGAAAGACCGCGACGCGCGCGCAGCGCAATGGAAGTCGCCCGACTTCGTGGCGCTGGCACGCGGTTTCGGCGGCGAGGGGGCAATGCTCGAGCATGAAGACGAGCTGGCCGCCGCAATCGCGCGCGCTCAGACATTCGAAGGCCCGTTTGTCATCGATGCGCGCATTTCGCCCACTCTAGTGAGCGATGCATATTCCCGGCTTTTCCTCGCCGAGGAAAACAAGATGCCACTGCTGCGGCCGGTTCGCTGAAAAAAGAGACGCTTCATGCATTTCGAAACACGCTTCCAAGTTGCCGGGACACCGGAAACAGTCGTCGAACAATTCGCCGATGTGCCGCTCATGGCGAGTTTCCTTCCCGGGACGAGCGTCGAGGCGCCGGCGACCGACGGTAGCTACCCCGCGACGCTGATCGCCTCGTTCGGCCCGAAGAAGATCGCGTTTAAGGGGACGCTCACCAACCGTGTCGACAAGGAGTTGCTCAGCGGCACACTGTCCGGTAAGGCGAGCGCGGACGTGCGGGGCGCCCGCATGGCGGTAATGATGAACTACCAGTTGGCGCCGGCCGAGACTTCTTCGACGCGCGATTCTGGAGTCGACGCAGGGTCGGCCAGAACCGATGTGCGGCTCGAGTCTGACGCGCAACTCACCGGCGTGCTTGCCGAGTTCGCGAAGGCAGGGGGTGTCATCGTCGCCGAAGCATTGATCGCCGAATTCGCACGCCGATTCAGCGACCACGTAGAGGCGGCTGCAGCGGGCCGTAGCCCTGCCAGACCGGCGCACAATGCGACGCTGTCGATGACGACAGTTGCAGCGGCCATACTGCGCCGCTTCAGGCGCGCCTTCTTCTCGATATTTTCGCGCGCTGCATGAAGTGAAAGGCCCGCCCATGAACGAGCTCCTGTTGAACGTGGCCCGGCCGCTGGCAGTTGACTGCAACGGACAGTCGATCCCGGCCGTCTACTGGCTGCCCGACTGTGCGTGCAAAGGGGTCGTCCTCGCATGTCACGGGGGGAGCGGACACAAGCTCTCGGCCGCGATTCTCGCGATCGCCGGAGCATGTCTGCCACTCGGACTCGCCGTGCTTGCAATTGACGGCCCTGTACATGGTGATAGGCGCAGTGATGGCAGCCTCGACCCGAGAACGGCGGTTCGCAGCTTTCGCGAAGCTTGGCAGGCCGGCGTGGGCCGGACGAGCATGGCACGGGAGATGATCGCAACGCTCGACGCATTGCTGCCATTGCACGGCCTCGAAGATCTCCCGATAGGATATATCGGCGTCTCGATGGGGACGGGCTATGGCATCCCGCTACTCGGAACCGAGAAGCGCATCAAGGCGGCCGCCATCGGGCTCTGGGGCATGAACTTCCCTGCCAGTGAGCACTTGATCGGCTACGCGAAGAGCATCTACTGTCCGGTCTGGTTCACCCAGCAATGGGACGACCAGACCTTCGACCGCGAAGGGACGTTCGCCCTGTTCGACGCGATCGGATCTATGGACAAACGCCTGGTTGCCTACCCAGGGCCGCACCGCGAACTTGAGGGCGAACGACTGGACGACGCCGTGGCGTTTCTACAGAGGCGATTGGCGGAGTAAGCCTCAGTTGAGAGGTGCTAGCGAGGAAACGCTGCGGGAGCAGCAGATGGTTGAGTTCCATGCAATCCCAACCCATCACAGATGGGTCAGTTTTCGGCCGGCGCCAACAGCCTTCTTGGTCAAAAAGGCGTTCATGTGGTGCTGCGGCTCGCCCGTGTTGAAGGCTTCGCCGAACTCTGCCACACTGTTTTCGATCGCCGCATCAAGACTCATGGTCTCCCAGCGGCGAAGCAGGCGCTTTTGTTGGCGCAGCACCGACCGCCCGATCTGCGAAAACCCATGCGCGACTTCCTCGATCCGCGAGTCGAGCTGGTCCTGCGGCACGCACTCGCTGATGAGGCCCCAGTCCCGCGCCTGAATGGCGCTTATGTTCTCACCAGTCAGCAGCATCCAAAACGCCCGAGTCGTGCCGATCTGCGAAGGCATCATGGCAGCATGAATTACTGATGGAATACCAACCTTGACCTCCGGCATCCCGACCACGGCGTTGTCAGCGGCGATCCTAAGGTCGCCCGCCATCGCCACCTCCAGGCCGCCGCCCAGAGTATGACCCTCCAGGCGAACGATGACTGGAACTGGGAAGTGACGGATGGCATTGCAAAGATCGCGCAGACCGCTGATGAAGGCGCGGCCGCTCTCGGCATCGAGACCTGCCATCTCCTTGATGTCCGCGCCAGCAATAAAGGCGCGCGAGCCACTGCCGCGCAGAACCACGCAATTGATGTCTTCATTGCCCGCCAAGCTCTCCAGCGTATGGAGGAGGCCCTGAATTACCGGCGTGCTCAGCACGTTGAGAACGCCACCAGCGGTGATGGTGATTACCGCAGTGGCCGGCGTCGAAAACGAGACCGCCGCAGGGGAGGCAGCCGCTGCATTCGTTTGTTCGGTCGCTGCCATCACATCTTCTCGAAGGCAATGTCTTGGACGAGTTGGGCCCACGCCTTGTTCGAGCGTTCCACGATCTCCTTGAACTGCTGGGGCGTCGTGTACTCAACGATCGCGCCTTGATCCTGAATCGTCTTCTTCAAGCCCGGGCTTTCCAAGGCTTTCTTGGCTGCCGAGCTCAACTTGGCAAGCACGGCTGGATCGAGGCCTGCGGGCGCACCGATGCCATACCAGGACATGTTGTTCATTGGCTTGAGACCGACCTCTTCGTAGGTTGGAACGTTGGGCAGCTGTGTTAGGCGCTGTGGGCTTGACACAGCCAGCGCGCGCAGCTTGCCGCCTGCGATCAGGCCGCCAGAGGAGGGCATGTTGTCGAAGACCACGTCGATCTGGCCAGACATCAGGTCATTCAGCGCCGGGCCCAGGCCTTTGTACGGGACGTGGGTGATCTGGGTCTTGGTCGTGCTTCCGAACAAAGCGCCACTCAGGTGGCTGTATCCGCCGTTGCCCGACGACCCGTAATTCAGCTTGGTCGGAGCCTTCCTTGCGGCGTCGATGACATCCTGAACGCTCTTGTAGCTCGAAGATGCATTCACCACCATCACGCCGGGAACGTTGGCGATGTTAGTGATGGGCGTGAAGTCCTTGACCGGGTCATAGGCTTTGGCGGCATACACGTTCGGATTCACGGCATGCGAGCTCTCTACCATCATCACCAGCGTGTAGCCGTCTGCGGACTGGGTGGCTGCGAAGCTTGAACCGGTGCTGCCGCCGGCCCCGGGCTTGTTTTCGACGACGATGGACTGACCCAGCGCGTCGCCAAGGTAGCGTGCCATGACGCGGCCGATCACATCGGTCGCACCACCCACGGCGTAGGGAACGATCAGGCGGACTGGGCGGTCCGGATAGGATGAGGCGCCTGCCGCCTGCGCCATGGGGATGACGCTCATGCACAGCGTCATGGACAAGATGGTTTTTGAGAATTTCATTGCTGTCTCCGTTATTTGAGGTTGATTGTGAATGCTCGCCAGCCGCAGCGGGCCGCTCGGGTGCGGGGGTGATTCGCGTTAGCTCAGGTCAGTTCTGGTGCGGCGTTCTCCACTGCTGATGGCCCCAGCGCAGGCGGTGGTTGAACGGTGATTTGTTTGTTTGGCCAGATCATGGGGTTGCGCACGAGCTTGAGAGTCCCGAACGTCGGATGCTCGACGGTCTGCAGCATCTGGCGGTGAATGACCTGCGGATGCTGGAAAACCTGCTCCATGGTGTGGATGTTCCCCCAGGAGATGCCGTGCGAATCCAGTGCCTCACCCAAGGGGGTTGTGCACCAGCGCTTCACGGCGTCCCCAAGGAGCGGACGAAGCTCACGCATGTTGGTCAGCCGCCCCGCATTACTGGCAAACTTGGGATCCAGATGCCACTGCATCCCCATGAGCGCACAGAAGGACGCGAACTGCTTGTCGTTGCCGATGGCCAGGATGACGTACCCGTCCGCGCATTCGACGACCTCGTAGGGTGCTAGGTTCGGGTGAGCGTTACCGGTGCGCTTTGGACTTTGTCCGGAAACCAGGTAATTGGCGCCCTGGTTGGCGTTCATGGCCACCGACACGTCAAAGAGCGCAATGTCTAGGTGCTGCCCCGTGCCGGTTCGGGCGCGCTGAATGATGGCCGCCAGCACAGAGCTTGTCGCATACATCCCGGTCATGAGGTCAACGACGGCGACGCCCGCGCGAAGCGGTCCTGCACCTTCTTCGCCGTCCGGTATGCCGGTGTAGCCCATGAGTCCACCCATCCCCTGGAAGATGTAGTCGTAGCCTGGTTTATGAGCAAACGGGCCCGATTGCCCAAATCCAGTCACGGACAGGTAGATCAGCCGTGGATTGACCTTGGCCATGGTTTCGAAATCCAGGCCGTAGCGCGCGAGGTCGCCGACCTTGTAGTTTTCGACCAATACATCGGCGTCCCGTATCTGCTGAATCAGCCATTCCCGCTCTATGGAACGGGCAAAGTCGAGAGTGACTGAGTGCTTTCCACGATTGCACGACAGGAAGTAGGCCGAGACTTGCTCGCCGGTTTCGCTGACTACGAAGGGCGGGCCCCAGCTGCGCGTGTCGTCGCCCACTCGCGGGCGCTCTATCTTCAAGACGTCAGCGCCGAGGTCCGCCAGGTTCTGAGTGCACCATGGACCAGCCAGGATTCTCGACAGGTCCACGACCCGAACCCCACTAAGCGCATTTGCAAGCATTCTTTCTCCGAGAGCTAAGGCCAATTTTTGGCGCAGGGCATCGGACGGTCAATTGATCAGTATTGCAGTGAGCGTTCGTGAAAGTTGGACGCGGCTGAGCAGGGAATTTTGTCTAGTCCCGCTGGGGTTTACCCAATCATGGTTCGCGGTCGCCCACCGGTCGTGTCGCTGCGACCAGTGGATCACCCAGCAGAAAGTCCACGCACGCAGTGATGAAGTCCGGGAAGCGCGCATCAGCCCGGACGGCCAGGTTGAGTTCTCGGCGCGCCCAAGGCTCTTCAAGGGTCAGTCGTGCGACCCGATGGGGCTCCTGGCGATTCTCAAGAACACTGCTAGGAACCATGGCAACCCCCACGCCTGCTGCGACGAGCGAGAGCACTGCTTCGAACCCCTGTGCATGCAATCGTGCGGTTACTGTTCTGCCTTGCCTGGCGGCCGCGTCGCGAAGGAACAGATAGTTGCTGCTGGAGCGATGCATGCAAACGAATTCGAAGTCTAGGGCGTCACTCAGGCGTACAGATTGGCGCGTCGAGATCTCATGATCCGGCGGCGCTACGATGACCAGTCGATCGACGGCGTAGGCGTGAATGGCGAGTCCCTGAACTTCGGTCCTGCCAGCGAAGATCCCGATGTCCGCCTCACGGGCGAGCACCGCAGCCGGGATTGTCTCGCTCTGGCGCTCCTCGACGTCCGCATCAATGCCAGGGTGAGCGACCAGGAAGCGCCCCAGAGTTTGCGTAACAAAGCTGCTCAGGGAGCTGCTGTTGGCGACGATGCGGACGTGCCCTTTGATGCCAGAGATGAACAGGCGCACGTCACCTTGCATTCGTTCGATGTCTTCGAAGATCGCGCGAACGTGCGAGAGCACCGCCTCGCCGGCTTGAGTCAATTCCATGCCGCGCGAGTTGCGGTCAAAGAGCGGCGTACCAAGGGCCTGCTCCAGGTTCTTGAGCCGGTAGCTGGCCGCCGAAGTGGTGATAAATGAGGCCGCGGCCGCAGCCGTCAGGTTTTTCGCTTGGGCGATCTCTAGGAAGAGCCGAAGATCCGTGAGTTCGTATCGCATGGAGGGGTCGCATTTTACGAGCGAGGAGCGGCAAACTGGCGCCGATTCAGGTGCATCCGCGCGATAAAAGAAGTTGACGAACAACCGCGAAAGCGCGTGCAGTTGCGCGTGTGGATCCGACCACAGGAGCCTCCCCTCGGAATCCTTGCTGCAACCTCGAAGGACTGCTCAGCGTCGAGAGTCGAAACCTCATCACTACGCTGACTGTCCGCCACTGGCTGCTGACCTTGAGTTTTCAGCGGAATGACCGTCGCTTGCGAAACCCGACATTCACGCTCGCCATGTGCGTCGGTCCGCTGTACCCCCGTAACCGGTCAATCGGGCGAAAGCTCCTCGCTAGATCACGCGAACGGCTGCTCGCGCAGTTGGTGAAATAGCGCTCTGCGTCCTCAGCAGCCACTCGCTGGCCTGATTTCGTCGCTCGGATGCAGCCGTTCTGCAGCGAGCTGAGCAGTATGTGGACGCTATAGTCCGTAAAAGTCAGGCCAGATGGTCGTCCGTGTCATGCACTATCTGTCCGGCTCCGGTCGTGTTGACAGCCTCGGCGGTCAAATCCATCAGGATACGGCTGCGCTCACCGGTGAAGGTGATCGTGATGTACTGCACTGGCTGCTTGCGCCGGTTGTGCATGAGCCGAACGATGCGCACCAGCGGTGCACCCATCTCCACCTTCAGCAGTCCAGCCATGACAGGTCTGCGTCTACGGCGGTCGTTTCCTGAATCACGCGGCCGAACTTTACGCCCTCGGCCATCAAGATCTCGAACAGGGCCTGCTTCCTCAAGGCGTTCTCGGTGACATTACGGCCGATTGAATGGGGCACCCAAGCGTCCGTCACCATCATCGGCACGCACCGGATCGAGCGTAGACGCACGGCATGCACCGCCGCTTCACCTTCGGGGAGTTGGAGCTGCTGCGCCACCATGGCCGGCGCCGACATAATCTGTACCTTCAGAACCGTCACTTCGGTCTCGCGCGCCTGCTTTCCCAGCGAAGCGAGTAGGCCGAAGCTAGCCTGCTGGCGTGCGGCGCGTGGCGCGTGGCGCGTGGCGCTGCACGCACAAAGGTACCGCGGCCCGGGAGCTTCTCTACAAGGCCAAGTTGTTCCAGGTCCGCCACAGCGCGTCGTACTGTGATGCGCGAAACGTCGAACTGGGCGCAGAGCGCGTCCTCGGCAGGTATGAGGCTGCCCAAGGGGTAAACGCCCTGGGCGATATGATCGCGCAACACCACGAAGAGCTGGCGGTGCAAGGCTGTACCGGGAGTTCTGCGCAGGTGAGATGTGTTCGCAATGTCCATTGAAGTTCCCGAGAGGCGGTTCGGGCACGCCATGCCGTCATGGCCCATTTTGCCCGCGCAGTGATAGGCCCTGGGCGCACCCGAAATGACAAGCTGGCCGCTTTCTTCCAGACAACCAGGCACTGCGGACCTGGCGCGTCGGCGGTCGCTGGAAGCACGAAGAAGTGCTTGCCACTTCTGACGACGACAACGAAATCCTTTGAGGTTGTATCGCTGTGGTCAGTACGGATGACCAAGATTTACACCAGCACGGTGTGCTGGTAGCTCCCAGCAGAAAGCGTATTGATCGCGGAGGCTGGAATCTCCATCAGCAGTCGCGTGCGCTCGGGTGTGACCACGGTGGTCAGGTGGTATGCCGGGCGGTCCTCGATGTCGTAGAACAGCCTAGTGACCTTGATCAGCGGAGTTCCCACGTCCGTCTTGAGCAGGCTTGCATGCTGTGGGGCGGCCGCGATGGCGGAAAACTCCTGCACCACCTTGCCAAACTCCACGCCTTTGCTGATGATGATCTCAAACAAGGCCTTCTTCAGCAGGCTGTCATGCGTGATGTCGGCCGCCCACTTCGCCTGCACCCACGCTTCCGTCACCATCAACGGCATCTTGCCTGCGCTGCGCAAGCGCACGATGTGATGAGCCAACCCGTTAGGCTCCAATTCCAGAAGCAGTGCTATGTCTCCCGGGGCTGGGACGGTTTCCACGAGCAGCACCTGAACTTTCGTGTCCTTGGCTTGCCGCTTGAGAGCCTCAAGCAGCGGGAGAGTGGCCTCACGCCTGCCGCCATCCTTGCGCGCCAGCACGAACGTGCCTTTGCCAGGCACCTTGCGCACCAATCCATGTGATTCGAGGTCCGCCACTGCGCGCCGCACCGTGATGCGCGATACGCCGAACATCCGCTCCAGGTCTGCTTCCTTCGGGATGGCGGCATCGACGTGGAAGCTGCCGCGCACGATCTGGTCGCGCAGCACGATGTATAGCTGGCGATGCAAGGCGGTGCCGGGCGACCGCTGCAGCGCAATGGTCATCCCGGGCGGTTTGGGCACCGCTTGTTCAGAGCGCATGGGAACTCAAAATGGAACAGAATCATCTCAAGGATGTTACCTTGTCACCTCCTCGACCTCGCCGTGCACGCATGCAGGTCAGTCGACGCTCATCTTCGAATCCCTGATCACCTTGCCCCAGCGGTCGATCTCTTCCGCGATGTAGTTAGAGAACTCCGCCGGGCTACCACTCGTGGTGACCATCACTCCCTGGCTTGTGAACTTCGAAGCCACTGCTGGATCGTGCATGGCGGTGCGGATTGCCTTCTCCAGAACGACCAGGACTTCGCTCGGAGTTCCCGCCTTGGCCGTGACACCCCACCACACGTTGAGCGCGATGTCTCCGTGGCCCAACTCCTTGAGCGTGGGCGCTGAAGGAAATTGCGGCAGTCGCTGGTCCACGCCGACCCCAATCACCCGCATCTTGCCTCCCAGCACAAGCGGTCCAGCAGATGTGACCGTGTCATACATGAAGTCCACCTTTCCGCCCGCCACATCCAGCAGCGCCGGCGCGGAACCCTTGTAGGGAACGTGCGTGTGCGTGGACTGCGTCTTGGCCGAAAAGAGCGCACCGAACAGATGGCCGCCCGTGCCCACGCCTTGGGACGCATAGGTCAACGTCTTACCGGAACTCGCGGCCTTGAACAGGTCGACGAAGGTCTTGTACGGACTGTCGTTCGGCACCACCAAAAAGCCGGGCGAGACTACCAACTTCGTCACACCCTGGAGGTCCTTCCGAGGGTCATACGAAAGCTTACTGGCCAGGCTGGGATTCAACCCCAGCGCCGGCAGGTCGCCCATGAAAAGCGTGTACCCATCTGCAGGTGCCTGCTTGACCACGCTCACCGCGGGTTGCGCCAGGCCGCCAGGACGGTTGTCGACGATCACGGGCTGATGGACGATCTCGCCCAGCTTGTTGCCGACTTCCCGTGCAAGCTGGTCGGTGATGCCGCCCGGTGCGTATGGAACGACGATGCGGATGGGCTTGGAGGGAAAGGCCTGCGCCGTTGCAAGCAGCGGGCACGCCGCTGCGAGAACGATTGTCAACCGGGTGATGAACGTCTTCACTTGCTGTCTCCTGGAGTGGGCTGGGATTCCTGATGGCCAAGCTGGCGCGAGAGCGCGCGGCAGGCCTGGAGCAGTGCCTGCGGCGCCGCGCCGTGCCAATCGGGTGCGAGCCGGTCGACCTGGGAAAGGATCGCAAGCGTCATGACCATGACGCCGCGCGCATCAAAGATCGGCGCTGCGAAGGCATTGGTCGGGATCTTGTGCAGTCGCATGGCGAGCGCCGGGTCGACAACGCGCGCGATGCCGTGTTCGTGCGCTGCGGCAACGTCCGCTTCGAAGGCTGCGCGCTGCTCCGCCTCGTCTTCCTCGGGGCGGCGAAACACGCGCAGGTCCTCCTCGATAAAGCTGCGGGTGACGTCGCTGGGCAGAAAGGCGGCGAATGCGCGCCCGGCCGCCGAGATCGTCACGCCATAGACCAGGCCCACGCGCAGGTTGTCGCTGATCGGGTGCTCAGATGGCTCCCAGCTCACGACCGTGGGGCCATGGTTACCCCACACAGACAGGCACAGGGTATGTTGCCCGACGGCCTCGCAGATGGCCGGCATCTCGGCCGCCACGCGCTTCACGTCCTGCGCACGTGCCGGCTTGTCCCAGCCGATCTGCGTGGATACGGGCCCGAGGTCGTGCGCGTAGGTGCTCATGTAGCGGCCTCCGCCGAAGGCCAAAGGTCGGCGGCTGGAGTGCCCCACCCGCTCGACGCGCCCGACAAAGACCACGTGATCGCCTGCAGGATAGGACGCCACCTTGACGCACTCCAGGTGCGCAGCTGAGCCACTGATCACGGGCGCGCCCCCAAGACCGTCCTGATGTTCGATGCCCACGAACTTCTCATCGTGCGACTTTGCAAACTGGTTGGAGACGTGGATCTGATCGTCGGCCAGGATGTTCACGACGAAGTGATCGACACCATTGAACGCTGCATGGCTGCGGGATGTGAGCGCCTGACACCAGAGCACCAGCGGAGGGTCCAGCGAAACCGAGCTGAACGAGTTGGCCGTGACACCGTGTGCCTTGCCATCGGCTGTGCGCGTCGTGACGATGGTCACGCCGGTCGTGAACGTGCCGAACACATTGCGCAACTGGCGCTTGTCAAACGAATCGAGAATTGGCATAGGGTCTCCTAGTCGGTGAGATACATGGACCACGGGCTCAGCCATCCATGCCCAGCAGGTGGCCGAACAGCCGCTGCTTGGACGCGAGATAGACAGAGTTCTCGCGATCAGGGGCAATCACCAACGGAACGCGCTCGGCGATGTCCAAGCCGAAGTCCGCGAGGCCCTCGTACTTGCGGGGGTTGTTCGTCATGAGGCGCATCCGAGATACGCCGATCTGCCGCAGGATCTGCGCACCAACTGCATAGTCGCGCTGGTCTGCGGAGAAGCCGAGCGCAAGGTTGGCTTGCACCGTGTCAGCGCCGCCATCCTGCAGCGCGTACGCACGCAGCTTGTGCAGCAGGCCGATTCCTCGCACCTCATGGCCACGCAGGTAGACGATGGCGCCGCAGCCCTCTGCCGCAACCAGGTTCATCGCCTGAGCCAGTTGGGGCGCGCAATCGCAACGCAGCGAGCCGAACACCTCTCCAGTCAGGCATTCCGAATGCACACGCACCAGCGGCGACGCCAATTCGCCCGGCTGGCCCATCACCAGGGCCAAATGCTCCTGGCCGTTGAACAACTCGCGGTAACCGTGGAGCTCAAAGACGCCGTACTTGGTCGGCAGACGGCAACTGGAAGCGCGCTCGACGATGACCTCGTGGCGCTTGCGCCAAGCGATGAGGTCGGCGATTGTGACCATCAGCAAGCCGTGTTCGAGTGCGAAGTCCTCCAATTGCGGTCGCCGGGCCATGCTGCCGTCCTCGTTAGCGATCTCCACCAGCACGCCACCTGGGCGCAGACCCGCCAGCCGCGTGAGGTCTACGGAAGCCTCGGTGTGGCCCGGCCGTACGAGTACGCCCCCTTCCCGCGCACGCAGGGGGAACACATGGCCGGGGCGATTGAAGTCTGAAGGCCCAGCCATCGGATCGACCAGCGCGCGCAGCGTGGCGGCGCGGTCGGCCGCTGAGATTCCTGTGCTGGTGCCATGCTTGTAATCCACGGTCACTGTGTAGGCGGTGCCCATGGCGTCGGCGTTCTGCGCCACCATCTGCGGCAGCGACAGTGCGTCCAGGCGCTCGCCAGGCAAGCCGATGCAGATCACGCCGCTGCTGTGCCGCACCATGAACGCCAAGCGCTCAGGTGTGGCGTACTCTGCGGCGAGAATCAGGTCGCCCTCGTTTTCACGGTCCTCGCTGTCAACGACGACGACCATCTCGCCCCTCGCGATGGCCGCGAGAGCCTGGGCTATGGTTGCAGTCATGGCGGACTCCTTGTGTTATCGGCGGTCATGCCGCCGTGGGTTCGGAAGGCAGTTGTGCCCAGGGGCGGAGTTCTCGGTCGTGCCGGCACCAGGCTGCGATGTCCTCGGCATAGCGGCGCGTCATGTCGATCTCGTCCCAGCCGTTGAGGAGCCGGGTGCGCCAGACCGGATCGACGGTGAAGCCGAACGACCGTTCCTCAACCGTCAGGCTGCAGGCTTGCAGGTCCAGGCTCATCCGGACGCCACCCGGCGCCAGCAAAGAGAGCAGGACCTCCATGTCGTGCTCGTCGACGCGCGCAGGCAGCAAGCCGTTGTTGACCGCGTTGGCTGCGAAGATGTCGCCGTGCGAGGGGGCGAGCACGCAGCACACGCCGGCATCGACGAGCGCGTAGACAGCCGCTTCTCGTGACGAGCCACTGCCGAAGTTGCGGCGTGCGGCAATGATGCCGGCTCCTTGGTTGGTCGGAGCGTTCAGCGGGAAGTCCCCTCGCAACTCTCCATCCGACCCGCGCCGCAGGTCGTGGAACAGATAGGGTGCGTAACCTGATGGTGGCGTACGTGCCTCCTTCATGAACCGGGCGGGAAACACCTGATCGGTATCGATGTTGATCTGCGGCAAGGCGCAGGCAATCGCCTGCAGGCGAACGATCGGCGTCACTGCGCAGCCTCCAGGTTCAGTTCGCGCACATCGACGAGGTGTCCGGCGACCGCCGCGGCTGCCACCATCGCCGGAGACATCAGGTGCGTGCGAGAGCCGCGCCCCTGGCGACCCTTGAAGTTGCGGTTGGTGGTGGACGCACAGCGCTCGCCTTCGGCCAAAGCATCTCCATTCATCGCCACACACATCGAACAACCCGAGCCGGCCCACTCCAGGCCGGCCGCCAAGAAGACGCGGTCTAGACCTTCCCGTTCGGCTTGTGCCTTCACCAGCGTGGAGCCGGGCGAGACCAGGCCCGGCACGCGTGCACGGCGGCCCGCGAGCACCGCAGCGGCGGCGCGCAGATCCTCGATGCGGGAGTTGGTACATGAGCCGATGAACACGCGGTCGATCGCGATATCGCGGATGTGCATGCCCGGATGCAAGCCCATGTAGTCGAGAGCGTCGCGGACGTGCTTCGCCTTGCTGCTGTCCGCCATGGATGCCGGGTTTGGCACTGTGGAAGTGACCGGCAAGGCATCCTCCGGCGTTGTTCCCCAAGTCACAGTGGGCACGATGTCGGAGGCGCAAAGGCGCAGTTCTCGATCGAATGAGGCGTCTGTATCGCTTGCCAACTCCAGCCAGGTCTCGACGGCGCGGTCGAACGCCATGCCCTGCGGGGCGAATGGGCGCCCGCGGACGTAGTCCAGGGTGGTGGCATCTGGCGCCACCAAGCCGCAGCGGGCGCCGCATTCGATGGACATGTTGCACAGGGTCATGCGGCCCTCCATGCTGAGCGCACGCACGGCCGAGCCTGCGTACTCGATGACATGTCCGGCAGCGCCATCCGCGCCCAGATGCGCGACGATGGTCAGCACCAGATCCTTGGCCGTAACGCCATGGGCCAGTTCGCCGTCGACCGTCACGCGCAAGCGCTTGGGCGGCTTTTGCCAGAGCGTCTGCGTCATGAGCACATGGGCCACTTCTGAGGCACCTACGCCGAAAGCCCAGGCGCCCAGTGCGCCATGCGTTGAAGTGTGGCTGTCGCCTTCCACGACAAGCGTGCCCGGAAGCGTCAAGCCAAGCTCGGGGCCGACAACGTGGCAGATGCCCTGCCAAGGATGGTTCATTCCATAGTGGCGGATGCCGTATGCCCCTGCATTCGCGGCGAACTGTTCCATGATCCGTGTGAATTCGCCCTGGGGGTCGAGACGATTGATCGGAACGGAGCGTCCGCGCGTTGGCACGTAGTGGTCGGCGATGCCGACGGTGAGGTCCGGCCTCGCCACCGTTGAACCCTTGGCGCGCACCTTGTTGAAGGCGTGGAATGAGCCTTCCTGCAGATAGTGCCTGTCCACCCACACGAGGCTGGCGCCATCCTCGCGCGTGGCAATCACATGCGAGTCCCACAGCTTCTCGAAGAGGCTGCGCGGCCGAGCGGTATGCTCACTCATAGCTGCGTGCCAGTGCCAGCAGTTCGGGCGTACCGATCAACGCGTTAAAGGCGTTGAAATCGATCATCTGCGGTTGCTTCGGCAACGTTGTGCCGTGCTGCAGAAGGCTGGTGAAGTAGTCCTGCAGTTGGGTGGCGGCGAAGCGCACCGTGCCACCTGGGAAGATGACGATGCGGTAGCCGCGTCCTCCCAGTTCGGACACGCTCTGGATCGGCGTCTTGCCGCCTTCCACCATGTTGGCCAGCATCGGTACGCGGGATGCGAAGATCTCGCACACCTTGTCCATGTCCGCTGGTGTTGTCGGCGCTTCGATGAAAAGGGCATCAACGCCCGTCTCCAGGTAGGCTTCGGCTCGATCTATGGCCGCTTGCAAGCCTTCCACCGCCACAGCATCCGTGCGAGCCATCACCAGCATGCCGGATTGGCGCGCATCTAGCGCTGCCCGCAGCTTTCCGCACATCTCCGATGTCGGGATCAGCGACTTGTTGTCCAAGTGCCCGCAGCGCTTTGGAAATGTTTGGTCCTCCAACTGGATCATCGCCGCGCCCGCTCGTTCGAAGTCGCGTACCGTGCGTTGGGTGTTCAAGGCATTGCCGAAGCCGGTGTCGCCATCGACGATCAGCGGCGTGCGGATACGGTCTGTGATGCGGGCGCAGATGTCCACGGCTTCCTTGGCCGTCGTCAGCCCAACGTCGGAGCGTCCGAGCTGCGTGTAAGCCACTCCCCCGCCGGAGAGATAAAGCGCTTCATGCCCGGCCTGCTCAGCCAGTAGAGCCGTGAGGGCGTCGTACACGCCGGGCGCCAGCACAGCCGGGCCGCGTTGCAGGCGCTGCTTGAGGGTGGAGCCAGTTGTCATTTCGATCCTTTTTGATGTTCGTGAGGCAAAGCGCTGCCCGTCCCTGCCCACTGGGCACGGTTCTCGACCTCGTCACCGCGAGCATGCGCGGTGGCGTCAGCGGGCTTACTCGATGCTGGAAAGTTCCGAGATCGAAATGACGCGCGCGATGCCGCGCAGCAACGCGATGGACGCGTCATGCTCCGCCTGGCTCACGGCGGCGCAGGCGTCTTCCACCACCACAACCCGGTAGTCCCGGTCGTGCGCATCGCGCACCAGGCTTTGCACGGCCCAGGCGGTGCTCACCCCTGCCACCACCAGTTGCTTGACCTCCTGCGCCCGCAGAGCAGGTTCGAGTGCCGTGCCGTAGAAAGCATTGATGCGGGGCTTCTCGACTACCATGTCGGCCAGGCTTGCCTTCAAGTCCGGATGGAACTCGGTGCCAGGTCCGCCCAGCGCGAGCGCGCCAAATTGCTTGGCCTTGCCGAACATCGGCGAGAAAGCTGGCGCTTCGTGGTAGCCGGGCTTGAACCCGACCTTGACAAGCACGCTCAACCAATCTTTGGCTTTTGCATGCTCAAGCAGGGTGTTGGCGTGCTGTATCACATGGCGGTCGGCCGCGTGTTGGGCCGAGCGTGCGATCTTGCCGGTGGGGTGCATGATGTCGACGATGTAGTCGAGGCCGATGAATGCAGTTTTCATGGGAGTTCCGGGATTTGAATGTTCAGGAAGAGGAGATCAATCGAGGGTCAGGGTTTGCCGCCATCGACATTGAGTTCCATGCCAGTCATGTAGGAAGCCTCGTCGCTGGCAAGAAAAAGCACCACCGCCGCAATTTCCTCAGGTTGCGCAAGACGCTGCAGCGCACGCACCGAAGCAAGGTCGTCGAACACCTTCGCCTGTGCCGCGGCGTCGAGTCGCTCCACGAACTTGCGCGGCATGGGCGTGTCGACGGGGCCTGGGCAGATCACGTTGAATCGAATGGGCGCAAACTCTTGCGCTGCAGCCTTGGTGAGCGCATTGACCGCAGCCTTCGACGCGCTGTAGGCACCAAGGTTCTTCAGCGGCCTGAGGGCGGCACCGGACGAGACGTTGACGACGGAGCCTGCGCGCTTGTCGATCAAGGGCAAGGCACCACGGATCATCAGGAAGGTGCCGCGTCCGTTGACCGCCGCAAGCCGGTCCCATTCGGCGACCGTCGTTTCGCTCAGCGGCTTGCCCAGGATGATGCCTGCGTTGTTGACGAGGATCTCTAGCGCCACAGAGTCACGCGACAGTTCGTTGTAGAAGCCGTTGACATCCTCTTCCGACGCGATGTCGACCTTGCGGTACGTCACGTCGGAGCCGATCGCCACAAGCTTCTTCACCGCCTCGGAATCCGGCTCGGCCAAGTCGGCGGCAAAAATCTTCGCGCCTTCGCGCGAGAGGGCTCGGACGATCTCCATGCCGATGCCGCCGGTCGCACCACTCACGACCGCGGTCTTGCCCGCGAGGCGGGGCTTTGCTTGGGATTGCGCTGTCATTGCTTTCTCCAGGTGACTCAATGACGCAGGCCCGCTTCACGCAGCAGCGGCATGACTTTGCGATCGAAGTAGTCAAGCTCCTTCACATAGTCCAGGAAGTACAGCACCACACCCTCAAGGCCTTCGTTCGAGTACACCTGCAACTGCTCCACAATTTGCCCCGGCGTTCCGACAAGAGCGTTGGTACCGTAGCCAGCGACGAATTTCTCCTGCGATTTGGCGAGACGTTCATTGAACGACTGGCTCTCGATTCCGAGCACAGCCATCATGTTCTTGGCGGCCTCCCAGTCACCGTGCTCCAGGATGGATTGGTAGACGGCGCACGCCTCATCTTCCGAATCGCGGGCGATCACCAGTGCAGACGCGCACACGCCGATCCGGCGCTGGTACTTCGTGGCGGCGATGTCCTTTACCGCCATGAACTTCTTGATGTTCTCCACCTTGTCGACGCTGGCAAAGGAGAAGTCAACGTTCTTGGCCGCAAAGTCCATGCCCGCGCCCGATGTGCCTGCGTTGATCAACACAGGGCGCTCCTGCAGAGGCTTAGGATCGCCTTGCACGCCTTTGAGCTGGAAGAACTGGCCGTCATAGTTGAACGCGCCTTCAGTGCTCCAGATGCGCTGCACGATGTCCAGCCACTCGTCGCCGTATGCGTAGCGCATGTCGTGCTCCCGCATTGAGCCGCCGAACATCTCCATCTCAGGACGGAACCATCCCATGACGAGGTTGATGCCGAAGCGGCCGTCGGAGACGTGGTCGATGGTGGCGGCCTGCTTGGCCGCGACCACTGGATGTACCGTCGATACATGCGACGTGGCGAATACCCCGATGTTTTTCGTTGCCGCGGCCAACGCCGCGGCAAAGGTATAGGTCTCAAACGACGTCCCATTGAAGTTGGTCTTGCCGCCAAATCCGCGCCAGCGGCCCAAGGGCAGCGCGATCTCGAAACCCATCTGGTCGGCTTTGGTGACAATCTGAAGGGCCTGCTGCCAGGTCATCTCGAACGTTGTCTGCGCTTCGCTGATGAGCAAGCCATTGCTGCAGTTCATGCCGAATACGCCCAGCTTGAGTTTCTGGTCATTCAGCAGAGGGTGAACGGGGCGCGTGGCCTGCGCTTGTGGGGTATTCATGGTGTGATGCTCCAGGTTTGATGGTGTGCCACTCAGGTCGTGGCGTGGTGGCGAGCGGCGATGGTGCGCCGCAGCAGAACGAGGCCGACGGTGCCGATGCCGATCACCATCACGCCGTAGCTCACGATGGGCCAGGTTTCATTGTTGAAAGTCTTGAGCAAACCCAACGCGATCATGGGCGTGAATGCGCCGCCGAGCAGCGCCCCAAGGTTGGCACCCAACGAAATCCCCGAGAACCGAACTTCGGGACCGAATGACTCCACAAGAAGCGCTGCTGTCGGGCCGTAGAACGCGGAGTTGAGTGCCAGAGCTGCTGTCACGGCGAGGGTAATCAGCGTCATGTCCTTCGTCTGCAGTAGTCCGAAGAACTGGCTCAGAATCAGTCCGAGGCCCACTGCACCGAACAGCATCACGGGCACACGGCCCAGCTTGTCCGAAAGGGCGCCGAAGGCCACCAGCGCGAAGATCTGTACGAACGAGGCGATGGCCACAGTCGTCATCATGTCGGACAGAGCCATCCTGAGCGTGCCCACGCAATACTGCACGGCAAACACGATCACAAGGTAGTAGATGCACTGGCTCACCGCGAACACGGCGGCCGAGCAAGCCACCTCGCGCGGATAAGTGCGGATGGCTACCAGCAACGGCGCGCGTGTTCGCCCCCCCTTGGCGACGGCAGCCTTGAACTCTGGCGTCTCGATCGTTTGAGTTCGTACCCACAAGCCCAAGGCGAGCACCACCACGGCGAATATGAAAGGCAGTCTCCAGCCCCACGTCATGTACTCTGGGCCGGTTATGGCGGCAGCGAGTTTCAGCATGCCGGTGGCGAGCAGCAGGCCCAGCGGGACCGCCGCCTGGGGCAACGATCCGATCAGGCCGCGGCGGTGCAACGGTGCATGCTCCACCGACATCAGCACTGCGCCGCCCCATTCTCCGCCGTAGGCGATTCCCTGGATAAGGCGCAAGATGACCAAGACGATCGGCGCGGCGACACCAATTTGCGCGTATGTCGGTAGCAGGCCGATGCAGAAGGTGGAGACGCCGATCATCATGAGCGACATCAGCATGAGCGGCTTGCGGCCAATCTTGTCTCCGTAGTGACCGAAGACCATGCCGCCCACCGGACGAGCAATGAAACCCACGGCCAGCGTGGCAGCGCCCAGCATAGTCCCCAAGAACGGATCAGAAGCCGGGAAGAAAAGCGGCGCCAGGATGACGGTTGCGACACTGGCGTAGAGCAAGAAGTCATAGCTCTCCAGCACCATGCCGAAGAAGCTGCCTGCGATCGAGCGGCGTGACGCGGCAGAGCCAAGTTGTGTTAGTCCAGGCGCCGGCGGTGTGGCCGCGGCACCGCTTGTCAACAGCACGGATTGGTTCATGGGAAACGCTCGAAGAGGTTGAGGGGCGATGCCTCATCACCCGGTATCAAAACTATAAGGTCATTACGTTATAACCTTATAGTGGTAAACCCCACGGCCTGTGATTTCGGCAGTTCTGGAAGGACTTCAATGGGAGATGGCGCGATAGTGCAGCCGCGACCCCGAGCCTGACCTGCCCACCACACAGCAGCACTGGCGTGCGGCTCAGTTCCGATTTGGCGCCCTACGTACGCTAAGCGGCAATGTCCTGGCCATGAACCAAACCAAGTTCGGTCTTCGAACTCAGCCGGTTGGCGTCAAGGGTGAAAGGCTGTCGCAGCCGGAACATGTTGGCTGGCGCGAACCCGACGCTCGCGACTGACCCTCTTGGCCGACAGCGTCGGCTCCGCCGGACCCCACCGAGCTGGCGTTGGGCGGCGGAGACACTGCCGCCTCGGCGTGATTGCGGAGGTGGCCACTGCGGCTGCTCAGATTTCTGTTTGCTCGGAGATCTCGGGGGCGTCATCGACTTCAAAGCCGAGGTTGCACCGTCGATTCCAGCTTGGAGTGCCCGAGCAGCAATTGCACCGCGCGCAGGTTCTTCGTCCTCCGATAGATCAGGGTCGCCTTTGTCCTGCGCATGGAGTCCCCTGAGAGTCGCATACGGTGGATCATCGGTATGTCCTTGCTTCACTTTTTAGCCAATGCATGCCGTATAACCGTCCTGCTGACGCTGATGCTGATGCTGATGCTGATGCTGATGCTGATGCTGATGCTGATGCTGATGCTGATGCTGATGCTGATGCTGATGCTGA
>NZ_JAOOPY010000004.1:0-186294 GCF_025486315.1 Variovorax sp. N23 | reverse complement strand
GCTGATGCTGATGCTGATGCTGATGCTGATGCTGATGCTGATGCTGATGCTGGGTGCATTGTCGACGCACAGAGCGAACGGGCCTGAAGATTGGCGGCGTTCACCCGCATCGAGGCCATGTGGTGCGACCTCGCGATGAGGCAAGAAAGCGCCGTGCACGCTCGCGGCTTGCCCGCCCCTCCCGAATGTCACTATCGCCCGGCAACAATGACAATATCGACATGTCGCAGGGCAGGAGCACTCGACGATCATTGTGGAATTCGGCCCGCGCCGCATTGCAAGCCCCGGAGATCCACTGCAGGTGCAACGCCCCGCTCCGCCGCCAGACAAGCCCGCCATACACGACTCCGGCGGAGTCCACGAACGCTTTCCTCGACCAAACTTCGCAAGCCCATGATGACCGCCCTGCCTCCCAAGCCCAGCCGAGAAGCGCCCGAGATCAAGCAGTTCGGCTCGGTGATCAACGTCACGGTCGTTCTGACCGAGGCCAGCTTCGCATCCACATCGATTGCGCCCATCGAGATCTTTCACTCGGCAGGCAGACTGTGGAACCTGTTCCACGGCGAGAACGCCAAGCCGCGATTCCAGGTGCGCGTGGCCTCCGTCGATGGAAGCAGCGTCTTGACGCTCTGTGACGTGGGCATCGTTCCGACGTGCGCGATCGAGGAGATCGTCGACATCGACATCATCATCCTGCCCGCCTCGGGTCTCGATGTTCAGGATCGGATCGCCAAGACGACGACACTGCTTCCCTGGCTGCGCAAGTGGCATCAGAAAGGTGCCTACATCGCCGGCATCTGCACCGGCGTGGCCATCCTCGCGGAGAGCGGCCTGCTCGATGGGCGACAGGCCACCACGCACTGGGCCGTGGCAGACATCCTCAAGGAAAAGTACCCTGCCGTCCTTTGGCAGCCGGACCAGTTCATCACGGAGGACGGCCAACTCTACTGCAGTGGCGGCGTGTACGCCTCGATCGACCTGAGCCTGTTCCTCGTCGAGAAGCTCTGCGGTCACGAGATCGCTCTGAAATGCGCGAAGTCCCTGCTGCTGAGCATGCCCCGAAGCAGCCAGGCAGGGTACGCCGTCCTGCCGCTGTCGCTGCCACACTCGGACGCCAAGATCCGAGAGACGGAGGAGTACCTGCAAGCCCACATGGCGCGCGACATCTCCATCGACTTCATGGCCGAGCGACTCGGCATGGGGCCGCGCAGCTTCATCAGACGTTTCAAGGCAGCGACGGGCCATGCTCCGGGCGCCTACCTGCAGTCTCTGAGAGTGGCGGCGGCCAAGGAACTGCTCGAGAACGGCAGCATCCCCGTTGTCACCGTCTCATCCACTGTCGGCTATTCCGATCTGGCCTTCTTCAGGCGTATCTTCAAACGCCACACCGATCTGACGCCCACCGAATACCGCGAGCGGTTCGGAAAGATGAGCTTTGAACGTGGTGCGCTGATGGGCGGCTGAGCAGACCAGGAGCCGCTCAGGGCGCGCTCATCGGATCGATGATGGCGCTGACTTCCGTGATCTTGGTGATCGGAAAGCCGCTCAGCTTCGCATGCGCCTTCAACGAGTCTTCGCCGTCGGCGCGGAAGACGCAGAACGTCTTGTCCGCGACGACGAACGACTGCTCCCATTGCACCTTTCCGGCCAGTTCGGTGATGGCCTCATTCCCGGCTTTCGCAGTCGATTGGAGTTGTTCGGCATCCAGGCTGCCAACGCCGGGAATGTCTCGTTCGATGAGGTATCGCTTCATGGTTGTTTTCACGAGGTAGTTAGGGTGTTCGAATCATGATGAAGAGGCGGCCGACGGGATAGACGCCGATGCTGACAAATGAGGGCGGCAAATCTGTCTCGATCACTCACGGACGACGACGTAGCCCCTGATCGCACCAAGTGCGCTTGTCACGATCGCCACCGAAGTCTGTCGAACTCGCCATCTGGCCTGTTCGGGCTCGATCCCGGACCATTGCGGTGCTGCTCGTTGCTGTCCTCGCTCTCGAGGCGCAACGTCGCAGCACCAGTCTCGCGGACCCCGCGAGTTCGTCCTCTGGAGAGGCTCCCCGCAACGGGTTGTCTCTCTAACCACTGTCTGGAAGAAAAGTCATGTCCATCAACAAATCGTCCCCCCTGGCCATCGGCGCGTTCGTCGCGGCCCTCGGCCTGATCTCCGCCACCGCAGCCAACGCCCAGGAGTTCACCGCGCAGCAGAAGAAGACCCAGGCCGAGAACACCGTCATCGTCAAGTCCGGTAAGCTCGAGCCCTGTTTCGGGACGGCCGTCAAGGGTCACAACGATTGCTTCGCGGGCCCTGGAACGACCTGCGCCGGCACCAGTACGACCGACTGGCAAGGCAACGCGTTCAAGCTCGTCCCCAAGGGCAGCTGCACGACTATCTCCACGCCGAACGGTCCGGGCAGCCTCGCACCCAAGTCCGCTTGAGTTGACTCATCCGTCGGGACGACTTCACTTGTGGAGTCGTCCCCCGATGATCGGAGCCCGAACGTGAACGATGTGTCGACCTTCTTCCCCTGCAATGCGCAATTCGCACGCGCAGGCGTCGGCTTGAAGCCGGAACACTACCGAGCGATCCTCGACACGTTGCCCGATATGGGCTTCTTCGAGGTGCATGCCGAGAACTACATGGGCGCAGGCGGCCCGCCGCATCGCTATCTGACTGCGATCCGTGAACGCTACCCGCT
This sequence comes from Variovorax sp. N23, assembly GCF_025486315.1. Taxonomy (GTDB): domain Bacteria; phylum Pseudomonadota; class Gammaproteobacteria; order Burkholderiales; family Burkholderiaceae_C; genus Variovorax. The sequence goes on along the minus strand of NZ_JAOOPY010000004.1, from coordinate 183,595 downwards.
GTCGATCCACGGCGTCGGGTTGTCAATCGGCACTGACAGGCCATTGGCCCGTGACCATATTCTGCGGCTGAAGGGTGTGGTGGACAGGTACCAGCCCGCCTTCGTTTCCGAGCACCTCGCGTGGTCGACCCACGACGCGGGCTTTCTGAACGATCTCCTGCCAGTGCCGTACACGAAGGAGGCACTCGCCCGCGTGGTGAGCCACATCGACGAGGTGCAGGAAACCTTGGGCCGCCAGCTGTTGCTTGAGAACCCGTCCACCTATCTGGCCTTCGCCGAAAGCACCCTGTCGGAGACCGACTTCATCGCCGCAGTAGTCAAGCGCAGCGGCTGTGCGCTCTTGCTCGATGTCAACAACGTCATCGTCGCCTCGGCCAACCAGGGTGGCGACCCCATTGCCTACCTGGAAGCCTACCCGCTCGACCATGTTCGGCAGATCCACCTCGCCGGACACTTGCAGGAGGCAGACGAATTCGATCGCGCCTTGCTGATAGACACGCACGACCGTGAAGTCGGCCCGAACGTCTGGAACCTCTATCGCCACGCCATTCGCCGCACCGGCCCCGTTCCGACCCTGATCGAGTGGGATGCCAACGTTCCAGCCTGGCCCGTGCTCATGGCCGAGGCAACGCAGGCGGAAAAGATCATGCTGGAAGAAGCCACCGGGCGACGGAGGCCGCCGCGCCTCCACCGCGCACCGTGTCGGCCCTCCGCGACCGCCCCCTCCGGCGGCGGCGTCCTTGTTCGCCCGGAGAGTTTCTTCCGGCGTCAGGCGGCATTCTGTGACGCGCTGCTTGACCCGGCGCTTGCGGTTCCGGAAGGCCTCGTCGGCCCGGATGGCAAATCAAGCGTGCGGCGCTTCAACGTCTATCGCAACAACGTCATCGCAGGATTGACGGGCACGCTCGAAGCCGCCTTCCCGGCGGTGGTGCGCATCGTCGGCGACGAGTTCTTCGCCGCCATGGCACGCACCTACGTGGCGAACCATCCGCCAACCTCCCCCGTCATGCTCGATTACGGCGGCGGGTTCCCCGACTTTGTCGACGCATTCAAACCTGCAGTCACGAGCCTTCCCTATCTGCCCGATGTGGCCCGGCTTGAACGGGCGTGGCTCGAGGCCTATCACGCGGCCGAGACGCAGCCCCTTTCCGCAGAGGTGCTCGCCGCATTCAGTGCACAAGATCTGATGAATCTCCGCGTCGAACTGAACCCGTCGCTGCGCATCGTCTGCTCGCCGTTCCCGGTGCTCACGCTCTGGAAGACCAACATCGCAGACGGTGAGCCGGCCTGGGTCGACCTGGACGCTGGCGGCCAGGACGTGCTCGTCGCCCGGCCCGGCGCGGATGTCGTACTTCGATCGCTGCCGCTCAGCGGCGCCGTGTTCATCCAGGCGCTGGGCAGAGGCCTCTGTGTGCTCGATGCGATGGAGCAGGCGGTGACGGCCGACGACCGATTCGATTTAGCCATCAATCTCGCGGGGCTCGTCGAAATGGGCGCGCTCATCACGCCCGATCTTCAACCAAGCCGGAGCACCCAGTCATGGTGACATTCAAAACCTTCGTTGCCACTGCGTTGGAGTGGGTCCGAACAGCCGGGGTCATCGCCGCGCCGCCGGCGGCTCGCATCGCGTTGGCACTGCCCTTCCTGCGTTCCGGGATGACCCGTTGGAATGGCTTCTTGTCTCTGTCGCGGGCCACCACATTCCTGTTCGAGGAACAGTTCCGGCTCCATCTATTCGGCGGAACGTACAGCCTTCCATGGCCTGGTCAGCTCGCTTGCTTGGTCGGGCTCGCCGAGATCGTCCTTCCGGTTCTGCTGATCGCCGGCATGGCAACGCGCTTCTCGGCGCTTGGGCTTTTGCTCATGACAGGAATTATCCAACTCGTGTTTCCGGAGGGCTGGTCCAACTTCCATCTGTATTGGGCCGCCTTGGCGCTCGCTGTCATGGCCCTGGGCCCGGGGCGACTCTCCCTGGACCACCTCGTAAAGCAGCGCGAATCTTCAATCTGACGATGCATGCCTCTCCTGCAGGGTCGGGACTGCGAAGCAGCCACTGTCGCGGGCAGAAGGTGCGCCGTCGTCTTGGCGCACAAAATCCGTGCGTATCGGTCGGTGCCAAGCGGTGTGTCAGCGCCAGATGGTCTGGTTCAGGTTAGCCTACGGCTGCGCAGGGTCGCTGACCCGACATAGCATCCTGCCGTATTGGCAACGATCTGCGCCTGCGCAAATGCTTCGCCACCGCGTTACGGAGCGCAAACTCGGAGCACCCCTCAAAGTCTCCTCAGCCCATCTCTGGTGCTCGTGGAGGGGCAAGTGACGTCGATAGAACGGCCGGAGGCCTGCGACGATCGGGTAGTCAGGCTTGATGCGGTGCCGACATTGCGCAACAGGTACTACGGAATTCGCTCGGATACGCTGCAGTGTCCTGCCGCCCCACTCGATCATCTTGGAAGCCTGAAAACCCGCATCAAACCTGGACTTCGACGAAAAGCTGCGGCGCTTTACCGTCAGTTTTACCGTTGAACTGAGTGCTCGAAAGAGCATTTTTTACAGATTGCGATAGAACACTCTTTATCGCGCTGCAGCATTCACACGCAGATGGCATTGTCACGCGCTTGCGCCAACGAGCGAGGCGAATTGCAGTTATGTTGGGAGGTATTGACGACGGTTATTTTCCAAGCAGCCTGATTCGCTCCTGAAGCGCCAGAGCCGTGGGATCGCTGCCGCTGGCCAGCGTGGCGGCGACGCGAGGAGCGCCCCGCGCAGGGCAGTTCTTTTTGCCAGCAGCGGGTCATCCCCGATTAGCGAGGTATCGACGAGCCGATCAGCGCCTTTTGTGTGGTGCCGAGATGCGCATGGCGCACGGGATCGTCCGGTTCCCGCAGGCAGCAGTAAGCATCGAACGCCAAACGGTCCTCGAAAGCTACAGGCTAGGATTGCGAGTCGGAGGGTTAAGGCGCTAGCACCACCTTGGAATGCTCAGAGCTCCAGCGGTTGATCAGATCGAGGACCGCAGGCATGGAAAGCACTGCAGCGTCGTAACCGGCCCGGATTGATGCATCGCGTTGAGCTGCGCTCTTCATGTCGGTGACGCTGACGCTGGGTGCGATGATCACATCTGCCTCCGCGATCTCCGCACGGCTCACCAGACACGTTTGTGTCCGGGCGATCTGGAAAAAAGTGGTCAAGAAAGACCCACCGGTCTGGCGCGGGCTCTTGCAGTAGATGTCCACGCCGATGACCACGTCAGCGCCCATGGCGCGCGCGAATCGCACGGGGACGAGGCTGGCGATCCCGCCATCGACCAGCAGCCCGCGCACGGATTCAACTGGCTGCATGGCTCCGGGCACGGCCGCAGAGGCACGCACCGCCATCCCTGCATCGCCCTTGTCGATGAGAACAGGCTCGCCCGTGTCGAGGACGGCAGCCACCGCGCCGAAGCGCCGCTGCATCAACTCGATGGGGGTGTTGCGTGCCATCGTGGATACCCACTGCGTCAAGGCATCGACCCGCATGAAAGATGCCTTGCTGATGCGCCAATCCGTGAGACTCGAGTTATCGAGGTTCTCAGTCAGATGCCGGATCTCTGCCGGGCTCCGGCCGCTCGAATAGGCCGCGCCGAAGACCGCACCGGCAGACGTGCCGGCAACAACCTCGACATTGATGCCCGCCTCTTCAAAGGCCTATAACACACCAACATGGGCGTACCCGCGCAGGCCGCCGCCGCCGCCGCCGCCAAGGGCAAGGGCAAGGGCAAGGGCAAGGGCAAGGGCAAGGGCAAGGGCAAGGGCAAGGGCAAGGGCAAGGGCCACGATAGGACCGGGGGACTTCGTCTTCACCTTAGTCCAGAACTTTCACACGACGCTATCTAAGATATGCCGCCATGCAGGCACCCAGTGGTCACTGTGGCACAGTACCCAAATCTGACTACTTTGTTGGGCGGGCACCAGCGACGTGAAGGGCCGCGATATAGCCAAAAACCATAGCTGGGCCTAGGTTTATGCCCCCGGAAGGATAGAACCCTCCCATCACGCTGACCATGTCGGCGCCCGCAGCATAGAGCCCGGGGATGGGTCGGCTTGCCGCATCAAGGACTCGTGCATGCCTGTCCGTTTGCAGGCCGGCGAATGTGCCGAAGCATCCCGGTTGCACCTTTACTGCATAGAACGGGCCTGTCTCGATGGGCGCCACGCAGGGGTTGGGACCGGTGTGCGTCGGGTCACCGCCTTTCCGGTTGAACGGTGTGCCACCACGGTGAAACGCGGGGTCTTTGCCTCGCTGGGCATGCAGATTAAACTCTTTGACGGTCTCGGCAAGACCCTGCGCGTCGATACCGCAAGAATGTGCCAACTGCTCCAGCGTTTCGCCCCGCTTGAGATAGCCGCTGCGAATGTGTGAGGCCATTGGCAATGGCGCAGGTCGGGCGAAGCCGAGACCGTAGCGACGCTGAAAACGGTGGTCGCAGATGAGCCACGAGCAGACTTCGTTTCCTGCTGGTATTCGATCGAACATTGCCGTGACGTAGTCGTAGTAACCGTTGGCTTCGTTGACAAACCGCTTGCCACTACGCAACACGCCGATGATGCCGGGCTTGCCACGGTCGATGATGTGCGGGAATCGGCCGAAGCTGCCGTCACGATAAGGGACCTTGGACACGGGCGCCCAGGCAGCCGGTGACTGCAGCGTACACACAACATGACCACCCACGGATTCGCCTAGGCGAAGACCATCGCCGGAGCACGGAGTGGGCGGGAGGGCGAGATGCTCATGGTCAGGGCGCGCGAACAGTGCGCGACGCCGGGCCGGATCATGGGGGAAGCCACCAGTCGCAAGCATCACGGCCCTGGCCCGTACACGGAGCTCTCCCGTTGCGGTACCCAGCACTGCGCCACAGACCTCGCCTCGCTCCACGCTCAGACGCGACACAGGCGCTGAATCGAGCAAGTGCACGCCGAGATCGGACGCGGACCTGACCAGGCGGGCGACGAGGGCGACGCCGTTGACCAAGTGCATGGCACGGCCGTAACGGCCGAGATCGTAGAGATGAGTGAGGACGCGCCTGGCCACATGCATCAAGGCGCGTGGAGAGCGGCTACATGTCATGAATGCTGTTAGGTCGTCACCGGCCATGATCGGCATGCCCATGAACGATGTCTCGCGCATGGTTTTTCGCAGACGGGGCAACAGGTCGATGACCTCGCGCGCTGCATAAGGGGCTGCAATGACCTGGTGACCGCGAGAAGCCGCGCCTAGCGTGTCGCCATGCATGTCGGGAATCTCGTTGCCATCGGCGAACTGCAGCGCAGTATGCTGTTCGAAGAATTCGACCACGTGCGGACAGGCTTCGAGAAAGGCGTCCACAAGCTCGGCGTTAAATTGCTCGCCCAGTTCGTTGGACAGATAGTGGCGGGGTTGCTCGATCTCTTCCTCGATGCCGGCGCGGCGCGCCAACGGGTTACGCGGCAGCCACATCCAGCCGCCGGACCAAGCCGTCGCCCCACCGAACACCGAATCCTTCTCGGCCAGGATGACTTTTTGTCCATGCCAGGCAGCCGTGACGGCGGCCGACAGACCCGCGGCACCGGAACCGACGACCAACAGATCGCAGCTGAGATCCGAAGGAAGATTTAGGTGTTGAGTGTAGGCGGAGGGCATCGGGCAGTCCAAAGAGCAGGCGAACAGGAAATTCGGCGTTGCCGGCTGTTGAGAATCGGTTTTATTGGCACGCCACCCAGGGCGTCAGCAGCACGTCTAGCGGGTGCCACTCCACCGGCATTTTTTGGTTAGGATGCTGCCGCGCCACTGCGCCGCTGCGCTACCGCTCTACTGCACCTCAGCCCCAGAGGCCTTGACCACCGCGCCCCAGCGCGCCGTTTCGCGTGCCATGAATTCAGCGGCCTGGTCCGTCGTGCCACCTGTCGGCTCGGCGCCAAGCGCCGCCAACTTCTGTCGAACGTCGGGCATGGCAAGTGCTGCATTGACCGCGCGATTGATGCGATCGGCGACATCCTTGGGTGTACCGGCGGGTGCGACGATGCCGACCCATGCGGAGAATCCGAGGTCTGGAAACCCTGCCTCCGCCGCTGTGGGGACCTGAGGCATGCTCTCCAATCGTTTGTCGGTGGTGACAAACATGGGATGGATCCGCCCTGACTTGAGGAAGGGCGTGCTGGTGATCAGCGTGTCAAAGAAGATGTCGACCTGGCCACTGATGAGGTCTGTCATGGCCTGCGATCCTCCCTTGTAGGGGATGTGCAGCAGTTTGACCTTCGCAAGGTCGGCGAACCAATGCGCGCCGAGGTGGCCGATGGTGCCGCTGCCGCCCGAGGCGTAGGTCACCTTGTTCGGGTTCGCCCGAGCGTACGCCACCAGTTCGGAAACGGTCTGGTACGGAGCCCCTGGGCGTGAAATCATGATGAAGGGGACCTTGCCCGCCATGACGACCGGCACAAGATCGACCTGCTTGTAGGGCATCGTCTTGTAGAGCGAGGGATTGACCGTAAAGCTGTTGCCAACCATCGCGATGGTGTAGCCGTCGGCCGGCGCCTTGGCAACGATATCGGTGCCCACGTTGCCCCCTGCCCCCGCGCGGTTGTCCACAACGATCTGCTGCCCCAGCAGTTCGGACGTCTTACTGGCGACGATGCGCGCGATGCCATCGGTGGTGCCACCTGGCGCAAACGGCACAATCATGCGCAAAGGCTTGACGGGATACGCCTGCGACTGCACAGCGCCTGCCGCACCCAGCAACAGCGCGGCGGTGGCAGCACTGACGACGATCTTTGGAAAGCGGTGGGAAAGCAGCGCGCGCATCGTTTGTCTCTTTTGTATGGGAACAGCGAGACCGATTCTGCTGGGCGCCTCCACAGGCAGTCCAATGAGTATCGGCGCGGCCGCGCATAACACACCGTTATTCAACGGGTGCCTGCTTGCAGCAGAATCGACTCATGACCTCCATGCCTTCGACCAAAATCGCCTTGGCGTCCCCGGTCCGGACGCGGATCATCGAGCATGATCTTTTGCGGGTTTTTGTCGCGGTTGTCGACTACGGCGGTTTCACTGCGGCGGCGACGATTCTTCACCGAACGCAGGCTGCGGTCAGCCTGCAGATCAAGCGCCTGGAAGAAACAGTGCAGGTGGCGCTGTTCCAGCATCCTCGCCGCGCCGTGCAACTGACTCCGCGTGGCGAGCTGCTGCTGGAATACGCGCGACGCATGATCAGTCTCAATGACGAGGCCTTGAGCGCCATCCGTGGCGACGAGGTCACCGGTCGCGTCCGCATCGGAGCTATCAACAATTACGCCAGCGGCATCCTCCCGCCACTGTTGGCTGAGTTCTGTACCATTTACCCCGAGGTGCAGATCGAAGTGCACACCGGCGTCGCCGCCGATATGGAAAAAAAGCTCGGCAGCATCTATGACCTCACCATCAACCTGCACACACCAGGCACAGGCACCGGCGTGCTCATTTCGCAGCAGGAGCCTATTTGGGTGACGTCACTGCACAACTCACCGGACCGGCGTGACCCGTTGCCGCTGGCCCTGCTGCCCAACGGCTCGCTGTTTCGTCGCTACGCGCTGCAGGCCCTTGCCCAGCAGGGTCGAGCCTGGCACCTGGCCCATGAGAGCACCAACATCGCAGCAGTGGAGGCTGCTACGGCGGCGGGGTTGGCGATCACCGTGTTCCAGCGCAAGAGCGTGGACTTCAATCGACTGCGCGAACTCACCGAAGCGGAAGGATTCCCCAAGTTGCCCGGTGCAGACGTGCGGCTCGAGATCGCGGAGCGCTTCCTGCCGCAGGCGGCGGTTCAGTTGCGCGCGTTTCTGCTGGAGAAGTTCGCGCAACGCGTGAACAGCGCTGAAGATTCTTCATAACGCGGGCTTATTCGAAGACATCGAATTCTTCGTTGGTCGGGGCATGGTCCGGTTCCTAAACTTGGCCGTACTGCAGCCTACTGAAGGATTCCACACATGCTGACCCAAGAACAAAACGACCTCCTCACACGCGTCGGCCCTGGCACGAAGATGGGGGACTATCTTCGTCGCTACTGGATGCCGATTGCAGGCGTGAGCGAATTCGACCAACGTGCCACCAAGCCGGTTCGGTTGTTCGGCGAAGACCTGGTGCTGTATCGCGACTTGAGCGGCAACTTCGGTCTTGTGGCGCGGCAATGTGCGCATCGCCGTGCTGACCTGGCGCATGGCATTGTCGAAAAATGCGGCCTTCGCTGCAACTACCACGGTTGGACTTACGACGGCACGGGCCAGTGCATTGAGCAGCCGTTCGAAGACACTTCCGCACCCGAGCGAAACATCAAGGCGAGCATCAAGATCGCCGGCTATCCGGTGGGAATCCGCGGCGGGATGGTGTGGGCTTACATGGGTCCGTTGCCCGCGCCCTGCCTGCCTGATTGGGAGCCGTTCTCGCGCCCGAATGTCTTCACCCAGATCATCGTTTCAGAAGTCCCGTGCAATTGGCTGCAGTGCCAGGAAAACTCGATCGACCCTGTGCACTTCGAGTGGAATCACGAATACTGGGACAAGCGGCTGCGCGAAGGCGAAACAGCCAACGCCGGCCCAAAACACACCAAGCTGGATTTCAGTGAGTTCGAGCACGGCTTCGTCTACAAGCGTGTGCGCGAAAACAGCGACGAGTCTCACCCCTTCTGGACCATCGGGCGCGTGGCGCTTTGGCCCATCGGCTTCTTCCTGGGTGACCACTTCGAGTTCCGCGTGCCCATCGACGACGAGAACACGCTCAGCATCGCCTGGCGCCTCACGCATGTACCCAAAGACCGCGAGCCCTATGTGCAGAAGTCCATTCCGACCTGGTACGGCCCGTTGAAAGACGACGAGGGCGAATGGATCACGAGCCACGTACTGAACCAGGATTTCATCGCCTGGGTCGGGCAAGGCCGAATCATGGACCGCACCCAGGAGCGGCTCGGGGCGAGCGACCGCGGCATCGTGATGGTCCGACGCCGCTTTCTGGCCGACCTCGAGGAAGTGGCGCAAGGCCGGGACCCCAAGGGTCTGATCCGCGATCCGGCCCAGAACGTATGCGTGAAGTTGCCCATGGCCAATCACGACACCACACTCAGGGGATTTACCACCGCCGAGATCATGGCAGATCCGCGGCGGCGTGCCTTCCTCACTAGCTTCTATCTGCAGGCTGGCCAGCCCGAGTGGGTCAAGCGTGCAATGTCCGAAGCGATGGGCGTGGACTATGGAGACTTCAAGGGCATTGCCCAAATGGCGCCGGGCCGGAGCGTGAACGCGAGCGAGACAAAAGGTCGCCCTGCCGGCGAGCACGTCGGCGTGCACCCCGCGTGAGCCGATGAGCGACGCTACAAGCCTGTACGCCATCGTCACCGACAAGCACGCCGAAACGCCGGACATCTGCGCCATCGAGCTACGCGGCGCGGGAGGTCGGCCATTGCCCGACTTTTCCGCCGGGGCTCACGTCGAAGTCCGGCTGCCAGGCGGCCAAACACGCTCCTACTCCCTGTGCAACGCACCCTCAGACAGGGATCGTTACGTGCTCGGCGTGCACAAGAGCCGCACCTCGCGCGGCGGCTCGCGTGCCATGCACGAGGCCCTCAGGGTCGGCGACACGCTGCAACTCAGCGCACCGCGCAACTTCTTCGCGCTGGCGCCTGAGGCGGACCACAGCGTGCTGGTGGCCGCAGGCATCGGCATCACGCCTATCCTGAGCATGGCCGAGCACCTTTCGACGAGCGGTGCGAGCTTCGAGCTGCACTATGTCGCGCGATCGCGCGACGCAGCGGCCTTTCTTCGCCGCATCGAGGCATCCCGCTTTGCGAACTGCTTGCGGCTGCACCTAAGCGGGTTGGCGCTGGCGTCTAAAGGCGCCTCTGCAACTCCACGCGCATCGCGGATCGACCCTATCGCCCTGCTGCCCTCTCCGCGTGAGAACTCGCATGTCTACGTGTGCGGACCCGCGGGTTTCATGGAAGCCGTGCTAGCCGCTGCGCGCCAGGCCGGCTGGGCAGCGGCGCAACTGCACCAGGAGCACTTTGCGGGGTCGGTCATTGGGGCAGCCGCTGCGGACAGCTTCGAAATCAAGTTGGCACGGTCCGGTCGTACCGTTGCCGTGGGCCACGAAGAATCGGCTGTGCAGGCATTGGCGGCTGCTGGTGTACATGTGCCCACCTCGTGTGAGCAGGGCGTTTGCGGAACCTGTCTAACGCGCGTACTGGACGGCGAGCCCGACCACCGCGACCTCTTCCTCAGTCCCGAGGAACAGATGCGCAACGATCAGTTCCTGCCGTGCTGCTCGCGCGCCAAAACCGCCTGTCTGACGCTCGATCTCTGATCAAGATCCATCTTTATGTCGAATACCGATTCCCACGCGCAACACCCTCAGGCGATATTTGCCGCGCTCTCGGGATTCGTCAACGACCTGACGCTCGAAGCGCTGCCTGTATCCGTGGTGCAGCGAGTCGACCTCGTGGTCATGGACCTGATCGGCTCCACCTGGTCGGTGCTGGGCGGCCGTGGGGCGCGCGCGCTGTGGCGATACTCGCGCACCATGAATCCCAGTCCCGAGGCCACGCTCTGGGGCACACCGCACAAGGTCGCGGTGGCGGAGGCAGCCACCACCAATGGCGCGCTCGGTTACGAGGCGGAGTTCGACGACGGCAATTCGCTCGGCGGTCACTGGGGCAGTTCAAGCATTCCCTCCATTCTGGCGCTGGCGCAACGCAACGGCGCCTCCGCCGCCGAGGTGGTGTTGGCCATCGTAGCTGCCTATGAGGTCGGCAACCGCGTGAGTCGGCTTGTGGCGAAGGGCCTGCTGGACCGCGGCATTCACTTTCCGGGCACCATGGGCGCCCTGGCGGCCATCGCCGGCGCCGGCCGCATCATGCGGCTGGACCGTGACACGTTGGCCGGTGCATTGGGTCACGCCGCACTGCTGCCGGTTGCTCCCTACTTTCCGGGACACGTGGGCGCGGACACCAAGAATCTCTATTCGGGCTGGCCCAACCACTGCGGCATCCACTTCACGGCGCTGGCGCAGGCAGGCTACCTGGGGCCTGCCGGCCTGCTCGAAGGGCGCGACGGCCTGGCGAGCGCGCTTGGCTGGCAGGGCAAACCTGAAGAACTGGCCGCCTTGGCTCTGGGCGGCTTGGGTCGGAACTGGGCGATCTCGGAAACGTATTTCAAGGCCTACCCATGCTGCCGCTGGCTGCAGGCGCCAGTGCAGGGGGTGCTGGACCTCATGGCCAGCAATGGTCTCAGCCCCTTCGACGTGGCCGACATTCGCGTGCTCGGAGCTGCCTTTCTGGCAATGTATGCAACCGGAGAACCGTGCACCTTACCGATCCAGGGCAAATACAGCCTGTCGTATTGCGTGGCTGCGGCGGCCGTGCGCGGAGCGCTTGGGCAGGCCGAGTTTGACCAGGCGGCCCTGGGCGATCCCGTCATCGCCGAGGTATCGCAGCGAGTGGAGTTCGGCGTGGACGCGCAGCTGGAAGCGCAGTTTCCGGGCCGCTATGCCACCATCGTCGAGCTGGCATTGCGCGATGGCCGCAGGCTTCGTTCGCAGAACGTTCCGCCCTGGGGCCCCGACAACCCGCCAGACCTCGACGCGCTTGCGGGCAAGTTCATGCCCATCATGCGTAAGGCCTGCAGTGATGCGCTGGCAAACGACTGGCTTGCGCTGTTCCGGCGCGGCCTGCTGGCCGACCCACACCTCACAAGATTGTTCGAGCTGCTTCAGCGCTCGGTGGTCGATTGACGCGATTTTCTTTTCATCACATGAGGAATCTTGGCCTATGACATCCCACACCAACCGCGTTGCCGTCGTCACCGGAGGACGCCGCGGTATCGGCCGCAGCATCGCGCTCGCCCTCGCAGACGGAGGCTGGGACATCGTCGTCGTCGATCTGGTGGACGACGAAGCCACCCATCAGACCCTTGCGGCGTTGGACAACCGGAACGTGCGGCATGCCTTCGTGCAGGCCGACATGGCCGACGTCGGCCTCGCTGCGGACACGTGCAGGCAGGCCATGACTGCATTCGGGCGCATCGACGCGCTGGTCAACAATGCCGGTGTGCAGGTGCAGGACCGTAACGCCGACATCCTCCACGCGACGGTGGAGAGCTTTGACAGGCTGATCAATGTCAACCTGCGCGGGACGTTCTTCCTGACGCAGGCGTTCGCGCACGCGCTGATTGCGCAGGCGCTGCCCGATGACGCGTTCTGCTCCATCATCACGGTGTCGTCGTCCAACGCGCTGCACGCCAAGACGCGCGGTGCCGAGTACTGCATCTCCAAGTCGGGGCTGTCCATGATGAACAAGGTCATGGCATTGCAGCTTGCGCCGCACGGGATCGCCTGTTTCGAGGTGCAGCCTGGCCTGATCAAGACCGACATGAACAGGTCGATGCACGAGGTGTACGAGCCCATCGTGGCGGGCGGCCTGACGCCGATCCGGCGCTGGGGCTATGGCGAGGACGTGGGCCGCACCGTGGCGACACTGGCCAGCGGCGGCCTGCCCTTCTCAACCGGACAGACGCTTTACGTCGACGGCGGTCTGCATATCCCCAAGAGCCCTTTTGAGAGCCCGTTCGTGCGGGCTCACCTGCCAGGCTGACGCAGGCACGAGAGGCCTGCCACCCGCGCCGCGCTGAAGATCAGCGCGGCATCAGGTCCAGGCGGGAAGCCGGTCGGGCGCGAGCCTTCACGTCAGCGTGCAGCACGTGCGATACGAGCCGGTAACCACCGGCCTCTCGCCACAGGGGCGGGACGCGCCAATGCGACGCGTCCACCGATTCCACGAGCTGCGACAAGGACTCGAAGCGGTCGGCCTCGAAGCTTTCGACGATGCCGATGTATTCGGCACCGGTCGGCGCATGATCGACGTTGCCCAGGGCTTGTGGACCCACGTTCTCCACGCGCTGGATGCGCACGCGCGTCAAACCCAGCGCCGTGCCCGCCCGCAGCAGATGGTCCGCCATGCCTTGAAGCTCCCCTTGGCTGGGTGCGGCGTCCTGCAGCCAGACCCAGCGCACGAGCGAAGCCGCGCAGCCCAGCACGCTGCCGGCCTGCACGGCCACCGGCCCGGTCTTGCGCAGGAAGTTGGAGAACGAAGGCCGCATCAGCGCACTCCATGGGGTGGGGTTGTCGACGAGGTCATGGTACTCGGGGCTTTGCAGGCAGGCGAGGTTCGTCATTTCATACAGGGTGAAGTAGCGAACCTGGGCATCGGTCGCCGCCACGTAGCGCGTGCCGGACACATAGCCGGGTACCCACACCCGCTCGGGAACATGCTCCAGTGTGTGCCATTGGTTGTATTCGTCGATTCTGTGGGCCGCGATGTCGTTCCACAGGCACAGCAATGCGGCCGACTCGTTTTTTGGCGTGTTTGGGTTCATGACAGGCTGAATATTTGAGGCTCTGCATTTTTGCAACACGCGTGGGCTTTCGCCAACGCGTTTTTCTTATGCATGGATAAGCGGGATCGTTAAAAGCGCCAGTGACCACAACCGGGGGCGGGAACCCCGCAACTCGATAATTCCTGCTTATGCACGGCCTGTCGTGAACTAGTTTTGTCGGACTCTGCGTCCTCAATACCATGCACCCGGCGTGCATTCAATATAAGGAGACAAAATCCATGATCATCGGTCGCTTCAAGAAGGGGTTGCTGTGTTCAATGGCTGTGGCGTGCGCGTTGCTTGCCACCGGCACAACAGCGCAAACCTGGTCACAGAAGCCGATCACCATCGTCGTAGGCTTTGCGGCCGGCGGCCCTACAGACATAGTCACCCGCGTAGTGGCAAAGGCATTGGGCGATGAGCTTGGCAAGCCTGTCATTGTGGATAACAAGCCCGGTGCGGGCGCCACGATCGCTGCCGCTCAAGTGGCGCTGAGTCCGAATGACGGCCACACGATGCTTTTGGTCGTACCAGGCCTCACGGGGGCGGAGAGCCTGTTTCCCAATCGAAAGTACGACCTCACGAAGGACTTCGCAGCGGTCTCCTTGATCGGCACCTCACCGAACTGGCTGCTCACGTCTGCGGGCAGTGCGTTCAAAGACCTACAGGATGTGGAAAGGCTGGCCAAGGCAAATCCGAGCAAATACTCCTACGGTCAAGGTGCGACGGGTGGAATCTCCCACCTCACCTCCGAGTGGCTCAACACCTCCAAGGGATTGAGCATTGTGCAGGTGCCGTATCGCGGCAATGGCCCGGCGTTGCTCGACTTGGCAGGTGGTCGGATCGACATGATGTTCGATCAGCCGATCAGCTCAGAAGCATTCGTGACTTCCGGCAAGTTGCGTCCGCTAGCCGTCACTTCACCCAGTCGGTTGCCCGCTTACCCCGACGTACCCACGATGGAGGAGTCGGGCTATCCTGGCTTCGTCGTAGAGGTCTGGTACGGACTCGCCTTCCCTGCGCGAACGCCGGCGGCTCTGATAAATGCTGTCAACGTGGCACTCAGACACGGGCTGGGGAGGAACGAAGTCAAGGCAAGTCTTCTTCGCGCAGGTGTGAACCCACAGACTAGTACGCCAGAAGAATTTCAGCTCCGTATCGTCAGCGAGATCGAGCGCTGGAAGCAGGTAATAAATCGCGCCAATATTAAGGCGCAGTAATCTGCGTCTATAGCGCACGAGAATTTGTCTGAGAGATCCACGCTTCGAGATACCTATGATCATCAATATCGATTTGACGCTCGTCAGTCGTATAGCCTCCGCGGCAGCGCACAGACTCGAGGGCTCTCATCCCTGGCGATGAAGTCCCAGAGCATCTCGTGCGCATAGGCCACGCATATGTCCACCTTCTTGTCCAGTCGTGACTCACCAAATGTGTCGACGACATAGTCACAATGTCATCAAGAGAACGCGTCAATACCGGTAAGTTTTCTTCCAATGATCAGTTGGTTGATTTGCGTTGTCCCATCTGGAATGCTAAGCATCCGTGCGTTGCGAAAGTGGCGTTCAACCGGAAACTCTTTCGTAAGGCCAAAAGCACCATGCACCTGTATAGCCTTCGATGCAATTCTCTGAACTGCCTCGGTGGTAAAGCTTTTGGCGATGGAAGCTTCTAGCTCACAGCGCCGGCCTTGCGCCATCATCGACAGTGCGCGGTACACGAGCAATTGCGATGCCGCCAACTCCGATGCCATCTCCGCCAACATCGCCTGAACAAGCTGATGACCTGCGATGGGCTTACCAAACTGGCTTCTCTGCTTCGAGTACTCGATGGCATTCTCCAAGGCCGCCCGGCCAATGCCGAGTGCCAGGGTCGAAACAAAACAGCGCGAGCGATCGAACCCTTTCATGGTCTCACGCAGCCCGGAGCCAATCTCCCCCAACAGATTTCCTTCAGGAACGACAACATCGTTGAATTGCACTTGGGCCATGGGCCACCCACTGATGCCTAGTTTCTGGATTTCCTGCGCCTCGAAACCATGTTCCTCCCTGTCCACCAGGAACATCGAGAACTCATTTTCGTCAGTCTTCGCGACCACCAACACGACATCTGCGATGGTGGCATTCGAGATCCACATCTTCTCGCCGGTAATGCGGTAGTACTTGCCATCCCTGACGGCGCGGGTCCGCATTTCCCGGACGTTGGAGCCTATGCCTGGTTCACTGATAGCCGAACAGCCAATGACCTCGCCGGCTACCATCTTTTCAAGATACCGTGCCTTAATCTCTTCCGAGCCGTTTGAGTGAACCTTCAGTGCGGCTCCTTCGGCAACCCATGCCAGACCCGCTGCGTCCGGTGAAGTGCGCGACAGTTCTTCGAACAGCAATCCACTTGTCAGAAAGTCGAGCCCCATACCACCGCCCTCTTCCGGCACCCAACCCGAACCGACCCCGAACGGCACCATGGCACGCATGAGCTCATGGGCAGCTTCACGATCGAATGGCGAATCCATGTAAGGAGCCGCAAGGGGGGCGACATCTCGCAGAACCGCTCGACGCCACCCGTCCAACGCCATGGTCTGCTCTTCATTAGGTTCGAAATCCATCGCCTATTCCTTCGTTACTTCAATGGTTCTAGATGCAAGGCGCCCATCTGCTTCCTTGCGGTATTCGTTGTGGACGAGCCAGTTCAGTTCGTCGGTCGCCGGAAAGTCTGTTCGCTGGTGCGCTCCCCGACTCTCGGTGCGTAGAAGCGCAGAGCCGATGACGGTCGCCGCGACATCCGTCATCCGTCTCGCTTCCATCAGCTCCACGGCACTTGGCAGAGAGTCGCTTCGCGCATCCAGGAGTTCCTGGCGTATTTTTCCAATTCCCACCAACCCTTCTTCAAGCGAGACCGCTGAGCGCCAGATGCCTGCGGCTTTGGCCACGGTGTCCCGAATCTCATCCTTCAGGCGCCTCGCTTCGTCGATGGGAAATTGCCCGCTACTGAGCAGTTTTTGCTCCACCGCGCCCTCCATGCCACTCCAACGACCGCAATAGGACGGACGAATGCATCTGGCGGCGCTCCGGCCTGCCAAAGCGCCGAACACCAGGGTGTCAGAGCATCCATTGCCGGCGATTCGACTGGCTCCGTGAACACCGGCAGCAGATTCGCCGCCGGCATACAGGCCAGGAACACCCGTGGAACCGCGCTCGTCGATCGCAACTCCGCCCATGACGCTGTGAGCACCTGGCGCCACGATGGGAGATCGCGTCGTAGGTTCGAGACCCGCACCGCGTAATCTGCTGCAATGCGAGATGTAGCTCTCCAACTTTTCCCTCGGCACTGTCGTAGTATCGAAGATCACGCCCCCGGGGAACAATCCACGCCCTTCGTCGATTTCCCGCTGGATGTGCAGCGCCATCTTGGCCTTTTCAATGTGCTTCTCCCCGTGCGGCGGGTTGACACGCAGCATGAAGCGTTCGCCAATGGCATTGCGCAGTTGAGCACCGTCACCCAGCATCGCTGTGGGCATCTCCATTCCTCGGCACTGCTCCGGCCAAATCGTCACCACAGGCTCAAACTGCACGAACTCCATGTCGATCAGCGCGGCCCCTGCGTCGAGCGCAAAGCCCAGTGCATCCGCGGCCACGTCAGCCGGATAGGTACTGTCCGCGAACAAGCGGCCAATGCCGCCCATGGCTAGCACGGTCGCACCGGCACGGATGGAGGTCAGTGTCGCGGTATGCGGCTTCCACAGGAGCGCGCCGGCAACCGCATCGTTGTCGCGCAGAAGGTCGATGGCTCTGAGCCCTCCGAAGATCGACACGCCAAGCTCGCGCGCGCGCTTCTTGAGCGCCTTCATCAGGGCGCTGCCCGTACCTTCAGCGATGTATAACGAGCGTGGATAGGTATTCCCAGAAAGATGTCGCTGAGCGATCCGACCGCCTGATTGTGCGAAGGGCACACCCAACACGCTGAGTTCGCGGAAGGCGTCGATGGATTCCTCGGCAAGGATGCGGACCAAGGGCCTCTCATTCAATCCGTATCCTCCACGCACCATGTCCTCGGCGAATACATCTGGTCCGTCTCGCTCATCGGCCGAGCCGATGGGAGAGTTGAAGCCGATCACATAGGGCGAAGCCCCATGCCCTTTGTGGGCCAGTACCACTTCCGCCCCGGTCTCACGCGCGGCTATAGCAGCGCGGAAGCCCGCAATCCCACCGCCCAAGACCAGCACGTCGGTCTGAATTGTTTCCCTGTCGAGCCCCTGCTGATTCACTTGATTCCCTCATTCGGGCTGTGTTGTGCCTTCCGGTACGACCTTATGATCGACAGCTGACCTGAAAGCTGACGCTCATGACTTGGCAACTTCCCTCTCTCGCTGCACTGAGAACCTTCGAGGCCGCGGCCCGCCACATGAGCTTTACCAAAGCGGCGGAGGAACTTCATCTCACGCAGAGCGCGGTCAGTCGACAGATACGCACCATGGAGGAATACCTCGGGGTATTGCTGTTTCAGCGCGTCAAGCAACGCCTGGTGCTCACTGAGGTTGGCCGCAGCTACTTGATCGAGATTCGCAGTGCTTTGGAGCAGATGCAGGAAGCCACCGTAAACTTGCTTGCGCACCGGGGCCGGGGAGGCATGTTGGTGCTGGCAACACCGCCGGCGTTTGCGACAAAGTGGCTCATCCCCCGCTTGGCAGACTTTTATAAGCTCAATCCGCAAATTGTCATCAACCTTGTGACGCGGGCCAAGCCGTTTGACTTTTCCACGGAATCGATCGATGCGGCGATCCACTACGGAAACAACGACTGGCCTGGCGTCCTCTCTGACCGATTGATGGGTGACGACGTGGACATAGTGTGCTCTTTGAGCTACGCTAATGTCCGCCCACCCATACGCAATGCCAAGGATCTGGCCCTGCATGTCTTGCTGCAGCAAAGTACCCGGCCCCATCTCTGGCATGACTGGATGGAGACGAGGGGCGTTTCTCCATATAACGCTTGGTCCGGCCCCCGATTCGAGCACTTCTACATGATGATGCAGGCCGCGATCGGCGGACTGGGCATCGCATTGCTTCCAAGAATGCTGGTCAAGGATGACTTGGCCGAGGGGCGCTTGATCGTGCCTTTCGATGGCAGCCACAAGAGTCGGGACGCCTATTGCCTCGTGTACCCGCCCGAGAAGCGAAACGACCCGAAGATCGAAGTCTTCCGAAGATGGCTGACCGGGCAGTCCTCCTAAGCCTCTCACTGCGTCTCAATCGAGAGTGATGTTCAGGCGGCGTACGATCTTGCCCCAGTAGTCGGAATCCTTCACGACGGTCTGCTTGAGCTCTTCAGGGGTAGACGGCCGAACGACAACTCCCAGGTCTGCCAGCCTCTTGCCAAAATCTTTGCGCAGACCGTCCGTTACAATGGAGTTGATCTTGTTGATGATGTCGGCCGGTGTTCCAGCCGGTGCGAACAACGCATACCAGGTAATCGATTCAAAACCTGGGTATCCCGCCTCGGCCACCGTGGGCACTTCCGGCAGAACCGAAACACGCGATTTCGAAGTCACCGCCAGCGCGCGGATCTGACCGGATTTGATCAGTTCCAGTACCGCGGGCACTTGGTGGAACATGAGCTGAATCTGCCCGCCCATCAGATCCGTCACAGCCGCGGAAGACTGGCGATACGGGACGTGAATCATCTTGGTTCCGGACACATTCATGAATTGCTCCGCCGCCAGGTGCATGGACGTTCCGTTACCGCTGGTACCATAGTTCAATTCGCCGGCCTTACCCTTCAAATAGTCGATGAAAGACTTCGTGTCTTTCACGGGCAGATCCTTGTTCACCACCAGCACGTTGGGGATGTCGCCCATGTTGGTGATTGGGGCAAAGTCCTTCAGGATGTCGTAGGGCAGTTTCTTGTACAGCGACGCGTTGATCGCGTTTGTGCCGGCGGTACCTAGGTAAAGGATATAGCCGTCGGGCGCCGCCTTCGCCACAAACTCGGTGCCGATCACGCCGCCTGCACCGGGTTTGGATTCCACAAAGCAGGCTTGCTTGGTGGCGGCGGTGATGAGTTCGCCAACGCCGCGTGCAAAAGTGTCTGTCGCTGCGGCGGCGGAGAAGCCGTGAACTATCCGGATGGGTTTGGAAGGCCATTGCGGACTCTGAGCCCAAAGTCCAGTCGGCACGGCGGCGGCCATGGCTAGCAGCGTGCGTCGCGTTGTCTCGATCATGTGGTTTTTCCTGCTTCGTCTGAAAGTTGTGGTGACCCAGTGGACCGGGGCATCGTCTCCGGCAGGAATTCTCATGGCCTGCTGCTCCTGGAGGCAAGCGACCTGAAGTTGCGGGTTCATGAGTACAAATCATGACTCACGATGGCGCCCCCATCGCCCTCACATAATCGCCCTTGCGGCGCGGGCTTGCGGGCAAAAGGTTGATGCGCCTGACTCATGATCCAGTGCGCCTTGGTCGCTTTACCAAGAAGGGGTCCAGACTCAGAATCGACGCTCGGTTCCCGTTTCGGGCCGTGACCCCGCCTTATGGATCAAGTGTGACACCCCTCTCCCCCAAACCCCTCGCAGGCCTCAAGGTCATTGATTTCACACGCGTCTTTGCGGGGCCGTACTGCACGATGCTGCTCGCCGATCTCGGCGCCGATGTCGTAAAAGTAGAGATTCCTGGCGAAGGCGACCCGCTCCGCCGACAGGGTCCTCCGTTTCACCACGGGATGGGAATCACCTATCTCGCGGCGAACAGGAACAAGCGCTCGCTCACCCTAGACATGAGTCAGGCCGAGGGCAAGAAGGTCGCCAGCAGCCTCTGCAAGAAGGCAGACGTCATCGTCGAGAATTTCCGGCCCGATGTGATGGGGCGTCTTGGAATCGGCTACGAAGCCATCTCAGCCCACAACCCCAAGGTGATCTACGCGTCGATATCCGGGATGGGTGCCACGGGCCCGGACATGAACCTGGGCGCCTTCGACCTCACGATCCAGGCCATCGGCGGATACATGAGCATCACCGGCGAGCGTCACGGCGAACCAATCAAGCTTGGTACATCAGCCTTCGACATCGTTGCTGGCATGAACTGCTATTCCGGCATCCTTGCAGCGTATATCCAGCTTCTGCAGTCAGGCAATGGTCAGAAGGTAGAGACCAGCTTGCTGGAAGGCGAAGTCGCCTTCTTGGCCAATGCCGGCCTGGAATTCCTGCTCACCCGCAACAACCCGGTCAAGTGGGGCTCCGAACACGCACAACAGGTTCCTTACAAGGCCTTTGAAACCGCCGACGGGCATGCGGTCATTGGAGCTGCGTACCAGAATATTTGGGAAGCCTTCATGGGGGTGCTCGGCAGAGCAGATCTCATCTCGGACCTACGCTTCTCAAATCTTGAAGGACGCATTACGAACCGCGACGAACTCTACAGCCTGATCGACCCCGAAGTGCGTAAGCACCGTACAGCCGACCTGCTCGAGCGCTTGTCTGCAGCCAAAGTTCCATGCTCTCCGGTCAACAACATCGATCAGGTATTCGCCATGCCCCAAGTCCAGCATCGCGGCATGCAAACCGCGGTCTCGCACCCTTCGTACGGCACGTTGGCGCAGATTGGTCCCTCGACGAAGTTCTCAGCGTTCGATGTTTCCGAGGGCTGGACTGCCCCGCCCCTTCTCGGCGAACACAGCGCAGAAGTCTTGCGTGAATGGCTTGATCTGCCCTCTTCTGACATTGACGTCCTCATCGAGCATCGGGTGATATGAAATCTGGACGCACTCCGCCACGCGTTCGCGGCCGCCACTCGCCTTGATGCAGTCACCGGCTCCGCGCGCCAAGCGCTCTCAATTCACGCTTCCTTCATGTCATGACCTATAACCTCAGGCGCGTATACGCTCTCGACGATTTCGAGGCCCCTGCACGCAAGCGCTTGCCGCGCCAACTCTTCAGCTACATAGCCAATGGCGCGGACGACGAGCAGTCCTTGCGCAACAATCGCAAGGCGTTCAACGACTTTTCCTTCGTTCCTCGCATGCTCGAGGGCGTAGCGAACCGGACGCAGTCCATCGAGCTCTTCGGCCAACCATACAGATCGCCGGTCGGCATATCGCCCGTTGGCCTCGCTGCAATGTGGTGCTACCGCGGCGACTTGGTGCTGGCGAAGGTAGCCGAAGAATGCCAGGTTCCCGCTATCATGAGCGGCGCCTCGTTGATTCCAATGGAAGACGTCGCCAAGGCCGCGCCTGGCACCTGGTTCCAGGCGTACATGCCGGGGGACGCATCGCGCATAGAGGCCCTGATTCACCGGGTTGCTAAGGCAGGCTTCCGCACATTGGTCATCACAGTCGACCTGCCTGTGCAGGTTAATCCCGAACGCTACGCCCGCAACGGCTTTTCGACGCCGCTACGCCCGAGTACCAGGCTCGCATGGGACGGGCTTAGTCATCCGCGTTGGTTGATTGGGACGTTCCTGCGCACGCTGGCCAATCACGGCATGCCGCACTTCGAGAACTGGCGTGCCGAGCGCGGTGCGCCGATCCTGGCCGCGACAGTCGAACGGGACTTCCAGGCGCGCGATCATCTCTCCTGGGCTCATCTCAAAATGGTACGTGACCTTTGGAAAGGTCCGCTCGTAGTCAAGGGGATCCTGCGTTGTCAGGACGCTTTGATTGCCCAAGACCTCGGTGTCGACGGCATCATTGTTTCGAACCATGGCGGCCGGCAGATGGATGGATCCATCTCACCGCTCAGAACACTCGGCGAGATCACCAAAGCTGCGCCAGCATTGACCGTGATGGTCGATAGCGGTTTCCGGCGTGGCACCGACGTTCTGAAGGCGCTCTCCTTGGGAGCTCGCTGTGTTTTTATCGGCCGCTCTTTCAACTATGCAGCCGCTACCGCCGGTGCCCCTGGCGTGCGTCATGCCCTCGGCATCATGCAGACAGAGATTCAACGCAATATGGCCTTGCTCGGGATCAACAAACTCGAAGAGCTCGATGACTCGTTCGTGCGGCCCACTGCATGACCCGCCAGCCGCACTCGGGGTCTGCATGCTGAATTCGCGTTGGCCCAGCTTGCCGGTGCAGTGAAGAACAGCGGCCCGAAGTCAAAGTGAACCGATGGACGCCAACTCTCTTGAGATTTTCTATACCGTCGCGCACAGGGGAAGCATATCGGGCAGTGCCGGTGAATTGGGCATGGAGCCATCCACACTGACGCGACACATTGGCCGCCTGGAGCAGGATGCAGGGGTAAAGCTGTTTCACCGGAGCGGCCGGAGGATGGTATTCAGCGATGCGGAAGCACCTCTGCTTGAGGAAACCACGAAGTTTGTCGATGCACTCAACGCACTCGCCGCGCCGCCGCCGACATGGCTGTAGAGGGCCCATCGAGGATCGTCGTGGCAGCCCAGCCAACCATTGCACAGGTTTGCTTCGAGCCGGTAACACACGCACTCCGCGCCAGATTTCCACGCGCACGTCTGCAGGTAATAGAGGGATTCGGCCACGAAGTAGTCAGTTGGCTTCAGGCGGGCAAAGTCCATGTGATGCTTCTCTACGTCCCGAGCCGGACGCAGATCGTCGAATACGAGTTCCTGTTGCAGGAAGCTCTTCACTGCGTCCTTCCCGCCGGCTACTTATCCATGCGACGAGAGCCACCCCGTGTCACACGAGACCATCTACCGCAGCCTCTTCATTCAAGAGGTAGCCGTGCGGCGGCACGAGCTCGGCGCGTGGCGCCTTGAAGAAGGAATTGCTGCAGCATTTGAGACAGACACGCGGCATGCGCCGATCCCGGCATCACACGCAAAAGACCGATCCATGGACAGATCGTTGGCGCTGTCTCGATCAGCGAGCGGCCCGCATCGGTGGAGGATCGCGCAGTACCAGGCCACTGGGAGGGAGACCTGGTCTTCGGTAGCCACAACAGCCAGATCACCACACTGGTTGAACGCCAGACGCGGTACGTCATGCTGGTGAAGGTGGACGGCAAGGACACCGAAACGGTCGTCAACGCGTTGATCAAGAAGGCTCGAAAACTCCCTCAAGAGCTCTACAAATCGCTGACGTGGGATCGAGGCAACGAGATGGCCGGCCAAAAGCGCTTCACGCTCGCCACTGTCATTCAGGTCTACTTCTGTGATCCACGAAGCCCTTGGCAACGTGGCAGCAACGAGAATACGAACGGCTTGCTCAGGCAGTACCTTCCAAAGGGCGTCGACATCTCGAGCTACTCACAAGCCAAGCTCAACGCATTGGCGCGACAATTGAATGAAAGGCCGAGAAAGACCCTCGGCTTCCACACGCCGGCTGAGATGTTCGGCCTGACCGTTGCATCGACTGGTTGAATCCGCCAGCGATTGCCGTCGTAGACAGCTCACTGCCGAGAGGCGCTGATCGGCCACGAGCGGACGGCGTCGCGGTCAAGCTCCCGAAGGAGTGCGAGCACCGTGTATTCTCAAATCATGCCCACCTTTGCGACCTCGAAGAGCCGAAGCTCGGACTTGACCTCGATGCTTGTCGCCGCCGGCTACTCGGACCTGCGAACTCTTGGCCGTGAGGTCTGCGGCATCAAGCGATTCAACTTCACTACGGCTCTGGTGGTGGGCCTCGATGCCGCAGGCTACCAGCGTCGCTATTGCTTCGAGCACGATGCAGACGCACGCGCTGCGCTGCTCCAATGGAATGGCGATGGGCACCCGAGCGGCCCATGGATAAAGTGCAAAGGCGCTGGCATCGACCTTTTGAATCCGGAATGGCGCTAAGACGTGGCCGCCCGCATGCAGCCAAGACCGGACCTCTTCGGAGAGTTTCCAAAAGCGCGGTATGCGCAGGTGTCGCCCAGAGGAAATAAAGTCTGAACGCTGGCTGAACAAGGCGCAGGGAAAACTTGATGGAACCTCCTGTATTCTTGATTTGACTCAAGGATTTTCTGTCGGGGCGATGGATAGACTATCCCAAGCGACTGTCGGCGCCGCCACTGGGTGTCGCAGCTCATTCGCAAGATTGGAGCGTGACACCATGCAAGTTGCAGATTCCGAATGGAAGTTCTCGGACCCCATTTGGGCCATCCTTGAGAGCGTGCCATCGATGCTCGCGTATTGGGATACCGACCTTCAGTGCCGTTTCGCAAACAAGGCCTACGAGAGCTGGTTCGGCGTCACTGGCATATCGCTTTTCGGCTCCTCTCTCAAGGACCTGCTCGGGCCCACCCTGTTCGCACTGAACGAGCCGTACATCTTGGGCGCCCTCAGAGGTGAGCCGCAGCGCTTCGAGCGCTTAGTGCCCGGGCCAGGCGGAGTCAACCGACCGTCACTGGCCTCGTACATTCCTCACTTCGTCGATGGTCGCGTGGCCGGCTTCGTTGTCGAAGTGACTGACGTCTCCGCGCTGTTTGAAGAACGTGAAGGCCTCAAACGCCAGGTTGGGGAACTCAAGCACGTCAGCGGTTTGTTGCAGCGGACCGAAGCAGCGTTGAAAGATGCTCAGCGCCTTGCCGAAACTGGGAGCTGGCACTGGGAGGTCGACACCGACATCATGACGTGGTCGGACCAGCTCTACGAGCTTTTTGGCCTCAACCCTGCGATGCTGCCCCCAAACTATGCGGAGCATTCCAGCCTATTCCCGACGTCGAGCTGGCTGCGCTTGGAACAGGCTGTGCTGCGAGCCCTGGCGTTTGGCGACCCATACGTACTGGAGTTGGAGTTTTTCCATTCAAGCGGGCGGCGGGGCTGGCTGGAGTCGCGGTGCACAGTCGAGCGCGATGAGCAAGGAAAGATTGTTGGGCTACTTGGGACCGCACGAGACATTACAGCGCTCCATCGTGACGGGCGTCCGCTAGAGCAAGACAGGCGAATCGACGAGCTCGAAGCCGCGCTCGCTACGGCGACCCAGCGAACTCGCACATTGGAGGCTGCATTTACCAGAGCAAGGGCCTTGGAGGCGGTGGGCACTATGACAGCAGGCATTTCGCACGACTTCAACAACGTGCTGTCCGCGCTGACCGGTGCGCTCCAGGTTCTGAAGTTGACGACCGCGGAAGAGCGTTCGCGCTCCTTGGCGGAGCGTGGTCAGCAAGCCGTCAACCGTGCGGCAAGCCTGGTTCGGCAGCTTATGGATATCTCCAAGGTGCATGCGCCCGCGACGAGAGTTGTAAATCTGGGCGACCTTCTTCGAGACTGTCTGGACTTCTTCCGGGTTGCTGCGGGGTCGCGTGTCCAAGTTGTATTGGAGAGTCTGAACTCTGCTTGCGTGCTCGTCGACGCGTATCAGCTCGAGGTGGCTCTGTTGAACCTCGTCATCAATGCCCGTGACGCGATGCCTACTGGGGGGGTGCTTACCTTCAAAGTGACCGAGGAACCGAATGAGGGACACCTTACCATGCTTGCTCCGCGCGTCATGGTTGGCGTCTCGGTCCAAGACACTGGCTCAGGGATGTCGCAAGGAACGTTGGCGCGTGCGCGAGAACCATTCTTCAGCACCAAGGGCGATAACGGCGGCACCGGGCTGGGCTTGCCCATGGTGCACGCATTCGCGCAGGCTGCGGGGGGGAGCTTCGTTTTGGAAAGCACGCTGGGCTCCGGGACCACAGCCACAATCCTTCTTCCGATGGCTGAAGCCGCCGACGACCATGGAGCTCTGACCACCGACGAGCCCGTGGACCACAGGCTACACGGCAACGCCACGATTGTACTGGTGGATGACGATGACCTCGCGCCACACCTTGGCGGCCTATCTCAGAGAGCTCGGCTATCGAGTTTCTGAGATGAGTTCGGCGCAGGATGCCGAGGCCCACATCAAGCAACCACTGAATCAGGTCGATTTGGTCATCGCAGACGTGGCAATGCCAGGAGTATCAGGCGATGCCTTTGCGAGTTGGCTTTCCATTGAACGTCCAGAGCTGCCGGTCATTCTGATAACCGGTGGACAGTCTGATGCGCTCGTGTCGAGCTCCGCGCCAGTCCTGACCAAACCGTTTGCCATGTCGGAGCTTGCCCGGGCAATTCTGGAGCGGCTCGGTAGGAGATACGGCTCCTGAGAACCAGATGGCGGCTGGGCGCATTTTGAGCGAAGGCCCTAGACGACAATTTAAGCTAAAGCCGAGGTTCGGAGGTGGACGTCGCTGGCTGGCTTGATGAGCCCGTGCTTCCGCTTTAGCGGATGGTGTACAGCCGCCCGAAGCGGTCTTGCGACCTTGTCCAAAGCTGCCAGTCGTCGCGCCAAGGCTGAGCGACAGCCCCTTCCACGCACCGTCTTGCCAGGTGCGCTGACTAAAAATCCAGCCATGTCCGCCGCTTCAGTCGCACGCCCCCAGTGCACCGCGTGCCTGCGCCCGCTCCGCCGCCTGCATTTGCCGCTGGGTCGCGCCCACAGCCCACGCGGTAGAGGTAGTGGTGCTGCGGCACCCGCTGGAGGTCTACCAGGCCAAAGGCAGTGCCCACCTGCTGCACCTCAGCTTGGCGGACTGTCGCTTGGTGGTGGGTGAGGCATTTGCCGCGCCAGTCTGCCCGATTGACAGCAAGCACACGCTGCTGCTGTATCCGGACAGTCCGCGCGATACCGCCCCGGACCTGCGGGTCCCATCGCCGCTACCACCCGAGTGGCCGCAAGCCCAGTCGCGCCTGCGCCTGGTCGTGCTGGACGGCCTGGCGCAAAAGCCAAAAGAGACTCTGCCAAAGCCCGCCACTGCAACATTTGCCCCGCTTGGCCCTGCGCAACCTGCCGCCTTCGCGCTACCGCATCCGCAAGGCCCGTGGGCCTGAACAACTGTCCACGCGAGAGGCGACCTGCTACGCCTTGTGCCAACTGGAAGGCGGTGCGGAGCGGTTCCAGCCCTTGCCGGATGCCTTCGACGGGTTTGTAGAGTCGTGGAGCAGGCTGGGGGCCAGCGAGACGCGCGAATTGACAAGTCCTGTCCTCGACAAAGGGTTACGGGGTTCATTTAATTGAACAGCCGAGTCGCTGGTTCCGGCCGGATCAAGCCGTTGGCTTCATGTACGCAGGGGCCTGCGCATGGCTCGCGTATGCCCCGTAGCGAACGTCCGATGGGTCGTATTCCGATGAGAACTGCACCTTGCCCGCAGCATCGGCGCCGGCTTTACTTGCGATGACATGCTCGACAAGGACGGCGAGCAGCACCAGAGCGCCGGCCAGCGCGATTTCTGCGGTGTCTGCGGCGGCGCCCTGTGGATGTGGGATCCGACATGGCCCGACCTGGTCCACCCGAACGCCGGCGCGATCGACACGCCGCTGCCACCGCCACCGGCCAACGTGCACGCGTCCCTGGACTCCAAGGCCTCGTGGGTCCGGATGGAAGGAAAGGAAGGCGACGAACGCTACGACACCTTTCCCGATTACTCCCTCGCGGAATGGCACGAGAAGCACGCACCGCCGCGGGCGGACGAAGTGGCGACAGGCCCCGACAAGGCCGATACCGAGCCCGCAGCGCCGCGTTGACGCGCGAGACACCGGCATCTGGCCGGTATCGAGCCATGCGCAATCACCCGACTTCCAAATCACCGCCACACAAAGTTCGCAATGAAGGCATCCGCTGTCGGGGTCGCGGACCTTTACCCGGCCTCCTCAGACTTGATGATCCACATGACTCGCGTGGTTCCAGGCGCAACGTTGGTGAAGCGATGCGGTTGCGCACTGTCGAATTGAAAAGAATCGCCCTCATCGAGAACGTACCGCTGCTCGCCCACTTGCAGTTCGAATTTTCCTTGCAGCACCATCCCGCACTTCTCGCCGACGCGGCGCCATGGGTCGGCACCTGAACTACCACCAGGCTCGATGCTCAAAATGAGCATTTCGAGCTCGCGGTGACCTGCCGGGGAAAGCAGTTCTTTCGTCAGGCCGGATTCACTGAACAGCAGCGTCGATCGTTGATGAGCACGCGTCACGACCGCGCGCTCCTGGCTCTGCCCCGCGTCCGTGTCGAAAAAGCTCGCGAGCGGCACACCCAGTGCGATCCGCAGCCGATCCAGCGTTTTTAGTGAAGGTGAAGTCTTTCCTCGCTCGATGTTGCTCAGCATTCCCACTGAAATCTGGCTCCTGACGGAAAGCGCCGCCAACGTCATGTGACGTTCTGCACGCAGCTTGCGCAGGCGATCGCCCAACCCTTGCAACGTCTCAGTATCCAAGTCGTCATCGACAACCATGTGGCTTCCCATCCGTGATCGAACTAAGAAATGGCCGGCGGCCCCTCCGTCCAGCGCCGACACTTATATCACTGATGAACGTGCCTGCCGATTTGCGTATTCCCGGGTTGAATATTTTCACTGAGAAGATAACTTCTCGGTGCATTAGGCGCATCGTTTTGGGGTTTTAGGCTCCCGTTTGGTTCGGACCCGCCCCTGGTTTCCCTCCAGCATGTTCTAGGAAGGGTCGAGCCATACAGCGCCAGTCGCAGCGGCCGGAACGATTTGAATTTTCACTATCAATGAAACTGGCCCGGAATTTGCAATGTCACCGTCGTCTCGCATCCCTCACCTCAGGAGTATCCGAATGAAGTCAGTCCAGCGTCTTCGCCATCTCGCCTGTGCGCTAGCGGTCGTTCTGGCAACAACCACGGCCGGTGCTGCGCCGCAACCGGGCGGCACCGTGGTGATCACCACATCGCCCGAGCCCGCCTTGATCACCAATGCGCTGAGTTCCGCCCCGACCACTGCAGAACTGGCCACAAAGATCTTCGACGGCCTGCTCGAATACGACATGAATCTGCAGCCCAAGCCGTCCCTCGCAGAATCCTGGACGGTCAGCCCCGATGGAAAGAAGGTCACCTTCAAGCTGCGTGACGGCGTGAAGTGGCACGACGGCAAGCCCTTCTCGAGCGCCGACGTGCAGTTTTCTCTGCTCAAGGTCATCAAGGAATACCACCCGCGTGGCAAGGGCAACCTGGGGCCGGTGACCTCCATCGATGCGCCGGACGCCCGGACCGCGGTGCTCAACCTGGAGTACGCCTACCCGCCCCTGCTGATGGGGCTTTCCAGTCTCGAAGCGCCGATCGTTCCGCGTCATCTCTATGAGGGAACCGACTTCCGGAACAACCCCGCCGTCAACCAGCCGATCGGCACCGGCCCGTTCAAGTTCGTCAAGTGGGAGAAGGGCAACTTCATCGAGTTGGCACGCAACGAGAACTACTGGCGGCCCGGCCGGCCGTACCTCGATCGCCTCATCTTCCGCTTC
Source organism: Variovorax sp. N23 (assembly GCF_025486315.1). Lineage (GTDB taxonomy): Bacteria > Pseudomonadota > Gammaproteobacteria > Burkholderiales > Burkholderiaceae_C > Variovorax. The sequence goes on along the minus strand of NZ_JAOOPY010000004.1, from coordinate 154,035 downwards.
ATCGCCGACGGCGCGACGCGGGCTGCGGCCGTCGAGCGCGGCGAGATCGACGTGGCCACTTTCGGCACGATCAATCCGGTGGAGATGCGCCGCCTGGAGAAGCTCCCCAACCTCACGATCGCCAAGGGCGGTTATGAAGCCATCGCTCCGGTCATGATGCTCGAACTCAATGTCAAGCGGGCACCGCTGGACGACAAGCGGGTTCGTCAAGCCATCGCCTATGCGATCGACCGGAACTTCATCACGAAGAACGTCTGGTACGGCTTCGGGAAACCCGCCGTCGGACCGATCTCGTCTTTCGTCAAGGCGTCGGGCGCCTACACCGACCAGGGCGTCATCAAGTTCGACGTGAAGGATCGACTGGAGATCGCCAATCGTCTGCTGGACGAGGCCGGCCTCAAGCGCGGCGCCAACGGCATGCGTACGAAGATCATCCACGACGTCTCGCCCTTCGGTGAAGACTATCGCCGCATGGGCGAATACCTCAAGCAGGCACTGGCTCGCGTGGGCATCGAAGTTGAACTGCGCAGCCGCGATTACCCGACCTTCGTACGCCAGGTGCACAACGAGTACGACTTCCACATGACGTCGACCTGGTCCATCGGAATGGCGGATCCGACGCTGGGCGTGCAGCGCCAGACCTGGTCCAAGATGATCAACCCGAAGGTGCCTTTCGGCAATGTCTCGCAGTATGTCAACCCGGAAGTAGATAAGCGCTGGGAAGCCGCTCAGACGGAGACCGACCGCGCCAAGCGCAACCAGTTGTTCCATGAGCTGCAGCGTCTGCTGGTCGACGACAGCCCGATCATCTGGTTGATGGAAATGGACCTGGTGGCCGTGCAGAACCGGCGCGTCAACGACCTGATCACCTCCCCGCTGGGCCTGCGTGGCGGCTTGTACGACACCTGGGTGAGCCGCTAGACCCAAGCCGTTTGCACCCGTCGGCGCTTCGGCGTCGACTCACCTGCTCTTCGAATCATCAGGAGAATGCCAATGTGGGCATCGCGAGGAAGGTACGTCCTGGGTCGTCTGATCCACGGGCTGCCGATTATCTTGGCCATCGTGGTCGTCAACTTCTTTCTGATCCGGCTGGCACCCGGCGATGCGGCACAGGTCATGGCCGGAGAGTCTGGCGCGGCCAGCCCGGAGTACATGGCGCAGATCCGGGCCCAGTTCGGACTGGACCAGCCCATGTACGTGCAGTTCCTGTCGTACATGAAGAACATCCTGGTCTTCGACATGGGCTACTCGTTCCGCCATTCGCGTGGCGTGGCCGGGCTCATCTTCGAACGCCTGGGCGCCACCGCCCTGCTGATGGCCGCTTCGATGGTCATCTCTGTGGGCTTCGGCATCCTGCTGGGTGCGATTGCCGCCGTGCGCGACCGCACCTGGGCCGCGAACCTGATCGTCACCTTTGCGATCGTCACCTATGCCACGCCACTGTTCTGGGTCGGTCTGATGCTCATCATCGCCTTCGCAATCCATCTGCCGTGGTTTCCGACGAGCGGCATCTCGGTGGTCGGAGCAACCACCACCGGCGTGCGCCACGTCCTGGACGTCGCCCACCACCTGGTGCTGCCCGCGCTCACACTGTCCTTCTTCTACATGGCGCTCTACACGCGGCTCATGCGCTCGTCGATGCTCGAGACCCTGCGGATGGACTTCATCAACACGGCGCGCGCCAAGGGGCTCGCCAACGGAAAGATCGTCTACCGTCACGCGCTACGCAATGCGATCCTTCCGGTGCTGACGATGGCCGGCGTGCAGGTCTCGAGCATGCTTGGCGGCTCGGTCATCGTCGAATCCGTCTTCGGCTGGCCAGGCCTGGGCCTGCTCGCGTTCGAGGCGCTGTTCTCGCGCGACCTGAACCTGCTGCTCGGGATCTTCTTCCTGAGCTCGATCCTGGTGGTCATCACCAACGCCATCGTCGATGTGGTCTACACCGTCGTCGATCCGCGCATCGAGCTGCGCAAGGCTCCCGCACGCCGCAAGTCACTCCTCAAAACCGGTCTCCCGAGCGGCGCCGCTAGCGATTCAATCCATGTCAAGCCCTGATATTCTTTTCAGAGCACCCGGCCTGCTAGTCCGGATGCTGCGCACGCCGCAAGGGGCCATCGGCCTCCTCCTGCTGGTCTTCGTCGCAGGACTCGCGCTCGGCGCGCCATGGCTTTTTCCCGAGGGCCCCTACGACATGCTGGGCGCGCCGTTCAGCGAGCCCTTCGGCGAATTCCTGCTGGGCACCGACATGCTGGGGCGCGACATCGCGGCCGGCATCGCCTACGGTGCGCGCATTTCCCTGATCGTCGGGTTCGTCGCCGCACTCGTGATCGTCGTGCTCGGCACGGTGGTCGGCGGCGTCGCCGGCTACTACGGCGGGCGGGTCGACGCGGCGGTGATGCGCGTGACAGAGTTCTTCCAGACCATCCCGACGTTCATCGGCGCCATCGTGATCGTGGCCGTGCTCGGCTCGACGCTGCCCAATGTGGTGGGCGCCATCGCGATCGTGTCATGGGCACCGCTGGCACGGCTGGTCCGCGCCGAGGTCATCAGCGTGAAGAACCGTGAGTTCACCTCGGCCTGCCTTGCGCTGGGCATGAGCGACATGCGGATCATGCTGGTGCAGATCCTGCCCAACGTGCTCTCCACGATCACCGTCGCAGGCTCGCTGATGGTCGCCACCGCGATCCTCTTCGAGTCCGGGCTGTCCTTCCTCGGCCTGGGCGACCCCAACATCATGACGTGGGGCTTCATGATCGGCGCGGGCCGCGCCGCGATCCGCACCGCATGGTGGATGGTCACGATTCCCGGCATCGCCGTGCTCCTGACCGTGCTGTCGATCAATTTGATCGGCGACGCATTGAACGAAGCATTGAACCCAAGGCACAAGTCATGAGCCGTTCAGAGACCATTCTTCAGGTGCGCGGCCTGCGCACCGAATTTCTCTCCAGGTCGGGGCGATGGTTTCCGGTCGTCAACGAAGTCGACCTGCATGTCTCGGCGGGTGAAACGCTGGCAGTGGTCGGCGAGTCGGGATGCGGCAAGAGCATGCTAGCGTACTCGATCATGCGGCTGCTTCCCAAGCGCATCGCACGCAACGCAGGCGGTCAGGTGCTGCTGCGCGACCGCGATCTGCTGGCGCTCGACGAGCCGCAGATGCGCGCCGTGCGCGGCAAGGACATCTCCATGGTGTTCCAGGAGCCCATGACGAGCCTCAATCCGCTGATGACTGTCGGTCGTCAGATCATGGAGAGCGTGATAGAGCACGAACCCGGCTCAGCCGGGTCGGCGCACCAGCGCGTGGTGGACCTGATGAACCTGGTCGGCATTCCGGAACCGGAAGTGCGGTTCCATCAGTACCCGCACCATCTGTCGGGCGGGATGCGCCAGCGCATCGTGATCGCCATCGCGTTGGCCTGCCGCCCCCAGGTCCTGATCGCGGACGAGCCCACCACCGCGCTCGACGTCACGATCCAGGCGCAGGTGCTCGAGTTGATCGACCGGCTCAAGCGCGAACTCGGCATGGGGGTCATCCTGATCACCCACGATCTTGGCGTCGTGGCGGAATGGTCGCAGCGCGTGATGGTGATGTACGCAGGGCGCAAGGTCGAAGAGGCGGACGCCGAGACCTTCTTCACCGCGCCGACACATCCATACAGCCGCGCACTGCTTGCCAGCGTGCCGCGGCCCGACATGTCGGTCGATGGCGACTTCGCGCCGCTCAACGAGATCCACGGCACCGTCCCGCCGCTGGACCGCCTCGGCGGAGGGTGCGCGTTCGCCGAGCGTTGCAGCCGCGGCGACGTCTCCTGCACCGCCAGCACCCCTCCACTTCAACCGCTGGACTCCTGCCTGGTCGCCTGCTTCAAGGCCGGAGCCGTCGATCCCCTTCCCACTGGAACCGTGCATGCACCCGCCATTGCTTGACGTCAAGAACCTGGTCAAGTACCACGCCACCCAGGGTGGCATGGTCCGTGCCGTGGACGGGGTCGACCTGCAGGTCCGGGCAGGCGAGACACTGGGCCTGGTCGGCGAATCGGGCTGCGGCAAGTCGACGCTGGGCCGCACGATCGTGCGACTGCACGACCCCGACGAAGGCAGCATCACTTTCAAGGGCGAAGACATCAGCCAGCTGTCGCGTCGCGAACTGCGCCCGGTCCGGCGTCAGATGCAGATGGTCTTTCAGGACCCCTACGCGTCGCTGAATCCGCGTCGCACGATCCGCCAGATCCTGACCGAGCCCTTCACCGTCCACGACGTCGGTACACGACGCGAGCAGGCCGAGCGCGTCGAGGCGCTGGTCGCGCGGGTCGGACTTCACCCTGACCACGCCGACCGCCATCCGCACGAGCTCTCTGGCGGACAGCGCCAGCGTATCTCGATCGCGCGTGCGATCGCGCTGGAGCCCAGTCTTGTGGTGTGCGACGAACCCGTGTCGGCCCTGGACGTTTCGATCCAAGCACAGATCATCAACCTGCTGCGCCGGCTCCAGTCCGAAAGCGGCTCGGCCTACCTCTTCATCTCCCACGACCTGTCGGTCATCGGCTACCTGGCGGATCGCATCGCCGTCATGTACCTTGGAGAGATCGTCGAGATCGCACCCAAGCGTTTGCTGTGGCAGCAGCCGCTGCATCCCTACACGCAGGCGCTGTTCTCCTCCATCGCCGAGCCCTTGCCGCCCAGCGTACCTCGCCGTGCGCGCGTCTCGATGAAGGGCGACCTGCCCAGCCCGTTGAATCCGCCGTCGGGCTGTCGGTTCCACACACGCTGCCCGCACGTCATGCCGCGCTGTCGCGATTCGGCGCCGCCGCTGCTGGGCGTATCCCAGGCCGACAGCGACGTGCATCGCGTGGCGTGCTGGCTCCATCAGGCGGCCTGAGGACCGCTCCGTCGCTCCCTTTTCTTCCATCCGGTCTGAGGCACCCGCCCAGCTCGCTTTCTGTTTCACAACCTCAAGAGGCTCTTCATGCAATACATCTCCGCGCGCATCCGACCCGCCAAGGTCTTCCACGGCTACGACCAGGCGGGCAAGCTGGTGACGGCGGCCATGCCCAACGAGCACTTCGTCGAGAAGGTCATCAAGATCGAGCGCATCCTCTCGATCACCGAGGACCACATCTTCATCCAGTGCCCGCACGACACCGTGCAGAACTGGGAATACGAGGGTGGCTTCGACGCGATGAAGGGTCGCCTGCGTCAGGCGGGCCTGCTGATCGACTGACGCCATGAAAGCCGAGGTCGCCTTCAACGTCAACGGTCGCCCCGCGGTGTCCGAGGTGGATACGCGCACCACGCTGCTGGACCTGCTGCGCGAGCAGCTGGGTCTCACGGGCGCGAAAAAAGGTTGCGACCACGGTCAATGTGGCGCCTGTACGGTCCTGGTGGACGGACGTCGCTCACTGTCGTGCCTGCGACTGGCGGTCACGCTCGAAGGTCGCAGCGTGACCACCGTGGAAGGTCTCGGAACTGCCGAAGCGCTGCATCCTGTGCAGGCGGCCTTCGTGCGCCACGACGCGCTCCAGTGTGGCTTTTGCACACCGGGCCAGATCATGTCGGCCGTCGAAGTCGCGGCCGATCCCTGTGCGACGAGCCGTTGCGCCATCCGCGAGCTGATGAGCGGCAACCTGTGTCGGTGCGGCGCCTATCCCCACATCGTCGCGGCAATCGAGGAGGTTCGTGGCCATGGTTCCGTTTGACTACCTGCGCGCAGGCAGCATCGAGGAAGCACTGGCACATATGGGCAGGCCGGGACTTTGCGTACTCGCAGGCGGTACCACGCTCGTAGATCTGATGAAACTCGGTGTCGAGACGCCGACCACGGTGCTCGACATCACGGCGCTCGAACTCGACGAGGTCACCGTGGAGGATGGCAGGCTGCGCATCGGCGCGTTGGCCAACCAAACGGATGTGGCGCGGCATCCGCTCGTGAGGTGTCATGCCATGGCCGTGTCCGAAGCCCTGCTCTCAGGTGCGTCGGGACAGATCCGCAATGTCGCCACCATCGGCGGGAATCTTCTGCAACGCACGCGCTGCACCTACTTTCGCGGGGCCGACTGGCGCTGCAACAAGCGCAGTCCCGGCGCGGGCTGTGACGCCATCGATGGCGTCAACGGCGCTCATGCCGTGCTCGGCGTGAGCCGGGCCTGCAACGCGGTTCACGCATCGGACTTGGCGGTCGCGCTGCTCGCGCTGGACGCCCATGTCCACATCCGCAGTCTGCGCGGCACGCGACGACTTCCTTTCGCGGACTTCTATCAAACGCCGGGCGAGACGCCTCAACGCGAACACGTGCTGGCTGCCGACGAGCTCATCACCCATGTGGACCTCCCTGCGGGCGGGACGACCTCGGCCTCAGGGTTGCCGACGTCGGAGCGGGTCAGCGGCTATCTTAAGTTGCGTGGCCGCGCCTCGTACGAGTTCGCCACCGCGTCGGTCGCCGCATCGCTGTCGAGGGAGGGCCATCGGATCGGCGATGTCGCGATCGCGCTGGGCGGCGTCGGCACGGTGCCGTGGCGCATCCCGGCCGCGGAATCGATCCTCCGGGGACAAGTCCCCACGCCAGCGCTCCTGGAGCGCTTCTGCGATGCGCTTCTTGCTTCTGCCTGCCCGACTTCTCAGAACGCGCACAAGCTCGACATGGCACGCGGGGCCGTGCGGCGGCTGCTGGAGATGCTGCATTGAACCCAGCCCAGAACCAGGACCCGTCCGGCGAGAAGCCGCCGAACGACGCGACTTTGTCTCTTGTTGGGCAGGCCGTGCCGCGCGCCGATGCAATCGCCAAGGTCACGGGATCGGCGAGGTACGCAGCCGACGTACAGCGTGCCGCAACCCTGCACGCGGTGGGCGTGCGCGCCAGCATCGCTAAGGGCACGATCACCCGCTTGAGCACGCGCACCGCAGAGGACGTGCCGGGGGTAGTGGCGGTCTATACGCATCTCGACGCAGCCAGGCGGATCGGCTGGCATCCCGGCGCCGAAGCCGCGCGTCTGAGCGCCGAGGAGTTGGGGCTTGGCGCGCTGGCGGACGGGGCCGAGCGACGGCTCCAGGCCTGGCGGCCGCTGTGCACGCCCGACATCCACTTCGGCGGCCAATGGATCGCGGTAGTGGTTGCCGAATCGTTGGAGGACGCGCGGCTGGGTGCACGGTGCATCGAGGTGGGCTATGACGCGCAGCGTGTCGCACTCGCCCTCATCCAGCCCGGTGAACAGGTGCTGGAACCGGGCTTTTTCTTCGGCGAGGAAATGCAGGTGAGTGCGGGCATGGTGCCCGCACCCTCCTCCACGGTGCACCGCGTCGAAGCCACCTATGAAACGCCGACCCAGCACCACCAGCCCATGGAGCCGACCGCGACCTTGGCGTTCTGGGAGGGTGATCACGTGACGGTGCACGATTCGACGCAGGGTGTGGGTGCTGCGCGCGATTACATTGCCGCGTCCCTCGGCGTGGCGACCGAGCAGGTCAGCGTCAAGTCGCGCTTCGTCGGCGGCGGCTTCGGCAGCAAGAACCAGATGTGGCCGCACCAGGCGCTGGCCGCGCACCTTGCACGCGCGCTGTCGCGGCCCGTCCGGCTTCAACTCTCACGTGCCGACATGTCGGTTGCCACGGGGCATCGTGGCGAGACCCGTCAGGACGTGCGTTTGGAGACCGATGCGTCCGGCCGCTTCGCATCGGTGTGCCATGACACCTGGACGCCAACCTCCTTGCACGGCGGTTTTTTCGAGCCCTGCGGCTTGAACACGCTGGCGCTGTATCCCACGGCGCATCTGGAAGTCCGCCATCACGTGGTGCGGCGTCCGATTCCCACACCCACGCCCTTCCGGGGGCCGGGCGAGACCCCCGGTTCGTTTGCGCTTGAGTCGGCGGTCGACGAACTGGCATGCCAGATGGGACAGGATCCCATCGATTTCAGAGTTCAGAACTTTCCGCACCGCGACGCCCTGCACGACCGTGACTGGTCGTCCATCCACCTTGCGTCCTGCTACGAGCAGGGCGCGAAGAAGTTTGGCTGGTCTGTGCGAGCGCCGCAACCCAGATCCCGGCGTCAAGGTCACGAGTGGGTGGGCTACGGCATGGCGACCACTGCCTATCCAGCCCCCGCATTGCCAGCAAGCGTGCGCGTCACGCTTCATGCCTCCGGCTACGCCCTCATCGAGACCGATGCGACCGACATTGGTACCGGCATGGCCACGATCCTGGTGCAAGTGGTAGCGACCGAACTCGCCCTGCCTTCGAGCGCAGTGAAGGTGGCGATGGCAGACTCCGACCTGCCTGCAACGCCGACAGCGGGGCGGTCCAAGTCGACGGCCAGCGTGCTCCCCGCGGCTCAGGCTGCCTGCACCGAACTACGCCAGAAGCTCGCGCACCGGCTGGCGGTGACGCAGGTGCGCCCCGCGACCGAACCAAGGCCTGACGACATGCTGGCGCAACTGGCTTTCCTGCGCCTGCCCACGGTGGAAGCCACGGCCCGATCGGCCGGCAAGCCGGACACGCAGGCCCTGAGCTTCTATTCCTTCGGCGCACATTTCGTGGAGGTTCGCATCGACGAGGAACTCGCCCGGATCAGGATCGCCCGGGTGGTCAGTTCGTTCGACTGTGGACGCATCGTGAATCCGTTGCTTGCAGCCAGCCAACTCAAAGGGGGCATCGTGTTCGGGCTCGGCATGGCGCTCATGGAGCAGACGGCGTTCGACCCCAACGTCGGTCGGATCATCAACGACAACCTGGCCGACTACCACTTGCCCGTGAACGCGGACGTACCCGACATCGAGGTGCTGTTCGTCGGCGAGCCCGACCTGCGCTTCAATGCGCTCGGAGTGCGCGGTCTGGGCGAAATCGGCGTCCCTGGTGTCGCGGCCGCGGTGGCGAACGCCGTCTTCAACGCTGTGGGCCGCAGGGTGCGCCGCCTGCCGATCTCCGCACGCGATCTGCTTCCGGCAAAGTAGCAGTCGCGCCCGTCAGACCCTTCAGCAGCTCCAGGGAGTTTACGAGGGTCAGCTCCCACATGCGATCAACTCCATCAAACCCGCTCGCAAAAGATGCGGCGTTCCCCTTGATGGCTGCTTTCTAGCTCGTCCTCAGCGCACGGCAGAGATATTCCGCTAAGTGCCGCCTTAGCTCGGTAAGCGCGCGGTGAAGTCATCTTGATTGCCTGAGAGTTGGCAGGCATCGTGTCCGCGATGAATGATGTGGACACGATAGATGGTGTGGTTAAGCGGGCCACCCGTCGCAGGCACAGCGCGCAGTTCAAGGCGCAGGTCCTGGAAGCGTGCCGGCAACCCGATGCGTCTGCCGCGGCGATCGCGAGGCTGTACAACCTGAACGCGAACGTGATGCACAGGTGGCGCGCCGACGATCGCAAGGCGGCGTCGCCGAAGTCGACTGACGCTGCGACCTTGCCGATGCCCGACTTCATCGCACTCGATGTGCAGCCTGAAGCCCAGATGCCGGCTCGCGACATCCGCGTTGAACTGAAGCGAGGCAGCGTCACCGCAGTCGTGCACTGGCCTGTGGAGTCGGCCTCGTCATGCGCAGCTTGGCTGCGCGAGTGGCTGCGTTGATCCGCGTCGACGCCGTGTGGCTGGCCACCGAGCCGATCGACATGCGCGCCGGCATGGAGACGGCGCTCGCGCGCGTCGTGAAGGTGTTCGGCTCCGCGCAGCCACACCATGCCTACCTGTTCGCCAACCGACGGGCCAATCGCATGAAGGTCCTCGTGCACGATGGCATCGGAATCTGGCTGTGCGCACGTCGTCTGCACCAGGGTCGATTCCTCTGGGCTAACGCGGGCCTGGGCACGCAGATGGCGATGACGCGTGAGCAGCTCGACGCGCTCGTGCTCGGGTTGCCCTGGCAGCGCATAGGTTCAGCGGGCGTCATTACCGTGGTGTGATCGCACGGCAGCCGTGCAATTGCGGCAAACGCCGATGACACTCACACGCTCGGGCGGCATTCTGCGTGCTCATGGTGGACGCCGAACAACTGAAGGGCCTCAGTGCAGAGCAACTGCACGAGGTGACCCTCCGGCTCATTGATGGCTTCGCCGAGCAGCAGCGCTTGCTCGAGGCCAAGGACCGCTCGATCGAGACGCTCACGCGCGAGATCACGTTCAAGTCCACCAAGGTCGACCAGCTCACCCACGAGCTCGCACAGTACAAGCGCCTGCGCTTCGGCAAGAGCAGCGAGAAGCTCGACGCGGCGCAGGCCAGCCTTCTGGAAGAGACGCTTGACGCCGACCTGGCCGCCATCGAAGAAGAGCTCAAGCAGCTTCGCCCGCCGCCCAAGACCGAGGACAAGCAGCAGCCGCGCCGCACGCCTCTCCCGGCAAACCTGCCGCGCGTCGATATCCACCACGAACCCGAGTCGACCACTTGCACGTGCGGCTGTGCGCTCAGGCGCATCGGCGAGGACGTGGCCGAGAAGCTCGACTACGTTCCCGGCGTGTTCACCGTCGAGCGGCATGTTCGAGGCAAGTGGGCGTGCGCGAATTGCCAGACGCTGATCCAGGCGCCGGTGCCGGCCCAGGTGATCGACAAGGGCATCCCCACGGCCGGCCTCCTGGCGCAGGTGATGGTGGCCAAGTACGCCGACCACCTGCCGCTGTACCGCCAGGAAGCGATCTTCGGGCGTGCCGGCCTGGCCATCCCGCGCTCGACGCTCGGTGCGTGGGTCGGCGCCTGTGGCGTACGCCTGCAACCACTGGTCGATGCGCTCAAGGACGCCATCCTTGCTCATCGAGTGCTGCATGCCGACGAGACGCCGGTAGCGATGCTCAAGCCTGGCACCGGCAAGACGCACCGCGCTTACCTGTGGGCCTACACACCAGGCGCCTTCGAAGGCATGAAGGGCGTGGTCTACGACTTCGCCGACAGCCGGGCTGGCCAGCATGCTCAGGACTTCCTGGGCGAATGGCGCGGCGCGCTCGTATGTGATGACTACTCGGGCTACAAGGCCCTGCTGGCCAAGGGCGTCGTCGAAGCTGGATGCTTGGCACACGCCCGGCGCAAGTTCGTCGAACTGCACACGGCCAACAAGAGCCAGATCGCCGAGGCAGGCATCCAGTACTTCGCCCGGCTCTACGAGATCGAGCGCGAGGTGAAGGATCTGGACGCAGATGAGCGGCATCGCATCCGCCAAGCGCGAGGTCGGCCGATCGCCGAGGCACTGCATGCCTGGATGATCGCGCAGCGGCTCAAGGTCCCGGACGGCTCAGGGACAGCCAAAGCACTGAACTACAGCCTGAAGCGCTGGGCTGCACTGACGCGCTACCTGGACGACGGCAAATTGCCTGCGGACAACAACTGGGTGGAGAACCAGATCCGGCCTATTGCCGTGGGCAGAGGGAACTGGCTGTTCGCTGGGAGCCTGCGTGCTGGTCAACGCGCCGCAGCCGTCATGAGCTTGATCCAATCAGCCAAGCTCAATGGGCACGATCCATATGCCTATCTGAAGGACGTGTTCCTACGCCTGCCGACGCAGCCGCATAGCCGCATCGACGAACTGCTGCCGCATCACTGGCAGCTGAGCTGACGGCCTGCTCGCGATGGCCGCACGCTGCGGCCATCGTCAAGATGTGTTCGCCGCGTGCTTACTTAGCTCGTCGACGCGTGAGGCATCCGCTTGTCCATCCGTTAAAACGGACATCCGGTTCTTCGGAACGACAAGCATAGCGTTGGACACCAACCTCAATGACGTGCACTCTTTCTGGTCCCTCAACTCGATGGGAGACCATCATGGGATTAGAAGCCAACATTGTTCGTCGTGAACCGTGGAACAAGGGAAGATCGTCGTTCAGAAGGCGCCCTTCAAACCAAAGGATATCTGAGCGCTCCGAGTCCGCTTCCAAATGGAAAATCGGATCCGCGAACTCGCACTCTTCAATCTGGGAATCGACAGCAAGCTTCGCGGCTGTGATCTCGTTTCACTCAAGGTGCGCGACGTCATATTGCTACGCTGGCTGCGCAGTTCGGGCTGATTTTTGTCCTGGCCGCAACTGCGGTGCCGGCGCTGCGCCAGGGCTCAATGCTGTTGGCGTCGATGCAGAAATGAGCCCCTTTTGGCTCATGTGCCGACGGCCCCGTGAGCCACACGAGCGGCTCTCAGACCCGCACGCCTGTTGGACGCCAGGGATAAACAAGTGGCGCAGTCGAAGGTCGGCGCGGTGGCTCACTCCGGTCTCGGCAGCAACCGGCCGATCTCCATTCTGCTCTGCGCTCACTGCCTTGCAGTCAGCACCAGTGAGCTTGCCTTCCCGAGCTGTAGCTGCTGCGCACCCATGCCTGCGTGGCTGCGCGAGCCATGCTCACGCAGCCTTCAGAAGCCGCCGCAACACCTTGCCGGTGCCTGTGGCGGGCAGCAATTCGCGCAGTTCAAGTTGCCGCGGCACCTTGTAGTGCGACATGTTCTCGCGGGCCCACGCAAGCAAGGTGTCGCAGTTGAACGGCTGGGCGGCATCGCCGCTTGGCACGATGAATGCCTTGACCACTTCGCCCTTGACCGCGTCCGGCACGCCGATGACGGCGACCTGCCCCACATCGGGATGCAGGATCAGGATCGACTCGACCTCTTCCGGGAACACGCTGAAGCCGGAGATCTTGATCATTTCCTTGATGCGACCGATGAAGGTCAGGTAGCCCTGGTCGTCCATCTTGCCGATGTCGCCGGTGTGCACCCAGCCGTCGCGGAGCACCTCCGCGGTGGCTTCCGGCTTGTTCCAGTAGCCATGGAACACGCCGCGGCTGCGCACCACGATCTCGCCGGTCTGGCCGTTCGGCACCATGTGGCCGTCGAGGTCGACAATCTTCAGGTCCACGCCCTTGCCCGGGACGCCGTTGGTGCCCCAGCGGATGCCGTCACGCGGCATGAGCACGTCGTTGGTGTGGGTCTGGCGGTGCCGCTCGGCCAGGCGCGGAAAGCGCTCGTAGATCCCCTCGAGCCTGGCGCGCGCTTCGGCTCGCGTACGGCGCGGCGTCTGCAGCAGGCCCAGGCGCAAGTTCTCTTCCACGGTCAGGCCGGGGAAGATGCGGCGGTCCTTCAACACCAGGCCGATGCCGTGCCGACACACCTGCTCGGGCGCGGCACCAGTGAAGTCCTGCTCGGCGAAACGCAAGCGGCCGCGCGTGGGCTGGACCCGCCCTGCAATCGTCTTGATGACTGTGGCCTCCCGACACCGTTGCGACCGAACAGCCCCACCACTTCACCGGCCTCCACGCGCAGGTTAATGCCTTGGAGCACGTGGTTCGGACGGTAGCAGGTAGGTACCTCCGTCGATTCGAGCATGTCTCGGGATCCTCGTGTCTCTCGCCGCAATAGGCGGCCCGCACGGACGGGTTGGCGCGCAACGTCGCCGGTGCGCCCTCCGCGAGCGTCTGCCCCTGATGCATCACGATCACGTGAACAGACAGCGCCATCAACAGGTCGACGTCGCAATTCGGGCTGGCCGACAAGCGCGACGAGTTGGCGCGAAGAACAGGTTGATGATCTGGAAGAGCGCGCCAAGCCAGCCGCCAGCATCTGGCGCGGTGCGGCGCCGGTCAGTTCGCGACCTTCGAACATCACGGTGCCGCTGCTCGCACGGATGGCGTCGCTGATCAGGTTGAACAAGGTACTCTTGCCTGCGCCATTGGGACCGATCACGGCGGTGATCGCGCCGGCCTGGGCGTCAAACGCCACACTCGGGTAGCAATGAAAAAGCGGAAAGGCGCGTTGACAGCACCTCGCTGGGCGTTGACCGGGTCGCCTGACTGCCGTTGACGCCGTCGGCCGCCGCCTGCGTCGTCGCTCATTCTCGATAGCCAGCCTGGCCAACGGTAGTGCCCGCCGCGATCAGCGTGGACTACTGGCCGATCAACTGTATCTGCCACGGTCTCGATGGCTGCATCCAGCATTGTGTCGAAGAGCGCGGCGTTCGGATTCGTACCGATGGTCCAGCTCACCACCATCCCGTCGAAGCAGTCGATGATTGGCGACAGATAGACATTGCCGGCGGAGATCTGGACCTCCGTGATGTCAGCGAGCCATTTCTCATTGGGCGCCACGGCCTGCCGGCTAGCACTGGTACCGCTAACGCGGCCACAGAGATCGTCTTTCATATCGAGTCGTCGCCGTAACGATAGCGATCCGTCCGGCCATCTATCCATCGCGGTAGCTCCTTCACTGTTCCCGAGGGTCCGGCGCGATTCTCAGTACCGCTTCCATCTCGATACCTTCGATGCAGTTTTACTGTCATGCAAGGGCTGATTGCTGTTCGGAGCGTACTCCGAGGACCAACTTTCGACACTCAGCCGAACAACCGTTTGCTTGGCGCGCAAGCGTTGTGCGTGTGCTGATTTCACTTGACGATCGTGCCACTGCATCGATCTCTTCAAGGTCATCTCATGAACTCATTCGCACGTTGTCTAAAGATCCTGCGTCAATGGATCTTCCTAATAACGGCGTCTTTACTCTGGGTCGGCGTCGCTCAAGCGCAGGACAACTATCGCATCGCAACCGAGGGCACCTATCCACCCTGGAGCTTCAAGGATGCACAGGGAACGCTGCAGGGCTGGGATGTCGACATCGCGAACGCGCTGTGCGAGAAGATGAAAGCCCGATGCGAGATCGTCGCCCAGGACTGGGACGGGATGCTGCCGGGCCTCATGTCCCGAAAGTTCGACCTGATCGTCGCCAGCATGGCGATCACCGAACAACGCCGCCAGCGCGTGGCCTTCTCCACCAAATACAAGGAGACCGTCTCACGGTTCGTCGCCCGCAAGGACGCCCCTGCGGAAGTCAGCCCCGAGGCGCTCAAGGGCAAGTCGATCGGCGTGCAACGCGGCTCGATCCAGGCCGCCTACTTGAGCCATGACTACAAGAACTCGGACCTGCGCTTCTACGACACCCCACAGGCCGCCGAACTCGACTTGGTCGCAGGGCGCGTCGAATACATCTTCGGCAACATGGTGACGTACTTCGTGGGCTTCATGAAGACGCCCGAAGCGCGGAACTTCGCCTTCGTCGGCCCGGAATTCAAGGGCGGGCTTCTCGGCGAAGGCAATGGCATCGCCGTGCGAAAGGATGATCCGAAGACGCTCACGAAGGTCAACGCGGCCCTCGAAGCCATCCGCGCCGACGGGACCTACGACCGCATCACGGCGAAGTACTTCCCCTTCAAGCTGATGTAGCTCGGAGGCAAGAGAAATGGAGATCCTTCATGGCTACGAAGGTCAGTTGCTGCTGGGCGCCCTGACCACATTGAAGCTCGCGGCGGCCGCGCTTTTGCTTGGCACGCTCCTGGGCATTGGCGGCTGCTGGCTGCAGCTCTCGGGATATCGACCCTTACAGGCGCTGGGCTATGCCTACGCCGCGGTCGCCCGAGGCGTACCGGATCTGCTGATCGTCTTCGCTGTGTTCTTCGGCGGGTCGCTCACGCTGGCCACCCTGACCGGCCGACACGTCGAGGTCGACACGTTCGTGGCGGGCGTCGTCGCGCTGGCCCTGTCCTTCGGCGCCTACGTTGCCGAGATCGCCCGCGGCGCCCTGCTGGCGGTACCCACCGGGCAACGAGAGGCCGCTCGAACGCTGGGCCTGTCCCGATTCCAGACGCTTTGGACGGTCGTGTTGCCGCTGGCCGCCCGTGCGGCGCTGGCTCCCTTCGGCAACCAATCGATCGTGCTGCTCAAACAAACGTCCATCGTTTCCATCGTGGGGTGCGACGAACTCATGAGAAAGGCTGCCGAAGCTTCGGGCTCCACGCGCCAGCCGTTCACGATGTACTTGGCGACAGCTTGCATCTACCTGGCACTGACCGCCTTGATGACGCTCTGCCTCGAATGGGCCGAGCGCGAGACCTTGCCCCTGGCGGCGAGGTGATCCGACATGTTCGACCTCGCCCTCCTCTGGTCCATCTTTCCTGCGCTGTTGACCGGCGCCAGGCTCACGCTGGTGCTCACCGCGTTGGTCATTCTCGTGGGCATCGCACTGGCGTTGCCGGTCGCCCTATGCAAGAACTCGGGGTTCCGGGGACTGCGCGCCGCGGCCAATGCCTACGTACTGTTCTTTCGGGGTACCCCGGCGCTAGTGCAGCTGTTCCTTCTGTACTACGGCGCAGGTCAATTCGAGTTCGTGCGCGATTCGCATCTGTGGCCGGTCCTGCGGGACCCGTTCTGGTGCGTCGTGATCGCTCTCGGCCTCAACTCGGCGTCCTACGCCGGCAAGACCCTGGCCGCCGCGCTCGACGCCATTCCAAGGGGGATTCGTGAAGCCGCCTTCGTGCTCGGGCTCAGCCGGGCACACGCGTTCTGGCGGATTGATCTGCCCCTGGCCATGCGAACAGCACTCCCGGCCCTGGGCAACGACGTCATCCTGACTTGCAAGGCGACCTCGCTGGCCAGTACCGTGACGCTGCTCGAGCTGACTGGCACTGCTCGCCTTCTCACGTCCGAGACCTATGCGCCGTACGAGGTCTTCTTCGGTGCCGGCCTCGTCTACCTCGCGATCAACTATCTCCTGATGTCCAGCCTGCGCAGGCTGGAACGCAATCTCAACCTCCAGGCATCCCCATAGCCATCATGAAGTTCATCACCCTTGGACCCGCCGGCAGCAACCACGAGTTCGTGACGCTGCGCTATCTCGACTTTCATGGGCTGCTCGACCGTGCCACGGTGACGCTGGCTGCCGACTTCGCGCAGTGCGCTGACGCGGTGTTGAATGGTAGCGCCGATTTTCTGATCCAGTGCGCCGTGCACCCGGCCTGCACGGCGACGATGGGAAGATTCTTCGAAGGACTGTTCGCGATCGACACGTTCATCTCGCCCAGCCAGGATCTTGCGATTCTCCAGCGCAACGACGCCGTTCAGCCTCGCTCGCTGGCGGTCATGCGTCCGACCCTCGACTACATCGATGCTCGACAGTGGGAGCGCATCAAACTGGTGGGGACCGTTGCCGAAGTGACCAGCGGCTTGCTGGCCGGCAAATATGCCGCTGGCCTGGGCTATGCAGCGGCGGCTCAGTCGCATCCCGACATCCTGCACGTGACGCAGTTCATCGGGACCGTGGACGATGCGTGGATCGTCTACGGCCGGGCCCGGGTGAGCGGAGGAAAACTTCTGGCATGGCGCGACAGCCCCGCCGGCCGGCTCTATGGGCGGGCGGCATGATGATGATGGCTGAACCCATCCGGCCGCTGGTGGTCAGCGTCACAAAGGTCTCAAAGCACTTTGGGACCCATCAGGTGCTCCGCGAGATCGACATGACCGTGAAGGCCGGCGAGCGAGTGGTCGTGTGCGGGCCTTCCGGATCTGGCAAGTCGACGCTCGCGCGCTGCATCAGCGGCTTGGAAGGCTATGGCAGCGGCATCGTGAGCGTCAACGGCACGACGATCACGCCGCAGATGCGCCACAAAGATCTGGTCGCGGCCAGCATCGGCATGGTTTTCCAGCAGTTCAACCTGTTTCCGCATCTGACGGTGCTGGAGAACTGCACGCTGGCTCAGTCCTGGGTGCTGCGTCGATCGAAGAGCGAAGCGCGTGAGACCGCGTTGGCGCATCTTGCAAAGGTGCGGCTGGCCGACAAAGCCTCGGCCTATCCGGCCCAGCTCTCAGGTGGCCAGCAGCAGCGCGTCGCTATCGCCCGCGCGCTGTGCCTGAACCCGTCGGTCATGCTCTTCGACGAGGCCACCTCCGCGCTGGACCCCGAGATGGTCAAGGAGGTGCTGGAGACCATGATCCTCCTGGCACGCGATGGCATGACGATGATCTGCATCACGCACGAGATGGGCTTCGCACGTGCGGTCTCGGACAAGGTGGTGTTCATGGACGCCGGACGCATCGTGCAGGAGGCCTCGCCGGACGTGTTCTTCAGCGCGAACACGGATCCAAGGATTTACAGGTTCCTCAGCCAGGTCTTCTGAGTTCACGCAGAGCATGGCGTCGACTCATGAACCGAGATTCCCGCCTGGGCTTCGACGGATCAAAGTTAAGGCGCGAATCGTTGGTATCTCGCGCGCTGCCCGCTCAGCATCCGCGCTCCCTGCGTGCGTCCGCATTGAGTCGGAAAGAAGGTCTATGGCGCAAGAATACCTCTGGCCTTTATGCCACGGCCTGATCCAGCAGGTTGCCGGGTCTACGTTTTCCGAATCACTCAAGGAGTATCTATGCCGAAGTTCGCTTTCTCTGATCGAGGCCATTTTTTTGGCGTGATCGCCGTCTGCGTGTTCCTGGCCTCCTGTGCCAACGCACAGCCCGCACCACCCAGCGACTTTTCACGACTCGTCGACCTAAGTGCCGCTCGCCTCGAGATCTCACGCCAAGTCGCGCTCACCAAATGGGATAGCGGCTTCCCGGTTGCCGATCCACCCGGTGATCCACGCGAGCAGCAGGTCATTGCCGCCGCAGCCGCTGAAGCGGCGAAACGTGGTGTCTCGCCGGAACTCGCCGGCGCATTCTTCGCGGACCAGATCGAGGCGAGCAAGCTGATCCAGATCGCACTCATGACCAGTTGGCGGCGCGCCGGTGAGGCGCCGACGGAGCCGCGCGCCGACCTGAGCGGGCAGCTGCGCCCGGCCCTTGACCGGCTGCGGCCGATGTTCATCGAAGAGCTGAAGGCGACGCAGCGCCTTCGCGAGTCGCCCGAATGCAGAAGCCGATTGGCGAACGCCACCGCCGACCTCGCCAGGATCCGCCACATGACGCCTCTGTTTGTCGTGGCACTGGACCGGGGACTGGCACGCGTATGCGGTGATTGAGCCTGCGCAGCGTCGCTACCAATCAGAGCGCATTCTCGACCTTGCCCCAGAACGAATCGGCGCATTGCGCAGCCACGTAGCGAGTTCGCGCGCCGCGGCGCCCCTACCTGATCGAGCAGTTGTGCATCAGGGCCGAACGGCAAACGATGGAAGTGCCCCAACTTTCAAGAGAGACGGCCATGCGCACCCTCCTCATCGACAACCACGATTCGTTCACCTATAACCTCTACCAGTACCTTGCGGCGGCCAACGACGAGGAGCCCCTCGTCGTCCGGAACGATGAGATGCCCTGGGAAGCGATCGAGAAGCTCGGGTTCGACAACATCGTGATCTCCCCCGGTCCCGGCAGACCGCAGCGCGCAACCGACCTCGGCATCTCTGCTGACGCGCTGCGATACGCGGACGTGCCCGTGCTGGGTGTGTGTCTGGGACACCAGGCGATGGCGCATGCCTGCGGCGGCACGGTGGATCTGGCGGTGCGGCCGATGCACGGCCGCCTCGACCGGATCTCCCACGCACAGAAGGATTTGTTCCGCGGCATTCCGGACCGCTTCGAAGCCGTGCGTTATCACTCACTGGCCGTCACCGAGCTACCGAGTTCGCTGGAGCCGCTGGCGTGGGCCTCGGATGGCACCTTGATGGCGCTGCGGCATGTGGCTCGCCCTTGGTGGGGCGTCCAGTTTCACCCCGAATCGATCTGCACCGAATTCGGCGCACGGTTGCTGCGCAACTTCCGTGACTTGACACAGGAATGGCGCAACGCGTCTCATCGCCCCTCCGCATCGGCCGGTCCCGCGTACGCCATGCCCTTCGGTGAAGGCCGCCTGCATTTGCACGTCGAGTGGCTCGACACGGTTGTCACGGCCGAGGACATGTACGTTGCTGCGTTCAGCGCATCACCGACGTCGTTCTGGCTCGACAGCAGCTTGACGGACAGTGGACGGGCGCGCTTCTCCTTCATAGGCGACGCTTCCGGACCGCGCGCCGAAATAGTCGGCTACGACGCACAGCACCGCTGTGTCGAAATTCGCCGCGGCACTGCATCCGAGGTGCGGGCAGAAAGCG
Organism: Variovorax sp. N23; assembly: GCF_025486315.1. Lineage (GTDB taxonomy): Bacteria > Pseudomonadota > Gammaproteobacteria > Burkholderiales > Burkholderiaceae_C > Variovorax. Next base: position 134,255 of record NZ_JAOOPY010000004.1, on the reverse strand, counting down.
TGTTCGACTACCTGCAGACGCAGTTGGCGCTGCCGCGTCCCGTCGCCCCCCTCCTCCCCTTCGATTTCCATGGCGGCTTCGTCGGGTATTTCGGGTATGAATCCATGTCCGACCCGACCGAGCGCCCGCCTTGTTTGAACGCCATGCCGGACGCAGCCTGGATCAGGGTCGACCGGTTCATTGCCTTCGACCATGCGGAGCAAGTCACGTGGGTCGTCTGCCTCGACACGCAGCATGTCTCCGAAGCGAACCGGGAATGGATGCGGCGAATGCGAGAGCAACTCGCCGCTCGGTCCAACATGCCACCGGATGCACCCGAAGCGGCGCAGCCGCCGGCCGCAGGGCTTGGAGCGCTCGCATGGCGGACCTCGCTCGCCGCCTACCGAGATCTGATCGTGGAGGCGCAGGCTCAGATTCTGCAGGGCGAGACCTACGAGGTCTGCCTGACGAATCAGTTGCAAGGCGTTGGGGTGATCGAGCCGCTCGGCGTCTACCGGCTGCTTCGTCGGCGCAATCCGGCGCCCTACGCCGCCTTCTTGAAGCTGACCGATCAGGCAGTCCTGTGCGCCTCGCCCGAGCTGTTCCTGCGCATCGGGCAGGATCGCTCCGTCGAATCCAAACCGATCAAGGGCACGGCGGCGCGGGGCGCCACAGCGGAGGAGGACCAAGCGATCAAGGACGAGCTGGCGCAAGACGAGAAGACCCGAGCCGAGAACCTGATGATCGTCGACCTCTTGCGCAACGACCTCAACCGCGTGTGCGATGTCGACAGCGTGCACGTTCCGAGCCTTTTCAGCGTGGAAACCTACGCGACGGTGCATCAATTGGTCAGCACGATCCAGGGACGCCTACGCAGGGACCGCACGGTCATCGATTGTGTGCGCGCTGCCTTTCCAGGCGGCTCGATGACCGGCGCCCCCAAGGAGCGCACGATGCGTATCCTCGAAACCCTGGAAGAGGGGCGTCGCGGCGTCTATTCCGGCAGCCTGGGCTACCTGTCGTTCGGCGGCGCCGCACAACTCAACATCGTGATCCGGACGATTATCAGCACACCCTCCGGGATATCGATCGGCACCGGCGGCGCCATCGTTTCGATGTCAGACCCGGACGCCGAAGTCATGGAGATCGTTCTCAAGACACATGCGTTAACCGATGCGCTGATAGCAGCCGGCGCAGCGGCCACCGAGCCCGTTCCACCGAGCGCCCCTGTTCCGCCCTCCGCCACGAACACGCTCGACCACGGCAACGCCTCAAGTGACTGATCCCGCAGTGAACCGTCGAGGCATCGTCCTGATGCTGATGGCAATGTTTGCCTATGCGCTCAACGACGCCTTCGTCAAGGGAACAGCGCATGCATTGCCCGCCGGTCAAGTGCTTGCCGTGCGCGGCGTGTTCGCGACAGCCTGCGTGCTTTTGGTAATGCAGGCCAGGCGACAACCGGCATGGCGGGGGCTCGCATTTCACCCGCTGCTGGCATTGCGTTGCGGTCTTGAGATCACGACGGCACTTTCGTCGGTCCTGGCGCTCACTCGTGTGCCGCTCGCCACCGTCACCGCGATCATGATGTCTGCACCGCTCATCGTCGGCATAGTGTCCAGTGCGCTCGGGTGGGAATCCTGGCAGCCCAGGCGCTTGGTACTGACGCTCATTGGTCTTGCGGGCGTCCTTGCCATCGTGCAGCCCTGGAGCCGTTCCATTGCGCAGGGCTCCGACACGGGTATCGGCTTTGCGGCGGTCTGTGCACTTTCGCTCGCCACCCGTGACCTGGTCACACGACGCCTGCCGAGTGCGATCCCCTCGGGCAGCGTGACGATGCTCATCACGGCGGCTGTCTGTGCTGCAGGCTTTCTGGTAGGGCTGAGTGAGCAGTGGCCACCTCTGCGCGCATCGAGCGCAGGACTCCTTCTGCTGGCTGCCGTTGCCACGGCCGCCGGGAACCATGCGCTGCTCGCTGCTTGCCGCAACACTGACCTGTCCGTGGTCGCGCCGTTCCGCTACAGCATGGTGCTGTGGTCGATGCTGTTGGGTATGCTTTTCTGGAACGAATGGCCCACCGATTCAGCCGTTCTCGGCATTGCCCTCGCAGCCACTGCCGGCATCCTCGCGAGCCGCCGTATGGAAAACCGTTGATGCCTGGAATCCAAGACCGGCTTCAAACACCGGCCCATCAGGATCCGCCACAGTTCGGAGATCGATCCATCCCGAGCCAGTATTGGTGAGCCACTGGACTATCGCGCCAGACAACCGCGTCCCCTTTGTCGACCGCTTCTCGTCCATAGACAATCCACGCCTCGCAAGTCGTTCCGATCGAAGCGAGCACCTGCCACTCGTCACAATTGGCGAGCGCGAACGACATGAACACGATCCCCGCTTCATACCGGCGAGCCCGAAGACCGTTCTGCACAGCGGCAACGCTGGATTCAAAAATTACTTCGCTCCAGCAGGAAAGATCAGCATCGTTCTGGGAGGCGGGCTGCACAGCGACGCGCTCACGCCCATCTCCGGCCTTTCGGGCCCGAACCAGCGCCATGGGTCGGCTCGGAGAGATGAAAGCATCCACGACAACCAAGCGAGGGCGATAGGTGCTCGCGATCTCGGCTGCGGCAGGATGGACCGCACATTGCAGCAGGTAGTCCGCTCTTCCGTCGACCACGTCACGCGCACCACAGTGGAAGTCGTCAAAGACGATCAGGCGCGACGCCTCCGTGATGCCGTGCGATGCGAGGTACCGCTGCAACACGAAATGGTGATCGCTGCCCTCGGGACCGAGCGTTGCAAAAGTGAGCATGGTGGTCTTGAGCGTAGATAGGTCAGATTCGCTGAGAGCACATCTCGATTGCCCCGCATCCGAGGGGCCGTTCTCAGGACGCTGTACCGCCACCGGGCCGTTTTGCCGACGCATGAAAGTACGCTGAAAGCGACCTCAAGGCATGAGCGAGGTGGTCAGCCGGCCGCATCTTTGCCGCTAAAGCATTCGAGCGCAATGGATGTTTGCGATACGCAGTTTCGCCCTTCCCACCGGTCCATCGCTGTGCATTGCCGCGTGTGGTGAGCAACCGGCGCACCGCAAGCAAAACACCGAAGCCTCGTTGCACGCTTTGCATTGCGTAGATCGCGGAGTTCCGCGTCGTGAAATCCACCAACAACCGAGCAACCCCTCTTACTTCAGGTAGTACCCAGTCAGCTGTCGGATGCTTCTAATGCCTCCAGGGAAAAGGAGCGCATCATGAGGATCATTGCCGGAACAGCGCACAGCATGCCAGCAGGACTGCTCTTCGACATCGCGAGGTATCGCCATCGCGTCTTCGTGGAACATCTGGGCTGGCAGTTGCACACCGCTGGTCGACTCGAACTCGACGAGTTCGACCATCGCGACACCTGCTACATCGCTGCCATCGATGCGGGCGGTGCAGTGATCGGAACCGCGCGCTTGTTACCGACCGACCGCCCGTACCTGCTTGCCGATGTCTTTCCCCAGTTGATGGGCGACGCGCCCTTGCCCCGCTCCGCCACTGTTTGGGAGATCTCTCGTTTCTCGGCCATCGACCCACGATCGCCCATGGCATCGCCGACGTCCAACTTCGCGTCACCGCTTGCGCTGGACATCCTGGCTGCCGCCATGCGGATGGCGTCGGACGCAGGCGCGCAGCGTCTGATCAGCGTGTCTCCGCTGGGCATCGAACGCATTCTCCGACATGCAGGCGTGAAGGCAGAAAGAGCCAGCGCGCCAAGAGAGGTCGATGGGCATCTGCTTTTTGCGTGCTGGATCTCCGTGGACAGGCAGTGGCGGTCGCTTCCAGACATTGGTCGTCCAGTCTCGGGAAAAGACTACGCGGAGACGTCGCCTCACCAACTCGAATGCAGTGCACCTGGCCTGCCCTGAGCCTGCCTATAGATCACCCATCGAGCAACCCCAGACGCGTTGCACGTGCGGCGGCAGCCACCTTGTTGCCTGCACCCAACCGTGCGATCGCGTTCTTGACGTGGAAGTGAACGGTGTGCTCGGAGACGCCGAGAATTCGCGCCACCTGCGCGGAGGTTTTCCCATCGGCTGTCCACCGCAGGACTTCGATCTGTCTGGCCGTGAGCAGAACTTCGCCGCCGGCCTGAGATCCCAGCAGACGACTCGACAGTTCGAGATGCGCCACGTTGGCGAGCCAGCGCCAGAGGGGGTCATTCACTCGAATCTCGCGCGGGGAGATTTCCTGGTGGGATCGGGCGATCGACAGCATACCGATGCGACCACCACCATCGAAGCACGACTGCGCCCAACCGATACGCAGCCCAAACGACTGCGCTTCGTCCCAGAGTTGTGGTGTCGTTCTGAACGTCCGGGCACTCCATACCTGTGGGACAGGCGTTCGACGCCCATGGATCACGGTCGGGTCGATCGAGATATAGCCTTGCTCCCGGTATCGATCGACCCATCGATCCTGATAATTGCTGAGCGTTATGAAACGCGGCCGGGTGAAAGGAAGGGGCAGCCGCAGACCATATGCCCAATGCTCGAAGCCGAGTTCACGCGCTCCGTAGCCAATCAGATTGCCCACCTCCTCCGCAGTGCGGGCTGCGGCCAAGCGGGTGTTCAGCATTTCGAAGAATGGTCTCACGACTACTCCTGAGCACAGCAATCGGCTTGAACGAGCGTCGCGCTTAGCGCCTATGCGACGGCCCACAGCCCCATTGCCCTGAGCGCGGCATCCGGCTTTCGGATGCGCGGGCTGCGAAAGCACGCAAATATCATGCCGGACACGAGGGACGGTCCCGCTGAAGTGCCCCGGTAGCTGATGAAGAAAACAAGCTCGCTCCTTCTCGACCTGAGCACCGCGGTGATGGTGGATTCCACGATCAGCAAGCCCCTGATCGGCTAGGCGATCGTTGATCTCGACCACCGCCTGATAGCCAGCGCGAACGGTACGTCGCGTCGCTGCGCGTTAGCGAAGACCGACTGTCAGCGCGGTCCGCCGGCTTCTACAGCTGCGAGCCCCAAAATCTCCACCACCGTCGTGAAGCCCGGGGGAGCTCAGGCAGCGCCAACTGACTCGGCCTCTGCCTGCGCCTCTGCTCGACCTCCAGCGCATGAGCGATTCCGAACGCCTCGCGATCGCCAAGGCTGGCGCGCGAGCGCCACAAGGTCGCAAGACGAACAAGCTCGTCATCGGGTACATGGGCTAGATGAGCAAGAGGGCGTTCGGAACTCATGGCACTCTACGATACAGATCTCGTGACTTGGGGACATTCGAGGTTCCCACAGGTTGCCTGAAGGTCCAACTCCCACTGTCGAGAATGTCACCGGGCAGCGCGTCAAACAAGAGCCCGAGCAAGGCAGCAGTACTGACTCCGACAACATCAGAGAGAACGGCCACGCTGCCTGCCAAAGTTCCACGTGACCGACGAACCGCGCGCCACGGCCGATACCTGCTGCCCCATGCGCCGCTCGATCACCGGCCGCCACGGCGCCAGGCTGAAGCCCATGCCGTCGTCAAGCACGGCAAAGCGCCCGCTGGCAAGCTGGATGGACCGGCGATAGATGCCGCTGACTTGCTGGCCGTCCCGCAGCGGCCTGTAGGTCTGGCCGGTCTGTTCCTGCAATGACTGTCCGGCGGCTGCCAGTTCGCGATCGCGCAGCGTTGCCAGCAGGTTGCGCGCGAGGACTACGCGCTGCCCGCGGCGTTCGGCCAGGCCGTGCTCGGCGAGGAAGTCCGCGCGGGATTGCATCGCATCGCGCACCGCCGCGCCGAAGCCCCGATTCGCGACGCCGACGTCGGTCACCAGGTTCCGGTCCAGCCAGGTCGCGCCGAGGGCTCGGACCTGCTGCTCGATGGGAAGATGCGAGCGCAGCTCGATCACCCAGCCATCCGTTTTTCGCGCGTCGTGCTGCTGGGCGCTCTGCACCAAGTTCGCCGGGATGTTCCAAATGCCATCGGCCATGCGTTCGACAAGACCCGCGCGGCGCAAGGCTTCGAGTCTGCGCACATGAACCTCGACGGTGGTCTGTGGATCGCCATCACCGGCTTGTCGAAGTTGGCTCAGATGGTCCGCTACGCGATAGATACCGTTCTCCGACACCGCAGCAATCGTCCGATCCACTTCCCTCCCCGGTCGCTGATGCCTGGCCTCCACGATGGCGTACATCGGAAGCTTGGCCAGCTCGGCGCTGGGCGGCAGCTTCAGGTAGTGCGCGCGGCCATCAATGCCGTCGACCACCAGAAAGCCGCGGTCGCTCAGTTCATCGGTCAATCCCTTGCCGATGATGCGACCGATCACAGGCACGGCGCTGGCCTCCTCTGTGCCATGCACCACGAGTTCACGCTGCGGGGCTCCAAGTGCGCGCCGCATGGCGTCCAGCGCGTCCTCGCGCTCGCCCATCGCACCGAGAGCGGCCGCCATGCCGGGCTGGAGCCTCCAACGATGGGCGCTCACCCGCTCGGCCAGTCCCATTCCTTCGAGACGCTGCAGCCTGGCGCGCAATACGTTCTGACGCGCCCGATCCGGAGAACAGCCCGTCAGGTCGATGGCGCCTCCTCGGTCGGCTTGCCGGATCAGCGTCCGGTCCAGGCCGGTGAGCCGCTGCTGATCCAGCTCTCGCACCAAGCTCTGTCGCATCTCGAGCTCGGTGCGCGGCCCCAGCCATTCGGTGGCGATCTCGCTCGCGCGCATGCGCATGCCGTGCGCCATGTAGTCCGGGGAGATCACCAGATCCTCCCCGCTGGCGGTCCTCCCGTTCAGCACGATGTGGGTGTGGGGGTTGTCCGTGTCCCAGTGATCGACGGCCGCCCAGTCCAGCTGGGTCTCCAGGTCGATCTCCATGCGGCGCATGAGCTGACGGGTGAATCCCTGGAGGTCTTCCAGTTCCAGCCCATCCTCGGGCGCCACAATGAAGCGGAACTGGTGGCGGTCGCCCTGTCCGCGCTCCTGGAAGGCCTTCAGGTCGACCTGGTCGGTGTCGGCACCGTAGGCCTGACCCTTTTGTCCATCGCGCGTGACGCCATCGCGCTCGATGTAGCGCAGGTGGACGGCGACGGAGTTCACACCAGCGCGCTTGAGCACGACGAAGCGGCTCTTGATGACGACACGCCGGGCCTTCGACCCGAGGCGTTGTCCGACCGTTGCAGCTGCTACCCTCCCCCGCCCAAAAGTGCACGCTGGTCGCCGCCCCTCCTGCTTGCCGGAACGCTTCGCTCCGGTCTTCGAGACTTCCTTGAGCACCTGCGAGATGAAGCGCTGCGAGCGTGGCCCGCCCCGCGACCTTGGTGCCGCCGGTTTGACGCGGAAGCGGTCGTCGTCACGGCTCGCCATGACGAAGCCCCCAGCGCACCTCGGCGTTGTCAGCCGCAAGCGGCACGCTACAAACGCCGCAGTCATGCGGGGTCCGGTGTCCGCAAGGCACGCGCGAGGCCCCTCGCGGTGCCGCGTCAAACCCACGTGCAGACTGGGCTTCGGGGGCACGACGTGCCGCCCCTTTTATCTGGCCCACCTAATCGGGGCTCCATTGTTGACCGGATTTCTCATGCGATTCTCCTTCACGACATCGTCGTCTGCACGTTGAAAACGCGCGCATGCGAGCACCGTGAAGTGCATGTGCGCGCACCATTGAATGCATCGCCGACTGCGCACGATGCGCAGCCCGACTTGCTTCGGGATCGTGCGTTCGGGTGGTCGAGTGCCGGTGCGCCGGGCACACCTCCGCGCTCATCGAGGGCCTGGATTTGTCGCTGCACAAGCCTCTTGGGTGGCAGCGCGAGTGGCCATCGAGGCGCATGTCGCCATCGGTCGGACGGGGCCGTGTCACAAGCACTCGAGCGTGGTCCGCTTGCGCGGCCACAGGCAAGATATCGAGCTTCCCGTCTTTCATGGTCTGCACCAACTCTCTCCAGTTCACGTCGGAACGCCTTGACCCTCGCGGGTGTTCAGTGGATGTCGCCAGCGCTGCGACGAAGCTGCTGCGCTGATGTGCCGCGGGCTGTCATTGGCCTGCTCCTGCAGGTGCACCGGCGATGACTAGATGGCCATCCGGCGTCGGCAGCGCCGCCGTCTTCGCCAGGCGCCCCAGGTGCTTCTGATCCTTCTTTTGGGCGCGCCGGCTGCACTCCTCGGATGACGTGCCCGCACCACCGTCGTAGCAGGTGCCGTCGCTCCACATCGCGTGCATGATCACTGCCAGCTTGCGCGCCACGGCCACCGCAGCTTTGTGATGGCAACTGCGCTTGGCGATCTGCAGACCCCAGCTTTTGACCTTGTCCTGTCCTCGGAAACGCTTGAGCAGCACGGTGGCCGCTTCGAACAGCGAACGGCGCACATCCGGATCACCGGCCTTGCTGATACGGCCCTGGATATCGATGGACGTGCCCGACTGCCATCGCCTGGACGTCAGCCCGAAGTACGCGGCGACATCGCGCGAGCGCTTGAAGCGCGACGGATCCTCCACCGCGGTGCGGAACGCCAGCGCCGTCACCGGCCCCACGCCGGGGATCGCCATGAAGCGCCGGCACAACTCGTCCTGGGCCACCTGCGTCACCACCAATTGGTGCAAATGAAGGTATTCCCTCCACAGCGCCGCGCGGGCGGCGAGCATGCTGTCCATCAGCTCGGCCGTGAACGCATCGCCGACCACCGCGGCGCGCACGGCCGCCTCGAAGCTGGCGCGTCCGACCTTGTGCAGGCGGATGCTGAACGCCTTCAGGGAGTGGCGGATGGCGTTCTCCAGATCCAGGAACTTGCGCTTGCGATTGCGCCGGTGCGTGAGCAGCAGGCGCAGGCGGTAGCACGCCTCGCTCTTGATGTAAGCGCTCTTGTACCAGCCGGTGCGCACCAGGTGGGCGATGCCCAGCGCATCGGCCGCGTCGGTCTTGTTGCGCTGCGCCTTCAGTGCCGAACGCACATGCGTCGCCTCCAGGCACACCATGGGCAGGCCCAGCGCGAGCAACTGCGGCTGCAGCCATGGCGACAGTGCGCCAGCCTCATGCCCGACGCGGCGCAGTCGTCGCAGGAACGGCGCCAGGGCCGCGCGGATTGCCGCCGGCTCAGTCTCCGCCGTGGTGCGCAAGAGCACCTGACCATCGCCATCGACCACGCAGATGGCTGTTTCCGTCACCGAGACATCAAGTCCACCGAAGTATTGCATCGCCGCTCTCCTGCTACGTTGAACAGGCCGATCAGTATGCGCGGCCGCGCCCGCGTTCGCACCCCGTGCGGACGCACTCCCGCGCTGCCGCGGCGCCTGATTGGGCGCGCTTGCCCCGATTACCGCAGCACTCCATCTCCGGTCCTTGTATCTGCTCCCTGCCCCGACCCGCCGCCAGCCGCGCACAGGAGGAATGGTGCTGCCCGAGGGGTAGCTCGGATGCAACGGGTGCTGCATGCTGTCTTCCATCGCTTTGCACGACTGAGTTCAGCCTACGTGCATGTGCGGATGCAGTTTGACGACACGAGCGGCGCGCGGGTTCGCACTGCGTCGGCACGTCACCAATGGAGCTTCGGACCAGGCTCGACCGCGTTGTTGGCGACGAACAGAACACTGACGCGAAGACGCACCGCAGCTTGTCGATGTGCGCACCAGGGTGGGATCTCATGGCGCGCTCCATGTCCACATCGGCCGTGCAATTCCCACCACGGCAGACCTCGCGATAGGACCGAAATAGCGGCTGTCGAACGACGCCGAATGGGTCACGCCGAGCAGGAACAACTCATTGTCGGCAAGAACGCGACACTGCTGCCAGACGGGTAATGGCCGCTGGTTGCCGTCAAGCGTCCGCACGGTCGCCACGGCGAGACCGTCGATGCGCACAACGTGTTCTCGAACACACACCGATTGCGGCGCCACGGCGCCGATGCGCTTGAGGATCGGCACACCAGCCGGCAGATAGCCACGCTGCGCCGCGAGGGCCGACGCGTGGGCGGGAAGTCTCGCGAGCACGATGCCGCCCACCTGCAGAACGTCGTCATGTTCGACGTGACCGACGCGATACCACCCGCGCGGCACGCTGTCGCTCGGGTTGTAGACGATGCTCACCGGTAGCGTCATGAGGGCTGGCAGGCCGAGCGCTGCCAAGCCGAAGCCCATCCACGCGAAAAGCATGCGGCGCTTCATGCCAGCGCTGCGCGCGCAGGATGCGCCGGATGCCGCCCTGCCGTGCATTCGGGGCACGGCAAGCGTGCGACCAGCCTGTTGCCGATCGTGTGCCAGAGGGCTGCCGCCACCGCGCGAGGATCGATGCCCACCGTCGCGATGGCGTCGAGCAATTCGAGCGCCGCCTTGACCTGCGACTCGTCATCGACACGCAGCAGCATGCGCGCGCCTGGCATCACGCCAGCAACGCGCGCGCTGTCGTACGTACCACCGATCGCCCTCGGCGTTCGGAGCGCCACGAGCGTCCAGAGACTCGTCCCATCGTCGCTGCCGTTCCACTTCAATCGGCAGCAGACGGCCAACGGCGCAACCATTGCCATGCGTGGCCGACGCTGAGGAATGGTTTCGCGCACCGTCATCTCCAAGTGCCGCTCAACCTTCACACGGTGCTCGACAAATTGGCGTGGAGGGGTCGGCCACGGCTTCGGGCGCGCTGCGCGAATGGACGTGCTCAGCGCACCGAATGGCGCTGCACGTAGCCGGGGTCGGAGGTCATGCCGTAGGTGTGGTTGTCTGCCCAGGCACGCAGGTCGGCGGTCGCGTAGACCACGCGCGCGCCGAGCTTGCGAAAGCGCGGCCCACCGCCCAGCACGCGCTGCTTCTCCAGCGTGCGTGGCGACAGCCGCAGGAACGCGCCGGCCTCGTCGGTCGTCAGGAACTCGGGATTGCCGGGTGCAGCGGGAACCACGGCAGGCTGCGGCGCAGCCGCTGCGGCCGAGCGTGAAGGGAACGAACTGCCAGTTGCCATGAGGGCCTCCATCGCTGTGAGTGGGCCGCAAACCACTCGCAACCCGATGCAGGCAGTCTCGGGATCGCAGTCCGATTCGAGAAGGGAGATCTTCAGTGCAGCGTTTCGTCTCCAGGCGTGTTCGCTCCCGTGCGTTGGACGCCCGCGAGCGCCAGATAGCCTCCATCCCGATACGCCCGGGCGCGCCGCAGCAGGTGCCGAACCTGCGCGCGCAGCTCACCGTCCGCATGCCATCGCAACACAACGACGCTCAGGCCGAACAGGATCTGCGCAATCTCACGGTGCGACGCTCCGGCCTGCGCGGCATCGAGCGCCTGCAAGGCGCGCAGGTGCAGCAGCGCCGAACGGGTGACGGCGCGCGCGGATGCAGCGGGTGGGGCATGGCCCGCCAGGGCCTGTGCCTGCACATGGAAGTGGGCGATCTGGCCACGCAACTCGGGACCGAACGGAACGGTGCATACATACACAACCCCATCGGCAAGGTCATCGGCCAACGCCATCTGCAAGCGCCGCGTGGCAACATCGGCTGCCACCATCAGCCCAGTGGTGCGGAGCGCGAGGCGCTTGCGGCCCGGCATTCGCCAGAGATCGAAACCGTCCCGCACCGACCGATGCGCTGCCGAGCAGGATGCGTGCGCGGCGCGCACGTGCAGCAGTTCGTGGACTGGGATGTCCCAGAGCGGCTGCACCTCTCGCGCATCGTGATGCGGGTCTTCGGCGCCATCGCAACCCCCAGCGCTCGGAACATGCCGTGCGTCGCCGTGCTACCCATGCAGCCCGGTACTGCCAATGGCGGCGCAGATACTCCCAGGCGAGCCCCGGCCCGTCGAGATCCAGGATGTACAGATACGCCGCAGAGACGCCCCATGGCTCGCGTGGCGGATCGTCGACGTCGTATGCAATCATGAGCAGCCTCCTGCTGATCGCAGGAAACTGTCACAACGCAAATTCGATCGGGTCGCCTTTGCGGCGATGTGACGTCGCGCGAACGACGGCACGGCGGGCTTGCCTCAGTCGTTGAGCGAGCCGTCGCGCAGCGCATCGACCGCGTGAGCTGACAGCGGCTGACGCGCCTTGAACTGCGGATCGGCCGCGATGCGCCGGCCCTCCTGGGCCACGCCGTTCTCGGGCCTGGACAGGCTTACGGTCCTGTGTCGCATCACGTCGAGTCACAAGCAACAAGACAAGTCCATCGATCGTGCGGAGCCTGACGACGGACACAGTCGACGATTCGCCGGGCGCACGCACCTTGCCGTTGGCATGCAACTGACACCCAACCGGGGCGGCCCGCGGCGGGATTCCCACTGGGGGCACTGAGTCAACCCATCGCAACAGCTCGTGCGTTATTCCACAAAGCGAGGAATTTCGGGTCGCGAGGCGCCATTTTCGAGGCAGCGTTGTGAGCAAGGTCCTCGCTTGGAACGAGCGCAAGGTGCACCATGAAGAGCCAGGCCCCGCTTGGTTCTAAACGAAGCGAGCAAACTACATGGGAAGAATTCTGCGAACCTGGACTTTTTGGATTCACTCCCATCTGCGAGAGGAATGCCGTGAGCACCTCGAGGCAACCAAGCTACAGGAAATGAGAGCGGCCCAAGGCAACAAGCGGGCTGCGGCTCTTTTCCGTGATCGCAACGATGGCACCACTGTCGTCGTCGTCATGTCGATCTGGGACTCGATGGACAGCATCCGTGCTTTCAGCGGCGGAGATCCCGAGCAGCCATCCATCGATCCTGCGGACCTTCCAAAAATCTTCGACAGAGATCACAAGGTAGGTCACTACTCGATGTCTGATGCCAACGTCCGCGCCCTGCTTCCTCCCGAATGGCAACAAGACGTCGATCAGTGATCATCGGCTCTGGCCCGCCCACGGGCCCACAGTGAAGCGACAGATTCTCGAAGCAGGAATGCCGTGCCTGATCAAGAAAGATGGCACCAAGCGCCATCACACGCGGACTGCGCATTCCGTCGGTCGCTCGCCCGCTCCAGCTACATGACCGGGTCTTCGTAGCCAAGCGGCGGTCGCCGAATGGGCGAATCATCTATCCGTCAGCACTCGGTCTGGAGGAGACCTCCGCCTGATCATCGGCTGGCCTGCTTCTGACCGTTCGCGCTCCGCGCAGTTGCCCCGAACGCCAACCGCTCAGGCGGCGCGCATCCCGCCACGTCTGACTGCATCACCGGTTTAAGCCACTCTGCGGCAGCTTGGGTAGGTCGCATGGCCCGCAAGTGTCCGTCGTGACTCAGTTCGGTCGCGACGGCCTCCAGTTCCACTGGGTCGACGGTCCGCCAATGCCGCTGCAGCCCATGCGCACAAGCAGCGATCCATTCAGTTTCAGGCATGTCGTCCATGCCACAAGCCTAGCAAAAAGCTGTATATTCGTACAGTCATTTCGATGTTCTGCTTTCCGTGCCAAGACGGCTTGCGTGTGCCCCACGAACAGTGAGGCCCCTTGCTGCTCGGCACGCCTCGGATCACCAGGCCGGCGTGTGGCAAGACCCGATGCCTGGCTTGGCTTCCGATCCCTTGCTGCTGCACGACACGGGCGGACGGCATTTCGATCGTGGGGACCAAGCTGGAGTCCACCAAAGGCGGACACAAGCGCTGGGAGCGCCGGCTGTGCTCGGTGGCGAGGACACGGAGGCGGAATGGGAGCGAACGTGATGACGAGCGCCAATGAGTGATCACCGACAAGGAGCAGTGATGGAAGATGCCATGCAAGTAGACCCTGAGCGTGCTGCCACCCTGCGATGGGTCAAGTCTTTCATGAAGGCATGGGTCCAGATCGACCCCGCGCCTGAAGACGTCGACACACACGCCGTTGCTGCGCTGGCCTGCCACCTGTACTCCCGCAACATGGACTTTGATGCGCGAGTCGTCGCGCAGCGCGAGTGGGAAAAGGACGGCGGCGTGTCCTGCTACGGCGCTCTGTCATGACGCATCCGACCCTTCTACGCATACCCGCCTGGTACAGCAAGACGACGTTCGAAGAGATGCCGTTGCGCCTGCCGCAGGACGCCTATGCGATCACCACCATCGGCGACCGCGTGCGCGTCACCGAGGCAGCCACCGGCGAGCTCGTCTATGCGGGTATCGGACCGGTCGAGATCGTCAAATCACCCACGCCTTTGTGAAAAGGAGATCCTCATGACGTTCACCGCCAAGCTCCGAGAGTTTCCAGGCCTGCCGCCTGACTACATCGCGACAGCCGAGAAGCGTTTCCGCGCCACCCTTGAAAAGGAACTGGGCGACAACGTCGGGCGCGTTCTGAAGGCGTACTCGAGCGCGGCCGAGTCCGGCATCGAAGAAATGAACGAGGACGAACGCGCGCTGGCGAGCGCCTGGCCCAAGGCCTACGAGAAGGCCAAGAGCGCCGGCTTCCGCGACCTGGGAGCGGCTGACGAAGCCTACTTCGAAGTGCGCCTCGGCTAAGGTGGCGCCATGTTTGTGGCACACCTCGAAACCACCACCGGAAAGACGACCATCGGTCTGGTCGACCTGGACCCCGACGACATGGACAGCGCGTTTCATGCGCTTGTTGGCATGTTGAGTCAGTTCAGCGATCCGATCGTCATGACCAATGACCATGTCGAGATCTTCGAAGCGCCGCCCGGCACGGCGGCGAACCTGACCTTCAAACATCTGGGTCCTCGGTCTGCCGAGTTCGCAGATCAGGGGCTTTCGCCACCTCGATGAACGAGAACCTGCTCCTGAAAGTCTTCCAGTGCCCGACGGCTTTCGATGCCGCCGAGCCGGGCCGGATCAAGGCAGAGTTCGAGTGCTTCCTGCTGGTCGAAGAAGGCTCTGTCGACACCACCGCATAGCAAAGCGATTTCGCCGTTGGTGGTGCGTCGCAGGACGCTGTCGGCTAGGCGACGAACTGATCCAGGCTTGCGCCGGCAGCCAGTGCATCCTTGAGCCAACGCGGCTTGGGGCCCATGCCACTCCAGGTGTTGCCGTTCTCGTCCCTGTAGGAAGCCTTGGCTTTCCGTTTCGCCACGGGCTTTGCTGAGTCTGGGGAATGCTTGGATGCCGTGACGCCGGTGGCAAATTCCTCGAGCGTCTTGCCTGCGGCCAGTGCATCGCGAAGCCAGTGGGGCCGAGGACCGCGACCGAGCCACTCGTTGCCTTGACCGTCGGCGTACTTTGCTGACGTTGGCGACTTCTTAGCCTTCGACGCAGCACGCGTGCGGGACACCAGCAACTTACCCTTGGCAGAGCCGGTGCCGAATCCGAGTTGCTCAGCCGTCAGGCCATAGTGTGTGATCGCCACCTTGATACGCCCGACCACACCTTCGACCTCTTGATTGCGAAGCTTCTCGGCCTGGCGCTGTAGCGTTTCGATCTGCTTTTGGATTTGCTTGTAGGTTTGGGTCATTCGTACCATTCTGAAGAATCGGAGGCGCTACTTTAATGCGCGTGCAAATGCGGGGGTTTTCAACACGCTCAACTGCGCAGGTGACTACTGTCTTTGGGGGGCAGACGCAGCTGTCGGGATTGAGGACGGCCGCTGGAGATGGGCCTACACCAATCGCAGGCCTTGATCTCGAGAACGTCGTGCAAACGACGAGGAAACAGCAACCTGCCCTCCCCTTCAGAGACGCCCCACGCAAACGCAAACGCAGTGCGCAGCGGCGAAGGCGCGCAGGCGTCAGCGATCTGCGCCCGCCGGGGTCGAGACGCCGCGAGCGGCTCGATGCGCAGCACGAGCGCGCGGTCCGCATTGCCGGAGATGCACAAACCGGGAATCGGGGAAGTGCGTCCACGCAGAACGCACTGCCACAGATCCGATTCATATTGCCGTGCAGCCAAAAAGAAGGACGTCGTCGGACTCGACGATGCCACGAGGCGCACAAACGGAATGCCCCCTGCGCGTGCATCCGCCATAAGGTGCGCCCGAAAGAAGAAGTCAGGCGCCCGCCGAGACTCGCAACGTCCGGCCCGTCGGCACGAAGAGCACAAGAAGGCACCCCGCCCGCGGGGGGGTGCCGAGCAACCTCAGTCGCCCTTGCTGCGCGACCAGATCAGGCTGTACTCGCCAGGCTCGCCCTCGACCAGGCGAGCATAGAGGGTCGCCGGAAACGACGGATCATCGAGCGTCACCGACAGGTAGGGCCGGTCGGCCTTGCTGATCTTCTTCCACGCCGCGCCGATCTCGAGGCCGTTGCCCGCGACGATGCGGAAGTCCGGGGCGTTCTCGCTCGCCTTGTCGCTGGAGACGATCCTGACCTTGACGTTCAAGGTCAGGGTGCGAACCGTGCCGACGTAGCCGTTGCCCGATGCAGTGAAGTTGCCAATGGTGCTCATGATGAAGTCCTTTCGAGGTTGACCAGGTCCGCGACCATCGCGGCCTTGGCGTGAACCGGACGGCGCGGTGCCGGGCGCGACGCACCCGCATGCAATGAAGGGCCGCAACGCAGTGGAGGACCGGCAGGACCGAGAAATTTGCCTCGCGAGGAAGACCGCAGGTCGGGGAAATTTGTCGGGCAGGCCGCTTGCGGCGAAGAAGCCCGAGGCGCACCGAACGCAGAGAGCGTGTGCCGTGCCCCTGCCAGGATTCACGGCAAATACAAGGCCACGGGCGTGGACCTGTCCTCGCCAGGACGCATGAGCCAGGCCTCCTCCCGCAGCAGGAGCCCTCCCGCACGGATTCGGCCGCGGCCGAAGACCGAGCTGCCCGAACGACGGAGGCACGAGAACGCCCTGCCGCAGAAGCGGCGCACAGGATCGACATCGGCTGCGCAGGATCGGACCGCATGGTCAGAGGTCCTATCGGCGAGCATCCCCGTTGTTCAAGTGGCATGACCGCCAGCATGGGGGACGGCGCCGACTCCCTCCACCCAGCGCAGCATGGTCCAGCGTAGACGCTGACCCGTACGGCCGGCGGTGCCACTGCGAAGGAAAACCCGAGATCGATCGCGCGTCCTGCCAGAAGATCAGGTCGGACAGAACGCGCTCACGCGTCCGCCGAGGGCCTGCGTCATTGACACAGGTACGGTCCTTGCTGGGACAGCGCATGCTCAGTCTCGACCACAAGGCCGCTCTGCTGCGCCGGGCGGGCTTCCCCGTGCCTGCCGCACCGGTGAACTGCACGGCGTGGTCCTCCGCGGCGTGCAACGACACGGGCTCAGCAGGCCCGGCGACGGGCGACGACGCCTGCGACCGGTGGCGCCAATCCATCGATTCCCTCTTCGTGGCGCATTCGATCGCGCGCGCCATGCGCAGCCTGCAGCAGGAGGAACTGCGCTTGCGCGACGCGATGGCGCACTATCTGCCGCAGCAGAGCCGGCCCACTGCGCAAGAGGACCTTTGAGGCTGCGGCGAGGAGGGCCGACTCGCGCGGCCAGCCCCGGGGCTCGCGCCCCCTCACCGCTTCAGAGCAACCCGCGCTGAGCGAACGACAGTGACGCGTTGCCCGCGATGATCAGGTGGTCCAGCACCCGCACGTCGATGAGCGACAGCGTGCTGCGCAGGGTCTCGGTCAGCATCTCGTCGGCGCGCGACGGATCGGTGCTGCCCGATGGATGGTTGTGCGCGAGGATCACCGCCGCCGCGTTGTGGTGCAGCGCCCGCTTGAGGATCTCCCGCGGGTAGACGCTGGTCTGCGTCAGCGTGCCCCGGAAGACGTCCTCCACCACGATGAGCTGGTGCCGCGCATCGAGGAAGACCACCACGAAACTCTCGTACGCCTGCCCCGCGAAATGCAGCTTGAGGAAGTCGGTCACCGCCGCCGGCGAGTCGAACACCGGAGCGCTGGACATCGCCTCGGCCAGGAGCGCCTGCGCCAGGGCCAGCCCGGTCGAGAGTTCCTGGCAGCCCGGCAGCCCGGAATCCCTGGCGAAGGCGGCCAGCCGCTGCAGCGAACGCCCGTGCGCGTCGTAGAGCGGTGCGGCCTGCTCGCCGAGGAAGACCCGCAGACAGCCGAGGATGCGCTGCTGGATCGGCGTGTAGGAAGGCAAGGTGGAAGCGACTGCGGCAGCGGGAGCGGGAGCGGGAGCGGCAGTAACTGCGGGAGTGGTTTTGGACGACATGGCGACCTCCGGGATGAAGACGCAGGGCGGATTGCCTGCGCCACCGAAGGACCTCGCCGCAGCGCAGCGCTCAAGGTCGCCGCAGGCGCGCGGGGACCGCGCCGAGCACGCGTGCGCGCGCAGGGCCTTGAACGCGAGAACGGTGAGGTAGCGTGAGCGCACACAGGCAAGCCCCCCACCCTCTCCTCCCCGGACCCGTGCCCGCTCCTCCTTCGCCGAGTTGCCTGGAAGGCTGCGCAGCAGTCCCCGAAGGGGATGAGCGGCCAGCGACACCTGCAAGGGAACGACCGCCGCAGGCGGGCGGCGCCAAACCACTGCGCCTGCCACATCCACGTGCCAGCAAACACCGGCGCGGGACGGGCCCATTCCGAGCAACAAGAAGTTGCCCGGACTGCAAGCCTGAATGGCTAAAATGGCCATTCCGCACCCACCCGAGTCCGATCATGCAAGTCAGCGCCACGGATGCCAAGAACCGTTTCGGCTACTACCTGGGCCAAGCCGAACGCGAGCCTGTGCAGGTCATGAAGAACGACCGCGTCGCGGTCGTGATGATCTCGGCTGCCCGTTACGCCGAACTCGAAGCACTGGAACAGAAGAAGACGCTTGGCCAACGCAAGCGCGAATTCAACGAAACCTACGCGGAATGGATTGCTGCCCAGAACGGGCTCGTCGAGCGCGTCGGCGTTTTCGGCGAAGACTACCGTCCCTGGTGATCGTGCAATGGCCCAGTTCGATGTCTATGCCAACCCGTCCAAGACCCAGCGTGGCGAGATCCCCTGGATGGTGGACATCCAGAGCGACATCCTCGACAAGCTCCCGACCCGCCTGGTGATACCGCTGGCGCTGCGTGCCCACATGCCGGCGGCGATGCCGCGGTCCCTTTGCCCCAGCATCGGCTGGAACGGAACGACGCTGGTGGCATTGCCGCATCTGGCGGCCCCCTTCCGGGTCAAGGATCTGGGCCCTGTGCACGGCAGCCTGCGACCTCAGGCCAGTGAATTCGTGGCTGCGCTCGACGCGGTGGTCAGCGGAATTTAGGCGCTCCCTGCGCGCTGGCTCGCCAGAGCAACGCTTGGGTATGGGACAGGAATCCAATTGGCGGCATTGGCCGCCGATGATCCGATCAGACCAGGCCGGTGACCGGAAGTGCCACACCGTGAATGGCGCGAGCGCCTTCCCATGCCAGGAACATCACCGCATTGGCAAGTTCACTCGGCGCGACCCACCGCGTCGGATCCGCCTGCGGCATGTCGGCACGATTCTGTGGTGTGTCCAGAATGGTGGGAAGCACGCAGTTGACATTGATCCGGTGCTCGCGCAGTTCCGCCGACATCGATTCGGTCAGTCGGATGAGGGACGCCTTGGAGGCGGCATAGGCCCCCATGCCCGCCCCTCCGCGTAGCGCCGCATAGGCGCCGACATTGACGATGCGACCACCCCCGCCATCGAGCATGGCGGGCACCACCGCGGCCGACATGTGCAGGACGGACCGGACATTGACGTCGAAGAGAAAATCCCAGGTCTCGGGTGTCGTCTCGTGCACAGGGGCGCCCATGCGAAAGCCGCCGGCGAGATTGCACAGGACGTCGATCCGGCCGAAGCGTGCAAGCGCAGCGGCCACCGCATCGGACGCATCGCCAGGGCGTGTGAGATCCGCCTGAATCCCGAGCGGCTGACGCTTCCCGGCGGTCAGGGCGGCGTCGAGGCCATCCCCGTGACGATCCAGGAGAACCAGTTGAGCGCCCCGATCGGAGAACGAGCGGGCGACAGCGCGCCCGAGGTTGCCGGATGCACCTGTGAGCATCACGATCTGGTTGTCGAAATTCATCGGCTCACTTACTTTCAGATGGCTGCCGCGGGACGTCCTGCAGACTCGGCTGGAGCGAAGGCCGCGTACACGCGGTCGATGAGCGCAGACAGCGTGGCATCGTGCGTCGACAAGCCGTGCACGTCATGCGTGGTCAAGACGATCCTCACCCGGTTGTGGACGTTGGACCATTCGGGATGATGGTCCAGCCGCTCGGCGGCCAGAGCGATCTGGGTCATGAAGGCGAAGGCCTCTGCAAAGCCTCCGAACACGAACTCCCGGGTCATCAGCCCTCCTCGATCCGAACTGAATTCCCAACTGGGCGATTGCCCGCGCAAGCGGGCGACTGCTTCGGCATCTAGGCGTCTCATGGCGGTGGATGTTAGAGACGCGCTGCCGCCGCATTCATGCAAAGTAGCGCCGCCAAAGCCGCTCGAACGCAGGATTCCTGCGTCCGATAGATACCAGGCTCGTACGCTGCAGCCATCTGGCTGAAACCAGCCGCGGACGATAAGCGTCTGGCTGCGTCTCAATGGAGCAACTGATGACCAGACCGTCGACGCAGTCGACAATGGGCCAAAGGTCATCTTGGTGACGGGGATCTGGAACTCCGTGGTGTGGGCGAGCCCCCTTCTCATCGGGGTCGCTACCCGAAAGTCGCGATGGATGAGGTTCCAGGGAGCGGGACTGATCCCCAGGATAGGAGCCGTGCCGACCCCGCTTCGATTGGGCCACTACAGGCGCTCCTGCCTCATCGACCGCTGCACAACCTTCTGCGAAAAGGAGACGCGCTGCCTGGCCAGCGATGCCTGCAACCTGCGGTCGCCGTCGCTCTGACGTGACAGGCGCGTGTTGAGCCGCGCAACCAGATCGCGCTGAATATGAGCGGATTCGTCCGTCCGCGGATCACCCAACAAAGTCGCAGATGAACACGAGCCGACGCTCCTGCAGCGCTGCTGCTAGAAGATGCGCAATGCCGACACCACGCGGCGGCGTTCTCGACCGTTGATCAGGTGAATGCGCATTGCAGCACGCGCGGCGTCCACGTCCTGAGTCCGGATGGCTTCGACGATCCGGGCATGTTCTCGCAGCACTTCGCTCCCCCAACGGCGAGGTTCAGGCCCGGCACTCCCCGCCTCGATCAGCGACGACGATACGCAGTGCGGCCCAAAGGCTTCGAGCACAGCCGCGAAATGCGGGCTGTGGGCCGCCCACGCAATGCCAAGGTGGAACTGGAAGTCGGCCGGCGCCGTGTCGACACCTATTCCAATGCCTCCCGGAAAAGCCGAAGCGATGTGTCGAGAGCGGCCAGGTTGTCAGACGTACGCCGCTGAGCAGCCAGCGCCGCCGCTTCAGACTCGAGGCCGGCGCGCAGTTCCAGCATGGTCAGCGCCTCCGCCAAGCTGTCGTCCGGCCCCGTGTCGGGTGCGAAGGGCTTGGCACGGGTGGCACCGACCACGAAGGCGCCGACGCCTTGCCGCGTCTTTACCATGCCTGCCGCCTGCCGCCCAGGCGCGACAGCGCTTCGCGAACGACCGTCCGGCTGACACCGAACTCCTTTTTCAAAGCCGCCTCCGTGGGCAGCCTGTCGCCGGTATGCAGCGGGCCCAGTCGCATTCGACGACCGAGTTCGTCGACCAGCGACAGCGCGAGCGAGCCACGCGCCGACCGTGCCCTGGTACCGCCGGCGATCGGCATGTCGTCGTCCGGGTCGTCCGGGTGGTTCCGGTCTTCCCCCACACCGAGGTTTTGCTTCACACACCGCGCGGGGCGCATCACGCTGACGGTGGTCCAGGGCGCGTACGTGACGGCGGGCGCGGCCATCGCCAAGATCGACTGACGGAAGGGGCGGGCGCGACGGTGCGCCCGTGTCATGACGTGCCGGCCCGCGTCGGCGCCGGTACCACGGCGATCACGGTGACGATCGCCAGCAGCACGGCGGCCAGCGCGTAGATCAGCGTCGGTGACCAGACCGGCAGCACTAGGCCGGCTACCAGCGGGCCGACGCCGGCGCCGATGTCGCGCCACAGGGAGCGGGCGACCAGCGCCTCGACCCGGTCGGGTCCGGGGAAGCGTCGCGCCACGATCACCGGCAGCAGTGGCAGTTGCAGCGCGCGCAGCGCCAGAATGGCCAGCGCGCCGGCCACCAGCCAGCCGGCACCAAATGCCAGCAGCGCGAGCGCCGTGCTCAGGCTCAGCATGAGCAGCATGCGTTCGGCGCCCCAGCGGCTGGCGGCATGGCCGCCGGCCGGGCTCAGCAGAATCTCGGTGAGGTAGCGCGAGGCCATCAGCATCGCGGCCGCATACAGTGGCGACTCGATGCCCGACGACTTGGCCAGGTACGTGAGTCCGATCAGGAAGAGCCCATCGAGCACCATGCCTTCGACGAACGCCCACGCGTCGAGGCCGGTCGGCATCCCGAAGCGACGAATCTTCGGCACCTCGACACGCGGTACAAGCACGGGCAGGGCACGGCTTGCGAACAGGCCGCACAGCGCGGCCAGCGCCGCCATGACGAAAATCGCGCGCGGACCCCATTCGAGCGTGACCCAGGCGCCCAGCGGCAACGCCACCATCGGCCCGAGCGCGGCCAATGCGCGCGAGATGCCGGCGCGGCGTGGCGCGCCGTCGATCTCGGCCACGGCCAGTGCCTGGTTGGACAGGTTGAACGCGCCGTAGCACAGCCCCCAGACGAGCCGTGCGCCGATCAGCAGCCAGAAGCCCGACAGCGTCGCGTAGGCGATGCAGCAACAGGCCGCGGCGATCAGTGCCCAGGTCAGCGTGGGGCGGTCGCCGCGCTCCGCATAGAACTTCGCGACCCGGCCGTAGCCCGCGATGCGGACCAGCCGGTTCGCGGCCAGCAGCACGCCGACTTGCGTCAGGCTGAGCCCGAAGTCGGATGCATACAGCGGCAGCAGCAGGTAAAGCAGGCTGTCGCCGGGAGCGCCGGCGGTCATCGCCAGGGCTGACAGCGCGGAATTCCGGTTCGCGCTCTGGAGCGACGCTTCCTTCATGGTGCGCACGGTGCACCGCCATGGATCACTAGCGTCACCAAGGACGGGATAAGGGGTGCCCACCGAATTGGTAAGGCCAATAGAAGCTTCATGGTCAGGCCACTTTACCGGGTTTACCCGCAAATTGTGGCTGGATTCTTGCTAAGTGAGGGATGAGTGCCTGATTCCGAGAGAATTGGTAAGACCAAAACGAGGACATCTTGATCGACCACCTGAAGCAAGTGGACAGCCGGCGGCTGTACCAACGGATCGCAGACCAGATCCGCGCGCTGATTGAAAGCGGCAGCTATCCCGCGGGTGCCCGTCTGCCGCCGGAGCGCGACCTCGCCGTCCAGCTCGGCGTCTCTCGGCCGTCGGTGCGCGAGGCGCTGATCGCGCTCGAACTCGACGGCAGCGTCGAGGTCCGCATGGGCGCGGGCGTCTACGTGTGCAACCTGCCCGCCACCAGCAAGCAGCCGGTGCCTGCGATGGGCGAGAGCCCGATCGAGCTGATGCAGGCGCGCGTGGTGCTCGAGGGCTCGGTGGTCATGATGGCGTGCGCCCGTTGCACGCCCGATGCGCTGGCCGCCTTGCGCGAATCGCTCGACGGCATGCGCAATGCGATCGCCGAAGGCAGCTCGCCGCTGCAACACGACCGCCAGTTTCACCTGGGCATCGCTGCGATGTCGGGCAACACGGTGCTGACGCGGCTGATCGGCGAGCTCTTCGACGAGCGCCACAGCCCCATTTCGTCGCGGCTCAGCGGGCGCGCCGAAACCCCGCAGACTTGGAGCGAGGCGGTCGACGAGCACGAGGCGATCCTCCGCGCGCTCGAGGGCCGCGATGTGATGGGCGCCCACACCGCCATGTGCCGTCACCTCGGTGCGTCGCAGCACCGCTGGACCGAGCCCAGCCGGAAGGAGTGGTCTTGAGCGCCCCTCGCCGGCGCGACGCCGGCAATCGCCCCTTCAGAACACAGCAGGAGTTCGATTTGTCAATGAGTGATTCCCAGCCGCTGGACGGCGTTGCCGCGCGAGCGTCGGTACCTGGCCGCAGCAGCCTTGCGCGCACCCGGACCTGGGCCCGCGAGCGCAGCCAGTTCATCACGCTGATGCTGATTCCGCCGATCGTGCTGCTGGTCGGGCTGATCGCCATGCCCTTCGTCATCGGGCTCGGGCTGAGCTTCACCGACTACATGCTGTCGAACCCGCCCGCGCGATTCAACGGCTTCGGCAACTACCTCGAGATGTTCAAGTCGGGCGAGTTCTGGGCGGCGCTCAGGCTCACGATGCTCTTCACCGTCATAGCCGTGGCGGTGCAGACCGCGCTCGGCGTCGCCCTGGCGGTGCTGCTGCACGAGGAAACGCGCCACGTGCCGCTGCTGCGCATGCTCTACCTGCTGCCGATGGCGGTGACGCCGGTCGCCGCGACCTTCACCTTCCGCATGATGTTCAACCCCAGCCTGGGCGTCCTCAATTACCTGTTGGCGCTGTTCGGGCTGCCGCCGCAGGACTGGCTGGGCAACGGCACGATGGCGCTGGTCTCGTTGATCCTGGTCGACACCTGGCAGCACACGCCCTTCATCCTGCTGATCGTCGGCGGCGGACTTGCGTCGCTGCCGGCCGAGCCCTTCGAGGCCGCCAAGATCGACGGCGCGACGGCCTGGCAGACCTTCACGCGGATCACGCTCCCGCTGCTCAAGCCTTTTCTGGCGATCGCGATCCTGTTCCGCTCGATCGACGCCTTCAAGACCTTCGACATCATCTTCGTGCTGACCGCCGGCGGCCCGGGCACGTCGACCACCACGCTCAACGTCTACGCCTACAAGCAAGCTATCGAATTCGTCTCGCTCGGCTACGGCGCTGCGGTGGCGATCGTGATGATGCTGATCGTGACCATCGCCGCGCTGGTGTTCCTGCGGCGTTCGCGCCTCATGACGGTGGCCTGAGGGCGGGAGAGAAAATATGTTGCTGACCATCCTGCGCCGCACCGTGCTCTGGGCCTTCGCCGTCTGGTGCGTGTTCCCCATCTACTGGCTCTTCAACACCTCGTTGAAGACCACCGTCGATGCGATCGCCCGACCACCGACCTTCCTGTTCAAACCCACGCTCGGCAACTACGCCGAAGTGCTGGCCGACGCGAAGGTGCATGCGTTCCTGACCAACAGCCTAGTGATCGCGCTGGGCACGGTCTTCGTCGGCTTGCTGATCGGCGCGCCCGCGGCCTACGTGCTCGCACGGCACCGTTTTCGCGCGGCCGGCGGCATTGCCTTCTGGATCCTCGCGACGCGCTTCACGCCGCCGATCGCCATGCTGATCCCGTTCTTCATGGTCTTCTACAAGATCGGCCTGCTCGGCACCCATCTGGGGCTGGTGATTGCCCACACGGGGCTGAACCTCGCCATGATCGTCTGGATCATGCGAGGCTTCTTCCAGGACCTGCCGCGCGACCTGGAGGAGGCCGCCTTCATCGATGGTGCCGGCCACTTCAAGACCTTCGTGAAGGTCATCCTGCCGCTCGCCTGGCCGGGCATCGCAGCGGTCGCGATCCTCACCTTCCTGTCGTCATGGAACGAGTTCCTGTTCGCCATGGTGCTGGGCGGCTCCGACATGATGACCGTGCCCGTGGGCATCTACGCCTACATCGGCTTCGAACAGATCGAATGGGGCCATCTGTCCGCCGCCGCCATGCTGATGCTCGCGCCGGTGATCCTGTTCATCCTGCTGTTCCAGCGGCAACTCATCCGCGGCCTCACGCTGGGCGCCGTCAAGTGATCCTTCTCTTTTCCTTCCATTCCAACTCGCAAACCCCAAAGGATTTCCAATGAGCCAGCCCTCGTTCAGTCGTCGTTCCTTTACCGCTTCCATGGTTGCCGGCGCATCGCTCGGCACGATGGGTTTCGGGCCCGCGTCGGCGCTGGCGCAGACCGACATCAAGTCGCAGTACACCTCGGCCAACATGGACTGGAAGCAGGCCGCCGGGCAGACCATCGTGGTGGGCGGCGCCAACCATCCGTGGTCGGCCGCGATCCTGCCCTTGCTGCCGCAGTTCACCGAACTCACCGGCATCAAGGTCACGACCGACTTCCGCTCCGAGACCGAGTTCCTGACCGCGCTGCCGATCAAGCTGGCCGGCGGCAGCCCGAACCCCGATGTCTTCATGTACCTGTCGTACGGCCAGGGCGTGACGGCCGGCTGGCTCGAGCCGCTCGGCGCCTACTACGGTGACAAGAACCTGGTCGACATGGCCTGGTACGACGAGGCCGACGTGCTGAAGACCGCGCGCGACTACCCGGTGTGGCACGATAAGGAACGCTATGCCTTCGCGATCACGTCGGAAGCGCAGACCATGTTCTACAACACGGAACTGCTGCAGGCCAAGGGCCTCGCCGTACCCAAGACCTTCGACGAACTGCTGACCGCCACCAAGGCAATGAAGACCGGCACAACCTCCGGCATCGCGATGCGCGCGAAGGCCGCCGGCAATGCGCTGTTCCCGCTGACCGGCTTCATCTTCTCGCACGGTGGCCACCTCATGCAGAACAACCGCGTGGTGTTCGATTCACCCGAAGCAGTCGCCGGCGTCGACATGTTCACGCGCCTGCTGCGCGAGGCCGGCCCGGTCGGCGTGAGCAACTACGACTGGTACGAGGCGCTCGGCGACTTCATGCAGGGCGCGACCGCGACCAGTTCCGACAGCAGCAACTTCGCCACCGACATCTCGAACCCCGAGAAGAGCAAGGTGGCGGGCAAGACCACCTTTGCGCTGTTCCCGCATCTCGCCGGCAAGCCTTCGCTGCCCAACATGTCGCACTGGCAGGCGGCGATCAATTCCAAGTCGAAGGCCAAAAAGGCCGCCTTCCTGTTCATGGTCTGGGCCACCAGCAAGCCCACCAATCTGCAGGCCTCCGCGCGCGGCCTGGCGACCACGCGCGTGTCGGCCTGGTCCAGCGACCCGTTCAAGAAAGCCTTCGGTGCCCAGGCGGCCGAAGCCGCGCTTGGCAACCTGCAGGCCGCCGATGCCGACCTCGCCAAGCGCGCCCGTTTCCATCCGCAGGCGCCGCAGATCCTGAATGCGCTGGCCATCGGCATGAGCGAGGTGCTGACGGGTATCGACAAGCCGCAGGTCGCGCTGAGCCGCGCCGCGGCCAAGGCCAACGCCGCCATCCGCACGTGAGGGCTGCGCGACCCATGACCGAGCTGTTCCGCCTTTCCGCCACCGAGCTGCTGGAGGGCTTTCGTCGCCGCGATTTCTCGCCGGTGGACGCCACCCGGTCCTGCCTGGACCGCATCGCGCAGGTCGACCCGGTGCTCAATGCCTTCGTCCTGGTGGACGAGGCACGGGCGCTCGTCGATGCGCGCGCGTCGGAGCAGCGCTGGATGAAGGGTGAGCCCCAGGGCTTGGTCGATGGCGTGCCGACGACGATCAAGGACCTCTACGCGACCCAGGGCTGGCCCACGCTCAAGGGCTCGCGCACGGTCGAGCGCGACCAGGCCTGGGACGTCGACTCGCCAGCCGTGGCCCGGCTGCGCGAGCACGGTGCGGTGCTGCTCGGCAAGACCACAACCACCGAGTTTGGCCACAAGGGCGTGGGCGACAGCCCGCTCACCGGCATCACGCGCAACCCTTGGAACACGGACCGCACGCCGGGCGGATCGAGTTGCGGCGCGGCCGTATCCGCCGCCGCCTGCATGGCGCCGCTGAACCTCGGCGGTGATGGCGGCGGGTCGATCCGCATCCCTGCGTCGTTCTCCGGCGTGTTCGGCATCAAGCCGGGTTTCGGCCGGGTGCCGAGCGCACCGGCCGGGCTGATCGGCTCGATGTCGGCGTCCGGCCCCATGACGCGCAGCGTGCGCGACGCCGCCGCGATGCTGCAGGTGCTCTGCGGCGACGATTCGCGCGACTGGATGGCGCTGCCCGATCTGCAGCTCGACCTGCCGGGCTCGCTGGAGCAGGGCGTGGCCGGCCTGCGGATCGCCTACGCGCCGACGCTCGGCGCAGCGCCGGTGAACCCCGAGGTCGCCGCGGCCGTGGCGCGCGGCGCCGACACCTTCCGCGCACTCGGCGCCACAGTCGACACCATCGCCTTCGACCTGCCCGGGGCGCACGAGGTCTACTACGCGATCAACTCGGTCGCCTTCGCGCACACCGTCGCTTCGGTCGACGAGGCCCGGCGCCCGTGGATGGACCAAGGCCTGCGCGTGCTGGCCGCCGACGGTGAGCGACTGTCGTCGGTCGACTATGCGCAGGCCCTGCATCTCGGCCGCAGCAGGATCGGCGCTGCCATGCGCAAGCTGCACGAAACCTACGACCTGCTGGTGCTGCCCGCCGTGCCGATCGTCGCCTTCGATGTCGGCCTGGATTTTCCCGGCGACCGCGGCGGCGAATGGCGTGCCGACTGGACGCCCTTCGCCTTCCCCTTCAACCTCACCGCGCAGCCGGCCTGTTCGATCCCGTGCGGACTCAACAGCGAAGGCATGCCGATCGGCCTGCAGATCGTGGGCCGCCGCCGCGAAGAGGCCCGCGTGCTGGCGGCCGCTCGCGCCTATGAGAGCACGCGGCCGTGGGTGATGCCCGACTTCAACTTCAAGCGCTGAGCAGTCGCTCCAGCGCCGACATCCAGATTCCGGAGAAAACGCCCCCATGACCCAGGTCACCATCCAAAACGTCGTCAAGGACTACGAAACCTACCAGGCCGTCCGCGGCGTGAACCTCGACATCGCACCGGGCGAGTTCCTCGTGCTGGTGGGGCCGTCGGGCTGCGGCAAGTCGACCATACTGCGCATGATCGCGGGCCTGGAGGACATCAGCTCCGGCGAGATCCAGATCGGCGATCGCGTCGTCAACGACGTGCCGCCACGCGACCGCGACATCGCGATGGTGTTCCAGAACTACGCGCTGTATCCGCACATGAGTGTGTACGACAACATGGCCTTCGGCCTGCAACTGCGCAAGCTGCCCAAGGCGGAGATCGAGCCGCGCGTGACCAAGGCCGCGAAGATTCTCGACCTGACCTCGCTGCTCGACCGCAAGCCACGTGCTTTGTCGGGCGGGCAGCGGCAGCGCGTGGCGATGGGCCGGTCGATCGTGCGCGATGCCAAGGTCTTCCTCTTCGACGAACCGCTGTCGAACCTCGACGCCAAGCTGCGCGTTCACATGCGCACCGAGATCAAGAAGATCCACCAGACCGTGCGCACCACGACGATCTACGTCACGCACGACCAGGTTGAGGCCATGACGCTGGCCGACCGCGTGGTTGTCATGAACCATGGCGTGATCGAGCAGGTGGGCACCCCGCAGGCGCTGTACCGCAATCCGGTCAATCGCTTTGTCGCCGGCTTCATCGGATCGCCAGCCATGAATTTCCTGCCGTGCATGCTGGCATCCGGCGGCGAAGGTCTGGTACTGCGGCTGCCTGACGGCCAAGTCCTGCCGGTGCCGGCCAGTCGTACGGCTCGTTACGCGGCACAGGCGAGCACCTCGCTCGAACTGGGGCTGCGGCCGGAACACCTTACGAACGTCGGTGGTGAAGGCCTGCGCGACGGGGCCGCGAAAGTGAATGCGCTAGTCGAAGTGGTCGAGCCGATGGGCTCCGAGACCCTGCTGCACGCGCGCATCGGTCAGGTGCTCGTCATCGCAAAGTTCGATGCCGATCTGGACGTCGCGCCCGGACAGACCGTGCAGCTGGCCGCCAACCTGAGCCACATGCACCTCATCGACAAGGAGAGCGGCCGCGTGATTTGAATGACGCACCGGCCGGCGATGGGCGCGCGCCCTGCCCGGAACGTCATGCCTGGCACGCGCTGCGCCCGTATCAAAGAATGATGTTGTTCTTCGGTCGCAGCAACGGCAGCAGGTCGGTGTCGCCGAGCAACTCGCGCGTCTCGACTTCGATCATACGGCCGATCTGCGCGATGGGCACGTCGTTGGCGCCGCCTTCAAACGGGTTCTCGGCGCTGGCGCCGACCTGTTCGAGCATGGTGTACATCCACGAGATCATCACGCCGAAGGGGATCACGAGCCACACCATGTGGCGCTTCATCCAGCCGTCGGCGATGGCGTTGAGCGCGTCGATTCCTTG
The DNA here is from genome assembly GCF_025486315.1 of Variovorax sp. N23. Lineage (GTDB taxonomy): Bacteria > Pseudomonadota > Gammaproteobacteria > Burkholderiales > Burkholderiaceae_C > Variovorax. The sequence goes on along the minus strand of NZ_JAOOPY010000004.1, from coordinate 104,468 downwards.
AGCAATCCGAAACGCAGACGAAGCGGATGAAGAGCGTGGTGATGATGGCGTAGCCGCATCGATACCGGCTTGGTGCTCGATGCAATGGTGATGGCCTTGTGGTGACGTCACGGGGCTCCAGCAGACTCGAATCTCTCGCATCCCGCTGAGCTTATCGAAGCGACTCGGCGGTATTCATGTACCCGCGCACGGTCCAGGCGTTTTGGCCGGCCCGCGCGCGTCGTGAGGGCTTTGCCGCTGATCCCAAGCGCCCAGCCCAACCCGCTGAATAGGTGCGAAGTTGGGGAGTCGTCACCCAGATTTCTCCGAAAAGGTGGAAGATGAAATCGGAGGTGTTTCATGGGAACGAGAAGGCAATTCAGCCGAGAGTTCAAGCTTGAAGCAGTCAAGCTGGTGAAGGAGCGAGGTGTGGCAGTGGCGCAGGCTGCACGAGACCTTGAGGTGCACGAGAACGTGCTGCGCAAGTGGATACGCGATGCGGCGGTCGACCCGCAGCATGCATTCCCCGGGCAAGGGGTCATGAGGCCTCGGTCTTGAATTCTTCGAGGTATCTCTGCTTGCTCACGGCACCTCCTATTGGACCTCAGGTTTGAGGCTCAGAGGTGTCTAGAAAATCCGGGGCGATTCAGGCATCGGCTAGGAACACGCTGCTCTGCTCGTCGGCGAACAGGTCGCGGCGCACACTGCCTCCCGCCTGCTCGTAAACGTCCAGCCTGACGAAGCGCGCCACCGGGTCACGGCCCGCGTCGATTTCCTCCTGCGTCAGGTGATCTCGCAGCGCATCCGGGCTGCTGTAGGGAGGCACAGTTAGTGCGCCTCGCTCAGGGCTATTGAGCTAAGCGGATCGAAGTCGGTAAGCGTTTCCCACGAGGGGGTCGCTGTCGCATCCTCCGGCCGGCCGCCTTCGGCCAAAACTTCCGATGGGGTGCCCAGGAGCCTGTCGCTGCGAAGCCATGACGGGGTCGACTTGCCACTGACCGATTGATTGAAAGGGATCGAGGATTTGAGCGTTCAGGTGTAGACGATGGTCCGGATGAAGCCGCAAATGTCTCCTGCGCATCACAGCGCGTCCAAAAGCGTGGCTCTCCGCTCCGTCTGACCAATGCGTGCAGCGCCGACCTTCGGGACGGGATGGACTGCGTAGAGAAGCGTGAACTGCACCGAGACGTTCTAGTTCAACGACACCAAAGACCGAGATACTCTGCGCTTGACAAAACGGTCCGATCAGAGCATCGGACATTGACGCAATCGAACGCCTGGTTCAGATGGTGCGAAGCGCGGCGCGCAAGTGACCCTTTGCAGACTTGGCGTCAGCGCGCTTGGGATTTCCAGATCGAGACGGCCCACGGCTAGGATGTCAGCCGTTCTCTCGAGCCGACACGTATGCCGCCAGCCACAGCCTCCTCCAAGACCAGCACAGCGCCGCGCAAGCGGCACCGCGAATCGCGCGACATCAATCTGGAGCGCATAAGGGCCGCGGCTGTCGCAGAGTTCAGCCTGCATGGCTTGCGAGGCGCGACGACGGACGCCATAGCACACCGCGCGGGCATGACGCGCCCGCAGCTGCATTACTACATTGCCGGCAAAGAAGAACTCTACGAAGAGCTGCTCCAGTCCGTGCTGGCGCAGTGGGCCGAGGACAAGTTCGACCACGCGAGCGACGACCCGGAGGCCGTCCTGCGCAAGTACATCGCGGACAAGGTTCGGCACGCTTCGGAACAGCCTGAGTTGGCGCGCATGTTCGGCCTTGAAATGTTGAGCGGCGCACCGAACCTGGAGAAATACTGGCCCAGCGCCGTCCAGATCACAAAGGCAATGGCAAAGACCATCGAACGGTGGATCCGTGAGGGCCGCATGAGAAAGGTCAACGCGCATTTGCTGCTGATGAACATCTGGGCCATGAGCAGCCATTACGCGTTTTTCGCAGTGCAGGTACAGGTAATGTCCGATGCATCTCCGCGCGTGAAGATGGATCCTGAGGAAATCAGGCGCGAGATCACGAACTTGGTGCTCGCTGGCTGCGGCTTCGCCCTGACCTAGTGCCTTGACGCCTTGAGGTGGCGGTGTGAAGGGTCGAAATGCAGGCATTTAACTTGCTTATTCTGACTATTCAGTCAAACTAACCGTCAGGAACCGATCGTGAACCACTCCTCTTTCCGAGCGTCCGACGTAGCCGGGCTGGCCATCGCATTGCTTGCCAGCTTGCCGGCACAGGCCGAAGAGCCATTTGTCTTCATGACGAACTGGTACGGACAGGCCGAGCACGGCGGCTACTACCAGGCACTCACCACGGGTCTGTACAAGGAGGCCGGGCTTGACGTGACCATCAAAATGGGTGGTCCGCAGGTCAATACGCTGCAGCTGCTGGCCGCCGGCCAAGCCGACTGCATCATGGGCTCCTCCGACATCCAGGTACTCAAGATTCGCGAACAGGGCGTGCCAGCTGTCACCGTGGCTTCAGTGTTTCAGAAGGACCCGCAGGGCATCGTTGCGCACACCGATGTGAAGAAGCTTGAGGAGCTCAAGGGCAAGACGATTCTCATCGGCACAGCGGGCCGGAGCACCTACTGGCCGTGGCTCATCGCGAACTACGGGCTGAAGGAAGACCAGGCCCGGCCATACACCTTCAATCTCCAGCCGTTCATCGCCGACGCGAACACCGCAGTGCAGGGCTACGCAACGTATGACCCCTACGCCACGAATAAAGCGGGCGTGGACATCAGCTTCCTGCTCTTCTCCGATGCCGGCTGGCCTCCATATGCCAACACGGTGGTGTGCATGGAAAACACCATCAAGACAAAGCCGAAGGCCGTTGCCGCGTTCGTGAAGGCGTCCATGATGGGGTGGAAGAGCTACCTCGGCAGCGATCGTTCAGCGGCCAACGCCATGATCAAGAAGGACAACCCTCAGATGACGGACGGGCAAATGGACTTCGCTGTGAGCGTCATGAAAGAGCGCGGATTGGTTTTTGGCGGTGATGCCTCCAAGAGCGGAATCGGCACGATCACGGAAGCGCGCCTGAAGCAGACCTACGACTTTCTGACTGGCGCCAAGCTGATTAATCCGTCGAGGGTGGACTTGCAGAAGTCCTACGACCTGCAGTTCGTACAGAACCTGAAGGTCATGCCTTGAGGAGCACAGTCGTGACGTCTTATTTGCCGATCATCGATCTGACGGCCGCGAAAGCCGGTGAGGCGAAGGCCCTCGCGGAGACCGCCTATGCCATCGACGCAGTGTGCCGCGAACACGGATTCTTCTACGTTGTGGGCCATGAGATTCCGCAGGCGCTCGTCGACAGCATGTTCGCCCGCTCCACGTCGTTTTTCAGCCTGTCCGAAGACGTAAAGCAGAAATCGCACGTTCGAAACTCGCCGTACCGACGCGGCTACGAGTCATTGGGACACCAAAGTCTGGACCCCGGGAAGCCCTCAGACTTGCTTGAAGCGTTCAACATCGGACTGAATTTCGACCCGGGCGCGGAAGGTGCGCCACGGCGGGGCCCCAACCAATGGCCAGATGCTGACATTGCGCCCGGCCTCGCCGATACGGCAACTCGCTATATGCAAGCGCTGGAGAGTCTTGCTCGACAGCTGATGCGCCTGATGGCGATCGGACTAGGGCTGCCAGGCGAATATTTCGAAGCCTCGATGAAAAGCCCAGTGCCCACACTGCGATTGCTCCACTATCCCCCTCAGCCGGCGATCGCGGAGCCCGATCAACTGGGCTGTGGTGCCCACACAGACTGGGGTGCGCTCACACTCCTGGCCCAAGACGCATGCGGTGGCTTGCAGGTTGCCGACGCGGAAGGGCGATGGCACGAGGTGCAGCCCATCGAAGGCAGCTTCATCGTGAATCTGGGAGACCTGATGGCGCGCTGGACGAACGATGCGTATCGATCGACAGTGCACCGGGTCATCAACCGCGTGAGCGGCCGAGACAGATACTCGTTGCCTTACTTCTTCGACATCGACTACTTCAGCCAGGTGAGTGCTTTGCCCGGCTGCTATGGCGAGACAAACCCGCCGAAGTACCCGACCGTGACCGCTGGCGAGCATCACCAAGAGAAGATGCGGCAGGCGCGCGAGGGGTATCGATGAGCGTAGCTTGCACAAGACGATCAAGCCAACGATGCCGCGCCGTGGGCATCGGCTTCGCGCACGCGGAGATCTCACCGTGAAACTCTGGTTCAACCTTCTCTGCAAGGACATCGAGGCGCAAAAGGAGTTCTATCGCAAGCTTCTTGGTTTGGTCGAAATCTCAGAAAGCCGGACAGCCATCTACCGCGCTTTGGACGGCCCCCATTTCCAGCTCGGCTTCAATGCGCATGCGGCCTATACGCTTTTGAATCTTGAGCCGCCGGCTGCATCCGTTGGGGCATTGCGGATCTCGAGCTTTCCGACATTTGTGTTAGACGAACCGTTGAAGGTGGATGCAACCTACTTGACGGCCGTCGAGCTCGGCGCCACCGCGCTGAAGGAACCCTTTGATTCACACTATGGCCAACGTCAGATGGTGCTTGCCGACCCCGAGGGAAACGTGCTCCGCTTGGCCGCTGCTGCTTGACCTTGATGGACGAAGGCGGCGTGACGAAATTTCGACTCAACAAGGCCGGTCAACGCACACGAACATCATCTGATCGACCGCTGTAGCGAGTTACATACGGCGGCTTCGGGCCGAGGCTGTGTGTAAGTAAACGCCTTCGGCGAACACCTATACGGAGTACGCACGTTGTGAGTTGCGCGATGGGCCTCACAGGACATTCAGCAAGCGGTCGACCGCGCCTGATGCTCCCTTGGAACGCTGCACGACGCTGGCCACGCCCCACAGAAGAGGTCCAAGCCCCCACCAGCCGCATCGCCCGCATTGTTCCTGCAACGCCCAAGATTCTCATCACCCGTTTGAGGTTGTCAGCAAGCACGTGAAGACTCATCTCCGTCCCGACGTGTTCCATATTCGTCATCAGGAAGTGCGTGGAGCCCATCCAGTGCTTCAGCGTGCCGAACACATGCTCGATGGTCGCGCGTCGCAACGTCATCGCATCGGGCTTGCGGTCCAAGCGCTGCTGCATACGATCGATCACGGCTTCATGTTCCCAGCGGCGAATCCGTCGGGCGGATGAAGTCGTGCACTGAGCCTTCAGCGCGCAACCTGGACAGGCATTGGGCCAGTAGAGGCGAAGGTCCAGGTTGTCCTCCCACCTGCTGAACCGGTAGATGGCTCGCTCACCGGCAGGGCACAGGTACTCATCGTCCTTTGCGATGTAGATGAAGTCGGCCTTGCCGAAGCGACCATGCGCCTTCGCGTTGGAGGTCATTGGCTTGGGAACGAAGGCAGTGATTCCTGCATCCTCGCAGGCCTTGATCTCCAGGCTGTTGAAGTACCCGCGGTCGGCGAAGGTCTGCAGCTTGGTCTTGCCCATGGCCTCGCGTGCAGCCACTGCCATTCTGGTGAGCTGAGTTCGATCGTTGCCGATGTTCGTGACCTCGTGGGCGACGATGAGGTGGTGCTTGCCCTCGACTGCCGTCTGCACGTTGTAGCCGACCAGACCTGTGCTCTTGCCGGACTGAAGCATCGAGCGCGAATCAGGATCGGTCAGTGAGCGCTGTTGACCTGGTTCGCTCTTGAGCTGCTCCTTGGTCTCGTCAAGTTGCCGCATCCGTTCGCGCAGCTTGCCGATCTTCTCCTGCAGGCGATCGGTCCTGGCTTCGAGGTCGGCGGGCTGGACGCGGTCCGCGGTTTCCAGTGCGTCGAGGTAGCGCTGAATGCTCTGCTCGATCTGCTCCTTGCGAGCATCGATCTTGCCCGGCGAGAAGTTGCGATCGCGGCTGTTGACGGCCTTGAACTTGCTGCCGTCGATGGCGACCACGGCCTGAGAAAAGAGCTTCATTTGCCGGCACAGCACGATGAAGCTGCGGCACACGTTGCGAATGCCTTTGCCGTTGTCACGGCGGAAGTCGGCGATGGTCTTGAAGTCCGGTGTCAGGCGGCCGGTCCGGGCGGCTTGTGGATAGGGCTCGGCAGTTTACCTACCCGCCTTCTCGGCCTTGCGCTTAGCGGCCTTCGGATCCACCACGGCTTTGAACTTCGCGCCGGCCACGAACTTGGGCACGGTGGATGCGGGAATCTTGATGGCAGCGCCCGTGGCAGGGTTTTTGCCGGCGCGCGCGGCGCGCTTGGCGGACTTGAAGGTGCCGAATCCGACCAGCTGCACGGCATCGCCCTTCTTCACGGTGGTCTGGATGGTCTCGATCAGCGTGTCGAGCACGGCATTGGCGGCCGTCTTGGACAGATCATTCTTGGAGGCGAGGATTTCAACGAGTTCAGCGCGATTCATAGCTGCAAAGTGAAGGAGGATAGAGGAACCTAGTTTATATCCGAGGCAGTACGCTGTCCCTTTTGAGGCCAAGCAGGATAGGCTCAGCATGAAAAGCAATGCCTGAATTTTCCCGGTCTCGCCATCCCTGCCACCGATGAGCTTCTCGCCGACATCATGGAAGCGTAATGCTGGACCTGCCGTCGCGCTTTGCCGTTGCACAGGAGACAACCCCGGCTGCATTTATCAAGATGCGGAGTTGGCTCTTTGGATACGATCCAACTGCGATGGATCAGGGACATCATCGTCAGGATGTCGAGTGCATCCTGTTCTGACATGGGCCAGTTCGTTTTGGCAGCTTGGGCCAACGGGTTGCGCACAGCCCTGGCCGGCGTGGCGGCGTAGAGCAGGCCCTTCTGCTTCGCCTTGTCGCCCGGCGACACCACGCCCGAGATCGGCGCGCTGCCGCTCTTGACGATCGAGCCCATTGCCTTCTCGACGATGTTCGAGAGGCCGCCCTTCTTGTTGCCGGGCGTGGTGTTGGCGCTGCGGTCGACGCGCCCCTTGTCCAGGTAGGCGTCGTACCAGGCCATCTCGCGGATCATGGCGTCGGCCACGGCCGGCGTGGTGGCGCGCGAGGTGAGCTGGTCGATGCCGTCGCGCACCTCGGTCACTTCCGAGAACATCACGGTGGCGCCGGCGCGCACCAAGAGGTCGGTGCAGAAGCCCACGGCCGGGTTGGCGGTCACGCCCGAGAAGGCGTCGCTGCCGCCGCACTGCACGCCGACCACCAGCTCGCTGGCGGGCACGGTTTCACGCCTACGCGCGTTGAGGCGTTCGAGGTGCTCCTCGGCCTGCCGCAGGATCGAATCGATCATCGACATGAAACCGACGTGCGCATCGTCCTGCAGGCAGACCACGTCGAGCGGGCTCTCTGCGCTGACGCCGACATCGGCCACGTTGCGTTCGTCGACCAGGGGGATCGAGCCCGGCGGCAACAGGCGCTCGGGCTGCAGCTTCTCGCAGCCCAGGCTGATCACCATCACCTCGCCGCCGAAGTTCGGGTTGAGGCTGATGTTGCGCAGCGTGCGGATCGGGATAACGGCGTCGGGCGCGTCGATGGTCACGCCGCAGCCATAGCTGTGCGACAGGCCCACCACGTCGTCGACGTTCGGGTACCTGGGCAGCAGCTCGGCCTTGATGCGCTGCACCGCGAAGTCGACCACGCCGGCCACGCACTGCACCGTCTGCGTGATGGCCAGGATGTTGCGCGTGCCCACCGAACCGTCGAGGTTGCGGTAGCCCTCGAAGGTGTAGCCCTCCAGCGGCGCCATCTCCGGCGGCTTGACGGTGGCAATGGGCAGGCCGACCAGCTCGCGCGCCGCGGGCATCTGCAGCAGGCGCTCGTGCACCCAGCTGCCGGCGGGAATGGGCTTGAGCGCATAGCCGATTGGCACGTTGTAGCGCCGCACGACGCCACCCTCGGCGATGTCCTCGAGCGCCACCTTGTGCGCCTGCGGCACCTTGTCGACCAGCGTCAGCCCCGACGCCAGCACGGTGCCCGCCGGCAGGCCCCCGTCGTTGGCGACGATGGCGACGTTGTCGGCCGCATGCATCTTGATGTGCAGTGGCGGTGAAGCGCTTGTTTCATTCATGGGAATCTCTCCGTTGAACGCCGGTCCGGCACGGTCGGCGTGGTGCGCCGGACGGCCTTCGAAAACGGCGGTCGGTCCGGGGTTGCCGGCTCAGGGGCGCTTGCCGGTTTCGGCGGTCTCGCGCGTCCAGGCCCGGGCCTGCTCGCTGAGGCTCAGCCCGAGGCCGGGCCGTGTCGGGACGAGCATGCGGCCGTCCTTGATCTCGAGGCGCTCGTTGAAGAGCGGCTCCAGCCAGTCGAAATGCTCGACCCAGGGCTCGCTCGCATAGACCGCGCCGAGGTGCACATGCAGTTCCATCGCGAAATGCGGGCCTAGGCTCAGGCCGGCATGCTCGGCCTGGGCGGCGATCTTCAGGAACGGCGTGATGCCGCCGACGCGCGGGGCGTCGGGCATCAGGTAGTCGGCGGCACGGTGGCGAATCAGTTCGCCGTGTTCGGCGGCGCTGGTGAGCATCTCGCCCGTCGCGATGGGCGTGTCGAAGGCGGCGGCCAGCGCGGCGTGGCCTTCGAAATCGTAGGCGTCGAGCGGTTCCTCGATCCACACCAAGTCGAACTCCTCGAACACGCGGCACATGCGCTGCGCGGTCGGACGGTCCCACTGCTGGTTGGCGTCGACCATGATCGGCACGTGATCGCCCAGGTGCTTGCGTACCGTTTCGACCCGGCGGATGTCCAGGGCGCGATCGGGCTGGCCGACCTTGAGCTTGATGCCGCCGATGCCGCGCGCGATCGAGGCGCCGGCATTCACCACCAGTTGCTCTATCGGCGTGTGCAGGAAGCCTCCCGAGGTGTTGTAGCAGCGCACCGAGTCGCGCTGCGAGCCCAGCAGCTTCGACAGCGACAGGCCGGCACGGCGCGCCTTCAGGTCGTACAGCGCCACGTCGAAGGCGCCGATGGCCTGCACCGCCATGCCGCTGCGGCCGACCGAGGCACCGGCCCAGCTGAGCTTGGTCCAGAGCTTGGAGATGTCGCTCGGGTCTTCGCCGATCAAGGCGGGCGCGATCTCCTTGGCGTGCGCGAACTGGCCGGGGCCGCCCGCGCGCTTGGAATAGCTGAAGCCCAGCCCGCGGTGCCCGTCCTTGGTCTCGATCTCGGCGAACAGCATCGCGATCTCGGTCATCGGCTTCTGCCGGCCGGTGAGCACCTTGGCGTCGCTGATCGGGTTGGCCAGCGGCAGGTAGCAGGAAGAGAGTCGAACCCAGGCGATGCTGTCGCCGGACGCAGATGCGGTCGTCATGTGTGGTCTTTACGGAAGCGCGGGATGGGACAACGGGGGCACGCCGTGCCCCCTTCTTTCACTCACTCGATCGTGATCTTTCCGGTGTCGATCACCTGCTTCCAGCGGGCGTATTCCTTCTGCTGGAACTCGGCGAACTGGGCCGGCGTGTTGGCGACCATCTCGAAGCCGATCGACGTGAACTGGTCCTTGACCTTCGGGTCGTTGAGCGCCTCGACGAAGGCCGCGTGGGCCTTGTCGCGCACGGCGGGCGACAGGCCCTTGGGCGCGACGATGGCCTGCCAGGACGCCACCTCCACGTTCTTGACGCCGGCTTCAGCCAGGGTCGGAACGTCGGGGAAGATCGGCGAGCGCTTCGGGCTCGTGATGGCCAGCGCGCGCATCTTGCCGCCCTTGATGTACTGCGCCACCGAATTGACGTTCTGGAACGAGGCATCGACCTGCCCGCCCATCAGGTCGGTGTGGGCCGGCGCGCCGCCCTTGTACGGCACGTGGATGCCCTGGGTGCCGGTCTGCTGCCAGAACAGCTCGGCCGTCAGGTGGTCGCTCGAACCGTTGCCGGCCGACGCGAAGGTCATCTTGCCGGGGTTGGCCTTCTCGTAGGCGATCACGTCGGCCACGCTCTTGTGCGGCGAATTGGCCGGCACCACGAGGATGTTGGGCGAGGCCACCGCAACGGTGATCAGGTCGAAATCTTTCAGCGCGTCGTACTGCAGGCCTTTGATCAGGTGCGGCACGATGACCAGCGGCCCCAGCGACGTGACGAGGAAGGTCGCGCCGTCCGGTGCGGCCCGCTTGACCAGCGTCGCACCGATGGTGCCCGTGGCGCCGGCCCGATTGTCGATGAGGAACGATTGCTTGAACTTCTCGGTGAGCCGGGGGGCGATCGCCCGCGCCACCTGGTCGGTCGAGCCGCCGGGCGGGAACGGAACAACCAGCGTGACCGCCTTGTCGGGCCAGGCCTGAGCTTGCGCGGCCAAGACGGCAACGCCGAGCGCGAGGGCGGTCAAAAGTCTTTTCATGATGTCTCCTGTTCGAGGGACGCCGGCAGCGGCTGGAAGCCACGGACGACCGGGTCACCCATCGCATTCGCAGCCGACCCCGGCTCTGTGGAGGAGAAATGATATCGTTGTCATTTTAGCGATCAAGGCGATTTTCTTCGGGGTTTTCCCGGGCTTTGCGGGGTTTGCTATCGTTGTCGCCAGCGCGTGTCGAGCCGACGGCCCGCGCCCTTCCAGAACCTCCCATGAACGCTGACTCCCCCGCCAAGCCGGCGACGCTGCACGACGTTGCCAAGGCCGCGGGCGTGTCCCTCATCACCGCCTCGCGCGCCCTGAGCAATCCGGGCATCGTCTCGGACAAGACCATCGCCAAGGTGCAGGCTGCTGCCGAGGCCACGGGCTACATCCCCAACCTGCTGGCAGGCGGGCTCAAGTCCAAGCGCAGCCTGATGGTCGCCGGCATCGTCCCATCGCTGAGCGTGTTGCAATTTCTTCCAACGGTGCAGACCCTGACGAACGAACTGGCCGCTGCCGGCTACCAGCTCATCCTCGGCCAGACGCAGTACGACCCCGCGGTCGAGGAGTCGGTGCTCAACACCATGATCGGACGCCAGCCCGACGGCATCGTGATCACGGGCCTGGTGCGATCGCAACGGGCGCGGGACCGCCTGCGTCGCTCCGGCATTCCGGTCGTCGAGACCTGGGACCTGACCGACCAACCGATCGACATGCTCGTCGGCTTCTCGCACCGCAAGGTCGGCGAGGCCGTGGGCGCCTATTTCATGGGAAAGAAGTGGCAGCACATCGGCGTCGCCAGCGGCGACGACCTGCGCGCCCGCATGCGCCGCGAGGGCTTCCTGGCCGCGCTGGGCCGCGAGGTGCCCACTGCGCTCGTGCCCGCGCCCAGCAGCCTGGAGCGTGGGCGCCTTGCGCTCGTGGAGCTGCTGGCGTCGGACCCGAAGCTCGAGGCCGTGTGCTGCAGCTCGGACCAGTTGGCGCATGGCGTGATGGTCGAAGCCATGGCGCGCGGCATGCGCGTTCCCGGAGACCTCGCAGTTTGCGGCTTTGGCAATGCCGACTTCGGCGCGCACATGCTGCCGTCGATTTCTACGGTGCACGTGGACGGCCCCGAGATCGGCCGCTTGGCCGCCCGTCTGATCGTCGACCGCTGCCGCCAAGCACCTATCTCAAAGCGAGTGATCGACGTCGGTTTCCGGATGATCGAGCGTCAGAGCACTGCGGGCATTGGAACTTCATCAGGCAGGACATGAGCCAACGCAGCGTTGCCAGCGCCGAGTAAACGTTGAAGAAGAAGCGCACGCGGCGCGAGAAGTCCCTCGCCGAAATGGAACGCGTCGTGCATTGGTCGCGATCTCCGGCAGCTTCGCAGGGTGCAGAACATAAGCCCGTCCAAAGGGGCAGATAGGCGCAGGTACTTTCGCCCCCTGGTCATCATGCAGCAGGGTCGTTCGCCCTGCCCCCGCCGATCGGTCGTCTTGCTCAGCATTCGTTACGGCCCAATCCCTGGCGGGACCGCTGTGCTCTGCCATGCGAAGCATGAAGCCGCCTGCTGTGCGGCCGTCGTGCGGCGAGTTCCTTGGCCTGAGTGCGGATTGGCTCCAAGGCGACATCGATCACATCGGCTTCCCGATCAGTTGTGGTTCTGGCTCAGATCCTGTTCTATCTGCCGATTGCGTCGTTGCGCCCAGGCATCGCGCACGAAGGTGTAGTCGTCGAACGCGTCCTTTCGGACTGGGTCTAGGGGAAGCATACGGGCGCGGCCATCGACCATTTGCATGATCTGCAGCTTGTCCGCGATGCTTGATTTGTCGATCTGACCGATCGGCGACAGCGCTTGGTCACCAACGATGGCGACGGTGTCGCGTACCGTGCGTGGCCCGAGCAGCGGCACCACGAGGTAACGGGAGTCGCTCCATCCCCAGGTCGCCAGCGTCTGGCCGAAGTCCTCGCCATCGCGCTTGGGCATGCCGATATGTGTGGCCGGGTCGAACACGCCCGCGATGCCTGCCGTGGAATTGACGACGAACCGCCCGAGCGACTGTCCGGCTTGGCTTGGTCGACCTTGTAGCGCCTGGTTGACGGCGGTGAGGGGCAAGCGAAGGTTTCCGAAGAAGCTCGATACGCCAGATTGCACGGGTGCGGGCGTGATCTTGTCATAGCCCATGGCCACGGGCCGCAGCACGAAACGATCGAGCATGCTGTTGAACCCGTGCACCTTGCGATTGAACCCCTCCCACGGGTCGCGCACGGGTGGCTTCGCGTACAGCGCCTCGTCGTCCTTCTCGGCTTGCGTCATCGGCCCGGGCGCATTCACATTGGCCATCGATGCCGGCGCGGAGGCACCCGCATGCGACAGGCTGATCTCCCCGATGGCTCCGTTGACCGTGCTGTCTTGGTCAGCAGCGGGTGTGCTCTGTGCAGGCGGAGGCACGATGTTCGTTGATGGCGCTGGCACCACGACCGCTGAGGCCACCCACGTGACGGATGTGGAAGGTCGTGTGTTGTCCGGCTCAGCGGCAGGTCGCTGCTTGACTGCGTCGTTGGCGCATGCGCTGGTGCCTAGCACGATCGCCGCCAGCGCGATGGTAGAGATGGTTTTCATCTTGAGATCTCCTTGGCCATGGGCGGTAGGCGCCCATGGCTCTTGGTTGAAGGGCGCGTCAGAAGCGGTAGGCGTAGCCGAGCGCGAGCGTGGTCCCGGTGGCTTTTCCCACCAACGGACTGTCCTTGACGGAGTCGCCGAAACGCGTGGCACCGACATCCACGAACACCGTGTGGTTGCGCGACGGCGAGTAGTCCATGCGCAGGCCAAACTGCAAGTTCGCGGTGGCCTTTCCCTCGTGGAAGGCGCGACCAACCCTGGCTTCGGATCGCCGCACGCCGTAGTAGTAGTCGACGTACTTGTCGTCGACCCACTCCGCGGCCAGGCGTGGGGTGAAGCCGAACTTGCCGGCCGCGAGCCGACGGTCGATCTGCAGCTTGGCGCGCATGCCCTTGCTGTTGCCCATGGCATCGGCCAGCACTTCGCCGCTGAGGTTCGCGAAATCGCTTTTCCAGGTCACTGCGCCGCCGGCCCAGAGGCTGGACTTACGCTCATCCATGCCGCTGAGGACTGGAGAATCCTTGGCCTCGTAGCCATCACCCGACCATCGGGCGCGCAGTCGGAATGAGAGCGCGTCGGTCGAGTACAGCTTGACGTCGAACGTTGGGACGGTGGCGCTGATCCACTTGCTCTCGTACGACACCAATGGAAGGGGGAGCACCTCACGATCGAAGTCTCGGTAGGGCTTATCGACTACGACCGCGCCAATGCCCAGGGCCCACTGCCCGCTGCCGTCATTGGGCTGGCTGTCCTGTGCGAAGGCCGACGGCGTCCAAGCGGCGGAGAGTGCGGCGGAAACGATGAAGATCAGCTTGCACGATGCCAGCGGAAGACGGAAGAGCTTTTGTTGAGACATGGTTTGGTCCTTTCTGTGACGCATTGGGGGAAGAATTTCGTTGCTCTTTGCAGCTAAGCCGCAGGCGTAGAGCGGGCTGGGCCTCGTCCTACCTCAGGGTGGCCGAGTGGGCTCGGTGATGTAGCGCTGCCCAGCACCGCGTCGAGTTCGGGGTGATCGCCGAAGTGCGGCTGTGCGCACACGAGGCAAGTTCATGGATGCATCCCTTCGGCGACGAATGCGCGGGAGCGCGTGATGCCTCCCGCTGCGCCGTTCGCCACGCTGCCCGTTGGGCGAGGCGAGCATCCAGCTGTAGATCGATCACAGACAGACCACGCACCTGGAGCGTCAACATCGCATACTCGACCGACAGAATCGAACTCTTAGTGACGGGTTGGGGCAGTGGGGAACTGAAGCCACCGCGGGTGTCGGCACGCGTCAACTCGCCGAAAGTGGCGCTGCTTACCTCGTGCTCGGGCGACCGGTTAAGGTTGGGTCGCACAACGATCTCGGGGCGCTCCAGGGGGTCGGCGCTGCGAACGCCGGACTGCCCTCCCGCACGAGGCTCCTGGCTCAAGTCATCCGGCATCAATCTTCCAATCTCGTGGCGCGCCAATGCGGCGCATTTGTGAGATCCGGATACTGCCCAAGCGGATTTAGGGGCTCTTTAGAATTGTTAGGAATTCTTTAAGAAGAGGGGAATTCAGCAAAAAAAATCAAGTGCAGCCGCCTGGCCAGCCAGGAGGCCACTCACAAGTTGCTCGAATCACCCCATTGAACAACGCGATGTGGATCGGCCAGCCACTCCAGTGCGCGTCAATCTTGTGCTATCTGGGCTTGGCGTTCCAGGACCGGTGCAGCAAGGTTGCCAATGCCCAGCGCACCCAGTCCGTGTTGAACGAACGCATGGCAAGGGTTGCTCTAGAGCGCGCAAATCGCATCGTTTCCCGGGTCATTCCGGACCGGCACGCCCTGGACCCGCTGCTTCATCGTTCAGCCGAACGCCCCCAGACGAGCGTCCCAGCAGAAAATCGAAGGTCCGCCGCCCGCGTGGTACGCGGGTAGATCAGCCAGGGTGCCGTTGCTCGACGACGCCAGGAAACACGACGCGCACCATCAATCCTCGGTCTTCCAGCCCGGTCTCGGTCTGGACCGTGGCATTGTGCGATTCGGCAATGTTGGCTACCAGCGACAGGCCGATGCCGCTGCCGCGCACGGGCGTCCCCGCGACCCGATGGAAACGCTCGAAGATGGCCTCGCGCTCCTCGGCCGGAACGCCCGGGCCGTCATCTGAAACTTCCAGATAGACCATGCGCGCGAGCTCGCTGCCCTCGGTGGCTTGGTAGCCGCAGCGCACAAGCACATTGCCACCCTCGGCGGTGTAGCGCATGGCGTTGTGCATCAGATTGCGCAGCAGAATGCCAATCTCATCAATGTCGCATAGGATCGTGCAGGGATGCACATCCAGGAAGAGCGAGCGCTGATTCAGGTCGGCGTAGACCTCGAATTCCTGGGCTACGTGCTGCACCAGTTTGCTTAGATCCGCCGGTGTGTGTTTGGGGGCTTTTGCACCGGCATTGATGCTCGCCAGGTCCAGCAACTGCTCGGACAGCCGGGTGCTGCGCCTGGCGACCACCAGCAGCTTTCTGAGTGCGACATCTTTGTCTTGGGGATTGGTGGCTTGCAATGCGATCTCGGCGTGCGCCTGCAGGGCAGATAACGGCGTGCGTAGCTCATGGGCCGCATCGCCAATGAAGCGACGCTCGCCTTCGATAGCCTCGTCCAGTTGCTTGAGCACGTGGTTGAAGGAGTCAACCAGCGGGTGCAATTCCCATGGCAAGCGGTCCAGCGGCAAGGATGTGAAATCGAAGGGGCGACGATGGCGCATTGCCGCCCCGAGTGCGCGCACGGGCCTGAGCGTACCTTGGGTCACTAGCCACATGATGAAGCCTGCAATCACGAGCAGAACAGTTGCGAGCACGAGTGCATGCGCTGCCTCGTGGCGCATGTCCGCATCTACGACACTTTGCAGATTCCCAACTTGGACGGTCACCCGCCCAGTGCTGTCGGAGGCAGAGTACACGCGCCATTTCTCTTCCTGTACGAGGGTAGAAGCCGCACCGTCGGCAAAGTCAGGCTGTAGCGGCGACTCGGGCGAACCGGGAGTGCTGGCGACCATCCGTTCGCGATCGATCCAGATCTGGAATACCAACTGTTCGCGCTCGGTGCCGACGGCCTCGCGCAGCTTGAGGCCTGGCCTGCCTGCTCCATCGAAGTGGCTATCGGCAGGGATCGTGACCAGCAGTTGAGTGGCAATGGCCGCGAGCTTCTCGTCCCAGGTGCTGGTGCGGTTGAGCGAGAACTGCGTGAGCACGGCTCCAACCACCACGGTCCAGCACAGGGCAATGACTGCGACGATCACCACGATCAGTTGCGCGTTGAAGGAGCGGGACTTCATGCGGTTGGCTGCCCAATGACGTAGCCGAGCCCGTGAACGGTCCGGATCAGATCGTCACCGAGTTTGCGACGCAACTGGTGGATGAACACGGCGATGGTATTGCTCTCCACGTTGCTGGCCGTACCGTAGACGATGTCGTGCAAATGGTCGCGCGTGACCACGTGGCCGGGCCGCTCCACCAGGGCGAGCAAGGTGCGATATTCGTGGGCACTGAGGACTACCTCGACACTGGCCTTCGTGACGACGCGCTTGCTGCGGTCGATGCAAACGTCCCCACGAGTAAATACTGGAACAACACGCCCCTGACTGCGGCGGATGACCGAGCGTACGCGTGCCCAAAGTTCGTCGAACTGGAACGGCTTGACCAAATAGTCGTCAGCGCCCGCGTCGAGGCCGACGATGCGCTCGCTAAGCTGGCCACGCGCGGTGAGAATCAGCACCGGCGTGGGGTCGTAGCGCCCACGCATCGAGCGCAGCACCGACAGCCCCGAATCTCCGGGAAGACCAATGTCGAGCAGTACGGCAGCATAGGTGTGATCCACCAGGGCACTACGCGCCAAGTTTGCATCGCCGACGTGGTCGATGTGCCATCCGCCCTGGCGCGCGCCGTCGCAAATAGACTCACCCAACATCTGGTCGTCTTCGACGAGGAGCAGCTTCATTTCATATCAATCCATTCCTGAGCATTTGCTTTTAAGGAATCATGCAGCAAGCTCGTTAATAATTTTTTAAGCCCGCAATTTCCGACCGGTGCTTGGACTCCCGCCTTCCCGCGCTGGGCATCCGCTTCCTATAAACGTGACGAGCGGTCAATCGCATAGCGCTATGAAGGCAAAGTGGTGACCCTTGTACCAGGGGATTTACTGCAGTTCGATGCGCCTGCGCTGCAAGGCCTCGAAACCATCGAGGGAGAACTGTGAGCTATCTGCCCGCGTTTGACGATGCAGGCGTGGAACCGGCTCGAGCCTCTGTCAACCTGCCCCGCGGAGAACCTCATGCTCTCGTCGCCGAAGGCCGCCAAGCTCCCCTATCGCATCCCGGGAGCCGCGCGGCCGCTCCCTGTAGCGCGGGGTGTCCCGCGGCTCGAGGCAAGCGAAACAATCTTCTTAGTGGCCCTCGCAATATCTGCTCAGCCGTTCGCCCGGCAGAAGCGTAGAGCGAAAAACCGACAATCATGTCGACGCACGGTCCGCTCAGACTCCAAGTCTTGACAACGGGGATCGAGCCGGCCTCCACCACCCCCGATCGTTGCTGACTCCCTTTCATCCGTATCGACGTCGATCCGGGGCCTCGGCGTGCAAGTCGCAGCGCAAGTGTTGGCGCATAGTCAGGCCGCGGATTCGGGCGCGTCCGCCGCGAGCGCTAATTCGTCGGTACGGCCGTCAGGATGCCCACCATTCGTTCGATGCTCGCGTCGGAAAGGCCCAGTTCCGAGAGGACAGCCGACGTTTCCCAGCCACGGGGCTGCGCGGGACCACGAAGTGGCAGGTACTGATCATCGACCTTGATCGATGCACGGAGGACCTTCGTCGCGCCCTCCGTAGGATGCTGCTCTTCCCGCAGCAGTCCGACCGCCTGCAGATGAGGGTCGTTCGGCAGCGATTCGAGGGTGTGACACGGCTGGGCCGCGATGTCAGCATCCTGCAGCAGTCGCAGCCACTCATCGGTGGTCTTGTGCGTGAGCGGTGCGCCTCGTACCTCGAACCACTCGGCCACATGGCGCGCCCGGGCCGACACGCTATCGAACCTGGGATCGTTCTGGAGATCATCCCGCTCGGTCACCGCCAGAAAGGCACGCACCTGTGCATCCGTGTTGACAGTAAAGGATATCCATCCATCCGCTGTCGCGACCGGCTTGTTGTGCGGACTGAGCAGTCGAAGGTCCCCGGCGGGACCCACGGGCGGATCGAAGGTGGCCTGCGCCAGATGTTCCTGGAGCACAAACGCCGCCATGGTCTCGAACATGGGGACCTCGATGCTGCAGCCGCTTCCCGTCTCGCTGCGCTGCACCACCGCGGCCAGGATGGCCCCGGCTGCGATCTCGCCGGCCACATGATCGCAGATGAGCATCGGCACGTAGGCGGGTGCCCCGTCACGCCGCATCGCCAGACCGGCCATCCCCGTCGCGCCTTGGATGACGCTGTCGTACGTGGGTTGTCCCGCGTAAGGGCCTTCTGTCCCGTAGCCGGTGATCAGGCAGTAGATCTTGTTCGGATAGCGCGCCCGCACGGCGGCAGGGTCGAGTCCCAGGCGCGCCAGCGCGTCCGGCCGCATGTTCGCGACAACGACGTCCGTGGTCGCCAACAGGCGGTCCAGGGCTTCCCTGGCTTCCGGCGTCTTCAGGTCAAGACAGACGTTGCGCTTGCCCCGGTTGAGGTGCAAGTAGGTTCCCGAATGCTGACCGGTCGGCGATGGCCCACCGAGACCGCGCATCAGATCGCCGGCCGGACTCTCGACCTTGATGATCTCGGCGCCGTACTGGCCGAGTCGCCAAGTGGCGACCGGACCGACCACGACACTGGTCAGATCCAGGACGCGAATTCCCTTGAGTGGTTCGAAGCTCATTGTGTCTCCACTTCCATTCTTGCGCAGAGCAGCCCCTGGTCGTCGAGAGCGCTCACCCGCCATGCCAGGCCGACCTTCTCGGCCACGATCGTGAGTGGTCGATCGCAATACAGCGGTGCGAGATGCCGCGTCTGCAAACGAGAGGGCGTTGCCGCCAAGTCATGCCTCACGAACTGCGTCATCAGCAGTGTGATCAGGCCGCCGTTGACCACGAGATCCGGCAGAGCTTCGACCTCTTGCGCATACTGCCGATTAATGTGGATCTTGTGGGAGTTGAAGCCGAGCGCCGAATACTGAAAGAGCAACGTCTCGTCGGGCACGATCGTCCTGTGCGCACTGCCCGGTGCCGGGGTGTACGCCATCTCAGGGCGTTTCGCCGCTGCACGCCCGCGGTCCGCCGCGAGCAGCGCGTAGGTTTGCGTTTCCGTCAGCACCAGCTCATCGCGAAGCTTCAGCCGGTGACCGACTGTGAGGAGCGCCATCGGTCCCGACGGGCCATTCTTCTCAACGATATCCTCGATCCGGCTGGACCGCCGAAGCGTTGCACCGATCGGGATATCCCCCAGGTAGTCGACGGTGCGGCCCGCGAGCATCAGACGAGGCAGTCCCAGGTCAGGAATGGGCACGCCAAGGCCGGGGAAGCCGTCGCTGCGCAAGGCCTTTCTCGGTGTGTCCGCGCCAAGCAGAATGAACTGCCACCCGCGCGGCAACGCAAGCCCCTCGTGCATCGCGTCCGGCTCCTGGTCCAGCATGGCGGCCACCCGCCGTGCCGTGGGCAGAGAGCAGACTTCGAGCCGTTCGATGACGTCCGAGGCCACGTCCGTTCTCACTCACCAGCCTTCACGTCGGCCTTGCGAACGATCTCTTCCCACTTCGTGCGCTCGGCCGTGATGTACTTGGCGAACTCCTCGGGCGTCGAACCCACGGGCTCGGCGCCCATCTCCACGTACTGCTTGTGCACATCTGGCTGCCGGAGCGCTTGCGCGGCCTGGGCCGCCAGCTGATTAACAATGGAAGCGGGGGTGCCACGAGGCGCCCAGAGGCCGTACCACGTGCTGATGTTGAATCCCGGCAAGCCCGATTCGGCCACCGTGGGCACGTCCGGCAAGGCGGTGGAGCGCTTGGCGGTCGTCACCGCCACCGCGCGAAGCTTTCCTGCCTTGATGAAGGGCATGGCCGAAGGCATGGAGTCGAACATCAGCTGAATTTGACCGCCCATGAGGTCCGTCAGGGCCGGCGCACTTCCCTTGTAGGGCACATGCTGGAGTGGGACCCTGGCCGTCAGCTTGAACGATTCGCCGGCCAAATGCTGTGACGAGGCATTGCCCGGCGAGCCGAAGTTCAAAGGCTCGCGCTGGCTCTTCGCCAAAGCAATGAGATCGGCGACCGTCTTGATGGGCGAGGCATTGTTCACCACCAGAACGAGGGGTACATCCGCCAGCTGGGTGATGGGAGCGAAGTCCTTGATCGCGTCGTAGCGCATCTTGGGCGTCACGATCGGCGTGATGATGTGCAGCGACGCGTTCGAGAGGATCGTGTAGCCATCGGGTGCGGCGCGAGCGACCGCCTCGGCGCCAATCATCCCGCTGGCACCGGCTCTGTTGTCGATGACGAAGTTCTGGCCCATCGCGTTGCCCATCTTGACCGACACGACCCGGGTGAGCAGATCCGTGGGCCCGCCGGGTGGGAACGGGAGCACCAGCTTGATGGGCTGCTTGGGATAGTCCTGCGCGGCACTCGTGCCGGGTAGCGCGCTGAACGCGACCAGGGTGGCACCCGACAGGAGCCACGCCCCGCGGGTGAGGAGGGATCGAATGGTGCGCATGAATAGTCTCCGTTCTTGTTGCGTGTTTTCGCAGAACCCCGCTTCCGGCACGTTCCCGTTCGGAAGACAAAAGCCTGTTCGCAAATTCTATTTATGCGCAATCCACGCGACAATCATCGATTCTGTGCCATGCGTGTTGAATCATGATTGACAATAACCTGGATCTGAATCTTGTTCGTCTGTACGTGACCATGGTGGAGTCACCGTCGCTGACGGCTGCTGCGGCGAGCAGCGGCATGACGCGTTCCAACACGTCCAAGCGCCTGAAAATCCTCGAGAAGGCCGTTGGCGCCCAGCTGATGCGACGGACGACCCGCCATGCAGAGCTCACCGAGGCGGGTCACCTTCTGTACGCCCATGCGTTGAGGATGCTGGAGGAACTTAGCTCGGCGACCACCTCGATCGACAGCCTCGGCAAGACCGTGCGTGGGGACGTCCGCGTTCGTCTGCCCACCGGCCTCGCCCACCTTTACCTCACGCCAGTACTGCTGGATTTCGCCCGCAAGCATCCCGAAATCTCACTACGGGTTTTGATCAACGACAGCATCGGTGACCTGATTTCAGCCGAAGTCGATGTTGCGCTGAAGGTGACCTCGCAACCACCCGAGGATCATGTCGCCCGCCGCATCTGCGGTGTGGGTTGGTGCCTCTGCGCAGCCACTCCCTTTTTGGAGGCACACGCGCCGATCATCAACACGACCGACCTCGAGCGCTGCGACCTCATCACGCCACAGTCGCTGGGCAGGCGCTTCAACCTGAAGCTCACGATCGCTGGCGACACTCAGACTGTGCGCGTGAGCCCGCGCATTCAATCGGGTGACTACCCCTTCCTGTTTGAATCCATGATGGCCGGGCTCGGCGTGGCACTTCTGCCGCGCTACGCCGTCTGGCGGCAGATTCAGGCGGGGACGATCCGAGAGGTCCTGGAGAACTGTGATGCGGAGGGGGTCGGCGACAGCATCTACATGATCACCACATCAACGCGCTTCCCCACCGTCGCAACGCGGACGCTGATGGATTTCATCAGCGAACATCTCGAAAGCCAAGCCCCCAATTGGAAGAAGCAGGCCTGAGCATGGATGGGCTTTGCGGTGTGCCCCACCGGCACGCGCATGCACTTGAGCTATCGGCGATCGCCACGGAAGGCGGGCGTGCCTCACGTCGCGTCGGACGAGGACTGTTGCCAGGGCGGGATCTGCAATGCTTCAACCAGGAAATCCACGAGCCGCCGCACCTTCAGCGGGAGTTGCTTGCGCGTGGGATAGACCGCGAAGATGCCGAGCTCCACGGCCTTGAACTGCGGCATCAATTCGATCAGAGTCCCCGCGCGTAAGTCCTCGTAAACCAGAAAGTCGGGCTGCATGACGATGCCCTGATGCGCCAGAGCCGCCGCACGGCACGTGTCGCCATTGTTCGCGTGGATGCGCGGACGCGTGCGGACCGTCAACTCGCCTTCTGGCCCCTGAAAACTCCACACATCCCCGGACGACCAGTAGCTGTACGAGATGATGTCGTGACGCACCAGCTCATCGGGCGATACAGGGGTGCCGTGATTCCGCAGATAGGCCGGTGATGCGCACAGCACCATGCGCGTTCGAGCCAACGTTCGACTGATGAGATTGGAGTCAGGCATCCGTGCGATGCGCACCACGAGATCGTAGCCTTCCTCGACCACGTCGATCACCCGATCCGACAGGATGATGTCCAGCGTCACCTGCGGATTTTCCGCGGCGAAGCGACCCCACAAGGCTGCCAAGTGCAACGCGCCAAAGGTCTGCGGGGCGCCGATGCGAAGACGTCCGTGCGCCTGCCCGATGCTGGAGGCCACTTCGGCGTCGGCCTCTTGCACGGCCAGCAGGATCTCCTTGCACCGCTGGAAATAGGTCTGACCTTCGCCTGTGAGCGAGAGCCGACGTGTCGTGCGCTGCAGCAGCCGCGTGCCGAGATGCGCTTCGAGTTCGTTGACCTGCCGGGAGACCGCCGGCTTGGATAGTCCACTCGCGTCCATGGCCCCCACGAAGCTGCCAGCCTCAACCACCGCAACGAAGGTTTTCATGGACTGAAGCAAGTTCATAGTCTCTTATTTCAACACAGTATGTGCCATCGCCTGACATTTATCTCGACATCAACCCCCAATAAAGTCGCTCTCGAACCAGCCCGGCTGGCATCCATCGACGGGATCAAGCCCTGTCAAACCGCTCACACACAAAGGAATTCATCATGAAGATCACACTCGTCGGCGCCGGCAACATGGGCGCGGGCTTCGTCAAGCAGCTCACCCTCGCGGGCCACAAGGTCACCCTGACGGCACGCGACCTCGGCAAGGCACAGGTGCTCGCCAGTGCACACGCCGGCGCGACGGCGGCAGCCGCCACTGATGCGCTGTCCGACTCGCAGGTCGTCATCCTCGCCACGGGCTATGGCGATGCCATCGCGGCCCTCAAGGCACTCGGCCCCCTCGAGGGTCGCATCGTGATCGACATCACCAATCCGCTGACACCCGACTACATGGGACTCACTCTAGGTCACAGCACCTCTGCCGCGGAAGAGATCGCCAAGGCCGTGCCAGGCGCACAGGTGGTCAAGGCCTTCAACACCGTGCTGGCACAGGTTCTGGCCGAAGGCCCTGCCTTCGCCGGTGGCCAGACGGTGCCGGTCTTTCATGCCGGCGGCGATGAACAAGCCAAGCAGACGGTCCGCGCGCTGATCGAGAGCATGGGTTTCCAGGCCATCGACGCAGGCGACCTGAAGAACGCTCGCTATCTGGAGCCCGTAGCGGGTCTCAACATCTATTTCGCCTACGGCGCAGGGCAAGGGACGCAGATCGCCCCGACCTGGATCCACCGCGCCTGAACCGTCTTCCCAATTCCCCGAAAGCAATTCACATGCAAATCAAACTGACCCAAATCGTCGCCGCCATCGCCTTGGCGGGTTCGGCCACCCTCGCACTCGCGCAAGAGCGTCCCGCGGACATCGTGAGCCCGATCACCGACAAGGCTTTGCCGACCAAGGCCAGTGCGGCCGACGCGCGCAAGGCGGGCCGCGCCGCGTATGAGAAGCCCACGCCGGAGAACAGCATCATGCTGTTCATCGACCACCAGGTCGGACTGATGGCGAGCGTCCGCGACTTCGCTCAAGCATCGGGCTACAAGGCCAACGTGGTGTCGCTCGCGCAGATGGCGAAGGCCCTGAAGATTCCGGTCCTCCTGTCCTCGTCGAATGCCCAGTGGCAGAACGGCGACCTGCTGCCGGAACTCAAGGAAACCTTCAAGGATCAGCCGATCTATCGGCGCACCGGCATCATCAACGCCTATGAGGATCCGACCTTCCGCAAGGCCTTGGAGGACTTGGTCGCCAAGACGGGTCGTCGGCACATCATCATCTCTGGCGTGACATTGGGTACGTGCGTGGCTCTGCCGACGTTGGCGATGGTCAACGACGGCTACGTGGTCCACCCCGTCGTGGATGCGTCGGGCGCCTGGAGCAAGTACGAAGCCGAAGCTGCGATGCAACGCATGAGCGCCGCAGGTGCGCAGCTCAACACCGTCTACGCGCTCGGCGCCGAGCTCCAAGCCGATTGGAAGCTTCCCTCGGCCAACGACATGCTGCCGCCGTTCATCAACGGTTTGCCGGAGTACGGCTGGATCGTGCAGCAGTTCTGGAACAACGCTGACCCGGCCAAGCGCCCGGTGAAGGATCCCTTCGGTCTCGTGAAGTAAGCCAGCTCCCTGCCACGCTTAGCGTGCGGCGAGTCAGGCCACATGACCCCGGCTAGCACGTCCTGCAACGCGCACGAGGTCCACCCCGAAAGGCCAGTGGCGATCGGTGTGTCGGGCGGCATCGTTGGGTCACCATCTCACGCCGTGTTGCCCACGGGCACGGCCGTGCGGCTTCGTCTTTCTGGGTAGAGCAGCACAAGCCGCGCCGCAAGCTCTCTCTAACTGCCTAAGTGCACACCAACGCAAAGGCGTTTACTCATGAAAGCCTATGTCATCGCGCTGGCGGTTGGGCTCGTTGCCGGATTGCTCTATGGAGGCCTGGGTGTCAAGTCGCCCGCGCCGCCGGTCATCGCGCTCGTCGGATTGCTCGGCATGCTGGGTGGAGAGCAAGCTGTCGGGTGGGCACGCGTCCGATGGTTCAGCTCAGCGCAGACCGTGCATGCCACGAGCATCATCATGCCGCCGCACCGGTCGGATGGTCGCTCCGCGCGAGCGATGCCAGCAGCTTCCGAGAAGCATCCGTTCGCGGATGGTGAACGCTCTGATAGCTGACACACCCGCCTTCGCCAGATCAACGCGGCGCGCCTCTGCATCGCTGTGCATTGACCGACCTGTCCTTATCAAACGCAGGAGCCAAATCATGACCGCCATTCAAGCTGCTGACACCGGTGAGGCGACTCTGGACGCGCGCACGGGCAGCGTTCTCCTGTCCTTCGTTGCAGGCTTCGTTGACACCGTGGGCTTTGTTGCGCTCTTCGGGCTGTTCACCGCCCATGTCACTGGCAACTTCGTTCTGATCGGTGCGGCGGCCGCTGGGTCCGGACACGCGAGCGTGTTGGGAAAACTGCTCGCGTTACCTGTGTTCGTGCTTACCGTGGCGCTCACCCGTACCTACCAGCTGCGCTGCGCGCGCCGGCTGATTCCTGTGGTACGTCCGTTGCTGACGACACAGCTGCTGTTCCTGTTGGCATTCATGCTCGCTGGCATCGCCGCCGGGCCCTTTGATCAGGCGGCTGCCATAGCGCCAGCATTGATCGGGCTTCTTGGCGTCATTGCCATGTCGATTCAGAACACGGCATCACGCAGCGTGTTCTCCGCGATGTCGCCCAGCACGGTCATGACAGGGAATGTCACGCAGCTCGCCATGGATGCAGTCGATTGGCTCGCCCATGCCCCCTTGGCTGATGACGCGGCCAAGCGGATTCGGAAGAACTGGCCTCCAGTCGCAGCTTTCGCCGTAGGCGCGCTGGGGGGCGGGTTTGGCTTTTCGGCGTTCGGTTTCTGGGCCTTGATCGCTCCGATCACAGCGCTGACAGCGGCTGTGCTACGAGTGCGCTAAATCGCGTGGACCAATGAAATTGGTCGACGACCTCTACGGTGACCGGGCCAGGGCCGGTGTCCTGTCGGTGGGCCGCAGCAACGTCGATCGCACACGCTGCGTTCCGAAGCCCGCGCCACCGCTCGCTCGAACGTCGCTGTAATGTGCGCATCACACTAAAGGCGAGAAAGCCCGCTTCCGAAGGGGGTGGGCCTCTTTTTGGGCGTCGTGCAACTGGTACGGGAGCGCCGGGCATGAGTCCCTCGCGAGGGTCAGCTTGCCGGTGGTCGGCGACGAACCGGCTGACGTTGCAGGCGTCGAAGGAATTCAATCCGGAGCTGTCGCGCCTCGTGCCACGCTCCCAAAGCGTGCCCGATAGTCATCGGGAGAGATCCCAAGGCGCTTGGAAAAGAGCTTTCGAAGGGATTGCTCCGAAGCGAAACCGACACGGCCGGCGACGGACTTCAGCGGCAGGTCCCCCTCTTCCAATATTCGTCGTGCGGAATCGATGCGTACCGTATCAATGAATGTCAAGGGAGATACGCCAACCTCCTTGACAAAAACGCGCCTGAAATTTCGCTCGCTCATGGCTGCACGACTCGCGAGATCAGCAAGAGCCATCGGCTGGTCGATGTGAGACAGGATCCAGTCCTGCGCTTGCCGGATGCCAGGGTGACTGGTGCTCTGGCTCGCCAAATGGACGCTGTATTGCGATTGCCCGCCTGGCCGCTTCAAATAGACGACAAGGTCCCGAGCGACCTCCAAGGCGATCGAACTCCCGAAATCTTCTTCCACCAATGCGAGCGCAAGATCGATGCACGCCGTGACACCAGCGGAAGTCCACAGATGCCCCGATCGCAGGTAGATTGCATCGGCCTCCACGTTAACCTCCGAGAATCGGCGCTGGAGCAGACCGGCGACGCTCCAATGTGTCGTGGCTTCCCGGCCATCGAGCAGTCCCGCTTCGGCCAGAAAGAAGCTGCCCGAGCACAACCCCACCAGACGATCCATGCGCGACGCGACGTTGCGCGCCCATTCGACCAGGCGCGCGTTGGCGGCAAGGGCTTCCTCGATGGCGCGAGCGCCGACGAAGACGGCGATGTCCGGCAGTTCCCGTTCATCCAGCCGCTTGGTGGCCTGAAGCGACATGAGCATGTCTGACCTCACTTCCCCAACGGAAGAGGATGCCACCGTGATTTGGTAACCCCGCGGCCGCCCGTTCAATGCGAGATGGATGTTCGCGTACTCAAACACGCTCATGGTGCCGATCGCTTCCAGCGCCTTGAAGCCCGGGTAAACGATCAGATCGACATGGCGTAATCGGGTGGAGACATGATTTGTCATGGTGGGACGGTAACGCATCGCAGCACTGCGTATACGAAGGCGCACCAACTCGGGACACTGTACCCGTCCGTCCAAACCATTTCGATGCCGCCCAACCCCACAAAGATCGTGTCCATCCCAGCTAGGTGGACACGATGGAAAGCGAGCGGAAGAGTACCCCGCGCCGGCGCAGCGCGGCGATGAAAACGCGGTCGTCAGTTAACGCGATCCACCGGTCGGCTTTGTCGCCAAGGTGGCGATGTCGCATGGCGTATATGCCGAGCTCGCCATCGCTGGCGCCATTTGGCACATTCCACAGCGCCGGCGGGTGACCGCCAGCGAGTCGGCGTCATCCCTCTGTCGTGGACCTCACCATTGCGGCGGCGACAGGTCCAGCAACGTCGGCGAACGTTCGCACCGACCTGCGCAGCAAGACGCGCTCCTGCCCAGCCTCCCACACCCAGTCCTAACCAGACTTGAATGATCGAACCATGCGAGAAGGCAGCGACTTGGAGGCTTCAGACAAAGGCGTAGGAACAGACCTTGTTGCCGGCCGGGTCACGCAGATATGCGGCGTAGGCGCCAGGCAGATGCCCACGAGGACCGGGTTGGCCTTCGTCCGTGCCGCCAGCGGCAAGACCGGCAGCATGGAAAGCATCCACTTCGGCGGACGTGGCCGCAGCGAAACCTACCGTGGCGCCGTTGCTCGAAGGCGCATCACCATTGCCTGGACGGGCGATGATGAACGCGGGCTTGTCGCGTCCGAACAGAATCCAGCCATTGCCGAAAGGCCCGAGGTTCTTGATACCGAGGGCGCCCAGCGCTGCGTCGTAGAACGCAGCGGACTTTTGCAGGTCGGATGCGCCGAGGAACACATGCGAGAAGATGCCGTCGCCAGAGATCACGGAAGTTGTCATAAAGAATTCCTTCAGTTGAAAGTTGAGCGGATTCGCTGATTTCTCAGCGATCAGAAGCGCACCACGCTTCGGATGGATTTGCCTTCGTGCATCAGGGCGAAGGCTTCGTTGATGCCGTCCAGGCCCATGGTGTGGGTGACGAAAGGCGCCAGTTGGATGTCGCCGCGCATCGCCTCTTCGACCATGCTTGGCAACTCGGAACGGCCCTTCACGCCGCCGAAGGCGGAGCCCAGCCATTTGCGGCCAGTGACGAGCTGGAACGGGCGCGTCGAAATCTCCTGGCCCGCTCCGGCCACGCCAATCACGACGGACTGGCCCCAGCCGCGGTGAGCGGATTCGAGCGCGGCACGCATCACATGGACGTTGCCGATGCACTCGAAGGAGTGGTCCACGCCCCAGCCGGTCATCTCGACGATGACTTGCTGGATCGGCTTCTCGTAGTCCTTCGGGTTCAGGAAGTCGGTCGCACCGAAGGTACGTGCAAGGTCGAACTTGGCAGGGTTGGTGTCAATGGCGATGATGCGTCCGGCCTTGGCCAGCTTCGCGCCCTGGATGGCCGCCAGGCCGATGCCGCCCAGACCAAACACGGCCACTGAGTCGCCCGGCTGCACCTTGGCGGTGTTCTTCACCGCGCCGAGGCCGGTGGTGACGCCGCAACCCAGCAGACAGACCTGTTCTGGGTTCGCGTCCGGGTGGATCTTGGCCAAGGAGACTTCGGCGACGACCGTGTATTCGCTGAAGGTCGAGCAGCCCATGTAGTGGTAGACCGGCTGGCCGTTGTAGGAGAAGCGAGTGGTGCCGTCAGGCATTACGCCCTTGCCCTGGGTGGCGCGCACGGCCACGCAGAGATTGGTCTTGCCCGACTTGCAGAACAGGCACTCGCCGCACTCGGCGGTGTAGAGCGGAATGACGTGGTCGCCGGGCTTGACGCTGGTGACGCCCTCGCCTACCTCCACGACGATGCCGGCGCCTTCGTGGCCCAACACCACGGGAAACAAGCCTTCTGGATCATCACCGCTCAATGTGAAGGCATCGGTATGGCAGACGCCCGTGTTGGTGATGCGTATCAAGACCTCGCCCTTGCGGGGCGGTTCGACATCGATCTCGACGATCTGCAGGGGCTTGCCGGCTTCGAAGGCGACGGCTGCACGTGATTTCATGGCGTTGGGTCCTTGGTGATGGTTGGGTTCGTAACAGGCGTTGGAAGCGGGGCGGCTAGCGCGCTCCCGAACTCAAAACGTTGGCGTGATGGGCCAGGTGGTCATCGATAAAGGTTGAAATGAAGTAATAGCCGTGGTCGTAGCCCACGTGTTGCCGCAGGTTCAGTGGCTGCCCGACCTCTGCACAAGCGGCGGCCAACAGCTCCGGCTTCAGTTGGTTGTCCAGCAGGAATTTGTCGTCCAGGCCCTGGTCGATAAGGATGCCGTCGAGGAAGACCGCTTGGCCACGCGACCGGATCAGCTCGGTCGCGTCATGCGCGGCCCATGCGGCCTGGTCGTCGCCGAGATATCGGCTGAAGGCCTTACGGCCCCAGGCACATTGGCTGGGTGCCGCGATCGGTGCCAAGGCGGATACCGAACTGAACAGGTGGGGATGCCGTAGCGCCAGCGTCAAGGCGCCGTGGCCACCCATTGAGTGGCCGAGAATGCCGACCTGATCGGACCGCAGCGGCAGCTTGGCGCACGCCAGGGGCAGAAGCTCGTCCACGATGTGGCTCTCCATGCGCCAGTGGGTCGACCAGGACGCGAGCGTCGCGTCAAGGTAGAAGCCGGCACCGATGCCGAAATCCCAGTCATCCTTCGCGGTGGGAATCGCTTCCACGAGGGGACCGCGAGGACTGGTGTCCGGAGCAAGGAGCGCGAGACCCAGGCGGGCCGCGGCGCGCTGAGCGCCGGTCTTCATCGCGAACGTCTCCTCGTTGCATGTCAGGCCTGCGAGGAAGACCACGACCGGCACCGGTCGCATCGCCGCCTCGGCTGGCAGGAAGATGGAAAAGCGCATCGGGAGGCCCACCTCCCGCGAAGCGAACTCGTAGAAGCGCTGAATGCCTCCAAAGCTGAAATGCTCGGCCAGCACTTTGAGCGTCCCTGCGGTGCAAGTCTGATTGCTTTCGGCGGACAGCGGGCTGGACGCAAGGTCTCGAGAGGTCACGAGTTCGGCTGCAATGGGTTGGACTGAGTTCACGACAGTGGCGGATTCGGTTGCATTCGGAGGCAGCTTGTGGAAGGCCTGTTGCTGCAAATGTAGGTCGACGCAAGCGCGGATACGGCCATCTGAGATTCGATGGGGGCTTGTTGGCCGCGACGTCTGCCAAGTTGGCCGAATCGGCGCGCACCAGCTGTGCATCGGGCACGACCGTGAAAGTTCGTCGATCAACGAGCGCCCTTATGCGCCCGAAAAATCGTTGGATCTGGTGGTG
Organism: Variovorax sp. N23; assembly: GCF_025486315.1. GTDB lineage: Bacteria > Pseudomonadota > Gammaproteobacteria > Burkholderiales > Burkholderiaceae_C > Variovorax. Next base: position 74,261 of record NZ_JAOOPY010000004.1, on the reverse strand, counting down.
CCTTCAGGCTTCAGAGCCCGAAGCGAGCGGAACGGCATCGATCCTGGACGCGCCGGCATCCACCCGGGCCCCAACGAGCGGCGGCGCGGTCGCCGTGTGACGGCCGCGTCTATTGCGACCCTGCCGATGAAGGCCGGCGCTCAACGCATTCCGGTCGGAGAGCTGTACACGGCGCTGCAAACCAAGGTGGTGGACGGCCAGGAAAATGCGCTCCCGCTGGTGAAGTCCAACAAGCTGTACGAAGTCCAGAAGTACTGCTCCTATACATCGCACGTGTGGGACTGCTTCACGCTGGTCGGCAACAAGCGAAACTGGAATGCCCTGCCCGAGGACCTGCGCCAGCTGGCGACTCAGATCTTCGATGCCAACGCCCTCAAGCAGCGCGAAGCGCACGCCGTTCTCAACAAATCCCTGGAAGCGAAGTTCAAGAGTTCGGGCATGCAGTTCAACCTGGTGGACGCCAAGCCTTTCCGCGAGGCTCTCCAGAAGGCCAACTACTACAACGACGGGCAAAAGAAGTTCGGACCGAAAGCTTGGGCCTTGCTCGAGAAGTACAGCGGCAAGCTTGCCTGAGCGCGGCACTGCGACCTCGATCTCGCTGGCGGACACCGCCTGCACGCACCGCCCTCGAACAGGGGCGGGGCACTCGCATTCGCGTGGCCCACGTGGTGAATAACGTGAACGAACTGGAGACAATCCCGTGGATCCGATGATGCATTCCGAGCGCCCGGCTTTGGCGGCTTCCCTTGCTCGGCCGTCCAGCGCCTGGCAGCGCAGTGTGGGGCATGCCGATCGGCTGCTTGCCATAGTCACCGAGGTGCCTGCAGCGGCGCTGGTTCTGGCGGAAGTCCTCGTCCTGCTGTCCGGGGTCTCAGCCGTTATGTGTTCCACCGCCCGTTGGGATGGACCGACGAACTCGCTCGATGCTCTTCCTCTGGCTCGCGATGCTGGGTGCCGTCATTGCGCATCGACGTTCGTCGCACATGCGCATGACGGCGCTCCTCGACATCGCCTCGCCCGCAACCCGGGCCTTCCTCGATCTGTTCGCAGCGGTCGCCTCAGGCGCATTCCTGCTGCTGGCTCTAAGTGCCACCGCGCTCTTGGTAATACTCCAGAAGCATCGAGGCTGAGGGCGGTCACCACGGGGAAAAGTACAACAGGCGATTTCGCAAGGCACCGACTAGGCGCAAACGGAGAAATCGCCACCATCAGCGCCCCGCGACGATCCGGAGTTCTGACCGCGCCTCTTCTTTTCTGACGAGACGTCCAAATTGCCATCCAGAAAATGGTCGCGCCAGGCATAGGCCAACGCGCCCAGCGCTCGCAGGCCACCGGATCTACCACGGCGTCATCCACGCTAAGCTGCGGAGCTGCAGGTGCGTCGGGCGCGTCAACTGCATCCCGAGTTCCTCCTGGGGGACATGCGCTCGAGCGTCGCCTGGAAGATGCGGCGCGCTAGGACCAGGCGGTCGTCGATGTCCGGCTCCCCGATGAAGCACTCCCGAAAGCGCGAATGCACGAGTGCGCTTCGATCGATTACACCGCCTTTATCCGCCTGAGCAGCGTGTCGATCATCTCTTCATTGGTGCCGTGCCCGAGATTCGGAATCAGATCGATGCTGACTGGGACGCCCAGATGTTCGAGTTGCCGGGACGCGGCGGCCGAAAGTGATGGGTCGATCACGGCGTCGCGGGCGCCGTGCAGGAAATGAAAGACCTTGGAGGTCGGTGCTGCCTTCGGAAGCTGCACAAAACGACCGGCAATCGACACCACGTGGCTCGCCGGAGCGTCCGGCAACAGGCCGGACTCCAAAGCCATGATCCCCCCCTGAGAAAAGCCGACCAGCATTGTTTGGTCTGGCGTGCACCGATGGATGCGCTGCAATTCCCGGATGGTTGCGACATAACCCTTCATGGCAAGCATGACGCGGTCACGGCGGTTCTCCTCGGTGACGCCCCGAACCGAAAACCATTGGTAACCCGCACCCATGTCGCAGCGATCCGGGCTCGGTACGCTGATCACGGCCGCTCCTGGAAGTGCGGCGGCCAGCCGTCGAGCCAGCGGGAGCATGTTCTCCGGAGTGCCGCCCACGCCGTGAAACAGCAGCACCAGCCGGTTTGGCACAGTCGGTTCCTGGATGACGATGGCCTCAGACATTTGCTGCTTTCATGGACTCCAGAGCGGCAGTGTCGGAGGTCTGCCCGTTGAAGACATAAGACTCCATCGAAAGCACGCCGTGTGTAAATCCGCCGTCGAGCACATCGGCTTCGATGGGCTGCCCGTCGACGCCGTCAGCTGCGCCCGCAGCGACCACAAGCGGCAGGAAATGCTCACTGGTCGGATGCGCACGCTGCGCGTGAGGGGCCAACTCGAGTGTCTGCAAGAGACGCCTCCTGTCGCCCGAAGAGACGGTGTCGCGTACCCAGGCAACGAACTCGCGGGCGTAGGCAGGCTCTTGCCCGTTCCTGGATCGAAACTCGTAGAGGTTGTGTGTCAGGCTGCCGGAGCCGACGATCAGCACGCCTTCCTCGGACAACGGCGCAAGCGACTGCCCGAAGGCGTAGGCGGTTGCGCCGTCCAGCCCCTGCGGCATGGACACCTGAAAAGTCGGGACGTCGGCCAGGGGGTAGAGGTGGCACAGGGGAACCCAGGCGCCATGGTCGAGGCCTCTCTTGTCATCCGGCGCAACCGACCACCCCGCCGCTCTGAGCAGACTTTGCGCCCGCGCCGAAAAATGTCGATCGCCCGCGACCGGGTAGCGCAGTTGATACAGCACAGGCGAAAAGCCTCCGAAATCGTGAATGGTTTCCGGCCGCAGCGCTGTACCCACTCGCACATCGGGCGTCATCCAGTGCGGCGATACGACCAGTACTGCCTTGGGCTTCGGCAGCGTTTGACCCAGTGTGGTCAATTGAGCGCCGGCGGGGCCGGGCTCCAGCGCATACGTAGGCGCCCCATGGGAGATGAAGATGGTGGGAAGTTTTTGCATCGCGAGTTCCAGGTAATGAGGGTAAAAACCGGAACCGAGACCCTCACCGCTGGAGAGCGCGGTCAACCGAAGCTCGTCCACCGCCGCTGAAGACGAGCGATGAAGACGCAGCGAACAGTGCCAAGGCGTATTCGATTCCTCCCTTGTCGGCAAAGAATCCCTTGCTGATGTGCACGGACAGGATGGCAATCAACATGGTGAACGCAGTCACGGCACCGGCGGGACGCACCATCAGGCCCAGGACCAGCGCAACGCCGCCGAAGAACTCGGCCGAGCCGGCAAGGAATGCCATCAGCGCACCGGGATGCAGGCCGATAGAGTCGAAGAACTGACCGGTCCCGGCGAGGCCATAGCCTCCGAACCATCCAAAAAGCTTCTGAGATCCGTGTGCCGCGAAGATGATGCCGATCAGGACACGTAGCACCAGAGGGGCGATGTCGTTTGACGTCGAGACGAGACGATTGAGTTTTACGGAGGTCATTTGAGCCTTTTGACGTAGACAGAAGCAATGGAAATTGCAGATGACGCAACTTTATCCATGGCAGTCCACGCAATAAACTGCCTCAACTGAGATTGATTGTTCCGAGCATCGAGACAAACCCGTGGGTAAGTTTGCCGAGATGCGCGCTTCGATGCGGTCGTAAACGCTGGCGCCTTTGTGATGGCAGCCGACGTCTTGCAGGTTCCGAAGGTAGCAGCTCACGCTCGGTGCACCGTTGCCGCAGGCCCGACGGCAATGCACAGGCCAAGGCCTGAGCAGGACCGACGTGGCTCATCGTGTCATTCTGGGATACTCAGTAGTGAATTTTGGTTGATTCAGATCGTTCGGTTCTACTTTACGATGAACTCCTCAGGCAGCAGCCCAACAGCTGCCACCACTGCATTTCATCAGGAGTTCTCCCATGCCCGTCGTTCGTGTCAGCTGGTTCGAAGGAAAAGACCAAAAGCAGAAGGCTGCTGTCGCCGCCGAAATCACCAAAAGCATCGTCGACAACACCGGCACCGATCCCAACTACATCTACGTGATCTTCGAAGACGTGAAGGCATCTGACTGGGCGGGGGCCGGCAAACTGTTCGGTGAAGCCACGCCCAGCTGAAGACAAGTCTGCGTTGCAAACCGGCTTTTCGCGGGACGCCATCGGGTGAGTGGTCTAGTGAGGGGATTGCGTGAAGCCAATCCCCTGCCTGCCTGCGGCATGGATCCTATCGTTGGCGACCTAGTGAACGAGGACTTCCGAGCCACGAGGCTCTGGCAGCCGATATCGCGGCGAACGCCGCCAGGGCCGACGACCTCGCCTCTGTGGCACCGATCGCCGCCAAGAGGGTTCGAGCGTGTAGTGAACGATGCTCGGAGCAACATCCTTTCATCAAAGGTCATCGACGCTGCGACACCCTTCATCGTCGCTCCTGCAGGAAATGCGCGCGCCAGCCGAATACAACCGCGCTTGCTCCAGCACCAAGCGGGGTCCGTGCATAAGTGGTCTGTCCGACGCTGATTCACGACGTTGCCCGAGCGCTCCTCACCGACGGCAGCGACAGCCGCCCCAAAGCCGGAAGGCACGCGACGAGCCAGGTGCGAGCCTCGCCATGGTTTGGTTGCGACTGGATCCGCGACGAGTTGCCACTTTGGCCCTTCAACATTTTTCGACAGGCTAGCCTGCCTCACGTCAACTACTCAACACCATGTCCGCCTACGTCTCCAACCTCTTCACCCTTGCAATTGAGCCCAAGAACTTTCCAGCGTTCGCGGCGCTGGTGTCTGAGATCGTCGCTGCTACCCAAAAGGAGCCCGGCACGCTGATCTACGAATACTCGGTCAACGCCGATCGCACGGTGGCCCACATCCTGGAGCGCTACCGCGCAGATTCGGTGGTCAGTCACGTCGACACCACCTTCGCACCGTTTGCCGAACGTTTTTTGAGCCTGGCGAAAATCACCGGTCTGGTGGTCTACGGCAACCCGGACGCCGAGGTGCGCAAACGCCTCGATCCGTTCAATGCCATCTACATGGAGTCCTTCGGCGGCTTCAGCCGTTGAAGCGAATGAAGCAGATGCGAAAGACACTTCGCTCCATCGGCGCTTCGGTGCTCCTGGCCGCGCTCTCGAACCTGGTGGTCGCCGCACCGGCGATGACCGTTCTGGGCCGCGATTTCACGTTTCCCAACGCCATTGCGGGCATGCCGCAGAAGCTCTCGGACTTCCCTGGCCTTCAGGTGAACTCGTTCACCACCAACGACGGCGTGAAGCTCGCTTACTGGGAAGCTGGTCAGGGCGAGCCTTTGGTCTTCGTACCGGGTTGGTCGGCAAACGGAGCCCAGTACATCAACGTCATGTATCTGCTGGCGCAGAAGTACCGCGTCTACGTGCTGGACCCGCGCAACCAGGGACTTTCGCAGAAAGTCGATTACGGCAACCGCATTGCCCGCCATTCGATGGATCTCCATGAATTGGGTGAGCATCTTGGCATCAAGTCTGCAGCCTATATCGGCCATTCCATGGGCGCTGCGATCCTGTGGAGCTACATCGATTTATTCGGTACCTCCAAGATGCGCAAGGTCGCCTTCGTCGACGAGCCGATCAGCATCTATTCCCATTCGGACTGGTCCGAGCAAGAGCGCCGTGACGCCGGAGGCACCACCACGGCGCCCGAGCGCATGGTCGCGGCCTTCACCACGGGCGGTCCTGTCAATGCTTTGGTGACAGACCTCAAGGTGTTCGAACGCTCGCAACTCACCGACTCGCCTTACTACCGAAACTCCGAGAGTTTCGCCTCGGCGTTCATCAAGAGCGATCCGGCTGCTTTGGCACGTGTGCTGTTCAACCACACGGTCAACGACTGGCGCGACGTCGTGCGCCACAAGATCGACATCCCCACTGCCATCTTCTCCGGCGAACAGAGCAACAACCTCCCCAGCCAGCGGTGGGCCCAGTCCGTGGTGCCCGGAGCCACGCTGTTCTCGTACACGACCGCCGAGCAGGGTGACCATTTTCTGATGTTCAAGAACCCGGTGAAGTTCACGCAAGACCTGCAGCTCTTCCTGGCGCGCTGAACGCCTCCTCTTTCGAACCCAACAAAGCACTCCCATGACGACCATCGAACAACTCATCAAGAGCCGTACCTCCGCCAACAGCTACGACACGCGCCGCAAACTTTCGGGCGAAGAGATCGCTCAACTGATCGAGCTCGCCACCTACTCGCCTTCGGCCTTCAACTTTCAGAACTGGAAGTTCATCGCGGTTCATACCGATGACGCCAAGAAGCGTCTCCTGCCGCTTGCGTACAGCCAGCCCAAGATCGTCGAAGCCGCGGTGACGTTCATCGTGTGCGGCACGCTCGAGCCGCAGCTGGGCCTGCCCTCGGCCCTCCAGCCTTCCCTCGATGCCGGCATCCTCGACGAAGCGACCGTCAACGGTTGGGTGGGCGCTGCCAACGGCATGTACATCGGCAATTCGACAATGCAGCGCGACGAGGCCATTCGGTCTGGCGCCATGGCGGCCATGACCCTGATGCTCGCCGCACAGGGCCGCGGCCTGGTGTCGTGCCCCATGATCGGCTTCGACCCGGCAGGCGTTGCCGCCGAGTTCGGCTTGCTCGTGACGGACGTGCCGGTGATGCTCATCACCGTGGGTCACGCCGCAGCGGGCAACTGGCCGCAGAAGCCACGCAAGGATGTTGAAAAGGTTCTTTCTTTCGCGTAATCAGCCTTCGAGAACTCACAGGCGCGCAGTTGACCGGCCCGGTCAATGACTAGCGCCATGTGCTCAGGCACAAGATTCCACCTCTTCGTCGGCAGATCAGGGGCGACCATTTCCAGAGGTTCAAGAAGCCGCTCAAGTTTGCGCGCGAAGTTCGGTCGTTCCTGGAACGCTACCCGGCGCAAGGCCGCTTGCTAGCGGACTCGGGGACCATCCCCGAGACCTATCGGCCGTTCGAAGCCATCCCTCGGACTGACGGTGCACACGCTGTCTCGTCCAACATTTTGTGAGTCACGTCATGTCGTTCGTCAGCTCCTCGGCCCATCAAAAACCGACTGCGGTTCTCAGAACGGGCGTGTACGCCCTCGGGGTCCTCATTGCGCTCGTGGGCCTCTACTTGGTCTATGCCGGGTCCCAACTCATCGCGTTGGGCGGGTCGCCGTACTACCTGCCGGCCGGCCTGGTCCTGTTGGGCGTCGCCATCCTGTTGTTCCGCCTCGACGAAAGGGCGGCTACGTTGTACGCGGCGTTCTTCGCAGCCACCGCGGTATGGGCCGTCTGGGAGGCAGGGCTCGCGTTCTGGCCGCTTGCGGCGCGGCTTGGCATGTTCGCTGTGCTGGGCGTGCTGGTGGCGATTTGCATCCCGTTCATGCCGCAGGCTCGTGTCAGCCAGCGCAGCCGGCGCCTCGCGTTCGGCGTCGCAACCCTCATGACCGTGGCGCTGCTTGCCGCCTTCATCACCGCCTTCTTCCCCATCTGGATCGTCAAGCCAGGGCAGGCGCCCCAGGCCGCCGCAGACTACGCGCCGGGGAATGAGCCGAAGGACTGGGTCGGCTTCGGCCGTACGCCATCTGGCGAACAGTTTTCGCCCGATGCGCAGATCACGAGCGCCAACGTCAAGCAGCTGGCGGTGGCCTGGACAATGCGCACCGGCGACATATCGGCCGATGGCCGCGAAAACCAGAACACGCCGCTGCAGATCGGCAACGTCCTCTATCCCTGCACTCAAACCGGACAGGTCTTTGCCCTGCGGGCGCACACCGGGGAAAAGCTGTGGCACTTCGATCCCAAGGTAACCCCCGCCTCGACTGCCAACTGGATGCGCTGCCGTTCGCTGGCGTACTACGAAGTGCCGGGCATCGCCGACAACGCACCGGGCAAGAAGCGTCTGTATCTCACCACCGGCGACATGCGACTGATCGCACTCGACGCCACGAACGGCAAGCCCGTGCAGGACTTCGGCCGTGAAGGCACCGTTTTTCTGGCGAAGGGCATGGGCCAGGTCATCCCTGGGTTCTTCAACCCTACCTCGGGTCCTCTGCTGGCAGGAAGCAATCTGATCGTCGGAGGCTGGGTAATGGACAACCAGTCCGCCGACGAACCGTCGGGCGTGGTTCGCGCTTTCAGTGCGGCCACCGGCGAGCTCGCATGGGCATGGGACGTGGGTCGGCCCGGAAAAATGGGCGAGCCTGCCGAGGGCGAGACGTACACCCGCAGCACGCCGAACATGTGGGCGACCCCAAGCTACGACCCGAAATTGAACATGGTCTACCTGCCCACGGGCAACGGCACACCCGATCTCTTCGGCGGCGAACGCTCGGCCGCCACCGACCGGGTCAGCACCTCGGTCGTCGCACTCGACGCCACCACCGGTCAGGAGCGCTGGACATTCCAGCTGGTCCATCACGATGTCTGGGACTACGACCTGCCCTCCAAGCCGGTGCTGTACGACATGCCAGACGGCAAGGAAGGACGCATTCCGGCGCTCGTGCAGGCTGGAAAGAACGGTCAGATCTATGTCCTGGACCGGCGGTCAGGCAAGCCGATCACGGCAGTGCAAGAGCGCGCGGTGCCGACGAGCGGGGTACCTGGCGAGCGCCTGTCGCCCACCCAGCCATACTCGGTCGGCATGCCCTCGATGCGTGACGCCGTCCTGACCGAAGCGACGATGTGGGGCATCACGCCGATCGACCAGCTGAACTGCCGGATTCAGTTCAAGGGGCTTCATTACGAGGGCGACTACACGCCTCCGCAACTCACGTGGTATCTCGAGAGCCCGTCCTGGTACGGCACGACGAACTGGGGTGGCCAGTCGATCGACAAGCAGCATGACATCATGATCGTGAACGACATGCGAATCATGATGAAGGGGCGTCTGCTCAGTCGCGAGGTCGCTGACACGCGCTTGGCGGGCAAGAAGACGGCGGGCGTGGGCGGGGTCATCCCGATGTTGAAGACGCCCTATGGAGCCGAACGTGGCATGGTGCAATCGTTCCTCGGCGTGCCATGCACCAATCCACCCTTCGGTACTATGGCCGCCATCGACATGACCACCCAACAGGTGCTGTGGCATCGCTCCCTGGGCACACCCGAGCAATTCGGACCGCTCGGCATGAAGACCCATCTGCCGATCGAGCTCGGCATGCCGACGTTGGGTGGAGCAGTCACCACAGGTGCGGGACTGGTCTTCTTCTCGGCAACGTCCGACTACTACCTGCGCGCGCTCGACGTGAAAACCGGAGATGTTCTGTGGAAGAGCCCGCTTCCCGTCGGGGGAGGATCGACCCCGCTGGTATTCACTTCTCCGGAAGACGGCAAACAGTACGTTGTCGTCACGGCAAGCGGTTCTCGCTCGGCTCCCGATCATGGTGACTACATCATCGCGTATGCGCTGCCTGGCAAGGCGCCCTGAGGAATGCACATGAGCGGATCGATGAGAGCGGTGGTGATGCACGAACCGGGCGGGCCCGGTGTGCTGAAGATCGAGCAACGCGGCATACCGCGTGCGCAAGCTGGGACAGTGTTGATACGGGTCGAAGCTTTCGGCCTGAACCGCTCCGAGCTCTTTACCCGACAGGGTCACTCGCCCGGCGTTAATTTCCCGCGCGTGCTGGGGATCGAAGCGGTCGGCACCGTCGCCGATGCGCCGGGCGGCGAATTCGAACATGGGCAGATGGTGGCGACGGTCATGGGCGGCATGGGGCGGTCTTTCGACGGCGGCTACGCCGAGTACACCTTGGTACCCGCGCATCAGGTGCAGGCCGTGCAGACCGGGCTCCCGTGGGCGCAGCTCGGCGCGCTGCCCGAAATGCTCCAAACAGCATGGGGCGCCCTGTTTCGCGCGCTGCGGCTGCGCAGCGGCGACCGTTTGCTCATTCGAGGGGGCACGACGTCCGTGGGGCTCGCCGCTGCTTCGATCGCCAGGGCGCACGGGGCAGAGGTCGGCGCGACATCGCGCAACACGGCCGGCGAAGCACGGGTCGTCGCAGCGGGCGCAGACCGATTCTTTCTCGATGACGGCGCCATCGCAGAACGCGTGCGCGCGGAATGGTCCGGCGGGGCCGACAAGGTGCTCGAACTCGTAGGTACAGCCACGCTCGCAGACTCGCTGCGCTGTGTCCGAGAGCCTGGAACCGTCTGTATGGCGGGCATGGTGGGAGACCGCTGGTCGCTCGACGACTTTGCACCGATGGACTTCATTCCAAGTGCCGTGTCGTTGACCACCTATTCGGGCGACGTGCGCGATTTCATGGCCACTCCGCTCCAGCAACTGGTCGATCAGGTCGAAGCGGGTGAGCTTGCAATCGGCCCGAGCCGCATATTTCACCTGGACGACATCGTGGAGGCCCACCAAACCATGGAATCGAACACGGCCCAAGGCAAGATCGTGGTGCTGACACGTTGACCCGACGCAAGGCTTGGAGGACATATGAGTGAACACGCCGTGACTGTGTTGATCAGTCGCAGTGCCAAGGCCGGCTGCGAAGCCGATTTCGAGCGCGTGACTGCGGCTCTGATGCGAACTGCCGAGGGCTTCAACGGCTGCCTGGGCGCCCAACTGGTTCATCCCGGCGAAGACCCCGAAGTGGCAGACACGATGTATCACGTCGTCCTGGCGTTCGACCACCAGCACAACCTGGACGCTTGGCACAACTCGCCGGAGCGGCAGCAGGGTCTCGCAGCCGCCGCCGCTTTCATCGAAGGCCCACCCAGGATCAAGCCGATGATCGGCCTGGGGCTGTGGTTCCGCACCACTCCGCAGGCTCCGCCGCGCTGGAAAGTGGCCGTCGTGACCTGGGTCGGCATCTGCCCCACGGTCTACCTGCTGTTTCTTTTGATGGGGGACCGCCTGCAATCATGGTGGCTCCTGCCGCGCACGATGGTGCTTACCGTCGCGGTCGTCGCTGTCATGACATGGGTCGTCGCGCCTCAACTGACCAAGCTCTTCAGGCCTTGGCTCTTCTCCAAACGCGTGGCGCTGTGAGCAGCCGGATGGGCAGGGAGGCTGATTCGGCGCTTTGACCTCTGGCTTGCTGTCGGAGGAGCGCAGAAGCTTGGGCTGAACAACCAACGCCAGCAATGCAACGAACAAGCACACCATCGCGCTGATCTCGAGCGGCCCCAGCGGCTCGTGGCGCACCGCGGCGCCGGTGGCCATGGCAACCATCGGCACCATCACGGTGGAAAGACCCGAGGCGTTCGGCGGCACGCGATCCGCGATCGAGAACCACGCCACGTTCCCGATCGCCATCGGAACCAGCGTGATGTAGGCGATGACAGCAAGTGACGGCCATGAAGGCATGAAAGGTTCGCGGTTGCCGAGCATCAACGCAGCGACTGTCAAAGGCGTGGAGGCGATCAGCAGCTGCCACCCTGTCGACACCAGCGGTGTGACCGTGAGCCCCGCCCGGTCAAGAATGAGCGTACCGCAGGCCCACCCCATGCCGGCAGCGATGCCGAGAATGAAGCCCAGCGGCGTCGAGGCGTAGCTCGCGCGCGCAGCGAAGCCCAGGATCGCAACGCCGCAGGCGGCGAGCAGCACACTGCACATCAGCCGCCTCGACGGGGTCTTCCCGAAGACGATCCATGAAAGAACCGTCGCCCAGACGGGCATGGTGAAGCCCAGTACCGCCGCCTGTCCGGACGGAATCAGCACGGCGGCGTAGGTACTGCAGACATTCCAGACGACAAGGTAGGCCAACGCAGCGGCCACCAGGTAGGCACGCTGAGGTCGGGGAACGCGAAGCGACTGGCCCTTGATCGCGGCAAAGCCAAGCAGTGCCGCGCCCGATCCTGCCAGGCAGATGGCGCGAAACGTCCACACCGACACTTCGCGAACCGCCAGCGGAAACAGCACCCAGTTGGTCCCCCACAGCAGCGTGAGCACAGCGACCAGCGGAACCACCTTGGCCAACGAGCCGGAGCCGTGAGTGCCCTCCTTCATCGGTCTGGTTTGTCGGCGATCCCCGAACCCCGGCGTCGTTGTCCGGCCGTCGGGCTCACGAGCTGGCTGCGGAGAGACTGAAATGCTCGACGAATGGAGGCTGGGCGAAGAAGGGGCCCACGATGGCGCGCCATTCGGCATGTGCAGGCGAAGCCCGAAATCCCACGGTATGGTCCTCCAGGGTGTCCCAATGAATCAGCAGCACGTACCGATCAGGGCTCTCAATGCTGTGTCGCACCTCGTACCGCCGGAAGCCCTTGGACTTCGAGAGCACCGCATCCAGACCATGCTGGGCTGCTTTCTCGAACTCGGCCGCCTGGCCCGGATGGATGCGGATGTCGGCGATTTCCAGAATCATGGGTGCTCCTCGTTTTCGATGGGCATTTCTTCGCGGATCCAGGTCAAGGCGGAATCGTGGCGTGGATTCCACCCGAGCTCGCGTCGCGCGCGGCGCGCGATCACGCGGCTGTTGCTGCCGAAGGTATAGAACGCTCGCGTCGTCCCCCACAGCCGCGCCGCGTCCTCGGCCGGAATCGACTCAACGCCGCTCAATCCAAGGCGTTCAGCGATGGCACTGCCGATGGCGGCGAACGAGACCTCGCCGTTCTCCGCGAAATAGAAAGCGCCACCTGGCGCGTGGTGCAACGCCAACAGGTAAAGGTCCGTGAGATCGTCGATGTGCACCGTGGACCAGCGGTTGACGCCTTCACCGACCACCCGCGCCACCCCCTGGGCGCGGGCCTCGCTCACGAGGAAAGGGATCTGGATGCTGTGCCGATTCAGCCCCTGGCCCACGCCGTAGATCAGGGTTGGACAGACGACGATGCTGCGCACCCCGCGGCTCGCGGCGGATTGCACGCTCTGATTGAGCGCGTGCCGCGCAAGCTTGGCGGGTGCCACCACGAACGGGGTGTCCTCGTCGAAAACCGCTTCATTCACCGAGCCGCCGCGCGCGTCGTCACCGATCACGCTCGAGCCGCTGGTGTGGATCAACGGCTTGCCGCTGCCTTCCAGCGCGCCGATCAGCGCTTCGACGCAACGGCGGTCGTCGGCATTGGCCGTGTTGATGACGCCGTCTGCCCGTCGCGCTTCGTTCGCCAGGATCTGCTCGTCCTCCAGGTTGCCCAGGACGGGCGCGATGCCGCGAGCGCGCAGGAGCTCGGCCTTGGCACGGTCGCGCACCAGTCCTCGCACCCCGTGCCCCTCCGCTACCAGTCGGGCCGCGATGTTGCCGCCGATATACCCCGAGGCACCCGTCAGAAAGATGTTCATGCCTGATCCTGCTCCTTACAAGGCGAAAGTGGAAAGCGCTGGCACGCAGGCGATGATGATCACACCGACGAGCAAGGCCATGATGTATGGCCAGATGGCACGCATCACCTCTTCCGGCTTGCCCTCCCCGATCCGGCAGGCCACGTAGAAGCCGACCCCGACCGGGGGCAGCATCAGTCCGATGTTCATGGACGAGACGATCACCATGGCGTACTGGATGTCGTGGATGCCCAGCTTCTTGGCGATCGGGAACATGATGGGTGCCAGCAGCAGCACCGCAGGCAGGCCTTCGAGCAGGCATCCGAGGACGATGAAGATCACGATCGACGCGGCCATGAAGGCGATGGATCCGCCTGGCAACGTCGTGAGGAACTGCGACATCACCTGCACGACGCCGCTTTGGGTGATTCCCCAGGCCATGGCCGACGCCGTGCCGAGGATCATCAGAATCGCCCCGCTCAGCGCTGCCGTCTCGACCAGCATCCCGTAGAGCGTCCTCCAGCGCAAGCCACCGTAGAGCACATGACCGACGATCATGGCGTAGATCACGGCAATGGTGGACACCTCGGTTGCAGTGGCCACGCCCTCGCCTACCGCACTGCGGATCAGGAAAGGAAGTGCCAGTGCAGGCGCCGCAACCAGAGCCAGACGTCCAATACGGTTCCATGGCGGGCGCTTCGTGCCGTCGTTTTGCTCGTTTCTCGCCTTCCAGCGAGCCACCGCCACGAGCGTCAACAGCAGCACCATCGCAATCACGAAACCACTCTGGAACAAACCGGCGATCGATACTCCCGCCACCGAGCCCAGCACGATCAGCACGATGCTGGGCGGCACTGTGTCCGCCATCGCGGCGCCGGTTCCAAGAAGCGCCACCATCTCCGGGCGCTTGTTGCCGCGACGTGTCATCTCCGGAAAGAGTGCGGGGGCCACTGTGGCCATGTCGGACACCTTGGAGCCGGAAATGCCCGAGACGATGAAGAGCGAACCCAACAGCACATAGGACATCCCTGCCTTGATATGCCCAATGAGCGCCGCGAGGATGTCGATGATGGCCTTGCCCATGCCCGTGGCATCGAGGACGCACCCCAGCAGCACGAACACCGGCACAGAGACCAGCACGAGATTGGACATCCCCTCGTCCATGCGACCGACGATCACGCCGATCGGCACCGACGTGCCAAATGCCAGATAGCCCATCACACCAAGCCCGAAGCAGAACGCAATAGGCGCGCCCGCGGCCAGCAACAGTGCGACGACGACAACCAAGAAGAGCACGAGGCTGCCGATCTTGAACTGCGAGATCACCGGGGAGAGAAGGTAGAAGGCCAGGACTGCTGCGCCGACCACGGCAACAGCGGTGGCCAGCGGCGTCCTTCCGATTGTCCGCACTGCGTGCTGGACAACAATCGCGAGCATCAGCAGCACACCGGCCGCAATGGCACCCACCCGAAAGCTGTTCGGGATGTGGAGAGTCTGCATCTCGATGATCCACTCCTGCTTCGCATGCTCCATCGCCGGGGGGATGAGCGCGACCAGGAAGACGGCAACGCAGACGAGGGCGATAGCATTGACGAACTCGCGACTCCTCGCCGGCAGCATGTCGACAAAGGTCGCCAATCGCAAATGCTCGTTGCGGTACATCGCGATGCCCGCACCGATCATTCCGACCCAGATGAAGGCCATCGACACCGTCTCGTCGATCCAGTCAATGGGCCTGGAGAAGACGTACCGAGACACCACACCGCCGAACAGGAGCAAGACGATTCCAGCGATCAATGCGGCCGCAATGATCTCGAGAGGAACGATCCAACCCGACTTTGGCGGGACCCGCTCCGCCGTCGGAAACACGCCGTCTTCCAGCAACGGCATGGCACCCGCTTGGCTTGCGTGAGTCATGTCGTGTCCTCTTCAGGCGAGCTTGCCGGAGTACTTCTCCAGCAGCACCCAGGTTTCCTCACCGAACTTGCTCTTCCATTCCTTGTACGCCCCGGCCTTTTGAAGGGCTTCGCGGAACGGCTGCTGGCTCACCGCATTGAAGGTCAAGCCGCGCTTGGTGAGGCTTTCCTGCAATGAACTGTTGAGCGTGGCCATCGCTGCGCGCGTTTTCACGGCATGGGACTCGAAGGCGCGCGTTGCGATCTGACGCAGGTTTTCGGGCACCGCATTCCATGCTCGCGGATTCGCCGCGATCCAGAAGCACTCCCAGGCGTGGCCCGTGAGGGAGCAGTACTTCTGGACCTCGTAGAAGCGCTGCGCCTCGATGATGGCCAGTCCGTTCTCCTGCCCGTCGACCACCTTGGTTTGCAATGCCGTGTAGGCCTCGCCGATGCCGATGGTGGTCGGAGACGCTCCGAGCGCCTTGAATGTCTGCTGGAGCACAGGCGTTGCCGGGACCCGAAGCTTGACACCTTGCAGATCTTGCGGGGAATTGACAGGCTTGGTGCTCATCGTGACATGGCGAAAGCCGTGATCCCACGCCTTTCCCACCGGCACCAAGTTGACCTTGGTGAACCCCGTACGAATGTGGTCGCCGAGATCACCGTCCATTGCGCGGAACGCGGTCTGCAGATCGGCAAACACGAAGGGCGTCACCGAGACAGCCGCGCTCGGGATGAGCGTGGCGAACACCCCACTCGCGGTGGACATCATCTCGATGGCACCCGAGCGGACTTGCGAGATCATGTCCGTGTCACTGCCAAGCTGGCTGTTCGGGAACACGTCGATGGCCAGCTGTCCGTTGGACTCCTTGAGAATCTCGGCGCAAGCTGCTTGAAGGCCCACCACCGTGGGATGCGACTGCGCGAGCGAGATGCCCAGCTTCATGGATATCTTGTTACCCTGCGCGAACGCGAAGCTCGGCAGGGAAGCGGCCGTGGCAGCAGCTGCCAGCGTCTTGAGAGCGAAACGACGTTGCATGTGGATGTCTCCGATGGGCCCCGCGGCCTCTTGGTTTTTAAAGCGCGACGTGCGCGCGGTTTGAAAATCAGTCTCGGCTCACGCAGCCGCTAGTGGATATGGCTGCCGCCGTTCACGTCCAAGGTGGCTCCCGTCACGTAAGCCGACAGGTCCGAGGCGAGAAACAGACAGGCCCCGGCGATGTCTCGCGCCTTTCCTGCTCGTTTCAGCGGAATGGCGGCCACGATCTCCTTGAACTGGTCTTCGGTGACGTTGCCGTCCAACATTCCGGTCTCTGTCATCGAGGGGCAGACCACGTTGGCGCGCACACCCTGGGGACCGAACTCGCGTGCCACGGAGCGCGTCAGACTGATCACGCCACCCTTGGACGCGGCATAGTGCGCGCCACCGACAAGACCTCCGCCGCGTTGCGCCGCCACCGAGGCCAGGTTGATGATCGTGCCACTCTTACGCTCGCAAAGGACAGGCAGAACGCTCTTGCAAAGGTTAAAGGTTCCCTTCAGATTCACAGCGGCTACCAGATCGAAGTCCTCGTCCTGGATCTCCAGCAAAGGCTGTGATTTCACGACCGCGGCGCTGTTGACCAGGCAATCGATGGCGCCATAGCGCGACAGCACCTCGCTGACCATCTTTGCGCAATCATCGAAGTCGGCGATGTTGCACTTCACTCCGATCAGTTCCACGTCCCGGCCGACGGCCTTTTCGATGGCCGACTTGATCTCAATGCCCAAGGCTTCGGTCATGGTGACATCGACCACCGCGAGCCTCGCGCCATGCTCGGCGAACAGCGCTGCCGTTGCATACCCGATCCCTCGCAACGAAGCCGCTCCGACGATGACGCAGACTTTGTCTTTGACGAGCATGGCTGTCACATGCCGGGCTGATGGACTTCGATGACATTGCCGTCCGGGTCCTGCAGGAACACCTGGTACCACCCCGCAATGGCCCACTTGCCGTAGTCGGAGTAGCGGATGCCGAGCTCGTCGCACTTGCGCATGAAGCCCTTGATGTCGTCTGTGCGAAAGCAGAAGTGCCCACGCGCCATCGGGTTGACGATCTGCTTCATCTTGAAGCCCGTGTCGATATCGCGTTCGGCCCAGTGAAACTCGATGGCGCCATCGCTCAGAAAGTCAACCTTGCCGTTGTAGCCGGTGCGGTCGCTGCTGGCATCGACCCGTGTGTGCTCCTCGTCCTTGATCGTTCCCAGGTCGAACAGCGTTTGATAGAACTTGGTGAGGCGGGGCAGGCTGTCCGTGCAGAGGTTCATGTGGTGGAACTTGAAATTCATGTCGCATCCTTGAGTAGTCGGGTGTGGGGCGCGGGACCGACACGGTCATGCAGCGCGGCTCGGGCCTCGAGACAGCCGTATGGGGACCGGTATCGAAGCTCAGCGTCACGATATTTCGATTCATCTATGAAGTCAATGATGCATAGGTGAAAACACCTATCCCCATTTAAGGAGGTAACTCACAATCGTTTCCGGCCCGTAGGCTTCATGGATGCATGCCAGATTGCATAAGGAAATCGATCGCGGAATGGCGGCGCGCCTCGATCGCAAGATTCACGCGTCGCGTCCTTCTCCGAGTCCTCCTGCGTCTATTGCCTTCTTTGCCTACATTGCGGACGAAGCGGGTCACCTTGAGGCCTCATCGGGGCAGCCCGCGCCCGCGCAGGCGCGAATCAACCCGGAGTTCTTTAGGGATGCATTGTTGATTTCATTGGTACGATGATCCGGGGCGCACAGCGTGGCGGCCCCTCTTCCACCGAGATGCGAAAGTTGGCAATGAAAGACGATCTGAGCGACCTTGAACCGGAAGGCCGCAGCTATGCGGCGCCGGCGTTGGAAAAAGGCCTGGACATCCTGGAGATCCTCTGTACGAGTGAGGTTCCGATGTCGCAGAAAGAGATTGCACAGGTGATGGGCCGCAGCGTCGGCGAGATCTACCGGATGCTCGCTTGCCTTATTAGCCGCAACTATGTCGCACCCGTCGACGAGAACAGCTACGCCATCACGACCAAGCTGTTCGAACTATCCCACATCAATCCACCGACCCATCGCCTGTTGGTGGAAGCCGTTCCCATCATGCAACGGCTGGCCAGCGAGCTCGATCAGTCGTGCCATCTCACCGTCTATGGGCAGGGCAAGCAGATCGTGATCTGCAAGGCCGATACGCCGAGTGGAATGGGGTTTGCAGTCAGGGTGGGCGCAGAGCTGGACGTGCTGATCTCCGCTTCGGGCCGCGTGCTGCTCGCCTTTCAGGATCAGGAAACGCGCCGACTGCGGATCGAGGAATCTGTGCAACGGCGTCCCGGTCAAGCAGATCCGCAAATCGAGAGCGTTCTGGATTCGGTGCGAGTCAGCGGCTTCGAGTCCATCCCAAGCGTCCAGGTACGAGGCCTCTATGCCGTGAGTTTCCCGATCCTCGACACCCAGGGTCACGCAATCGCAGCCTTGACGGTCCCGTATGCGGAGCGTATCGATCAAAATCAACGCAAGTCCATCCCACAGGTGCAAGAAGCATTGGGAGTTGCTGCGCGAACGCTTTCCGCCCGCGTCGGCGGGACCAGCATTGCACAGAAAACGCCGCAACCAACGAATCCTGTCGTTCGTCCGGCAACCGAGTCATCAGCACCACGGTCACGCCGCCCGCGCTCATAGGGCGCACGCCGGCCGGTGCATGTCTATGCATCCTCATGGGCCCCTTGGCGCTACGCCGGCCTGAACATACTGGACCTCAAGGGCGCCCATCTCTGGGCACACGCCGTCCGGTCAGGGCATTTGAAACTCGGCTTCAAATCGTCCGCTGTCCCTACTTCGTCTGCGGGGCGGTCACAACACCCGTCATCCGCTCGATGCTTTCATCGGGGAGGCCAAGCTTCGAGAGAACGGCCGCTGTTTCCCATTCATGATGGTTAGGTGGGGCCTCGAAGCGGCAGGTACGCGTCATCGACTCTCATCGAGGCGCGAAGGACCTTCGTCCTCCCCCTTTGTTGGATGCCGCTCCTCCTGCAACAGTTCAACAGCCTGCAAATGGGGATCGCCCTGCAGTGATTCGAGGGTATGGCAGGGTTGCGCCGCGATGTCGGCGTCCTGCAGAAGTCTCAGCCACTCGTCGCTGCTCTTGTGCGTGAGCGGCACCTCGGACCTCGAACCACTCGGCCACATGGAGCACACGACCTGACACGCCGTCGAACCTCGGATCGTCTAGAAGCGCATGCCGCTCGGCGACGGCCAGGAACGCACGCATGGCGCTTTCAATCTTGGGCGACGGTGCCGGCACGACCGCACTTCATCGCCAGCCCTGGTGCGTGCGGTGGAGGGCCTGAATCTGGCTCTTCTTGTCGCAACTGAGTACGAGGGCGTGCTCGGGCGGTTCATGTACAGGCCCACGACGTCCAGCGACTTGTCCTCGAAGCGCAGATCGCGCGAGAGCTTGAAGGTGCGGCTCAGATGAGGCTTCAGGCCGTTGCTCGGCCCAACGCGGCGAATGGTCGTCGCACCGACGCGCAGGTACTCGACTGGCGGGCGCAACTTAACTCGCCTGATCCGCCCCGAACAGCTCGAACACCACGCTTCGCAACCACTGATTCATCGGCTCGCGGTGTACCTTGGCATGCCAGAACAGATTAATCGGCGCTTCGGGCAGATTGACCGGGTGCGTGCGCAGCGTAAGGTCAAAAGGGTCGACCAGCTTGAGCGCCAGGCGCTCGGGCACGGTAGCCACAAGTGCCGTACTTTGCAGGATGTGCCCAACGCTCACGAAATGCGGCACCCTCAGCCGCACGACGCGCTCGATGCCAGCCTTCTGAATCAGTTCATCCACCTTGCCGTGGCCGGTGCCTGCGGCCACGATCACCAGGTGCTCTGCGGCCTTGTAGTCGGCCAAGCTCAACCGCGGCCGGTCCAGTGCGTGGCCCTGACGGAACATGCAAACATAGCGCTGACGGAACAGCCTCCGCTGGAAGAAGCCCGCCTTCAACTGCGGTAGCAGACCGAGGGCCAAGTCGACCCGGCCGGCCTCCATGTCGTCGCGCAGGTTGGTCGCGTGGTTGCGCACGGTGTTCAATGTCACCCCGGGCGCCTCGCGGCCCAGGCGTTCCAACAATGCCGGGAGGAAGACGATCTCGCCGATGTCGGTCATGCCGAGGGTGATGGTGCGCTTGAGCGCGGCCGGTGCAAACTCGGCACGCTGGTTCAGGCCGCTGTGAATCATGCTCAGCGCATAGCCCACGGGCTCGTCCAGTTGCTCGGCGAAGGGCGTGGGCACCATGCCGCCAGCGGTTCGCAGGAACAGCTCGTCGCCGAAGATGCGACGCAGCTTGGCCAACGAATTGCTGACGGCCGGCTGCGTTAGCCCCATGGTCTCGGCCACTTTAGACACGCGCCGTTCCACCATCAGGTGGTGGAACAGCACCAACAGGTTCAGGTCGATGTCGGACAATTCCATTGCTGGATGGTATTGCAACCCATGAGCAGTGGGCACAATCTGCTGAGCCACCCCAAGCCACTGTTTATGGACATCCTCGTTCAGCCGCTCAACCGCACGATCCGCGTGGCCCCCGGCGCGAATCTGCTCGAAGCCCTGCGCGCGGCCCAAGTGCCGATGTCCTATTCTTGTCTGTCCGGCCGCTGCGGCATCTGTCGCTGCCGCGTACGCGACGGCGAAGTGTTGGACGGCGGACGCGAGCAGCAGCATCCGTTGGATGGGATGGATGGTGTTGTCCTGGCCTGCCAAACCTACATAACCGAGCCGTGCACGATCGAGGTGCCCACGCCCGAAGACGCCGTAGTGCACCAGGCACGCGTGCTCAAAGCCACAGTGATTGGCATCGAGCCGCTGGCGGCGGACGTCCGCCGCCTCTTGCTCAAGCCCTCCAAGCCGATTGCGTTTTCCCCCGGCCAGTATGCGAAGATAACTTTCACGCCGGCACACGCCCGGCCCTACTCCATGGCTGGCCTGCCGGGTGACGAGCTGCTTGAGTTTCATGTGCAGCTGATGCCCAAAGGAAGGGTCAGTGCCTACATCGCTGAAAAGCTCAAGATTGGTGACGCCGTCAAGGTTAGCGGGCCGCTTGGCGCTGCCTATCTGCGCCAGCATCACACCGGGCCGGTCCTCTGCGTGGCCGGTGCCACGGGGCTTGCGCCAGTCCTCTCCGTAGTTCGAGGCGCGGTGTTGGCCGGCATGCGCAACCCCATTCATCTGTATTTCGGCCTGCGCTCGCCGCGCGACCTCTATGGCCTGCCCTGGCTGGAGCAGCTGAGGTGTATGCACCCCGCGTTGCACGTACACGTGGTCGTGGCCTCGGGCGCCGACACCGCCACACAGCGTCCCGGGTTGGTCACCCAGGCCATTGCGAACGACCATGCCAGCCTGCGTGGCTGGCACGCTTACCTGCGCGGCTCACCGCCGATGGTCGAGACCACAACGCTGATGGCGCTTCGCAAAGGCGTCGACGCGGCGCACATTTATGCCGATGCGTTCTACACGCAGGGAGACTGAACTTAACTCGCATCAGGCTGCGAGCTAGGTGCCGCCTTTCGAAACGCCTCCAACCGCCCACACGCGACATCCACCGCCTGAATGTGCGGCCAACGCGTTATGTCCACATTGAAACGGCGCGCACTCTCGACTTGCGGCACCAGGTAGACATCGGCCAGCGTGGGACTGCCGTTGAAGCAGAAGTCCCCGCGCCGCGTGTCGGCCGCAAGGAAGGCCTCGATGGCGTTGAAGCCCGCGCTGATCCACGTGCTGCACCAGTCATTCACCACCGCTTCGTCCGCGCCGAAACGGTGGCGCAGCGCTTCGAGAATGCGCCGGTTGTTGACGGGATGAATGTCGCAGCCAACGATGGCTGCGAGCGCGCGCACCTGTGCGCGCTCGTCGGCACCACTGGGCAGCAGCGGCGGATGTGGATAGCGCTCTTCGAGCCACTCAATGATCGCCGGCGACTGTGTCATGAGTCGGCCATCCGATTCGAGCACCGGCACGAACTGCTGTGGGTTGACCGCCTTGAACGCCTCGGCGAGGTGGTCCTCGCGCCGCAGGTCGACCGCAACCTGCTCGTGGGACAGGCCTTTCAGGTTCAGCGCAATACGCAAACGGTGCGAGGTGCCACTGCGGAAGAAGGAATAGAGCTTCATTGCAATCAATCCAGGGCGATCTTGGCTCGCTTGACGACCTCGCCGAACATGCGCGAATCGCGTTTCATGGCCTCGGTGAGTTCGCTGGGCGGGCCGATGTAGGGCTCGAAACCGAAGGTCGCCAGCCGATCCTTGACTTCTGCAGTCGCCAGCACGTTGCCGACATCGGCGTTGAGCTTGTCAATCGTCGCCTTCGGAGTGCCGGTGGGAGCGAACAGGCCAACCCAGGTCTTCACCTCGAAGCCTGCCGGGCCGCCCGCCTCGGCGACCGTCGGGACATCGGCATAGCCCGGCAGGCGCTTGGGTGCCGCGAGTGCCAGGAACTTCACCTTCTTCGCCTGGTACATCGGTCCGGCGGTTGCCGCCGTCCCGAAGGCCCACTTGATGTCGCCGGTGGCTACGGATGTGTAGACGCTGCCCATGTCCTTGAAGGGCACATGCATCATCTTCGAATTCGTTGCCGCCTCGAGCATCGTCGCGCCGACATGCGCCACGCTGCCGATGCCCCATGAGCCGTAAGTTATGTCGCCGGGCGCAGCCTTGGCCGCCTTGATCAGGTCACCCACATTGTTCCAGGGCGAGTTGGCGGCCACCACGACGAAGAAGTTCGTGAAATAGACCGGTGCCACCGGCTCGAAGTCTTTCACCGGGTCGTACGGCAATTGCTTGAACACGTGCGGCTGCAAGGCCATATGCGTGTTGTCCACCTGAAGCAGGGTGTAGCCGTCGGGGGCCGCCCGCTTGGCGTCGCTGATGGCGAGGAAGCCGTTCGCACCTGGCTTGTTGTCGATCACAAGTTGCTGACCCCAGCTGCGCGACAAGCGCTCGCTCAGGATGCGCATCACCGCGTCGGGGCCACTGCCCGGCGAGTACGGCGCCACCGACCGTACCGGCTTGACGGGATAGGTCTGAGCCACGGCGCTCGTCGGATGCGCAGCGGCCACGAAAACGAGCGCGCAGAGCGCACTGACAGTGCGGGAAGTCGGTTTCCGAATGGCGTTTCTCATAGCTTTGTCTCTCTTGAATTGGTGGCCGAGTTTGGCCGGTTGAAATTTGGCTGGATCCGTAGTTCGACGTGGGGGGGGCGGGCGTGCCGAGCGCTGCCTGTTCAGCCGCTGACTTCGACCCGGTTCGCATGCAGCGCCTCGAAGATGGGCGCGTCGCCGAAGCGGAACAGGTCCAGCGCGCTGCCCGCCCCCGCTTGTGCCGAGAACGGTTGCCACGAGGGCACGACGAACAGATCGCCGCGCGCCACCTGCCAGCTGTGCTCGCCCACGGTCACGGTGCCGCTGCCATCAAAGACCTGGAACACGGACGAGCCGACCTCTCGTTGCACCCGCGTCGACGCGCCCGCGCGCACGCGATGCATCTCGGTGCGCATTGTGGGCAGCACGTCCCCACCGGTGGTGGGATTGGTGAAGCGCACGGCCGCATGGCCAGGGCTCAGCGTACCGGCCTGCCCTTCACTCTCCAGCGCGAGCTGGTCGGCCAGCGCGCGGTCGGTGTCGACCCAGCGGTAGGCCAGGAGCGGCGTGGCGCGTTGCGCCGCCATGCCGGAGACGGGGCGCAGGCCGGGGTGCCCCCACAGCCGCTCGGAGTAGGAGCGCTTGGCCGTGGTGCGTTCGGCCGGCGCGATCTTCTCGCGACCCACTTCGAAGAACTGGCTCTCGGTGTAATAGGAGAACGGAATGTCCAGCCCGTCGATCCAGGCCATGGGCGCCGTGGCCGCGTTGTGGTGGGCGTGCCAGTTCCAGCCCGCCTGCGGCAGGAAGTCGCCGCGCGACATGCGCACCGCGTCGCCGTTGACCACCGTCCACACGCCCTCGCCTTCCACCACGAAGCGGAAGGCATGTTGCGTGTGGCGGTGCTCGGGTGCGTCCTCGCCCGGCATCAGGTACTGGATGGCGGCCCACAGCGTGGGCGTGGCGAAGGGGCGCCCCCCCAGCGCAGGGTTGGCCAGCGCGATGGCTCGGCGTTCGCCGCCACGGCCTACGGGCACGATCTCGCCGGCCTGCGCCGCTAAGGCCTTCAGCCGCTCCCAACGCCACAGATGGGGCACGGCCTTGGACTTGGGGTGCCGGGGCATCAGGTCGCCGATCTCGGTCCACAGCGGCACCAGCAGCTCCTGTTCGAAGCCGCGGTAGAGCTGCTCCAACGCGGGCGAGGGGTCGGGTTGTCCAGGTCCCGCGACGGCGTGCAGCCGCACGGGAGATGGGATCAGGTCGGTGGTCACGGTGGGTTTGTCTCCTCTGGTTCAGCGATGCGTCACTCAGCCGGGCCGACGTTCAGCACGATCGTGCCCACGCCGTCGATCTGGCCCTCGATGCGGTCACCGGCCTGCACTGCGCTCACGCCCTCGGGCGTGCCGGTGAAGATCAGGTCACCAGGCAGCAGGTGGTAGAACTTGGACAGGTCGGCGATCAGCTCGGGGATGTTCCAAATCAGCTTGGACAGATCGGACTTCTGCCGCACCTTGCCGTTGACCGACATCGACAAGTCGCCCTGGCTCAGCACGGTGTGCGGCATGGGCACGATCTCGGAGACGATGGACGACTGCTCCACGTCCTTGCCCAAATCCCAGGGGCGGCCCTTCTCGCGCGCCACGAGTTGCAGGTCGCGGCGCGTCATGTCCAGACCGCAGGCGTAGCCGTAGATGAGGCCGGGCGCATCCGCCTCGCTCACGCGAAAGCCGGGGGCGCCGATGGCCAGCACCAGCTCCATCTCGTGCTGGTAGTCCCTGGTGCCGGGGGGGTAAGCCACAGTGGCCCCGGATTCGACCAGCGTGGACGGCGCCTTGGTGAAATAGAACGGCACTTCGACCGACTTGTCGACCGGGCGGCCCATCTCGACGGCGTGCGCGTGGTAGTTGCGCCCGACGAAGAACAGGCGCTGGATCGGCAGGCGCTCGCTGCGGCCACGCACGGGCAGTGAATAGACAGGCGGCGGGGTCCAAAGGTAGTGGGAGGTGGTCATGGGATTTCCTATCGGGTTGTGTGTGGGTGAGGAATCGAGCGTTGGGGCTGCCGTCAGATCTTGGACATCGGCGTTCCCATATCGGCCAAGCGTTCGGCGTCGACAGGCTTGCGCTGCTCGATCAACCGGCGTGCAAAGCGCAGGTCGCGCGCCGCGTTGGGGCCGATGGCGGCCTGCACCACGTCGCCAGCCAGGTAGAACAGCACGAAGCTGCCGTCGGCTGCGTCGCCGCGGCGCACCACGCGGTGTGCGGCGGTCGGTATGCCGTAGATCTGCAGGTTCATGCCGTACTGGTCGGACCAGAACCAAGGCAGCGGCTGGTAGTCGACCATGTGGCCCAGAGCCGAGCGTGCGGCGGCAATCCCCTGCTCCTGCGCGTTCTGCCACGACTCCAGCCGCAGCCGGCGACCGGCCCACGGGTTGGGCGCGACGGCCACGTCGCCGGCGGCGAGGATGTCGGGGTCGGACGTTCGGCATTGCGCATCAACCACCACGCCGCCCTCGCATTCCAGGCCCGCCTCGCGCGCCAGTTCGTCATTGGGCACCAGGCCGATGCCGATCACGATGGCGTCGCACCGCAGAGCAACGCCGTCAGCGAGCAGGACTTCCGGACGGCCGTCTGCCGCCTGAGCAAAACCAAGGACACCCGCGCCCAGAAGCACGCGCGTGCCCTGGGCGCGGTGCAATGCCAACAGGTGCTCGGAGATCTCGGCCGGCACGGTGCGTTCGCACAAGCGGCTCTGGGTTTCGACGACGACCACCTCGGCACCCTGCTGGCGCGCGGTGGCGGCCACCTCCAGCCCGATCCAGCCGCCCCCCACCACGACGACGCTGCGACCAGGGCCTAGGAGCGGTGCCAGTGCCAGTGCGTCCTCGATCGTGCGCAGCGTGTGCAGCGGCACCTGGTCAGCGCCGGGCAGCGCAAGCCGGCGGGCACGCCCTCCGGTGCACAGGATCAGCTTGTCATAGGCCAGCGCCTCGCCATCGGTCAGCAGCACTTCCTTGACGGTGCGGTCGATCCGGCGCACCTGCGCGCCGGCCCGCCATTCCAGGCCCAGGGCCTCGAACGCCTCGGACTTCATCAGCCGCGCGGTCTCGGGCAGCGCCGCGCCGGACAGCACGGCCTTCGACAACGGTGGGCGCTCGTGCGGCGGGTGCATCTCGTCGCCAATCAGCACCAGCCGGCCGGCGAAGCCTTCGCTGCGGAGCGTCTGCGCTGCCCAGCCGCCAGCTTGGCCGGCACCGATGATCACGATGGTGCGCGGAGCGGTGTCTGCACCGGCATTCGGGTATGCGGCGGCCGCGACCTCGGGTCGCACAGCAGTCATTGGAGTCTCCTTGAGAGCGGTCGGCGCTCAGTCGAGGGCCAGCCAGACGCGGCCGCCCTCGATCTTCACGGGGTAGCTGCGCAGCGCTTCGGTCACAGGGGCGCAGGTGGCCTGGCCCGTGCGCACATCGAACTTGCCCTGGTGCAGAGGGCACTCGATCTCGTGACCTTCCAAAAAACCGTCGCACAGTCGGGCGTGGCCATGGGTGCAGATGTTGTCGGTGGCGAAGACTTCGCCGTCGACGCCGTACAACGCAATATCACGGCCCGCGATGGCCAGGCCGATCACGTCATCCTGCGGCACGTCGTCCTGCGCGGCCGCATCGATCCAGTTGATGGTCATGGCGGCTCCTCAGATTGGGTAGATCAGCGAGTTGGGGATCATCTCGCTGTCGTAGACGACCAGGCGCACGGCAAACTTCAAGCCTTGGGGCGTGCGCACCACTTCGTCGAGCGTGCGGCCGACGTTGAACACGGTCGATTCTTTCGACAACCTCGTACGGAACACGGAATAGTTGGCCTCAGCGTAGATGCGGCCATCGGCCTCGATCTTGTGCACGAGCGGCGCACCGACCACATGGCGCTGGTAGTAGGGGTCGTGGAACAGCGTCTCGCGGATGCCGTAGACACGGTCCTTGAGCATCCCCTTGCTGTCGAAGGCCAGCGTGGCCAGCGGAAAGCCCCGTTCATGGTTCTCGCGCGGCTGCAGTTTGTAGACGCAATCTTCGACGAAGAACTCGGGCCAGGCTTCCCATTGGGCGGCGCTCAGCACGGACGCATAACGCGCGTAGAGCTGCGTCAGTTCGTAGTAGGTCTGGGGATCCATGGATTCAAACCTCCGTCGATTGCGGTTGCCCTGCCGTCACGCTCGGGTGGCCAGGCAGTACCTCCGGCTCCATCACCTTGCGCCAGTACTCATACATGCCCCGTATCAACGTCTCTGTGACCATATGGTCGGTGTCACCAACCTCGCGTCCGCCCAGTTCGGCGAGCGTGCGGTGCGCGGGTTTCGTTTCGAAAGCTTCCTGCGACCATTCGATCACCTCACCGTCGTCGGCCGAAACGAAGCCGGCCGGGCCGAACAGGTTGGCCTGGCGCAAGCGGCGCTGTGTCATCTCTTCGCTATCGTCTTCGAAGCCGAAGTGCGTCCACACGAAATCGAAGGCGCCGTGCCCGTCCGGCTGAATGTGGCGTGTCGACACGCTGTTGACCTGCTGCTGGAAGATCACGCTGGGGAACACAGTCATCATCACGGCCGTCGGCGCGCCCCACCAGTCCTCGTGCACGATGTCGAGGAAGCGCGGGTCGTTCAGTTCCATGCTCGCCTTGAAGCTGGAGACTTGCGTCACGTCGGCAGACTTCTCGGCAGCCTTGCCGGCCGCGCCGCGCGTGGAGACCATGGCCGCGTGGCGGTGGTGCGCATCCATCAACAGCTGCGATTTGTTGTCGGCACGCCAAAGTCCGAACGTGACAAACCAGGTGTGCAGCAGGCCCGGGTGGTACGGGTCTTTGATGTTCTCCTGCATGAGCTTCCAGTTGCCTGGAATGCGCTGGCGGTTGTAGCCCAGGATTTTGAGCTTGCGGCCATCGAACAGGCGATCGAAATAACCCACGATCACGGGACCGAGGAAGTCCTCCAGCGGCTCTACGTCATGGTCAAACGAAGCGAAGACGACCCCGCCGCGAGTCGCCACCTTCAGCTTGGTCAGTCCGTGGTCGGCGGGCTTGAAGTCGGCCGGCATGCCTCCGTTCACCTTGCCGTCCTGCTTGACGCCACGGCGGAAAGGCACGCCCTGCAGGTCGCCCGACAGCGTGTAGTTCCACTGGTGATAGGGGCAAGTCAGACTCTCGCGATTGCCATGACGCTCGCGGCAAAAGGCCATGCCACGGTGCGCACAGACGTTCTCGACAACGTGGATCGAGCCATCCTTATCGCGCACCAGCAGCACCGATCGTTCGCCGATGACGGTGCGCTTGAAGTCGCCCGCATTGGGGATCTCGGCTTCGAGACCGACGTAACACCAGTGGCCGTTGTAGAACAGCCGGTCCAATTCCCTGCGATAGAGGTCTTCATCGGTGTAAGCCTGAAATGGGATACGGCTGGTGTCGTCGTTTTCCCAGCGGATCTGCCTGGGAAAGACCGTGACGGGGCATTCATGCATGGATGTCTCCTTGTTGTTCGGTCGGTACGGCGCGCGGGATGCCGCGCCGCAAGACAGGGGATGCGCTCGCCGTCGGGCTCGTTGGGGCAGACGAAGCGCACCTCATGTCTCTGACGTGGATCATTCGTGACTGGGTGATATCAGTCAATCCATGCGCAGTGATGAGTCACATCACTGGCGTGAATTTCGCTAACGCCCGATACAGCGCGAGGGACCTTGCTTTGGATGTCGCTACTCGATCCGGCGCACGGTGGCCAGCGCCGCATTGCGCTCTCGAGCGGGCCGCTCAATGGCAGCCGCGCAGCGCCCCACGCCAGCTCCCCCGAGAGCTCAGTCCAGCCGACCCTGCGCGGCGTACCCGACGAGCGCATCGACCACATAGCGCAGACGAGGGCTGAGATGCCCCTGATGTGGCCAGACGGCATGGACCTCCACGCCCGCGCCCGAATATTCGGCAAGCACGACTTGGAGGTGTCCCGCCTGGATCTTCTCGCGGACCACCGAAAGCGGCATTTGCACCAGTCCGAGTCCGGCGGCCGCCGCGTCGACCATGGCTTCTCCATCGCTCAGCTGGTGCGTGGCCGGTGGCATGTACGTCTTCTCGATCCCACCTTCGAGAATGGTCCAGCTCAAGGGAGGGCCGTTGAACGTGCCGACGACGCACCGATGTTCATCAAGCTGCGCCATCGTTGTCGGAGTGCCGCGCTCCTTCAGATAGCCCGGCGAGGCGCAGATGACGCGCGGCTGGGTGGCCAGATGGCGTGCGACCAGATGACTGCTGTTTCCCAAGGCTCCGAAGCGGATGGCAAGGTCGACATCGTCGCGCAGCAGGTCGCTCGTGGCGTCTGTGAAGGTCAGCGTCAGGCTGATGCCCGGGTGAGGGCGGACTATTTCGATCAAGGCCGGCAGCAGTACGCGCCTGCCGAAGGCCACGGGCACGTCGATATGCAACCTTCCGCCCAGCACCTGGCTGTTGGAGGACAGCGCGGTCTGGGCCGCAGTGACCTCATCCAGTGCGGCGAGGCATGCTGAAAGGTATGCCTCGCCGTGCGCGGTCAAGCGCGTTAGACGCGTGGTCCGGTGAAAGAGCTTGAAGCCGAGCCGCTCCTCGAGACGCGTGATTGCCTTGCCAACCGCAGACTTCGTGAGACCGAGCTGCTCCCCCGCTCGGGTAAACGTGCCCGAACGGGCTGCGGTCACGAAAACCGACACACCTGCAAATGGGTCTTCCTTGTCCATTGAATCCCTCAGGGAAACTCTTTTCGGTGATTCGAGCGATTATTGCCCGATGCTCTACTTTGACATTCTTCCGCTTTTCCACCGTCGTCGCCCCCTCAACGGCATAACGAAAGTGTCGTCACGGCCCAGCTGCCCTCCAGGCAGACTTGGCTAGTGCACCACATCAAAAATAGCTGTGGCAAAACAACATGCGAACTCGCGGGTGAGTGCCACGGAACCTAACAGCAAGGGACCAGCCGGCTCATCGAAAGGCAGGTTTTAAAGGCCAAGCAGTGAGCAAGCACTGCCCCGACACTGGCTGGCGTGTGAAGGGTCACCGCTCGGGGATGAAAGTCGTGAACAGCAGCGAGGGGCGTGCGGGTCGCGCGTTTCGATTTGATCCAGAAGCCCTTGCCCAAGCCCCGCGGAGAATGGCTAAAATGGCTAATCTTGCACCCAGGGGCCTATTCATGCAGGTCAGCGCCACCGATGCCAAGAACCGTTTTGGCTACTACCTGGGTCAGGCTGAGCGCGAGCCAGTGCAGGTCATGAAGAACGACCGCGTCGCGGTCGTCATGGTTTCCGCCGCCCGATACGCCGAACTCGAGGCGCTGGAACAGAAAAAGACGGACGGCCAGAAACTGCGCGAGTTCAACGAAACCTGTGCGGAATGGATTGCCGCACAGAACGGGCTCATCGAGCGCGTGGGCGTTTTCGGCGAAGACTATCGTCCCTGGTGATCGTGCCGTGGCACAGTTCGACGTCTACGCCAATCCTTCCAAGACCCAGCGCGGCGAGATTCCATGGATGGTGGACATCCAAAGCGACATCCTCGACAAACTCCCCACCCGCCTCGTGATGCCGCTGGCACTGCGTGCACACATGCCGGCGGCGATGCCACGGTCTCTCAGTCCGATCATCGGCTGGAACGGATCGACACTGGTGGCGCTCCCGCAATTTGCTAGCTGAGTTCCCGCCTCTGCCTCGAGACCATTGAATGGCGGCATCTTTGTAGCGCGACGAATCCACCGCCTGAGGCAGTACGGCTTGCATGCTGGCGGCTCTGCCTGGCATGTGACAGCGCCCAGATTCATTGGGCCATAACTGTGCCTCAAACAGGCTTTTTCGGGATCGGCAAGCGCTGCAAGTCGTTGATTTCATTGACTTTTAGCAGGCCCGAATTCGCCTGCGAAACCGGCAGCGTGGCGAGGGATCCGGGTCAGTGGCGAGCACCGCCCTGAATCGTGGTGACGGCGGCAGCTTCGAGGACCTCACGTTGTGAGGGGCTGCCCTTCAGGGGCCCTCTACCAACCGCTGCGCTTGCCGTCACCGCCGCAGTATAGGCAGCGTGAGAAGTCAGCCCGATGACGCTCGGCACCTGCGAGACGGACGGCGGCGTGCTGCCGATGCCGCCCGCGACAATGCAGCCATGAGCAACATTTACGACGCCGTCACCAAGGCAGTCTCGGCGCATTGGAAGGCGCACGACAAGAAGTACCCGCAGAAGCTCGTGCTGTCGCCCGAGCAGCGCAGCGCGTTCATCCGCATGCGCAACCTCGGTCGCGATCCGGGCGACGAGATCCACGACACGCATTTCATGGGCGTGACGATCGAGGAAGTCGCCGGCGCGCCCGGCTACCTGGTAGCGGTCGACGGTGGGCAGGTCGCGCTCGAGGTTTAGCAGCCCCCCAACGAGCCTTCCCGGTCATAGGCCGTCCGTTTTCGAGTGACGCGGACAGCCGCTTCGGGCGGCGGATTCTACCGGTCGATGCAACACATTCGCTGAACATCTCAGCGGGTGTGTGGAAGCCGAGCGTCTTGCGCGGCCTCGGGCGAGGTGATCGAGTTCTCGCAGCAAGGCTTCGAGCAGAAGCCCTCCACCGAACGCTGGCCGAGCTCGGTGGGGCACGAGGTCGGCGACACCGACCACATGGTGACCGAGACGCTGATCCGCGGCATGTACGCCTACTGGCGCGAAGTCATGGAGGCCTGACCCCGTGAACGACATGACCGAAACACCCCGTGTGGCCGCGACTTTCGCGCCGGTCACTGTGGACCTGCAATGCTATCCGG
This sequence comes from Variovorax sp. N23, assembly GCF_025486315.1. GTDB lineage: Bacteria > Pseudomonadota > Gammaproteobacteria > Burkholderiales > Burkholderiaceae_C > Variovorax. The sequence goes on along the minus strand of NZ_JAOOPY010000004.1, from coordinate 42,269 downwards.
TGCGCATCGAAGGCGGGCGCGTGTTCCTGCAACTCGCCGAGTAGGCGGCGCCAGCGGATCAGGCTTCCGGCAGGGCCGCACCGCGGTGCCCGACTTCGAGGTGGTAGAGACGCGCGTCGGCCCGGTGCCCGTCGCGGAATGAGCGGTTTTGCCTTGAATTCGCGCTCAAGCCAGACGCCGCTCGCGAGCACGAAACGGTAGAGGAAAGGCGGACTGCAGCAGCTACATCGCAGCGAAGCAAAGCGGCTGCAAATCGAGTGGCTTAGGGTGGATCCGCAAAAGCAGTGCACACGACGTGCACACAGGCGCCCCTAAGTATTTGATTTTTATCAGGTTTCCGACTTATCCATCATCGGGGCGACGGACAGCCGGTCTGCGCTAAGTTCTTGATCTGAAAGCATTTTCTCGCGCATTATGCAATGCCGCCCCGGCGGACGCGTCAAGACGGTCGCCACCCGCCACGGGGGGCAGGTGTTGCTTCACAGCGGCGACGAAGGCGGCTGCACGTTCTGGTTGGTGCTGCCGAAGCGCGCCGCGGTCGAGGCGTGAGCTTCGGGTCGCGCCAGTCGATACCCGACGCCGGGCACGCTGTCGACTCGCCACTCGGGATCGGCGTCGAGGACCAGCGCGCGCCGCACGCGAGAAATCCTTGCATGGAGCGCCCTCTTCCCATCGGGAAGACCGCGGGCCCCGAGGATGCCCCTCAGGCCGCCCGATGGCTTGCCACGAGAGAAACCGGGCAGACCACCACCAACAGCTCGAACTGGTCCAGCCGACCGCCGAGCGCGCGCAGCGCACGGCGCGGGTTTTCTCTCGCGGCATCGGAGGCGCCCACCAGGGCCGTGTGGCACCGTCGACGGGATGAACCGTGGGCTTTCGCGATGGCCATGTTCACCATGCGCATCGTCCGCCTGCCGCGATGACGGCGCCGGCTCCAGCCGGGAGAACTGCGGCGAGTACGTCGCCCCCTGTATTGCGCATTGGCCCAGACGCCTCCAAACCCCGCGAACAGCAACATGGTTCGCGACCGGAGAGTCAGTCTAGAAGTGCAAAGCGCGCTTCACCAGCGATCTGACGATCGCTTGGAATCAGGGGTGTTTCGAGCCGCGGTCAGTCGCGCGGGCCGTGGTTGCCGAACATGCGGCGCATCGCGGCGAGCCCGGCCACCAGCGCGTTGGCATACGTGGCGTAGGGGTCGGCGGAGGACTCGACGGGGAGGTAGGGCAGCGCCTCTTCCATGGCGTAGTCGGTGGCTTCCATCAGGACCCAGTAGAACTCGCCATCCTCGAGCTCGTGCACCGTCAACGCGATGTTTCGCAATGGGGACATGGGCTGGGGGAGTGATGGATCAAGAGCACCCGCGCATCGTATGCACGGCGCCTGAAAACGCCTGCGGAGAAAGTCACGGTCTATTACAAATGTCAATCGATGCCATTGAAATGCCTGTCGTTGTCGACAACAACGGGCATTTTGCACACATGGCTCGCTTGTTTCTCCCTACACCGCCGCGCACCGCGGGCGGCCTACGCTCGCAGCGCTCGAAGCACCCTGTGAACCATTGCGATGGAGAAACGCGCCATGAGAAATTTTTCGCTCGACCCCAGCATGACGGCCACCATCGGCGGCGCCTTCTATCCCACGGGTTATTCCATGGTGATGTTTCCCGACCCCGACGATGCCAGGCAGGTGGGCCGGCAATTGGTCGAGAAGGGTTTCAGCGCCGACGCGATCTACCTGATTCCGCCGGATATCCTGCTGTCGCAGATCACCCCGACCGCCAGCGACGCCGACAACCCGCTGCCGAGCGCCGGCACCGAAGGGGCGACGGTCCGCGCCTACACCAAGCTCGCCCGGGAGGGCCATGCGGCACTGCTGGTGAAGACCGAGGACGAGGAAGCCGCCGAACGGCTGATGGCGGTCGTGCGCACGGTGCCCTACTCCATCGCGCAGCGCTACCGGATGCTGGTGATCGAGGACCTCTGAGCGGCAACCGCGCCGCCCGCTCACGCCGGCCTTGCCCGCCGCACCACGTCGCGCGCCATGGCCTGCGCCAGTTCGTGCTCGCCGAGGAAGACCGTCACGGCGGCTTCCTGCGTCAGCAGCCGCGCCTCGTCCTCGTTGTGGCTGCGGATGACCGTTTCGATATCGGGGTTGAGCGTTCGCGCCGTCTCGACCATCTGCCGCACGTTCATGGCATCGGGGGCAGCGATGACCAGCACGCGCGCCCGTGCAATGTGCGCCTGGATCAGCACGGCAGGCTCCGAGGCATCGCCCCACACCGCGGCCACGCCCTCGGCGCGCAGCTTCTCGACCAGCTCGCGGTTCTGCTCGGCCACCACGAAAGGGATGTGGTGTGCCGTGAGCGCCGCGGCGATGCGCCGGCCGACCCGCCCGTAGCCCACCAGCACCACCTGGCGCGACAGGTAGCGCGCCTCGGTCGTCGTCGGCAGTTCGGCCAGCGGATCGTCACGCGCCTGGAGGCCGCGCGCGAAGGACGAATGGGCATGCAGCCACTTCTGCAGGGGCGCGATCAGGCTGAACCACAGCGGGTTGGTGGCGATGGAGATCAGCGCGCCGGCCAGGACCAGGCTCTGGCCTTCGGCCGGCATCAGCTTCAGCGACACGCCCAGCCCCACCAGGATGAAGGAAAACTCGCCGATCTGCGCCAGGCTGGCGCTCACCGTCAGCGCGGTGTTCAGCGGGTAGCGGAAGGCCAGCACCAGCACGCAGGCGGCGATCGACTTGCCCACCACGATGACCAGCACCACCGCCAGCACCTGCAGCGGCCGCTCGATCAGCACGGCCGGGTTGAACAGCATGCCGACGGAGACGAAGAAGAGCACGGCGAAGGCGTCGCGCAGCGGCAGCGATTCCTCGGCGGCGCGCTGACTGAATTCGGATTCGCGCATCACCATGCCGGCGAAGAAGGCGCCCAGCGCGAAGGACACGCCGAAGAGCGCCGCCGATGCGAAGGCGATGCTCACAGCGGCGGCCACCACGCACAGCGTGAACAGCTCGCGCGAGTTGGTGCGGGCGACCTGCCAGAGGATCCACGGGAAGGCGCGCCGGCCGACCACCAGCATCAGCGCCACGAAGCCGCCGACCTGCAGCAGCGTGACGCCCAGCGTGGTCCAGATCGCGCCGGCGTCGGCACCCTCGGCCGAGCCGCCCAGCGTGCTGGCCAGCGGCGGCAGCAGCACGAGCACCAGCACCATGGCCAGGTCCTCGACGACCAGCCAGCCCACGGCGATGCGCCCGGTGTAGGAATCGAGCAGCCCCAGGCTCTCCAGCGCGCGCAGCAGCACCACCGTGCTGGCCACCGACAGCGCCAGCCCGAACACCAGCGCAGCGCCCACCGGCCAGTCCCACCAGAGCGCCAGCGAGCCGCCCATCAGCGTGGCCACGGCGATCTGCACCAGCGCGCCGGGTACGGCGATCTTGCGGACGGCCAGCAGGTCGTCGAGCGAGAAATGCAGGCCGACGCCGAACATCAGCAGCATCACGCCGATCTCGGCGAGCTGCGCGGCGATGCCGGCGTCGGCCACGAAGCCGGGCGTGAACGGCCCGATGATCACGCCCGCGAGCAGGTAGCCCACCAGCGCCGGCAGGCGGATGCGCACCGCCAGGAAGCCGAGCACGAGCGCGAGGCCCAGGCCGGCCGCGATGGTGTTGATCAGGGAAACGCTGTGGGGCATCCGGGGGGGCGCTGGGCGGTCGAGAGGGCGGAAATCCGGGGCGCTTGCCGCCGATGCCGGCGGCAAGAGGCTGCCGTGACTTTAGCGTCCATCGCGCCGGCGCCCCGCGCGCCGGCAGAAAACCCCATCGCCCGGCCCGCTCACCAGAAACCCAGAACCTTCCACCAGGCCGTGCCGACGACGGCGAAGACGAGCAGCTCGACCACGCACATCACGAAACCCACACGCCACCACAGGCCCATCGTGACGTAGCCGCTGCCGAAGATGATCGGCGACGTGCCGGTGGCGTAGTGCGTCAGCGTCATCATGATGGCCGAGCCGGCCGTCATCATCAGCATGAAGGGCACCACGTAGGCGGCCGGAATCAGCTGCGCACCGACGCCCAGGAACGCGAGCAGCATCGCGCTGACATGCGCCGTGGTACTGGCGAACAGGTAGTGAGAGAACACGAAGACCAGCACCAGGATTGCGGCGATCGGCGGCCAGCCCATGCCGCTGGTGACGATGGCGCCCTTCATGCCTTGGGAGAACCAGGCGATCACGCCGACCTTGTTCAACTGCTCGGCCAGCATCACCAGTGCGCCGAACCAGATCAGGGTGTCCCACGCGCTCTTCTCGGACAGCACGTCGTCCCAGTCGATGGTGCCGGTGATGATCAGCACGAACAGGCCGACGAAGGCGACCACCGTCGGGTCGAGCGTGAAGGCGGGGCCGAACAGCATCGCCGGCACGTTCGCCCACAGCACCAGCAACAGAGCGAAGGTGCCCAGCATGACTTTCTCGCGGGGCGCGAGCGGCCCCATCGTCGCGAGTTCGGCGCGCGCGTAGGTCACGGCGTCCGGCGTGGCCTTCAGCTCGGGTGGCGACAGCAGGTAGATCACCAGCGGCATCACGAGCAGGCAGACGAGGCCGGGCAGGACCATGCACAGCGCCCAGGTCGTCCAGGACAGATGGAAGCTCTGGTGGGTCGCCTTGGCGACGTAGTCCACCACCAGCGGGTTGGGGGCCGTCGCCGTCAGGAACATGGCCGACGTGATCGGATTGGCGTGGTAGTTGACCAGCGCCAGGTAGGTGCCGACCTTGCCCTGCGTGCCCTTGGCCGGGTCCGAGTCGAAGGCCGTCGCGATGGACTTCATGATCGGATGCACGATGCCGCCGCCGCGCGCCGTGTTGCTGGGCGTGAAGGGCGCCAGCACCAGCTCGCAGATGGCCAGGCCGTAGCCGATGCCGATCGTGCGCTTGCCCAGCAGCGAGATGAAGATCAGGCCGATGCGGCTGCCCAGGCCGGTTTTCTTCAGCCCGCGCGAGATCAGGATCGCGACCACGATCAGCCAGATCAGCGGGCTGGAAAAGCTGCCCAGCGCATCGGTGATCGCACCTTTGGACGAGGTCGAGGTGACCTGCGTCAGCGAGACGATCACGATGGCCATCATCGCCATGACGCCGATGGGCATGACCTTGAGGATGATCGCCACGATCGTGGTCAGGAAGATCGCCACCAGGCGCCAGGCATCGGGCGTGAGCCCGTCGGGGCGGGGAATCAGCAGGAGCGTCGCCAGCACGGCGGTGGCGATCAGCGCGGGGACCAGTTTGAAAGGCACCGCTTCGTTGAAGTAGCGCAATGCCGCCTTGAGACGGGTGTAGTTCATTCGATTCTTTCCGAAGTGCCGGCAGGCCAGCCACGTTCGGCGCTCCGTGTCGCCGGCGGGTACGTGCAATCTAGGTGTTAACCCGCGCCGCCGGTTGACCGGCGTCAACTCCCGTCGCCTTGGCGGCCGCGTCGGTCACCCTGGCGTTGTGGCAGCGACAAAAAGGAAAACCCGCCGCAGCGGGTTTTCGGCGACACCTCGGGCCGCGTCAATGCATGTGCAGGCCACCATTGACCGAGAAGTCGGCGCCGGTGGAGTAGCCGCCTTCGTCGGTCGCGAGCCACGAGATGATCGAGGCGATCTCGCTGGGCTTGCCCAGGCGCTTGACGGGGATGGTGGCGATGATCTTGTCGAGCACTTCCTGGCGGATCGCGTTGACCATGTCGGTGCCGATGTAGCCCGGGCTCACGGTGTTGACCGTCACGCCCTTGTTGGCCATTTCCTGCGCCAGCGCCATCGTGAAGCCGTGCATGCCGGCCTTGGCTGCGGAGTAGTTGGTCTGGCCAGCCTGGCCCTTGGCGCCGTTGACCGAGCTGATGTTGATGATGCGGCCCCAGCCCTTTTCCACCATGTCGGCCACCACCTGCTTGGTGACATTGAACATGCTGTTGAGGTTGGTCTCGATGACGGCGCTCCAGTCCTCGGGCGTCATCTTGAGGAACATGCGGTCGCGGGTGATGCCGGCGTTGTTGACCAGCACGTCGATGCTGCCGTGTTCGGCCTTGGCCTTGCTGAAGGCGTCGACGGTCGAATTCCAGTCGCCGACATTGCCGACCGAGGCGTAGAAGTCGAAGCCCTGCGCCTTCTGCTCGGCCAGCCACTTGCCGTAGTCGCGCGTCGGGCCGCACCCGGCGATGACGGTGAAGCCGTCCTTGTGGAGGCGCTGGCAGATGGCGGTTCCGATTCCCCCCATGCCACCGGTGACGTAGGCGACTTTTTTGCTCATGAGTGTTCCTTGGATTGGTACGAGGCCTGGACAGGCCGAATCACTGTAGCGAAGTTTCTCACGGCCTCCGGCCCAGGAAAACACTGACCTGCAAGGGCAACACAACTGTCACATCTCGTTCCTACACTGCGGCATGTCTTCGATTGCCCTGAACGGGGTCGCCAAATCATGGGGCGACAGCACCGCGCTGCACGCCGTCAGCCTCCAGATCGCTTCCGGTTCCTTCTGCGTGCTTCTCGGCCCGTCGGGCTGCGGGAAATCCACCACGCTGCGCATCATCGCGGGGCTGGAGACGGCCACGCAGGGGCAGGTGTTGATCGATGACAAGGACGTGACGGATCTGCCGCCGGCGCAGCGCGGCATTGCGATGGTGTTCCAGAACTACGCCCTCTTCCCGCACCTGAGCGTGGCCGACAACATCGGCTTCGGCCTGTCGGTGCGCAAGGTGCCCGCCGCCGAAAGCGCCGAACGCCTGCGCAACGCCGCCGCCCTGCTCGGCCTCACGGCCCTGCTCGACCGCAAGCCCGGCCAGCTCTCCGGCGGCCAGCAGCAGCGCGTGGCGCTCGGCCGCGCGCTGGTGGCGCAGGCCAAGGTCTGCCTGATGGACGAGCCGCTCTCGAACCTCGACGCCCAGCTGCGCCAGGACATGCGGCGCGAACTGCGCGAGCTGCAGCAGAAGCTGGGCCTCACCGTCGTCTACGTCACGCACGACCAGACCGAGGCGATGAGCATGGCCGACCAGGTGGTGCTGCTGAACCAGGGCCGGGTCGAGCAGGCCGGCACGCCACGTGCGCTGTATGCGCGCCCGGCCACCACCTTCGCGGCGCGCTTCATCGGCACGCCGCCCATGAACCTCGTCGCGCTCGAAGCCGACGGCCGCATCGCCGGGAGCGATGTCGCGTCGGGCGCGCCGGCCGCGAAGGCCGTGCAGTTGGGCGTGCGCCCCGAGGCGATCACGCTCGCCGCCGACGGCATCCCCGCCGTGGTGCAGAGCGTCGAGTACCTGGGTGCCGACCTGGTGCTGCGCTGCGCCGTCGGCAGCGAAGTGCTGCTGGTGCGCGCCGCCGGCGGCCATGTGGCCACGCCAGGCGAGCGCGTGCACTTGCGCTGGTCGCCCGACGAGGCCCACGGCTTCGGCGCCGACGGCCGGCGCATCGATTGACCCACGAACACCCATTTTTCATCCGAGGAGAGAGTTCCACCATGCGACGCAACACCTTCGTCCAGACACTGGCCGCCACCGCCCTGCTCACCGGCTTTGCCGGATTCAGCGGCTTTGCGCAGGCCCAGGCCCCGGTCGACCTGCAGTTCTATTACCCGGTCGCCGTCGGCGGCCCGATCGCCAAGACCATCGACGGCTTCGCCGAGGGCTTCATGAAGGAGAACCCCGGCATCAAGGTCACGCCGATCTACGCCGGCACCTACCAGGAGACCATCGTGAAGGCGCTCACCGCGCACAAGTCGGGCACGCCGCCGGTCACCTCGGTGCTGCTGTCGACCGACATGTTCACGCTGATCGACGAAGACGCCATCGTGCCCTTCGACAACTTCGCCAAGACGCCCGAGGACAAGGCGTGGATGAACGGCTTCTACAAGGCCTTCATGGCCAACAGCCAGACCGGCGGCAAGACCTGGGGCATTCCGTTCCAGCGTTCGACCGTGGTCATGTACTGGAACAAGGAACTCTTCAAGGAAGCCGGCCTCGACCCGAACAAGGCGCCGACGACCTGGGCCGAGCTGAAGGACGCCGCCACCAGGCTGACGAAGAAGGACGCGAGCGGCAAGACCACGCAATACGGCATTCAGATTCCGTCGAGCGGCTTCCCGTACTGGCTGTTCCAGACGCTGACGACGCCCAATGACGCGATCCTCGCCAACGCGGCCGGCACGCAGGTCAAGTTCGACGACCCGAAGGTCATCGAGGCGCTGCAGTTCTGGGTCGACCTGGGCAAGGCCGGCATCCACCCGCCGGGCGTCGTCGAATGGGGTACTACGCCGAAGGACTTCTTCGAGAAGAAGGCCGCGATCATCTACACGACCACCGGCAACCTGACCAACATCAAGGCGAACGCCAAGTTCGACTTCGGCGTGGGCATGATCCCGGGCAACAAGCGCAAAGGCTCGCCGACCGGCGGCGGCAACTTCTACATCTTCAAGAAGTCCACGCCTGCCCAGCAGGAAGCCGCCTTCAAGTTCGCCAAGTGGGTGACGCAGCCCGAGCGCGCCGCGCAGTGGAGCATGGAGACCGGCTACGTCGCCGTGTCGCAGGCCGCCTACGACACGCCGACGCTCAAGAAGTACGGCCAGGACTTCCCGGCCGCGCTGGTGGCGCGTGACCAGCTGCCGGTGTCGGTGGCCGAGTTCTCGACGCACGACAACCAGCGCGTGACCAAGGCGCTGAACGACGGCCTGCAGGCCGCGCTGACCGGCACCAAGACGCCGGCGCAGGCCATGCAGGATGCGCAGAAGGAAGCGGATCGCATCCTGCGCGCGTACAAGTAAGCGGGTCACTTCGAGCATGCGCGGCAGTCCTTCGTCCCATCGCCAGAGCCACCCGGCCGGCCAGGCGTGGCTGCTGCTCATGCCCGCCCTGCTGGTGCTGATGGCCTTCACCCACTGGCCGGTCATCGGCACGCTGTGGCACAGCTTCCAGTCGACGCCCAAGGGCGGCAGGCCGGCGGTCTGGGTGGGCCTGGAGAACTACCAGGTCATGCGCGACGACCCGGTGTTCTGGAAGGCGCTCACAAACAACCTGTGGTTCGCCGGCGCCACCATCCCGCTGTCGATCGGCCTGGCGCTGGCGATGGCGCTGTGGGTCAACGAGCGCATCGCCGGGCGCACCTTCCTGCGCATGGCGTACTTCACGCCGACGGTGCTGCCGATGATCGCGGTCGCGAACATCTGGCTCTTCTTCTACACGCCGCAGTACGGGCTGCTCGAGCAGGTGAGCAGCGCGCTGGGCTTCGGCTCGCACAACTGGCTGGGCAGCCCGAGCACCGCGCTCGGCGCCGTCACGCTGGTGGCGGTGTGGAAGGAAGCAGGCTTCTTCATGATCTTCTACCTGGCCGCGCTGCAGTCGCTCAACCCGAGCCTGCGCGAGGCCGCCGCCATCGAGGGCGCTTCGCGCTGGTACTTCTTCCGCCGCGTGCAATGGCCGCTCTTGATGCCGACCACGCTCTTCGTGCTGATCAACTGCGTGATCAACGCCTTCCGCATGGTCGACCACCTCTTCGTGCTGACGCGCGGCGGGCCCGACAACGCGTCGACCCTGCTGCTCTACCACCTGTACGAGGTCGGCTTCAACTTCTGGGACACCGGCTACGCGTCGGCGCTCACCATGGTCATCATCGTCGTGCTGGTCGGCGCCACGCTGCTGCAGTTCTTCGTGCTCGACCGCCGGGTGCACTACCGATGATCCGCGCGCCGTCGCAACGCCTGGCGTACAACGCGCCGACCTGGCTCGACACGGTGGCCGCCTGGCTGCTCGCGTTGCTGTGGGTGCTGCCGCTGATCTACACCGTGTGGACCGCCTTCCACGCGCCCGAATACGCGGCGCGCTTCACCTGGAACGCGCCGCTCACGCTGGCCAACTTCGCCCGTGCGTGGGAAGCCGCGCCGTTCGCGCGCTACTTCCTCAACACCACGCTGCTGGTCGTGATGATCCTGGCGGCGCAACTGGTGCTCAGCACACTGGCCGCCTACGCCTTTGCACGCTACGAGTTCCGCGGCCGCGACATCGCCTTCTCGCTGGTGCTGGTGCAGCTCACGGTGATGCCTGACCTGCTGCTGGTCGAGAACTACCGCACCATGGCCAACCTGGGGCTGGTCGACAGCCTCTTCGCCATCGGCCTGCCCTACTTCGCCTCGGCGCTCGCCATCTTCCTGCTGCGCCAGACCTTCCTCGGAATCCCGAAGGAACTCGACGAGGCCGCGCGCATGGAAGGCGCCAGTGCCCTGCAGACGCTGTGGCGCGTCTACGTGCCGCTGGCCAGGCCGATCTACGTCGCCTTCGGGCTGGTGTCGGTGAGCTACCACTGGAACAACTTCCTCTGGCCACTGATCGTGACCAACAGCGTGCATGCGCGGCCGCTCACCGTCGGGCTGCAGGTGTTCTCGTCGGTCGACCAGGGCATCGACTGGTCGATCATCACGGCCGCCACGCTGATGACCTCGGCGCCGCTGCTGATCGCCTTCCTGCTGTTCCAGCGGCAGTTCGTCCAGAGCTTCATGCGCGCGGGGATCAAATGAAGCTCGTCACCTGGAACACCCAATGGTGCCGCGGCCTCGACGGCACCGTGAGCGTGCAGCGCATCGTCGACGGCGCGCGCGCGATGGCCGACTTCGACGTGCTGTGCCTGCAGGAAATCGCGCAGGGCTACGCCGACATGCCCGGCGGCCCCGGCGACCAACCGGCCGAGCTGCAGGCGCTGCTGCCGGGCTACCAGCTGTTCTTCGGGGCGGCGGTCGACGAGTTCGACGCCACCGGTCGCCGCATGCGCTTCGGCAACCTGATCGCCACGCGGCTGCCGGTGGCGCAGGTGCAGCACCACGCGCTCCCCTGGCCCGCTGATGCTGGCGTGCGCAGCATGCCGCGCATGTGCACGGTGGTCACGGTGCAGAGCCCGGCGCTCGGTGCGGTGCGGGTGATGACCACGCACCTCGAGTACTACTCCAAGACCCAGCGCATGGCGCAGGCCCGCGCGCTGCGCGAACTGCATATCGAGGCCTGCGGCCATGCCGCGGCACCACCGCTCGACGACGACAGCCGCTCGCCCTTCCAGACCAAGGTGCACACGCCGCACGCGATCCTATGCGGCGACTTCAACCTCGGCCCGACCGAGCCGGAGCACGCCGCGATCCAGCAGCCCTTCGGTACCGACGGCGCCGACGGCACCCAGCGCCTGCACGACGCCTGGCGCGTGCGCCACGGCGACGCGCCGCACGCGCCCACCTTCCGCCTGTTCGACCGCACCTACGGCCCCGAGCCGGTGGCCTGCGACTTCGTCTTCGTGAGCGAGGGGCTGGCGCCGCGGGTGCGCCGGATCGAGGTCGACCTGCAGACACAGGCGTCGGACCACCAGCCGGTGGTGGTGGAGTTCGGTCGGGACTGAGCCGCAGCACGATGGCGCGCCCTTCGGCGACGCACCCGTTGCTGCCGTCGCCGGTACGCACCTGCGCGTTGCCAGCAACACCCGAGATCCCCGATGTCGTGATGCTCGTGCTGCCGCTGCTCGCCTTTCCGGCGCCGACCGACGATGTGCTGTTGTACCCCGCCGCGACGCTGTAGCCCGACGCGTTGAACGTATCCACGTTGACCACATCGCTCATCGTCAGACTGCCCGTCGTGAAGCTGTTCTTGCCCCATCGACCGCCTGGTCCGTGCTCGCAATCACCCCACCTACAAGGTTGGTGTTGCCGACCACCTTCACATCGAAGCCACCGTCACCGGCCTGAATGCCGCTCTGCTCGGTCACGCTCGCGTAGCGGCCCTTGCCACCCGCGGTGTTCACGCTGCCCCCGGCCACCACCGGCGTGCCGTAGCACCAGAAGTAGCAGATGCTCGCGTCGAACCCTCCGCCGCTCTGGTTGGCTGTCGCCGTGCTGGTGTCTTGTTCGCTCTGGATGCGCAGGTCGCCGCCCACTTCGGCCTTGACCGTCTCGGCCTGGACCACCGCGCCGTCAAGCGTGGTGTTGCCGCCGCTCTTGATCGTGGCCATGTTCGCGGCTGTCACATAGGAGTTGACGTTCGTGCTGTCGCTGCCCGAGCCAGTGCCGCGGTTGCTGCCCGCAGCCAGGTCGATCGTCACGCCGTTCTGCGCACCGACGCTGTTGACGCCCTGCGTGCCCAGGCAGCGGCCGAGGGGGCTGTCGTCGTTCTGTTCACCGGCGGCTTCGGGCAGAAGCCATTGGAAGCCGTCGGCGTGTTCGCCGTCGAGCACCAGGCGATCGATGCGCAAGCACGGGGCTTCGGCGTCCGGCAGGCGTCCAGCGCCGCGCTCGGGGGCCGTGGGCAGGCGCACGTCGATGGCGCGCTCCTGCTGCTCGCGCAGGGCGCGTTCGCGGTCCTGCTGGCGCTGTTGCTCGATGAAGGGCTGGGGGGCGGAGGGGGCGGTCTGTGCGGCGGTGCCGCTGACAGCCACCAGGAGGCCGAGGGTTGCTGAGGTTCGGCGAAAAACACCGTGGCGAGCACAAAAAACGGACGAACTTTGAAGCGGCATTGCGGGCAAAAAGAAGCGACCCACGTCGCACCCGCGGAATTTTCTGGTTACATCTGAGAATTAATTGTCACCAATCATTGCCTGCATGGTCTATGCCGAGATTCTTCCAAAGATTGTGAATTAGTTGCAATTGAGCGCTGCAGGCTTTGAATTCTTTGGTTCGCACTTCTCCGCAACCGCCGCCCCACCCTCGCCTTTCAGCAAAGCAACCTGCCGCGCATGGGCCTGTTCGATGCGTTGAAGCCGCGCCTGCTTCGCTGCGTCGCTCACCCAGGCGGCGTTCATGGCACGCTGCCATGCCAGCTGGTATTCCAGCTCGGCCGCGGGCAGCAACGCGCTGTCATCCTCGGCCTGGTAGCCGAGCGTGGCGCGCAGCGCCTTGAGCACGTCGCGCTCGGCATCGCCACGCGGCCCGCTGGCGCGGCCATAGCCGCTGAGAAAGGCCTGGAGTCGCCGATGAAGTTCGGGGGAGCTGTCGCGTCGCATGACGATCTGCGCCGGCGGCGTGGGGGCCGATGTCCAGATCACCTGCAACCGCGCCGCCTCGATCGGGAACTGCTCGCGAAAGCGCTCCAGGTCGGTGGTGTTGTTGGTCGCCACGTCGGCGTCGCCGTTGGCGACGGCCAGCGCCGTGGCCTGGTGCGTGTCGATCAGTTCGCTGCGGAATGCCGTTTCGATGGCGATCCGGTTCGGCAGGAACAACTCCACCTGGGGCAGGATGAAGCCCGACACCGAACGGCTGTCGCCGCGGGCCAGGCGCCAGTGGCCGGGGTTGGCCAGCAGGTCGGCCAGGCGGGTGAACGCGCCGTCCTTGCGCACCAGCAGCACCGCGCGATGCTCCGGGTCGCCCTCGTGCCGCCGCACCTGCGCCAGCACGCGCATGCGCCGCTGCAGGACCGCATCGAGCGCCATCTTGGCGGTGAGCATGGCGATGTCGACCTCGTCGCGCTGGAGCGCCTGGCCGAGCGATTCATACGAGGTGACCGAGAAGCCCGTGACCGGCCGCCCGATGGCGCGACTCATGTCGGCCAGCAGCGGTGCCCACCGGTCGCGCGACTCGACCGCGCCGCCGAAGGGCAGGATGCCGAAGCGCAACGGGGCCGACGACGCGCGCTGGCGTGCGCTGCCCTGCGCCCACGCGGTGCCGGCCCACGCCAGCGACAACGCGGCGGCGCATCGGCACAACGCGATGCGCCGGGATGCCGTGCTGCGCGACGCCGGCCCGCTAGCGCTCGGCACGCAAGGCCTCCCGCTGCTCCGCATAGGTGCTCTCGATGCGCTGCAGGCGCGCCTGCCTGGCCGCTTCGTTGACCCACTGCGCGGTGTTCGCGTTCTGCCTGGCCAGCTGGTAGGCCAGCGTCGCCGCGGGCAGCAGCGAGCTGTTGTCGGCCGCCACGAAGCCCGCCAGATCGTGCAGGGCCTTGAGGTAGGCGCGCTCGGCATCGCCGCGCGGGCCCTTGCTGCGCGCGTAGTCGACCAGGAAGGCCTCCACCTTGCGCCGGAACTCCGGCGGATCGTCGCGCCGCACCACGATCTGCGCATGCGGAATGAGGTCCGACGCCCAGATGACCTGCAGCCGCGCGGCCTCCGACGGGAACTGCAACTGGAAGCGCTCGAAGTCGGCCGAGTTGTTCGTGGCGACATCGGCCTCGCCGTTGGCCACGGCCAGCGCGGTGAACTGGTGGGTGCCCACCACCTCGCTCAGGAAGCGGGTCTCCATCGCGATGTGGTTCGGCAGGAAGAGCTGCAGCTGCGGCACGATGAAGCCCGAGACCGAGCGGCTTTCGCCGCGCGCCAGGCGCCAGCGCTCCGGCTCGGCGAGCAGCCCCTTGAGCGTGCTGAAGGGACCGGTCTTGCGGGTCAGCAGCAGCGCCCGGTAGCCCGGCAGGCCATCGTGCCGCGTGACCTGGGCCACCACGCGCATGCCGCGCTGGGTGACGGCGTCGAGCGCCATGCGGCCCGACAGGAAGGCCATGTCGACCTCGTTGCGCTGGATCGCCTGCTCCAGCGCCTCGTACGACGTGACCGACAGCACGCTGATCGGCCGCCCGACGGCACGGCTGAGATCGGCCAGCACCGGGTCCCAGTCGTTGCGCGATTCGAAGGCGCCGCCCAGCGGCAGGATGCCGAAGCGCAGCGGCGCCGCCGCGCTGCCGCCCTGTGCCTGCGCAGCCCCCTGGCACGCCAGCGCCAGCAGCAGGCCGAACAGCACGCGCCACAGCCCCGACGAGCCGTCGCGGCGGCCCACAGAGGTCGTGAAACAGAGGCAATCTGCAGACATCGGGTGGGAAGACAGGTCCGCCGAAAGGCAGACTGGTCATGGAAGAGTCTCAGGAACACAATTAGAAACCAACTCTGCGCCAGATTTGTGAGCTTTTTCACTGCGTCATGGCCGCCGTGCATCCATTGAACACGGAAACCGCCCCGGGAGGCCCGCACCCGCCACCCTGGCACTGGCGCGTCCTGCATTGCCTGACGCGGCTGTCGCTGGCGCAACAGCTGATCCTGCTGGCGGTGCTGCCGGCCACCGTGGCGACGCTGGCCGCGATCGCCGTGCTCACACGCCAGCACCTGGACAACGTGACGGAACTGATGCGTGCCAACGCCCAGACGGTGGCCCTGCAGGTGGCCACCGTGGCCCAGGGGCCGCTGATGCACATGGACCGCCGGGCGCTGCTGCGCATCGCGCAGTCGGGCACGTACCAACCCCATGTGCAGCAGGTGCAGATCTGGTCGGACGACGGCGAGATCGTCGCCAATTCCGAAACCACCGACCGCGCCCGCACCCAGGGGCTGCAGGTGGTGGTGCCGGTGCCGGCCGACGACGGCCGCCGCGCCGGGCAGGTGATGGTCGAGATCAGCCTCGACGCGGTGGAGCGCGCGCGGCGCTCGGTCGGCATCAACGTGAGCCTGGTGCTGGCGGCGGCGCTGTTCGGCGTGGGCCTGTCGGGCTGGTGGGCCGCCCGCCGCATCAGCGCCCCCATCGGCGCGCTGGGAGAAGCGGTCGACCGCCTGGGCGCGGGTGAGGAAGCGAGCGTTGCGGTCGAGGGCACGGCCGAGGTGCGGCGCCTGCAGAGCGGCTTCAACCAGGCGGCCGGCGCGCTGGCCGAGAGCCGGCGCCTGATGGAAAGCCGCATCGCCGACGCCACCGCCGAACTCGCGCGCAAGAACCAGCAGCTCGAGGTGGCGAGCCAGGCCAAGACCCGCCTGCTGGCCGCGGCCAGCCACGACCTGCGCCAGCCGCTGCACGCGCTCACGCTGTTCTCCGACGGCCTGGCCAACGGCGAGACCGACCCGGTGCGGCTGCAGCGCATCGGCCATATCCGGCAATGCGTGGAATCGCTCGACCGGCTGTTCTCCGAGCTGCTGAATCTGTCGCAGCTCGACGCCGGCGTGCTGCAGCCGCAGTGGTCGGACTTCCCGCTCGACCGGCTGTTCGACGAAATCAGCCGCAACTTCCGCGCGGTGGCCGAGGCGCAGAACCTGCGGCTGGTGGTGCGCAAGACCGACGTCTGGGTGCGCTGCGACTACGTGATGCTCTCGCGCATCCTCAACAACCTGGTGTCGAACTCGCTGCGCCACACCCACGAAGGCGGGGTGCTGGTCGGCGCGCGGCTGCGCGGCAACGGCGTGCGCATCGAGGTGCTCGACACCGGCGTGGGCATCGCGCCGCAGCATCAGGCGCGGGTGTTCGAGGAGTTCTTCCAGATCGATGCGCACAGCCGGCCCGGCGAGCGCGGCGCCCGCGGCATGGGGCTGGGCCTGGCCACGGTGCAGCGGCTCGCCGGCTTGCTCAACACCTGCGTCGAGCTCAGCTCGCGGCCGGGTCGCGGCACCAGCGTGCGCGTGCTCGTGCGCCGCATCGCGCCGGTGCTCGCGCCACCGGCGATCGCGGCGCCCGGCCTCGTCGAAGAGGCCGAGCCCTGCCTGCACGGCGTGCGCGTGCTGGTCATCGACGACGAGCGCAGCATCCTCGAAGGCCTGCAGGTCGCGCTGTCGAGCTGGGGCGCCGAGGTGATGGCCGCGCAGAGCCGCGCCGAGGCGCTGGCGCTGGCCGACACCTGGACGCATCCACCCGACGTGGTGGTGAGCGACCTGCTCCTGCAGGGCGGCGACAACGGCCTGGACGTGCTGGCCGCGCTGGAACGCCACCCGCGCGGCATCGGTGACGGCACCGCACGCCTGCTGGTGACCGGCGAGACCAAGCCCGACCGGCTGCGCGAAGTGGCGGCGTCAGGCGTGGCCGTGCTCTACAAGCCGGTCTCACCCCGGGTGCTGCGCCAGGCGATGCACGCGCAGCTGGCCCGCGTGCGGCAGCCCCTCTGAGGCCTGCGCCCCCGTTGGCCGGCGCGCCCCCCGGCTATGGCGTTCGCGCTAGGCCGATCGGCCGACCGCCTGTGCACCACTTCACCATGCAGACCGGTGCCGGGCATCGACATAAGCCCTCTGCCTTATCGCGCTGCGAGAGCGGGCTCCGTACAGTGGGCCGTCCCCCTCTTCGCTGCGCATGCAGCCCCTTTCGTGACGCTTCTTCTCCCCTGCCTCCGCGCGTTGCGCATGGCCCTGTGGTGCCTGGTGCCGGCGTGCACTGCCCTGTCCGCGAGCCACGCGATGGCGGCCGGCCTCACCGTGCTGCTGGCCGACGACTCGGCGCCGCACGCCGAGTTCGCGCGCCACATGCGCGACACGGTCGACGATGCGCCCATCACCGTCGCCGTCGGCATGGCCGCGGCGCGTGCGGCCATCGACCGCCCGGGCGCCGAGCCGCTGTTGCTGGCGATGCTGACCCAGCTCGACTACGAACGCCTGCGCGGCGACCCCGGCCTGCTGCGCGCCGACCGCCGCGTCGGCGTGCTGCTGCGCGACCCGGCGATGGCCGACCAGCTGGCGCTGATCGACGCGGTGCTGCCGCAGAAGCGGCGCCTCGGCGTGGTCGCGACCGCTGAATCCGGACCGCTGGTGCGCGAACTCGAGCGCGCCGCCGCGGGCTGGGACCTGAAGGTGCAGTACGCCCCCAGCCCGACGGCGCTGGCCGCCGCGCTGCGCCTGGTGGTGGCCCGCAGCGACGCGCTGATGGTACTGCCCGACCGCATCGGCGACAGCCAGGCCGCGACGCTGGCCGTGCTGCACGCCGGCGCGGGCGCCACGCTGCCGGTGTTCGGCACGAGCGACGGGCTGGTGCGTTCGGGCGGGCTCGCGGCGGCGGTGTCGACGCCGACCCAGCTGGCGGCGCAGGCGCGCGCCTTCATGCAGAAGCTCAAGCGCGGCACCGGGGGCGTCGTGCTGGTGGAGGCGGCCACGCCGGCCACCGTGCGCGTCAACACCACGGTGGCGCGCGGACTGGGCCTGCGCCTGCCCGACGAACGCGAACTGACCGAACGGGTGACGGCGCCGCGATGATGCGCACCAGCAGCCGCCTCCTGCCACCGGTGCGACTGCCGTTGCGCGCGATGGTCGACAGCCCGTCCGAACGCGCATCGCTGCCCGAAACCGTACCGCCGCTGCAGGTGCGCGGCAGCCTGCGGCGCGACCTGCTGCGCCTGGGCATCGGCCCCTGTGCCGTGCTGGCCCTGGCCCTGACGGCCTGGTTCACGCACGGCCGGCTCGCCACGCTCGACGCGGCCTTCGACGCCGAAGGCCAGGCCGTCGCACGGCAGGCGGCGGCGATGTCCGACCTGAGCCTCTACGCGGGCGACCTGCCCGCCCTGCAGAACGTGGCCAACGCCGCGCTGCGCGGCGGCCAGGTGGCGCGCATCGAGATCAGCAACAGCGCCGGCGTGTACGTCACGGCCGGCCCGCCGGCCACCGCTGCCCGCGGCAGTGGCGCGCTTCGGGTGTTCACTGCACCGGTCACGCTGCGCGAAGCCTCGCGCGCCAGCGCCTTCGCGCCCGACGGCGCCACCGCCGGCGCCACACCCATCGGCGTGGTGCAGGCCTTCCGCGACTCGACCGCACACGGGCGCGAACGCACCCGGTCGCTGATGGCCGGCATCGGCATCGCGCTGATCGCGCTGCTGGCCGCCTGGGCGGCGGTGCGGCACATGGCCCGCGCCGTGGCCCAGCCGCTGCGCCGCATCTCGCGCACCGTGGCCGCGCTGGAAGCCGGGCATTTCGAGGCGCGCTGCGACGTGGTCGGCGACCCCGCCGCGCTGCGGGCGCAGCCGACCGGCCGGCACGAACTCGCCGCGCTGGCCGGCGACATCAACCGCCTGGCCGAGCGGCTCCAGCACAACCAGCAGGTCAGCGAAGAGCGCGTGCGCGAAGCCACGGCCGTGGCCCTGCAGCGCATGGCCGAAGCCGAACAGGCCGCCCTGTCGCGCGCCCGTTTCCTCGCCGCCGCCAGCCACGACCTGCGCCAGCCGCTGCATGCGATGGGCCTCTTCATCGACGGCCTGCTGCCGAGCGCGAGCCCGGCGCAGCGCCCGGCCGTGCTGCGCCTGCAGGAAGGCACCGCCTTCATGGGCGTGCTGCTCGACGACCTGCTGGAGATCTCGCGGCTCGACGCGCAGGTGCTCACGCCGGCCATCACCGGGCTGTCGCTCGCCGCGCTGTTCGACCCCATCGCCGCGCAGCACGCCGCCGCGGCCGCCGAGGCGCAGGTGCGGCTGCTTTGGGACGACCGCGGCCTGGCCGTGCGCAGCGATGCGGCGCTGCTGCAGCGCATCGTCGGCAACCTCGTGAGCAATGCGATCCGCCACGCGCCGCCCGGCGGCACCGTGCTGGTGACGGCGCGGCGGCGGGCCGGCGGCGTGCGCATCGAGGTGCGCGACAACGGCATGGGCATCGCGCCCATCCACCAGGCGCGGATCTTCGAGGAGTTCTACCAGGTGGCCAACACCGAGCGCGACCGCCGCCAGGGCTTCGGCCTGGGGCTGGCGATCTGCGCACGCATCGCGGCCCTGCTGGGCACGCGCATCACGCTGCGCTCGGCCCTGCAGGCCGGCAGCACCTTCGCGCTGCTGCTGCCCGAAGTCCCGCTCGCCCACGTCGCGCCGCCAGCGCCCGAACCGGCGGCACCGGCCCCCATGGCGGGCCTGCGCTGCCTGGTGGTCGACGACGACCCGGCCATCCTCGACGGCAGCCGTGCGCTGCTCACGCAATGGGGCTGCCACGTCGACACGGCCGACTCGGCGGCCGCCGCCATCGCCTGCCTCGACGCACCCGGCGTGGCGTACGACGCCGTGCTGTGCGACCTGCAACTGGCCGACGAGGACGACGGCCTGACCGTCATCGACGCCGCCCGCCGGCTGCAGCCCGGCGCGCTGTCGGTGCTGGTCTCGGGCGCCACCGGCCCCGAAGTGCTGCAACGCATCCGCCACGGCGGCATGACGCTGCTGACCAAGCCGGTCGCGCCGGCCAAGCTGCGGGCGCTGCTGTCGACGCGGCGGCGGGTGGGGTGAGCTGCCGGCCGGGCACACTCGCCCGCCATGCCGTTCACTTCCGAAGACTTCCTGGCGCTGGCCCGGCGCAACCCCGTCAACGGCGCGTTGCTGGCGCGGCTGCGCGCGCTCGACCTGCCCCAGTGCCACCTCACCGCGGGCTGCCTGTTCGAGGCCGTCTGGGCACCTGCATCGGCATCGACGTGGCCGATGGCGCGCTGTACGCGCCCGACAGCCTGCAGGACCTGGCAGACGGCGTCCTGCTGATCAACCCGCGCCATGCGTTGCCGGACCTGTTCCGCGCCAAGGCCGCGAGCTACCAGGCCCGCTGGCCGTGGCCCAAGGTCATCGCACCCGATGCGGCACCTGCTTGAACGACGGACGGCAGAATTCACCGTGCCGACCGGCGCGTCGCATTCGACGCCACCCCCGCTTTCCCAAGGACATCCATGACCGATCTTTCCGCCTTCCCCATCACCCAGAAGTGGCCCGCCCAGGACCCCGACCGTCTCCAGCTCTACTCGCTGCCCACGCCGAACGGCGTGAAGGTGTCGATCCTGCTGGAAGAACTCGGCCTGCCCTACGAGCCGCACCTGGTGCGCTTCGACCACGACGACCAGATGTCGCCGGCCTTCCTGTCGCTCAACCCGAACAACAAGATCCCGGCCATCCTCGATCCGCACGGGCCGGGCGGCCAGCCGCTGGCGCTGTTCGAGTCGGGCGCGATCCTGGTGTACCTGGCCGAGAAGACCGGGCGATTCATTCCGCAGGACGCCGCCGCGCGCTACGAATGCCTGCAGTGGGTGATGTTCCAGATGGGCGGCATCGGGCCGATGTTCGGCCAGCTCGGCTTCTTCCACAAGTTCGCCGGCAAGGACTACGAGGACAAGCGACCGCGCGACCGCTACGTGGCCGAATCCAGGCGCCTGCTCGGCGTGCTGGACAGGCACCTGGCGGGACGCGACTGGATGCTGGGCGCGGACTACTCCATCGCCGACATCGCGATCTTCCCGTGGGTGCGCAACCTGGTCGGCTTCTACGAGGCGCGTGAACTGGTGGGCTTCGACGACTTCGCCAACGTGGCACGGGTGCTCGCGGCCTTCGTCGAACGGCCCGCCGTGGCGCGCGGGCTGCTGATTCCCAAGCGCGACTGATCACCCCTCACGCCGGGCGCGAGTGCCACCAGCCGACGGCGAAGCGACGCGATGCGCCTTGGCCTACACGGCAACGCGGGAACCGCCAGCAAGTCAGTTCGCATGCGGCGGGCACGCTGACCGCTTCTGATTGCTTTCGTCGTCTGTTCATGCGCCTCTCCCATCGTCTCCACCCTGCGTCGATCGCGCGACCGCTCCCCCATGCCGTGCTGATCGGCACGCTGCTCGGCCTGAGTGCTTGTGGCGGTGGCGGAGGGGGCAGTCCGGATGCTGCTCCGCCCGCGACGCCCGCGGTCGAGACCACGGTCCAGGCGTCGGTCGACGAGCTGCCGCCGTCCGGCTATCCCGCGGGTTCGGGCGAACTCGCGGCGTGGACCTATTTCCAGGCGGCACGCACGCAATGCGGCTTCGGCGCGCTCGAACAGAACGTCGCGCTCGACACCGCCTCGCGGGCTCACGGCCAATACCTGCTGGCCGAAGGCAGCGATGGCGCCTATGCCACCGGGCACGCCGAGGCGAACCTCAACAACCCCTTCTACACCGGCGCACTGGCGGCCGACCGCGCCCAGTTCGCGGGCTACGGCCCCTACGTCGTCGAACTGCTGACCGCATCGACCGAGACCTACGTCTCGGCCACGCCCCCGCGCCAGCCGACGGCGGCGCAGCGCGGCGAGCGCGACATGCGTTCGCTGCTCAACTCGGTCGCGCACCTGCGCGGCGCGATGACCGCCGCGCGCGTCGGCGGGCTGGCGGCGGTCACGAAGGAAGACCGGAGGACCGGGCCGGACGGCTTGACGACGCTGGTGGTGAACCAGCGCCTGGGCATGCTCGTGGGCCGCCAGGAAAGCGCTCCGCTGCTCGGTGCCGGCAAGGTGGCGAGCTACCCCTGCGAGGGCAGCATCGGGATCGACTACGCCTTCGCGCCGGCCACCGAAGAACCCAACCCTTTCCCGCGGATCACCGACCCCGCGGTGCAGATGGGTCCGCCGATCTACCTGCGTACCGACGAGGGCGGCGAGCTGCTCGTCACACGCTACACGCTCACGGACAGTGCCGGCAACGTCGTGCCCGTTCGGACCCATGCGGTGCCGCAAAGCGGCCACGAGTTCTTCATGGTGCCGCGGTCCCAGCTGGCGCCCGACGCACGCTACAGCGTCGACCTCGAGGGCACGGCGAACGGCGCGAACTTTCACCAGCAGTTCGACTTCCGAACCCGCTCCTGACGGCCTGCGCCCGGTGGCTCAGTTGTCCACAGCGCTGCACGCCACCCGCAGCCGATGAAACCGGCACGGCCCAGGCCAGGGCACCCGCGGAACTGGCTTGGCCAGGCCGCCGGGTGCGCCCCCTTGAGGGGGAGGCGGCGACACGCAGTGCGCCGCATCGGGGGTGGACTTCAAGCAGGCACGGCGTCGATGTTCGCGCGGTCCCAGTGCCGATGCCTGGCGATCGCCGCGATGAAGGCGGTGGCGATCTCGGTGGCGGCCGTCGTGTCGCCCAGGTTCGTCACCGGTGTCTCGGCCACCACCACACCCGCCGGCGCCACCGCGGGGGCGCGGCCCACGCCCACCATCGACAGCAGCTCGACGCCCTCGCCCACGGTGCAGATCGCCTTGCAGTGCTTGAAGGCCTCCAGCGCGAAGTGCAGCGCCTCACCGTTCTGCCGCAGCGCCGCCGCACCGTCCTTGCCGGCCGGGATCAGCACGGCGTCGAACAGGATCGAGGGCATGGCCGCGAAGGTCGCGTCGACCTCGATCTGCCGCTTCGACGCGCTCGCCACGGTGCCCAGCCGCGGCCCGATGACCTTGCATTGCGCACCGGCCGCTTCCAGCGCCTCGCGGATCGGCTTCAGCGAAGCCGAATCGACCCCGTCGGCCACCAGGATCGCGATCTTGCGCGTCTTGACGGAACCATCGCCCGTGTCGGCCATGCGCAGCGCCGGCGACTCCTCGATGGCCAGCGCCATGCGGTGGCCGCGGAAGCCCGGCCGCCCGGCCGCGGCCTTGGCGTCGGGCGCGCCGATGCCCAGCGGCTCGGCCACGCGGCGTGCCAGCTTCTCGTCGACGTGCGCCAGGTTGTCGACCATGCGCTGGCGGATCGCCGGCACCTCGAGCTTGGACAGCTCGAAGCGGAAGGCCGCGACGATGTGTTCCTTCTCGGCCATGCTCTGGCTGTTGAAGAACAAGCGCGCCTGCGTGAAGTGGTCGTCGAAGGACGCACTGCGGCGACGGATCTTCGGCGGCTCGATCTCCTCGGGAAAGGACTGGAAGCCGCCGCTCTCGCCGTCGACGCGGAACTCCGTGCCGTTGGCCAGCGTGTTCGGTTCGTAGGCGACCTGGCCGCGCGCGATGGTCTGGCGGTGCATGCCGTCGCGCTGGAAGTTGTGGAAGGGGCACACGCCCTTGTTGATCGGCAGCTCGTGGAAGTTCGCGCCACCGAGCCGCGAGATCTGCGTGTCGGTGTACGAGAACAGCCGTCCCTGCAGCAGCGGGTCGTTGCTGAAGTCAATGCCCGGCACCACATGGCCGGGGTGGAAGGCGACCTGCTCGGTCTCGGCGAAGAAGTTGTCGGGGTTGCGGTCGAGCACCAGCTTGCCGATGCGCTGCACCGGCACCAGCTCTTCAGGGATCAGCTTGGTCGGGTCCAGCAGGTCGAAGCCGAGCGAATGCTCCTTGTCCTGCGGAATCATCTGAACGCCCAGCTCCCACTCGGGGAAGTCGCCGTTCTCGATGGCTTCCCACAGGTCGCGGCGGTGGAAGTCGGGGTCCTTGCCCGCGAGCTTCTGCGCCTCGTCCCAGGCCAGGCCGTGGATGCCCAGCTTGGGCTTCCAGTGGAACTTGACGAAGTGCGACTCGCCGCGCGCATTGACGAAGCGGAAGGTGTGGACGCCGAAGCCTTCCATCATCCGGTAGCTGCGCGGGATGGCGCGGTCGCTCATGGCCCACATCAGCATGTGGGTGCTCTCGGGCATCAGCGAGGCGAAGTCCCAGAAGGTGTCGTGCGCGCTCGCGGCCTGCGGCATCTCGTGATGCGGCTCGGGCTTGACGGCATGGATCAGGTCGGGGAACTTCATCGCGTCCTGGATGAAGAACACCGGCATGTTGTTGCCCACCAGGTCGTAGTTGCCATGCTGCGTGTAGAACTTGACCGCGAAGCCGCGCACGTCGCGCACCGTGTCGGCCGAGCCGCGCGAGCCGGCGACGGTCGAGAAGCGCACGAAAACGGGCGTCTTCTGTGACGGGTCCTGCAGGAAGTCGGCGCAGGTGAACTGCGACATCGACTTGTAGACCTGGAAATAGCCGTGCGCCGCCGCACCGCGCGCGTGCACCGCGCGCTCGGGAATGCGCTCGTGGTCGAAGTGGGTGATCTTCTCGCGGAGGATGAAGTCCTCGAGCAGCGTCGGCCCGCGCACGCCCGCCTTCAGCGAGTTGTGGTTGTCCGGGATGTGCAGGCCCTGATTCGTGGTCAGTTGCGACGTGGTCTCCTGGGTAAAGCCCGCCAGCTGCAGTTGCTTGCTGTTCGGGCCGTCGCTGGCCTTCGGGCGGCGTCCGGCCGCTGCCCTGTTACGTGGGGTCATTCTTGTCCTTGGAAACGATAAAACGGTGCCCACGGCACCGGGGATAACTCAGTTCGGCTCGGTGTCCAGGAACATGTCCAGCGCATTCACCAGCCCCACGAGGCCGACGACACTCGCCACCGCGGCCACGGTCCAGAGCAGAACCCCGTCCATGAGGGGGCTGTTCAGCAAATTGACCAAGGGGAAAAGATCCATGGTGGCCTTCGGGAAGATGGGAGGGAGAACGGCATGGCCGGCGGTGTCGGCCAGGTGCTCCTGGTTGCGGCGCCCTGAGAGGCTAAGGTGTGCCCGACACGCGCGCCGTAGTGGTCACGCGCTCGCGCGTGTGGGAGCGCGCGGCCGATCCCGGTAGGAGCGGGCCGACGCATCAGCCTCGGCCTACGCCTGCTCGCGGCGCGGTGACGCGCCCGTGTCGCCGTTGCAGGCCTAGGATCAGGGGCCTCGCGCGCACGCCGTCTTCTCATGGCAACGGGCACCGGGCACCGAACCTGCTTTACCTCTACACCTCATTCTTGCGAAGCGACGCCATGTTCATCCAGATCGGCTATGACATCGAGATCGGCGTCACCGCGCCCACCGCGCTCATCTACATGCTTCGCGTCCACCCGTCACGCAGCGGCGACATCCACGCCGGCGAGAACATCACCATCAGCCCGCCGCTGCCGACCGACCACTACCAGGACAGCTTCGACAACTTCTGCGCCCGCGTGCATGTGCCCTTCGGCGTGAACAGCGTCCGGCTGCGCAACAACGCCGTCGTGTACGACACCGGCTGGCACGACCCGGTCGACTACGGCGCCGTCGAGCATGCGGCCGCCGATCTGCCGGTTTCCACGCTCCCTTTCGTGCTGCCGAGCCGCTACTGCGAGGTCGACAGCGAACTGCTGGCCTTCGCCTGGTCGCAGTTCGGCAACGTCACGCCGGGCTGGCACCGGGTGCAGGCGATCTGCGATTTCGTGCACAACCACCTGCGTTTCGACTACCAGCAGGCCCGCGCGACGCGCACCGCCCTCGAAGGCTTCCGCGAACGGGTGGGCGTGTGCCGCGACTTCACGCACCTGGCGATCACGCTGTGCCGCTGCATGAACATCCCGGCGCGCTACGTCACGGGCTACCTCGGCGACATCGGCATCCCGCCGGTGCCCTCCCCGATGGACTTCAGCGCCTGGTTCGAGGTCTACCTCGGCGACCGCTGGCACACCTTCGACGCGCGCCACAACATGCCGCGCATCGGCCGCATCGTGATCGCGCGCGGACGCGACGCGGCCGACGTGCCGATCACCATGGTGTTCGGTGCCAACACGCTGAACCACTTCGAGGTGGTGACGAACGAGGTGACGAACGGCTGAGCAGGCTCAGTTTCCGGCGGGCGAGAAGCCGACCAGCTTCATCGGCTTGGCCAGGCCCTTGCGCCCTTTCTCCCAATCGCGCCAGGGCTCGTTGCCGACGGCGAAGCGTGCGGGCGCGGTCTGCAGCGTCCAGTGCGCGCCGGAAGTGAGCGACGCCAGTTCGTCCCACGCCACCGGCACCGACACGCCCAGCCCCGGCCGCGCACGCACCGACCAGGCGGCGACGGTGGTGGCGCCGAAGCCGTTGCGCAGGTAGTCGACGAAGATCCTGCCGACGCGGTTGCGCGGGCCGCTCTTGGCGACGAAGCGCTCCGGAATGGTCTGCGCCAGGTGCTGCACCACGGCCTGCGAGAAGCCCTTGACGTCGTCCCACCCATAGTGGCGGCGGATCGGCACCAGCACGTGCAGGCCCTTGCCGCCGCTGGTCTTGAGGAAGCCGACCAGGCCCAGTTCGTCGAGCAGGGTGCGCATCAGCAGCGCGGCCTCCTGCATGTGCGTCCAGTCGACGCCCTCGCCGGGGTCCAGGTCGAAGGTCATGCGGTCGGGTCGGTCGATCGCGCTGGAGGTGGCGTTCCAGGTGTGCAGTTCCACCACGTTCATCTGCGCCGCGGAGACCAGCCCCTCGGCGCTGTCGATCTGCAACAACGGCTCGTGCTCGGGGTCGAGCGACGGGTCGAGCAGCGTGATGCCCGGCAGGTCCGTGCCCTTGGCATGCTTCTGGAAGAACAGCTCGCCGCCGATGCCTTCGGGCGCACGCACCAGCGACACCGGGCGGCCCTGGAGGTGCGGCAGGATGAGCGCCGAGGCCTGCACGTAGTAGTCGACGAGCCCACCCTTGGTGGCGCCGCTGTCCTTGTCGATCACGCGGTCGGCGTGGGTGATGCGAGAGGTGGGCATCGGGTTGGCTTTCTTCGTGACAGCTTTCTTCGTGACAGTCTTCCTGGAGGCGGCCGAGGACTTGGCCGTCTCGACAACGGCTACCGCCTTCTCGCGGGTGATCTGCCGCGCCGGCTTGTCGGTGCGCAGGCCCTGGAACACGCTGTGGCGCACCCGGTTCTCGCGCGTCCATTCGCCGAAGCTCACCTCCGCGACGAGTTGCGGCTTGACCCATTGCGCCTTCACCGAACGCGGCACGCCGGCATCGCCCTCGACGAAGGGCGAGCGGTCGGTGGCCAGCTTGTCCAGACGCGCCTTGATGTCCGCCAGGCGGCTGCCGTCGAAGCCGGTGCCCACGTTGCCGCAGTAGTGCAGCGCGCCCTTGGCGTCGTGCACGCCCAGCAGCAAGGCGCCGAAGCCGGCGCGCGAGCCCTTGGGCGCCGTGTAGCCGCCGATCACGAATTCCTGCCGCTGATGGCACTTGAGCTTGATCCAGTCCGACGAGCGGCGCGACACGTAGGGCGAGCCCTTGCGCTTGCCGATCAGGCCCTCGAAGCCCAGTGCGCTGACGGAGGCGAGCAGGTCGCGCGGCGGCGCGTCGAAGGTCTCGCTCAAGCGCAGGCGCGGCGCGAGC
This sequence comes from Variovorax sp. N23, assembly GCF_025486315.1. Lineage (GTDB taxonomy): Bacteria > Pseudomonadota > Gammaproteobacteria > Burkholderiales > Burkholderiaceae_C > Variovorax. Next base: position 14,795 of record NZ_JAOOPY010000004.1, on the reverse strand, counting down.
TCGTCGGTCAGCAAGGCCGCCAGGCGTTCGCGCCGCGCCTGGACCGGCTGCTCGCGCAGGTCTTCGCCGTCGACGAAGGGCAGGTCGAAGATCCAGTAGACGATCGACGCGGTGGCACGCCACTCGAAGGCGTTCTGCAGCGCCTGGAAGTCGGGTGCGTCGTTCTGGCCCTGCACCACGATCTCGCCGTCGAGCCAGGCCGAGCGCACGTCGAGCTGCGCCAGCGCGTGCGCGAGTTCGGGCAGCTTGTCGGTCCAGTCGTGGCCGTTGCGGGTGAAGCAGCGCACCTGGCCGTTCTCGATGCGGGTGAGCAGCCGGTAGCCGTCGAACTTCAGCTCCCACAGCCAGTCGGCGGGGTCGCTGGGCGGCGCGGTGGCCAGGGTCGCGAGCTGGGGCGAGAGGGTGGCGGGCAAGGGCACGGCGCGGCCCGTTCGTTTGCGCGGCGCGGACGGCGGCGCCGCAGCCTCCGGGTCCGGCTTCTTCGCCCGCAGAGGCGCGTCGACGGCGGCGCCGGAAATCACGCTGTCCGGCAACGCCTCGGTCACGTCGTAGTCGTCGAGCGCGCGCGCCTCGGCGTCTTTCTCCTTGATCAACAGCCAGGGCTCCTGCTTCTCGCCCTTGCCGCGCATGCGCACCAGCGTCCAGTGGCCGCGCAGCTTCTCGCCACGCAACTCGAACTTCAGCTTGCCGGCCGCCAGCGCCTTGTGCGCGTCGCCGTCCGGCTGCCACTCGCCGCGGTCCCAGACGATCACAGTGCCGGCGCCGTACTGGCCGGGCGGGATCGTGCCCTCGAAGTCGCCGTAGGAAATCGGATGGTCCTCGACATGCACCGCCATGCGCTTGACCTGCGGATCGAGGCACGGCCCCTTCGGCACGGCCCAGCTCACCAGCGTGCCGCCCAACTCGAGCCGGAAGTCGTAGTGCAGGTGGCTCGCATGGTGCTTCTGGACCACGAAGGCCAGCACGCCCTTGCCGGGCGTGCCGCCACTGCGCGGCTCCGGCGTCTTGGCGAAGTCGCGCTTGCGGTGATAGGAAGCGAGTGCCTCGCGCGCGCCCATGGGCGACCCCTCAGGCGGCGCGCCGCTTCGCGGGCGCCTTGGCGGCCGCGGTCTTGCGCGCAGGGGTTTTCCGGGCCTTCGCCACGGTCTTCACCGCCGTCCTTGCAGCGGTCTTTTCGGGGGCCTCCGCGGCCGGCCTGCCGCCCTTGCGCAGGCTGCGCTGCAGCAGTTCGGTCAGGTCGATGATCTTGGCCCCGCCGCCGCTGCCGCCCTCCTCCGACGGCTCGGGCTGGGTCACGGATTCGGTGTCGCCGGCCGCGACCTTCAGGTCGACCAGCCGCATGATCTCGTCCTTGAACGAGTCCTTGAATTCGTCCGGGTCCCAGTCGGAACTCATGTCCTCGACCAGCTCGCCGGCCATCTTCAGCTCGCGCTCCGACAGGCCCGCCGCCTTGGCGCCCTCGGCCGGCAGGGGCAGGTCTTTCCAGGGCCGGATGTCCGCGCCCCAGCGCAGCAGGTTCAGCACCAGGCCCGGGCCGGAGGGCACGAGCACGGCGAGGTGCTGCTTGGTCTGGATCACGACACGGGCCACACCCACGCGGCGGGTGCGCTGCAGCGTCTCGCGCAGCAGCGCGTAGACCTTGGCGCCGCGGTTGATCGGCGCGACGTAATAGGGCCGCTCCAGATAGACGAAGGGGATGCTGTCGGCCGGCACGAAGGTCTCGATCTCGACGGTCTGCGTGGTCTTGGGGTAGGCGGCGGCGATCTCGGCGTCGGTCAGCACCACGTACTGCCCGTCTTCGTACGCGATGCCCTTGACGATCTGCTCACGCGCGATTTCCTTGCCGGTCTTCTTGTTGATACGCTTGTAGCCGACCGGGTCCATCGTGCGCTTGTCGAGCCAGTCGAAGTCGATGCTGTGGTCGGTCGTGGCCGAATAGAGCGCGACCGGGATGTGCACCAGGCCGAAGCTGATGGCGCCTTTCCACAGGACGCGGGGGGCGGGTGAATGCGAGGCGGGCATGGGAGATCCTCCAGCATTGAAAGGTACGTCGCCCTCCTCGGGGTCGATGTAGGAACGCCGCCTCGCCCGCCGTCGGCCTAAGAGCAGGCGCCTAGAGCCGCCGATCGCTCTCCACCGCGAAGTAGAACCACTCCGCGCCCGGCTGCGCCTCGGTGTTCGGGAAGATCACGAAGCCGTCGCGCTCGGCCTGCAGCACGCGGCCGTCGGCGCGCACGGCGATCGGCTCGCCCTTGGCCACCGGGTCGAAGGTGGCCCATTCGCGCACGAACTGGTCTTCCTCGTCGTCGCGGTCGGTCACGCTCATCAGACGCAGCAGCGCGGGCTGCGGCGGTGCGATGGCGTCGCCATCCACCATCCCGAGCAGCCGCAGCGCCGCATGGATGGCCGCGTGCGCCACCTCGGGCGCGGCCGGGTCGCTGTGCTGCCCGCATTCGAGCGTCACGCCGTAGCCGCCGCGGCTGCGCATGTATTCGTTCGTGCCCCAGCCGAAGGCCAGCGCCGCATCGTCGGCCGGCGTGCCGCCCGCGCGCTGCGCCAGGCCGGCCGCATAGATGTCGAGCCAGCCTTCGACCACACGCGGCGTGCCGATGTGCAGCGCCAGCCGGCCCTCTTCGGTGGCGCGTGAAAAGGGTTCGAGCGTGCCGGTGTTGTCGCGCGGGCCAATCATCGCGAAGGCCTCGCCCGCGCTCTGGAAGGAATGCAGGTCGAGCAGCACCTCATGGCGGTCGAGCAGCGGGCACAGCAGGTTGGTGATGCGGGCCTCGTAGTCGGCCGGCACCTCGCTCGGGCGGAACGAGCGGTTGAGGTTGCGCTCGCCCTCGCGTTGCATCAGCCGCCGCGCCAGCGGGTTGGCCACCGGCACCAGGGTGAGCTGGCCGCGCCGCAGCGTGAGCGCACCGCTGTCGAGCTCGGCGACGGCGCGCTCGATGCCGACGGTGCCGCAGGTCTCGTTGCCGTGCACCCCGCCCAGCACGATGAGCCGCGGGCCGGGCTCGGTGGACGCGAAACTGTGGATGCGCAGGGTGTCGTGAAGAAGGGTGTCGGCCATCGCCGACGATCCTACAGCGGCCGGCCCGCCGGTCCTACCGGGCTTCTCCGCGCGGTGTGCCACAAGAAGCAACCACAGGAGCAAGCCATGGCCACCCGCCCACGAAACAAGGACAACCAGCCCCGCGACACCGATGCCGTGCGCCCCGACCAGGACGGCAAGACCAAGGTCGAGCAAGGCGGCGAATCGGCACCGAAGCTGCCGCACGAACGCGACGAATCGTCGGACAGCCAGCAGAACCAGGACGGCTCGGCCACCGAACTCGGCAGGCGCGCCCACGACGACGTGGAACGCGGCGTGGTCGACACCAGCCGGGGGGTGGAGGCCGACCGCGTCTACAACGACAAGGTCAGGCCTTGACGCTCGCGAGATTGGCGCGCATCGCGGCGACCACGCCGGCGTAGTCGGTGGCGTTGAAGATCGCGCTGCCCGCCACGAAGGTGTCGGCACCAGCGGCGGCCACGCAGGCGATGTTGTCGGCCTTGATGCCGCCGTCGACTTCCAGACGGATGTCGCGTCCACTCTGTTCGATGCGCTTGCGTGCGAGTTCGATCTTGCGCAGGGCCGAGTCGATGAAGCTCTGGCCGCCGAAACCGGGGTTCACGCTCATGATCAGGATCAGGTCGATGTCGTCGATCGCCCAGTCGAGCGCCTCGAGCCCGGCACCGGGGTTGAACACCAGCCCCGGCTTGCAGCCGGCGGCGCGGATCGCCTGGATGCTGCGGTGCACATGGGGCGATGCGTCGGCGTGGAAGCTGATGTAGTCGGCGCCGGCCTGGGCGAAGGCGGCGGCCAACGCGTCGACCGGCTGGATCATCAGGTGCACGTCGATCGGCACCGGCGTGCCGTCGGCCTGCTTCGCATGCGGCTTGAGGGCCTGGCAGACCATCGGGCCGAAGGTCAGGTTCGGCACGTAGTGGTTGTCCATGACGTCGAAATGGATCCAGTCGGCGCCGGCGGCGATCACGTCGGTCACTTCGGCGCCCAGGCGCGCGAAGTCGGCGGACAGGATGGAGGGCGCGATGCGGTAGGTGGGGCTGCTCATGGCGGCGATTGTCGCAGCGTGCCGGCCGGCGCAGCCGTTACCATCCCCGCATGTCCCAGCCCGCCATGCACGTCGCCGTCGAGCCGCGATACCTCGCCGACCAGTCCTCCCCCGAGGACCACGTCTACACCTTTGCCTACACCATCACCGTGACCAACACGGGCAAGGTGCCGGCGCAGCTGATCGCGCGCCACTGGCTGATCAACGATGTGTCCGGCCACTCGCAGGAGGTCAAGGGCCTGGGCGTGATCGGCCAGCAGCCGCTGCTGGCGCCGGGCGAATCGTTCCGCTACACCAGCGGCTGTCGCCTGCAGGCGGCCAGCGGCACCATGCACGGCAGCTATTTCTTCGTGAGCGAGGCGGGCGACCGCTTCGACGTGCCGGTCCCGATGTTCCTGCTGGAAGCCGACGCCCATGGCGCCCCGGCTTCGCGCGTGCTGCACTGAGACGCTGTGAACGAATCATCCACGCCCGCTCGACGCGCCCTGACGACGCCCCTCGTCGTTGCAAATGCTCGCCATAGCCCGAGCTATGGCTGCGCTTTGCGCCTCGATGGACGCCGCCCTGGCGCGCCGCTCGGACGCGGCCCATTCATTCACAGCGTCTGACGCGCGCTGTCCCCCGCCTCGCACGCCGGCCACGGATGAGCGCCCCGCGCGATCTGTCGACCCTGCTCGCCCGGCTCGACCCGACGGCGGGCGTGGCCGCGCGCCATGTCTGGCTGATCGAGCTCTTCGACTGGCTGCGCGGCGACCGCAGCACGCCCAACGCCGCGGCGGCGCGCGTCGGCCTGCTGCTCGACGCCATCGACAGCCGACCCGCGCTGCGCGCCCAGGCGCAGGCCTGGTGGGCCGCCTTCATCCGCGACGTCGACCTGACCACGCTGCTGGCCGACTACGGCTTCGCGCCGCGCACCGCCTTCCTGAGCGAGCTGACCGAGCGCCTGCGCCGCAAGCTGCTGCCCGGAACGCCCGAGACCACCGACGCGTCGGAGCTGTTCCGCATGGTGCTGCCGGGCGATTTCGACGCGCGCTGGATCGCGCTGCTCGACGACGCGGCGCTGGCACGCATCGGCGCGCTGCTGGCCGACGCGCCGGCCACCGATGCGCCGCGCTGGCGCCACACCGTGATGGACGCCGTGACCTACTGCAGCAGCCAGGTGGTCGCGGCCGGGTTCTCACCCGAGCTGCGGCTGCGCATGAGCGATGCGGCGCGCACGGCGCGCCCCTTCCACGCGCTCATGGCCGAACTCGACGACCTGCGCGACGCCATGTTCGACACGCCGCACGAGGAGACCGAATTGCAGGCCGCCTTCATCGCGTTCCGCGACCGGCTCGACGCCTGCCGCGCCGCCGCGGCCTCGGTCTACACGCACCTGGAAGACCACGGCATCTCGGTCGGCCTGGTGTTCCGCGTGCGCCAGCTGCGCGAGCGCGTGCTGCGCATCCGCGAGCTGCTCGACTGCCTGATGGCGCCCGCGCCGCACGCCAGCGTGGCGCGGCTGGTTGGTCGCCTGGTGGCGGCCGGCGGCGAGCGCAACAGCCTGCGCGCACTGGTCGCGACCAACTCGTCGATGCTCGCGGCCAAGGTGACCGAGCGCAGCGCCGAGGCCGGCGAACACTACATCACCCGCGACCGCGGCGCCTACCTGCAGATGGTGCGCAAGGCGGCCGGCGGCGGCGCGCTGACGGCGCTCACCGTGCTGCTCAAGTTCGGCATCCTGGCGCTCGGCCTGTCGGCCTTCTGGGCCGGCCTCGGCGCGGGGCTGATGTACGCGGCCAGCTTCGTCGCGATCCAGCTGCTGCACCTGACGCTCGCCACCAAGCAGCCGGCCATGACGGCGCCGGCGATGGCCGCCAAGCTGCGCGACCTGAAGGCCGACGGCGCCATCGACGATTTCGTCGACGAAGTGACGCACCTGGTGCGCTCGCAGGTGGCGGCGGTGTTCGGCAACGTGGGCACGGTGGTGCCGGTGATGCTGGCCATCGGCGCCGGCACGCAGTGGGCCCTGGGCCGGCCGCTGATCGACGCGGCACACGCGCGGGAGGTGCTGCACGGCCTCTCCCTGGCCGGACCGACCCTGCTCTATGCCGGTTTCACCGGCCTGTTATTGTTCGCGGCCAGCATCGTGGCGGGCTGGACCGAAAACGCCTTCGTCCTGCACCGCCTGGATTCCGCCATGCGTTACAACCCCCGCATCGGTGCCGTGCTCGGCGCCGAACGCGCCCGCCGATGGGCCGACTTCATGCGCACACACATCTCCGGTTTCGCGTCGAACATCTCGCTGGGCCTGATGCTGGGCCTGGTGCCGGCGTTCGCCGCCTTCTTCGGCCTCGGGCTCGACGTGCGCCATGTCACGCTGTCGGCCGGCCAGATCGGCGCGGCCGCCGCCTCGCTCGGCCCCGCCGTGCTGCACGAGCCCGCGCTCTGGTGGGCCGTGGCCGCCGTGCCGGCCATCGGCGCGCTGAACGTCGGCGTGAGCTTCTACTTCGCCTTCCGCCTGGCCCTGCGCGCGCACAGCGTGAGCGGGCTCGACCGGGCCCGCATCCGTCATGCCATCGGGGCGCGCATGCGCAGCCGGCCGGCGAGCTTCTTCCTTCCTTCCCGATGACTTCCTTCATTCCCGCCGACATCCTCGGTTTCTGGGCCGACTGGGTCCGCCCATCCGCCGGCCTGCCCACCGTGCTGTGGTCGCTGCTGCTGGCGGCCGCGGCCGCTTCCGGCCACCTGGTACAGCGCTACATGGGCATGCCCAAGGTGGTGGGCTATTCCATCGTCGGCACCGTCGTCGGCCTGGCCGGCTTCGAGGGCGCGCTGTGGCCGCTGCAGGGCATTCCGCTCTTCCTGCTGGAACTCGGCGTCGCCATCGTGCTGTTCGAGGCCGGCGGCCGGCTGCCGCTGCGCTGGTTCCGCCACAACCCGATGGTGCTGCTGCAGAGCCTGCTCGAATCGGCGCTGACCTACTTCGGCGTGTTCTGGACGCTGCACTGGCTGGGCGTGCCCAACCCGGTGGCGAACCCGGTCGCGCTGATGGCCATCGTCGCCTCGCCCGCGGTGCTCAGCCGCGTGGTGATGGACACGCGCGGCTCCGGCCCGGTGACCGAGCGGGCGCTGACGCTGGCCACGCTCAACACCTTCTACGCACTCGCGCTCGGCTATGCGCAGGCCGGCCTGCTCGAGCGCGGCCCGGCCGGGCTCATGAACAAGCTCTACCCGGTGCTGGTGGTGCTGGGCGTGTCCTTCGTGGTGGGCGCGGTGCTGGCGCTGGCGCTGCGTTCGGCGCTGCGCGTGATGAGCCCGACGAGCGAGAACACCTCGATCCTGCTGCTGGCGCTGATCGGCGTCGGCGCGGCGCTCGCGGCGCATTTCGGCGGGGCCGCGCCGCTGGCCGCGCTCATCGGCGGCATCCTGCTCAAGCAGCTCAACCCCAAGCCCTGGGCCTGGCCGCGCCAGCTGGGCACCGCCGCGTCGCTGCTGACGATGCTGATGTTCGTGCTGGTGTCGATCGTCGCCGCGCAGGGCGACTGGAGCCTGCCGGTGGCGAGCCTGGTGCTGGCGGTGATCGGCGTGCGGCTGCTGGCCAAGATCGCCGGCGTGGCCATCGCCAACCCCGGCAGCGGCGCGAGCTGGAAGCAGGCCTTCTGGGTCGGCTGCGCGATGTCGCCGCTGTCGTCGATCGCGCTGCTGATCGCGTCGAACTTCGCCACCGCCTCGCCGCTGCTCGGCGCGATGATCTCGCAGATCGCGCTGCCGGCCATCCTGGTGATGGAGGTGGTGGGCGCGGTGCTGGCCACCGTCGCCATCCATGCGTCCGGCGAGAGTCTCAAGCCCTGGCTGCCCGATGTGTTCCGCGGCATCGACGAACGGGAGACGCAACGATGAGCATCGCGAACCTGCCGAAGTCGCCGCGCGATCGCACGATGGCGCTCGAGCCCTTCAACAAGTCCGAGGCGCTGTCGCTCGGCGTCGAGCTCGAGCTGCAGCTGGTCAACACCCACGACTACGACCTCGCGCCCTATGCCGAGGACATGCTGCGCCTGATGGCGCAGACCCCGCTGCCCGGCAGCGTGGTGCCCGAGATGACCTCGAGCATGATCGAGATCTCGACCGACATCTGCCACTCGGCGCAGGACGTGATCGACCAGCTCACGCCGATCCGCGACGCGCTGGTGCGCAACGCCGACAAGCTCAACATCGCGGTGGTGGGCGGCGGCACGCACGCCTTCCAGCAGTGGCACGAGCGGCGCATCTACGACAAGCCGCGCTTTCGCGAGCTGTCGGAGCTGTACGGCTACCTGAGCAAGCAGTTCACCATCTTCGGCCAGCATGTGCACATCGGCTGCCCCGATGCCGACGCCGCCCTGCTGATGCTGCACCGCATGTCGCGCTACATCCCGCACTTCATCGCGCTGTCGGCCTCATCGCCCTACGTGCAGGGACAGGACACGCAGTTCGACTCGGCCCGGCTCAATTCGGTGTTCGCCTTCCCGCTGTCGGGCCGCGCGCCCTTCACGCTGTCGTGGCGCGAGTTCGAGGTCTATTTCGCCAAGATGACCCGCACCGGCGTCGTGCGCAGCATGAAGGATTTCTACTGGGACATCCGGCCCAAGCCCGAGTTCGGCACCATCGAGATCCGCGTGTTCGACACGCCGCTGACCGTCGAGCGCGCCGCCGCGCTGGCCGGCTACGTGCAGTCGCTGGGCGCCTGGTTCCTGCAGGAGCAGCCCTTCACCCCCACCGAGGACGACTACCTGGTCTACACCTACAACCGCTTCCAGGCCTGCCGCTTCGGGCTGGACGCGGTGTACGTCGACCCGGCGACCGGCGAGCACATGTCGCTGCGAGAGCACATCCTGATGACCATGACGCAACTCGAATGGCACAGCGAAGCGCTCGGCGCCACGTCGTCCATCGCGCAGTTGCGCACCGACGTCGAAGCCAGCCGCAACGACGCGCGCTGGCTGCGGGAGAAGCAGGCCAAGGAGAACCTGCTGGCCGAGGTGGTGCGGCAAGCGGCGCTGCGGTTCAGGAACCCGACGAAATGAGCGCGATGGGCGAATTCGATCTGATCGCGCGCTACTTCGCGCGGCCCGCCAAGCGCTCGCCATTGGGCACCGGCGACGACTGCGCGCTCCTGGCACCGGCACCGGGCATGCAGCTGGCTGTGTCGACCGACATGCTGGTCGAGGGCCGGCACTTCCTCTCGACCGTGGACCCGGCCCGCCTCGGCCACAAGGCGCTGGCCGTGAACCTCAGCGACCTGGCCGCCTGCGGCGCGAAGCCGCTGGCCTTCACCCTCGCGCTGTCGCTGCCTGCAGTCGACGAAGGCTGGCTCGAAGGTTTTTCGCGCGGCCTGTTCGCGCTGGCCGACGCGCACGACTGCGAGCTCGTCGGCGGCGACACCACGCGCGGCCCGCTCAACATCTGCATCACCGTGTTCGGCGAAGTGCCGGCGGGGTCCGCGCTGCTGCGCTCGGGCGCGCGGGCCGGCGACGACCTGTGGGTCAGCGGCACGCTGGGCGATGCGCGGTTGGCGCTCGAAGTCTTCCGCGGCACGCTCGAATTGCCGTCCGAACTGTTCGCCCTGGCGCGCGCGCGCATGGAAATGCCCGATCCGCGCGTGGCGCTGGGCCAGGCGCTGCGCGGCATCGCGAGCGCGGCCGCCGACGTGAGCGACGGCCTGCTGGGCGACCTGTCGCACATCCTGCGCGCCAGCGGTGTGGGCGCGGTGGTCGACGCCGACGCCGCGGCCGGCTGCATCGCAGCCTGCGCCCACCCGGCCTTCGACCGCGGCGTGCTCGGCGACGAGCTGCAGCGCCTGTACGCGCTCTCGGGCGGCGACGACTACGAGCTGGTGTTCACCGCGCCGGTCACGGCGCGCGAGGCCGTGGCCCAGGCCGGCCGCGCGAGCGCCACCGCGGTGACGCGCATCGGTCGCATCGAGGCCGACGCCGGTGTGCGCATCGTCGATGCGGCGCGCGTGCCGGTGGAACAGCGATTTACCTCCTTTGATCACTTCGTCTGAGGCAGCGTCGGGCGCGTTGCCCGCATCGTCAAGCCGATACGCCGAAGTGCAGCACCCCGAAGGCCGCGAGGATCCACAGCAACAGCAGGAAATGCGTCTGCTGCAGCGCCTCCTGCCGGATCCAGTAGGCCGTCGCCAAGCCGCCCAGCAGCATCGCCATCACCGCGGCCGACAGAGCCGCCAGGCCGAAATCGAACCAGGGCATGGCAGGCGCGCGCGTGCCGTGGACGGCCCACAAGGTGCAGCCCGTCCAGAGCGCGACCGCGGCGACGATTTGCAGTAGCACCACGACGATCAGGCCCAGCCGATGCAGCAAGGGCGAACGGATCGCACGGCGACGCAAGGGCGTGTCGATGGCCGGTGGCTCGGCCAGCAGCACCATCGACAGCGTGCGGCCGACCGCCGCGGCGGCGCCTTGGAAGTCGTGCAGGTTGTTGATCACGGCAAGGCTGGCCCAGAGCGCCAGCCCCAGCGCTTGCGTGCCGACGAACAGGGCGACGGTGTCGATGCTCATGCGTCACCTCGCGCCGCACGCACGGCCAGCCATGCAGCCGCCAGCGGTGCCAGTGCAAAGCTGCCGAACAGCCACAACGCCGCCGACTGCGCGCCGGTCACGCCACCGGGCACGGTCAGCCCGGCCGCGTTGGCCACCAGGCCAGCGATGGCCGCACCCACCGCCATGCCATAGAGTTGCACGGTGGTGATCGAGGTCGAGGCGACGCCCTCCTCGCCCTGGGGCGCGAGGGCCATCACGCGCGTCAGCAGGTGCGGCCAGCCGATGCCCACGCCCAGGCCGACGGCGCTCAGCGCCAGCGCCATCAGCACCAGCGTCAAGCCGGGCGCCAGCGCGCCGCTCGTGGGCACGGCCCAGGCCAGCACGCCCAGACCCAACGCCGACAGCACCGGCCCGAGGCACAGCACGCGGTTGGCTGCGGCCCCTTGACGTCCCGACGAAGCCAGCGAGCCAACGCTCCAGCCCGCCGCCATGGCGGCCGTGAGGTAGCCCGCGGTCAGCGGGCTGTGGCCCTGCAGCAGTTGCAGGAAATAAGGGACGAAGATCTCCGTGGTGGTGCCGACCAGCAGCAGCGCGATGGCCGCGTAGATCGCACCCAGCGGCCGGCCCAGCGCGTAGGCGCCGGTGGGCAGGAGGCGCACCGCGGCGCGGCGGTCCTGACGGCTGGCGAGCCAGCCCAGCGCCAAGCCGAACAGCACCGCGACCGCCTGCGCCACCAGCGAGGCCAGCAACCCGCCCGCGGCGATCGCCAGCACCGACAGCGTCAACAGCGCAATCTGCGGTGCGGGCACGCGCGGCAGCGTGTCGGGCCGCTGGTGCTGCACACCGGCGCTGGACGATAGCTGCCAGCTCACCAGCAGCCCCTGCAGCACGGCCAACGGCAGCAGCGCCCAGAAGGCCCAGCGCCAGTGGCCGGCCTGGGCGAACAGACCGCCCACCGCAGGGCCGCACAAGGTCGCGACGCCCCACATGCCCGAGACCAGCGCCACCGCGCGCGGCCAGAGCCGCGACTCGAACACTCGGCCGATCAGCGCGTAGCTCAGGGCCGCGAGGATGCCACCGCCCAAGCCCTGCACGGTGCGCCCGACGAGCAACCAAGGCATAGCCAGCGCGGTCGCACAGCCGACCGAGCCCGCGGCGAACACTCCCAGCGCGGCCAGGCAAGCGCCGCGCGGGCCCAACGCGGCCAGCAGGCGCACCGACAGAGCAGCACCGACGATCGAGCCGACCACGAACAGCGTGGTGCTCCAGGCGTACCAGTCGAGCCCGCCGAGCTCGCGCACCACCGAGGGCAGCACGGTGGTCACGATGTGCACGTTGACCGCATGCAGCGCGACGCCGCCGGTCAGCGCCAGCGCACGCCAGCCGTTGCGACCGGTGAAGAGCTCGGACCAGCCGGCGCTGAGGTCTGGGCCGGGAGGAGAATTGTCGGCGTCCGCCGAGGCTTGTGAGGTCATGCGTCGTTCGCCGGGCGGGCCGGCGTTATTATCAAAGCTATATCTTGGATAATAGTTCCGGCCACAAAATTAAACAAGCAATTACTTGCATAAATGGAAGCCGACCCCACCGCCACCGCAGACCGCCTCCTGTTCGCCTTGAAGACGCGCGGGCCCGCCGCGACCGCCGCGCTCGCCGCCCAGCTGACGATCACGGGCGAGGCCGCGCGCCAGCAGCTGCAAAAGCTGCAGGCCGCGGGTCTGGTCGAGAGCCGGCTGCAACCGCAGGCCGGCGCGGGCCGTCCGCGCAGCGACTGGGCGTTGACGGCCACGGGCCACGCACGCTTCCCGGATACCCATGCGCAGCTCACCGTACAGCTGCTGTCGACGGTGCGCGAAGTGTTCGGCGAGGAAGGCCTGGATCGCCTCATCACCACCCGCGAGCAGGCGGCGCTTACTGTTTACCTGCAGGCCTGCGACGGCATCGAGGCGCTTGAGCCGAGGCTGCGCCGGCTGGCCGCGCTGCGCGACGCCGAGGGCTACATGGCGCGGGTCGAACCCGACGGCCGCGACTGGCTGCTGATCGAGGACCACTGCCCGATCTGCGCTGCTGCCACCAGTTGCCTGGGCTTCTGCCGATCCGAACTCGAGGTCTTTCGCGAGGTGACCGGCCCGCGCGGCGCGCTGCAGCGCGAGGAGCACCTGATCGCCGGTGCGCGGCGCTGCGTCTACCGCATCACGCCGGTCGAGACACCTGCTCTATCCAAGAGACGCAACACGTCGAAGTAATGCCGGTGGCACGGCACTTCGGTGCGTTCGACCACCTCGCGTGAGGTTTCGCGCCGCTCCCGCTCAGGCGCCTCGAACTACCATCTGCAGTTTCTGCTGCGCCGCCTTGATGGCGGTCGACTGGCTGTTGAGCTGCTGCAGCCGCTTGTTGAGCTCGGTCTGCACGGCCGGGTCGGTCACGCTGACGGTGCTGCCCGAGATCTGGATCTTCGACTTGTTCTGCTCGATGTAGCTGCCGACGGCCAGCGCACTGTCGAACATGGTGTCGAGCGCGGGGAACACCTCCTTGAAGGTGGTGGAAGGCACGGTCACGGTCTTCTCGTAGGCCTTGTCGTAGACCTGCTTCAGGTCGTCGGGCTGCTTGAGTTGTGCGTGCGCGGCATCGGCCGTGGTGGTTTGCTGGTCGAGCGCGGTACGCAGGCCCGCCAGGCCGTCCTTGGCAGCCTTGATGTCGTCGCGGCGCGAGACAAGGTCGCTGACGGAACGCAGCCCACCCTTGGCGATGATCTGCGTCATGGGCTGGCCCTCCGACTTGTTCATGCCTTCGTTGAAATCGGTGATCACGGCGTAGTGCTGTGCATAGTCGCCGAAAGAAGCCTTTTCCTCCGCACTGAGCGCCGGCACACGAATGCCGGGTTTGTCGAGTACGCGGGTTTGCAGGAAAGTGGCGAAGGCCTTGCGCTGGTCTGCCTCCTTGTTGCCGCAGGCCACCAGCGCAAAGCTGAAGACCACGAGGAGCGACAGGGCCCCAAGACGTTGAACGATGGATCTCATGAGGCCGTGCTCTCCCGTTTGTCGTGAAAAGAAAGTTATAGGGAGCGCCTCTGGGCGTCGAGGCGGCTCGCGGCCCGAGATGCGCGACACTTCGACGTGATGTCCACCGCACCCGAATCCAGCACCGTGCCGCCCCCGGCCTCCTTTCCGCCTTCCGCGCTCGCCGCCCCGATGCACCCCACGGTCCGCTTCATGCTCTCGCACCCGGCGCACCTGATCGCCCTGGGCTTCGGCTCCGGCCTGCCGCGCATCGCCCCCGGCACCGTCGGCACGCTGTGGGCCTGGGCCGCATTCGTGGTGATGCAGCTGTGGCTGTCGCCGGCCGCCATCGGCGGGGTCATCCTGGCGTCGCTGCCGATCGGCTGGTGGGCGTGCACCGTGACCGCCCGCCACATGAACGTGGCCGACCCCGGCCACATCGTGTGGGACGAGGTGGTCGCCTTCTGGCTGATCCTCTGGCTGGTCACGCCGGCCGGACTGTGGGCGCAGCTCGCCGCCTTCGTGCTGTTCCGCATCTTCGACGCGGCCAAGCCCGGCCCCATCGCCTGGGCCGACGCCCTGTGCAAGCAGAAGGGCGCCGCCGCCGAGGACATGCGCTGGGCCATCGCCGGCTTCGGCATCCTGTTCGACGACCTGGTCGCCGCCTTCTGCACGCTGCTCGTCATCGCGCTGTGGCGGGCTTGGTGACGTAGGGAGGCACAGTTAGTGCGCCTTGCTCCAAGTCATTGAGCCAAGCGGATCGAAGTTGGCGAGCCTTTCCCACGAGGAGGTCGCTGTGGCATCCTCCGGCCGGCCGCCTTCGGCCAGAACCAATGGGATGGACGCCCCCACCCGTACCGGTATCGATGTGCCAAAGTGGAAGTGTCAGCAACCACTTGAACTGAAAGGGGCGTCCACCATGAAGATTACGACTGTTGGCATTGACCTGGCAAAAAAGTGTTCCAGGTTCACGCAGTGGATGAGCATGGCAAGGTCGCGTTGCGCAAGCAACTGCGGCGCGACCAAATGACGGCATTCTTCGTGAACTTGCCTCGGTGTCTCATCGGCATGGAGGCGTGCGGCAGCGTGAATCGCCCCGGCATTCGCGGAGGCTGTTTGGTTTAAGTCAGGCCGTCACCGAGATGGCCTGACTGGCGAGTTGC
>NZ_JAOOPY010000039.1 GCF_025486315.1 Variovorax sp. N23 | reverse complement strand
TGACCCGTCCTACCCAGCGTTGACACCTCGACCTTGCAGAAAGGGCAGGTGTCATGGAATCGAGTGTCAAGCGCACACAGCGCGACTACACGCTGGCTTTTCAATTGGCGGTGGTGGAGCAGGTAGAAAAAGGCGAGCTCACGTACAAAGAGGCGCAGCGCAAGTACGGCGTCCAGGGCCGCTCTACGGTGTTGGTGTGGCTTCGCAAGCATGGTCGACTGGGCTGGGGGCCTGCTGCATCATCGGCAGCCATGCCGATAGACAAGACCGCAGGGCCCCTCACGCCCGAGCAGCAGATCAAGGCGCTGCAGGTGCAGCTCGAAGAAGCGCAGGAGAAGGCACGGCTGTTCGAGGCCGTCATCGATGTCTTGCGCAAGGACTACGGGGTGCGTGTTGTAAAAAAGCCTTTGGGCAAGTCCTCTCGCAAGAGCTCGTCAAGGGGTTGAGCGTGAAGAGGGCTTGCCAGCACATGGGCCTGAGCCGACAGGCGTACTACCAAGGCAGACGCCGGGAGACCGAGCGCCTGGACAGTGCGCAGGCGGTGGTGGAGTTGGTACGTGAGCAGCGTATGCGCCAACCACGCGTGGGCACGCGCAAGCTGCACCATATGCTGCGCGAGCCGCTGCAGCACCGAGGCATCGCCCTGGGCCGTGATGCGATGTTCGACGTACTGCGCAATGCGAAGCTGCTGGTGGCGCCCCGGCGGGCGTACCACAAGACCACCGACAGTCATCACCGCTTCAGGCGCCACCCGAACCTGCTCAAGGCAGGGCCGCAGCAGATTCACGCCAGCGGCAGCGAGCAGGTCTGGGTCGCTGACATTACCTATTTGCCCACGCACGGCAGGTTCGTCTACCTGAGCCTGATCACAGATGCGTACTCCCGAAAGATCGTCGGCTGGCACGTGCATGAGAGCTTGCAGACCGAAGAGGTGGCGCAGGCCATGAAGATGGCCCTGGCAGGCCGCAAGAGCCGCCAGCCATTGGTGCATCACTCCGACAGGGGGATCCAGTACTGCTCGACGTACTACCAGGCACTGCACCTGCGCCATGGCGTCACTTGCTCGATGACTGATGGCTATGACTGCTACCAGAATGCGCTGGCCGAGCGGGTCAACGGCATCCTGAAGACCGAGTTCCTGCTGCATCGCCCTGCCGACATTACCCAGGCCAGACGCATGGTCGAGCAGTCGGTGCACATCTACAACCACGACAGACCGCATCTGTCGTTGAAAATGCAAACGCCCGATGCAGTGCATCGGGCGTCCTTGGCCGGGTAGCTCCGGCAGTGTTCCTATCGTCCTGAGGTGTCAACGCTATTCAGGACGGGTCAC
>NZ_JAOOPY010000038.1 GCF_025486315.1 Variovorax sp. N23 | reverse complement strand
CGGCCGAAGGCGGGCGCAAGCCCTTCGTCTCCGGCTATTCGAACGCCCTGCTGCCCAACCTGTGGGACCGCTCCGCCGAACTGCGCCACGCATGACCCTCTCGACCCTCTCCTTCGCCGATGTCCGGCGACACCTGCTCGCCCGCGACGAGATTGCGCTCATCGACCTGCGGGAAGAACACCCTTTCGCACAGGCGCACCCACTGTGGGCCGCGAACCTGCCGCTCGACCTGATCGAACGCGACGCGGCGCGGCGCATTCCACGGCGCGACACGCGGATCGTGCTGTACGGCGAACAGGACGGCGTCGACCGCGTGCCCCCCGCGGCCGAGCGCTTCGCAGCGCTGGGCTACACCAACGTGCACGCACTCGCAGGCGGGCTCGACGGCTGGCGAGCGGCCGGCGGCGAGCTGTTCCGCGATGTCAACGTGCCGAGCAAGTCCTTCGGCGAACTGGTCGAGCACGAGCGGCACACGCCCTCGCTGTCGGCGCAAGAGGTGAAGGCGCTGATCGACGCGAAGGCCGACGTGGTGGTGCTCGACGCCCGCCGCTTCGACGAGTACCGCACCATGAGCATCCCGGGCGCCACCAGCGTGCCGGGCGCCGAGCTGGTGCTGCGCGCCCGCGAACTCGCGCCCGACCCGAAGACGCAGGTCATCGTGAACTGCGCCGGCCGCACGCGCAGCATCATCGGCACGCAGTCGCTGGTGAATGCCGGCCTGCCGAACCCGGTGGCGGCCCTGCGCAACGGCACCATCGGCTGGAAGCTGGCCGGCCAGGTGCTCGACACCGGCGCGTCGCGCCGAGCGCCCGCGGTGAGTGCCGCCCGGCGCGCCCAGGCGCAGGCCGGCGCCCGCGCCGCGGCCGAGCGGGCCGGTGTGCGCTGGATCGCGTTCGATGCGCTGGGCACGCTGGCGTCGCCCACGCGCACCGTGTATCAC
This sequence comes from Variovorax sp. N23, assembly GCF_025486315.1. GTDB lineage: Bacteria > Pseudomonadota > Gammaproteobacteria > Burkholderiales > Burkholderiaceae_C > Variovorax. The sequence continues at coordinate 394 of NZ_JAOOPY010000038.1, read as the reverse complement.
TTCGACGTGCGAACGCCCGAGGAATACGCCGCCGGCCACCTGCCCGGCTTCGCCGGCGCCCCCGGCGGCCAGCTGGTGCAGGAGACGGACCACGCCGTGCCGGTGCGCGGCGCACGCATCGTGCTGGCCGACGACGACGGGGTGCGGGCGCCGATGACGGCGTCCTGGCTCGCGCAGATGGGTTGGGAGGTGGTCGTGGTCGACCCGCCGCCCCCCGCCAGCGCCTTCAGCGAAACCGGCGCGCCGGCGATCGCGCATTCGGTGGGGGCGCAGCGCTATCGCCGCCCCTACGAAGGCAACGACGCGCCGACCGAGGCCATGCAGGCCTACCTGGACTGGGAATTCGGCCTGGTCGCGCAACTGGCGCGCGACGGTACGCACCACTTCCAGGTGA
>NZ_JAOOPY010000037.1 GCF_025486315.1 Variovorax sp. N23 | reverse complement strand
ACCACCGTCGCCTTGACGGCTTCGCCGCCTTCGCTGGCTTCGGCCGCCGCCTTGGTCGCCATGCTGTCGGTGATCTTGGCGTTCTCGGTGTTCTGCGAGATGGAAGCAGTCATCTGCTCCATCGACGCGCTCGTCTCTTCCACACCCGCGGCCTGCTCGCTCGACGCCTGGCTCAGCGACTGCGCCGTCGCGCTCACCTCTTCGGAGGCACTGGCCAGCGATTCGGCACCGCCATTGACTTCGGCGACCACATCGGCCAGCTTGTCGGCCGTGGCATTGACGTAGGTCTTGAGCTCTTCGTAGACGCCCTGGTACTGCTCGGTGATGCGCTGGGTCAGATCGCCCTGCGCCATGCCGCCGACCACCCGCACCACATCGCCCACGCTGCCGGCGGTGGCCGATGCCATGTCCTTCATCGCCTGCAGCAACTGGGCGGTCTCATCCTTGCCATCGACGGCGATCTCCACCGCCATGTCGCCCTGCGCCAGCTGGTTGGCGACCTTGACCGCCTGCGCCAGGGGTTGGGTGATGGCTCGGGTGATGGCCCAGGCCATGGCCAGGCCCAGGACGGTACAGGCGCCGAGGATGGCGATCACCCAGAGACGGGCCGCCGCGTAAAGGCTGTCACCTGCGGCGCTGGCGTCGTTGCCCCCCTTTTCGTTCAACTCGACCAGCTTGGCGAGGGTGTCCGAGAAGGCGTCATAGAGCTTGCTGGATTCACCGTTCATCAGCGCCATCGCGTCCGAAGTCTTCAACGCCCGCGAGAGCACCAGCATGCGGTCGTGCACCACGACGTAATCCTTGAACTGCTTCAGGAACAGGTCGAAGAGTGATCGCTCCTCGGGCGACGAGATCAGCTTGGCGTAGAGGCCTTCGGTCTTCTCCATCGACTCCATCAACCTGCGCATCTTGGCCTCGGCGGCCTGCATGTCGGCCGGCGCTTCGCTGACCACATGTTCCAGTTCGGCGATGCGGTAGTCGGAGGTGTTGGTGTCGATCTCCTTGACGAACTTGATGCTGGGCATCCAGTTCGAGGCGATCTCGGTGGAGGAGTCGTTGACCTTGGACATCTGCGCCAACGCAAACAGTCCCAAGCCGGCCATCAGCACCAGCACGACGGCAAAGGCGCCGAACAGCTTCGGGGCGAGTTTCAGATTCTTCAGCATGGGACGCTTTCTGGGGGGTGTCAGGTATGGTGGTTCGAATCAGGCCGCAAGATCGGCCAGGGTGGGGAGGTCTTCGATCGACAGCACGTTCGCCACATCGAGCACGATGACGAACTTGCCGCGGACCTTGGCCATGCCGCAGACGAAGTCGCTGCGGATGGCCGAGCCGAAGCT
>NZ_JAOOPY010000036.1 GCF_025486315.1 Variovorax sp. N23 | reverse complement strand
CAGGCTGCTGAAATACTCCCCCTGCGGACGAGCCCGTTCCTTCGCCGAGGGCTGCTTTTCACATGGCGAGCTGCGGGATGGTGTTTCGAGTCGTTTTTGCTGATTGCCGAAGCTTCTCGAGCTTCTTTTCGGGCCTCACGCAGACTGCGGACGGATTTGCCCCAGCGAACGCATGCGCGTCAAGTTGTACGCCGTCATCGTCATGACGAACAGATGGTCCACGCGCTTGAGCCCGCGCACCATCACCTGACGAATGCATCCCACCGTCTTGGCCCAGCCGAAGCCCTGCTCGATGAGCTTGCGCTTGCGCTGCGACAGCGCGTAGCCCTCGCTGGCTGCGATGACATCGGGTACTGCCGAGCGGCGCCCTGACTTGTTCTGCGCCACGTGCGGTATCACGCCCATGTCGCGGCATGCGTCGACGAACTCCTTAGCGTCATAGCCCTTGTCCGCGCCCAGCGTAATGCTGATCGTGTCATCGGCTGCCGCCTCGCAAGCCGCATGGATCATGACCTTGGCCGCTTCCCGCTCGGCATGACCGTCGGCGGTGCTGACCATGGCGTTGGCGATCAAGCCATGGCGGTTGTCCGAGAGGGCATGGCCCATGTAGCGCATCTGGCTGGCCGTCTTGCCCTTGCGGTACAGCCGCGCATCGGCGTCGGTGCTGGACTCATGGGTGTCGTTGCTGCGGGTCTGGCCCTTGAAGCTGGTGGCACCGGTGTTGTCGTCATTGCCGTCGTCGCCTTGATCGCCAGCGCCGTTCTTGCGCACGAAGCTGCGGTGGCTGGCCCACGCCTGGATGAGGGTGCCGTCCACGCTGAAGTGCTCGCCCGACAACCAGCCCTTGCGGTCAGCGGTCTCCACGATGTGGTTGAACAACTCGATGATGGCGTCGTGCGCAATGAGCCTCTCGCGGTTCTTGGTGAAGACGCTGGGAACCCAGACGGCATCGTCCATGGCCAGGCCGATGAACCAGCGATACAAGAGGTTGTATTGGGTCTGCTCCATGAGCTGACGCTCCGAGCGAACGCTGAAGAAGATCTGCAAGAGCATCGCGCGCAGCAGCTTCTCTGGCGCGATGCTGGGACGCCCGCCCTTGATGTCGGCCTCGTACATGCCAGCGAACAGGTCATCCATCTTCACCAACGCTTCGTTGACCATCGCCCGGATCGGGCGCAGCGGGTGCTCCGCAGGCACGAAGTCCTCCAGGCGGCGCATCGTGAACAGGCTCTCGGTGAAGGTGTCGGCTCCGCGCATGGTCTGGGGTCTTGTCTTCCAACTGTCGGGGGATCAACTTCCAACGCTTGTGCCGCGCCGCGCGTCGACTGGAGGGGAGTATTTCAGCAGCCTG
>NZ_JAOOPY010000035.1 GCF_025486315.1 Variovorax sp. N23 | reverse complement strand
AGCTTCGGCTCGGCCATCCGCAGCGACTTCGTCTGCGGCATGGCCAAGGTCCGCGGCAAGTTCGTCATCGTGCTCGACGCCGCGAACGTGCTGGCCATCGAAGATTTTTCCACCCTGGTCGATCTCGCGGCCTGATTCGCGCCGTCACAACGTCAAGACAAACGAAGGCTCCCATGTTCAATCAAATGCGTCTCGCGACCCGCCTCGGGCTCTGCTTTCTCTTCGCTCTGGCGGCACCGGCGGTGCCGTGGGCACTGGCGCAGGCGCAGGTGCTGTCGGCCGGCGCAGCGTGGGCGATGGCGGGCGGTGCTGCCATTCTGAGCATGCTGGTCGTTGCCTCGGTGACGGCAGACATCGCCCGCGCCGTGAAGGCCGCGGGGGACACCGTTCGCCGACTGACCGAGGGCGACTTCCGGGAGCCGACCGAGATGCCGGTCGCGTCGTCGACCGAACTGGGAGCGCTGCACGCCGCGCAGCGTGCGCTGCTGGAGAAGCTCAAGCGCGTGATGTCCGAACTGGGGCGCATGTCGCGGGAGCACGACGCGGGCGACATCGACGTCGTGATCGATGCCAGTGGGCTGGAGGGCGAGTTCCTGCACATGGCGAGCGGCATCAACCAGATGGTCGGCGGCCACATCGCGGTGAAGAAGAAGGCCATGGCCTGCATCGCCGAATTCGGCCGCGGCAACTTCAATGCGCCGCTGGATGCCTTTCCCGGCAAGAAGGCCTTCATCAACGACACCATCGAGCAGGTGCGTCGCAACCTGATCGGCCTGATCGCCGAGATGAACCGCATGTCGACCGAGCACGACAAGGGCGACATCGACGTCTTCATCGATGCGACGCGCTTCGACGGTGACTTCCGCGCCATGGCCGAGGGCATCAACCAGATGGTCGGCGGGCACATCGCGGTGAAGAAGAAGGCCATGGCCTGCATCGCCGAATTCGGCCGTGGCAATTTCAATGCGCCGCTGGACGCCTTCCCCGGCAAGAAGGCTTTCATCAACGAGACCATCGAGCAGGTGCGCTCCAACCTCCAGGCGCTGATCGCCGACACCCATCTGTTGGTCGAAGCGGCCACGGCAGGCCGGCTGGACGTGCGGGCCGACGCCAAGCTCCACCACGGCGATTTCCGGGAGATCGTCGACGGAATCAACAACACGCTCGACGCCATCGTGGAGCCGGTGAACGAGGTCAGCCGCGTGCTCCATGTCATGGCCCAGGGCGACCTGACCCAGGTTGCGCGGACGGACTTCAAGGGTCAATTGCAGTCGCTCTGCGAAAGCGTCAATGCCACGGTGAGCAAGCTGGCCGAGGTCGTGGCCGAAGTCAACGGCGGTGCCGAATCGCTGGCCAGCGCATCGGACGAGGTGAGCGCGACGGCGCAGTCGCTGAGCCAGGCGTCGAGCGAGCAGGCCGCGGGTGTGGAAGAGACCAGCGCGTCGATGGAGCAGATGACCGCGTCGATCTCGCAGAACACCGAGAACGCGAAGATCACCGACAGCATGGCGACCAAGGCGGCGGCCGAAGCCAGCGAAGGCGG
>NZ_JAOOPY010000034.1 GCF_025486315.1 Variovorax sp. N23 | reverse complement strand
TGACGCAGCAGAACGCGGCGCTGGTGGAAGAGGCCGCTGCGGCCGCCGCCTCGCTGCAGGAGCAGGCGGGCAGCCTGGTCGAGGCGGTGGGCATCTTCCGCATCGACGAAGGCGCAGGCGCGGTCGAACCGGGCTTCACCCCCATCGTCGCGAAGCCGGCGCCCCGCAGCTTCGCGCCGGCCGCACCTGCCGCGCGTGCCCCGGCCGCCGGACGGCCCGTGGCGCTGCAAGCCAGGAAGCCGGCACCGAAGGCCCTGCCGGCCGGTGACGACGGCGACTGGGCCGAGTTCTGACGCCAAGGTACCCACAGGCACCTCCATGCGATCCTCCGCCACCGCCCCTGCTTTCGTCTCGCTGGTCCGCACCCTGAGTGTCCGGGCCACGCTCGCGATCGTGGTGGTGACGGCATTGATCCTGGGGGTGTTCTACATGCTGGCGTCGGCCCAGCACCGGGAGAGCGCCGCGCAATATGCCAACGCCAAGGCGGAGGCGATCGCCAAGTCGCTCGACATCTTCGACCAGACGATGCAGCTCAATGCCGAGAACGCGTTCGGCATGTTCCGGCGCCAGTTCCCGTCCGCCTTCGTGCTGGACGATGCGGCGCAGGGCGCGCTGAGCATGGGCGGTGTGCCGATCGACGCGGCATCGACGCAGGAGGTCGACCAATTCGCCGCCAGCTTCGCCGGTGCCAATGCGACGGTGTTCGTGGCGGTCGGCGAGGACTTCCGCCGCGTCACGACCTCCGTGAAGAAGGAAAACGGCGAACGCGCGGTCGGCACGCTGCTCGACCGCAAGAGCGCCGCCTACCCGTTGCTGCGCAGCGGCAAGCGCTTCATGGGCCGGGTCACGCTGTTCGGGCGACCCTACATCACGGTCTACGACCCGGTGCGCGACGCATCGGGCCAGGTGGTCGCGGTGCTGTACATCGGCCTCGATATTTCCCAGCAGCAGGCCGCCTTCGCGGAAGCCGTCAAAGAGACGCGCATCTTCGAGCAGGGTGGTCTCTACATTCTCGATCCGGCCGGCGAAGGCCGGCTGGTGTTTCATCCCACGGCCGCGGGCAAGCCGCTCGCCGACGTGCTCGGCGCCGGTGCGGCCGCGTGGGCGCGCCGCGTCACCGAGCCCGGCGCGCTCTGGATCGACGACGCCCCGGCCGTCCTAGCGCAGGGCGCGCCAGGGCGCCGCTATGCATCGGTGGCCCGGAGCCAGATGACCGGCTGGCGGGTCGTGGCCGAAGTGCCGGCCGCCGAAGTGCTGGATCCGCTCTACCGGCAGATGGCGGGTCTCGGCCTGTTCATCGCCCTGGCGGCCGCGCTGCTGGGCGTGGCGCTGGTGGTGTACATCCGCCGCACCGTGGGGCCGCTGACGGTGCTGAGCCGGCACGTCCAGCGCATCGGTGACGGTGATCTGTCGCAGTCGCTGGCGTCGCCCCGGCGCGACGAGATCGGCGCCATCACGCGTGCCGTCGAAACCATGCGCGATGCGCTGGTTCGGGTGGTGAGCCAGGTTCGCCACGGCACCGACACGATCGCGACCGCGTCGGGCCAGATCGCGGCAGGCAACCAGGACCTGTCGTCCCGCACCGAAGAGCAGGCCAGCTCGCTGGAACAGACGGCCGCCTCGATGGAAGAGCTGACCTCGACCGTCAAGCAGAACGCCGACAAC
>NZ_JAOOPY010000033.1 GCF_025486315.1 Variovorax sp. N23 | reverse complement strand
GTCCTCCGCGCCGACGATGGTCATGAGCGCTTCGTCGTGCTGGCCCAGTGCGACGCACAACGCGTTCTGCTGCAAGACCCGTCAGACGGCACCGGCCGGCCCGTCATCGAACCCTTGGACGTCTTCGCCTCGCACTGGACCGGCGACCTCATCCTGATCGCCAGCCGCGCCAGCCAGGCCGGTGAACTCGCCAAGTTCGACTTCAGCTGGTTCATCCCCAGCCTGGTGAAGTACCGGCGCTTGCTGGCCGAGGTGCTGGGCATCAGCTTCATGCTGCAGCTCTTCGCGCTCATCAGCCCGCTGTTTTTCCAAGTCGTCATGGACAAGGTGCTGGTGCATCGCGGTGTGACCACGCTCGATGTGCTGGTCATCGGCCTGGTGGTGGTCGTCGTCTTCGAGAGCGTGCTCAACGGCCTGCGCGCCTATGTCTTCAGCCACACCACCAGCCGCATCGACGTCGAACTCGGGGCGCGCCTGTTCCGCCACCTGGTCCAACTGCCCTTGGCCTACTTCCAGGCCCGCCGTGTCGGAGACTCGGTGGCACGGGTGCGCGAACTCGAGAACATCCGCAGCTTCCTCACCGGCAACGCCTTGACGGTGCTGCTCGACGTGGTCTTCTCCATCGTCTTCATCGCCGTGATGCTGTTCTACAGCGTGCCGCTGACGTTGATCGTGCTGGTGAGCCTGCCCCTGTACTTCGGCCTGAGCCTGGCCATCGTGCCGATCCTGCGCCAGCGCCTGGATGTGAAGTTCGCCCGAGGCGCGGAGAACCAGGCCATGCTGGTGGAAGCCGTCACCGGCATCCAGACCGTCAAGGCCACCGCCCTGGAACCGGCCTTTGCCCGGCGCTGGGACAACCAACTCGCTGCCTACGTCTCGGCCAGCTTCAAGACCCAGAACCTCGCGAGCTGGGCGCACGAAGGCGTCAACCTCATCGGCAAGCTGGTGAACGCCGCCACCCTCTGGTACGGCGCCCACCTGGTGATGGACAACCAGCTGACCGTCGGCCAGTTCGTCGCCTTCAACATGTTCGCCCAGCGGGTGAGCCAGCCCATCATGCGCATGGCCCAGCTGTGGACCGACTTCCAGCAGACCGGCATCTCGATGGCGCGCCTGGGGGACATCCTCAACACCCGCACCGAGGTGCCGCCCAGCACCGCCGCCCAGTTGCCCGCCCTCAAGGGGCGCGTGACGTTGGACAACCTGACCTTCCATTATCGCCCTGAGGCGTCACCGGTGCTTCACGGCGTGAGCCTGGACGTGCGGCCCGGCGAAGTCATCGGCATCGTCGGGCGTTCGGGCTCGGGCAAGAGCACGCTGACCAAGCTGATCCAGCGGCTCTACAGCCCGGAGCAAGGCCGCCTGCTGGTCGACGGCATCGATATCAGCCTGATCGATGCGGCGCAGCTCCGGCGGCAGGTCGGCGTCGTGCTGCAGGAGAACCTGCTGTTCAACCGCAGCGTGCGCGAGAACATCGCGATCGTCGATCCGGCGGCGCCCATCGAAGCGGTCATGCGCGCCGCCCAGATGGCCGGTGCCCACGACTTCATCAGCGAACTGCCCGAGGGCTACGACACCATGGTGGGCGAGCAGGGCGCCAGCCTCTCCGGCGGGCAGCGTCAGCGGGTAGCGATTGCACGGGCGCTGTTCACCAGCCCGCGCATCCTGATCTTCGACGAGGCCACCAGCGCGCTCGACTACGAGTCTGAAGCCATCGTCCAGCGCAACATGGCCCACATCTGCAAGGGCCGCACCGTCTTCATCATTGCCCACCGCCTGTCGGCGGTGAGGAACGCGAACCGCATCATCGTGATGGACAAGGGCCGCATCGTCGAAGGCGGCACGCACGAAGCCTTGCTGCAGAAGCCCAAGGGCATCTACGCGCACCTGTGGGCCATGCAGGCGGGTGG
>NZ_JAOOPY010000032.1 GCF_025486315.1 Variovorax sp. N23 | reverse complement strand
TCGCTGTAGATCTTGTTGGGGCTCCAGTTGGCCGTCTCGTCGACCTTGGTGGTCGAGCAGCCGGCGACGAGCCATGCAGTCGCCGCAAGCGCTGCGCACGACGCTGCGGTGGCGCGTCGCGAGGAGGTGGGTGTCGTCGCCATCACTCGGCCGCCCGGTAGCCGTACACGCCTTTGCGCGTGGCCACGACCAGCGTGTTGCCGGCGAGCACCGGCGCGGTCTCGATGGTTGTCCCGTCGGGCGTTGTCCGGCCGAGCAGGGACCCGTCGCGGCGGGAGGCCAGGTGCAGCGTGCCGCTGCGCTCTGCCACGACCAGGGCCTCGCCGGAGATCACCGGCGCCAACAATTGCCGGTGCATGAGCTGCCCCGAGCGCCATGCAGGCTCGCCGTCGGCGCGGCGCCAGGCCACCAGCGCGCCATCGGATTCGCTGCCGTAGACGGCATCGGCATCGGCATCGCCGGCCAGGCCCTCCGCGCCGCGGGCCGTCTTGCGCCAGATCAGCTGGCCACGCGCAGCCTGCACACAGCCGATCGTCGCCGCGTAGGCGCGTGCACAGACGCTGTCGCCCACACGGCTCGCGCTGCCGGTGAGGTCGATCATGTTCTCCACCTCGGTCACGCCGCGGGACGTGGCAATGGGCGCCTCCCAGCGCAGCGTTCCGTCGCCGGGCGCCAGGCCGACCAGGCGTGCGCCCAGGTTGGTGACGACGGTGTCGCGGACGGCGATCAGCACACCCGGATGGTTCAGTACCAGGCGGTCGCCGACGCGGGAGCGCGACCAGAGCCGTTGTCCGGTCTGCGCATCCCACGCGCTGATGGTCCGGTCCGCCGTATGAACGAACACCCTGCGTCCGGCCACCAGGGGGGGCGTGAACGCGCGCGCGTCCAGGCGGCCTGTCCATGCCAGCTTGCCGTCGTGCAGCACGGCGAGCTGGTTGTCCTTCGTCACGACCGCGGTGACCGAACCGTCGCTGCCCGCGCCCACCTCGACGGGCGCGCCGGCCTGGGCGCGCCAGAGTTCTCGACCGGACCGGGCGTCGATTGCCATGACCAGGCCGTCGGCGCCCGCGAGCGTGACCTGGTGGTCACTGACCGTGGCGTGCAGCGGGAAGGCCGTGGCGGGCGGATGGGCGACCCAGGACTGCTGCAGGCGCAGCAGTGCGGGGTCCGGCGGCAGCTCTGCCGGCCGCGGGCCGCCCGTCCCCGAGCATGCCGCCAGGAGCATGAACAGGGGCGCGGCCCAGGCTGCGCGCAGCAGGGAAGTGGCAAGGAGCGGGAGCTTCATTCGGCGGGATTCGGACAGGGGTGAGGGGAGCCGCTTCACGGCTCGAGCGGGGGATAGCGCGTCGGCGCCGGGTCGGGCGCGGTGCGCGTCGAGGGGGGCGCCTCCGTTGGGTCGCGTTGCGCGGCGAGCAGCTGTTCTTCCGATGCCTGCAGCGGCACCTGCCTCGGGTTTCGCCGGGGCTTGCTCAGACCGGCGACGAACTCCTGCTCGCTCGGCATCGCGTCGCCTTCCAAACGGGTGAACCGGTCGTCGTCGAAGAACACCGTCATGCGCCGGCGCTGCGGTGCCAACGGCTGCCGTTCGATCGTGAACACATAGTCCCAGCGCTGTGCATGGAAGACGTCCGTCAGCAGCGGCGTGCCGAGGATCTCCCGCACCTGCTGGCGAGACATGCCGGCGCGCAGCTGGTCGATCTGGTCCTTGCTGACGAAGTTGCCCTGGACGACCTCGACCTTGTAGGGCGTGATCGTCTCCAGCGCGGCACGCTCGACCTGGCCCATGGGCGTGCAGCCCGCCGCGGCCCAGGCCAGCATCGAGGCCGCGAGCGTCGGAAGCAGGCGGGAATCACAGCACATCGTCGGCAATCACCTTGACGATGCGCTGTGCGTTTTCCGTGGTGTCGGGCACGCCGGCTTCGTTGAGCACCGAGA
>NZ_JAOOPY010000031.1 GCF_025486315.1 Variovorax sp. N23 | reverse complement strand
CCGCTGGCTTCAAATCCGTTCGTGCCCGCCAACGGCTACTGGATGGCCTGCGAAGCTAGCGGTGGCCCTCGCAACGCAATGCTCGGCTACTGGAGCGCCGAAAGCGTTTCCACACAGCCTCGGCCAAGACCGGACCTTCCCGTGGGTCGCCCAATCGAGCCGCCTCAAGGCACGTCTTGGAGCAGCCCAGACCGCGCGACCGCCCGTGATCGGCAACGGGTCTACCAGCGCACCTTCATCCCGACACTGGCGTTGATCCCACTGCTGGCGCGTGCGCCACCGCCCGAGGCCCAGAGCTTGCCGAGTTCGCCGTAGAGGCTGGTGATATTCGACAGTGCCAGCGTCGCGCCCGCGGCCAACTCCGTGCTGGTGCCGCCGGTGCTGGTGGCGATGTCGGCGAAGCCGCCCGGGCCGATGAAGCGCGAGACGTCGGTGCCCTTACTGCTGCTGTAGACGTTCAGCCGGCCGTAGGGCTGCAGCACACCGGCGGCGGTAGTCATGTCGCCCTTCAGGCGCAGGCCGACGCGTGCGATCCAGCCGTTGTAGTTGTTCTGCTGCACCGTGGCGCTGGCGATGGCGACATCGTCGAGATCGACCTGCTGGTGCATCAACTGCAGCTGCGGTTCGAGAGCCCAGCCCGGAGCGATCTGGAAGCTTTGCCCAACCTCGACCGAGGCGAGCAGGCTGTCGCCCTTGCCATGGCTCGCCAGCGCGAGCTGCGGAGACACGTCGTAGCGGTGGCGACCGCCCTGCAGCACCGTGTCGGCATAGAAGCCGCCTCCGTTGCGCCAGGTCGCGTAAGCGCCGAAGTACTGGCTGCGCAGGTCGTTGCTGCCCACCGCGAGGTTGGCGACGCCGCGCGCGAAGCCGGTAACGCTCATGTTGCCGTCGAGCTGGCCGACGTAGACGCCCGTGTGCCAGTTTGGATTGACCCACAGGTCGGTCCCGGCCTGGAAGCCGTTCAGGCGGCCTTCGCTGTTCGGGCTCACGGCACCCGTCTGGCTCACGGTGCGGTCGGTGCTGATGATGCGTCCCCAGGCCTGGCGCTGCGCACCGGCGCCCGACTCATCGCCCACACGCTGGTGCAGGTTGCTGAGCATCACGAAGTTGCCCTGGCGCAGTTGCTCGGGCAACGCGGCGAACTGCGGAACTTCGGGCCGGTAGGTCGGCACTGGGACGGTGAGGGGCGGGGTTCCCGGGACGGCAGGGGCCACAGCGCCCGTCGCCGAACGCAGATACCAGTTTTCGCCGGTGCCATCGACGTCGGCCGCGTAGAGGCGGTATTCAAAGGCGCCGGCATCGATGCGCCCGCCCGCGAGGCTGAAGGCGTCCTTCGCGGTCTGCGCCGTGGTGGTGGCACCGTTCAGCGCGCTCACGACCTCGATGCCGTTGCCCGTAGTCATCGCGCCCAGGACCCCTTGATTGCCGACCTGCACCGTGGCGCGACCGCTGGCCGTAGCCGTTGCGCCGTTGAGCACCAGCCGGTCCGAGACGACGCCCCCGCTGCCCGACGCAAGGGCCACGTTCAGCGTACCGCCTTGTCCGACCCAGGGACCGTTCACTGTCAGGGTTGTGCGGGCCGTGCCGCCCGGCAACGACACGGTGCCGCCGTTGGTCATCGCCGCGATGGTCTGATTGTGACCGGCGAGGTCAAGCACCGCGCCCGCGGCCACCGTGTGCGCCGAGGCCGCGCTGAAGGTGTTGGCGGTGCCCGCGCGCACGGTGCCTGCAGCGACGTTCGTGGCACCCGTGTAGACGTTGGCACCGCTCAAGGTCAACTCGCCGACGCCCTCCTTGGTCAAGAAGCCGGTGCCGCTGATGACGCCGGACAGCGTTTCGTTGAACGCGCCGGTGTCGATCACCGGGTCCTGCGTGCCCGTGAGCCGGATGTTGTTGGCGAGGGTCAAGCCGTCGGTGACGAAGCCGAGGATAGTGCCGTCGCCCATGGCCAACTCGCCCGTGCCCAGGGCCTGATTGTGCCCGACGTTGAGGCGACCGCTCTTGAGCTGCGTGCCGCCGCTGTAGCTGCTGGCACCGCGCAGCGTAGCCTCGCCGCCTTCGACGACGAGCGCGCCGGTGCCGCTGACGGTGCCGGCAAAGTCGCTCTGCCCGGCCGCGAGGTGCAGGTTGCGCGCCCCCAACACGATCTGCCCGGCGCCGGTCAGGTTACGCAGGCTGCTGCCGCCGGGCGTGCCCATGGTGTCATAGCGCCCGTCGGCCGTGCCCGAGATGTCGAGCGTGCCGTTGACGTTCACGCGGCTGGAGTTCAGCAGGCTGGAGATACCGGTGAGAGCAAAGGTGCCCTCGCGGATGTCGGTGTAGCCGGTGTATTGCAGCATCGAGGTGCGATAACCGGGGTTGTCGGGTGCGCTGTACCAGCTGAACGTCCCCGCGCCGGTCTTGATGACGTTCCCGGTGCCGAAGACGCCGACGCTTTCGAGTCCCCGCATGACATTCGCCGCGTTGACCGGATCGAGCGTCAGCGTATGGTTTCCCAGGTAGATGCCTGAAGTCAGCCCACCGTTGATGGTCGGGAAAGTGAAGCCCCCTCCTGCCGTATTGCTTGCCCGGAAGGAGAGATCACCGAGAAGGTTGATTCTTGTGGGAAGAAGAATCTGAGTGGCGGAGTCCGACTGAATGCCAACGCCGTCAAGGCCGGCCAACGAGATCGGGGAACCGATCTGGCTGAAGCGGATCACCGCCGCGCCGCTCGTGATCCAAAGGGCACCGAGCGAAATGCCGCCCGTGTTGATCGAAGTCGCCGTGCCAGACACCACGCCGCGGTCGCCCAGGTCGGGGCGCACGCCCCCTACCCAATTCGACGCGGCGTTCATGGGCTGAATCACATTCAGGCCCTTGAAGACGATGTCAGCCGCGTTCGCGGTTCCGCTCATGAGGGCCACGGCCGCCACGGCCGCGACAACCAACCCGCGCGGGCTGCTTTTTCCGCCTTTGCGCGCCACCTCCGACACCGCAACCCAGGCGCCCAGCGCGCCATTCCACACCAACCGATAAGACCTGTTCACTGCAATCGACTCCACCTGGTTATGAAAAGCTCTCGAACGCATCGAGAAACACAAGTGACATCCAGATGCAGGCCCGGCGACTGTCAGCAATCAGGCGGATCGCGTCAACATCGGTTCCTTTCAGAAAGTGTCAGAAACTTTCATCGGGCTCCTTGCGGCCCGGGCGCACGAACTGGAATCCCTCGCCCCGCACCGTGTGCAGCGGGAGCGACAGGCCCGCCTGACCGGCCTTGCGACGTAGCCGGCTGGCGACCACGTCAAGCCGCTTGGGATCAAATTCCTGCGGGTTGCCGCCGATGCTCTCGATCAGTTGGTCGCGGCTTACGACGGCGCCTTCGGCCTGGAACAGCTGCGCCGTGAAAGCACGTTCGATGGTGGTGAGCTTCAACTGCCGGCCGGCCGGGTCGCACAGCAACCAGTCGCCTTCCTTCAGCAGCCAGCCCGGCGCTGCCGCGGGTGGATTCAACGGTGGCGCCACGGCGCGCACGCGGCTGCCGAGCATCCGGATCGTCGCCACCAACTCCTCGATGTGGATCGGCTTGACCATGTAGACGTCGGCGCCCTGCTGCAGCGCGTCGATGCGGTCTTGCACCGCGCCCCGGGCGCTGGCCATGACGACACCAAAGGGCCCCGAGGCGCGCAGCTGCGCGGCAATCGACAGGCCGTTCTCGCCCTCGAGTCCGATGTCGAGCACGGCAACGTCGCAGCGGGCAAGCGCGTGCGCCTTGTAGAAGGCCGGTGCGTCGGCCAGGCCCTGGACCTCGAAGCCGGCGCGGGCCAGATGCAGCACCATTTCCTCGCGCAAATCCTCATCGTCCTCCACCAGGTAGACGCGCAGAGGGAGGGTCGATTCGATGGTCATCATGGGTTAGCTTGCAAAGGAATTCGGAGGCGAAACGTCGAGCCCCGGGCATCGGAGCGCAGCAACTCGACGGCACCTCCATGCCTGCGCGCTATCTCATCGCACAGGAACAGTCCGAGGCCGGTGCCGCTCGCCTTGGTCGAGGTCGTTCCACGGAAGAAGCGTTCAAAGATGCGCGGCTGGTCCTCGGGCCGGATGCCTTCGCCGTGGTCCTCGACGTCGATGCAGGCCTCGCGGCCGAGGATCCGCAGCGTGATGCGCACTTCGCGCTCCGGCGGCGAGTACTTGATCGCGTTCTGCACCAGGTTGTGCAGCGCGATGTCGAGCAGGGCCGGGTCGCCGTACACCGGCGCCGCGCCGGCCTGTAGGTTCAGCGCCAGGCGCCCACGGTCGGCCGGACCAAGGGGCTCGATCAATCCTTCGATCAGCACGCACAGGTCGAGCGACTCGATACGCAGCTTGAGGCGATCGGCGTGCAAGCGCTCTTCGGCCAGGCAGTTGTCGACCAGCAGTGCCAGCCGGTGCACGGCGCGGCGGATCTTGACGGCGCGCGGCTGCGTCTCGACACCGGGCAGGCCGATCGACTGCGCGGCGGCATCGATCACCGCGAGTGGATTGCGGAATTCATGCGACACCAGCGCGACGAACTGCCGCTGCTGGCCCAGCGCCTTTCTTTCGGACTGCAGCGCCACCTGCAGGCTGGCTTCCGCGTCGCTGCGGCGTTCGACTTCATCGGCCAGCCGGGCATTGCTCGCGCCGAGTTCGTGCGTGCGCTGGGTGATTCTGGCTTCCAGCTCGCGCTCGACCCGCAGCGCATCGTCGAGGGCGCGGCGGCGCGCGTTTCGCACTTCGAGTTCGGCACGGCGCGTGCGATCGGCCACGATGATCGCCAGCAGCAGCATGTAGAACAGGCGCGCGGCGGCCCACGACGCACCCAGCGGGACGTCGGCACCCAACTGCATCCACCCGAGCCACTGCAGCCGGCCGAGCACGCTCGAGAACGACAGCGCCGACATCAGCGCCGCAGGCCAGACGTATTGGGGCTGGCGCTTGACGAACAGCAGCCAGCCCGCGAGGCCCATGGCGGCGGAAAGCGACAGTAGTTCCAGCATCGCGGTCCAGGGTTCGATCGCCGCGTAGTGGCCGGCCAGCGAGACCGCGCCGGCCAGCAGGTTGAAAACCGCGTAGGCCTTCGCCGTGCGGGCCGCCCAGGGCGCATGAACCCGGTAGTCGAAGAGACGCGCGGTGAACAGCGCGGTCGCGGCCTGCAGCAGGCATTGCAGGGCGCCGCGCAGGTTCAGGTCGCCCATCTGCTCGTCGATCGTCAGCGCAGGCACCGTTTGCCAGGCGTGCAGCAGCACCGCGACGAACATCACTAAGGCAAAGTGCAGGAACAGCGCATCGCGCAGCCAGCGCCAGAACACCAGGTTGATCATCATGAGCGCGAAGGCCACGCCCATGCTTGTGTTCAGATAGGTCGCCAGTTGGCGCTGCTGACGCTCGAAGCCGCGAGGCTGCCAGAGCGAGAAGCCGTCCGCGTGCGGCGTGTCGGCCAATCGCAGGTAGTAGCTGGCCCAGGGCTGCGGCTGCTGCAACTCGAAGAACAGGTCGGTGCTGACGAAGCGCCAACTGAGTGGAAACTGCCGCCCGACCTGAGCCGCCTGCGCGCGGCCCGGCGTCGTCGTCGGCTCATAGAGAGCCACCTCGCCGGGCCGGAGCGCCCGGATGCGCAACCACCAAAGCGAGGGCGCGTCCAGGGTCCGCGCGATCGAAAACCGGACCCAGCACACGGTGCCATTCGTGCATCCGAGCGGACCGGGGCCGGCCGGGACGAACGCCGCGTCATGCCGGCCCGCTAGCACGTCTTCGGTGCTCCATTGCGACTCGGTGTCGCGCAGGACTTCGACGCTGTTGCCGAGCCTGAAGGGCTCATCGATGCCATCGTGGGCAGTGACGGCCAGCACCGGCGGTGCGGCCATGAGCCAGAACATGAAAATCAGCGCGAATGGAATGCACCGTTCCCGGAAGCATGAAAAATTAGGAGAGATCGCGCGGATGAGAATGTCCCCAGCAGTTCGGAAGTTTCATGATTGTTACATTCCACTCCCATGCTGGCCTGGCCTGGCCTGGCCTGGCCTGGCCTGGCCTGGCGCTGGTGCGAATTCTCCGCGCAGCCGAACGACCTGGTTGGGCTCATAGTGCCGAGCGGACGACAGGCTACAGTCGGCCAGTAGCAAACATTGGTTTGCCTTATGAGAAACAACATGACGAAGCAATTAGGCGTCGCGTCTGACCATGCCGGCCTGGAGTTGAAACGCGCCCTCGTCGCGGAACTGCAAGGTCGCGGCATCGCTGTGCGAGATTTCGGAACTGACGCGAGCGCCTCTTGCGACTACCCCGATTTCGCACATGCAGTTGGCCGCGCCATTGAGTCCAACGAGATTGAGCGTGCGGTCCTTGTGTGTGGAACTGGCGTGGGAATGTCGATTGCTGCAAATCGGCACGCAGCCGTCCGCGCCGTCGTGTGCAGCGAGCCGCTGAGCGCACGTATGTCACGGCAGCACAACGATACCAATGTCCTTTGCCTCGGCGCGAGAGTCATCGGCGCGGGTACCGCAATCGACATAGCGGATGCCTTCCTTGACGGCGTGTTCGAAGGCGGACGGCACGCTTCTCGCGTCGCGAAAATAGAGTTGAGCTAGGTCTGCTTTGGGCCCGATGGCTTTGGTGCAGGTGTGGCAGGATGCGGCCGAGGCTGTGTGGAAACGCCTTCGGCACTCAAGTATGCCGACCACTCGCACTGAGAGGGCCTCGCGGAGCTCACAGGTCATCCCGTAGTCGTAGTCGCGGCTTTGACGAATTTGACGCGCAAGTGAT
>NZ_JAOOPY010000030.1 GCF_025486315.1 Variovorax sp. N23 | reverse complement strand
TTCTGCTTGACCGTCGAGGTCAGCTCTTCCATCGACGCCGCGGTCTGCTCCAGCGAGCTGGCCTGCTGCTCGGTGCGGGACGACAGGTCCTGGTTGCCCGAGGCGATCTCGCTGGAGGCGGTGGCGATGGTGTCGGTGCCCTGGCGAACTTCGCCGACCACCTTGGCCAGGCTGTCGTTCATGCCGCGCAGCGCCAGCATCAGTTGGCCGGTCTCGTCCGTGCTCGTCACGTCGATGCGGCTGGTCAGGTCGCCGGCGGCCACGGCCTCGGCCACGGCCACGGCATGTCGCAGCGGATGGGTGATGCTTCGCACCAGCATCCAGGCGAGCACGATGCCCATCACCAGCGACAGCGCGCTGCAGATCACCAGCATCATGCTGGTGTTGGCGCGCATCTCGTCGCTGCGTTGCGCCGCGGCATCGAGCTCGGCGCGTTCGCCGTCCACCAGTTGCTGCACGCCGACCAGATAACCCTGCGAAGCGGGCTCGAAGCGTTGGGTGAAGATCTTGTTGGCCTCCTCCGCGCCGCCCGCGAGCTTTGCCTTGCTCACTTCTTCTCGGGCCGCCAGGTAGGCTTTGCGCAGTTCACCGATCTTTTCGTAGATCTGGCGCCGCTGCGGGGTGTCCATGCGGGACTCGAGAAACTTCTGCAGCTCGGTGGTTTCCTTGATGTTCTGGGCGCTGGCGGGCGCGAAGTAGTCGATCAGGCTGGCGTCGCTGCTCTTGGCGATCGCCGCGGCACGCTGCACGCCGGCGGTCACGTAGCGCAGCCAGTCGGAGCCGGCACGTTCGATCTTGATGTTCTGCTCGACCATCAGATTGATTTCCTGCCCCAACTGCCGCAGTTTCATCACGGCAAGCACGCTGCTTGCGAGGGACAGCGCAAGGATGAGGCCGACCACGAGGGCCAGCCGCTTGCCGATGGAAACGTTGCTCAAGAACATGCTCATGACTCCGGAAAGGGGGCTCGGTGCGAATGCGTATGAAAGGTCAGAAGGTTTCCCACCCATCGCCGGCGGCAGTGGTGGCCAGTTCACGGGGTGCGGCGGCAGCACGCGGCGCAGGCAGCACCCGGGCGGACTTGGCAGGTCGGGAAGAAGGGCGGGCGATATGGATGCGGCCGGTGCTTGGGGGCGTACGGCCCGTCGGGTCGACGCCGAGCTTGAACACGCCGACGACCTGCGACAGGCTGCCCGCCTGCTCCTGCAGCGAGGCGGCGGCCGCCGCGGCCTCTTCCACCAGTGCCGCGTTTTGCTGCGTGACCTGGTCCATCTGCGTGATGGCCTGGTTGATCTGTTCGATGCCCTGGGTCTGCTCGTGGCTCGCCGCGCTGATCTCGCCCATGATGTCCGTCACCCGGCGCACGCTCGCCACGATCTCGTCCATCGTCTGGCCCGCTTCGGCCACCTGGTGGCTGCCCGCCTCGACCTTGCTGACCGAGTCGTCGATCAGGCCCTTGATCTCTTTCGCGGCGGCCGCCGAGCGCTGCGCCAGGCTGCGCACTTCGGAGGCGACCACCGCGAAGCCGCGGCCCTGCTCGCCGGCACGCGCCGCTTCGACCGCGGCGTTCAGCGCCAGGATGTTGGTCTGGAAGGCGATGCCGTCGATGACCGCGTGATGTCCACGATCTTCTTGCTCGAGGTGTTGATCGCGCTCATGGTGTCGACCACCTGGGCCGACCACGCTGCCGCCGCGCACGGCCACTTCGGAGGCGGACGCAGCCAGCTGGTTCGCCTGGCGCGCGTTGTCGGCGTTCTGCTTGACCGTCGAGGTCAGCTCTTCCATCGAGACAGCCGTCTGTTCCAGTGAGCTGGCCTGCTGTTCGGTGCGGGACGACAGGTCCTGGTTGCCCGAGGCGATCTGGCTGGAGGCCGTCGCGATGGTGTCGGTGCCCTGGCGAACTTCGCCGACCACCTTGGCCAGGCTGTCGTTCATGTGTTTCAGGGCCTGCATCAACTGCCCCGTCTCATCGATGGACTGCACCTCGATGCGCGAACTCAGGTCGCCGGCCGCCACCGTCTCGGCCACGTCCACCGCCTGGCGCAGCGGGCGCGTGATGCTGCGCGAGATGAAGAAGGCGAAACCGGCACCCGCCAGCAGCGTGAGCACGGTCAGCAGCACGCCCAGTTGCAGGCTGCGCGAATTGGCATCGTCGATGGCCTGGCTCATCTCGTCGATCGCCTTGCGCTCCATCGCCAGCAGCGCGAGCACGCCGCTCTCGTAGGCCTTGGCGGCCGGCATGAAAGTCTCGTCGAAGACGCGGGCGGCTTCCGAGGTGTCGCCGCCACCGGCCTTGGCCTTCGTCACCAGGTCCTTGGCGGCCTGGTACTTGGCACGCCTGGCCACGATGTCCTTGAACGCGGCCTTCTCGTCGTCGCTGACCAGCAGCGCTTCGACCTTCTTGATGGTCTCGCTGCCCTTCGTCACGCTGTCGGCGATGACCTGCTTGAAGACCACCGGCAGGGTCTCGTCCGTGGTGCGGGAGATCATGGCAGTGCGCGCGATGGCCGAATAGGTCAGCACGTACCAGTCGGAGATGAGCCGCTCCTTGGCGAGCGGGCTCTGCATCATGAGCCGCGTGGCCTCTGCGTTGCGAACGGCGCTGACGAGCGAGAAGGCCGCGGCCACCACGGTCAATCCGAGCACGATCGCGAAGCCGAGGGCGAGCCGCGTCCCGATGCGGAGATTGCGAAGAGACTTCATGGTGCAGGGCCGGTCTTTCTGGTGGGTCCGATGGCCGAAGGAATGCACGGTTCGCCTCAGGCGGCGGCGGCTTCGACCAGGCCCATTTCCTCGCTGGACATCAGGCGGTCGATGTCCACCAGGATCAGCATCCGCTCGTCCAGCGTGCCCAGACCGATCAGGTAGTCGGTGTCCAGGGTCGAACCCATTTCGGGGGCCGGCTTGATCTGATCGGCGCTCAGCGTGATCACGTCCGACACGCTGTCGACCACCATGCCCACCACGCGGCCGCCGATGTTCAGCACGATCACCACGGTGAACTGGTCGTAGCTCGGCTCGCCCAGGTCGAACTTGATGCGCATGTCGATGATCGGCACGATGATCCCGCGCAGGTTCACGACGCCCTTGATGTAAGCCGGCGCGTTGGCGATGCGGGTCACGGCGTCGTAGCCGCGCAGTTCCTGCACCTTCTGGATGTCGATGCCGTATTCCTCGTCACCGAGCGTGAACGAAAGGAACTCGAGCGGCTTGTCCGCAGCGCGGCTGGCGCCTGCCATGTCGGCCGGCTTGGAGGTGGGGGTCGATTTCGTGAGCATGGGATGCGCCTCTCTTGAAAAGAATCAGTTCACTCGGGTGGGTGGGTCATTCGGCGATGGCCGGCCGACGCGTGGGGCGGGCGGAAACGCGGGGTGCGGCCGGCGGGCCTCGGCGAGCGCCCCCGCGCGCAGCGGCGGGCTTGGATGCCGGCGCGTCGAGGTTGAAGACGTACACCGCCTCCACCAGGCCGCCCGCCTGCACGTTCAGGGCGGTCGCTGCGGCGGCCGACTCCTCGACCAGCGCCGCGTTCTGCTGCGTGACATGGTCCATCTGCGTGATGGCCTGGTTGACCTGTTCGATGCCCTGGGTCTGCTCCTGGCTGGCCACCGTGATCTCGCCCATGATGTCGGTCACGCGGCGCACGCTGGCCACGATTTCCTCCATCGTCTGGCCGGCCTCGCTCACCAGCGCGCTGCCGGCTTCGACCTTGTGCACCGAGTCGTCGATGAGCGCCTTGATCTCCTTGGCGGCTGCCGCCGAGCGCTGCGCCAGGCTGCGCACTTCGGCGGCCACCACGGCGAAGCCACGGCCCTGTTCACCGGCGCGCGCGGCCTCCACGGCCGCGTTCAGGGCCAGGATGTTGGTCTGGAACGCAATGCTGTCGATCACGCCGATGATGTCGACGATCTTCTTGCTCGACGCATTGATCGACCCCATGGTGTCCACCACCTGGGTCACCACGCTGCCGCCGCGCACGGCCACTTCCGACGCCGAGACCGCCAGCTGATTCGCCTGGCGCGCGTTGTCGGCGTTCTGCTTGACGGTCGAGGTCAGCTCTTCCATCGAGGCGGCCGTCTGCTCCAGCGAGCTGGCCTGCTGCTCGGTGCGGGACGACAGGTCCTGGTTGCCCGAGGCGATCTGGCTCGACGCCGAGGTCACGCCGTAGGCACTGGCGCTGACGTCGGCGACGATGCCGTACAGGTTGGCGCTCATCTGGTTGAGCGCGGTCAGCAGGTCCTTGGTCTCGTCCTCGGGATGGATCGCGAACTTCACCAGCACGCCGCCGGCGATCGTGCGGGCCACCTCGACCGCATCGTCGAGCGGTCCGAACACCGTGCGGTCCAGGAAGAAGCCCAGTCCGGCCCAGCCCAGCGCGGAGGCGACCGAGAAGGTCGCGATGATCGTCGGCCACGCACCCGCCCCCCCCGCTGCAGCCGACAGCGACCACCAGCCCGCCGCACCGAAGGCCAGCGTGAAGAAGGCCGCCATGGCCGTGGCCGCCCACAGGCGATGACGCACCGGCACGCGGCGCAGCGCGGCCAGCGGCTGCACCCAGACCGGCCGCAGCACGTCGCCGTGGCGCAGCATGAGCTTCTGGCCGGCGCCTTCGCGAATCTTGCGATACAGCAGCTCGGCAGCCTCGACCTGCGCGCGCTCCGGTCGGCTGCGCACCGACATGTAGCCCACGGTCGTGCCGTTGCGGCGGATGGGGGTGACGCTGGCGTGCACCCAGTAGAAGTCACCGTTCGAGCGGCGGTTCTTGATCACGCCGGTCCAGGGCAGCCCTTCGTCGAGCGTGCTCCACAGGTCGGCGAAGGCCTCCGGCGGCATGTCGGGGTGCCGCACGATGTTGTGGGCCTTGCCCATCAGGGCGTCGACCGAGAAGCCGCTGGCTTCCACGAAGGCCGGATTCACGTAGGTGATGCGGCCTTTGAGGTCCGTGCGGGATACCAGTGCAACGCCCGGGGGCAGCAGGTATTCGACGGCGGTGACGGGGAGGTTGACGCGCATGAAATTTGTCTCTCGGAATGGATACGGTGCGATAGGGATCAGCTGCGGGCGCGGTGCGTGCCGTCGAGCTGGAAGACGCCGACGACCTGCGACAGGCTGCCCGCCTGGTCCTGCAGCGAAGCGGCGGCCGCCGCAGCCTCTTCCACCAGCGCCGCGTTCTGCTGCGTGACCTGGTCCATCTGCGTGATGGCCTGGTTGATCTGCTCGATACCCGTGGTCTGTTCCTGGCTGGCGGACATGATCTCGCCCATGATGTCGGTCACGCGCTTCACGCTGGCCACGATCTCCTCCATCGTCTGGCCCGCTTCGGCCACCTGGTGGCTGCCCGCAGCGACCTTGCCGACGGAGTCGTCGATGAGCACCTTGATCTCCTTGGCCGCTGCGGCCGAGCGCTGCGCCAGGCTGCGCACTTCCGACGCCACCACCGCGAAGCCGCGGCCCTGCTCGCCCGCACGCGCCGCTTCCACCGCGGCGTTCAGCGCCAGGATGTTGGTCTGGAAGGCGATGCCGTCGATGACCGCGATGATGTCCACGATCTTCTTGCTCGAGGTGTTGATCGCACTCATCGTGTCGACCACCTGGCCGACCACGCTGCCGCCGCGCACGGCCACTTCGGAGGCGGACGCAGCCAGCTGGTTGGCCTGGCGCGCGTTGTCGGCGTTCTGCTTGACCGTCGAGGTCAGCTCTTCCATCGAGGCAGCCGTCTGTTCCAGCGAGCTGGCCTGCTGCTCGGTGCGGGACGACAGGTCCTGGTTGCCCGAAGCGATCTGGCTGGAGGCGGTGGCGATGGTGTCGGTGCCCTGGCGGACCTCGCCGACCACCTTGGCCAGGCTGTCGTTCATGCCGCGCAGCGCCGTCAGCAGCTGCCCGACCTCGTCGCGCGAACCGGAGGCGATGTGGCTGCTCAGGTCGCCCGACGCCACCTTCTCGGCCAGCTCGACCGCGCCGCGCATCGGCTGCACGATGCCGACCGTCAGCCGCCAGGCGCACAGCGCGCCGATCACCACGGCCAGGGCCGACAGGACGCCCAGCATCAGGAGGCCGCTGCGGTGATCCCGCCGGATTTCCTGGGCCATCGCATCGATCTGCGTCCGTTGGGCGCTGGCGATGTCCAGAACCGCCTTGTTGTAGACCATCAGGGCGGCCTGGTACTGGGTATCGGCGAGCTTGCCGGCGCCTTCGCGGTCACCGGCCGCCTTCAGCTGGTTGATCGTGCCCAGGTGCGCCAGCACCGTCTTGCGCGCATCGGCCACGGCAAGGTACAGCTTGCGCTCCTCCGGCGAGGTCAGCAGCTTCTCCATCTTCTGCTGCACCGGGTTGATGGATGCCACGCCCTCGCCCAGGCTCTTCTTGAAATAGGCTTCGTTCTCGCTGTCGGTCGCCTTGGCCATCCCGAAGGAGTGGACGATGCTGGGACCCAGGAGATTGGCCCACTGGTTGGCCAGACGCTCCTTGACGAGCGCCTCGTCGATCATCACGGCGGTCGCGTCGGCCCCCGCGTTCAACCGGACCACGCCGACGCCCGCGATGAGAACCATCATGAGCAACATGATGGCGAAGCCCGCGCCCAGGCGCACCCCGATCCTGAAATTTCGCAGATTCATAACGCTCCACCTTGCTGAGTCAATGACATGAGGACAGTCGTTCGGCGCGCGCCCGGCATCGCTTCGTGCAATGCACCCACCCGCAGCCACGTCAAGTTATCGGCAGAGCGGGCGGAAGTTGAAGGCATCGCCGTCAAATAATTCAGACAGCGGCCGGCGCCAGCCGGAAGACACTGACGGATTGCGACAGGCTGCCCGCCTGGTCCTGTAGCGAAGCGGCGGCCGCCGCGGCCTCTTCCACCAGCGCCGCGTTCTGCTGCGTCACCTGGTCCATCTGCGTGATGGCCTGGTTGATCTGCTCGATGCCCGAGGTCTGCTCCTGGCTGGCCGAGGCGATCTCGCCCAT
>NZ_JAOOPY010000003.1 GCF_025486315.1 Variovorax sp. N23 | reverse complement strand
GGCAACTCGCCAGTCAGGCCATCTCGGTGACGGCCTGACTTAAACCAAACAGCCTCCGCGAATGCCGGGGCGATTCACTACCCTGGCTGCCGGGTTCAAGGCTATCGACAAGTACAACACCAGCCCAACCTACTTCCTTACCTTCATGCGCGACCGCGCACGCGCGCCACCGTGGGGCCGGCCGACTCCGCGCCGACGGTGAACACGCTGACCACCTGCACTAAGCTGCCGGCCTGCTCCTGCAGCGAGGCGGCGGCCGCAGCGGCCTCTTCCACCAGCGCGGCGTTCTGCTGCGTGACCTGGTCCATCTGCGTGATGGCCTGGTTGATCTGCTCGATGCCCTGCGTCTGCTCGTGGCTTGCGGCACTGATCTCGCCCATGATGTCCGTCACACGACGAACACTCGCCACGATCTCGTCCATGGTCTTGCCTGCTTCTTCGACCTGCTGGCTGCCGGCCGCGACCTTGCTGACCGAGTCATCGATCAGGATCTTGATTTCCTTGGCCGCCGCGGCCGAGCGCTGCGCCAGGCTGCGCACTTCGGACGCCACGACCGCAAAGCCGCGGCCCTGCTCGCCGGCACGCGCCGCTTCCACGGCGGCATTCAGCGCCAGGATGTTGGTCTGGAAGGCGATGCCGTCGATGACCGCGATGATGTCCACGATCTTCTTGGACGAGGTGTTGATCGAGCCCATGGTGTTCACCACCTGGCTGACCACCGTGCCGCCGCGCACCGCCACTTCGGATGCCGATGCTGCCAGTTGGTTGGCCTGGCGTGCGTTGTCCGCGTTCTGCTTGACGGTGGAGGTGAGTTCCTCCATCGAGGCGGCCGTCTGCTCCAGCGAGCTGGCTTGCTCCTCGGTACGCGAGGAGAGGTCCTGGTTGCCGGATGCGATCTCGCCGGACGCGGTGGCGATGGTCTCGGTGCCGTGGCGGACCTCGCCCACTACCTTGGCCAGGCTGTCGTTCATCGCCTTCAGCGCCTGCATCAGCAGGCCGGTCTCGTCGCGGCCCTCAGACACGATGTGCGCGTTCAGATTTCCCGATGCGATGGTCTCGGCGACGGCGACGGCCTGGCCCAGCGGACGCACGATGCCCATGGTCAGGCGCCAAGCCAGGAGCACACCGACCACCAGGGCGATGCCGGACCACACCAGAAGCAACGTGCGGCTCGATGTGTATTCCTTGTCCATCCGAACCGCTTCGGTGTCGATCTTTTCCCGTTGGTGGTTGGCGATCGCCTCGACCGCGCCGCTGTAGCCGGCCACCGCCTCGGTGAATTTTGTGTCGACCTGCGCGTTCGCCTCCGCGTACTGCCCACCCTCCTTCAGTTTGTTGATCGCGGCGAGCGTTTCGATCAAGTTTGCACGCGCGACCCCCAGCTCGGCATACATCGCCTTTTCTTCAGGGGTGCTCAGCATCGACTCGACTTGCTTCTGCAGGGGCCCGATGCGTGCCGATCCGGCAGCGATGGTTTTGCCGAAGTAGGCGATGACCTGTGGATCCGTGGCCTTCACCATCGCGAAGCTGGCCACCGTGTTCGCACGCACGTTCGTCAGCCATTCCGTCGCCAGTCGCTCCTTAACCAACGACTGGGACAGGATGGCGTGCGTCGACTGACCGACCTTGGTCAGTCCGAGCCAGCCGATCGCGCAGACCAATGCCAACAGGATGAGCACCAGCGCGAAACCGAGGGCAAGACGCGTCCCTATGCGCAGGTTGAGAAGGAAATTCATCGGAAAGCTCCAACCTCCTACAGAGGCATCGGAAAAGGAAAGAGAGTCAGCGGAGACGGCTCGAGGCCATCTTCGATGCGGAGTTCGCACATGCTCTATCGGCGCCGTAGACAAAAAATGAAGGCCTCGACTAACAGGCTGCTGAAATAATCCCCCCAGCGCCGAAGCGCCAGGGGCATAAGGTTGTCAAACATCGGCCGTAAGGTTGTCAATCTGGCTTCAGCTTGCCACCACGGCTGTAGTCGACCGGCACCAGCAGCGCGCGTCTCCGGTGGCCGGCGAATGATCGGCGCGAACTGCGTGGGATAGATGTGGCTGCCACCAGGGGGCGGCTCCCACTCGGGCGGTAACCTAATCCCAAAGCGCTTTTCGTAGAAGTGCCGGCGCTTCTCGGCCTGGTAGTGGCTGCACATGGTCGCACTGTAGTGACCAGGGGTCTACCTGGCTACGTCTTCATGCGATGAACGGAGGCCCGCCAAGCCCCAGTAGAGGCCCAACGCGAAAGTCCTGCGCAGCGCCGTGAACAGACCTTTGGTGTTCTTCCCGCGGTGCCTCGTCGCCTATCTACCATCGCACCGCAGGAAGCGCATTCCACAAAGTACTCCATCCAACCTCCTTGAAGGGATGCGGATGGTCGAAGCTATGGCCGGCTGTGGCAATCAATGAAAGCCCCGCTGCGCCGCGCCTCAGACTTTGGTATCAGCCTCGCGATCACACCGCGGCCGGCGCTACGATCTGCGCTCCAACAACGAGGAGTGACATGAAGGCATTGGAGGCGGTGAACGAATGGCTTCTCGGCCTGCTCCTCAGACACCCGGGGGCGTTCAGCTTTTGCGGACGTGCGCTGTTTGCCTTGGCGTCCGCGATGGCGGTGCTCGGTTGGCGCTTCGACAAGCTGGGGCACAAGATTGAGCGGATCTCAGCTCGCGCGGGCGTGGTGCCCCCGGACATCATGTCGGGGCTGCCGTGGTGGTTGCGCCTCTTCGTGCCCGAGACGACCAGCGGCTGGATCGGACTCGGGCTCCTCGCGGCGTGCGGAATTTCCATGGCTATGGCCGGCAAGTGGGCGAAGAAGCTTCAACAATGACTGAGCAGAAACGAGGCAAGCGCAAGAGTGGCGCTCCTCAAGAGTTGGTGTTAATCCCATTCGACCATCGCATCCTCGAGGCGGCGAGCCAGTTTTGCCAGGCGGCGGAAGATGCCAGCCGAACCGATTTGCCGCACCGCCTCGATGTCTGGCTTGCCTACCCTGAGGTGGTCAACTATGCGTTTGCTGCGGAACTGGCATTGAAAGGGCTGCATTGGCTGCACCACGGCCATCCGAGCCGAGGACATGACCTGCACACGCTTTGTGTTGCCTTGCCTCCCCAGGTTGTACGTGAACTCGGCAATCACACCGCAGACACGCCGTTGTTCTTGTTCCTCGAGCGTTTGGCAGCGGTGCGCGACACGTTCGAAGATTGGCGCTACGCCTTCGAAAAGGAAGAGCTAAGCATCAGCATCGATTTCATGCGAGCGCTCGCGGGCGGGGCGATCGCACTGCTCCAGCGTGATGCACCACCAGCAACAGACGAAGGATAGCCATCTATGGCCGATGAAATACCGAAGAGCATCGAGCTACTAGTCACAGGTGTCGTGACCCTTGGGACATCTTTCATCGGCGCCTACTTGGCTTTTCTGTTCAACAAGCTGCAGCACGCGAAGGCAGTTGAGGAGCGACAGGTGGAAGCCTGCAATGCTGCGATGATCGTCTTGGCACGGCAGTACATGTTGCTGCGGAACTTTTACGACCAGCATCTGCTCGCGAACCGGTCATCGCCCGGTCGGCACTTACAGAACGGTGCGCTGCTGGAACTAAAGCCATCTCACTCACAAGTGGACATTCCGTCGCTAACTTTCTTGCTGGACTCAGAGGCCCAAAACTTGGTACTCGAGTTTTCTGTGCTGGATGCAAAGTTTCATGGATGCATTGACCACATCAACATGCGATCTCTGGTCCATCGTGAGCAGTTCCAGCCGGCGCTTGCGGCGGCGGTCGGGGAGTCGGGTGCCACGAGACTGCCAGGTGAGCTGATAGAGAAAGCCATCGGCGACATGCTGACGATGACGCTTAGGCGGTCAACCGACATCGTTTACGAGTTGGTCGACGACGCCATGTGCGCGCTTGAGGCGGCTGGGCCGTCACTTCAGGCGAAATTGAAGCTGGTCTTCCCGAGTCACACCATCATCACGTTTGAGCCGAAAGCCGCGAGGACCGAGCCTGTTGGTGTTGAAGCTCCACTGCCCAAATACAGTCAGCGTCCTCTGTACAGAGATTGGCCATAGCCCTGCGGTGACACCCGGATGACCAGGTCATCGCCCTGGACCATTGTCAGGTGGCCTCTCCCGCATAGCCGCGGCTGCGGCGCAGCTGGTTCATGATGCGTCGCTCGGTGCCCGCCTGCGCCTCGCGCACCATCGACAAGGTAGGCACGTCGCCGACGGTCGTGTTTATCACGATGCTGACGGGCGCCCCACCGCCGCCGAGCGCGTGATTCGGAACGATGCCGCCTGAAGCGCCAGGCACAAAAACTTCCGGCCCCTTCTCGCCAACCAGGTATGGCGTGCCACTGCTGACCGGACCACCAGCGGCGCGCTTGTCGAGACCTCCGAGCGAGATCAGCGCACCAAGTGCGTCGCCACCGAAAGCGCCGACAGTGTTCGCGCCGCCGAGCGCGGCCGAGCTAACCCCACTGCCACCAAGCAGGCCGAGAAACCCCTTCGCGAGCGGCCCGGTGATGGATTGCTGCACAGCCATGCGAACCATGTTGGCAATGATCGAATCAGCGAGGCTCTTGAAGCTGAGCTTGCCAGTGGTGGCGAAGCTGACGATGGCATCTTCCGCACCCTTGAACGAGTCGGAGAGCGTGCGGCCCGTGGAGCCCGCGACGTCGTCGACGTACTTCGCATAATCAGCCAGAGCAGCAGTCGCGCCAAGCTTCCAATCGGCCCGCGCAGCGGCCTCGTCGGCGTAGTACTTCTTCTGAGTGGCCAGCGCATCGCCGAGGGAAGCCTTGATCTTGGCGGTTGCCTCCGCGTAGGCGTCCGACCCAAGCATGTCCTTCTTGCCAAACTCGTCATCGACACGAAGCTGATAGCGGCGGAACTCGTTGCGGATCGACTTCTCTGCCTCGACCATCTTTCGGGCCTGCTCACCTAGGCCCAGAGAGTCGATCATGCGGTCGTACTGCTCTGCACGACCAGAAGCGCCCGACGCGATCGAAGCGTCGATGCTCTCGACCGTGCGACGCAGAGCTTCGGCGTCTGCGCCTGACTGCTTCACGATCTCTGCGATCTTCTCTTCGAACTTGATCTGTCCCGAGAGTGCCGCGTTTTTGGCGAGTTGGGCGTCGATGGCATCCTTGTTCGCCATCAGGCTCTTCTGCTCGGCCGTCAGGATCTTCTTGTCCTTCAGATCGGCAATGAGCTGCTGGAACTTGACCTGTTCGCGCTGCTCGCCGGTGATCTTCAGCTCGCCGGCAAGCTGGTCCTTCAGCGTCGACTCGGTCTGACGAAGGGTCTCCAGGAACTTGGTCGCAGCGTCGTCCTGGAACGCCTTGGGCGCGGCGCCTTTCGGGTCTTTGAACTTCTCGTTGATGTTCTTGATTCGATCCTGGATGTCCGACTCAGAGGCGCCCGCGGCAACGCCGGCCGCTCTCACCTTTGCAATCTCCTGCTCTCGCTTCAGTCGGTTCGAAAGGAACTTCTCGCCTTCTTTGTCCCATTCTGCCCGTGCCTGCACTTGCTTGGTAGACGCGGCTTGCACGGTGGCTTGTTTGCCGAGCGAGTCATTGACGCGCTCGATGTAGGAGATCTGAGCGCGCAGAGCAGCGTTGCCCTTTTCGAAGGCGTCAGAAACGCCAGGAAGGCCATTCAGGGGGCCGCGCGAGGTGCGATCTGCAAGCTGCTGCTTGAGCGATGCCAGTTGCTCAGTGCCGGTTTGCGAGCGACCAACGCCAAGCATCGCGTCCCATGCGCCCTTGGCCGTATTCCCCACACTTCGCCATGAGTTTTCCAGGAAGCCAAGGTTCTGGCTGAGCTGCTTGGACCGAGCTTCAAGCGCGTCAGCGTAGGCGTTTTGTGCAGCGCGCGCTGCTTCCGATGCCTTGCCTTGATCCTGCAGGGACTTGATGTGTTCGTAAGTGGTAGCCGTCAGGAAGTGGATCTTCGAGTCCAACTTCACCGCCGCATCGAGGGGCTCCTTCTGCAGATCCTTGAATGCCTCGGCCGTCTTTTCGACGGACTGCCCGGCAACGATTTCGAAGTTGGCAGCAGCCGCGGCGTAGCGCTCGAGGTTCTCGACGCCGATCGCACCAGTCTCCGCGAGCGTCGTCAGGGCTTCGGCTGCACCTCCCCGCGTGAGTGAACTGTTCGTCTTGGCGATCGATGCCGCCATGTTGCTCAGTTGGTTCGCAGTCGTGCCAGCAGCATTGCCGGTCAGAATCAGCGCCTTCGAGTACGCCGACGACTCCTGCGAGCCCTTGGAGTAGGCGAAAGCCAGGACACCAATACCAGCCGCCGCCAGCGTGAACGGCGAAACCAGACTGGCCACGTAGCCACCCAGAGCGCGCGCGGCCGGGCCGAGTCCGCCAAACATGTCCTTCAACTGGCCACCCTGCTGCAGAAAGACCGTCAGAGGGGCCTGCCCACCTTGGAGGCTGGTGACGATGTCGGTGAACTGCGCAGGGACTCCTTTTGTTTGCCCTTGAAGTCAACCGGGCGAGTGCGTCGCAGCCAATACGTAAAGCTTCCAGACTTCCATTCTTCGCGTCGTCGGCCAATCGGCTTTTCGGCGCCATCTGAAATCAGCCCTTCGCCCACGAGCTGCGCCCAGGTTCCAACGTACTCGACGAAGGTCCACTCGGGGTTGATGGAGATGGTGAGGTCGGCGATTTCGGCGCCGTGAGCGTGAACAGTTGCCGCGTCGCGCGCCGCGGCCGTAGGGATAATGCTGGGAGCTTTCATGGCAGTGTTCCTTGTAGAGATTGCCTTGGGAGTTAGGCCGGTCTGGTGTTCCACCACCGTTCCGGCCGCCTGGATTTGCCTCAGATCAAATGTGTGATCTCCACACATTTACGCCCTGAGACGCGGCTTTCATCCTGTTCGGGCCATATGCACGACGTTGCCCTTCTTGACCGGCGTCTCGATGAAATCGGCCCACGCCTGCATCATCTGTAGCCGCTTTGCGAACATGTCGCCGCGGCGGTAGGCCGCTTCCACCTTCGACTCCACAACGTGCGCGAGTGCCATTTCGGCCAGGTCGCGCGGGAAGTTGGTGCGCTCTGCCGCCCAATCTCGGAAGGTCGACCGGAACCCATGCGGAACCTGTTCCAGGCCCATGGTCCGCATCACCTTGAGAAGGCTCATGTCGCTCAACGGTTGGCCCTTCACGCCGGGGAAAACAACGTCAGTCCCGTCTACGCGCGGCGTGGCGTTCAGCAACTCGATTGCTTGTTTCGACAACGGCACACGGTGCTCGCGTTTGCCCTTCATCCGGTCGGCCGGAATGGTCCAAAGCTTGGCCTCAAGGTCGAACTCAGGCCAGCGTGCGCCGCGAACCTCGCCCGAGCGCGCGGCGGTCAGGATCGCCAGTTCAAGGGCGCGGGCACCGTTCCCGTTCGCCGCCTTGAGCCGAGTCCAGAAGCCCGCCATGTCGTCCAGGGCCACCGCGGCGTGGTGCTCGACCTTCGAGACCTTGGAGGGCTTAGGCAGCAACTGCTCAAGGTGGCCTTTCCATCGCGCCGGGTTGTCGCCCTGGCGGTAGCCCCGCACAGTGGCCCAGTCGAGCACCGCCTCGATTCGGCCGCGCACGCGCGTGGCCGTCTCGGTCTTGGTCTTCCAGATCGGCTGCAGCACCTCAAGGATGTGCGCCAGCGTGATGTCGCGCACCAGCAGTTCGCCGATGTGCGGGTCTGCGTAGGTCTTGAGCGTGTTGATCCACTGCTGCCTGTGCTTCGGGTTGTCCCACTCGTCGCCCTTGGCATCGATGAAAGCCTCTGCGCACTGGCTGAAGGTCTTGGCCGTGGCGTTCTCGGCCATCAGCAGCGCCCTTGCCTGCTTGCGCTGCTCGACGGGATCGATGCCCTGCACGATCTGGTCGCGGGCACGCCGCGCAGCATCGCGAGCACCAGCAAGGGTGACATCAGGAAAGCCTCCAAGGCCGATGTCTTTCCGCACCGGCCCGACGAGCACGCGCAAGATCCAAGACTTGGCGCCGGTGGCTTTGATCCACAGATGCAAGCCGGCCACCCCGCCGACGGCATGACGCCCCGGCATCTTCAGCCGACTGACCTGCAAAGCTCCAAGCTCGACCGCCTTCCTTGGCATCTGTCCATCCTAGTGGTAACCGTTACCACATTAGGCGCCGCATTGCGCTGGATTGTCAAGGATGGTTTTCGCAGCTTTTTACCGGTCTTTCCCTCTGGCAGAGAGAGAAATCTGCATGCCTCGGGATCGCTTAGGACGTGGCATATGGGGACGCCTGCTCCGCCAACAGACTGATGCGAGGGCATTTCCACTGCCCTCGGAAGAACGCCCCGCTTGCCGGGGCTTTTTTTCGTCCTCATTCATCCAAGATGAAGATGCCGCGCCCACGAAAAAGGGGCCCGAAGGCCCCTGGGTCCGAACCGGCGGCGAACCGCCGGTGTTCAGTCGGTCGCTCAGCGCACCACGGCGATCTGCGTGCGTGCACCACCCTTGTACGTGTACAGGGTCAGGGCGCCGTTCTTGATGTCGCCCTTTTCGTCGAAGGCGATCGGGCCGGTCAGGCCCTTGTATTCGATCTTGCTGATTTCCGGCAGGTACTTCTCGGGCTCGGCGGAACCGGCCTTGACCATCGCGGCGGCCAGCACGTTCACGGCGTCGTACACGTACGGCGCGTAGATCTGGACGTCGACGCCGTTCTTCTCCTTGAACTTCGTCTTCCAGGCATCCAGCGGCGCCTTGAAGTCGCCGTCCACGCCGCCGGCTTCTGCGCAGACAACCATGTCTTCACCGATCGCATCGCCGGCCAGCTTGGCCAGTTCGCCGGTGCACAGGCCGTCGCCGCCCATGAACTTGACGTTCATGCCGAGTTGCTTGACCTGCTTGAGCATCGGGCCGCCGACGGCGTCCATGCCGCCGAAGAACAGCACGTCGGGCTTGGCGCCCTTGAGCTTGGTCAGGATGGCATTGAAGTCGGTCGACTTGTCGGTGGTGAATTCGTGGCCGACGATCGTGCCGCCGGCGGCCTTGGCGGCCTTCTCGAATTCTTCGGCAACGCCCTGGCCGTAGGCCGTGCGGTCGTCGATGACGGCGATGTTCTTGCCCTTGAGCGTTTCGACGGCGTACTTGCCGAGGGTGCCGCCCAGTTGCGTGTCATCGGCCACCACGCGGAACGTGGTCTTGAAGCCCTGACGCGTGTACTTGGGGTTGGTCGCCGAGGGCGAGATCTGCGGAATGCCGGCGTCGCTGTACAGCTTGGACGCGGGGATGGTGGTGCCCGAGTTCAGGTGACCGACCACGCCGTTGACCTTGCTGTCGACCAGCTTCTGGGCGACGGCCGTGCCTTGCTTCGGATCGGCGGCGTCGTCTTCGGCCAGCAGTTCGAACTTGGCGGTCTTGTCACCAATCTTCAGGCCCTTAGCGTTCAGGTCTTCGATGGCCATCTTGGCGCCGAGCTCGTTGTCCTTGCCCAGGTGGGCGATGGCGCCGCTGGTGGGGGCGACGTGACCGATCTTGACGACCAGCATTTCGGCGGGAGGTGCAGCAGCGGGTGCCGCAGCCGTGGGCGCCGGCGCAGCGGCGGGTGCAGCGGCTTCTTCTTTCTTGCCGCAAGCCACTAGCGTGAGAGCAGCCAGTGCGACCGCAGTCCATTTCATTTGCATGGGAACCTCCAGAACATGATGGATAGAGTAAAAAACCGGTCTCTTGAACCGGGTACGACAGCACAGCAACTTCCGCGCCGGACCTCGTTTTTCAGCCCCTCGCGCCGTCGAACCGGGCGCAGTTTAGCCGAACGAAGCGCCTGTCCCGGGTGGGTTGGACCCGGGTTTCTCATGCAGCTCCTGGGCCAACGCCTCGGTCACCAGCGTGCGAAGAACGTCCTCGATTTCATCGCGCAGACGCGGCACCATCTGGTCGAGCTGGGCCTGCACGGCCGCCGCGACCACATCGCTCAGACGCTCCTCGAGCCGCAGGTCGACACGCTGCATCACCCGGTGCAGCAACTGCTCTTCCAGCGCGAAGCGCTCCATCTCGCCGAAGCGCGTGGCGGGGTCGAGCGCGATGGCATCGCGCAAGTTCGGCAGGTCCGGCAGGTCGGACACGGCCGCTGCGATGGGCGGCGGCGAGGGGTCCGCGGATTCCACCGCGGCCGGAGCATCGGGCGCCGGGCCGCTTTCAGTCTGCGCAGGCGCCGCCGGCTCGCTCGGCACCAGCGGCACCAGGGGCTCGAGCACCGTGGTGAGTGTCGGCACGAAGCGCGGCGGCGTTCGCGGCGCATTCATCGCGAAGCGCCCCCCTGGAACTGGTGCCGGGTGATGGCGTAGCCACGGTCGGCGTAGTGCCGCCAGCGGGCGCGCGCCTCCCGGCGGTCCAGTTCGTCGTCGGTCACGATGTCGATCAGGCGCTCGAAGCGCTCGAAACCGCCCGGCACCGGGGCATCGAGATTGAGCAGCACCTGCTGGTGCGGCAGCGCGGCATCGGCACCGTCCATCAGCACCACGGGCGAGCGTGCCAGCACCGACGGCTCAGCACTGGCGCGGCAATGCGCGATGAAGTCGACCGCCGAGAACTGCCACAGCGCCGCGTCGATCGCCTCGATCGTCGACACGTCACCGACCACCACCACCCGCGCGCCGCGCGCCGCCACGGCCTTGCGCAGCAGCCGGCAGGCGTAGTTCACCTTGTCGGGCGTGTTGAAGTGGAAGTCGATCTCGGTCATGCGCTGGCCGACTCAAGGGGTCGCGCGTGTCTTGCGAGAAGCCTTGCGCGGTGCAGCCGGCGCCCTGGCGCCCTCTGCCGCCCGGGCCATCAGGTAGGACAGCAGCAGGCCCACCGGCCGGCCGGTCGAGCCCTTGGCGCTGCCGCTCTTCCAGGCCGTCCCGGCGATGTCGAGGTGCGCCCACGGGAAGTCGGCGGTGAAGCGCTGCAGGAACTTGGCGGCCGTGATGGCCCCGCCTGCGCGGCCTGCGATGTTGGCCACGTCGGCGAAGTTGCTCTTGAGACCTTCGGCGTACTCGTCGTCCAGCGGCAGGCGCCAGCACAGGTCCTGTGCGCGGTCGCCAGCGGCGCTCAACGCCGTGGCGAGCGCCTCGTTGCTGGAGAACAGGCCGCTGCGCACGCCGCCCAGGGCGACCACGCAGGCACCGGTCAGCGTCGCGATGTCGATGACGGCGGCCGGGCCGAAGCGCTTGGCATAGGTCAACGCGTCGCACAGGATGAGGCGGCCCTCGGCATCGGTGTTGAGCACTTCGATGGTCTGGCCGCTCATGCTGGTCACGACATCGCCCGGCTTGAGCGCCTTGCCGTCGTTCATGTTCTCGGCCGCGGGGATCAGGCCGACGACGTTGATCGCGGGCTTGAGTTCAGCCAGCGCGCGGAACACGCCCAGCACGCTGGCCGCGCCGCACATGTCGAACTTCATCTCGTCCATTTCGGCGGCGGGCTTCATCGACACGCCGCCGGTGTCGAAGGTGATGCCCTTGCCGACCAGCACGACCGGCGCCTGGTCCTTCGCGGCGCCCTGGTAGCGCAGCACGATGAAACGCAGCGGTTCGGACGAACCCTGGGCCACGGCCGCGAAGGAGCCCATGCCGAGCTTCGCGACTTCCTTCGGACCCAACACTTCGCAGTGGATGCGCGGCAAGGCACCGAGCGCCTGGGCGGCTCCCGCCAGCAGCGTCGGCGTGCAGTGGTTGGCAGGGCGGTTGCCCCATTCCTTCGCCAGCTCGATGCCGGCCACCGCGGCACTGGCTTCGGCGAACGCCGCCTTCACCGCGGATGCGTCGGCCACGCCGATCACCAGCTGGCGGATGCTGCGCGCCTCGACCTTCGGCTTGGTGGTGGCGTAGACGTAGCTCGCGTCGGCCGCGGCGATCACGGCGGCACGCACGGCCCCTGCATCCATGCCCGGCGCGAGCAGCACCGTGACCCGCTTGGGCCCGACCGCCTTCACCGCCTGAATGGCGGCCCCGACGGCATTGCGCACCGCGCCGGCAGAGCCGTCTCCCGCGCCGACCAGCAGCACGCGCGGCGCGGTCACGCCGGCCGGCCGGTACAACGCGAGCAGCTTGCCGGCCTTGACCGGCAGGTCGCCGGCCTGGCGGACCGCCTCGAGGGCGGTGGCCAGTGCATCGGTCCTGGAAGGCGCCGCCGCCTTCGCACCATCGGCGACGAGCACGATCAGCGCGTCGGTCTTGTCGGTGGCCGCCTGGGCGGTGCTGAGGGTCTTGAGTTGAAAGTCCATAATCCTTTTCTTTCGCTCGACGATGTTATTCCATTCCTCTTTGCGCAAGGAGCTGTCGCGCAGCTTCGGAGCCACGCTGGTGGTGCTGATCACCATCGTGATGACCATGATGCTGATCCGCACGCTCGGCCTTGCTTCCAAGGGCAGCGTCAACCCGTCCGACGTGCTGCTCGTGATGGCCTACACGGTGCTCGGCTACATGCCGACCATCCTCAGCCTCAGCCTCTTCGTCGCGATCGTGGGCACGCTCTCGCGCATGTACCGGGACAGCGAGATGGTGATCTGGTTCTCCAGCGGTCGCGGGCTGATCGACTTCGTCCACCCCCTGTTCCGTTTCGCCTGGCCGGTGTTGCTGCTGATCGCCGTGCTGGCCCTGGTCGGCTGGCCCTGGGCCAATTCGCAGACGCAGGGCATGCGCGCCCAGTACGAGCGCCGCGGCGACCTGGAGCGCATCGCGCCCGGCGAGTTCCGCGAATCCGCCAGCCGCAACCGCGTGTTCTTCATCGACAAGGACACGCCCGACGCCGCGACGGCCACCAACGTGTTCATCTCCTCGATCGAGCGCAACCTGCAGATCATCACGTCGGCCCGCAGCGGACGCCTCGAAAGCGTGGGTGACACCCGCTACCTGATGCTGAGCAACGGCCAGCGGCTCGAGCGTTCGCTCGACGAGAAGACGCTGAAGATCAGCGAGTTCGACAGCTACGGCACGAAGGTGGGCGGCGATGTGGCCATGGCCTCCGACGCGACGCCGCTGCCCGCCCGGCCGACCATGAAGCTGGTGATGGAGCCGTCGCCGCAGAACCTGGGCGAGCTGGCGTGGCGCATCGGCCTGCTGTTCGCCGGCATCAACTTCGTGCTGCTGGCGCTGACCCTGTCGAACGTGAACCCGCGGGTGGGGCGCAGCGCCAATCTGCTGCTGGCCCTGTTCGCCTTCGTCGTGTACTTCAACCTGCTGAACCTCGGGCAGAACTGGGTCGGCTCGGGCCGCATCGGCATGGGCGCCTTCCTGCTGGCGTTGCACGGCGGGATCCTGCTGTTCGCCAGCCTCTGGCTGCTCAAGCGCAACAACAACTGGGCGCTGCGTCTGCGCCGACCGGCCGCGTCGCCCCTTACCCGGGTGACCCGCGCGTGAAAACGATCCGTCGACTGATCTACACCGAGGTGCTCAAGGCCGTCGCCTTCGTCACGTTCGGCTTCCTGGCGCTCTTCTTCTTCTTCGACTTCGTCGACGAACTCAGCGACATCGGCCAGCCCGACAGCCTCGGCTACGGGGCACCGCAGGCCCTGGCGTATGTCGCGCTGCTGGTGCCGAGTCATCTGTACGAGCTGCTGCCGATCACGGTGCTGATCGGCACCATCTTCGTGATGGCCCGGCTGGCGCAGAGTTCGGAATACACCATCCTGCGCACCAGCGGGCTGGGGCCCTGGCGGGCGTTGCGCTCGCTCCTGCTGCTGGGCGCCGGCTTCGTGGTGCTGACCTTCGCGATCGGCGACTACATCGCCCCGGCGGCCGACCGGGGCGCCCAGGTGCTCAAGGCGCGCTTCCGCGGCGACGTGCTCGCCACCGTCGGCACCACCGGCGCCTGGATGAAGGAGAAACAGGGCGACATGTCGTATGCGGTCAACGTGGCGGCCATGAGCCGCGACGGCACCCTGACCAGCCCGCGCATCTTCGAGTTCGACGGCAAGGGCTTCGTGTCGTCTCAGATCCTGGCCAGCACCGCACGCATCGTCGACGGTGCCTGGCTCCTGAGCGACGCCGAGCACCAGAAGTACGACACGCGCGCGAGCGACAAGGCCCAGGTCGTCACCACACACATGCCCGAATACCGCTGGCCGACCACGCTCACCAGCGAGATGGTGTCGGTCGCGTTGCTCAAGCCCGACCGCATGCGCACGCTCGACCTGTTCGAGTTCATCCGCCACCTGGAGGCCAACGGCCAGACCGCCCAGCGCTACGAGATCCAGTTCTGGCGCAAGGTGTTCTATCCGCTGTCCTGCCTGGTGATGGTCGTGCTGGCCCTGCCCTTCGCCTACCTGCACTTCCGCCAGAGCGGCGTAACGAGCTACGTGTTCGGCGGCGTGCTGATCGGCATCAGCTTCTTCCTGCTGAACAACGTGTTCGGCTACATCGGCAACCTGAGCAACTGGATGCCCTGGCTCACGGCGGCGGCGCCGGGGCTGATCTACACCATCCTGTCGCTCGGCGCCTTCGGGTGGCTCGTGCTGAGGCGCTAGCGGCATGCACGAAGCGCCATTCGCCGTCATCCTCTTCGCCCACGGCTCGCGCGACGCGCGCTGGCGCGAGCCCGTGGAGGCCGTCGCGCGCCGCATGTCGACGCGCCAACCCGATGTGTCGGTGGCCTGCGCCTACCTCGAACTGGTCGAGCCCGACCTGCCCACTGCCGCCAAGCGTCTGATCGCCGACGGCGCGCGTTCTCTGCGTGTCGTGCCGCTGTTCCTCGGCATGGGCAAGCATGTGCGCGAAGATCTACCTCAGTTGGTCGACGCCCTGCGTGCCGCGCATCCGGACGTGGTGTTTTCTCTGGCGCCCGCTGTGGGCGAGACGACCGAGGTCATCGATCTGCTGGCGGACATCGCATTGCGCAGTTGACCTTTCAGGCAGATCGATAGACCGAGAAGGCATAATGAAGGCCGCAATAAGACGGAATTTGTTATGAATCTCCACCAGTTCAAGTTCGTGCAGGAAGCGGTGCGGCGGAACCTGAATCTCACCGAAGCCGCCAAGGCGCTTCACACCTCGCAGCCGGGCGTGTCCAAGGCCATCATCGAACTCGAGGAAGAGCTCGGCGTCGAGATCTTCGCGCGCCATGGCAAGCGCCTCAAGCGCGTGACCGAACCCGGCCAGCACGTCATCGCCAGCATCGAGCTGATCATGCGCGAGGTCGGCAACCTCAAGCGCATCGGCGAGCAATTCAGCGCCCAGGACAGCGGCACGCTGTCGATCGCCACCACGCACACCCAGGCGCGCTATGTGCTGCCGGTGCCGGTGGCCCGGCTGCGCGAGGCCTACCCCAAGGTCAACGTGAGTCTGCACCAGGGCTCGCCGGACCAGGTGGCACGCATGGTGATCGACGAGGTGGCCGAGATCGGCATCGCGACCGAATCGCTGGCGGCGTACAGCGAGCTGGTCACCCTGCCCTGCTACGAATGGCAGCACGTGCTGGTGCTGCCCAAGGACCATCCGCTGGCGAGCAAGGAGCGGGTGTCGCTGGAAGACCTGGCGACCGAGCCGATCATCACCTACCACCCGTCCTTCACCGGCCGCACGCGCATCGACCACGCCTTCGCACAGAAAAAGCTCGCGCCGCGCATCGCGCTGGAAGCGATCGACTCGGATGTGATCAAGACCTATGTGCGCCTCGGCCTGGGCGTCGGCATCGTGGCCGAGATGGCGGTGCGCGACAGCACCAACGACGACCTGGTGGTCAAGCCGATGGGCCACATCTTCGGCCAGAACATCGCCCGCATCGCCTTCAAGCGCAGCGCCTACCTGCGCAACTTCGTCTTCAAGTTCGCCGAACTGCTGAGCGACCGGCTCGACCGCAACCTGATCGCCAAGGCCCTCAGCGGCCAACAGCAGGACTACGAACTCTAGGCTCACCCCCGAGGCTTCGCGCACTTCGTGTCGCGTGCGCCTTCCCCCTTCCGGGGGCGACACCGGCGGCCCGGCAAAGCCGGTTCCGCGGTGTCTCACGAAAACGCATCATTGAACCCATGATCACCATGAGCACCGTTCCAGCTTCTCCCCGCACGCCCGCCATCGGCACCAAGTTCCCGACGATGGGCACCACCATCTTCACCGTGATGTCGGCGCTCGCCGCCGAGACGAACGCAGTCAACCTCGGCCAGGGCTTTCCGGATTTCAACTGCGACCCCCGGCTGCTCGCGGACGTGACCGCGGCCATGGCCGCCGGCCACAACCAGTACCCGCCGATGCCTGGCGTGCCGGCGCTGCGCCAGGCCATGGCCGCGAAGATCGAGGCGCTGTACGGCCGCCGCTACGACGCCGGCAGCGAGATCACCGTGACCGCCGGCGCCACGCAGGCCATCATCACCACGGTGCTCGCCGTGGTGCGGCCGGGCGACGAGGTGATCGTGCTCGAGCCCTGCTACGACAGCTACGTGCCCAACATCGAACTGGCGGGCGGCGTGGCGGTTCGCGTGCCGCTGACACCGGGGACGTTTCGCCCGGACTTCGCGAAGATCGGCGCGGCGATCACACCGAAGACGCGCGCGATCATCGTCAACACGCCGCACAACCCCAGCGCTACCGTGTGGACCGCCGCGGAAATGCGCGCCCTCGAAGCGCTGCTGGCGCCCACCGACGTGCTGGTGATCAGCGACGAGGTCTACGAGCACATGGTGTTCGACGGCGTCGCACACGAAAGCGCGGCCCGCTACCCTGGTCTGGCAGCGCGCAGCTTCATCGTCGGCAGCTTCGGCAAGACCTACCACGTGACCGGCTGGAAGGTCGGCACCGTGGCCGCCCCCGCTGCGCTGACGGCCGAGTTCCGCAAGGTGCACCAGTTCAACGTGTTCACCGTCAACACGCCGATGCAGCATGCGCTGGCCAGCTACATGGCCGACCCGGCGCCCTACCTCGACCTGCCGGCCTTCTACCAGCGCAAGCGCGACCTGTTCGCGGCCGGCCTGGCCAGGACGCGCTTCAAGCTGCTGCCGAGCGCCGGCACCTATTTCCAGTGCGTCGACATCAGCGCGGTGAGCGACCTGGGCGAAGCCGACTTCTGCCAGTGGCTGACCCGCGAGATCGGCGTCGCCGCCATCCCGCTGTCGGCCTTCTACGGCAACGGCTTCGATCAGCGCGTGGTGCGCTTCTGCTTCGCCAAAAAGGACGAAACCCTGAACCATGCCCTGGAGCGACTGGCCAAGCTCTGACACCGAACGTCGGCATGACCTGACCGGCGAAGGCGCCGTTTCCCCTCGTCGCCCGGGTGCAGCACGGCGACGATGGGGCTTCATTGAAAAGCCTGCGGGCCTTAGGAGAAGTTCATGTCGACGATTCTGCTGGTCATCCTGATTCTGTTGCTGATCGGCGTTCTGCCGACCTGGGGCCACAGCCGCAATTGGGGTTACGGCCCGAGCGGTGGCCTGGGCCTTGTTCTGATCATCGTGATCGTGCTGCTGGTCATGGGTCGGATATAGGCCTGCGCGGCATCCCGGCAAAAACCCGCCTTCGCGGGTTTTTTTTATGCCTGAAGCTGCGCCCACGCCTTGTCGAGCCGCTTCACGCTCACCGGCTGTGGCGTGCGCAGCTCCTGCGCGAAGAAACTCACGCGCAGTTCCTCGAGCAGCCAGCGGAATTCCAGCATGCGGTCGTCCACCACGCCCTTGCGCTCGGCCACCAGCCGCCAGTAGCGCTGCTCCTGCGGTCGCAACTCCGCCAACTTGGCGGCATCGCGCGCCGGATCGGCACGCAGCTTGTCGAGCCGCGCGGTGATCGCCTTCAGGTAGCGCGCGAAATGCTGCAACTGCGGCCAGGGCGTGTCGGCGATGAAGCGCTTGCCGACCAGGCGCTGCAGTTGCTGCGCTGCATCCGCCGTGGCGTCGGGCTGGATCTTCGTGTCCTTGATCTTGCGCACCGCGACCGCGTAGTCGACCAGGATCACGCCGGCCAGCCGCGCGACTTCGTTGGCGATCAGCGTGAGCCGCCCGCGGCCCTCCTCGATGCGCTTCTTGAAGGCGAACTCGTCGGTCGGCAGCGGCTCCTGCAGGAAGGCGCGGTCGAGCGCGACATCGACGATCTGCGTGCGCAGTTCGTCGGCGGTGCCCAGCGGCATGTAGGCCACGGCCATCTTCTGCAGGTCGGGGATGTTCTTCTCGAGGTACTTGAGCGCGTCCTTGAGCTGCAGGGCGAACAGGCGACGCAGGCCCGCGCGGTGCTTGGCGGCGGCCACGGCGGGCTCGTCGAAGACCTCGATGCTCACGGCATCGCCGCCATCGACCAGCGCCGGGAAGCCGATGAGCGACTGGGCGCCGCGTCGCACCTCCATCAGCTCGGGCAGCTCACCGAAGGTCCATACGGTGTAGCGGGCGCCGGCAGGCAGCGCGGGTGCCGATGGAGCCGCGGCTGCAAGGCGCTGCGCGCTCGCGGCCTTGGGCGCATCGGCAGCAACGGATGCTGCCGGTGCCGCCCGCACATTGAGCCCGGCCAGCGCCTGGAACGCCCCGCGCGCCTGGGTGCCCAATTCGGCCTTCAGGGCGCCCAGGTTGCGGCCCATGCCGAGCTGGCGGCCGTGCTCGTCCACCACACGCAGGTTCATGAACAGGTGCGGCGGCAGCATGTCGAGCTTGAAATCGGCGCGCAGCACATCGATGCTGGTCTGCGCGCGCACGCGCTTGAGCAGCACATCGGTCAGCGAGCCGGCGCCGAAGCTCTCGGGCGCCGACAGCGCCTCCGCCAGTTTGGTCGCCGATTCCGGCAGCGGCACCAGCCGGGAGCGCGGTCGCTGCGGCAGGCTCTTGAGCAGCGCCTGGATCTTGTCCTTGAGCATGCCGGTCACCAGCCACTCGCAGCGCTCCTCGCTCACCTGGTTGAGCACGAAGAGCGGCACGGTGACGGTGAGCCCGTCCTTCGCGTCGCCGGGTTCGTGCAGGTAGGTGGCGATGCAATCGACGCCGCCTAGGCGGATCGTCGGCGGGAAGGACTGGGTGGTGATGCCCGCCGCCTGGTGGCGCATCAGCTCCTCGCGCGTCAGGTACAGCAGGCGTGGCTGGGCGCGCGACTGTTCCTTGTACCAATGCTCGAAGGCCGCGCCGCTGGCCGCATCGGGTGGCAGTTGCGCGTCGTAGAAGGCGTAGATCAGCTCGTCGTCGACCAGCACGTCCTGCCGGCGCGCCTTGTGTTCCAGCCCCTCGACTTCCTTGACCAGCTTGCGGTTGGCCGCGAGGAAGGGGAACTTGCTTTCCCACTGCCCGCCGACCAGCGCTTCGCGGATGAAAATCTCGCGCGCGGCGACCGGGTCGACCTTGGTGAAGTCGACACGGCGGCCGCTGTACACGACCAGCCCGTACAGCGTCGCGCGCTCCAGCGCCGTGACCTGCGCACCCTTCTTCTCCCAGTGCGGGTCGAGCAACTGCTTCTTCAGCAGATGGCCGGCGACCTCTTCCAGCCATTGCGGTTCGATGTTCGCGATACCGCGGCCGAAGAGCCGCGTGGTCTCGACCAGCTCGGCCGCGACGATCCAGCGGCCCGGCTTCTTGCGCAGGTGCGCGCCCGGATGCCGGTAGAACTTGATGCCGCGCGCGCCGAGGTAAGCCTCGTCGTCTTCCATCTTCCAGCCGACGTTGCCCAGCAGGCCGGCCAGCATCGACAGGTGCAGCGCCTCGTAGCTGGCCGGTTGGCGGTTGAGTTGCCACTTGTGCTCGGTCACCACCGTCAGCAGCTGCGAATGGATGTCGCGCCATTCGCGCAGCCGCCGGATGTTGACGAAGTTCTGCCGCAGCAGTTGCTCGTACTGGCGGTTGCTGATCTTGTGCGTCGGCAGTGCCTCGGTCACCGGAGCCGGCGCCGCCGCGACCGTGCGCTGCGCGATCGGCAGGAAGGCGGCGTTGGCGCGCTTCTTCGGATCGCCATGCAGTTCGCGGCGGGTCTGCGGCGCGTTGCCGCCGCGTGCGTCGGCGATCCATTTCCACAGCGTCAGGTAACCGCTGAACTCGCTCTT
This sequence comes from Variovorax sp. N23, assembly GCF_025486315.1. GTDB lineage: Bacteria > Pseudomonadota > Gammaproteobacteria > Burkholderiales > Burkholderiaceae_C > Variovorax. Next base: position 406,610 of record NZ_JAOOPY010000003.1, on the reverse strand, counting down.
GTCGTCGTCGAACTTGGCATGGGCCTGGTCGGCCTGCTGCTGCGCCTCCATCGGCCGGTCGCGCACGTCCTGTACCGACAGGGCCGAGGCGATCACCAGCACCTCCTCCAGCGCGCCGCGCGAGCGCGCCTCCAGGATCATCCGGCCGACGCGCGGGTCGAGCGGCAGCTTGGCCAACTCTTGCCCAATGGCGGTCAGCTCGTTCGCATCGTCGACCGCGCCCAGCTCGTTGAGCAGCTGGTAGCCGTCGGCGATCGCACGCGGCGCGGGCGCCTCCAGAAACGGGAAGCGCGCCACGTCGCCCAGGTGCAGCGACTTCATCCGCAGGATGACGCCAGCCAGCGACGACCGCAGGATTTCCGGGTCGGTGAAGCGCGGACGTCCGAGGAAGTCCTTCTCGTCGTAGAGGCGGATGCAGATGCCGTTGGCCACCCGTCCGCAGCGGCCGGCGCGCTGGTTGGCCGCGGCCTGGCTGATCGGCTCGACCAGCAACTGCTCGACCTTGCTGCGGAAGGAATAGCGCTTGACGCGCGCCGTGCCGGTGTCGATCACGTAGCGCGTGCCGGGCACGGTCAGCGAGGTCTCGGCCACGTTGGTCGCGAGCACCACGCGTCGGCCGGTGTGGCCTTCGAAGATGCGGTCCTGTTCGGCCGGCGAGAGCCGCGCGAACAGCGGCAACACCTCCGCATTGCGCATCACCGGCTGCTGCGCCAGGTGCTTGCGCAGGTGGTCGGCCGCCTCGCGGATCTCGCGCTCTCCGGGCAGGAAGACCAGGATGTCGCCGCCGTTGTGCGGATCGCGCCAGAGCTCGTCGACGCCGTCGGCGATGGCGTCGTTCAGGTCATATTCGCGCGATTCCTCGAAGGGCCGGTAGCGCTGCTCGACCGGGAAGGTCCGGCCGGACACGTAGATGATCGGCGCTGGACCGTTCCTGGAGGCGAAGTGCGTGGCGAAGCGGTCGGCGTCGATCGTCGCCGAGGTCACGATCACCTTCAGGTCCGGCCGGCGCGGCAGGATCTCGCGCAGGTAGCCCAGCAGGAAGTCGATGTTCAGCGAACGCTCGTGCGCCTCGTCGATGATGATCGTGTCGTAGGCCTTGAGCAGCGGGTCGGTCTGCGTTTCGGCCAGCAGGATGCCGTCGGTCATCAGCTTGACCGAGGCGTCGCGGCTCAGCCGGTCTTGAAACCGCACCTTGAAGCCGACGACTTCGCCGAGCGGCGTCTTCAGCTCCTCGGCGATACGCTTGGCGACCGAGCTGGCGGCGATGCGCCGCGGCTGCGTGTGGCCGATCAGCCTGCCCTGCCCCGGCGGCTTGTTCAGCTTGCCGCGGCCCAGCAGCAGCGCGATCTTGGGCAACTGCGTGGTCTTGCCCGAGCCGGTTTCGCCGCAGACGATGACGACTTGGTTCGCGGCGATGGCCTCGGCGATCTCCTCGCGCCGCGCGGAGACGGGCAGCGATTCGGGGAATTCGATCTTCAGCGCGATCTGGGGCGGCGTGGGGTGGTCGGTAGCGGACAAGACAGGCGGTCGGGCACGGGGCACATCGGAGAGAATCGCGAATTATCCCCGCCTGTTCCCACCGGCGCGCCGCCCGACCCCTGCCACCCTGCCCGCATGTCCACCGTCTTCAACTTCACCTTCGTTCCCTGGTTCCGCTCCGTCGCGCCCTACATCCACACCCACCGCGGCAAGACCTTCGTGGTGGGGCTCACCGGCGAGGCGATCGCCGCGGGCAAGCTGCAGAACATCGCGCAGGACCTGGCGCTGATCCAGTCGATGGGTGTCAAGGTCGTGCTGGTGCATGGCTTTCGCCCGCAGGTCAACGAACAACTGCGCGCCAAGGGCCATGAGGCGAAGTACTCGCACGGCATGCGCATCACCGACGAGGTGGCGCTCGACTCGGCGCAGGAAGCCGCCGGCCAGCTGCGCTACGAGATCGAGGCCGCCTTCAGCCAGGGCCTGCCGAACACGCCGATGGCGGGCTCGACGGTGCGCATGATCTCCGGCAACTTCATCACCGCCCGCCCGGTCGGCGTGATCGACGGCGTCGACTTCAAGCATTCGGGCCTGGTGCGCAAGGTCGATGCCTCGGGCATCCGGCGCGCGCTGGACTTCGGCGCCATGGTGCTGATGTCGCCCTTCGGCTTTTCGCCGACCGGCGAGGCCTTCAATCTGACGATGGAAGAAGTCGCCACCAGCGTGGCGATCTCGATCCAGGCCGACAAGCTGATCTTCCTGACCGAGATTCCGGGCATCCGCATCGACAGCGAGCTGCCCGAGAGCGAGGACAACCCGATCGACACCGAGCTGCCGCTGGACGCCGCCCGCAAGCTGCTCGCCACGCTGCCGCCGCCGCAGCGCCCCACCGACACCGCCTTCTACCTGCAGCACTGCGTGAAGGCCTGCGAGGGCGGCGTGGAGCGCAGCCACATCCTGCCCTTCGCGGTCGACGGCTCGCTGCTGCTCGAGGTCTACGTGCACGACGGCATCGGCACCATGGTGATCGACGAGAAGCTCGAGTCGCTGCGCGAGGCGACCGCCGACGACATCGGCGGCATCCTGCAGCTGATCGAGCCCTTCGAGCGCGACGGCACGCTGGTCAAGCGCAGCCGCACCGAGATCGAGCGCGACGTCGACCAGTACACCGTGATCGAGCACGACGGCGTGATCTTCGGCTGCGCGGCGCTCTACCCCTACCCCGAGGCGAAGACGGCCGAAATGGCCGCGCTCACGGTGTCGCCGCACTCGCAGGCACAGGGCGACGGCGAGCGCATTCTCAAGCGCGTGGAGCAGCGCGCTCGCGCGATGGGCCTGGACAGCATCTTCGTGCTGACCACCCGCACCATGCACTGGTTCATCAAGCGCGGCTTCGTGCAGGTCGACCCCGACTGGCTGCCCGACGCGCGCAAGAAAAAGTACAACTGGGACCGCAAGAGCCAGGTCCTGGTCAAGAAATTCAAGTAGACGTCGCAAGGCGATGGAGTACCCATGACGCTCGCAACCGCCCTCCTGTTCTGCATCGTCGCGCTGGCCGCGATCGCCACGCCCGGCCCGACCATGCTGCTCGCACTGACCAACGGATCGCGCCACGGCGTGCGGCGATCGCTCCCGGGCATGGCCGGCGCGATGTGCTCGGACGTTGTGCTGGTCGGCGCGGTCGCGCTGGGGCTGGGCGCGCTGCTCGCCACGTCGGAGTTCTGGTTCTCGGTGCTCAAGTGGGTCGGCGCCGTGTACCTGGCCTGGATCGGCCTTCGCATGCTGCGATCGACCGGCCAGATCGCCGCGTCCCCGACCGGAGGTGCCGCCGGCGCCGATGGCTGGCGCCTCTTCCGGAAGTCCTTCCTGGTGGCCGTCACCAATCCGAAGGGCTATCTGTTCTGTTCGGCGCTGCTGCCGCAATTCATCGACCCGGCCGCGGCGCAGGCGCCGCAATATCTGACGCTGGCGGTGTTGTTCGCCGGGCTCGACCTGTCGATGATGCTGGTCTACGCCTATGTGGGCGCGCGCGCCGTGCGCCTGCTCCGGGCCAGCGCGGTTCGCTGGGTCGACCGCACCTGCGGCGCCATGCTGCTGGCGCTGGCCGGCTCACTCGCCTTCTACCGGCGCGGCACGGCCTGAATCGGCGGCGCATATGCGGCCGGCAGACGCCCGGCACTCACGGATAATCGGCCGCCATGAATCCCCTGCTCGCCAAGCTGCAGCCCTACCCCTTCGAGCGGCTGCGCAAGCTCTTCGCGGGCGTCACGCCCAACGCCGACTTCACGCCCATCAGCCTGGGCATCGGTGAACCGAAGCACCCGACGCCGCCCTTCATCCGACAGGCGCTCACCGACGGCCTCGACGGCCTGGCCGCCTACCCGGCCACCGCCGGCGACACCAGGCTGCGCGAAGCCTTCACCGGCTGGCTGCAGCGCCGCTACGGCGTGGCCGTCGATGCCGCCACGCAGGTGCTGCCGGTCAATGGGTCACGCGAGGCGCTGTTTGCGCTGACGCAGACGGTGGTCGACCCGAGCGGGCCGGTGGCACCCGTCGTGATCTCGCCCGACCCGTTCTATCAAATCTACGAAGGCGCCACGCTGCTCGCCGGCGCCGAGATCGTCTACGTGCCGAGCGTGCCCGAACGCAACTTCGCGGTCGACTGGGACAGCGTTCCGGAAGCCGTCTGGGCCCGCACGCAGCTGATCTTCGTCTGCTCGCCCGGCAATCCGACCGGCGCGGTAATGCCGCTGGAGGAGTGGCGCAAGCTGTTCGCGCTGTCGGATCGCTACGGCTTCGTGATCGCGTCCGACGAGTGCTACAGCGAGATCTACTTCCGCGACGAGCCGCCGCTGGGCGGGCTCGAGGCCGCGACGCAACTGGGCCGCACCGATTTCAAGAACCTGGTCATGCTGACCTCGCTGTCCAAGCGCAGCAACGTGCCGGGGCTGCGCAGCGGCTTCGTGGCGGGCGACGCCGCCATCATCAAGGCCTTTCTGCTCTACCGCACTTACCACGGCAGCGCCATGGGCGGCGCCGTGGCGGCCGCGAGCATCGCGGCCTGGGGCGACGAGGCGCATGTGGTCGAGAACCGGGCGATGTACCACGCCAAGTTCGCCGCCGTCACGCCGATGCTCGAAGCCGTGATGGACGTGCGCCTGCCCGACGCGGCCTTCTACCTGTGGGCCGGCGTGCCCGCGGCATGGAACGGCGACGACCAGGCCTTCGCCCGCGCGCTCTACGCTCAATACAATGTGACGGTGCTGCCCGGCAGCTTCCTGGCGCGCGAGGTCGGCGGTGAAAATCCCGGCCGTGGCCGCGTTCGCATGGCCCTCGTGGCCGGCACCGACGAGTGCACCGAAGCCGCCCGCCGCATCGTTGATTTCATCCAGAACCGAGCCCTTTCATGACCCAACAACTCCAGCAGACCATCGACGCCGCGTGGGAAGACCGCGCCAATCTCTCGCCCGCCCAGGCCCCCGCCGAAGTGCGCGAAGCGGTCGAGCACGTCATTTCCGAACTCAACAACGGCAAGCTGCGCGTCGCCACCCGCGAATCGGTCGGCCAGTGGACCGTGCACCAGTGGATCAAGAAGGCGGTGCTGCTGTCCTTCCGCCTGAAGGACAACGAACAGATCCAGGCCGGCTCGCTCGGCTTCTACGACAAGGTGCAGACCAAGTTCTCGCACCTGTCGGCGGCCGAACTCAAGGAAGCCGGCGTGCGCATCGTGCCGCCGGCCGTGGCCCGCCGCGGCAGCTACATCGCCAAGGGCGCGATCCTGATGCCCAGCTACGTGAACATCGGCGCCTACGTGGGCGAAGGCACCATGGTCGACACCTGGGCCACCGTGGGTTCCTGCGCGCAGATCGGCGCCAACTGCCACCTGTCGGGTGGCGTCGGCATCGGCGGCGTGCTCGAGCCGCTGCAGGCCGGCCCGACCATCATCGAGGACAACTGCTTCATCGGCGCGCGCTCCGAAGTGGTCGAAGGCGTGGTGATCGAAGAGAACTCGGTGCTGTCGATGGGCGTGTTCATCGGCCAGAGCACGCCGATCTACGACCGCACGACCGACTCCGTCAGCTACGGCCGCGTGCCCGCCGGCTCGGTGGTCGTGGCCGGCAACCTGCCCAAGCCGGGCGGCAAGTACAGCACCTACGCGGCCATCATCATGAAGAAGGTCGACGCCAAGACGCGCTCGACCACCAGCCTGAACGACCTGCTGCGCGACTGATCCCGCCCCCGACCGCCGCCAGGCGGTCTTTTTTCAGCATCAGAACCGCCCGAGGAGTGAGAGAACGATGAGCACGATGGAACGCATCCTTCGACTGATGGCGGAGCGCAAGGCCTCCGACATCTACCTCTCGGCCCACTCCCCGGCGCTGATCCGCATCAACGGCAACTGCCTGCCGATCAACGCGCAGGTGCTGCCGCCCGAGGCGCCGCTGGGCCTGCTGGCCGAAGTGGTGCACCAGAGCCGCATCGCAGAGCTCGAGCGCACTGGCGAGCTCAACATGGCGATCCAGCTCGAGGGCGCCGGCAACTTCCGCATCAGTGCGATGCGCCAGCGCGGGAGCTACGCGGTGGTGGTGCGGCACATCGCGCTGACCATTCCGTCCTTCGACGAGCTTCACCTGCCAGACATCCTGAAGACGCTGATCATGGAGCGGCGCGGGCTGATCCTGATGGTGGGCGCCACCGGCGTGGGCAAGTCGACCACGCTCGCGTCGATGCTCGACTACCGCAACGAGAACGCGTCGGGCCACATCCTCACCGTCGAGGAGCCGATCGAGTTCACCTACACCAACAAGAAGTCGATGGTGAACCAGCGCGACGTGGGCAGCGACACGCAGTCGCTGCAGGTGGCGTTGAAGAACGCACTGCGCCAGGCGCCCGACGTGATCCAGATCGGCGAGATCCGCGACCGCGAGACCATGACGGCCGCCATCGCCTATGCGCAGTCGGGCCACCTGTGCGTGGCCACGCTGCACGCCAACAACAGCTACCGGGCGCTCAACCGCATCCTGAGCTTCTACCCGGTGGAAGTGCGGCCCACGCTGCTGGGCGACCTGTCCAGCGCGTTGCGCGCCATCGTCGCGCAACGCCTGCTGCGCACGCCCAAGGGCGAGCGCTGGCCAGCCATGGAAGTGATGCTGAACACCGCCCTCATCGCCGAGATGATCGAGAAGGGCGACTTCTCCGCCGTCAAGGAAGCCATGGAGCAGTCGATGGCCGAGGGCTCGCAGACCTTCGAGGAAGACATCGCCCAGCTCGTGACCGAGGGCCGCGTCACCCGCGAGGAAGGCCTGTCGCAGGCCGATTCGCCCACCAACCTGATGTGGCGCCTGCAGAACCGCCAGGCGGCCCCCACCAAGCGCGACGAAGAGCGCGCGCTGATGGCGCAGGAAGAAGAACCCAGCTTCACCGACATCACGCTCGACGTGCGCCACTGATTTTTCAAAGATGTCCCGAACCCTCCAGCTCGCCGAACACCTCATCTCCCGCCCGTCGGTCACACCCGACGACGCCGGCTGCCAGCAGATCCTGGGCGAGCGCCTCGCCGCGCTGGGCTTCCGCCTCGAAACCATCGAGAGCGGCCCGGCCGATTTCCGCGTGACCAACCTGTGGGCGGTGCGCCCCGGTGCCACCGGCGGCAAGACCCTGGCCTTCGCCGGCCACACCGACGTGGTGCCGACCGGCCCGCTCGACCACTGGATCAGCCCGCCCTTCACGCCCACGCACCGCGGCGGCAAGCTCTACGGCCGCGGCGCCTGCGACATGAAGACCTCGCTGGCCGCCTTCGTGGTCGCCATCGAGGAATTCCTGGCCGCCACGCCGAACCCGCGCCTTACGCTGGCGCTGCTGCTGACCAGCGACGAGGAAGGCCCCGGCGTCGACGGCACCGTCGTCGTGTGCAACACGCTGGCCGCGCGCGGCGAGGCGATCGACTACTGCATCGTCGGCGAGCCGACCTCGGTCGAGCGCTGCGGCGACATGATCAAGAACGGCCGCCGCGGCACGATGAGCGGCAGGCTCACCGTGCACGGCGTGCAGGGCCACATCGCCTACCCGCACCTCGCGAAGAACCCGGTGCACGCCTTCGCGCCGGCGCTGGCCGAACTGGTCGCCATCAACGCGGCCGGCGGCTGGGACGCGGGCAATGACTTCTTCCAGCCGACCAGCTGGCAGATCAGCAACATCCATGCGGGCACGGGGGCCAGCAACGTGATCCCGGGCGCGGCGGTGGTCGACTTCAACTTCCGCTTCTCGACCGAATCCACGCCCGAATCGCTGCAGCAGCGCGTTCAGGCCGTGCTCGACGCCCACGGGCTCGACCACACGCTGACCTGGACCGTGGGTGGCCTGCCCTTCCTCACGCAGCCGGCCGAGCTGGTCGATGCGGTGCAGCAGGCCATCCAGGCCGAGACCGGCATCGCCACCGAACTCTCGACCAGCGGCGGCACCAGCGACGCGCGCTTCATCGCGAAGATCTGCCAGCAGGTGATCGAGCTCGGCCCGGTCAACGCCAGCATCCACAAGATCGACGAGCACATCGACGTCGACGCGATCGACACGCTGAAGAACATCTACCGCCGCGCTATCGAAGCGCTCGACGTGCGGGCCGGCGCATGAGCGCCGCCCGGCCGCCCGAAGGCGCTCAGCACCGCAGCCCGCAGGGCGGAGGTTTCCAATGAGCGCGCCGGCCGCCGACGCGCGCACCGTCATCCAACTCATCGACGCCGGCGCCAAACAACTGACCGAGGCCGGTGTCGCCTTCGGCCACGGCACCGACAACGCCTTCGACGAGGCGGCCTGGCTGGTGCTGTGGCAGCTGCGCCTGCCGCTCGACGAGCTCGACGCGGTGGCCGACCGCCCCGTGTCCTTCGCCGACCAGGCGCGGGTCGACGCGCTGATCGCCAGCCGCATCCTGACCCGCAAGCCCGCCGCCTACCTCACCAAGGAAGCCTGGCTGCAGGGCGTGCCCTTCTACGTCGACGAGCGCGCCATCGTGCCACGCAGCTTCATCGCCGAACTGCTGATCGACGGCAGCATCGACTACTGGCTGGGCGAGCACACGCGCCAGGTGCTCGACCTGTGCACCGGCAACGGCAGCCTGGCGGTGCTGGCGGCGATGACGTATCCGGACATCCGCATCGATGCGGCCGATCTGTCGACGAGCGCGCTGGAAGTCGCGGCCATCAACGTCACGCGCCATGCCCTGGACGCACGCATCACGCTGCTGAAGTCCGACGGGCTCAAAGATGTGCGCGGGCCTTACGACCTCATCCTCTGCAACCCGCCGTACGTGAATGCCCAGAGCATGTCGACGCTGCCGGCCGAATACCGCGCCGAGCCGGAACTCGCGCTGGCCGGCGGCAACGACGGCATGGATTTCATCCGCTCGCTGCTGCACGACGCGCCGGCCGCGATGAACGAGCGCGGTGTGCTCGTGCTGGAGATCGGCAACGAACGCGCTTACTTCGAAGCCGCATTCCCGTTGCTCGAAGTCGTCTGGCTCGAAACCTCGGCGGGTGAAGACCAGGTCTTGCTGGTCACGCGCGAGGCGCTGGCCGGACTCGAATCCACTTGACTTTCGGTTCGGCACTGTGGCCTTGGCATGCGACTTGCGCGCTGTGCGCGCACGCGCGGCTGAACCTGCTGGGCGACTGGCTGCGCGACCGCCTCGATCCGCTCGGAAAGGTGTGACGGATGACGCTGCTGGACAAGAAATTGCCGCGTACGCTCGATGCGTGGGTGACCGAACTCCTGAACGGGGGCGCCAGCGATTCGCCCATCGAGACCTGGCTCTTCGAGGGCGCGACGGCCCGGCGCACCGCCGAAGCGCGACTCACCGCCGCTGGCATTCATGCGCGCTTTCGCAGCGCCTACAAGCCGCTGATTCATCACTTCGAGGAAGAGGTCGACATCGACGGGCTCGCGAGCGTCACGGTGCGCTATCCGGTGCATCCGAAAGCATCGCCGCGTCGCTTCGCATTGGAAACCTATCCGCTTGCCGACCTGCTGGCCGGCGTTGCGCTGCAGCTCGAGGCGAAGCCCGAATCGGACGCCATGCCGCGTTACGATGTCGAGCTGCGCTGGCGCAACGGAAAGCACCGCATCGACAGCGTCTTCGCGCCGAACCGCTTCCACGACGACCTGCTTGGCAATGCGATGCTGTCGCCCTGCGGCTGGTTCGACGGTGCGCCGCGCAGCACCGACTTCGAAGCGGTCTTCCAGCTTGCGATGCACACCCTGCACCACCACGACTGGCCGAAGACCGAGCCGTATTTCGAGCGGATCGACATCCGCATCGACCTGCCGGATTCGCCGCGCCCGCCCGGCGGCGCCTGGATCGACCTGCATGAGGCCATGCACGAAGACCTGTATTTTTCGCTGCTCGAAACCTTCCAGCAACGCAGCGGACGACCGCCGGGGGACCGGCGGCTGCAGCCGGGGCAGATCGTGCCGGACGTTCGGGCGAGCATCGACGGGAGCGTGTCGGTGCGGATCGGGCTGCGTGCGTATCCCCCGCCGGCTGCCGACACCGAATCGCCGGAGAACATCGACACCACACCACTCGCCCATGTGACCTCACCCTTGTCGTCCGCGCGCGTCGCACGCGAGATGGCGGCGATCGGCGGTGTGCGTTTCGAAGCGCTCAGCCGGCAAGGCCGACGCGTGCTGGGCGTTCATCACGTTGCGGGCCAGCCCGTTCCGGCCGTGATCGTCAGCGGCGGCCAGCATGCCAACGAAACCTCCGGCGTCGTCGGCGCACTGCGTGCGGCGCACACGCTGGCGGCGCGCGAAGACGCCAACTTCGCGCTCATCGCGCTGGAGAACCCCGACGGCTACGCCCTGCGCCACGAACTCTGCGCCCACGGCCCGGCGCAGCGCGAGCACATGCAGCACGCCGCGCGCTACACCGCGCTCGGCGACGACCTCGAATACCGGGAGCAGCCGCCGTTCTACGAGCGCGAGGCGCGTCACCAGGCGCTGGCGTTGTCCGGTGCGACGTTGCACGTCAACCTGCACGGCTACCCGGCGCACGAATGGACGCGACCGCTGAGCGGCTACATCCCGCGCGGTTTCGACCTCTGGACGGTGCCGAAAGGCTTTTTCCTGATCCTGCGTCACCTGCCCGGCTGGGCCGATCAGGCGCGGCAGCTTGCCGAACATGTCTGCCGGCGCCTCGCCGAAAGGGCCGATCTCATGGCTTTCAACGCGGCGCAGCTCGCCACTTACAATAGGCATGCTGGCGAGCTTCCTTTCGAAGTCATCCACGGCACGGCCTGCACCATCAGCGAGGTCGACCGCCCCGGACCCGCCCTGACCCTGATCACCGAGTTTCCCGACGAGACTGTCCACGGTGATCCTTTCATCCTGGCCCACGACACGCAGACCGCCACGGTCCTGGCTGCGGTCGAAGCCTTGAATCTCCTTGCGCCAATAGCGTCGATACCGCCGAGCCCATGATCACTCTCAAGAACGTCGTCCTGCGCCGCAGCGCCAAGCTGTTGCTCGACGGCGCCAACGCCACCATCAACCCCGGCGAGCGGGTCGGCCTGGTGGGCCGCAACGGCGCCGGCAAGTCGACGCTGTTCGCGCTGTTCAACCGCACGCTGCACGAAGACGGGGGCGACTTTTTCCTGCCCAAGCAATGGCGCATGTCGCAGGTGGCGCAGGACATGCCCGAAACCGACGAAGGCGCGTCCGACTTCGTGGTCGGCGGCGACACCCGGCTGGTCGAATTGCGCGAGGCGCTTGCCAAGATCGAGGCCGCGTACACCGAGAACCCCGACGATGCCGACCTCGGGATGGCGCTGGCCCATGCCTACACCGACCTCGCCGATGCGGGCGAGCACGACGCCGCACCCCGCGCGCAGGCGCTGATCCTCGGCCTGGGCTTCAAGAGCCACGAGCTCGACGCGCCGGTCAGCAGCTTCTCCGGCGGCTGGCGCATGCGCCTGCAACTGGCGCGCGCGCTGATGTGCCCGAGCGACCTGCTGCTGCTCGACGAACCCACCAACCACTTGGACCTGGACGCACTCGTCTGGCTCGAAGCCTGGCTGCAGAAGTACGAAGGCACGATGATCGTCATCAGCCATGACCGCGAATTCCTCGACGCCGTCACCAACGTCACACTGCACGTCGCCAACGCCCAGCTCACGCGCTACGGCGGCAACTACAGCAAGTTCGAAGAGATGCGCGCGCTGCAGATGGAGCAGCAACAGGCCGCCTTCGGCAAGCAGCAGGACAAGATCGCCCACCTGCAGAAGTTCATCGACCGCTTCAAGGCCAAGGCCAGCAAGGCCAAGCAGGCGCAGAGCCGCGTGAAGGCGCTCGAGCGCATGGAAAAGGTCGCGCCGCTGCTGGCCGAAGCCGACTTCACCTTCGAGTTCAAGGAGCCGGGCAACATCCCGAACCCGATGCTGTCGATCACCCAGGCGAGCTTCGGCTACATGGTCGACGACGTGCCCAAGACCATCCTGACCAACGTGAGCAGGTCGGTGCAGGCAGGCCAGCGCATCGGCATCCTGGGCGCCAACGGCCAGGGCAAGTCGACGCTGGTGAAGACCATCGCCCGCGAAATGGGCGCGCTGGCCGGCACCGTGACCGAAGGCAAGGGCCTGAACATCGGCTACTTCGCCCAGCAGGAACTCGACGTGCTGCGCCCGCTGGACAATCCGCTGGAGCACATGGTGCGCATGGCGCGCGAACTGGGTGCTTCTGCCAAGGAGCCGACCGGCGAGCAGGCGCTGCGCGGCTTTCTCGGCAGCTTCAACTTCAACGGCGACATGGTCAAGCAGCCGGTCGGCACCATGAGCGGCGGCGAGAAGGCGCGGCTGGTGCTGGCCATGATGGTCTGGCAGCGCCCCAATCTGCTGCTGCTGGACGAGCCCACCAACCACCTGGACCTTGCCACCCGCGAAGCCCTGGCCGTCGCCCTGAACGAGTTCGAAGGCACGCTGATGCTGGTGAGCCACGACCGCGCCCTGCTCCGCTCCGTCTGCGACGAGTTCTGGATGGTCGGCCGCGGCGGCGTGACCGACTTCGACGGCGATCTCGACGACTACCAGCGCTACCTGCTCGAAGAGGCCAAGCGCCTGCGCGAAGAGGCCAAGGAAGCCGTGCGCAAGGCCAGCGAACCCGTCGCTGCACCCGCACCGGCCGTGGCCAAGCAGGACGCGGCCCAGAGCCGCCAGCAGCGCAGCGAACAAGCCAAGCCCCTCAAGCGCGAGATCGCGCAGATCGACGAGCGCCTGGCCGAGGCCGGCACGGCGAAAGCCGCCATCGAGGCCCGGCTGGCGCAGTCGCTGCCCGCCGCCGAGATCGCCGAAGCCGGCAAGCGTCTGAAGGCGCTCAACGAGGAAATCGACAAGCTCGAGGAACGCTGGATGACGGTTTCGGGTCAACTGGAGGCCCTGACCGCCTGACATCGCCGCCCGACAGGAGTACCCCGCCCCATGCCGTCTGCCATCGAACTTGCCCAGGGCGACCCGGCGCTGATCGCCGCGGTGCGGCGCAGCCGCAAACTCGTCGCGCGAAAGGCACTGCTGGCGGCCGCCGCCAGCGCGGTGCCCCTGCCGGGCATCGACTGGGCAGCCGATGCGGCGCTGCTGTCGCGGCTGATCCCCCAGATCAGCGCCGAGTTCGGCTTGTCCGTCACGCAGGTCGAAACGATGGCGCCGCAGCAGCGCGAGCGCATCCAGAAAGCCGCCACCACCCTGGGCGCGCTGTTGGTGGGTCGCCTGGTCACGCGCGACCTGCTGATGGCGCTCGCCAAGCATGCCGGCCTGCGGCTCACCACCAAGCAGGCCACGAAGTACGTGCCGGTGGCCGGCCAGATCGTCTCCGCCGGACTGGGCTACGCCGCGTTGCGGGCACTCGGCGAGCAGCACATCAAGGACTGCGTGAAAGTGGCCCGCGCAGTTCAGTTCGCCTTGCCGTCAACGCCCGACAAGAAGCAAATCGGCAGCGACAACCCTGAAGCCAAAAGACCTCAATTCTGGAAGCGCCTCGGATTTCCTCATCCAAAGTAATGCAATGGCGCTCATTGGCATTCGGCCAATGACGGGTTTTGTACATCTTGCATGACGAAATTGTCCACCGATTAATTCCTCCCGTGCTACCCTGTCACCGATGCCGCCTCGGCGGCCAAGACGACAGAGGACAAGAATTGGCGGAGGAAACGGATGAACGATGCAGACCTTGCCGCCTCCATCGAGCGGCTGATGGCCCGGGTCGACTATTACTTGCATTGCGAATTGGACGAGGAATACGACCATGACCGGCCGGATTCCGCACGCAAGCAATTGGAAGTCGCCCTCCGAGAGGAACTGCTTCGCGCGAGCGCCATCGGCCTCGTGAGCTCCATCGCGTCGACCACTCGCACGGGCTTCGGCGGCGCAGACCTGGTGGCCTGAGCCCCCTCTTCCCACCACCCCATCAGATCGCACTGAAGGCGCCCAGACCAAGCGCCTCGGCGACCTCGTCGCACAGGACCGTTCAAAGGAGTTTCCACCCTGGAGCGCGCACCAGTGCTCGGAGCATCGGCGCGGCGGTGCCGGGGTCCACGGCGTGGAGGTCGAGTCGGGCCTCAGGAGAGAAACTTCGGAAGATGGCGCGCGTGTTGTCGTTCCAATCCAGAAGCGCCATCGACCACTCAGGAAATGCTCGCCTTGAGATGGCGCGTCGCTCGAGTAGTGCCACACCCTGATGGCGACTGTCGGCATGAATACGCTTGAACAAGGCGTCTACTGCGCTTTCTTCGCCTTCCAGATACTGCATATAGACGCCATCGAGGTAGCAGAGCACCCCGGTCACTTCAAGTTCGGAATTGGCGCGGCGGGACCATTCGAGAATGGCGGGCAAATCCTGGGCGGATTGGTTCTGGCTTCGGCTGGCGTAGACAAGGCGTATGAGCATCCGACATGCTACCTGCGCAGCGCCGCCGCCTCCCCTCCGCGACGATCGAAAACTGAATCAGGTACAGATGGCCGAAGCGTTTGTCTAGAACTCTCTGGCAGTAGTTGATTGCAACATTTCCAGCGACGCCTATGAACACTGTGCACACCTAAAACACGGGCGTTCGCAGAATACCGGCAACCTCGTCCATTGAATGCCTCGCTGCCTTCATCGGCGCCGACATAGAACGACCATAGAAAAAGCCTGCCATCGTTTCCGAAGCAGGCTTTCAAGCATTTACGCGGTGTTGGGTGGTGGGACGTGCGGGGGTCGAACCCACGACAAACGGATTAAAAGTCCGCTGCTCTACCAACTGAGCTAACGTCCCGGATCGATCTTGTTGTCGATGTTCCTAGGCTTTGCCGGCGTGTCGACGCCGGCAAAGCCCACGATTATAGCGTGGCGCGAACGGCGATCTTGTCGAGAATCCAGCCGGCGGCGCATTGTCCGAAGGTGGCCGTCACGCTCACCACCGAGCCGTAGCCGTGGCAGTTGAGCGATCCGTCGCCTTCGATGGCGCAGGAAGCGTCCGGGGGCGCGACGCTCTCGCGGCTGAAGACGCAGGCCACGCCCATCTTCTTGCCGTCGCGCGGGGCGCCGTGCAGCTTGCGCAGCCGGTTGCGCACCTGCGCCAGCAAAGGGTCGTGCGTGGTGAGTGCGAGGTCGTCGATTTCGACCTTGTGCGCCAGGCGCTTGCCGCCCGCCGCGCCGACGGTGATGAAGGGAATGCGTGTAGCCCGTGCCCAGGCGGCCATGGTCACCTTGGCGCGGACTTGGTCGCAGGCGTCGATGACGGCGGTGAGCGGTCCGTTCGCGCCTTCGGCTGCGGCCACCTGCCCGAGCCAGTTGTCAGGCTCGACGAAGTCGTCGATGGCCAGCACCTGGCAACCAGGGTTGATCTGCGCGATCCGCTCGCGCATCGCCTCGACCTTGGCCTGGCCGACGGTCGATTCGAGCGCGTGGATCTGGCGGTTGATGTTGGATTCGGCGATGTGGTCGAGGTCGACCAGCGTGAGTCGCCCCACCCCGCTGCGGGCCAGGGCCTCGACGGCCCAGGAGCCGACGCCGCCGATGCCCGCGACCAGCACATGGGCACCGCGGATGCCTTGCGCACCCGCCACGCCGTAAAGACGTTCGAGCCCGCCGAAGCGGCGTGCCAGGTCGGGCTCGGGAACGGAGACCGGCGCAAGCGCCGCGGCGTCCATGGGCGTAGCGCCTCGCGTTTACTTCAGGCGCGAGAGCCGCTCGCGGCCTGCCTGCGCAGCCTCGGACTGCGGATAGGCCTTGGTCAGGTCTTCCAGCGTGCGGCGAGCCGCGCGCGTGTCCTTGAGTTCGATCTGGCAGTTCGCGATCGACAGCACCGCCTCGGGTGCTTTCGCATGATCGGGAGCCAGCGACAGCATAGACCGGAAATTGGCGATCGCTTCGTTGTAGTTGCGTGTCGCGTACTGGGCATTGCCCAGCCAGAACAGCGCCGACGGCGCATAGCCGCTCTGCGGATAGCGCTTCACGAATTCGGCGAAGGCGGTCTGCGCCTGCGCGAACTGGCCGCCGCGGAACACGCCGAGCGCCGCATCGAAGTCGGCCTTCTCGCGCGGATCGGCGGTGAACTCGCGACCATCGACCGACACCTTGGCCGGCTCGTTCTTCTTGAGCCGGTCGTCGATGTCGGTCTGGCGTTGCTGCAGTTCGGAGACAGTGCGGGCGAGTTGCTCGTTCTGCCCCGTCATGCGCTGCATGTCGCCGCGCATCGTGTCGAGCTGGTTCTGCAGGTCGAGCAGGCTGCGGCGCAGTTGGCCGTTCTCGTCGGTCAGCCGCTGTTCCGTCTGTGTGCGCATCGCCTCGACGCGCTGGCGCAACTCGAGGATGGCGCGGCGCGCCTCGTCATCCTCGAACAGCGCCGCGTTGGCGCCGACCGACGTGCAGACAAGCAGCGCTGCGAGCGCCGCGTGGCGCAAATCGAATGCGCGGCTCATCAACGGTAGGTGATCTCGGCGCGGCGGTTCTGCGCCCAGACGGATTCACCGCTGCCCGTGACAGCCGGCTTTTCCTTGCCGAAGCTCACGGCTTCGACCTGGTTGTCGCTGATGCCCAGCAGGTTGAGCGCGCGGCGAACGGCTTCCGAACGCTTCTGGCCGAGGGCCAGGTTGTACTCGCGGCCGCCGCGCTCGTCGGTGTGGCCTTCGATCGAGATGCGGCGCTGCGGGTTGGCCTTCAGGAAGCGGGCGTGGCCGTCGATGAGCGACTGGTACTCGGGCTTCAGGGTGTAGCTGTCGTAGTCGAAGTACACGATGCGTGCAACGCCGACGGGACCTTGTGCCGTCGCGGCATTCGGGTCGATGGTGACGGGTGCCACGCCGCTGGCTGCGCCGCTGCTGCCCTGGCCGGCGCCGCCCGAACGGTCCACCACAGGGGTGTCGTTCAGCTTGGTACCGGACGAGCAACCGGCAATCAGGGCCACGATGGCCAGCGAATAAATCGTGCGTTTCAACATTAAATACTCCTCAAGAAAATCTAATCATTGCTTCTGGAACGGACCCCAGTCCGGTTCCCGGATATCTCCGGCCTGCCCGGCCAACCGCGCCTTGATCTTGCCGTCGAGCGTAGTGGTCATCAGTGCTTCGCGCCCTCCGAGCTGCGTGGCATAGACGATCAGCTTGCTGTTGGGGGCAAAACTGGGGTTTTCGTCGGCCGTGGTGTCGGTGATCGCGGTCACATTGCCGGTCGCCAACTCCATCACGTGCAGTTTGAAGGCACCCCCCACGCGGGAAATGTAGGCCAACCACCGGCCGTCCCCGCTGACAGAAGGTGAAATGTTGTAAGAGCCGCTGAAGGTGACGCGCGTCGGCGAGCCACCGTTGGCGCCCATCTTGTAGATCTGCGGCGCACCGCCGCGGTCGCTCACGAAGTAGATCGTGCTGCCGTCGGCCGAGTAGGTGGGCTCGGTGTCGATGCTGCTGCTCTGCGTGAGCCGGCGCGGCTCGCCGCCGGCCGCGGAGATGGTGTAGAGCTGCGAGCCGCCGTCGCGGCTGAGCGTGACGGCCAGCGAGTTGCCGTCGGGCGCCCAGGCCGGCGCGCTGTTGGAGCCGCGGAAGTTCGCCAGCAGCCGGCGTTGCCCACTGGAGACGTTGTGCACGTAGACCACCGGCTTGCGCGACTCGAAGGACACGTAGGCCAACTGCGAGCCGTTGGACGACCAAGTGGGCGAGATGATGGGCTCGGGGCTGGCGAGCGCAGCCTGCGCGTTCTCGCCGTCGGCATCGGCCACCCACAGGTTGTAGCGGCTACCCGCCTTGGTGACGTACGTGATGCGGGTCGAGAAGATGCCCTTCTCGCCGGTCAGCTTTTCGTAGACGTAGTCGGCGATGCGGTGCGATGCGAGCCGCAGGTCGCCCTGGGGCACGGTGTAGCTCTGGCCGCCCAGGTCCTGCCCGCGCACCACGTCCCACAGACGGAAGCGCACGTCGAAGCGGCTATCGGCCAGCTTGGTGACGCTGCCCACCACGAGCGAATCGGCGGTGCGCTGGCGCCACAGCGTGAGGTCGGGCCGCGAGGCCTCGTCGAGGGCCTGCCCGGAGGCATCGACGCCGCGGAACTGGCCGCTGCGCTCGAGGTCGGCCTGGACGATCGCCGAAATCTTCTGTGGGGAGGCGTCCTGGCCCTTGAACGGCACCAGTGCGATCGGCAATTGCGTCAGGCCCACACCCGACACCTCGACCCGGAATTGGGCAAGCGCGGGAACCAGGGGGGAGGCAGCCATGGCCGCGACGAGCGCGCGGCGGGCGTTGAACGATGAAGAAGAAGGCAAAGGAAATGCTGACAACGGCTTTTTCATGCAGTTCGGAGAGTTTCGCGGCGACAAAGTTTCACGGATCGATCACTGGTGTCGGCAACCCGTGATGGTACACATTGCCCAACCGCAATTCATGACGGAAGCCAAATACATCAGCGTGGTCCTACAAAGAAGAGGTGAAACACCCACCCGTAGAATCCGCCGCCATGCAGCCTTCCCCCTCCGGCGACACCGCGCGGCCTCCCCTCACGCGCCGCCTCGCCCGACTGATGTCCTGGTTCGGTGGCTCGCTGCGGTGGTGGTCGCTCGCCATCGGCGCGGCCCTGATCGCAGCCCTGACCGAACCGCTGATGCCTGCGCTGCTGAAGCCCCTGCTCGACCGGGGATTCACCCGCGGCCAGCTCGCGCTGTGGATGGTGCCGGCCGCCATCATCCTGCTGTTCGCGGTGCGCGGGCTGGCGCAGTTCGTCTCGCAGTACGCGCTCGCGCGCATTGCCAACGAAGGCATGCAGCGCCTGCGGCGCGTGCTCTTCCAGCGACTGCTCGCGGCCGAACTCACCCTGTTCTCCCGGCAGTCGGCCAGCACCCTGTCGAACACCATCGTCTACGAGGTGCAGACCGGGTCGATGCTGCTGGTGCAGGCGCTGCTCGGCCTCACGCGCGACGGCTTCACGCTGGTCGCCCTGCTCTTCTACCTCGTCTATCTCAACTGGAAGCTCACGCTGATCGTCGGCGTGCTGGTGCCCGGTGTGGCGTGGATCATGAAGGTGCTTTCCAAGCGGCTCTACCACCTCACGCGCCTGGGCCAGACCGCCACCGACGACCTGGCCTATGTCGTCGAAGAGAACGTGCTGGCGCACCGCATGGTGCGGCTGCACGGCGCCGAGGCCGGCCAGACCGATCGCTTCGACCGGCTCAGCCAGACCCTCAACCGCCTCGCGGTGAAGTCGACCATCGCCTCCGCCGCGATGACGCCGCTCACCCAGCTGCTGGCCGCCGTCGCGCTGTCGGTGGTGGTGATGATCGCGCTGTGGCAGAGCAGCGAGCAGGGCCTGACGGTCGGCAGCTTCGTGGCCTACATCACCGCGATGCTCATGTTGATCGCGCCGATCCGCCGGCTGGCCGACATGGCCAACCCGATCACCCGCGGGCTGGCGGCGCTGGAGCGCGGCGTGGCGCTGATCGACGACGTGGCGTCGGAGGCGCAAGGCGGCTTCTCGCTGCCGCGCGCCGAAGGCCGCATCGAACTGCGCGAGGTCGAGGTGCGCTACCGCGGCGACGACGAGGCGCCCGCGCTCGATCGCGTCAGCCTTTCGATCGCGCCGGGCGAGGTGGTCGCCTTCGTCGGCCCCTCGGGCTCCGGCAAGACCACGCTGGTCAACCTGCTGCCGCGCTTCGTGCTGCCCACGGCGGGCCAGGTGTCGGTCGATGGCCGCGCGGTGAGCGACTGGCAGCTGGCCAGCCTGCGCAGCCAGTTCGCGATGGTCAGCCAGGACGTGGTGATGCTCAACGACACGCTCGCCGCCAATGTCGCGCTGGGCGCCGAGATCGATCGCGAGCGCGTGCTGGCCTGCGTGGCCGCGGCCAATCTGTCGGAGCACGTCAAGGGCCTGCCGCAGGGCATCGACACCGTGCTCGGCCACAACGCGACCCAGCTGTCGGGTGGGCAGCGCCAGCGGCTGGCCATCGCGCGTGCGCTGTACAAGGACGCGCCGGTGCTGCTGCTCGACGAGGCCACCTCGGCGCTCGACACCGAATCCGAACGGCTGGTGCAGGATGCCCTTCAGCGCCTGATGCAGGGCCGCACCACGCTGATCGTGGCCCACCGCCTGTCGACCATCCAGCATGCCGACCGCATCGTCGTGATGGAGCGCGGCCGCATCGCGGAACAGGGGAGCCATGCGCAACTGATGGCACTCGACGGACTCTATGCACGGCTGCAGACGCGGGCTGTCAGCACGGCGGCACCGGGCCAGCCCCCTACCCTCTGATTCGGCGCCTGGCGCCATGTCTGTTCGCGAAACACCGCGGAACCGGCTTCGCCGGGCCGCTGGTGTTGCCCCTTGAGGGGAAGGCGGCTACACGAAGTGAGCCGACATCGGGGTGGTCATAACAAAACGATGTCGAACTGACCCTGCCCCATGGCCGGCTCCGACTGCAGCGAGATCGGCTTGCCGATGAAGTCGCTCAGGCCGGCCAGGTGCTGGCTTTCTTCGTCGAGCAGCAGCTCGATGACTTGCGGGGCCGCGACGATGCGGAATTCGCGCGGCGTGAACTGGCGCGCCTCGCGCAGGATCTCGCGCATCACGTCGTAGGCTGCGGTGCGCGCGGTCTTCACGATGCCCTGCCCGCCGCAGGCCGCGCACGGCTCGCACAGCATGTGGGCCAGCGATTCGCGGGTGCGCTTGCGTGTCATCTCGACCAGCCCCAGCGGCGAGAAGGCCCCCGCGCTGGTCTTGACCCGGTCGCGCGCCAGTTGCTTGCGAAACTCGGCCAGCACCTGCTCGCGGTGGTCGTCGCGCGCCATGTCGATGAAGTCGACGATGACGATGCCGCCCAGGTTGCGCAGCCGCAATTGCCGCGCGATGGCCTGCGCGGCTTCGAGGTTGGTCTTGAAGATGGTGTCGTCGAAGTTGCGGGCGCCGACGAAGCCGCCGGTGTTCACGTCGACGGTGGTGAGCGCCTCGGTCTGGTCGACCACCAGGTAGCCGCCGGACTTGAGGTCGACGCGCCGGCCCAGCGCCTTGGCGATCTCCTCGTCGATCGAGTACAGGTCGAAGATCGGCCGCTCGCCCTTGTAGTGCTGCAGCTTGCCCGCCGCCTGCGGCATGAACTCGAGGCCGAACTTGAGCAGCACGTCGAACTGCTCGCGCGAATCGATGCGGATGGTCTGCGTCTCTTCGCTGGTCATGTCGCGCAGCACGCGCTGCAGCAGGCTCAGGTCCTGGTGCAGCAGCGACATCGGCGGCAGCCGCGTCGACATGTCGCGGATGCGCGACCAGGTCTTGCGCAGGTAGGCGATGTCCTCGGCCAGTTCGGCGTCGGCGGAATCCTCGCCGTTGGTGCGCAGGATGAAGCCGCCGGTGTTGGCCGGCACCGTGCCGCCGCTGTCGGCGGCCGCGGCGGCATCGATCAGCGTCTGCATGCGCTTGCGCAGGCTCTCGCGCTGGTCGAGCGGGATCTTCTGCGACACGCCCACGTGGTTGTCCTGCGGCAGGAAGACCAGCAGACGGCCGGCGATGCTGATCTGCGTCGACAGCCGCGCCCCCTTGGTGCCGATCGGGTCCTTGATCACCTGCACCAGCAGCGACTGGCCCTCGAACACCTGCTTCTCGATCGGCACGATCGCACTGCCGTTGCGATGGTCCCGGTCCGGCGCCTGCGTGGCGGGACGCGAGCCCGGCGTGAACGGCGCGACGATGTCGGCCACGTGCAGGAAGGCCGTGCGCTCCAGGCCGATGTCGATGAAGGCCGACTGCATGCCGGGCAGCACGCGCGACACCTTGCCGAGGTACACGTTGCCGACCAGGCCGCGCTCGAGCGTGCGTTCAACGTGGAGCTCCTGTACGGCCCCATGCTCGACCAGCGCGACCCGGGTCTCCTGCGGCGACCAGTTGATCAGGATGTCTTGCATGGGTTGTCTTTTGCCTAAAGCTTCCAACCGGCCTGCCGCAGCAGCGTGGCCGTCTCGAACAACGGGAGACCCATGATGCCCGAATAGGAGCCGGCGATGTGTTCGACGAAGGCCGCGGCCGCGCCCTGGATGCCGTAGGCGCCCGCCTTGCCGAGCGGTTCGCCGCTGGCGGCGTAGCGGGCGATCTGCGTGCGGGTCATCGGCGCGAAACGCACGCGCGACACGCTCAGGGCCGCGTACCGGCGACGGCCCTGCTGCACGGCCACGGCCGTCAGCACGCGGTGCGTGCGGCCAGCGAGCTGCGCCAGCATGCGCTCGGCGTCGCGCGCGTCCTCGGGCTTGCCGAGGATCGTGCGGCCGAAGGCCACCGTCGTATCCGCGCAGAGGATGGGCGCAGCGGGCAACTTCAACCGGCGATGCCGCGCCACCGCCGCGTCGAGCTTGAGGCCGGTCACACGCTGCACATAGGCCGCTGGCGACTCGCCGGGCAGCACGACCTCGAGGGCTTCCGCATCCTCGTCGGGCGCGGCCAGCAGCCGTTCATGCCGCACGCCCAACTGCCCCAGCAACTGGGCGCGGCGCGGGCTCTGAGAGGCGAGATAAAGAAACAGGTCGCTCATTCGCGGTGGTACGGATGGCCGGCATTGACCGACCAGGCGCGGTAGAGCTGCTCGACCAGCAGCACGCGCGCCATGGCGTGCGGCAACGTGAGGTCGGACAGGCGGATGCGTTCATGTGCGGCGGCCTTGAAGGCCGGGTCGAGCCCGTCGGGCCCACCGATGACCAGCGCCACGTCGTCGCCTTCGAGCTGCCAGGTCTGCAGCCGACTGGCCAGCGCCTTGGTGGTCAGTGCGGTGCCGCGCTCGTCGAGCGCCACGATGCGCATGCCCTTGGCGATGGCGGCCTCGATGCGCTCGCGCTCGGCGGCATACAGCGTGTCGAGCGTCTTCGAGCCGCGCGGCTCGGTCTTGACGGCCCGCAACTCGAGCTTGAGTTCGGGCGGGAAGCGCTTGGCGTAGTCGTCCCAGGCGGTCTGTGCCCAGTCGGGCATGCGTTGCCCGACCGCGACCACCAGCAGCTTCATTGGCTGCGCGGAGCGGCGCTCTTGCGCGCGGGCGCCTTCTTGGCGGCGGCCTTCTTGACGGGTGCGCCGATCTTCTTGACCGGGATCTTCTTGACGGGGGCTGCGCCCGAGGCGCTGGTCTTGCGCACGGGCGCGCGGGACGTCTTCCGGGCGGCCGGCTTGGCCTTCAGCTTCTCGGCCTTGGCTTCCTGCTCGGCTGCGCGGATGGCGGTCTTGGCGGCGCTCGCGCGGCGCAGCGACGTGACCGGCTTCTCCGCCTTGTCGGCCTTCTTCTCCTTCGGCGTGCTGCTGTCGGCGCTCACCGCCGCGGGCTTGGCCGCACCGAGCTTGAGCCGCACCGGCTTGTCGCCCCAGATCTCTTCGAGGTGGTAGTACTGGCGGATCGCCGGCTGCATGATGTGCGCGACCGCGGCGCCGCAGTCCACGATGATCCACTCGCCGTTGTCCTCGCCCTCGATGCGCGGCTTGGGAAAGCCGGCCTCGCGCACCGCGTCGCGCACGCTGGAGGCGAGCGCCTTGGTCTGGCGGTTCGACGTGCCCGACGCGACGATCACGCGCTCGAACAGCGGCGAGAGATGCTCGGTATCGAAAACCTGGATGTCCTGCGCCTTGACGTCTTCGAGCCCGTCGACGATGGCTCGCTGGAGTTTCTGGGTGTCTTTCTTGGCGGCGGCTTCAGTGGTCATCAGGCGGAGGCGTAGAGGTGGTGTTGGTCAATATAGCGCGCAACGGCAGGAGGAACCAGCGCAGCGATTTCCTCCCCGCGGGCAACGCGGGCACGGATATCGGTCGCACTGGTGTCCACCGGGGGAAGTTCGAGCGTCTCGAAGCGCGCGCCGGCCGGCAGGCCGGGCAGCGTCCGCGGATCGAAGCGGGTCGCCGATCCGTCGGAGCGGGCGGATTCTAACCGCTCAGCTATGGAAACAATAGCAATGGCCAGGATATCCTGCCAACCGTGCCAGGTCGGCAGGGCCGCCGCCTGGTCGCTGCCCATGATGAGCACCGGCTGCGCCTGCGGAAATTCGCGCTGGAGCTCGCGCAGCGTGTCGAGCGTGTAGGTCGGGCCGGCGCGCCGCACCTCGCGCGGGTCGACCACCACGCGCGCCATGCCGCCGAAGGCCAGTTCGGCCATCGCCAGCCGGTCGGCCGCCGGGCTGAGCGTGCGCACCTTGTGCCAGGCGTCGCCGGTCGGGAAGATGCGCAGCTCGTCCAGCTGCAACTGCGCCAGCGCCGCCTCGACCAGCGCGACGTGCGTGCGGTGCGGCGGGTCGAAGGCACCGCCGAAGACGCCCAGCCGCACAGGGGTCAGAGCCATTCGCGGCGCACGATGAAGTCGCTGTACAGCGCCGCCTCGGGCGTGCCGGGCGCGGGCACCTGCTGGTAGGCCCAGCTCGCCTGCGGCGGCATCGACAGCAGGATCGATTCGGTGCGCCCGCCCGATTGCAGGCCGAAGTGCGTGCCGCGGTCCCACACCAGGTTGAACTCGACGTAGCGGCCGCGCCGGTACAGCTGGAAGGCGCGCTCGCGCTCGCCATAGGGCGTGTCGCGCCGGCGCTCGACGATGGGCAGATAGGCCGGCAGGAAGCCGTCGCCCACCGCGCGCAGCATCGCGAAGCTGTCGTCGAAGCCCAGTTCGGAGAAATCGTCGAAGAAGACGCCGCCGATGCCGCGCTGCTCGTTGCGGTGCTTGAGGAAGAAGTACGCGTCGCACCAGGTCTTGAAGCGCGGGTACTTGTCGTCGCCGAAGGGCGCCAGCGCGTCGCGGCAGGTGCGGTGGAAGTGCACCGCATCGTCCTCGAAGCCGTAGATCGGCGTGAGGTCCATGCCGCCGCCGAACCAGCAGACCGGCGCGCCGCCTTCGGGCAGCGCCGCGATCATGCGCACGTTCATGTGGACGGTCGGCACGTAGGGATTGCGCGGGTGGAACACCAGCGACACGCCCATGGCCTCGAAGGGCGCGCCGGCCAGCTCGGGCCGATGCTGCGTGGCCGAGGGCGGCAGCTTCGGCCCGCGCACCTGCGAGAAGCCGCAGCCCGCGCGCTCGAACAGCGCGCCGCCTTCCAGAATGCAGGTGAGGCCGCTGCCCTGCAGCGCCTCGCCCGGTTCTTTCTGCCAGGCGTCGCGCACCGCCGTGCCACCATCGGCCGCCTCGACGGCGGCCATGATGCGCAGCTGCAGGCCGCGCAGGTAGTCGCCGACGACGGCCGGGTCGACCTGCATCAACCGTTGCGCGCGTGCAGCGCGCGGTAGCCGATGTCCTTGCGGTACTGCACGCCGTCGAAGCGCACCTGCGCCGCGACCTCGTAGGCGCGCTGCTGCGCCAGCTTCACGCTGTCGGCCAGCACGGTCACGCACAGCACGCGGCCACCACTGGTCTTGAGTTCACCGTCGTCGAGCGTGGTGCCCGCGTGGAACACCATCGCGTCGGGCGCCTCGGCCGGGATGCCGGCGATGCGATCGCCCTTGCGCGGCGATTCGGGATAGCCGTGCGCCGCCAGCACCACGCCCAGCGCCACGCGCCGGTCCCACTGCAGCTCGACCTGATCGAGCGTGCCGTCGGTGGCGTGCCAGAACACCTCGAACAGGTCCGACTTGAGCCGCATCATGATCGGCTGGGTCTCGGGGTCGCCCATGCGGCAGTTGAATTCGAGCGTCCTGGGCTGGCCGGACGCGTCGATCATCAGGCCGGCGTACAGGAAGCCGGTGAACGGGATGCCGTCCTTCTCCATGCCTCGGATGGTCGGCAGGATGATCTCGCGCATCGCCTTGGCGTGCACCTCGGCCGTGACCACCGGCGCCGGCGAATACGCGCCCATGCCACCGGTGTTGGGGCCTTCGTCGTTGTCGAGCAGGCGCTTGTGGTCCTGGCTGGTGGCCAGGGCCGCGACGTTCTTGCCGTCGCACATGACGATGAAGCTGGCCTCCTCGCCCTGCAGGAACTCCTCGATGACCACGCGCGCGCCGCCCGCGTTGTGGGCCACGCCGAACTTGTTGTCCACCAGCATGAAGTCGATGGCGTCGTGCGCTTCCTGCGCCGTCATCGCCACCACCACGCCCTTGCCAGCCGCCAGGCCGTCGGCCTTGACGACGATCGGCGCGCCCTTGGCGTCGACGTAGGCATGGGCCGCCGCCGCGTCGGTGAAGGCCTCGTACTCGGCCGTCGGGATCTTGTGGCGCTTCATGAAGGCCTTGGAGAAGGCCTTGGAGCTCTCGAGCTGCGCGGCGGCCTGCGTCGGACCGAAGATGCGCAGGCCGTGCGCGCGGAACTCGTCGACCACGCCGGCCGCCAGCGGGCCTTCGGGGCCGACCACCGTCAGCACGATCTTTTCCTTCTGCGCCCATTCGCGCAGCGCCACCGGGTCGGTGATGTCGACGTTCTCGAAACGCCGGTCGGTCGCCGTACCGCCGTTGCCAGGCGCCACGTAGAGCTTGGAGACGCGCTCCGACTGCGACAGGCGCCACGCCAGGGCGTGTTCGCGGCCGCCGCCGCCGATCACCAATGTCTTCATTCGGAGATCACCGCGTTGTGAAAGACGTCCTGCACGTCGTCGAGGTCCTCGAGGATGTCCAGCAGCTTCTGCATCTTCGCGCCCTCCTCGCCCGACAGCTCGATGGTGTTCTCGGCACGCATCGTGACCTCGGCCATGTCCGGCTTCAGGCCCGCGGCCTCGAGGGCGTTCTTCACGGCCTCGAAGTCGGCGACGGCGGTGAGCACCTCGATGGCACCGTCCTCGTCGGTCACCACGTCCTCGGCACCGGCCTCGAGCGCGACTTCCATCACCTTGTCTTCGTCCGTGCCCGGCGCGAAGACGAACTGCCCGCAATGCTTGAACTGGAAGGCCACCGAGCCTTCGGTGCCCATGTTGCCGCCGTGCTTGGAAAAGGCGTGGCGCACCTCGGCCACGGTGCGCACCCGGTTGTCGGTCATGGTGTCGACGATGATCGCCGCGCCGCCGATTCCGTACCCTTCGTAACGAATCTCTTCGTAATTGACGCCTTCGAGGTTGCCGGTGGCCTTGTCGATGTTGCGCTTGACCGTGTCGATCGGCAGGTTGACCGCCTTGGCCTTCTCGACCGCCAGCCGCAGCCGCGGGTTGGTGCCCAGGTCGCCGCCGCCGGCACGCGCGGCCACGGTGATCTCACGGATGGCACGGGTCCAGAGCTTGCCGCGCTTCTCGTCCTGCCGACCCTTCCTGTGCTGAATGTTTGCCCATTTGCTGTGTCCGGCCATGGCTTTTTTCTCTCGCTGTCGTGTGTTGTCAGAGCAGTGGAGAGTTTACTGTCCGGCGCACACAACGCCGGGCCGGATGAGCGCGGGGGCGCGCACGCTTTTGGGGATAATCCGCCGATGACGCCCCTGCCCTCGACCGCCCCTGCCGATCCGGCCCTGCTGCCACCCCATGCGCCGCTGCCGCTCTACTACGGGAACGAGGACGAACACCAGGCCTTCCTGCGCCGCATCTTCGACGACACGGCCCCCGATTACGACCGCATCGAGCGCGTGCTCGCCTTCGGCTCCGGCCCCTGGTACCGCCGCAGCGCCTTGCAGCGCGCCGGCCTGCGCACGGGTGCCGAGGTGCTCGATGTCGGCATCGGCACCGGCCTGGTGGCACGCGAGGCGCTGCGCCTCGTCGGCCCGGCCGGCCGCCTGGTCGGCGTCGATCCGAGCGCCGGGATGATGAAGGAGATCGACCTGCCCGGCGTCGAGCTGGTCCAGGGCAAGGCCGAGGCCCTGCCGCGACCCGCCGCCAGCAGCGATTTCGTGAGCATGGGCTATGCGCTGCGCCACATCAGCGATGTCGGCGCCGCCTTCGGCGAATTCCATCGCGTGCTGCGTCCGGGCGGCCGGCTGCTGGTGCTCGAGATCAGCAAGCCGCGCGGCCGCATCGGCACGGCGCTGCTCAAGGCCTACATGCGCGCCGTGGTGCCGCTCATCGCCCGCTTCATCGGCCAGCGCAGCGACACGGCCGAGCTGTGGCGCTACTACTGGGACACGATCGAGGCCTGCATCCCGCCCGAGCAGGTGATGCAGGCGCTGCGAGACGCCGGCTTCGGCGACGTGCGCCGGCATGTCGAGCTGGGCGTCTTCTCCGAATACACCGCCGTCAAGACCGCATGAACCCGACCGCCAGCGCACCTATCGAGAACTGCGATGTCCTCATCATCGGCGGCGGCCCGGCCGGTGCCACCGCCGCGGCGCTGCTCGCACGCCAGGGTCGGCAGGTCGTGGTGCTGGAGAAGGCGCACCACCCCCGTTTCCACATCGGCGAATCGCTGCTGCCGGCCAACGTGGCGCTGTTCGACAAGCTGGGGGTGCGCGACCAGATCGAGCGCATCGGCATGCCCAAGTGGGGCGTCGAGTTCGTCTCGCCCGACCACGACCACGTGGCCCGGCTCGAATTCGCCGAAGCCTGGGACAAGACCATGCCCTATGCCTGGCAGGTGCGCCGCTCGGAGATGGACGAGATCCTCTTTCGCAACGCGGCCGCGCAGGGCGCGACGACGATCGAGGGCGCCCGCGTGCGCGACGTGCAGTTCGACACCGACGGCGCCACGGTCCAGGCCACGCTCGACGACGGCGCCGCGCGCACCTGGCGCGCCCGCTTCGTCATCGACGCCTCCGGCCGCGACACCTTCCTGGGCAACAAGTTCAAGGCCAAGCAGAAGAACCCCCGGCACAACAGCGCGGCCCTCTTCGGCCACTTCGCCAACGCCCGGCGCGGCGAAGGCAAGCTCGAAGGCAACATCACGATCTTCTGGTTCGAGCACGGCTGGTTCTGGTACATCCCGCTGGCCGACGGCACCACCAGCGTGGGCGCGGTGTGCTGGCCCCACTACCTCAAGTCGCGCACCAAGCCGCTCGCCGACTTCTTCGCGGACACGATCGCCCTGTGCCCGGAGCTCGGCGAGCGCCTGAAGGACGCGACGCTGGTCGACGACGCCGTGTACGCCACCGGCAACTACGCCTACACCAGCACCCACTGCAGCGGCGAGCGCTACCTGATGCTGGGCGACGCCTTCAGCTTCATCGACCCGGTGTTCTCCTCGGGCGTGTACCTGGCGATGCACAGTGCCTTCGAGGGCGCCGAGGTGGTCGCCGCCACGCTCGACCAGCCGCAGCGTGCCGTCGCGGCGCGCCGGCGCTTCGAGCGGTACATGCGCAAGGGACCGCGCGAGTTCTCGTGGTTCATCTTCCGCGTGACGAACCCGACCATGCGCGAGTTCTTCATGTACCCGCAGAATCCGTTGCGGGTGAAGGAGGCGCTGATGTCGCTGCTGGCCGGCGACGTGCACGGCAAGACGCCCATCTGGGGCTCGCTGCGGGTGCTCAAGGGCATCTACTACGCCGTCTCGGCTGGCCATCCGCGCCGCACCTGGGACGCCTGGCGCCGGCGACACCGCAACATCCGTGAGCTCGGCCCCTTGGCCGGCGAGAACATCCAGGAGGTGAAATGAGCGCTCGTGAACTGCTGAAGGTCCCCCCGCTGCGCGTCGAGCGGCTCACCCTGTCCCAGGGGCTGGCCATGGCCGACGGCGGCCACTCGCCCTTCGGCGGCCTGGGCTACGGCACGCCCGACGACCTGGCCTGGATGCCGACGGTGAACGCCCAGGTGCTGTCCGAGGGCGGGCCGATGGCGGACGTCTGGCAGGCCAGCGGCGAGATCCGCTCCGGCACCACCGGCGTGGCGCGCTGGCGCACCGACGGCCACTGGGTGCTGGGCGCCATCGACCTCGACGAGGCGGTCGAGCAGCAAGGCGTCGCCAGGCTCGCCGAGCGCGCTTATGCCGACCTGTTCCGCGCGCTGGCCGACAGCGGCTGCCCGCACCTGCTGCGCATCTGGAACTACCTGCCGCAGATCAACGGCGATGGCGGCGGGCTCGAGCGCTACCGCCAGTTCAACATGGGCCGCCAGCAGGCCTTCATCGATGCCGGGCAGGCCGCTTTCGACGGTGCGCCGGCCGCCTGCGCGCTGGGCATCCGCCAGGGTTCGCTGTGCATCCGCTTCCTGGCCGGGCAGATCGCGCCGCTGCCGGTCGAGAACCCGCGGCAGGTCTCGGCCTACCGCTACCCGGACACCTACGGCCCGCGCTCGCCGACCTTCTCGCGCGCTGCGCTGGCCGAGCTCGGCGGCGACGACGTGGCGCTCTTCATCTCCGGCACCGCCAGCATCATCGGCCACGAGACGGTGCACCTGGGCGACGTGCGGGCGCAGACGGCGGAAACGCTGCGCAACCTCACGGCCGTGATCGAGGCGGCGAACGCACGCACCAGCGCCCGCTTCGCCCTGCCGAAGCTCGAAGCCGTGGTGTACGTGCGCCACGTGGCCGACGCCCTGGTGGTCCGCCAGGTGCTGGTCGACGCACTCGGCGCCGACGCGCCCACGGTGCGCCAGGCGGTCTACCTCGAGGCCGACATCTGCCGGCAGGACCTGCTGGTCGAGATCGAGGCGCACGCCGTGGCGTCCGGCGCCATCCACGCATGACCGAAGGCCTCGCACGATGAAGACGCTGCTGCGCCGAGGCCTGTCGATCGCCCTCGCGCCGCCGCTCTACGCCCTGCTGCTCGGCCTCGGCCTGGTATCGCTCGCCTGGAACCTCGTCGCCATGCTGCTGTACCCGGTGCTGCCCCCGGACATCGCCCGGCCGCTCGGCCGCCGCGTGATCGCCGGCGCCTACCGCCTGTTCTGGGGCGTGGCCTCGGTCACCGGCATGATGCGCATCGACGCGCGCTGCCTCGACGCGCTGCGCGACGAGCGCGGCCTGATCATCGTGGCCAACCATCCGACCATGCTCGACGCGCTGCTGCTGGTGGCGCGGCTGCCGCGCAGCGCCTGCATCATGAAGGCCGGGCTGATGAAGAACGTGTTCCTCGGCGCGGGCGCGCGCCTGGCGCACTACATCCGCAACGACGCGGCCCACACCATGGTGCGGCTTGCGGTGCAGGACCTGCGGCGCGGCGGTCAGCTGGTGATCTTCCCCGAGGGCACGCGCACGGTGACGCCGCCGCTCAACGCCTTCCGCCCGGGCGTGACGCTGATCGCCAAGCTGGCGCAGGCACCGATCCAGACCGTCTTCATCGACACCGACTCACCGTACCTCGGCAAGGGCTGGCCGCTGTGGCGCGTGCCGCCGCTGCCGCTGGTCTTCACGCTGCGCCTGGGCGAGCGCTTCGCACCGGTGCCGAACAGCGCCGCCCTGCTGCAGCAGATCGAGCTCTACTTTCGCCACGCCATGACACAGAGCGCCACCGAGGCGCCGACCGAATGCCAGAACCTTCGCGCACCCATCTCGTCCTGATTCCCAGCTACAACACGGGCGAACGCCTTTTCTCCACCGTGGCGGCGGCACGCGCCCAGTGGAACCCGGTCTGGGTGGTGATCGACGGCAGCACCGACGGTACCGGCGAACGGCTGCAGCAGCTCGCGGCCGCCGACCCCGGCCTGCGCGTGTGGCAACTGCCGCAGAACCAGGGCAAGGGCGCCGCCGTGCTGCGCGGGCTGGAAGCGGCGCGCGAGGCCGGCTTCACCCATGCGCTCGCGATGGATTCCGACGGCCAGCACCCGGCCGAGCTCATCCCCGCCTTCATGCAGGCCTCGCTGGCCCGGCCCGACACCCTGGTGCTCGGCCGCCCGATCTTCGACGCCAGCGCGCCACGGGCGCGGGTGTGGGGGCGCAAGCTCTCCAACGGCTGGACCCACATCGAGACGCTCTGGGCCGGCGTCGGCGACTCGCTCTACGGTTTTCGCATCTACCCGGTGAACGCGCTGATCGACGTCATGCGCAGCCAGCCCTGGATGCGCCGATTCGACTTCGACACCGAAGCGGTGGTGCGGCTGGTCTGGAACGGCGTCAAGCCGATCAACGTCGATGCGCCGGTGAAGTACCTCAGCGCGGCCGAAGGCGGCGTTTCGCACTTCAACTACGTGCGCGACAACCTGCTGCTGTCGTGGATGCACGCGCGCCTGATGGGCGAGTTCCTGCTGCGTCTGCCGTCGCTGGTCATGAAACGACTGCGTGGGCTGCCGCCCTTCCAGCCTTGACGCCCCCACCGCCCCTCTCGCCCTGGACCGCCGAGATCGGCTTTCGCATGCGCAGGCTGCTGTGGCTGAAGGCGCTCGGCACCACGGCGGTCACCTCGGCCTTCTTCATCGGCTACTTCTATGTGCTGCGCAACCCGGTCTTTCCGGTCGTCGTGATGCCGGAAATGGCGCTCGACCGCTGGATCGGCTTCCATCCCGAGGCGCTGTTCATCTACCTGAGCCTGTGGTTCTACATCGGCGTCGGACCGGGCCTGCAGCGCGGCTTCTGGGAGCTCGTGGTCTACGGCCTCTGGCTCGCCGCCATGAGCCTCACCGGGCTCCTTCTGTTCTACCTCTGGCCGACCGCCGTGCCGCCGCTGGGCTTCGATGCGTCGGGCTACCCGGGCTTCGCGCTGCTGCAGGGCGTGGACGCGGCAGGCAACGCCTGCCCGTCACTGCACGTGGCCACCGCGATGTTCACCGCCATCCGGGTCGAGCAGGTGCTGCGCGACGCCTTCGTGCCACGCTGGCTGCGCGTCGGCAACGCGCTGTGGTTCATCGCCATCGCCTGGTCGACCCTGGCCATCAAGCAGCATGTGGCGCTCGACGCACTGGCCGGCGCCGCCCTCGGCATCGCCTTCGCGCTGCCCTCGATGCGCTGGAGGCCCGAAACGCTGCAGCTATCATCGACCACGACTCGCAGAGCGGAAAACACACCATGAGTTCGTTGAAGGAATTGCAGGATCTGATCCAGGAGAAATACGGCATCCCGTCGTCCGAACTCGACCCGAATGCGTCGATGCGCGAGAAGGGCCTCGACTCGCTGGCCCTGGCCGAATTCATCTTCGAAATCGAGGACAAGTTCGGCATCGAAGTCCCCGACGACAACCCGAACATCGACACGCTGGCCGAACTCGCGGCGCTGGTCGACAAGACGCGCGCCGCCAAGGTCGCCTGAGGGTCGTTTTCCACGATGAGCGCTGTCGTTGTCACGGGGCTGGGCGTCGTCGCACCGCACGGCGACGACCCGCACGCCCTCTTCGCCGCGCTGATGCGGGGCGAATCCGCGATCCGGCCGGTCTTTCCCGAACTGCCTAAGCCCGCGGCAGCCGCCACGGTCGACTTCGACGCGGCCCGCTGGTTCACCAAGCTGCAGCTCGCCGGCGTCGACCGGGTCAGCCAGCTGGCCGTCGCCGCGGCCGACCTGGCCTGGCGCGACGCCGCGCTGGCCACCGACGCGGTCGCGCCGGAACGCCTCGGTGTCTACGCCGGCTGTGGCATGGGCGGCGCCGCCGCGCTGGAGGCCGCCTACCGCAGCAGCAACGGCCGCGTGCCGCCACTCACCATCCCGGCCTTCATGCCGAACGCGCCGGCCTCGCACGTGGCGATGCGCCAGCGCGCGCGGGGCCCGGTGCTGACCTACTCCGTGGCCTGTGCCTCCTCATCGCTGGCCATCGCCGAGGCGGCCAAGGCGGTGCGGCACGGCGAGGTCGACGTGGCCATCGCCGGCGGGAGCGAATCGCTGATCGTCCCGGGCGTGGTGCTGGCCTGGCAGGCCATGCAGACGCTGGCCCACTTCCAGCCCGGCGAGGCGGCCACCGCGGTGCGCCCCTTCGCCGCCGACCGCAGCGGCTTCGCGCTGGGCGAAGGCGCCGCCTTCCTGATCCTGGAATCCGAAGCGCATGCCCGCCGCCGCGGGGCCACGCCGCATGCCACGCTGGCCGGCTGGGGCAGCAGCTGCGACGCCACCCACCTGACCAAGCCCGACGCCGAGGGCCAGGCCCGCGCCTTGCGCGCCGCCCTGCGACAGGCCGGCCTGTCGCCGCGCGACGTCGGCTACTGCAATGCGCACGGCACGGCCACGCGCATCGGCGACGCGGTCGAACGCGACGCACTGGCCGCCGTCTGGGGCGATGCGCTCGACGACCTGCGCGTGAGTTCGACCAAGGCGCTGCACGGCCACCTGCTGGGTGGCGCCGGTGCGCTGGAGGCCGTGATCACGGTGATGGCGCTGCGCGAGCAGCAGCTGCCGCCGAACGCGCACTGCGGCGAGCGCGACCCCGCGTGCGCGCTGAACCTGGTGCGCGACACGGGTGTGCAGGCCTCGCAGCTGCGCGCCGCCATCAGCAGCTCCTTCGCCTTCGGCGGCACGAACTCGGTCCTGCTGTTCACCCGCTGAGACTGGCCAGGGCCGGCCCTAAGCCGCCACGAACGTCCCGTGCAGTCCCAGCGGAAGTGCGTACGGCAAGGTCGCCTGCGCCACCGGACCGTCGGCCAGCGCGTCAGCGGCGAAGCACGACAGCACCGTCCTGCCCTGCGCATAGTCGAGGGCGGTCCCGAGCACCCAGCCCGGTCGCTCGCCATCCGGCACGAACACATGCTCCTCGACCAGCGCCTGCGGCCCGTAGCGGAAGTGTTGCGACGCGCCCGATTCGACGTCGGTGCGTGCGACCGCGCTCCACAGCGGCCGGCCGTCGATCGGCTCGGCGGCATGGATCACCTGGCGGTGCCGCAGGCCGACCCGGCGCGGATCGATGCGCGGGAATTCGGCCTGCGTGGGCCATTCGATCTGCGTCGCCCGGCCCGTTCCGAGGTCCAGGCGGGCCACCGTCAGCTTGGCGTGCGCGCCGCGCACGTACCGCCCCCGCATGAAGTCGCGGGTGCCGGTGAAGAGGCTCGATGCATCGGGCGCACGGACGTAGTCGACATGGATCACCGCCCCGCTGGCGGTCTGCTCCTCCCAGGCGTTGCCGAGATGGAACAGGAAACCGGCCGGCAGCGCGAGCATCTGCTGGCGCGTCCAGTCCTTCTTGTCGATCACCAGCGCCCGCATGCCGAGCTCGGGCCGCCACACGTGGGCATCGAGAAAGCTCGCGCCCGCCTGTTTGCGCGCGGCGTCGTACACCAGAGGCGGCATCAGGAACACGAGGTGCCGGTCGGTCACCGCGAAGTCGTGAATCATCGGCAGGTCGCTCACGGACCGCGCGTCGGCGCGGCGCAGCGCGCCATCGGGCGCGATCTCGTAGAGCACCAGCAAACCGTTGCTCGCACTGACGCCGAAGTTCCAGACCGTTCCGTCGGGGTCGACCTTCGGGTGGGCGGAGAACGGTACGCCGGCCAGATCGGCCCGCCAGGTCTTCAGCCCCCGCGTCGCCAGCGTCCGTGGGTCCAGCCGTGTGGCCGACCCGCCCTCCCACAGCGCGAGCAGATCGCCACCGATCGGCAGCATGCTGATGTTGGCGACGTTCATGTCGTCGGGCGAACTCAGCGGCTCGCTGCCCGCGAACGCCGTGCCGAAGCCCTCGATCAGGCGGTGGCCGGCGCGCGTTTCGCGCGTGCGCTTGGCGGTCGCGACATAGCGGCCCTGGTGACGAACCTCGCGGCCCTCGATCACGAAGCGGTGCGCCATGCCGTCGCCATCGAACCAGTGGTGATAGCGCTGGCCGCCGATGTCGTGGCCGGCGGGGCCGACGCGGTAGAGCGTGCCGGCAACCGCGTCGGGAAAGCGGCCACGCACCGTGGCGGGCGTCAGCGGCAGATCGCCGGCCACGGTCGCGAAGCCCGACTTCCAGGGCGCGGTCGACGCCTCGAAGTCGGCCTGCCAGCTGTCGGGGGCGTCGGAGGCATCAGCCCGGGCGGCCAGTGGCAAAAAGAAAGGCGCGCTGCCGGCCGCTGCCAGCCGGCGAAGAAGTTCACGGCGGTCCATGGTGCGCGTCTCCTCAGTGGAGACGAAGGGCGATGCTGCTGTCGGCGGCCTCGAGTGGCACCGCAGCCGCGTCGAAGGTGGGCGGGCCCATACGGCCCCGGGCATCGTTCGAGAAGCCGTAGCGTTCGATCGGCACGCCGACCAGGTTCGCGTCGAGCTTGCCGTTGCCGTTCTCGTCGGCGAAGGACTTGAGCACATAGCGTCCGGGTGGCAAGCCGACGAACACCAGCTGCGCCTTGCCGTCGCGCATCGGCAGGGTCTGCGCGGCCAGCGCCTTGTCCGCCGTCAGCGCGTCGGCCGAGTCGAACAGCGCCACATAGAGCGTCGCCGGAACCGCCGGCCCGTCGCTCACGGCGACACGGAGATCGGCCGCGCTCGCGGCCAGGGGAATGGCAAGGACCGCGGCGAAGGCGGACAGGGTTCGGAAGGGATGCATGTCGGGACTCCGTCAAAAGTGGAGCCCCGACGATCGCGTGTCGTGCGCGCCATCGCCAGCGCAATGCGACGAAACGCGCCGGGCGGTCGCGAAACGTCCGAGGGAGGGCGTTTCAGTGAACAGCCCTAGCGCAGGGCCGGCAGCACCCAGGTCCAAGCCAGCCCGGCGGCGGCACACGCGCCGAGCAATGGCAGCACGCCGACCTTGAAGCGGAACAGCGCCACGGCGGCGGCGAGCGCGATCACGGCCGATGCCGCGTCGAAGCGCCCGCCGAAGCCCTGCGGCCACAGCACGTGGTACGCGAAGAACAGCGCTAGGTTGAGGATGACTCCCACCACGGCCGCGGTGACGGCCGACAGCGGTGCGGTGAAGCCCAGCCTGCCGTGTGTCGCCTCGATCGCCGGCCCGCCGGCGAGGATGAAGACGAAGGACGGCAGGAAGGTGAAGAAGGTGACGACCGAGGCCGCCAGCGCGGCGCCGGCGAACACCGCGTCGGGGCCGAGCACCTGCTCGAGCCAGCCGCCGACGAAGCCGACGTAGGCCACCACCATGATGAGCGGCCCCGGCGTGGTTTCGCCCAGCGCCAGCCCATCGATCATCTGGGCGCCGGACAGCCAGTGATGCTGCTCGACGGCGCCCTGGTAGACGTAGGGCAGCACCGCGTAGGCGCCGCCAAAGGTCAGCAGCGCCGCCTTGGTGAAGAACCACCCCATCTGCGTCAGCGTGCCCTGCAGACCTTGCGTCGCGATCAACGTCGCCATGGCCAGCGCCCACAGCCCCAGCCCGACGCCGAGCACCTTCGTCAACCGCCCGCGCGAGAAGCGCGCATGCGGCGGCGTCGGCGTGTCGTCGTCGATCAGCGCCGGCCCGTGGTGCGATGCCGCGTGGCCCGGCGCACCGCCGAGCGCGAACACGGCCGGCGCACGCCGCGCGCCGACGTGCCCGACCAGCGCCGCGGCCACCACGATGGCGGGGAACGGCGTGTCGAAGGCGAAGATCGCGATGAAGGACGCCGCCGCGATGGCCCACATCCAGCGGTTGCGCAGCGCCCGCGTGCCGATGCGGTGCGCCGCGTGCAGCACGATGGCCGTGACGGCCGGCTTGATGCCATAGAAGATGCCCGCCACCACCGGCACATGCCCGAAGCGCAGGTAGATCCACGACAGGCCGATCAGGATGAACAGCGAAGGCAGCACGAACAACGTGCCCGCGACGATGCCGCCCCGGGTCCGGTGCAGCAGCCAGCCGATGTAGGTCGCCAGCTGCTGCGCTTCGGGGCCCGGCAGCAGCATGCAGTAGTTGAGCGCGTGCAGAAAGCGCTTCTCGCTGATCCAGCGCCGGCGCTCGACCAGCTCGGTGTGCATGATCGCGATCTGCCCGGCCGGCCCGCCGAAGCTCACGAAGCCCAGCTTGAGCCAGAAGCGGAAGGCCTCCCAGAAGCCCACGGCGACCGGGGCCACGCCAGGCGCCGGGTCACCGAGTGGCGCGCCGGCCACTACACCATCCCGCCGTTGATCGAGATCACCTGCCCCGTGATGTAGGCCGCGTCGGCGCTCGCCAGGAAGCCGGCCAGCGCGGCCACTTCGTCGGGCGTGCCGGCACGCTTGACCGGCACCATCTGCTGGATGATCGCCGGGTCGAACACCGCATCGGCCATCGGCGACGCGATGATGCCCGGCGCGATGGCGTTCACGGTCACGCCGCGCGCCGCCACTTCGAGCGACAGCGCCTTGGTCGCGCTGTTGAGCGCGCCCTTGGCCGCGGCGTAGTTCACCTGCCCGCGGTTGCCGGTGAGCGAGGCCACCGACGAGATGTTCAGGATGCGGCCCCAGCGGGTGCGCAGCATCGGCAGCAGCAGCGGCTGCGTGACGCGGAAGAAGCCGTTGAGCGACACGTCGATCACCCTGTGCCACTGCTCGGGCCGCATGCCCGGCAGCACCGCGTCGTCGTGCACGCCGGCGTTGTTCACCAGGATCTGCACCGGCCCGCCGGTGAGGATCGCCGCGCAGCCGGCGGCGGTGGCCTCGTCGCTGCGCAGGTCGAAGACGTGGCATTCGGCGGTGCCACCGGCCGCGGTGATGGTGGCGGCGAGTTCCTCGACCGCCTGCGGGCGCGAGCTGGCATGCAGCAGCACGGTGGCACCGTCGCGCGCCAGACGCTGCGCGATGGCCGCGCCGAGGGCGCCGCTGGCGCCGGTGATGAGGGCGCGTTTTCCGGACAGGGACATGGCGTTCATTTCGTCGAGGTGGGGGTGGCGGGAGGCAGCGGGGTGTTGAGCACGACGACCGCGCGGCCTTCGGCCAGCGCGCGGCCGCCGTCGTCCTTCACGGCGAATTCGTAGAGCACCTGGCTGGTGTCGCCCGAGAGGCGCCTCGCGTGCACCTGCAGCGCGCCCGGCACATCGTCGAAGCGGTCGACCGCGAAGCGCACGTTGCGCGCGCTGGCCAGGAAGCCGGCCGAGGGCTCGGCGTCCGGCGGCGCGAGCAGGCCGCCGTGCAGCGCCATCGCCTGCGCGGCGTATTCGACGAGGTTGGGCGCCATCAGCCCGCTCGCGGTGCGCAGCGGGTTGTCGGGCAGCGCATGGCTGGCGGTGCTGCAGTGGATCGCTTCGGCGTCCCACGCCTCCAGCCGGTCGAGCAGGCACATGCTGCCGCTGTGGGGGATGCGGCGGGCGATGCCGGCACGGTCGAGGGTCTGAGGTGTCATGGATGGGCAGGTTCGAGGTCGGCGACCAGCAGCACGTTGGCAAAGGGCGTGCCCTGGCTCATGGGAATGCTGTGCACCGCAAAGCCCAGGCGCTGCAGCAGCGCCGTCCATTCGGCCAGCGTGCGGCCCCAGGTCGGCGACACGCGGTGGCCGCGGATGCGCGTCACGGTGCGGTCGACCCATTGGCTGATGACGAAGCCGCGCGTGCTGGCTGCATCGCCGACGCGCAGCAGCAGCCGTCCGCCGGGTGCGAGCGCCTCGCGCACGCGTCGCAGCACGCCTTCCTGCGCGTCCAGGTCGACGTAGTGCAGCACGTCGAGGATCACGACCAGGTCGCAGGCCGGCAGTGGCGCGCTGCACATGTCGGCGCACAGGATGCGCGGCGCGGGCTCGAGGTGGCCGATGGCGGCCTGCGCGCGGGCGACGTCCTTGGGCATCAGCTCGATGCCGGTGTAGTCGATGCGTGCGGGCGTCGCAGGCCAGCCGGCCGGCCAGTGGCCCTGCGCCTGCATCGACGCGGCGACCGACAGCAGGCTGGCCGTGAGGCTCTGGCCGCTGCCGATGTCGAGCACGCGGGCGTGATGCGCGGCGACGAGCCGGCGCTCCAGCATGCCGCGGAAGGCCGGGTCGCGCCCCAGCTTGCCGCGGGCGAAGTGCCAGCCGAAGCGGCCGGACTGGCGGTACGGCGCCGTCGCCTCTTCGTGCAGGCGGCGCCAGGCCGCGTCGGTCGACAACATGCGGCTCATCCGTCCTTCAGCGCTTCGGGCAGGGTCACGGCGCGCAGCCGGTCGGCCTTCAGACGCGCCAGCAACGGCGGCAGCACCTCCAGCACGACCGGCCGGCCATCCGCGGTGCGGGCGGCGTTGCCGTCGTGCAGCAGCAGGATGTCGCCGGCCGCCAGCCCGCGCACCAGGCGCCCCAGCACCTTGGCCGGGTCGCGTTCGCGCGTGTCGAAACCGCGCCGCGTCCAGCTCACCAGCGACAGGCCCAGGCGCTGCAGCACCGGCGCGAGAAAGGGATTGCGCAGGCCGGCCGGTGCGCGAAAGCAGCTCGGGCGTTCGCCGGTCGCCTGCGCGAGCAGCGCCTGCGCACGCGAGATTTCGGCGGCGTAGCCGCGCGGTCCGAGGAAGGAGAAGTCGTGCCGATGGCGCGCCGTGTGGTTCTGGATGCTGTGGCCGCGCGCGACGATCTCGCGGGCCAGCCCGGGATGCGCCGCGACCCGGTCGGCGATGCAGAAGAAGGTGGCGCGCTGGCCGTAGGCCTCGAGCACGTCGAGCACCTGGGGCGTGACGACCGGGTCGGGCCCGTCGTCGATGGTGAGTGCGACTTCGCGCCGCGCCACGGCCGCCGCGGGCAGCCGCGTGACGTTCGGCCCCAGCAGCCGGCTGCGCGGCGTGAGCCCGGCGCCGGTGATGAGCGCATGGTTGAGCACCACCGCGCCGATCGCCCAGGGCAGCGCGCCGGGCACCCACACGGCGGCCGCCAGCGCGCCGACGTGCAGCAGCGCGCTCGCCGGGAAGATCAGCGGCATCGAGGCAACAGGGCGAATCGGGGGCACGGTGGCGGACGACATGGCGCGCCTTTGTACCTCAGCGCACGCGCCGCTTGGCGAAAGCCGCCGACAGCAGCAAGGCCAACAGCGCGCCAGGCGCCACCACGCGGCCGATGGCCGAGAGCGCGGGGATGTCGGAGATCGCGATCAGCCCGAAGGACACGACCGTCGTCAGGTTGGCCAGCATCAGCGAGGCCAGCGTGTCCTCGTCGGCGCGGCCGGTCTCCTGCAGCTGGTCGAAGAAGAGCGCGTAGTTGGAGCCGACCGCCACGATCAGCAGCAGCCCGACCAGGTGCAGGATGCCCAGCGGCACCTGCAGCGCCGCCATGCCGCCCAGCGTGAGCACCACCGCCAGCAACAGCGGCTGGCACACGGCGACCAGCCGGCGCAGCGAGCGCAGGTACAGGCCCAGCAACACGACCACCGCCAGCGCACCGAGCAACACCTGCACGAAGGCCTCGTGCAGGTAGCGGTCGTAGAGGCTGCCCAGCTCGGCGCCGATATCGACCACCTGCACCTCGGGCAAGGGCGCCAGGGCGGCGACCAGCTGGGCCTTGTCGAAGCGGTCGGTCGTGTGCAGCGCGATCAGCGACGCCCAGCCGCCGCCGGGGCGCTCGAACATCAGCGCGCGCACCACCGGCGCCATCGGGCCCTTGGCGAGTTCGTCGCGCGTGATGGGCGGCAGGCCGCGCGCCGCGTCCACCGAGGCGACGAAGGGGTCGAGCCGCTCGGCTGCAAGCGGCATCCCCTGGGTCGCCTCGGCCACGCGCGTGCGCAGCGTGGCGGCGTCGGGCAGGCTGGCGATGCGGGCCTGCTGGGCGGCGATGCTCGGCAGCATGCGGGTGACGGTCTCGTAGCCGCTGAGCTGGCCCTGGTCGACCAGCGCGTCGAGCCGCTGGCCGGCGGCCTCGGTGAGGCGCAGCGCGGCCTGCTCGTCGGCCGCCTGGACGACGACCAGCGTGCCGCCGTCGCTGGCGCCGATGTCCTCGCGCAGCGAGGCATCGAGTGCCTGGGACGCCTTGGAGATCGGGCTCATCGACGACAGGCTGGCGCGCCACAGCGCCCCGCCCTGCCAGGCCATCAGCGCCACCGCCACCACGCCCGCCACGACGAAGCCGACGCGCAGCCGCGGCATGGCTTGCACGATGCCGCTCGCCACGCGCGCCATGTGGCGGCGCATGCCGATGCCGGTGGCGCCGTCGGGCGCCAGCATCGGCAGGCCGTGGCGCGTCACCAGGGCGGCGGCCACCAGGCCGGCGATGGAGAACACGCCGAGCTGCGCCAGCCCCGGGAAGCCCGAGAACAGCAGCGCCGCGAAGCCGCAGACCGAAGTCAGCAGGCCCAGGCGCACCGTCGGCCAGTTCAGCTCGCGCCAGCGCTGCCAGCCGGTGCCGGGCACCGCGGCGCCTCGGGCCTGGATCAGGTAGTAGATGGCGTAGTCGACCGTCTCGCCGATCAGCGTGCTGCCGAAACCCATCGTGAGGCCGTGCACCGACCCGAACACCAGCGCGACCGCGGCCGTGCCCGCGACCACGCCGGTCAGCACCGGCAGCAGCGCCACGACCAGCGCCTTGGGCGACGCGAAGGCCGCCAGCAGCAGGCAGCCCATCACGATCGCTCCGACGGTCGCCAGGTGCACCGCCTCGCCCTTGATCTTGTCGCGGCTCTGCACCGAGAACACCGGCGCGCCGCTCAGCAGCAGCTTCGGCACGTCGGCACCCAGGCCCTGCGTCGCCTTCGTGTATTCCGTCTCGATGCGGGCGATGGCAGCGGCCTGTGCGTCGAGGTCGCTGCCCGAGGCGGCGGTGGTGGCCAGCAGCATCGCGCGCGGCGCGGTACGCGACACCCACACGCCCTCTTCCGTGCGCGGCGATGTCGCGGGGATCAGCCCTTCGGCGATGCGTTGCGTCTCGCCGGTCGGGTCGCGCTCGAACAGCGGGCGGACCAGGTTGCCGGCCGGCGTCCCGAGCATCGACATCGTGTCGGTGATGGCATCGCGCAGGCCGTCGACGGAAAAGCGCTGCGGCGTCACGTCGGGCGACAGCTGGTAGCGCCGGTCGAAGACGAAGGTGCCGGCCTCCTGCCAGTCGCTGTGGTCGCCGTTCTGCACCTGCTCGTAGAGCCCGCTGGCGCGCATCGCCTTGCCGAGCGCGCGCGACACGTCGGCGCGCTGCGCCGCGTCCTTGCCGCCTTCGAGGCCGACCATCAGCGTGCGCGAGGCGACGCCGCTCTGCAGCTGCTCGATCAGCACGCGCTGGCGTGCGTCGGGGCTGGCCGGCAGAAAGGCCGACAGGTCGGCGCTGAAGTGGGTGCGCGAGATGACCGCGACCCCGGCCAGCACCGCGGCCAGCCACAGCAGGAGCACCAGCGTGCGGCGGCCCCGGCTCGGCCCGGCGTGCACAGAAGTCATACGAAGACCTCCGCCCTGCGGGCTGCGGTGCGAGCGCCTTCGGGCGGCCGGGCGGCGCTCATCGCTTCGGCGAGATCGTCATGACCGAGCGGTCGCCACCGCGGAACTCCATCTCCACGCCCAGCACCTCGCCGGCCTTGCCGCTCAGGCGAAGCATGGCGACCTGCGAGGCCAGGCGCGCATCGACGGGCGCCAGGTCGAGGGTCCACTCGCTGGCGCTGCCGCCGACGGTGCTGGTGAAGTAGCGCTGCAGCACCTGCGTGTTGCCGGCGAGCGTGGCGCGCATCGCTTCGACCAGGCCCTGCAGCTCGGGCATGCTGTCGAGCGTCATGCTGCGGCTGCGGCCGCTGCGCGACAGCGTGAGGTTGTTGCCGTCGACCGCCATCGTCTCGGGCCGGGGCGACAGGGTGCGCCGCACCAGGCGGTCGGGCGCGGTGAAGCTCAGGGTGCCGCTGGCGGCCAGCGGGCCGTCGAAGCCGCGCACGTAGCGCTGCTCGGTGAAGTTGGCCTCGCCCTGCTGCTGTCTGGCCAGCAGGCCCATCAGCTCGTTCAGGTCGAGCGCCCAGGCCGGCGCAGCGGCGCACAGCAGCGCCGCCAGGGCCCAGCGCACCTGCCGCAGCGCCCTCTCAATGCGTGTCTTCAAGCCAGAAATCATGGAAGTTGAACCAGTTGTAGGGATGCTCG
The DNA here is from genome assembly GCF_025486315.1 of Variovorax sp. N23. GTDB lineage: Bacteria > Pseudomonadota > Gammaproteobacteria > Burkholderiales > Burkholderiaceae_C > Variovorax. The sequence goes on along the minus strand of NZ_JAOOPY010000003.1, from coordinate 363,146 downwards.
CGGCACAGCGCCTCCAGGCGCGCCACGTAGGCTTCGACCGCCGCACGGATGCGTTGTTCCCGCTGCGCGGGGTCGGCGAGCCTCTCGCTGAAATCGACCAGTGGCTCGAAGCGGACATCGTAGCGGGCGCCGCCCGCGTAGAGCGCGGCCATGAAGAACACCTTGCGGCGCAGCAGCGCGGCCAGGCGGAACGGGCCGTCGCTGAACACCGCGGGCTGGCCCAGGAAGGGCAGCGTCAGGTTGCTGCTGCGCTGGCCCATGTCTTCGGTGCCGGGCAGCGTGCGGTCGGCCAGCATGCCGCCCAGGCCGCCGCCGTCGAGCCAGTCGCGCAGCGCGAGCATCGAATGCGGGCGCCCCAGCGCGATGATGTGCGGGCGCAGTTCGGGCAGCGCGATGGTCTCGAGGATGCTCGAGATGCGCTGCGCGTTGTCGGTGAACATCAGCATCGCCAGCCGCAGCGCACCGTGGTCGCTGCTGTGCTGGCGGCAGGCGCCCATCGCCTCGAAGCTGCCGACATGCGCGCCCAGCAGGAAGGCGCCGCGGCCCGACATCACCTCGGCCTCGACCGGCTCCTGGCCGCTGATGCGCACGTCGAACAGCTCCATGCGGCCGCGCAGGAAGTACACGCGGTCGAGCACGGTCGAGGCGAAGGCATGCAGCAGCCGGTAGCCGTCGGCCCAGCCGGCCCGCGGGCCGATGGCGCGGAACAGGTAGCGCTTGATGTGGCGCCGCGGCGTGGGGGCGAAGAGCAGGAAATACAGGCAGATCGGGTGCAGGATCAGCCGCGTGAGTCGTCGGCCGCAGGTCAGCGCCAGCCAGCAGATGAAGCGCAGCGCCACCATGTTGCTGCGCTCGGGCTGGTGTGCCCACGCCGCAGCGTCCGGCGTCTTGTCGCCAGGGGCAGCGGGGCCCGCCTCGCGTACCGCCATCAGCGCGCGTCCGACGGCGTCCAGCGCCCGCTGGCCGCCACCACGTCGCCGCAGCGCACCTCGAAGCGCACGCCGCGCGCGGCGCCCGTCTCGGGGTGCAGCGCGATGTCGATGCGGGCACCGGGCCGCACCGGCGACAGGAACTTGACCGCCGCCAGCGTGGGGTGCGCACCGAGCCGGGCCGCCATGGCGGGCACGCGCTGCATCACCTCCATCACCTCCGACACCAGCAGCGCGCCCGGCACCAGCGGCTGGCCGGGGAAATGGCCCGCGAAGACGGGATGGTCTTCGGGCACCTCGTGCGTCACCTGCACCGGCGTGTCGTCGGCGGCAAGCTGCGACAGCGCGAATTCGCGCAGCGCCCGCACGGTCAGCTTGCCGGTGCCCTCGCGCGGCAGCGAAGGCACGTGCACCACCCGGCGCGGCACGAAGACCGATTCGAGCCGCGTGCGCAAGGCCGCCACCACCTCGCCCGCACCGAGCGTCGGCGCCACCACGAAGGCGACCGGCCGCACCACGCCGTCGCTGACGTCGTCGGGCAGCCAGAAGGCGCCGTCGTCCACGCCGGGAATGCTGTTGAGGTGGTAGTTGAGGTGGCCCAGCGAGCTGCGCTTGCCGGCCACGTGGATCAGGTCGTTGGCGCGGCCGAACAGGCGAAAGCGCCGGTCGTCGAGCAGCTCCAGCACGTCGGCCATCGGCGTGGGCTGGGGGATGAAGTCGCCAGCGAAGACGAACTGCTCGGTGCCGTCGGCGCCTGGCTGCGCCGTGACGCGGATCTCGCCGAAGGTTTCCCACACCTCGCTCTGCGTGGGCCGGCGCGTCGCGACCTGGCCGGACTCGGTGCTGCCGTAGATCTCGATGAGCATGCCGCCGGTGGCCTGCTCGGCCTGCGCAGCGAGCTGTGGCGACAGCGGCGCGGTGGCCGACAGGATCAGGTCGACCGGCGGGATCTCGATGCCGGCCAGCAGCAACGTCTTGAGGTGGAAGGGCGTGGTGACCAGCGCACGCGGGCGCGGCACCGCAGCCAGGGCCGCGACGATGTCGGCCGGGAAGAAGGGCCGGCCGCTGTCGAAAGCCGCGCCGCCCACCAACGCCAGCAAGGCGGTGGATTCGAGCCCGTAGCTGTGCTGCACCGGCACCGTGCCGACCAGCGTCAGCCCTTCGAGCGAGGGCCGGCCGAGCAGCTGCGCGAGCCGGGCGACGGCGGCGGCGGCGTCGCCCACCAGCGTGTGCCAGGTCTTGGCATGCGGCTGCGGCACGCCGGTCGAGCCGGAGGTGAGCAGGCTCACCGCGTGCAGGCGGCCGTCGATGGCCGGGACGTCGTTCGGCGCATCGGTTGCGCGGGCACCGAGCTCGACAATCACGCGGTCGAGCCCGGGCGTTTGGAGCGAGGGCTCGTCGGTCACGGCCGTGAGTTTTCCGTGCTCGGCCGTCAGCCGCGCCATCGTCTCGGGCCGCGCGTCGGGCGGCAGCAGGCTGGCCTGGCCGCGCAGCAGCGCCGCACCGAGCGCCACCACGAAGGCGTAGCGGTCGTTGCAGAGGTTCAGCACCGGGCCGGCGGCCGGCATGCGCTCGGCCTGGCGCGACACGTCGGCCAGGAAGGTGCGCCCCGACACCGGCACGCCGGCGCGCCAGGCGAGCGGCGCGTCGAGGTCGCGCGTCGCCAGCAAGGGATGGGAAGGGACATCGTTCGACATGCGCAACTCCGTTGTCATCGCGTCAGCGCTTGGCGCTCGGTTCGGCCGACGTGGCGCCGTAGAAAGCCCGCACCGCATCGATCATGCGGGTGCGTTCGAACTCGGGGTGCAGGCGGTAGCGCACCAGGTGCTCGCCCACGAACAGCACGACCACCGTCGCCGGGCTGAGCACGTTGGCGAGCAGCGACCACGCCGAGAACGGCAGCCAGAGGTAGACGGGAATCGAGACGAGGGCCGTGAGCATGAAGTAGATCGTCCAGACCCAGGTCACCTGCCGGGTGTATTCCGGCATGCCTTTCCCGAGCGGATGGACACGCTGGGCGAACTGGCCGATGAGCGACAGCCGCCCGCTGCGCAGGCTGCCGCCGAACCAGCAGGCCAGCACGCCGTTGATGCCCACGTGCTGGAGCACGTACAGACGATTGGGGTCGCCCGTCCCACCGCGCCACAGCACGACGAAGACCAGCAGCCCCGCCAGCGTGGCACCGACCAGGCCCCATCCGCCGAAGCGCGAGCCGCCCAGGCCGAGCGCCGTGAGCCACAGCGGACCGAGCAGCACCGCCATCGCCCAGGGGGCGTGCGGATGGAACAGCATCAGCCAGTGAGACAAGCCCGCATACGCCGCCCCTGCCAGCAGCAGGAGCGCCAGGCGCCACCGCGACATGGCTCAGGCCCGCGCCGTTCGGCGACCCGCGTCGGCGGGCCGTCGATATGCATGCGTGCCGTGGGAGGCCATCAAGCTGTCGTACGGTTCGCCGCCACGTGGGTGGCCAGCGTGCGCAGCGATTGGAAGATCTGCTGGTTGCGCTCGTCGTCCGAACGCAGCTGGAAACCATAGCGGCGCGACACTTCGAGTGCCACTTCCAGAATGTCGATGGAGTCGAGGCCGAGTCCCTCGCCGTACAGCGGCGCGTTCGGATCGACGTCGGCGGGGGCCACCTCGAGATTCAGCGATTCGACCAGCAAGGTGGCGAGTTCGAGTTCGAGCGGCGTCTGTTCAGCGCCGGCGCCATCGGCGGAAGTGGGGGTGGGGGTGGTCGACGACAAAGGGACTCCTGGACTTTTTCACGGAACGAACGCCTGTGGCCGCGAATTATAGGAGGGGGTCTTGGATAGACTGCCCGCTTTCGACACGTTTCCGGAGCCCCCATGGCCGACCCTCTTCTCATCGCCCGCCACGACGCGACCGAGTGCTTCCTGCTGCCGAACCTGACCAACCGGCACGGCCTCATCACCGGCGCCACCGGCACCGGCAAGACGGTCACGCTGCAGACGCTGGCCGAACAGCTCTCGGGCATCGGCGTCCCGGTGTTCATGGCCGACGTGAAGGGCGACCTGACCGGCATCAGCCAGGCCGGCCATATCGGCGACAAGCTGGCCGCCACCCTGAAGGAACGCGGCATCGAGGCACCCGCCCCCCTCGCCTGCCCCGTCACGCTGTGGGACGTGTTCGGCGAGCAGGGCCACCCGGTGCGCGCCACCGTCTCCGACATGGGCCCGCTGCTGCTGGGCCGCATGCTCGACCTGAACGAAACGCAGGCCGGCGTGCTGAACCTGGTCTTCAAGATCGCCGACGACAGCGGGATGCTGCTGCTCGACCTGAAGGACCTGCGCGCCATGCTGCAGTACGTCGGCGAGAACGCGAGCCAGTTCACCACCGAGTACGGCAACATCAGCGCCGCCAGCGTGGGCGCCATCCAGCGCGGCCTGCTGCAGATCGAGGGCCAGGGCGGCGACAAGTTCTTCGGCGAGCCGATGCTGAACATCCAGGACTTCATGCAGACGGTGTCTGGCAAGGGGGTCATCAACATCCTCACCGCCGACAAGCTGATGAATTCGCCGCGGCTGTACGCGACCTTCCTGCTGTGGATGCTGTCGGAGCTGTTCGAGCAGCTGCCCGAGATCGGCGACCCCGATCAGCCCAAGCTGGTCTTCTTCTTCGACGAGGCCCACCTGCTGTTCAACGAGGCGCCCAAGGCGCTGGTCGAGCGCATCGAACTGGTGGTGCGGCTGGTGCGCTCCAAGGGCGTGGGCGTGTTCTTCGTCACGCAGAACCCGCTGGACATTCCCGATTCGGTGCTGGCACAGCTGGGCAACCGGGTGCAGCACGCGCTGCGCGCCTTCACCCCGCGCGACCAGAAGGCCGTCAAGGCGACCGCCACCACCATGCGGCAGAAGCCGGGGCTGGACATCGAAGCCGCCATCACCGAGCTGGCCGTGGGCGAGGCACTGGTGAGCTTCCTCGACGCCAAGGGCCGGCCCAGCGTGACCGAGCGCGTGTTCGTCGTGCCGCCAGGCAGCCAGCTCGGCCCGATCACGCCGGCGCAACGCCAGCAGCTCATCGCCAATTCGCTGGTGGCCGGCGTCTACGAGAAGACGGTCGACCGCGAATCGGCCTACGAGAAGCTCAAGGGCCGCGCCGAGAGCGCCCCCGATGCACCCGCCACGACGGCCGGCAAGGCCGGCACCGCCCAGCCCGGTGCCCCCGCCGAGGGCAGCTTCCTGAACGACCTGCTGTTCGGCTCGACCGGCCCGCGCGGCGGCAAGCGCGACGGCCTGGTGCAGACCATGGCGAAGTCGGCGGTGCGCACCGTGGGCACCAACGTCGGCAGGGAGATCCTGCGCGGCGTGCTGGGCGGGATCTTCGGCGCCAAGAAGCGCTGACCGCGCCCCGCGGCGCGGCCGCTCAACCGGACGCCGCCGAGAGCTGAACGCGCCTGGAGGGCTCCGCCTCCACGTCGCGCAAGGTGAGCGACACGCGGGTGCCCCGCCCTTCGACGGAATCGATCGAGACACGCGCGCGCAGTGCGTCGGCCAGCCGCGCCACCAGGGCCAGGCCGATGCCCAGGCCGTCGGGCGCGAGCTGGCTGCCGCCGTCCGCCCGAAAGAACTCCTGGAACACCTTCTCGATCTGGGCGGCGGGAATGCCGATGCCCTGGTCCCAGACCTCGACCCGCACGCGGTCGCCGGCGGGGCGCACGGCCAGGAGCACCTTGCCCCCTGGCCGGGTGTACTTGATCGCGTTCGACACGACGTTGCCGATCATGCGCTTGAGCCTGACTTCATCGGTCTGCAGGACGGCGTCTCGCACCCGGACCCGGAGCGTCAGCCCCCTGGCCTGGGCGAGGGGTTCGTACTCCTCCTGCAGCGCGCGGATGACCGACGCAACCGAGACCGGCGCCACCGTCAGCCGGACCTGCCCCGCATCGAAGGCGGACAGGTCGAAGAGCGAATCGAAGAGCCGGTTGACGACCTGGGCGGCGCGGCCGATCTTCGGCGCGAGTTCGTCGTAGCTGTCGGGCTCCGCCTCCAGAAACTCCGCGTACAGGCCCATCGCGATCACCGGCTGGCGCATGTCGTGCGTGGCGGCGGCCAGGAACTTGTTCTTGGCGACCACGGCGGCGAGCGCTTCCTCGGACTTGCAGGCGAGGTCGTACTGCGCCCCGTACAGCGCGGACTGGATGCGCCGCACATCGGTCGACAGACGCCGGAGGAACCAGAACTGGGCGATGCACAGGGGAATGAAGCCCATCGCGCCGAAACGATCGTCCGTCCGCGTGATGGCGGCGTAGGCGAAGTAGCAGAGGACGCACAGGAAGAAGGTCGAGAGGAAAGCCATCCACAGCGTGGGCAGGAGCGCCAATCGATAGGCGGCGCCGTAGACCAGTGCAGCCAGCACGGCCCAGCAGGCGAACTCCCGGATGCCCTCGCTGCGCTGCGCGAACAGGAACACGGACGCCCCCCAGACAAGCCCCATGACGGCGTAGTAAGGGAGCAGCCGCCGCAGGAAGGCCTCGCGCGCCAGCGGCCCGCCATGGTCGACCACGTCCAGAAAATGCCGGGCCAGCGGGCGCCGGACGGCGGTACCGGCGAACACCAGGCCGAGCCACAGCAGCACGGCCTCCGCACGGGCGTAGGGCCAGCTCATGGCAGCCATGGTCGACGCCAGCAGAAAGCCCAGCACGTGGCGCCGCAACGCATCGCTCATGTACTGCCTGGCCAGGCCCGCATCGATCGCTTCCGCGCGCGCCTCCTGCGCAAACCGTGCGGCCGCCGCGGACCGCTGCGCACCGTCGCTCTCCCGCGGTTCGATCGAGAACGAGGCGCGAACGGGTGCGCCGGATACGTCCGGCCGTGCGCGTGCCGGGCGAGGCAGCGCTGGCGAGGGCAGATCGCCCAGGAGAGAGTCAGGCACGGCAAAGCGAATGAATGGAGTCCATCCATCCTAGGTCGCTCCGCCGCGCGCTGCAAACCGATCCGCGTGCGGGGTGGCCCATCGCGCCTAGCGCGAATGGCCTATGCCGCGCCTTCAGCGCCTCAGACCGCCGCCCGCAGGAAAGCCTCGATCGGCACCAGATGCGCCGGCACGTTGAGCGCCGGGGCATGCCCGCACCCCGCCACCTCGATCACCTGCAGCCGACCGGCGGCGCCTGGGCCCCGCGACTGCATCCGGGCCACGGTCGGCGGCAGCACCAGGTCGGATTCGACGCCACGCAGGCACAGCACCGGCGCCTCGATCGCGTCCCAATGGCGCCAGATCAGGTAGTCGTTGTCATGCGCGGTGAACTGGCGAACCATGGCCGGGTCGTAGTGCGGCGTCACCCGGCCGTCGGGCAGGCGACGCGTGGACGTCTCGGTGAGCCGCCGCCATTGCGCGTCGCTGAGCCAGCCGTAGGGTTTGTAGACGGTGCGGAAGAAGGTCTCGAGTTCGGCGATCGTTGCGAAGGCCGGCGGGTTGCCCGCATAGGCCTTGATGCGCTCGATGGCCGGCGCCGCCAGTTCGGGCGCGTTGTCGTTGAGCACCAGGCTGGCGATGCGCGCCTTCATGCGCGGCACGAAAAGCCCCGACGCGCAGACCGTGCCGATGGCCCCGCCCATCGAGGTGCCGACCCAGTGCACGCGGCCCAGCTGCAGCGTGTCGCACAGCGCCTCGGCCAGCCGTGCGTAGAACGAGAGCTGGTACTCCTCGTCGGGCAGCGGGCTCCACTGGCTCAGACCGCGGCCGAGGGTGTCGGGGCAGATGACGCGGAAGCCCTGGCCGGCCAGGTGATCAGCGAGTTCATCCATGTCACGACCGGTGCGCGCCAGGCCGTGCCAGGCGATGACGGCGGCGCCCTCCTTCGGCCCCCAGTCCATCCAGTGGATTTCGCGGCCCAGCAGTTGCGCGTAGTGGGAAGTGGGATTCATCGCGTGGCCCTCGCCCGGAGTTTGCCGACGATGCCCGTCGGGAAGTAGTAAACGGAAAGAACGAACAGCACGCCCAGCCACAGCAGCCAGCGGTCGGGCGACAGCAGTGCCGCGAGCCAGGGCAGACCGCTGGCCGCCTCGCTGCCGAGCTTGAGCAGGTCCTGCAGATAGCTCTGCGCGATGACGAAGAGCACCGCGCCCAGCGCCGCGCCGTAGATGGTGCCCATGCCACCGATCACCACGATCAGCAGCACATCCACCATGATCTCGAAGCTCAGCGAGGTGTCCGGCCCGTTGTAGCGCAGCCAGATCGCGAGCATCGCGCCGGCCAGCGTCGCGAACAGGGCCGACAGCACGGCCGCCGTCGTGCGGTAGACCACCACGCGGTAGCCGATGGCCTCGGCACGGAACTCGTTCTCGCGGATGGCCTGCAGCACGCGGCCGAAGGGCGAGTTCACGATGCGCAGCAGCGCGAGCACCAGCACGACCGCCGCCACGAACAGCAGGTAGTAGCAGAGCAGCCGCCCGTCGAGCGAGACGCCCAGGAAAGGCTCGTCGGCGAACTCGAAGCTCGGCGAGATCAGTTCGGGCAGCTTGAAGGTCAGGCCGTCTTCGCCGCCGGTGAAGTCCGACAGCTGCGAGGCCAGCGTCTGGAAGGCAGCGGCCACGGCCAGCGTGATCATCGCGAAGAAGATCGCGCGCACCCGCAGCGAGAACAGCCCGATGGCCAGCGCGAGCACGAGCGACACGATCAGGGAAGCGCCCAAGCCGATGAAGAGCGCGCCCCAGCCCGCGCCGAGCCGGCTCGCCGAGATCGCGATGCCGTAGGCGCCGATGCCGAAGAACATGGTGTGCGCGAAGCTCACGATGCCGGTGTAGCCCAGCAGCAGGTCGAAGCTCGCGACCAGCACGATGAAGACCAGGATCTTGGCCGCCACGCTGAGCGCCTTGACGCCCGGAAAGACGAAGGGCGCGAAGGCCAGGCCGAGCAGCACGGCCAGCAGCAGCACCGCGAGCACGCGGCTGCGCGGCATGTCGTTGGAGAGAAGACGTTTCAGCATCGCTTCGCCCTCACCGGCTGCTCGCCACCGGGTACACGCCCTGTGGCCGCCACAGCAAGACGGCCACCATCAGGAAGATGCTCGCGAACTGCGTGAGCGTCGGCACCAGGAAGCCGATGTAGTTGGTCATCAACCCGACCAGCAGCGCGCCGATGAGCGCGCCGCCCGTCGACCCCAACCCGCCGATGATGATCACGATGAAGATCAGCACGTTGACCTGCGCACCCATCTGCGGGATCAGGTTCTGCTGGAACAGCCCCCACATCACGCCGCCCAGGCCGGCCAGCGCGCTGCCGACGACGAACACGCCGACGAACAGCCGGCCGATGCGGTAGCCGAGCGACTCGACCATCTCGCGGTCCTGCACGCCGGCGCGGATCAACAGGCCGATCTTGGTGCGGCCCAGCGTCCAGGCCAGCAGGCCGAACACGACGAGCCCGACGGCCACAGCCAACAGGCGGTACTTGCTGATCGCCGCATCGGCCACGAAGACCGAGCCGCGCAAGGCTTCGGGCAGCGGCAGCGGGATCTGCGCCGGCCCCCAGATGACCTTGATCAGCTCCTCGCCGATGATCATCCCACCCATCGTGATGAGGATCTGCTTCAAGTGCTGGCCGTACACCGGCCGCACGATGAAGCGCTCGAAGGCCAGGCCGACCGCGCCGGCCACGAGCATCGCGACCCCCATCGCCGGGAACACCGCCACCAGGTTGCGCCACAGCTCGCCCGAACCGGTCCAGTCGCCCATCAGCCCGAGCACGCTGCTCGCGACGAAGGCGCCCAGCGCGATGAACACGCCGTGGCCGAAGTTCAGCACGTCCATCAGGCCGAAGATCAGCGTGAGGCCCGAGGCGATGATGAAGATGATCATGCCCATCGCCAGGCCGGCGACCGTGAGCGTGAGCCAGGTGGAGAGCGAGCCGGTGAGCGGCAGCGCGATGAGCGCGAGCACGGGCACCAGCGCGAGCGGCATCCAGTCGAAGTCGGTTTTCATAAGGCCAACCCAAGCAGCGATTGCTGCAGTTGTTCGTCCGCCGAGAACGCAGCCATGGAGCCGCTGTGCACCACGCGGCCGTTGTCCATCACGGCCACGGTATCGCCCAGGCGCTGCGCGAAATGGATGTTCTGCTCGACCAGCAGGATGGTCACGCCGCTCGCCTTGAGCTGGGCGAACGCATCGATCATGTTGTTGATCATCACGGGCGCCAGGCCCTTGCTGGGCTCGTCGATGATGAGCAGTTCGCGCGGCTCGACGATGGCGCGCGAGACGGCCAGCATCTGCTTCTGCCCGCCCGACAGCTTGCCGGCCGGGTGGTTCCAGAACTTCTCGACCGCGGGGAAGAGCTGGAAGATCCACTGCAGCCGCGTGTCGTCGATGCCATCGGCGTTCTTCGCGCTGCGCGCGGCCAGCAGCATGTTCTCCTTGACGGTCAGGTCCGAGAAGATGCCCATGGTCTCGGGCACATAGGCGATGCCGAGCGCGGCGATGTCTGGCGTGCGCAGCGCCGTGATGTCCTGGCCGGCAAAGCGCACGCTGCCCTGCGACGCGTGCCACAGGCCCATGATGGTCCGCAGCGTGGTCGTCTTGCCGGCACCGTTGCGACCCAGCAGCATGGTGAGCTGGCCCTTCGGCACCACGAGGTCGACGCCATGGAGGATGTGGTACGCGCCGATGTGCGTCTGCACGCCTTCGAGTGTCAAGAGTGCTTCGCTCATGCGGCCTCCTTTGCCACGCCGAGGTAGGCTTCCTGCACGATCGGCGACGCGATGACTTCGGCCGGTTCGCCGTCGGCCACCAGCGCGCCGTTGTGCAGCACGATGATGCGGTCGGCCAGTTCGCGCACCACGTCCATCTTGTGCTCGACCAGCAGGATGGTCTTGGTCTTGTCCTGCTTCAGTTGGCGGATCAGGTCGAGGATCACCGGCGCCTCGGCCGCGTTCATGCCGGCAGTCGGCTCGTCGAACATGAAGACCTGCGGCTCCAGCGCCATCAGCAGCGCCACTTCGAGCTTGCGCTGGTCGCCGTGCGGCAGGCTCGCGACGGTGGCGTGTTCCTTGGCCTTCAGGTTGATCTGCGCGAGCAGTTCGTCGGCCCGCGCGGTCAGCGCCGCGTGGTCGCTCCAGATGCTCCACAGGTTGAGGCCGCGCCGGTGTGCGCCGTCGCGCGTGGCCTGCACCGCGAGGCGCACGTTCTCCAGCACCGTGAGGTTCGGGAACAGGTTGGTGAGCTGGAACGCGCGGCCCAGGCCGGCGTGCGTGCGCGCCGAGGCCGAGAGCGACGACAGGTCGCGCCCGTTGAGCGACACCGTGCCCTCGCTCGCCCGGAGCTGCCCCGAGATCAGGTTGAAGTAGGTCGTCTTGCCCGCTCCGTTCGGCCCAACGATGGCCGTCAACGTGCCCGGCGCGAAAGCGCACGAGACAGCGTTGACGGCCACGTGGCCGCCGAAGCGGATGGTGAGTCCGCGGGTTTCCAGCATCGGGCGATCAGCGCTTGTTTTTGATGGGAATGTTCATCTCTTCCGGCTTGATCTCGTGCACCAGCTCCGGCACGCCCCACGCGAAGGCCGGGTCCACCTTGATCTTGAAGTGGTACATCGACTGCATCGCCTGATGGTCTTCCTTGCGGAAGGTCATGGTGCCCTTGGGCGTGTCGAACCTCATGCCTTCCATGGCCGTGATGAGCTTGTTGGTGCCGGTGTCGCCGCCCGTCTTCTTCAGCGCCGTGACCACCGCCATCGCGGCCGAGAAGCCGCCCGCGGTGAAGAAGTCCGGCGGTGTCTTGAACTGCTTGTAGTGCGCCGACACCAGCGCCTCGTTCACCGGGTTCTTCGGGATGCCGAAGTAGTAGTAGGTGGCGCCTTCCATGCCCGGCAGGCTCTTGTAGGCGGCCATGGCCGGCAGGATGTTGCCGCCGGTCGCGATCTCGATGCCGTAGCGCTTGAGGTCGAGGTCGACGATCTTGAAGGGGTTGCCCGCGCCGGCCCAGACGATCCAGATGATCTTGCGGCCCGGCTGGTCCTTGAGCTTGTCGATCAGGCGCTGCGCACCGGCGGTGAAGTCGGTGGTGGCCGGCGGCAGGTATTCCTCGTGGGCCAGCTTGGCCTTCTTCAGCGCCGCGCCGAAGGCCTTCACGCCGTCGCGGCCGAAGGCGTTGTCCTGCGCCAGCGTGGCGACCGTAACGCCCGGCTTGTCGATGGCCACCGCGTTGCTGATGGCGTCCTGCGACGAATTGCGGCCGGTGCGGAAGATGTACTTGTTCCACTTTTCGCCGGTGATCGAATCGGCCACGGCCGGCTCGACGATCAGCACCTTCTTGTATTCCTCGGCGACCGGCAGCATGGCCAGCGCCACACCCGAGGCGGTCGGGCCGACGGCCAGCGCGGCCTTGTCGTCGGAATACGCGGCGGCCAGCAGCGACTTGCCGAGGTCGGGCTTGCCCTGGTCGTCCTTCTCGATGACCACGAGCTTCTTGCCATTGACCTCCATCGTGCCGCCGGTGGCGTATTCGAGGCCCATCATCAGGCCGGTCTGCGTCTGCTTGCCGTAGGCCTCGAGCGCCCCGGTCTTGCTGTAGACGTGGGCAATGCGGATTTCGTTGGACTGCGCGTGGGCGGGTGCGGCGGCGCAGGCGGCCAGCGCTGCGAGCGCTACGAGGTGGCGACGTTGGATCATGCAGGTCTCCTGGTTTGGTATGCCTGAATATTGCACAGTCCATGCCAAGGACAGGGCCGTTGATTTCAAAGGGATTTCCCTCGAAGCATCCACGAACCGCACGGCAGCCAGACACACGTATCGCCTGACTTTCAGACAGTTGTCTGTTTTTTAATCAGGGTTTTCCAGGGCGTAGGACATCGGGCCAGCGGCGCCCATCTGCTTGACCCGACATCGCGTAGGCCGCCGCCGTCTCTGCGATTTCCCTGTCTTTTGCAGACGTAGCATGGGTCTCCGTCCAGCCTGGAAGACGATGCAGAGCATGCATCGCTCGACCTGGACCGGAACCCGATTTCATCCAAAGAAGAGGACACAGACCATGACCACATCCAAGCTCCGCACTCTCGCCACCGTCACCGCCGTCGCTGCGGCCGGCGTGCTGTTCGCAGGCTGCACCACCACCCGCCCCGGCGACAGCGGCACGTCCTCGTCGTCGCGCACCTCCATCGACGCCCAGGTCGACGCTTCCCTGTCGAAGCTCTACCAAGCCGTGCCCGGCTCGCGTGAAATGGTCGGCAAGGCCGCCGGCGTGCTGGTGTTCCCGTCGGTGGTCGGTGCCAGCCTCGGCGTCGGTGCCGAATACGGCCGCGGCGCGCTGCGCACCGGCGGCCGCACCCAGGCTTACTACAGCACCACGGCAGGCTCGATCGGCTTCCAGGCCGGTGCCCAGTCCAAGGCCGTGATCTACGTGTTCAACACGCAGGAATCGCTGGCCAAGTTCCGTGCCAGCAAGGGCTGGACGGCCGGTGCCGACGCCACCGTGGCCGTGGCGAACATCGGTGCCAACGGTGCCGTCGACACCAACACCGTGCGCCAGCCGGTGGTCGGCTTCGTGCTGACCAACGTGGGCCTGGAGGCCGGCGTGTCGGTGTCGGGCGCGAAGATCACCGAGATCAGCCTGTAATCTCCCGGCCCCCCCCCCGAAAAACGGCCTCGCTTCTGCGAGGCCGTTTTTTTTGCGTCATTCGCTTGTGAGATTCATCCGGTCGTACAAGGTCGCCCGCGAGATGCCGAGCAGCCGCGCGGTCGCCAGCTTGTTGCCGCCGGTGCTGGCCAGGGCCGCGGCGATGGCGCGGCGCTCCAGTTCGGCGATCTGTTCGGCCATGGGCCGCAGCAGCCGCGCCTGGTCGGCATCGTCGACCGACGGCAGCGGCTCGGGCGCGGCGATCTGCTCCAGGCCGGTCTCGGCCAGCACACGCGTCACCTCGGCGGCGTCGATGCGCGTCGAGTCGCTGCGCATCGCCAGCTGCTCGAGCACGTTGCGCAGCTCGCGCGTGTTGCCGCGCCAGTGCTGGGCCGCGAGCAGCGCCAGCGCGTCGGGGGTCAGCTCGGGCGGCGCCTCGCCGCTGCGCTGGGCCATGTCCTCGCCCAGCGCCTCGATCAGCGCCGGGATGTCGCTGCGCCGTTCGCGCAGCGGCGGCACACGCAGGGGCAGCACGTTGAGGCGGTAGTACAGGTCTTCGCGAAAGCGCCCGTCGCGCACCAGCGCCGGCAGGTCGCGCGAGGTGGCGGCGATCACGCGGGCATCGAAGGGCACCACCTTGTTCGAGCCCAGCGGCTCGATCTCGCCTTCCTGCAGGGCGCGCAGCAGCTTGGCCTGTAGGGCGAGCGGCATGTCGCCGATCTCGTCGAGGAACAGCGTGCCGCCGTCGGCCAGCTTGAACTTGCCTTCGCGCCCCTTGCGGTCGGCGCCGGTGAAGGCGCCCGGCGCGAAGCCGAAGAACTCGGCCTCGAGCAGCGTGTCGGGCACGGCCGCGATGTTCAGGCTCACGAAGGGGCCGTCGGCGCGCGCCGATGCTGCATGGATGGCATGCGCCAGCAGCTCCTTGCCGGTGCCGGTCTCGCCCAGCAGCAGCACCGGGCTGGACGACTGCGCCGCGCGCCGCGCATGGCGCTTTACGTCGACGGCGGCCGGGCTGCTGCCGATGAAGCTCGCGAAGGTGTGCTTGGCGCGGCGCTGGCCGTCCGCGCCGGCCTGCTTCCACAGCGGGTGGTTGCGTTGCGTCGCCAGTTCGCGGCGCGCATCGTCGAGGTCGCGCTGCAGCATCGCGAACTTGCTGATGAGCGGCTGCAACGTCGTTTCCGGGTGGTCGAACAGCACGATGCCGATGGCGCCGATCACTTCGCCCAGCACCGGGTCGCCCTCCGCCCCCGCCACCTCCGCATGCAGCGGGATGCGGCTGACGACGAAGGTGCCCGCCTTGTTCGTGAGCAGGTCGATGAGGATCGGCTTGCCGCTTTCCAGCACCTCGCGCATCTGCGTGTTGTGGATCACCTCTTCCACCCGCCGCCCGACGAATTCGTCGACCGACGCGAAGCCCAGCGCCGGCAGGAAGCGCTTGTAGCCCTCGTTCACCCACACGATGCGGCCGCTGCGGTCGACCAGGAACATGCCCTGGCTGATGGAGGAGAACAGATGGAACATCGAGCGCGCCGCGAGCGCGAGGATGCCCTGGGCGTCGAGGGGGAGCGTGGGGGCCGTTGCAGTTTCTCCTGCCGCCTTCGGTCTTCCCGTCATGGCGCGACGCTCGGTCGGTGGGCCACACCGAAGCGATCGGCCAGTCCGGTCAGGCGCCTGTCGAGCGTCCATAGCACCACGTCCTTGGTCAGCAAGGTCGATGCGAGGAGCGTGACGTCGACCAGCCCGCAACCCAGGCCGAACAACTGCTCTCGCTCCACGAAGGCGATCACCTCCCGAACGCTGGCCTGCTGCGTCGGCTCGAGCCGCCCGAGGTCGGCCAAGGTTCGGGATCGCGACGGCGGTGTGCCGCACGCGAGCTCGCCAAGGACCATCGGGTGCACCATCACCCGATCCAGACCGAGCAGGTCGCTCAATGCTTCGTTGCGGTGTCGAAAGTGGTCCACCCAGACGGAGGTGTCGACCAGCACACGCCTCACCGCTGCACACCCTCTCGGCGCCGGGGCACATCGGCCATCTCCGGCATCGTCCCGCCCAAGGCGGCGAGGCGTTTGGCCGACTGCACCCGCACGAAGGTCTTGATGGCTTCCCGGAACAGGTCACCCTTGTCCATGCCCGGCTCGGCGACCTCCAGGGCTTCCTCGTACAGGACATCGTCGATGGTCACGGTCGTTCGCATGGCGGCTCCTTCATCAAATGTGATGCGATTTTGAATCAATTCAGGCATCCAGACAATCGACGCACCCTTTTCGCCGCCTGGGCTTAGTTCAATCAATCGTTTGATCTGTGCTCTAATCCGGCCGCAATGAAGGCCTCGTCCAAACCGCCCACCCGGCCCACCCCACCCTTGGCGCCCCCCGGCGAACGCGCCTCGCGCAGCGATGGCGCCGAGTCCCGCGAGCGCATCCTCTACGCCGCGCTGCGCCTCTTTGCCGAGCACGGTTTCGCCAAGACCTCGACCCGCGAGATCGCCAAGGCGGCCGGCGTGAACATCGCCGCCATCAGCTACTACTTCGGCGACAAGGCCGGCCTCTACAGCGCCACCTTCAACGAGCCGATGGGCGGGTCGGCGGGTGACCTGGTCCAGCTGTTCGGCGCGCCGGGGCTGGACACCGCCGAGGCGCTGCGCCTCTACATGGTGGCTTACGTCGAGCCACTCAAGCATGGCGAGATCGTGCGCCAGTGCATGCGCCTGCACATGCGCGAAATGGTCGAGCCGACCAGCCAGTGGACCGAAGAGGTCGAACGCGACATCCGCGGGCCGCACGAAGCGCTGGTGCGCATCCTGGTGCGTCACCTCGGCATCACGAAAGCCGACGACGATGTGCACCGCCTGGCGCTGGCGATCAACGGGCTGGCGTTGCAGCTGTTCGTGATGCAGGACCTGGTCGAGGTGCTGCGGCCCGCCTTGTTGCGCTCCGCCGACAGCATCGACCGGTGGGCCGACCGGCTGCACCTGTACGCGATGGCGATGCTCGATGCCGAGACGGCACGGCGCGCCCCCCCACCCTCCCGGAAGAAAGCCCCATGAAGCCTCTGCGCATGAACCGCCGTGCACGCCTGGCGCTGCTGTGCCTGCCGCTGGCGCTGGCCGCCTGCGGCGTGACGCGGCCGCCCGCGAGCGCGAGCGCGCCGATCCCCGCGCAGTGGAACGCGCCGATGCCCACCGCCCTGGCCCACGCCGGCTCGCTGCCCGCCCTGGCCGACTGGTGGCGGCAGCTCGACGACCCGTTGCTGGTGCGCCTGATCGAAGCCGCCCAGATGGTCAGCCCGACGGTGGCGAGCGCCTCGGCCCGCATCGTCGAAGCGCGCGGCACGCGGGTGCAGGCCGGCGCGGCGCTGTTGCCGACGCTCGACGGCACGCTCTCGGCGCAGCGCAGCAACTCGCCGTTCAGCAGCACCGGCAGTTCGACCGGCACCAGTGATTCGCTGCCGGGCGTCACGACCTTGCAGGCCGGCCTGCAGACGAGCTGGGAGATCGACCTGTTCGGCAACCGCCGCGCCACCCGCGACGCAGCCGATGCGCGGCTGCAGAGCGCCGGTGCCAAGTGGCACGACGCCCGGGTGTCGGTGGCGGCCGAGACGGCGAATCAGTATTTCGCCGAGCGCGCGTGTCAACGGCAACTCGCCGTGGCCGAATCAGACACGCGTTCGCGCAGCGAGACGGCCCGCCTCACCGACCTGTCGGCCAGGGCCGGCTTCACCGCGCCCGCCGACGCGGCACTGGCCCGCGCGAGCGCGGCCGACGCATCGGCACGCCTGACCCAGCAGGCCGCGCAGTGCGCGGTGCTGCGCAAGGGGCTGGTCGCGCTGACCGGCATCGATGCCCAGGCACTGGACCGTCAGCTGGCAACGGTGCCGGCCGACCGCGCGCTGCCCGCCGTTGCCTCCGTCGCGAGCGTGCCGGCCCAGATGCTCACGCAGCGTCCCGATGTGTTCGCCGCCGAGCTGGGCGTGGCCGCGGCCAGCGCCGAAATCGGCGCCGCCGAGGCCGACCGCTACCCGCGGCTGACGCTGCAGGGCTCGGTCGCCGCGCTGCAGTTGCGCAGCGGCGGCGTCAGCCAGAACCTGCAGACCTGGACCATCGGGCCACTGGCGCTCTCGCTGCCGATCTTCGATGGCGGCACCCGCGCGGCCAACGCCGAGAGCGCCAAGGCCCGCTACGACGAGGCCGTGTCGCAGTACCGCGGCAGCGTGCGCACGGCGGTGCGCGAGGTCGAGGAGGCGCTGGTCAACCTGCAGGCCACCGACGCCCGCACCAGCGACGCCGACACCGCGGTGCGGAACTACCAGGCGTCCTTCGACGCCACGCAGGCGCGCTACCAGAGCGGCCTGGCCAGCCTGTTCGAGCTGGAAGACGCCCGCCGCACGCTCTTCGCCGCGCAGACATCACGCGTCGCATTGCAGCGCGAACGTGCCGAAGCCTGGGTGGCGCTCTACCGCGCCACCGGCGGCGGCTGGGCGCGTCCCGGCACCGCCCTCGCCAGCGAAACCGCTCCCTCTTCCGCACAGACGACAACAGCGAAGACACCATGACCCGACGCCAGCGCACCCTCCTTCTCGCCCTCGTGGCCCTGATCGTCGTCGCCGTGCTGGCGTTCTGGCTGCTGCGCAAGCCCGCGCCGGCGCCAACGGCGGGCGCCACACCGGCCACCGCCAAGGGCGCCGCGCCCGCACGCCCCGCCCTCACCGTGTCCGTCGCCAAGCCCGAGCAGAGCGAGCTGAACGTCACGCTCGCCGCCAACGGCAATGTCGCCGCCTGGCAGGAAGCCATCGTCGGCTCCGAATCGAACGGCCTGCGGCTGGCCGAGGTGCGGGTGAACGTCGGCGACGTGGTGAAGAAGGGCCAGGTGCTGGCCGTGTTCTCGCCCGAGACCGTCAATGCCGACGTGGCGCAAGCGCGCGCCTCGCTGGCCGAAGCCAAGGCCACCGCCGCCGATGCCGCCGGCAACGCCGCCCGTGCCCGCACGCTGGCGCAGACCGGCGCGCTGAGCCAGCAGCAGATCAACCAGTACCAGACGACCGAGCAGACCGCCAAGGCGCGCGTCGAGGCGGCCGAGGCGGTGCTCGCCGCGCAGCAGGTGCGCGGGCGCAACACGCGGGTGCTGGCGCCGGACGACGGCGTGATCTCCGCGCGCACCGCCACGGTCGGCAGCGTGGTCGCGGCCGGCACCGAGCTGTTCAAGCTGATCCGCCAGGGCCGGCTCGAATGGCGCGCCGAGGTGACCTCGGCCGAACTGGGCCGCATCGCGGTCGGCACGCCGGCCACGGTGCAGAGTGCGAGCGGTGCGCAGGTGCAGGGCACCGTGCGCAGCATCGCGCCGACGGTCGATCCGCAGACGCGCAATGCGCTGGTGTACGTCGACATTCCCAACGTCCTGCAGAACACAGGCATCAAGGCCGGCATGTTCGCGAGCGGCGATTTCCAGCTCGGTCGAAGCAACGCCCTGACCGTGCCGCAGGCCGCCATCGTGCCGCGCGACGGCTTCAACCACCTGTTGCTGCTGCAGCCCGACAACCGCGTGTCGCAGCTGAAGGTCCAGACCGGCCGCCGCGTCGGCGAGCGCGTCGAGATCCTCACGAAGCTGCCCGCCGATGCGCAGGTGGTGGTGCAAGGCGCCGGCTTCCTCAACGACGGCGACCTGGTGCGGGTGAGTGCTGCGGAAGGCAAGCCATGAACGTTTCCGCCTGGTCGATCCGCAACCCGATCCCTGCGGTGATGCTGTTCGTGCTGCTCACCTTCGGGGGGCTGCTGTCCTTCAACGCGATGAAGGTGCAGAACTTTCCAGACATCGACCTGCCGACCGTCACCGTGTCGGCGGCGCTGCCGGGCGCGGCGCCGTCGCAGCTGGAGACCGACGTCGCGCGCAAGCTCGAAAACTCCATCGCCACCATCCAGGGCCTGAAGCACATCACGACCAAGGTGCAGGACGGCGCGGCCACGCTGATCATCGAGTTCCGCCTCGAGAAGCCGGTGCAGGAAGCGGTCGACGACGTGCGCTCCGCCGTGCAGCGCGTGCGGGCCGACCTGCCGGCCGACGTGCGCGACCCGGTGGTCACCAAGCTCGACTTCGCGGCGCAGCCGGTGCTGGCCTTCACGATCTCGTCGAGCCGCATGGACGCGGAAGCGCTGAGCTGGTTCGTCGACAACGACGTGACCAAGAAGCTGCTGGCGCTGCCCGGCGTCGGCGCGGTCAACCGCGTGGGCGGCGTGACGCGCCAGGTGCATGTCGACATCGACCCCGCCAAGCTGCAGGCGCTGGGCGCCACCGCCGCCGACATCTCGCGCCAGCTGCGCCAGGTGCAGACCGAGAGCGCCGGTGGCCGCTTCGACCTGTCGGGCAGCGAACAGCCCGTGCGCACGCTGGCCACGGTGCAGTCGGCCGACGAACTGCGCAGCCTGCAGATCCCGCTGTCGGACGGGCGCCGCATCCGGCTCGACCAGGTGGCGCGCATCAGCGACACCATCGCCGAGCCGCGCGCCACCGCCCTGCTCGACGGCAAGACCGTGGTCGGCTTCGAGGTGGCCCGCAGTCGGGGCGAGAGCGAAGTGACCGTCGGCGCGCTGGTGCAGAAGGCGCTGGCCGAGCTGCGCGCGCAGCACCCGGACATCCAATTGACCGAGGCCTTCAACTTCGTCGACCCGGTGCAGGAGGAATACGACGGCTCGCTGCACCTGCTGTACGAAGGCGCGATCCTGGCCGTGATCGTGGTGTGGCTCTTCCTGCGCGACTGGCGCGCCACCTTCGTCTCGGCCGTGGCGCTGCCGATGTCGGTCATCCCGGCCTTCATCGGCATGCACCTGCTGGGCTTCTCGATCAACGTCATCTCGCTGCTCGCGCTGTCGCTGGTGGTCGGCATCCTGGTCGACGACGCGATCGTCGAGGTCGAGAACATCGTGCGCCACCTGCGCATGGGCAAGAGCCCGTACGACGCGGCCATGGAAGCGGCCGACGAGATCGGCCTGGCCGTGATCGCCACCACCTTCACGCTGATCGCGGTGTTCCTGCCGACCGCCTTCATGAGCGGCGTGGCGGGCAAGTTCTTCAAGCAGTTCGGCTGGACGGCCTCGCTGGCGGTGTTCGCGTCGCTGGTGGTCGCGCGGGTGCTCACGCCGATGATGGCGGCCTACCTGCTCAAGCCGATCGTCGGCGCCGAGAAGGAACCGGGCTGGCTGCGGATGTACATGCGCGCGGCCGAGTGGTGCATGAAGCACCGGCTCGCCACCATGGCCATGGCCACGCTCTTCTTCATCGGATCGATCGCGATGATCCCGCTGCTCAAGACCGGCTTCATCCCGGCCGACGACAACTCACAGACGCAGGTCTACCTCTCGCTCGCGCCCGGGGCGACGCTGGCGCAGACCTCGGCCACCGCCGAGGAGGTGCGCCGCCGCGTGATGGCGATCCGCCACGTGAAGAGCGTCTACACCACGGTGGCCGGCGGCAGCGCGGGCGGCGACCCGTTCGCGAGCTTCGGCACGCCCGAGACGCGCAAGGCGACGCTCACCATCAAGCTCGACCCGCGCGGCGACCGGCCGCGCAAGCAGGTGATCGAGAACGAGATCCGCGCCGCGCTCGAGTCGCTGCCGGGCGTGCGCAGCACGGTCGGCCTGGGCGGTTCGGGCGAGAAGTACATCCTGTCGCTCAGCGGCGAAGACCCAACCTTGCTGACCACCGCGGCGCGCGCCGTGGAGCGCGACCTGCGCACCATCCCCGGCCTGGGCAACATCACCTCGACCGCCAGCCTGATCCGCCCCGAGATCGCGGTGCGGCCGGACTTCGCGCGCGCCGCCGACCTGGGCGTGACCAGTTCCGCCATCGCCGAGACGTTGCGCGTCGCCACGCTGGGCGACTACGACCAGTCGCTGCCCAAGCTCAACCTCGCACAGCGGCAGGTGCCGATCGTGGTGAAGCTGGAAGACTCGGCGCGGCAGGATCTCGCCCTGCTCGAACGCCTGGCGGTGCCGAGCGCGCGGGGCCCGGTGATGCTGGGCCAGGTCGCCAGGCTCACGGTCGAGGGCGGCCCGGCCGTCATCGCCCGCTACGACCGTTCGCGCAACGTCAACTTCGAGATCGAACTCTCGGGCACGGGCCTGGGCGATGCGAAGACCGCCACCATGGCGCTGCCGTCGATCCAGAACCTGCCGCCCGGCGTGCGCGTCACCGAGGTCGGCGACGCCGAAGTGATGACCGAGCTCTTCAACAGCTTCGGCCTGGCGATGCTGACCGGCGTGCTGTGCATCTACATCGTGCTGGTGCTGCTGTTCAAGGACTTCCTGCACCCGGTGACGATCCTGTGCGCGCTGCCGCTGGCGCTGGGCGGCGCCTTCGTCGGCCTGCTGATCGGGCAGAAGGCGCTGTCGATGCCGTCGCTGATCGGGCTGATCATGCTGATGGGCATCGCGACCAAGAACTCGATCCTGCTGGTCGAATACGCCATCGTCGCGCGCCGCGACCACGGCATGAGCCGCTGGGACGCCCTGCGCGACGCCTGCCACAAGCGCGCGCGGCCGATCATCATGACCACCATCGCCATGGGCGCGGGCATGGCGCCGATCGCCTTCGGCTGGAGCGCGGCCGACTCGAGCTTCCGCTCGCCGATGGCGATGGCGGTGATCGGCGGGCTGATCACCTCGACGGTGCTGAGCCTGCTGGTGGTGCCGGCCGTGTTCACCTACATCGACGACATCGAGCAGTGGATCCGGCGCACCGTGCGGCGGCTGCGCGGCGCATGAGCCCGGCGCGCCTGCTCCTGGCCGGCGGCGCCATGTCGCTGGCGCTGGGCGTCGGCTTTGCGGACCACCTGCCGCGTGCGGCCGAACTGCTGCCGGCACTGAGCGAGGAGCCGTTGCAGCGCGCGGTGGTGGCGCCGGCTTTCGAGGCGCACGCCGGCGCCGTCGACTACCGCATCGCGCCGCTAGCCGACTACGAGATCACCGGCCTGGTCGTGAGCCGGCATGACGCCGACACCTGGTGGGACTGGATCCACCGCGCCAGCAACGACCACCTCAACGTGGTCGACCTGTGCATGATCTGGGGCGCCAACGCGGCCGACGGCGCCTACGAGAAGATGTCGTTCTCCAGCGGGCAATTCGTCTGCTACGTCAGCAGCCGCGACGACACCGCCTGGCAGCCGCAGTACATCCGCGCGCTGTCGAACAACCACCTGCTGACCGAGGACCCGCGCATCGCCCGGCAGCTGCGCCGGCTGCGCGTGGGTGACCAGGTCCGCATCGGCGGGCAGCTCGCCAGCTACAGCCATGACGCCGGCTTCGCCTTCACGCGCGGCACCTCGCTCACGCGCGAGGACACCGGCAACGGCGCCTGCGAAACGATCTTCGTGCGCGAGCTCGAACTGCTGCGCCGCGCCCCCGCCTGGCCGCTGTGGCTGCGCTGGCTGGGCGGCGCGCTGCTGGTGCTCGGGCTCGCCGCCTGGTGGGCTGCGCCGCATCGGCCGCGCAGCTAGGATCACGCACATGCGTCTGCTCCTTGTCGAAGATGAAGCCGAAATGGCGTCCTGGCTCATGCGGGCCTTCAAGCAGAGCGGCTTCGTCGCCGACCATGCGCCCGATGCCGCCACCGCCGAATCGCTGCTGGCGGCCGGCGACCACGACGTGGTCGTGCTCGACCTGCGCCTGCCCGACCGCCATGGCCTGGCCCTGCTGGCCGACCTGCGCGCCGCGGGCAACCGCACGCCGGTACTCGTGCTCACGGCCGAGGGCTCGGTGCAGGACCGCGTGCGCGGCCTGAACGCCGGTGCCGACGATTTCCTCGGCAAGCCCTTCGCCATCGAGGAGCTCGAGGCCCGGCTCGAAGCCCTGGTGCGGCGTGCGCGCGGCGCCACGCACGCGGCGCTGCAATGCGGCTCGCTGGTGCGCGCACAAGGCAGCCGCGCCTTCACACTGGCCGGCGAATTGCTGCAGCTGACCCCGCGCGAAACCGCCGCGCTGTCGGTGCTGCTGGCACGCAGCGGCTCGCCGGTGGAGAAGGCGCAACTGTCGGCCAAGGTCTTCCCGGCCGACAGCGACGCCGGGCCCGACGCCATCGAACTGGTGCTGCACCGCCTGCGCCGCAAGCTCGACGGTGGCGACGTGCGCATCGTCACCGTGCGGGGGCTCGGCTACATGCTGGAGAGCATCGGACATGACAAGCCCGCGGACTGAGCCGAGCCGCTTCGGCATCCGCGCACGGCTGCTCGCGCTGTTGCTGCCGTGCGTGCTCGGCCTGCTGGCGCTCGACAGCTGGAACGACTACCGCGAATTGCAGGACCTGGTCCAGGCCTCTTACGACCGCGCGATGTTCGACACCGCCGAGACGCGGCGCCTCGGCGCCACGCTGGCGCCCGACGGCACGCTCCAGCCCGACGCTGCCACCGCCGAAGCGCGGCGCCTGCTCGAAGCCGGCGCCGCGCAGCGCGAGCAGGCCGAGTCCGCGTCGCTGCGGCAGCATCTGCTGCGCGACGTACGGATGGTGCTGGTGGTCGTGCTGCTGGTGTGGCTGGGCGTGACCTGGTCGCTGCGGCCGCTCGAGCGGCTGCGGCGTTCCGTACGCAGCCGCCATGGGCAGATCCCGGAGCCGCTCGACGCTCGCGGCGTACCGCAAGAGGTCGCGCCGCTGGTCGATGCGGTCAACGAGAACGTCGCAGGCTACCGGCAGTTGCTCGATCGCCAATCGCAGTTCCTCGCCGATGCGTCGCACCAGCTGCGCACGCCGCTCGCCATCCTGATGACGCAGGCTGGCGTCGCGCTGCGCGAGACCGACACCGCACAGCTCCATGGCACGCTGCGCGCGATGGTGGCGCAGATCGCGCGCAGCCGGCGCCTGTGCGAGCAGTTGCTGTCGCTGGCGCATGCCACCGACGACGCCGCCGCGACCGATGCGCCGCCCCTGACGGACCTCAACGCCGTGACCAAGGAGGTGGCGCTGCAATACCTCACGCTGGCGCACGAGAAGGACCAGGACCTGGGCTGGGTCGATGCGCACGCCGTGCCGGTGCGTGCGGATGCCGCCGAGCTGCACGAGGTGCTTGCCAACCTCGTGCACAACGCGATCGTCCACACGCCCGCCGGCGGCCGCATCACGGTCCGGGCCGGAACGACCGGCGACATGGCCTGGGCCGAGGTGAGCGACGACGGCCCCGGCATCGCGCCGGCGCGGCGCACCGAGGTGTTCGAGCGCTTCCGCCAGGTCGGCGACCGCGCCGGCAACGGCACGCGCGGCGCCGGACTGGGGCTGGCCATCGCGCGCGCCTACGCCCGGCGCAACGGCGGCGACATCGTGCTCGCCGATGCCGAAGCGGCGCTCGAGGCCGCAGCCGCACCGTCACGCCGGCCGGGGCTGCGCGCCGTCGTGCAGCTGCCGTTGGCCGACCCTGGCAATCACCCTTAGAAGGCCGTAAGGACTAACACGTATTTTGCGAGCACGGTCGGCAAACGAAAGCCGATTGGAAGCATCGCTTTCTACGATTCGCCGCCCGAGCATCGCTGCGCCTGCCGCGCGGCGATGCTCGGGCCGAACCACCTGGAGACCCCTGCATGCCCCTCTACCGCCTCACTCCCGCGCCGCTCGAAAGGCGCTCGCCATGAACAGCCGCAACTTCGTCCGGGGCGTGGTCATCATGGCCATCGCCCTGCTCTTCGGCATCGTCGCGCTGAACTACCAACTGGGCACCCTCGCCCGTTCCGGCGCCGGGATGTTCCCGTTCATGGTGAGCTGCGCGCTGTTCGTGGTCGGTCTGATCACGGCGGGTCGTTCCTTCTTCATCGAGCGCCTGCCGGTGGACTACAACGTGAAGAACATCGTGCTCATCCTGACGAGCCTGGTGGGCTTCGCGGTGATCTCCGAATACATCAACATGATCCTCGGCATCGTGTTCCTGGTGTTCTGCTCGACCTTCGCCGGCACCTCCTACTCCGTGTTTCGCAACATCAAGATCTCGGTCTGCCTGATCGCGATCGCGTTCGCCTTCAAGAACTTTCTCGGCCTCGGCCTGCCGCTGTACTGATGGAACTCCTTCACAACCTCGCGTTCGGGTTCGAGCAGGCACTCACGCTGCAGAACCTGCTCTATTGCGCCCTCGGCTGCACCGTCGGCACCTTGATCGGGCTGCTGCCCGGCCTCGGGCCGCTCTCCACCATCAGCCTGCTGCTGCCGCTGACCTACTCCATCCCCGCCGGCGGCGCATTCATCATGCTGGCCGGCATCTATTACGGTGCGCAATACGGCGACAGCGTGAGCGCGATCACGATGAAGATCCCGCACGCCAGCAGCATCGTGGCGTGCATCGACGGCTACCAGATGACGCTCAAGGGCAAGACGGGCCTGGCGTTGTTCACGGCCGGCATCTCCAGCTTCATCGGCGGCACCGTGGCCATCATCGTGCTGGCGACCATGGCCCCCATGCTGGGCGAGGTCGGCTTCCTGTTCGGTCCGGCCGACTATTGCGCACTGATGCTGCTGGGCTTCTTCTGCGTGAGCTTCGTCAGCAGCGGCAGCCTGCTCAACGGCCTGGCCATGGCCATGATCGGCGTGCTGCTCGGCATGATCGGCACCGACGTCAACAGCGGCACGGCGCGCTACACCATGAACCTGCCCTTCCTGATGGACGGCGTCGGGCTCATCAGCATCGCGCTGGGCTGCTTCGGCATCGCCGAGGTGGTGAAGAACCTCGACAACAAGAATGTGTTGACGCCCTTCAACGGCAAGATCAAGCTCATGCCGACCTGGCCGGAGTTCAAGCGCATCATTCCGAGCGCACTGCGCGGCAGCGTGATCGGTTCCATCCTGGGCATCCTGCCCGGCGGCGGCCCGACCATCGCCCAGTTCGCAGCGTATGCGGCCGACAAGCGCTTCAGCAAGTACAAGCACGAGATCGGCACCGGCTGCATCGAAGGCGTGGCCGGCCAGGCTGCCGCGGACGAGGCCGCCGCACGCACCAGCTTCATCCCGCTCATGGCCATCGGCATTCCCGAGAACGCCGTGATGGCGCTGATGATGGCGGCCTTCATCGTCAAGGGCATCCAGCCCGGCCCGAACATGATCGCCAGCCACCCCGACCTGTTCTGGGGCCTGGTGGCCAGCATGTGGATCGGCAACTGCTTCCTGGTGATTCTCAACGTGCCACTGGTGCGCTACTGGCTGTCGGTCTTCAAGATTCCGTACGTCGTGCTGTTCCCGGCCATCCTGTTCTTCTGCTGCATCGGTACGTACAGCATCAACAACAGCCTGGACGACATCTACACCACAGCGGTGTTCGGCCTGATCGGCTACCTGTTCCTGCGGCTCGACATGGAAGCCGCGCCGCTGATGCTCGGCTTCATCCTGGGCCCGATGCTGGAAGAGAACTTCCGCCGCGCGATGCTGCTGAGCCGCGGCGAGTTCGGCATCTTCTTCCACCGCCCGATCAGCGCCACGCTGCTCACCGTGATCGCGATCGTGGTCGTCTGGCAGACGCTCGCGTTCTTCCGGGCGGCGAAGAAGAAAAGGCTCGTCGCTCAGACCGCGTCGATGCGCAACGACAGCTCCGTCGCGGTGTAGGTCGGCGTGACCTTGAAGCCGGCCGGCACGGTGATCGCGCTGAACTTGCCGATCAGCGCGCCGCTGCTGACGACCGTGAGCACGTCGCCCACGCTGGGCGCCGCGCCGGCCTTGAACGTGACGTTCAGGGTGCCGTCCAGGGCCGCCACGCCCTTGACCGCCAGGCGGCCGGCGCCGTTGCCGCCGATGTTCATCTGCAGCGTGCTGCCGCCCCGCTGCGTGTAGGCACCCGCCATCGTCACCATCGAATCGACATTGCAGACCAGCGTGCCGCCACCGACGTAGACGTTGCCCTGGCCGAAGGCGCTGGCCGAGTCCGCCTGGAGCGTGCCGGCCACGAGCTGCGTGCCGCCGCTGTAGCTGTTCTTGCCGCCCAGGCGCAGCGTGCCGCTGCCGGTCTTGCTCAGCTTGCCGGCACCGGTGATGTCGTTGCGCCAGCTGTCCGTCGCGTGGAAGCCACCCAGGCTGGCGTCCATCTTCACGACCACGTCGCCGTTGAACGCGCCGTAGCCGTCGGCCGCATCGAACAGGTTCAGACGACCCCAGCCTTCGGCGTCGTCCATCGCCGGGTAGCCCGACGCGATGGCGGTGGTCTTGAGCACCACGCGGCGCTGCTCGGCGTCGAGGTACGGCAGCCGGGTCTCCAGCAGCACTTCGGCGCCCTTGGGCACGACGGCCGGTTGGGTCCTGTCGCCGACCTGGGTCAAGCCGAAGGTCATGCGGCGCAGGTAGGCGGCCTTGCTGGCCGCGTGGTCCGCGAAGCGGTCCTGGTCCGCGCCCTGCGAATGCGCGACGGCGTTGAGGGCCGTGGCATCGGCTGCGCCGACCGCCGTCATCAGCACCGACTGGGCCTGCGCACGGGCCGCGGCCTTGCGCGCGGCGTTGGCGCCGGTGGACAGGCTGGCCGCCGCCACCGCATGGCCCTGGATGCGTCCACCGATCACGTCCAGCGGCGAGTGCATGCCCGCGAGAATGCGGTTCTCGCCGAGTTCGAGGCCGCGGGCAACCATCTCCTGGAAGCGCTCCGGCACCACGTAGCCGAAGGCGAAGCTGTTGCGCACCGCCTCTGCCGTGTGGCCGCTGACGAAGCCGCCGTCGGTGGCGGGCGTGGTGCTCTTCGCCGGTTCGAGCGCGGGAACCACCTTGACGCTGCTGCTCCAGCGCCATGGGCGTGCGTACTTGAAGTAGCGCTTGGCCGGCTCGGTGGAGCCGTTCTCACCGATGTTGTTGATCAGGTCGACCACGGTGCCGAAGCTCGGGTTGGCGCCGCCGCCCACGCCGCTGTTGTTGCCGCCGTCGTCGTACTTCACGGTGGTGGCGTCGGCGGCGATACCGGTGATCGTCGTGGTCTGCTGCGCGGCCGCGCGCCAGGCCGCCGTGAGCGGCCCCAGGCCGTCGCTGACGCTGTAAGCCTTGCCCCGGCGGTCGTCGAGGTAGGCCGCCAGTTCCTGCGCGCTGGTGCGGGCGGTGGTCACATCGACCACGTACTGGATGTTGCGGCCCAGCACGGCCGCGTTGACGACCTTGCCGTCGGTGGCGTCCCCGGGAATGCCGCTCCAGTTGGACGCGGTCACGGCCGGAAAGCCCGCCTGCGCCGGGGCCGTCTGGCCTGCGTCCACCAGCAGCGTGCTGGGCGTCCACAAATCGAGGAAGCCGGCCACCACGCGGACGCCGGCGTTGGTTTCCTTGGTGGCGTAGCGCGCATCGCCACGCTGGTTGGTCGCGGCGTTGTCGACGAACGGCGGGACGGTGGCCGTGTCGGGCACCGGTGCGGCATCGGTGAAGCCGAGGTCCTTCGGCGCGCCGCCTGCGACGGGCGCGACGGCGGCAGGCGCCGGTGCGGTGCCGGTGGCAGGGGTCGAAGCGCTCGAATCGTCGCCTCCCCCGCCGCAGGCCGACAGGCACAGCGCGGCGACCAGGGTGATGACGAAGGGACGGGAAGATGACAGGAGCAGAGACATGAAGAGGGGGTTCGATGCGGGAGGGAAGCGCGAGCCGGCAGAGGCGCCGGGCACGGCGACACGCACTCTAGACATCGAAGAAGTCATGCCCGTGAAACGTCGATGCAGAGGGCAGACGCCGCTGAAGTCGGCGTTTCAGGGCAGACCCCGACCCCGAGGTGGAATCAGGGCCATGGCAAAACATTTTTGACATGTCATTCCATGCTCCTGTATTCTCAATTCATCAAATTGACATTTCAGGTGGCCCAATGGACGCTCAACTGGTTAGTACGTCATGGCTTGCAGCCCATCTCGACACACCGGGCCTGGTGGTCCTGGATTGCGGGTGGTACCTGCCCGACTCCGGCAAGAAAGGGGTCGACGACTTCCTGGCCGGGCATATTCCGGGCGCCCGTTACCTGGACCTCGAGCAGGTGTCCGACCCGGACTCCCCCTACGTGAACATGCGGCCGTCCGCGAGCCGGTTCGAGTCCTGCATGCGCGCGCTCGGCATCGACAAAGATTCGCTGGTCGTCGTCTATGACGCCGGCTATGTTTCGGCCCGCATCTGGTGGATGCTGCGCACGTTCGGCCACGAAGGCGTGCGCATCCTCGATGGCGGCTGGCGCAAATGGAAGGCCGAGGGACGGCCCGTGGAAGCAGGGCCTGCGGCACCACCGGCGCCAGGCGACTTCGTCGCGTCGCCCCAGGCGGGCAAGGTGGCGGTCTGGCAAGACGCATTGGCGGCGTCGCGCGACGGCACGGCGACACTGGTCGACGCCCGGACTGCCGAGCGGTTCACCGGTGCCATGCCGTCCGGGTACCCGGGCGTGCCCGGTGGCCACATCCCCGACGCGCTCAATGCGCCCTGGAGCCGATTCATGGATCCGGAACGCGGCCATGTCTTCGTCAACGCGGAGCAGGCGCGGGACATTCTGGTCGCGGCGGGCGTTGACCTCGACCGCCCGGTCATCACGACCTGTGGCTCGGGCGTGACCGCCGCCATCCTGGCCCTGATGCTCGACCGCATCGACCATGCCGACCACCGGCTGTACGACGGTTCGTGGCACGAGTGGGCGCAGCGGGACGGCCTGCCACGTGTCTCGGTGACCGACAGCGCGCCGGACACCGCGCCGGGAGCCAAGGCATGAGCGGCGGGGGTCGCGACACCACCGGCCTCGCGCGCGACACGCTGTACGTCGCGGCGGGGCGCGACACCGATCTGCCTGGGCGGTCCGTCAACCCACCCATCGTCCGCGCATCGACGTTTCTGTTCAATTCGCTGCAGGAGCTGGAATCCGCCGCCAAGGCGCCCTTCGACGGCGCTTTCTACGGGCGCCTGGGGACGCCAACCACCTTCGCCTTCGAGCGCGCCATGGCGCAGGCCGAAGGCGGTTACCGCAGCATCGCGACAGGCTCGGGCCTTTCGGCCATCGTGGCGGTTCTGGTGGGGTTCCTGAAGACCGGCGACCACGCACTGATCGTGGATTCCGTGTACGAACCGGTGCGGCGCTTCTGCCACCGCGTCCTGGCCGGCATGGGCGTGGAAGTCACCTTCTACGACCCGGGCCTCGGCGCTGCGGAACTGGAGCCGCTGATCCGCACGACCACCCGGCTGATCTACATGGAGTCGCCCGGGTCGGGCACTTTCGAGGTGCAGGACGTCCCCGCCATCGTGGCGCTGGCCAAACGCCGCCAGCTCGTGACGGCGATGGACAACACCTGGGCCACGCCGCTGTACTACCGGCCGATCGAGCACGGTGTCGACATCTCGATCCACGCCGCCACCAAGTACATCGTGGGCCACTCCGATGCCGTGCTCGGCGTCGTGACCACCAACGAGGCCACCTGGGGGCCGGTGCGCCAGGCCAGCCAGGACCTGGGCGCGAGCGCGGGCTCGGAAGAGTGCAACCTCGGCCTTCGTGGCCTGCACACGCTGGCGGTGCGCATGCGCCAGCACGAGGCGACGGCGCTCACCCTCGCGCGGTGGCTGGCCGAGCAGCCCGCTGTTTCCCGCGTGTTCCATCCGGCGCTCGAAAGCTCGCCTGGGCATGC
Organism: Variovorax sp. N23; assembly: GCF_025486315.1. Classification (GTDB taxonomy): domain Bacteria; phylum Pseudomonadota; class Gammaproteobacteria; order Burkholderiales; family Burkholderiaceae_C; genus Variovorax. The sequence continues at coordinate 332,109 of NZ_JAOOPY010000003.1, read as the reverse complement.
GCACTGGAAGCGCGACTTCGATGGCTCGAGCGGGCTTTTCAGCATCGAGCTGGGTGGCATGTCCGCCACGGCCTTCGATGCTTTCACCAGCGCCCTGAAGCTCTTCTCCATCGGCTTCAGCTGGGGTGGTTTCGAGAGCCTGATCCTGCCCGCCCATCCCGAGAAGACGCGCACCGCACCGGCCTGGCAGGGCACAGGCCCCCTCCTTCGGCTGCATGCCGGCCTCGAAGACCCCGCCGACCTGCTCGCCGATCTGCAAGCGGGCTTCGTCGCGGCGGCCCGCACCAAAGACACCGGCTCCCCATGACACGCGCCAAACGCACACTGACGCCGACGCCGCCTGCCGACCCGGCTGCCACCGCAACGCCCGGTCGCCTGGGCGATCACGCCTACGAACGGCTGCGCAGCGATGTGATGCACTGCCTGATCCTGCCGGGTGCCGAAGTGACGGAAGCGTTGCTCGCGGCGCGGTATGGCCTCGGCAAGGCGCCCATCCGCTCGGCACTCCTGCGGCTGGTGCAGGAAGGGCTCGCGGTGTCCTTGCCGCGCCGCGGCTACCAGATCGCCCCCGTCACCATCCGCGACATCCGCGAACTGTTCCAGCTGCGCGCACTGCTCGAACCCGAGGCCGTGCGGCTCGGCGTGCCGCATGCGGACGTTGCCGCGCTGCGCACGCTCGACGCCGTCCTGGCGAGTGGGTTCACGAAGGGCGACGTGGAAGGCGAAGCGGCCTACCTCGCCGCCAACCGCGCCTTCCATTCCACGCTCATCTCGGCGTGCAACAACGAGAAGCTGACGCGCGTCATCGACAACGTGATCGACCAGATGGGCCGCCTCTTCCACCTGGGCCTGACGCAAACCTGGAACAAGGGCAAGCTGCGCAGCGAACACCAGGAACTGGTGGACGCCGTCGAGGCCCGCGATGCCGACCGCGCCGCAGCGATCGTGGCCGAGCACATCGAAACCATGCGGCAGACCGTCATCGAAGGCGTCATGCAGCACGACAGCCTGGCCTTCCCCTCGGCCTCGACGGCGTCCACAGCGTCGCCGGCACCGCGCATCGCACGTCCTCCCGTGCGTGCCGACTGACCGAGGCGTCCGGCCGATGTCGCTCACATCCAGTCATTGGGGAACCTACGAGGTGGTCCGCGACGGCGGGCAGGCCGTGGGCCTCCAGGCGTTCAGGCACGACCCGGACCCCTCGCCGATCGGGCTGTCCGTCTTCGAGGCGGCCACAGGCCCGCTGCGCATCCAGAAGCCGGTGGTGCGATCGAGCTGGCTGCAGGCGCAGCGCGCCCGCCGGGCGCTGCCGCCGGGCACGCGCGCGCCCGGGCCGATCACGGCGGAAGAAGGCGCAACGCATCTGCGCGGGCAGGAGCCGTTCGTCGAAGTCTCCTGGGACGAAGCGCTGGACCTGGTTGCCGGCGCGATCCGAGAGGTCATCGACACGCACGGCAACGAGTCGCTCTATGCGGGCTCCTATGGATGGTCGAGCGCCGGTCGGTTTCACCATGCGCAGAGCCAGGTGCATCGCTTCTTCAACTCAGTGGGCGGCTACGTCCGGCATGCGACGAACTACAGCTTCGGGGCGGCGCAGGTGCTGATGCCGCACGTCGTCGCGCCGATGGACCATCTCATCACTCATCACACCAGCTGGGATGTCCTGGCCGAGCACTGCGAATTGTTCGTGAGCTTCGGTGGCGTTCCGTCGAGGAACGTGCAGGTCAGCGCGGGCGGTGCCAGCCAGCACAAGGTGCGAGATGGTCTGGCCGCCATGCGCGCGAATGGCGTTCGCTTCGTGAGCGTGAGCCCCGACGCCGCAGACCTGGACCATGTCGGCGAGCACGAATGGCTGGCCATCCGGCCGCACAGCGACACCGCGCTGCTGCTGGCCCTGGCGTACGTCGTGTATGTCGAAGGCCTGCACGACCGGGATTTTCTCGACAAGTACTGCGTCGGCTTCCAGCGCGTGGTGCCCTATCTGCTGGGCGAGGCCGACGGCGAACCCAAGACGCCGGCCTGGGCCGAAGCCAAGACGGGGATTGCCGCCGAACGCATCTGCACACTGGCCCGCGAGATGGCGGCATCGCGCACGATGATCAACATCGCCTGGTCGCTGCAACGCGCACACCACGGTGAGCAACCCTACTGGATGCTGGTGACGCTGGCCGCGATGCTCGGCCAGATCGGCCTGCCCGGCGGTGGCTTCGGCGTGGGTTACGGCGCCACCAGCCTGATGGGCAACGACGCGCCGCTCTTCTCCGGCCCCACCTTGCCGCAGGGCAAGAACCCCGTGCAGGCGTTCATCCCCGTCGCGCGCCTGACGGACATGCTGGAACAACCCGGCGGACGGTTCACCTATGACGGCCAGGACCATCGCTACCCGGACATCCACCTGGTCTATTGGGCCGGCGGCAATCCCTATCACCACCACCAGGACCTGAACCGCCTGATGCGTGCGTGGCGTCGACCCGGTGCCGTCGTCGTGCACGAGCAGTTCTGGACGGCGACCGCGCGGATGGCCGACGTCGTGTTGCCAGCCACCACGTCGCTCGAACGCGACGACATCGGCTACTCCAACCGGGACCGCTTCATCATCGCGATGAAACGCGCGATCGAGCCCGTCGGCGAGGCGCTGGACGACTACGACATCTTCACCGGCCTGGCACGACGACTGGGTGCCGAAGCGCTCTACACCGAAGGTCGTACCGCCATGGAGTGGTTGAAGGAAATCTACGGGCAAAGCGAAAGCCGGGCGCAGCGCGCAGGCGCCGCCCTGCCCGACTTCGACACCTTCTGGGCGCAGGATTGCTGCGATCTCGGCGCGTGGAGCGCGCCGGTGGTGATGCTGGCGCAGTTTCGTGCCGACCCGGTCGCGCACCCGCTGGCGACGCCCTCGGGCCGGATCGAGCTCTACAGCGAGACGATTGCCGGCTTCGACTGCGAAGACTGCGCGGGTCACGCCCGCTGGTTCGAACCCGTCGAATGGCTCGGCAGCGCAGCGGCCGGCGAGTTCCCGCTGCACATGCTGTCGAATCAGCCCGCCGCGAAGTTGCACAGCCAGTACGACCATGGCGCATCGAGCCGCAGCCACAAGGTCGATGGCCGCGAGCCGATCCTGCTGAACCCCGAGGACGCCCAGGCGCGCGGCATCGTCGACGGCGACGTGGTCCGTGTGTTCAACGCGCGGGGCGACTGCCTGGCCGCGGCCCGGCTCACGCCGCAGTTGCGACCGGGCGTGGTGAAGCTGTCGACCGGCGCATGGTTCGATCCGTCGTCATGGGCCGGCGCCGACAGCCTGGAGAAACACGGCAACCCCAACGTGCTGACGCGAGACCAGGGCGCATCCAGCCTGTCGCAAGGATGCATGGCGCAAACCTGCCTGGTGGAGATCGAGCGCTTCGCGGCACAGCCGCCCGCCGTCACCGCGTTCGAGCCCCCGACCGTTCTCCCCCGGACCTGACCGCAACTTCACCTCGATCCACCTCGAAAGGCCACCATGACATCGAAACGCTCTCTCGCACTTTCCGGCACCGCCTTGGCGCTTTGCTTCGGCGTGGCCACAACGGCCATCGCGCAGGCATTCCCATCCAAGCCGATCCGCCTGATCGTGCCGTACGCCGCCGGCGGCTCGTCGGACCAGATCGCGCGCCTGGTCGCGGTCCCGATGTCCAAGTCGCTGGGCGTGCCCGTGGTCGTGGAGAACATGGCGGGCGGGAACACCATGATCGGCGCTGGCGCCGCGGCGCGCGCCGCGCCCGACGGTCACACGCTCATGGTCAACGGCGTGGCGTTCTCGGTGAATGTTCTCGTCACGAAGGCGCCCAGCTACAAGACGGACGACTTCGTCCCCGTGGCCTCGCTCATCAAGTTTCCCTATGTCTTGAGCGTGAACACCACCGTGCCCGCCACCAACGTGGCCGAACTCGTGGACCTCGCCAGGAAGCAACCGCAGAATGTCAACGCGATATCGCTCGGGACCGGTGGCGTCACCCACCTGCTGAACGAGCGCTTTGCCTCGGCCGTCGGCGTGCCGATCACGAGCGTGCCGTACCGCGGGGCGGCACCGGCGCTGGTGGACCTGCTGTCCGGCCAGGTGCAGTTCTACATCGACGCCACGGTGTCGTCGATCCAGCACATCCGCAGCGGCAAACTGCGCCCCCTGGCCGTGACGACCGACGAGCGTTCTGCCTTGCTGCCCAACGTCCCCACGTTCAAGGAACTGGGCTACCCGGGCATGACGCAGGAAGGCTTCTTCGGCGTGTTCGCGCCCAAGGGCACGCCACAGCCGATCGTCGACCGGCTCAACGCGGAGGTCATCAAGGCCCTGGCCACGCCAGAAGCCGTGGCACTGTTCGAGCGCGATGGCCTGAAAGCACCCGCCTACACGCCCAAGCAGTTCGCCGATTTCGTCAAGAAGGACGGCGCTGTCTGGGCGGAGACCATCAAGCCGCTCAAGATCCAGCTGGACTGACCCAGTTCAGAGCGCTCCGGCCCGCGCCTTCTTCATCGCCATTGCCTTGGCCACGCGCGGCAGGATCAGCACCGCCAGCACCACGAGGATCAGCACGATCGACATCGGGCGCTGGAAGAACACCACCGCACTGCCCTCGCCGATGGACATCGCGTTGCGCAGCTGCGCTTCGGCCAGCGGCCCGAGGATCATGCCGACGACGACCGGTGCGGTCGGAAAGTCGAAGCGCCGCATGATCACGCCCAGCACACCGATGGCGTACAGCAGGAACAGGTCGAACGCGCTCTGGCGCATGCCATAGGCACCGACCGTCGCGAAGATCAGGATGCCGGCGTAGAGCTGGGGCTTGGGGATCTTCAGCAGCTTGACCCACAGGCCGACCATCGGCAGGTTGAGCACCAGCAGCATCACGTTGCCGATGTAGAGCGAGGCGATCAGCGCCCACACCAGCGCGGCCGAGGTGGTGAAGAGCTGCGGGCCGGGCTGGATGCCGTAGTTCTGGAAGGCGCCCAGCAGGATGGCGGTGGTGTTGCTGGTCGGGATGCCGAGCGTCAGCAGCGGGATGAGCGCGGCCGTCACCGTCGCGTTGTTGGCGGCTTCGGGGCCGGCCACGCCTTCGATGGCGCCGGTGGTGCCGAACTCGGCCTTGGCGTCGCTGTCCTTCGCGAGCTTCTTTTCCATCGCATAGCTCAGGAAGGTCGGGATCTCGGTGCCGCCGGCCGGGATGCAGCCGAAGGGCGTGCCGATGGCCGTGCCGCGCAACCAGGCGGGAATCGACCGCTTCCAGTCGCGCTTGCTCATGTGCACGCGGCTGAGCTTGTTCTGGCCCTCGACGACCTTGCCTTCGTACAGCACGGCATAGAGCACTTCCGCCACGGCGAAGAGGCCGACCGCGACCAGCACGATCTCGATGCCGTCGAGCATCTCGGGGATGCCGCCGGTGTAGCGGCCCTGGCCCGAGATCTGGTCGAGGCCGACGCAGCCGGCGGCCAGCCCGATGAAGAGCGCCGTCATGCCACGCAGCGTGCTCTTGCCGAGCACCGCGCTCACCGTGGTGAAGGCCAGCAGCATCAACAGGAAGTATTCGGGCGGGCCGAGCTTCACGGCGAATTCGGCCACGAAGGGCGCGAACAGAGTGACGACCACCGTGGCGATGGTGCCGGCCACGAAGGAGCCGATGGCCGCGGTGGCCAGCGCGGCGCCCGCGCGGCCGCTCTTGGCCATCTTGTTGCCCTCCATGGCGGTCACCATGCTGGCCGTTTCCCCGGGCGTGTTCAGCAGGATGGAGGTGGTCGAGCCGCCGTACATCGCGCCGTAGTAGATGCCCGAGAAGAAGATCATCGAGGCCGTGACGTCGACCTTGCCGGTGATCGGCAGCAGCATCGCCACCGCCACCGCGGGGCCGATGCCCGGCAGCACGCCGACGGCCGTGCCGAGGGCACAGCCCACCAGGCACCAGAGCAGATTGGCAGGGGTGATCGCCGCGGCGAAACCCTGCATGAGTGCGTTGAAGATGTCCATGTCAGATCCAGCCGCTAGAAGTGAGGCCCGGCAGATTGATGGCCAGGAACTGCGTGAACATCCAGAACACCGGTGCCGCGATGAGCATGCCGGTGACGGCATCGATGAGCCAGGTGCGCGGGCTGTTGACCCCGCCCTGCCCGCTCGCGCGGCGCAGGCCCTGCACAGCGAGCACGTAGCACAGCGTGCAGCTGAAGATGAAGCCGATGGTGGTGATGAGGGATGCGTTCAGCAGCAGCCCGGCCGACACCCAGACGAAGCCCGACCAGTAGGTCTCGGCCGCGCCCGAGGGTTCGTCCATGTCGCGGAAGCCGCCGGTGCGAGATTCCCAGATGATCCACGCGCCGCAGATCGACAGCACGATCGACACGAGCCACGGCAGGAAGTTGGGGCCGACGCCGCCGTAGCCGGCCTCCGAAGAAATGCCGATGGCGCCGCCAGCCAGCGCGAGGCCGGTGAGCAGCACGCCGACGCCGACCAGGGTCTGCGGCCACGTGGCGCCGCGCCCCACATCCACGGGAAGAGAGCTGGAGTTCATGTTTTTCTCTGAGGGAGGAGCGAAATCGTCCCCTTCCAGGGACACCACGGAACCGGCTTCGCCGGGCCGTTGGTGTCGCCCCCGGAAGGGGGTGGGCGCAGCCACACGAAGTGGGCAAGCCCCGGGGGAGAGTCAAATCATCCCGGACTTGGCCATGATGGCGCGCAGGCTGGCGAAGTCGTCGTCGACAAACTTCGCGAACGCATCGCCCGACAGCACGGCCGGCGTCCAATCGTTCTTCTTGAGCGCCTCGGCCCAGGCCGAACTCTTCACGGCGGCCAACACCATGTCGGTGACGGTCTTGCGCTGCTCGGGCGTGAGGCCCGGGGCGCCGTACACGCCGCGCCAGTTGCCGATCTCAACGTCGATGCCCTGCTCCTTCAGCGTGGGCACGTTGACGCCCGGCAGGCGCTGCGCAGACGTCACGGCGATCGCGCGCATCTTGCCCGCGGCGATGTACTCGGCGAATTCGCTGTAGCCGCTGCCGCCCACCGTGACGTTGCCGCCCAGAATGGCCGCAGTGGCCTCGCCGCCGCCACGGAAGGCGACGTAGTTGATCTTCGACGGATCGGCGCCGACCTTCTGCGCAATCATGGCTGCGGCGATGTGCTCAGTGGAGCCGCGCGAACCGCCGCCCCACTTGACGCTGCCCGGGTCCTTCTTGAGCTGGTCGACCACGTCCTTCATGGTCTTCAGCGGCGAACTGGCCGGCAGCACGAACACGTTGTATTCAGTCGTGATGCGCGCGATGGGCGTGGCCTGCTCGAGCTTGACCGGCGGCTTGCCGGTGATGATGCCGCCCAGCATGACCGAGCCCATGACCATCAGCGCGTTCGGGTCGCCCTTGGCGCCGTTGACGAATTGCGCCAGGCCCAGCGCGCCGGCGGCGCCGCCCTTGTTGTCGTAGGTGACCGTGTCGGCCACCTTGGCGTCGGTCAGGGCCTTGCCCAGGGCACGCCCGGTGGTGTCCCAGCCGCCACCCGGGTTGGCGGGAATCATCATCTTGAGGTTGGCGGCAGCGCGTGCCGACAGGGGCAACGCACCCGCGGCGGCTAGGGCGGCCAGGGACTTCAAAAAGGTGTCGCGACGCATCGGGTGTCTCCTTATGGAATGAAAGCTGATTGGAAGCTGAACGCCGCTATGATGCGCCGCCCTGCTGTCAGTTGGCTGTCCTGCGGACTGGGGTAAACACGAACCCACCTCCCCGATGAAGCTGCTGCTGGTCGAAGACGACCCCACCATGCAAACCACGCTGCAGCGCACGTTGGGCCGCCGCCGCATCGACGTGCGGGTGTGCGGCGACGGGGCGCTGGCAGTGGCGCAATGGCAAGCGCTGGAACCCGACGTGGTGGCGCTGGACCTCAACCTGCCGAACCTCGACGGGCTGCAGGTGCTGGCCCAGGCGCGTGCTGCCGGCCTGCGCACCCCCGTGCTGCTGCTGACGGCGCGCGGCACGGTGGGCGACCGCATCGTCGGGCTCAATGCCGGTGCCGACGACTACCTGCCCAAGCCCTTCGACCTGGACGAATTGGAGGCACGCCTGCGCGCCCTGCGCCGCCGCCACCAGCAAGGCGACGCTGGCGACGCGCCGGCCGGCCCGCAGCCGGTGGGCAGTTTGCGCTACGCGGCCGACAGCGGGGCCATCTACCACCGGGCCGATGTCATGGAGCTCACGCCGCGAGAGCTGGCGCTGCTCAAGGCGCTGATGATGAATCCCGGCCATGCGGTGAGCAAGGAGCGCCTGTTCGAGCTGGTATTCCCGGGCGAGGCGGACGTGCAGTACGAAGCCGTGGAGGTGGTCGTCTACCGCCTTCGCAAGAAGCTGGTCGGCACTGGCACCGCGCTGATGACGCTGCGCGGGCTGGGCTACCTGTTGCGCGAGGAGCCGTGAGGCGGCTGTTCGCGACCTCGGCGACCTCGCTGCGGGCACGGCTGCTGCTCGGCATCCTGGTGCCGGTGGCGCTCGTCATCGCGGTCAACAGCGTGAGCCTGTACCGCCAGAGCCTGGCCGCGGCCACCATCGCCTACGACCGCACGCTGCTGGCGTCGGCCAAGACCATCGGCGAGCAGCTCGACGTGACCGGCTACGACGACGCGGCGGTGCTGCGCGCGGTCGTGCCCTACTCCGCGCTCGAGGCCTTCGAGGCCGACAACCAGAGCCGCATGTACTACCGCGTGTCGACCCTGAAGGGCGAGATGATCTCGGGCTTCGACGAGGTGCCCTTCTGGCGCGGCACGCTGCCGATCCGCCCGCCGTATGCGTCGCTGGTCGACTTCTACGACGCCGAGTTTCGCGGGCAGCAGGTGCGTATCGCCGTGCTGCTGCAGCCCGTGGCCAGCGCCGTCGGCCGCGGCATGGCGGTGGTGCAGGTGGCGGAAACGCTGGAGATCCGCGAGACGCTGGCGCGCACGCTGCTGCTCGACACGCTGTGGCGGCAGGCCGTGCTGCTGGCGGTGATCGCGCTCGTCACCGCGCTGGTCGTGCAGCGCGCGACCCAGCCGGTGCGCGCGCTGGGCGAGGCGATCGAGGCGCGCGCCGCCGACGACCTGTCGCCCATCGATGCGCCCGACGCCCCGCGCGAGCTGCGCCCGCTGGTCGAGGCGACGACGCGCGTCATGGGCCGGCTGCAGGCGCTGCTCGACCACCAGAAGCGCTTCGTGCGCGACAGCGCCCACCAGCTGCGCACGCCGCTGGCGGTCCTCAAGGCGCAGGTGCAGTCTGCGCGGCGCGGCGACGTACCGGCAGATCAGGCCCTCAGCGAGATCGACGCCACCGTGGCGCGAGCGACGACGCTGGCCAACCAGATGCTGTCGCTGGCCAAGGTCGAGCAGCTGCGCCAGCAGCCGGAGTCGAGCACGCAGGACCTGGGCGAGGTGGTGCGCCAGGTGGCGCTCGACGTGTCGCCGCTGATCGCCGACAAGGCGCTCGATTTCGAGCTCGACGCCGACGCCGTACCGGTGCACGCCCACCGCTGGATGCTGCAGGAACTGACACGCAACCTGCTGCACAACGCCGTCAAGCACAGCCCGCGCGGCGGCATGCTGTCGGTGCAGGTGCGCGCGGAGGGGGGTGAGGCGCTGCTGCGGATCGCCGACGCCGGCCCCGGCATCACGGCCGAACTGCGCGGGCGGCTGTTCGCGCCCTTCTCCGCCGGCGACATGGCCAGCGGCTCGGGGCTGGGGCTGGCGATCTGCCGGGAGATCGTGCAGGCACTGCGGGGTCGCATCGCGCTGGACAATCGCCTGGCGGACGGCCGTGTCGTCGGTCTCGACGCCACCGTGCGGCTGCCGCTGGAACAAGGATAGGAATGGATCGTCTGCGCATCGACAAGTGGCTGTGGGCCGCGCGCTTCTACAAGACCCGCTCGCTGGCGGCCGACGAGATCGGCAAGAACCGCGTGCAGGTCAACGGCGACGTCGCGAAAGCCTCGCGCGAAGTCAAGGCGGGCGATACCGTCGCGCTGCGCCAGGGCGCCGTGCAACGGACCGTGGTCGTGCGGGGCCTGAGCGGCCAGCGCGGGCCGGCGCCGGTGGCGCAGCAGCTCTACGAGGAGACGGCGGAAAGCATCGCGGCGCAGGCCGCGGCCCGGGAACAGCGGCGCCTGGGCAGCGAGCCGGCGCTGAGCATCGAGCAGGGACGGCCGACCAAGCGCGAGCGCCGCAGCCTCGACCAGGCCCGAAGCGGCTGGGGCCCGCGCTGGAGCGCCAGCCTGGACGACGACGGAAATAGCGAATAGCCGTCGGCAATGCGGCATAGCCGGCGTGCCTCATCGCCGGCACCCCGGCGCGCGCCAGGATGCGCTTAGCCGAATGGCGTATTGAGGACATGCAAGCTCACGCGCAGACTGCAGGCTCGCCCCCGGGGTTCATCTCATCGCTTCTTCCAAAGGCACGGAAATGGAAACGCTTTCGCAAGCACAGTTCGTGGTGGCCTTCGCCTCCGCAGCGGGGGTCGGTATCGGCATGCTGGTGACCCTGAGCCGTTCGCAGATCATGCTCACCCAGGCGATGGCCGCGCGTGTCGCCGCCTCTATCGCGACGCTGGACGAGTCGACACGCTGAGTCAGAACCGGCCCAGCAGGCGCTTGCGAGGCGCCGCCACGGGTCGAACCGCCTTCCCGTTCGGCGTCGTCAGCGGGAAGCGACGCAGCATCCAGTGGCCGAGCGGCGTGATGGCTTCCACGGTGGCCGGTGGCTGGTCATAGCCATGCAGCGTGCGCACCGGCAAGGGGATCGTCGCCTTCACATGCCCCGCCAGATGCAAGACACGCAGGCTGTCCACCTCCTTGCCAGAGAACAGGTTGACTGGGAGGGATGCCTGAGCGAGCTGATGAAGGAGCAGAAGTGACACGGGGGCCTTGCTGGGCGGGATGCATTGATTTTCGGTGGGCTCTAGCACGCCCGACATGCCACCGAGTATCAACAAAGCCCGGCCGGCGTGAACAAGTTGACACTGTTTAACGGTGGTCGACGAACATACTCACGGGTCACTCGGAGGTGCTCATGAGTCAATGGGAAGCGGAATTCGCCGGCGCCGTGGCCAACCTGGAAACGGCCTACGCTGTGGATCAGCGCGCCTATGATGCCCTGCGTGATCCACTCAAGGCGTCCTGGGCCCTGCTCCCCACATGGATGTGGCCCGAGCCGGAGCGCGTGGGCGCCCTGCTGCGTGCGCGGATCGATCTCGTGGCCGCGGAAGACGACGTGCGCGATCTGGTACGCCGCCAGAGCATCGCCATCCGCAATGCCCGGGCCCGCCGCCAGGCCATGTACCAACGCCGCGCCTTCGCACAGACGGCCCCCGACGAACTCAGCGGCCCGGCGGCCCTGGCCGCACTGTCCTCCTCGCCCGTCATCAGCGCCGCACAATCCGCGGGCGAGTCTTGAGCCTCCAGGCACCGCCACCGGCCGGCGCTGCGGGCCACTACTGGATCGTCGTGTGGGCCACGTCGAAAGAGGGGCTGATGAAGGTGGGCGCAGCGAGTTCGCCACGGCGCGGGCCACTGGCACCGGCCGCCGCCTGCAGCGCCATGTAGCCGGCGGCCAGGGCCGCCTGGTAGGTCTTGGCAGGCGCGTCGGCCGCGTCGATCGGCTCGTACACACCCGCGTCGTCGTTCTCTTCCTGCAGCACCCAGAAATACAGGCCCGGCCACGGTTCGTCCACGGTCAGTGCAATGCGGCGCAGATCAGCAGTCATTTCTTCGTTCCTCGTCGGGCCGGGCCCGTTGGCTGTTGTGTGTCGGAACCTCACGGAACCGAGTTCTTTAGTTCACATTCGATGACCTTTGTCACCGTCTGTCGATAGGCTGAATTAGGCATGGCTTTCGCCCGATCCGCACGACCTGGGAGGCTCGATGTAATGCTTTTAAGTGACAAATCTCCCAAAACACGAGGACATTAGTACTCTTTTTCCTCAGCACCGACGGCGCGCGCCGTCGTGGCTCACGCCCAGGAAGCGGCACCCGTCCCCGGAACTTGATCCACCGCAAGCCGCTATCCGCGGCATCGGCGCAACATCGTGGCTCGACGGCTTCTCAAGGAGAGACACCATGTACCGCTACATCCTGGTTCCACTCGACGGCAGCAAGACGGCCGAGCGCGGCCTACGCGAGGCGATCCGGTTCGCCGATGCGCAGAAGACGAAGGGCAAGCTGCGTCTGGTGCACGTCATCGACGAGTTCCCCACGCTGGTCGAGCTCTCTTCGATGAACAGCTTCGAGCTCTCGATCCAGCGCCTGCGCGACGACGGCCATGCGCTGCTGGAGCGCGCCGCGCGCACTGCCGCCGAAGCCGACGTGCAGGCCGATACGACCTTGTGCGAAGTCACGCAGGGCCGCATCGCCGACGCGCTGGTGGACGAGGCCCGCAAGAGCGGCTGCGACCTCATCGTGATGGGCACGCACGGCCGCCGCGGCTTCAGCCGCCTGGCGCTCGGCAGCGATGCCGATCTGGTGGTGCGCGCGAGCACGGTGCCGGTGCTGCTCGTGCGCGATGCCGCGGCGGATACCTGAGGAAGCCGCCGGCGGCATGTGGGCTCCCTGGCGTGTGGCGGCGTTCGCTGGCGGGCTGCTCCTGCTGGGCGGATGCACGGCCCTGTCGGCCCCGCCTGCCGCGCTGTCCGCGGGCCGCATACCGGAATCGGGGATCGAATCGAGCTTCGCGTCGCTGGTAACGCGGCGCAGCGCCGCCGTGGTGGACATCGCGACGCTTCGCATCGGGCGCGACGCCAGCCTCGACGACGCCGAACCCGAATTCATGCCGGAGAACGACTTCGCCGATCGCCTGGCCTGGCCGCTCCCGGCGAGCGCGCAGCCCAGCCAGCTTCGCGATCTCGCCTCGGGCCTGATCCTGTCGAGCGATGGCTACATCCTCACCAGCGCGCATGTGATCCGCAGCGTCGACGACATCCAGGTGCGGCTCGACGACGGCCGCCGCTTCCGTGCACGCGTGGTCGGCATCGACGCGCGCAGCGACGTGGGCGTGCTCAAGATCGCGGCCACCGGCCTGCCCACCGCCGTCATGGGCGATTCCTCCCAAGTGGCCACGGGCGACTGGGTGGCCGCGATCGGCGCACCCTTCGGCTTCCATGGCAGCTTCACTGCCGGTGTGGTCAGCGCCACCGGCCGATTCCTCAACGGCGCAGGCGAAATTCCGTTCATCCAGACCGACGTCGCCATCAACCCGGGCAGCTCCGGCGGCCCCCTCTTCAACAGCCGGGGCGAGGTGGTGGCGATCAATGCGCTGATCTACAGCGGCAACGGCGGCTTCATGGGCATCTCCTTCGCGGTCCCCATCAATCTGGCGCTGAAGATCGCCCATGAGTTGCGCGCGAACGGCACCGTCCGGCGCGTCCATCTGGGCGCCGAGTTCCAGGAGGTGACGCCGGCCCTCGCACAGTCGTTCGGCGCACACGGCACCTCGGGGGCGCTGGTGGTGCAGGTGCAGGACGACGGTCCGGCCCACGCCGCCGGCCTGGTGGTCGGGGACATCGTGACCGCGATCGACGGCGTGCCCGTGGCGCGCCCCATCGCCCTGCTCGACGCCATGGCCGCACGGCCGGCCGGTACGCGGTGCAGCCTGACGGTCTGGCGACGCGGCGCCGCCGTGACCGTGCGTGCCACGCTGGCCCTCCAACCGGGCGGCACGCCACACGACGCCCCACCCAGCGATCTCGCATGGACCGACGACCTCGGCCTGACGCTGCTCGAACTCACCCCCGCACAGCGCCTGCTGTTTCGCATCGACAACGGCCTGTGGGTGCGCGACGCTGGCGGGCTCGCACGCGGCGAAGGGGTGCGCCCCGGCGACGTGCTCATCGCCGTCAATGACAGGCGCGTGGCCCACGTGGCCGACTTCAAACGCCTGCTCGCCGCATTGCCACCTGGCGGCGGCAGCGTCGCGCTGCTGCTGATGCGCGACCGCCGGATGGCCTACCTGGCCATCGATCTGCCGCCGAAGCCGCCTGCTCGCTGACGCGCGCCGATGGACGCGCCGGTCCACAGGCATCGCGCCGGCCCTGGCCGACAATCCCGGCTTCAAACAACGAGGATCTGCAATGGCGATCGAAATGGCTTTCTGGGCCGAGCCCGAACACATGGACGCCATCCGGGCGGCCAATGGCCTCACGAGCGGACTGAAGAATGTCCCCCTCTGCCCGTTCAACGTCGGCGACACCTTCAGCTACCCCGGCCCCACCAATGCCCTGGCCTACCGGGTCATCCAGCGGCATTACCAGCCGATGGCGGACGGAAGCGCGAAGTGGGTCATGAAGATCGAGCCCTGCGCGCATCCCGTGGCCGGGTAGTTCCGTGCGTCGCTGCGCGACGAAACGCGTCCGCCTACAGATAGACGCATTCCCCGCCGAGGGGGAAGCATTGGCCAATGAAAAAAGCCCCGTCAATCCGAAGATCAACAGGGCTTCATCAACTTGGCGGAACCGGAGGGATTCGAACCCTCGATGAGGCTCTACACCCCATACTCCCTTAGCAGGGGAGCACCTTCGGCCACTCGGTCACAGTTCCTTGGAGGCGTGATTATGCCAGTGTTCGGGCCGTTTTCAGGCAGTCGGCTGGTCGAGATCGAAGGCTTTGTGCAATGAACGCACCGCCAGCTCCATGTACTTCTCGTCGATCACGACGGAGGTCTTGATTTCGCTGGTGGAAATCATCTGGATGTTGATGCCCTCTTCGCTCAGCACGCGGAACATCTTGCTCGCGACGCCGACGTGGCTGCGCATGCCGATGCCCACGATGCTGACCTTGCAGATCTTGGTGTCGCCGACGATCTCGGCGGCGCCGAGCGTCGGCATCACCTTGGCCTTGAGCAGGTCGGTGGCCTTGGCGTAGTCGTTGCGGTTGACCGTGAAGCTGAAGTCGGTCTTCCCGTCCTTGCTCAGATTCTGGATGATCACGTCGACTTCGATGTTCGCGTCGGCGACGGCGCCGAGGATGTGGTACGCGATGCCCGGCCGGTCGGGCACGCCCAGCACCGAAATCTTCGCCTCGTCGCGGTTGAACGCGATGCCGGATACGACGGCTTGTTCCATGTTTTCGTCTTCCTCGAAAGTGATCAGCGTGCCGGACTTGGCTTCTTCATTGATGTCGATGTCCCAGGGCGTGAAGCTCGACAGCACGCGCAGCGGGACCTTGTACTTGCCGGCGAATTCCACCGAACGGATCTGCAGCACCTTGGAACCGAGGCTCGCCATCTCGAGCATTTCCTCGAAGCTGACGGTCTGCAACCGGCGTGCGTCGGGTTCGACGCGCGGGTCGGTCGTGTAGACGCCGTCCACGTCGGTGTAGATCAGGCATTCGGCGGCCTTCATCGCCGCGGCGATGGCCACGGCCGAGGTGTCGCTGCCGCCACGGCCCAGCGTCGTGATGTTGCCCGCGTCGTCCACACCCTGGAAGCCGGTGATGACGACCACCTTGCCGGCCGCCAGGTCGGCGCGCACGCGGGCGTCGTCGATGCTCTCGATGCGGGCCTTGGTGAAGGCGCTGTCGGTGTGCACCGACACCTGCCAGCCCGCGTAGCTCACCGAGGGCACGCCTTCGGCCTGCAGCGCGATGGCCAGCAGCGCCGACGAGGCCTGTTCGCCGGTCGACGCGAGCATGTCGAGTTCGCGGTCGTGGCTCGCATCGGTCTTGCTGGACGCGAGTTCCTTCGCGAGGCCCAGCAACCGGTTGGTCTCGCCGCTCATGGCACTCGGGACCACCACCATCTGGTGGCCGGCGCGTGCCCATTTGGCGACGCGCTTGGCGACGTTCTTGATGCGCTCGGTCGAGCCCATCGACGTACCGCCGTATTTGTGAACGATCAATGCCATGGGTGAAATCAAGGAGAGGAAAAACGGACGCCGCGATGTCGGCGACGGCCCTGCGGACCGCTTCGTCGATGGCCGGTTCAGCGCGAAGGCTGCGAGCTACGGCGAAGGCGCGACATTGTACCAACGCAGCCGCGCGCCATCCCGCTCGACGAAGCCGTCGGCCACCTTCAACCGAATGCCGTGGCCGCGGGTGCGGCAGGCCTCGACCTGGTCGAGCAATTGCTGCAGCTGCGCCTCGCTCGGCACCGCACGGTGCGCGCTGCGCAGCCAGTGCCGCAATGCGTTGGCGCGACGCTCGCGCGACAGCGCCTGCAGGGCGTCGATGGCTGGCGGCATGCCGGCGGTTTTCAGATCGATCTCTGCCAACTCGGTCAGCAAGGCCGACGCACGCGCCGCGTTGCGCGCGCTGCGCGCGAAGGTGTCGCGGAACTTCGGCAAGGCCTCGGCCAGTGCCGGCAGCACCCGCCGGCGGATGCGGTTGCGCGTGTAGCGCTCGTCGGTGTTGCTCGGGTCTTCGATGAACGGGATGGCCTCGGCCGCGAGCCAGGTGCGCAGATCGGTCGCCCGCAGGTCCAGCAACGGTCGGTGGAAACGAATACCGTGGCGCGTCATCTCGCGCGGCATGCCCGCCAGGCCGTCGAGCCCTGCGCCACGGCCGAGCGCGATCAGCATCGTCTCGACCTGGTCGTCCGCATGCTGCGCCAGCATCACGTCCTGCACCCCCTGCCCCGACGCGAGCACCGCCAGCGTGGCGTAGCGCGCCCGCCGCGCGGCATCCTCGGGGCTGTCGCCACTGTCATGGCGGGCGTCGACCCGGCCGATGTGCAACGGCACGCTCAGCGCGTCGCAGGTGGATGCGCAGTGGCGCTCGAAATCATCCGCCGCCGATTGCAGCCCGTGGTGTACATGCAGCGCCTGCACCTGCCCCGGCCAGCGTGCCGCCGCCGCGTGCAGCAGGGCCGTCGAATCGGCACCGCCGCTGTAGGCGATGCCCAGCGGAAGCGATACCGCCCACGAGGCGAGCGCGTGGGCGGCGGGGTTGTCCATGGTGATGGGCGAGCCGAAACCGGCTCGCAGACACGTCAGCGGCTGCTGTCAGCCTTGGTGTCCGAGAAGCGGCCGTAGCTCTGCAGACGCTCGTAGCGGCGCTCGAGCAGCTCCTTCACCTTCAGGTCGCTGACCTGGCGGAAGGCATCGTTCAAGGCGCGCTTGAGGAAAGCCGCCATCTGCTTGTGGTCGCGGTGCGCACCGCCGACCGGCTCGTTGACGATCTTGTCGACCAGGCCCAGTGCCTTCAGCCGATGCGCGGTGATGCCCAGCGCGTCGGCCGCTTCCTGCGCCTTCTCGCTGGTCTTCCAGAGGATCGAGGCGCAGCCTTCGGGGCTGATCACCGAATAGATCGAGTACTGCAGCATCACCAGCTGGTCGCCCACCGAGATGGCCAGCGCACCGCCGGAGCCACCCTCGCCGATGATGGTGACGATGATCGGCACCTCGAGTTGCGCCATCTCGAAGATGTTGCGGCCGATGGCTTCCGACTGACCGCGCTCCTCGGCGTCGATGCCGGGGTACGCGCCGGGCGTATCGACGAAGGTGAAGACCGGCAGTTTGAACTTCTCGGCCGTCTTCATCAGGCGCAGCGCCTTGCGGTAGCCCTCGGGCTTGCTCATGCCGAAGTTGCGCGTGGTGCGCTCCTTCGTGTCGCGGCCCTTCTGATGGCCGATGACCATGCAGGGCACGCCGTTGAAGCGCGCCAGCCCGCCGATGATCGACAGGTCGTCCGAGAAATGGCGGTCGCCATGCAGCTCGACGAAGTCGGTGAAGATCTCGTGGACGTAGTCGAGCGTGTACGGGCGTTCCGGATGCCGGGCGATCTTGGTGATCTTCCAGGGCGTCAGGTCGCTGTAGATGTCCTTGGTGAGCTGCTGGCTCTTCTTGCTGAGCTGATCGATCTCTTCGGAGATGTCGACCGCTGATTCCGTCTGCACATAGCGCAGTTCTTCGATCTTGCCTTCGAGTTCAGCGATAGGCTGCTCGAAGTCGAGGAAAGTTCGTTTCGCCAACGTCTTCTCCAGTTTTTAGTACGCGACCGGCACCGGGTCGAGCGACCGCCAAATATACCAAGTCGCCACGCTGCAATAGGGCGCCCAGCCCACCCCCACCTCGCGCAGGTCGCTGCGGCTGACCGGCTCGCCCGAAA
This sequence comes from Variovorax sp. N23, assembly GCF_025486315.1. Classification (GTDB taxonomy): domain Bacteria; phylum Pseudomonadota; class Gammaproteobacteria; order Burkholderiales; family Burkholderiaceae_C; genus Variovorax. The sequence goes on along the minus strand of NZ_JAOOPY010000003.1, from coordinate 314,051 downwards.
AGTAGTTCTGGCTCACGCCGTTGATCAGGCCGATGTCGTCCAGCGGCAGCACATTGGGGCGCATGAGGTGGAAGATGAGGAACATCTCCGCCGTCCAGCGGCCGATCCCGCGGATCGCCACCAGCTCGTCGATGATCATCTCGTCGGTCATGTCCTTCCAGGCGTCGATGTGCACGGCGCCGGAATCGAAATGGATGGCGAGGTCGACCAGGTACTCGACCTTGCGCGCCGACAACCCGGCCGCGCGCATGTCGTCGACCTTGAGCTTGAGCACGTTGCGCGGCGTCATCTTGCGCGGCAGCGCCTCGAAGCGGTCCCAGACGGACTGCGCCGCCTTCACCGAGATCTGCTGACCGACGATGCTGCGCGCCAGCGTGGTGAAGGCGTCGCCGCGCGACTCCAGGCAGGCGTCGCCGAACTGCGGGATGAGCCGCTTCATCACGCGGTCCTTCTTGGACAGGTGCTTGCAGGCTTCCACCCAGTAGTCGGGCGTGATGATCTTGACGGGCAGGGAAACGGCGGGCGACATCGGGGTCCGGTCCTTCACTGCGCCGCAGCCCAGGTCGTGCCCGTGGCGGAGTCCTTGAGCACGATGCCTTGCGCGAGCAGGTCGTTCCGGATGCGGTCGGCTTCGCCGAAATTCTTCGCGGCCTTGGCCGCCGCGCGCTGCGCGATCAGCACCTGGATGGCCACGTCGTCGAGCGCACTGCCCGACTGAAGGAACTGCTGCGGGTCGCCCTGCAGCAGGCCCAGCGTACCGGCCAGCGCCTTCAGCAAGCCGGCCGTTTCGGCCGACGCCGTGCGGTTCACCTCGCCCGCCAGATCGAACAGCACGGCGATCGCCTCGGGCGTGCCGAAGTCCTCGTCCATGGCGGCCTTGAAGCGCGCGGCCTGGGGCTGCGACCAATCGATGGCGACCGGGGCCGGCGCCACCGAATGCAAGGCCGTGTAGAGGCGCTTGAGTGCGTTGCGCGCATCGTCCAGATGCGCATCGCTGTAGTTGAGCGGGCTGCGGTAGTGCGTGCGCACGAGAAAGAAGCGCAGCGTCTCGCGGTCGTACTTCTGCAGCACCTCGCGGATGGTGAAGAAGTTGCCCAGGCTCTTGGACATCTTCTCGTTGTCCACGCGCACGAAGCCGTTGTGCATCCATACGTTGGCCAGCGGCTTGCCGTGCGCGCCCTCGCTTTGCGCGATCTCGTTCTCGTGGTGCGGAAACTGCAGGTCGGCGCCGCCGCCGTGGATGTCGAAGGTCTCGCCCAGCGTCGCGCAGCTCATGGCCGAGCATTCGATGTGCCAGCCCGGCCGGCCCGAGCCGAAGGGGCTGGCCCACTTCACCTCGGCGGGTTCGGTCGGCTTGGACGCCTTCCAGAGCACGAAGTCGAGCGGGTCGTCCTTGCCGTCGAGCACCGCGACGCGCTCGCCGGCATGCAACTCGTCGAGCGACTTGCCCGACAGCTTGCCGTAGCCGGGGAACTTGCGCACCGCGTAGTTCACGTCGCCCATCGGCGAGCGATAGGCCAGGCCCTTCTGCTCGAGTGTCTCGATGATGCCGAGCATCTGCGGCACGTACTCGGTGGCGCGCGGCTCGATGTCGGGCGGCTCGATGCCGAGCGCGGCGACGTCCTCGTGCATCAGCGCGATCATCTCGTCGGTCAGCGCGCGGATCGTGATGCCGCGTTTGACCGCGCGCTCGATGATCTTGTCGTCGATGTCGGTGATGTTGCGCACATAGGTGACGTGCAGGCCGGTGGCACGCAGCCAGCGCTGCACCACGTCGAAGGCCATCATCATCCGCGCATGGCCGATGTGGCAGAGGTCGTACACGGTCATGCCGCAGACGTACATGCGCACCTGGCCGGGTTGCAGTGGAGAAAACTCCTCCAGTTCACGCGACAGCGTGTTGTAGATGCGCAGACTCATGGAAATCGGAAAGCGTCGGCCTGCGGCTCGGGCGACGCAGGCGAACAATGGTTTTGTCAGGGGTGTGGGGGCTGTTGCACGAGGGGTTCGGCTTGGCCCCTCGGCTACAATCGCGCCCAGTATAAACGGCCCCCGCGGGGCACCATCGGCCGATACCAGGGTGATTCTCGAAGCCCGCGCCGGACCCTCTTCCCGAGCCTCATGAAGCAAGCCGTCACCCTCCTCCTGACCCCCTTGTCCTTCCGTCCAGCCCTGCGCCTGTTCGGCGCCCTGCTGTTCGCGGTGGCCGGCACGCTCGCGCATGCCGACGACTACGCCGACGTCAACCAGCTGCTGCGCCAGGGCAAGGCCGCCGAGGCGCTGACCAAGGCCGACGCCTACATCGCCGGCAAGCCACGCGACCCGCAGATGCGCTTCCTGCGCGGCGTGATCCTCACCGAGCAGGGCAAGACGGCCGACGCGACCACGGCCTTCGTGCAGCTCACCCAGGACTTCCCCGAGCTGCCCGAGCCCTACAACAACCTGGCCGCGCTCTACGCGCAGCAGAGCAAGTTCGACCAGGCGCGCGACGCCCTGGAGAACGCGATCCGCCTGAACCCGAACTACGCCACGGCGCACGAGAACCTCGGCGACGTGTATGCGCGGCTCGCGGCCCAGTCGTATGCCAAGGCGCAGCAACTCGCATCCACCAACGCCAGCGCGGCGCCCAAGCTCGCGCTGATCCGCCAGATCTTCACCGGCACGGCGGCCGCCATCTCGGCGCTGCCGGCTGCGCCGACCGAAGCGCGCAAGCAGACGCACGCCAAGTAAGTCGCCTGTCTGCGGGGCGCGCAGCGCCGCCGGAGCACGTCCATTCCTGCAGAAAGCGAGTCATCCCTTGAGCATCCACGCCCTTTCGCGCCGCACGGCGCTGATCCTCGCCGCCACGCTGACCCTGGGCGCCAGCGCCTGGGCACAAGGCGCGGCACCGCGCGTGAAGCTGGCCACCTCGGCCGGCGACATCGTCGTCGAGCTCGCGCCCGAGAAGGCGCCCAAGACCGTGGCGAACTTCCTCCAGTATGTCCGGGACAAGCACTACGACGGCACGGTATTCCACCGCGTCATCGACGGCTTCATGATCCAGGGCGGCGGCTTCACGGCCGACATGCGCCAGAAGCCGACGCGCGCACCGGTGCCACTGGAGGCCTCGAATGGCCTCAAGAACGCCAGGTACACCATCGCCATGGCGCGCACCGGCGACCCGAATTCGGCAACCTCCCAGTTCTTCATCAACGTGAAGGACAACACGATGCTCGACGCCCCCAACCCGGACGGCTACGGTTACACCGTGTTCGGCAAGGTGGTCGCGGGCGCCGACGTGGTCGACAAGATCCGCGCCGTCCAGACCGGCAACAAGGGCGGCATGCAGAACGTGCCGCTCGACACCATCACCATCCAGTCCGCCACTGTCGTGGCGAAGTAACCCAGGAGCCATCCATGAGCAACCCCCAAGTCGAACTCGTCATCAAGGACCAGGGCACCATCACCCTCGAACTCGACCGCGCCAAGGCGCCGAAGTCGGTCGAGAACTTCATCCGCTACGTGAAGAGCGGCCACTACGACAACACGGTGTTCCACCGCGTGATCCCAGGCTTCATGGTGCAAGGCGGCGGTTTCGAGCCCGGCATGACGCAAAAGCCCACCGGCGCCGAGATCGAGAACGAGGCCAACAACGGCCTGAAGAACGACAAGTACACGGTCGCGATGGCCCGCACCAGCGCCCCGCACTCGGCCACCGCTCAGTTCTTCATCAACATCGCCGACAACGGCTTTCTGAACCACACCGCGCCCTCGGCCCAGGGCTGGGGCTATGCCGTGTTCGGCAAGGTGATCGCCGGTACCGAGGTGGTCGACAAGATCAAGGCCGTCAAGACCGGCCGCAAGGGCTTTCACGACGACGTGCCGATGGAAGACGTGGTGATCGAGAAGGCCACCGTCACGGTCGAGTAAGCCCCGGGTGTCACGCGGCATGAGCACGGTGACCGAGCTGGCCTTCGCCGAACTCGTGGCGCCGGCCGCGTGGCACACGGTCGACCTGCTCTCCGACCTGCACCTGCAGGCGGAGGAGCCGGCCACCTTCGAGGCCTGGCGTGGCTACCTCGAGACCACGCCGGCCGATGCGCTCTTCATCCTCGGCGACCTGTTCGAGGTCTGGGTCGGCGACGACGCCGCCGCCCTCCCCGGCTTCGAGGCGCAATGTGCCGATCTGCTGCGCGCGGCGTCGCTGCGACGGCCCATCTTCTTCATGCATGGCAACCGCGACTTTCTCGTCGGGCCGGATTTCGCCGCGCGCTGCGGCCTGACGCTGCTCGACGATCCGACGGTGCTGGTGCTGCACGGCGAGCGCTGGCTGCTGAGCCATGGCGATGCACTGTGCCTGGCGGACACCGACTACCTGCGCTTTCGCGCCCAGGTTCGCACGCCGGCGTGGCAGCAGCAGTTTCTGTCGCAGCCGCTGGAAGAACGCCGCACGCTCGCGCGCTCGATGCGCGCCCAGAGCGAAGAACACAAAGCCGCGCCCGGCATGGTCTGGGCCGATGTCGACGCCGACGCGGCCCGTGAGTGGCTGGACCGGGCCCAGGCACGCACGCTGATCCACGGCCACACGCACCGCCCCGCCGAGCATGCGCTGGGCGACGGGCTGCGCCGCATCGTGCTGAGCGACTGGGACGCCGCCGCGCACCCGCCGCGTGCGCAGGTGCTGTGCGTGTCGGCCGTGGAAGCACGGCGCGTCGACATCCGCTGACCGCCGCGATGTTCAGGTGGCTTCGCGGCCTGCGTGCCGCCCCCGCGATTCCCGATGCCCCCTGGCAGGCCACCCTCGCACGCTATCCCTTCCTGGCCGACCGTCCGGCCGCGGACGGCGATCGGCTGCGCGCCATGGCGGCCGAGTTCCTGCGCGACAAGGAATTCCACGGCGCACACGGCTTCGTCATCACCGACGAGGTGGCCCTGGCCGTCGCGGCGCAGGCCGTGCTGCCCGTGCTGCACCTGCCCGGCGGACTCGACTGGTATGGCGACTTCGTCGGCATCGTCGTGCACTCGTCCGAAGTGGTCGCGCGACGCAAGACCATGGACGAGACCGGCGTGGTCCACGAATACGACGAGGTGGTCGCCGGCGAGGCCATGGACCGCGGCCCGGTCATGCTCAGCTGGCAGGACGTGCTGGCCAGCAGCCTGACGGCCGGCGACGGCTACAACGTGGTGATCCATGAGTTCGCCCACAAGATCGACATGCGCGACGGCGCCGCCGATGGCTGCCCGACGCTGCCGGCCGGCTTCGGCGGTCACGCCAGCGCGCGTGACGCGCATGCCGCCTGGATCGCCGTGATCCAGCCGGCGTTCGAAGCGTTCCGCGAGAAAACGATCGTCGCCGAGCGCTTCGGCGGCGAGCCGCCCTGGCTCGACCCCTACGGGGCCGAGTCGATCAGCGAGTTTTTCGCGGTGGCGTGCGAGGCCTACTTCGTGAACCGCACGCGCTTCGGCGAGGAATTCCCGCCGCTGCTGGCGCTGTTCGACGCCTTCTTCACGCCCCCGCGCCGCTGAAAGACAAAAGGCCGCGCGCCCCTCGGCGACGCGGCCTCCTCTCAGCCTGCGGCGCTTACTTCCGCAGCAGCGCCTTCAGCGCGTTCTGCAGGCGGCGCGCCGTAGCGGCGTCATGCGCCGCGGCCAGCACCTTGCCCGCGTCCTCGCCCCAGGTCTGCGCCGGAGCCGGGTCGCCGCGCTTGGTCAGCAGCTTGAGCTGCAGGGCGCGGCGTGCGTCGATCTGGTCGGCCGGCGTCGGCACCTCGGCCGCCATTTCCAGGCGCAACAGGGCTTCGCCCGCGTCGCCCGACGGCGGCTTGGCCACCGCCTGCGTCCAGGCGGTGCGCACGGCGGGCGTCACCGCCCGGCCGAGTTCCTGCACGCTCGGCAGTTGGGCCGCATCGCGCTTCTCCCACGCGCCCAGCAGGTGCGTGAGCGCTTCGCCGTGCGCCTGGGCCGCCAGCTTGCGCAGCGCCAGGTCGGCGCGCTCGAGCGCCTCGCGCTGGGCGCGGAAGGCCGTGTCGCCCAGGCGCGGACCGCGGTCCTCGAAGCGCGGCGCACGGTCGCCGAAGCGGCCGCCGCCCGGCGCACCCCGGTCGCCGCCAGGACCACCGGAACCGCCGGCACGCGGGCCGCGATCGTTGGGACGCCCACCCGGGCCGCTGCGGCTGTCGCGGCGGTCGCCGAAGCGGCCGGCCGGCCCCGCCGGCTCGGCCTTGCGGCTGCCCGGACGGTCGTCGCCACGGCGTGCGGCCACCACCGGCTTCGGCGCGGCCTTGGGCGGCGCGACCGGCGTGGCGGCCGCCGCGTTGTCGCCTTCGTCGGCGAGTGCCGAGGCGTCGGCGCTGCCGACCGGTGCAATCAGGTCGCCGGACGGCGCGGGCGAAGCGGCTTGGCCTGCTTCGTCCGGTTCGGGCGCGGCCATGGGCGGCGGGGCATCGGTCTCGCCCGGCATCGGCTGCAACGAGGCGCCTTCGCCGAACTCGGCCGCGGCCTGGCCGGGCGCGACGACCTCGGTCGCACCGACGGACGGGCCGTCGCGCTCGGACGTGACCGGCGCGGGTGCGGACACGGGCGCAGGCGCCGGACGCACCGGCGCTTCGCCGCGCAGTGCAGCTTCGAGCTGCGCCACCGCGGCGCGGATCTTCTGCACGTCGCCCGACGCATTGGCCGCGTCGAGCGCCTTGGAGGCTTCCAACACGTTCCGGTCGTGCTCGCTCATCGCCGTGGAGGCCTTTTCGCGCTCGGCCGTCTTGCGGTTGAAGGCTTCGTCGATCGGCGCGCGGAATGCGTCCCAGAGCTTCTGTTCCTGGCGGCGGTCGAGCGGCACACCCTGGGCCTCGGCCTGCCAGCGCTGCTGCAGCGCCTTGACGGCGTCGATGCGCAGCATCGGCTGGGCGCCCAGGTCGGCGGCCTCGGCGATCATGGCCTGACGGCGCTCGATGCTGGCGGCCTGCGCCGTTTCGAGCGGCGCGCGCGCGGCGCCGAAGGCCTCGTTCCAGAGCGGCTGCAGTTCGGCGAAGACCTTCTCGCCGACGTGACCACCATCGCGCCAGCGGTCCGCAAATTGGTGCAGCGCGCGGTTGTGCGCCTTCAGGTCGGACGCACTGGCATGCGCCTCGGCCCATGCCTTCACTTCCTCGATCAGCGCCACGCGATGCGCGCGATGCTCGGCCGCGTCGGCACGCACCTTGTCGAGCCAGGCTTCGACCACCTTGTGCGCGTCGTTGCAGGCCTCGTCGAAGCGCTTCCAGAGCGCGTGGTTGGGCACACCGCCCTGGTCGGCCTGCTTCCATTGCTCGCGCAGCGTGCGCAGCGATTCCTGAATCTTGCGGCCGCCGAGCGCCTGCCCTTCCGGGCGCTTGAGCAGGCCTTCGGCCTTGGCGACGAGGTCTTCGCGCACCTTGTCGGCGCTCCAGCGCTGCCAGCCTTCGAGTTCGCCCGCGGCGACCAGGGCGGCATGCACCCGGGCTTCGAGCGCGGCGTCGACCTGCTTGCCGTGGTCCTTCAGCACCGCGCGCAACGCAGCGGCGGCACCGGCACTGGCCTTGCCGTGGCCTTCTGCCGTTTCCTGTTCCAGCTTCGCCAGAGCAGCCTCGACGGCGGCCTGTGCGGCGGCACGCTTCTCGGGGTCGACCTTCGGGCCGGCCGGCTTGGCGGGCGCCGCGGCGGCGGCTTCGGTCGGCAGGCCGCGGGCGGCGCGCAGTTCGTCGGCCCAGACCGGCACCGGCGGCAGCGGCGCGGCCGCATCGGCAGCCGCCGCGATGGCCTGCGCCAGCGCACTATGGAAAGCATCGGACACGACCAGCAACTGGGACTTGGACGCCTCGATCTGCGGGGCGAACCTGGCGTCCAGGCTGTTCCAGTTGGCGTCGGCGGTCAGGTCGGTGGCCTGCTGCTGCCAATGGGTCACGTCGGCGCGCAGGCCTTCTTCGGCCGCCTGCGCATCGCGCCAGCCCTTGGTCGAGAGCACCTCGAAGCGCTGGGCCAGGAGCACGGCGGCCTCGCGCTGGACCTGGGCCCTGTGCTGCAGGTCCTCGATGCCCTTCACGCGTTCGGCCAGCTGCACCTTGAAGCCGGCCAGCGGTTCGCGCGACAGCGGCGCCCCGGCCTTGGCGGCGTCGCGCTGCCAGGCGAGCGCATCGGCGATGTTGAGCTTGGACTGGGCCAGCAGGGCCTCGGCCTTCTGCGCCCATTCGGCCGCGATGGCCTCCTGGCCCTTGGCGCGCTTGATCTCGTCGAGCTTCTCGCGCAGCAGGCGCGCGGCGCCCTTGTCGCGGCCGCTGAGTTCCTTGAACACCTCCTGCATCTGGTCGGGCGATGGGCTCGCCGCAAGCCACTCGCGGATGCGCTGCGCCCGCTCGCCGGACGTGGGGGCGGTGAACGCGCCGCCCGTGAGCGTGTCGAGAGACTGGAGGTCGTGGTGCTTGGAAGAGGTAGAGGTCACTGCGCGCAGGTCGTTGTCGGAGAAAGATGAGAAAAGCGAGGGCGCCGGCAAAAAGCCGGCGCACCCCGCCATTTTCACCGACCGGCGCGTGTTCCGTTCAACGGGTGGCCAGATTCAGTTCCGCACCCGGTTTCCAATCGTTGCCGGACGGGTTCGTGCGGACCGCGCCGAGGAAGAGCCGCTCACTCGGCAATTGCCGGGCCAGCAGGTAGTCGCGCACCACCGCGCCGCGCTCCACGGCCAGCTGGCGGATCGACTCCTCGTCGACGGTGAGCGTGGCCAGCAGCAGGTCTTCCATCTCCTTCTGGGGCAGGTCCTTGGCGAGCCCGATCAGGTTGCGCGGCTTGGGGATGTCTGCGCGTTTGTAGACGGCGGTGAGCAACCCGGGGTATTCGGCGTCGGTGACCGCGGTGATCTCGGCGGCGTTCTGGCCGGCGCGCGCGGCGGTGCGGCGCTTTTCGGACAGCAGCAACTGGCGCAGGCGTTGGCGCTTGGCGGCCTCGCGTTCCTTCTCCAGGCTGGCGGTGCCCACCACGGTGAGTTGCAGCGCCGGGCGGTCGGTCAGGGCCTGCGCCACCTTGTCGAGGCTTTCTTTCGCGCCAGCGGACAGCACGGCACTGCCGGGCTCGAAGGCGATCGCACTCGCCTCGCCCGCACCACCGCCGCCGAAACCGCCCGTCAGCAGGCTGAACGGTGCGGTCACCGCCTTCAGAATCAGGTTGCCGATGGCCCGGAAGATCAGCGAGCCGATGCTGAACTGCGGGTCGTTGAGGGAGCCGCTGATCGGCAGATCGACGTCGATCACGCCATTGCGGTCGGCCAGCAGCGCCACGGCGAGCTTCACCGGCAGGCTGTTGGGCGCGCCCTGCACTTCCTCGCCGAACTGCAACTGGTTGAGCACCAGCTTGTTGGTCGCCGCCAGGCGGCCGTCGGGCGAGATCTTGTAGTTGACGTCCATGCTCAGCTTGCCGCGCTCGATGCCGTGGCCGGCGTAGCGCACCGCGTAGGGCGTGAGCGGCGCCAGGTCGAGGTCGCGCATCTTGGCGGTGATGTCGAGTTCGAGCGGCTTCGCAAGCGGATTGATCTTGCCCGAGATGTCGAGCGCGGCCGTCTGCTGCGCCTTGCCCCGCAGCTCGAGGTCCGCCATCCCGGGCTTGTCGGACGCGAAGGCGCTGAGCTTGCCGGTGAGCTCGCTCAGATCGGCCGAATAGTTCGGCTTGACGAACAGGTCGGTGAAGTCGATCTTGCCGTTGACCATGCTCATCGGGCCGAAGCGGATCACCGGCGCCGGCCCGCCCGTGTCGCCGGCGGCCGCTGTGGCCGCTGGCGCGGGACGCGTGGGTGCGGGCGCCCCGCCGACCATCGCCTCGGCAGGGACCGTGGGGGCGCCCGCCGTCGGGGCCTTGACCGCCGTCGTGGTGCCGCCACCCAGGTTGCGCCGCGTACGGGTTTCGGGTGCTGCCGCCGCAGCCGCATCGGCCTCCTGCTGCGACTTCTTCGTGAGGTTCTGCAGGTTGAGCCGACCCGTCGGGTCGACGATGACACGGGCGAAAAAATCGGTGAGCGTGGTTTCGCGCACATCGACCGTCAGCGGTGCGCGCGGCACCATGGCGACCTGCATGCCCCGCAGACTGAGCGCCTTCCAGCTGAGCAACTGGTTGTTGGCGCGCTCCAGGCCCGGCGATTGGGACTGGGTGAGCGATGCGCTGTTGGCGCGGAAACCCTCGATGGCCGTGTCGCCGGCCAGCTTCAGGCTCAGGCCTGCCGGCAGCGCCTCATAGCGGACGGTGCCGCGGTAGCTGGCGAAGGCGCGGCGGATGTCGATGTTGAGCACGTCGCCGTAATAGGCCTTGAAGGCGTGCGCCGGGAAGGCCTCCACCTCGAGCCGGCCTTCGGCCGACAGGGGCTTGAGCACGATCTGACCCTTGTAGTCGAACTTGCCGGGCTCGGCGCGGCCGGCGGCGATGCGGCCCGACAACTGCACCGGCGACACCGTCGCGGTGTCGGGCGTGATCTTCTGGGCGTTGAGCTTGAGCGCGGTGACCTCGACCGCGACCGGCGTGCCGCTGGCCTTGTCGGCATAGGACACCGTGCCGCCGTCCACCGCCAGCGAGGCGATGCTCAGACGCCAGGGCTTGGTGTTCTTGCCCGCGGCCGCCGACGCCGCGGCCTCGGCCGACTTGGGTGCGGCGGCCTTGGCCACAGCCTGGTCCGAAGCGCCGGACGGCGCCTTGAGCCAGCGCTCGAACATCCAGTGCTTCTCGTTGTCGCGCTCGATGCGGACCTTGGGGCTCGTCGCGGTGAACGAGGCGATGGCCAGCGTGTGCTGCGTCATGTCGACCTCGGCATCGACCAGCTCGAAGCGGCCAACGCTCGCCAGGGCCGTCTTGCCCTGGGTCAGCGCCAGGCCGTCGGCCGCCAGGCGGCGCGCCTTGAACCTGAGGTCGGGCGCGTTCCAGGCCACGTCGATCTGCCCGCTGAGCTTGCCGTCCAGCGTGGGTTCCAGGCTCTGCGCGAGATACGGCGCCGCGAGCGACAGTGGCAGCGCGTCGAGCTCGGTCTGCACGCTCGCCACCTTGTCGGTCGCCTCGCCCTGGAACTTGAGTCCGGCGCCCCCCACCCGGGTCGAGCCGGTGAAACGCGCGGGCTTGTCCATGGGCCAGGCGATGCCGTTCGCCTCGACGGCGAGTTCGGTCATGTCGACCGCCGCGGCCGGCGCGGTGGTTGCGTCGCGCCAGCCGACGCGGCCGCCGCTCAGCACGACCTTGTCGACCACGATCTGCATCGGCTTCTTCTCTGCCGGTGCAGCCGCTGCGCTGGCCGGTGCCCGGGGCGCCGCGACCTTCTGTGTCGCGCCGGTGGCCGGATCGGTGGCCAGCAGATTCAGCTGGCCACCTGCATCGCGTGCCACGACGAGCTGCGGCGAGGCCAGTTCCACTTCGCCCAGGTGAATCACGCCATCGAGCGGCCGCACGTCCACCAGCGCGACCTTCAGTGCGTCGAAGCCGAGCAGGTCGCGTCCCTTCGCGTCCGCCACCTGGGTCTGATGCGCCGCGACCGTGCCGGTGATCTTGAGCCCGGTCGTGGCGGCCTGCTCGAAGTCGATCTTGAGGTCGGCGTCCAGCAGACCGGCCTTGACCTGCACCGGCAGGCCCGCCGGGATGTAGCCCAGGTAGGGCGCGAGGTCGAGCCCCTTGAAGCTCAGTTGCGCATCGGTCTTGCGGTTGGCGGCGAAAGGCGTGGTGAAGGCGGCCGAATCGAAGGCGCTGCCGTTGAGCGTGAAGGCCAGCTTGGGCTCGGTCGTGACCTCGCGTTTCGAATCCAGGTTGCTGAGGAACGGCACCTTGAGCACCAAGTCGCGCAGTACATGCTTGCGGCCGACCGTCTGGTCGTCGAAATCCACCGATCCATCGGTCACGCTGATGTTGTAGACCGCAAAGCGCGCGGGGTCGGACTTGGGCGCATCCGCCGGGCTCGCGAGCTTGGCCAGGACGTCGTCGATGTCGTACTTGCCATCGGCCAGATGCGTCAGGCGGACGGCCGGGCCTTCGACGCTCACCGCGTCGATCACCGGTGCCAGGCGAAGCAAGGACTGCAGTTCCGCATCGGCGTACAGGCGGCGGATGGCCAGTTGGGGCGGGCCGCCGTCGACGGCGGCGATGCGCAGATCCGTCAGCGTCAGTTCGAGCGACCACGGCTTGAAGTCGACGGCACCGACCGTGACCTGGCGGCCGAGTTTCTCCGTCGCGATCTTCTGCAGCTGGCTCTTCGCCAGCGGCGGCACAGCCAGCCAGGCCAGCGCCCAGATGGCCAACAGCACCACCACCGCGACGCCTCCGCGACGCAACCACTTGTTCTTCTTCAACGATGCGACATTCATCGCGCGAGTGTGCCGCAAATGGAGGGGGTCGAAGCCCTGCTTCCGAGCGAACGCCCCGCATCGAGAAGTTTGCCGCGACGGGCGCAAAAATGAGAAAGCCCGGCGGTTCGACCTGAAGTCTTGCCGCCGGGCTCGATGACGGGCGCGAGGCCCATGCCATCTTTTCGCTCGAGCAGAAGTGGATCGTTCCGCCCGCGCTGGCAGCAAGAGATTGCCACCGATTGGCCTCCGTCGCGGGGTTCTCGAATCGCTTCTCGAACCGCTGGACTTCGGTACATGCCCGACGAGATCGGACCGTGCCAGCTTAGACCTTTCGAGCGAAGGCTGCAAGACAGATTGCCCATCGACATGCGCGGCCCGATACCCCAAAGACGACCGGCCTTTTCGCTTTTATTAACATATCGAACAACATCCTTATGCTTGACCGTGTATTTGGGCGCTCCTAGAATCCGCCTCGCCCGGTTCTCACTACCTCTCCCCCCGGGCCGTCCCGATCCGCCGCCGAATACTTTCGGCCTCACCATGTTGTCAGCGCCCCTCCTTCTCGCGCTGACCTGGTACGTACCAATCCAAGCGCTGTCGTCCGACCTCTCGCCCTCCGGCGTGAGCTTCAGACGCCGCACAGAAAGGAAGAGCGATGAACAAGACGTTGGAGACCACAGCCCGCGGGCTACGGACATTCGGTTCCGATGTGGTCGACGGCTTTTTTGAAATCACGCACAACGGCTTCGCCCTGCTCGGGCTGGCCACCGTGTTCGTCGTGCTGGCCCTGGCCGCACGCCCGGACCTGCGTGCCACCGGTGAAGCGCAACTCGCCACCTGGCTCGAATCGCGCAAGCCCGCGCCCGAAGCCACGGCGCTGGAGCCCACCGCCATCGACCGCACGACGGCCGCGAGCCCGCTCGACCTGCCGAAACAGCAGGCCGCGGTGGCTTACTGGCTCAGCAAGAAGTACCGGGTGGCGGCCGAGCCCCTGAGCGTACTGGTGGCCGAAGCCTACGGACTGGGCAAGCGCACCAAGCTCGACCCGACGCTGATCCTCGCGATCATGGCGGTGGAGTCGAGCTTCAACCCCTTCGCCCAGAGTCATGTGGGCGCCCAGGGCCTGATGCAGGTCATGACCCGCATCCACGAGGACAAGTACGAAAGCGCGGGCGGCTCGCTCACCGCCTTCGACCCGGTGACGAACATGCGCGTGGGCGTCAAGGTGCTGCAGGAATGCATCGCCCGCGCCGGCTCGCTCGAAGCCGGCCTGCGCTACTACGTGGGCGCCGCCAACCTCGACGACGACGGCGGGTATGCGGCCAAGGTGATGGCCGAACATGCGCGCCTGGTTCAAGTCGCGAACGGCAAGGCACCGTCGGTCGCCGCCCCGCCTGCGCCGGCCTTGCGCGCACAGGCGCCGCAGAGCCAGCCGATTCCGGTGCTCGCACCGGCCAAGCCCGACGGGACGACCGTGGCGCCGCCGCAGAAGGTGGCCTTGCTCCTCGCAGACTCCTGAGCGACCCTGCGCATGGCCGGGGGCATGGGCCCTCGGCTACACTCGCCGGGTACGCGACTGGCGATAGGCGCCGCGCCCTTTCGGGGCCGACGGCGCTGACGTGGACTACCACTGGGAAGCGTACCGCCCGGCCATCACCGGGCGATCAGCCGTTCGCCTGGGCAGCCCTTGTTTGATTGAAGAACAAGGACCACCGTCTTCAAAGGACTGCCATGTACCACCGCGACATCCTGGTCGAACAGACCGACCCCGAACTCTGGGCCGCCATCCAGGCCGAGAACGCCCGCCAGGAACACCACATCGAGCTGATCGCGAGCGAAAACTACGCCTCGCCCGCGGTCATGCAGGCCCAGGGCTCGCAGCTCACCAACAAGTACGCCGAGGGCTACCCCGGCAAGCGCTACTACGGCGGCTGCGAATTCGTCGACATCGCCGAGCAACTGGCGATCGACCGCGTCAAGCAGATCTTCGGCGCCGACGCCGCCAACGTGCAGCCGCATTGCGGCGCCTCGGCCAACGAAGCCGTCATGCTCGCCTTCCTGAAGCCCGGCGACACCATCATGGGCATGAGCCTGGCCGAAGGCGGCCACCTCACGCACGGGATGCCGCTCAACATGAGCGGCAAGTGGTTCAACGTGGTGAGCTATGGCCTCGACGCCAACGAAGCCATCGACTACGACGCGATGGAGCGCAAGGCGCACGAATCGATGCCCAAGCTGATCATCGCGGGCGCCTCGGCCTATTCGCTGCGCATCGACTTCGAGCGCTTCGCCAAGGTGGCCAAGGACGTCGGCGCGATCTTCATGGTCGACATCGCCCACTACGCCGGCCTGGTCGCAGCAGGCGTGTACCCGAACCCGGTCCCCCATGCGGACGTGGTGACCTCCACGACGCACAAGAGCCTGCGCGGCCCGCGCGGCGGCATCATCCTGATGAAGTCGCAGCACGAGAAGGCGATCAACAGTGCGATCTTCCCCGGCCTGCAGGGCGGCCCGCTGATGCACGTCATCGCGGCCAAGGCCGTGGCCTTCAAGGAAGCGATGGCGCCGGAGTTCAAGGCGTACCAGCAGCAGGTCGTGAAGAACGCGCAGATCGTGGCCGAGACGCTGACGCAGCGCGGCCTGCGCATCGTGAGCGGGCGCACCGAAAGCCACGTCATGCTGGTCGATCTGCGCCCCAAGGGCATCACCGGCAAGGAAGCCGAAGCGGTGCTGGGCAGTGCGCACATGACGATCAACAAGAACGCCATCCCCAACGACCCGGAAAAGCCGATGGTCACCAGCGGCGTGCGCATCGGCACGCCGGCCATGACCACGCGCGGTTTCAAGGACGAGGAAGCGCGCCTGACGGCCAACCTGGTGGCCGACGTGCTGGACAACCCGCGCGACGCGGCGAACATCGAGGCCGTGCGCGCCAAGGTGCACGCGCTGACCAGCCGCTTCCCGGTCTACCGCTGATCACGAAGGTCTGACCGCATGAAGTGCCCTTTCTGCGGTCACGCCGAAACGCAGGTCGTCGAGACCCGCGTGTCGGAGGACGGCGACTTCGTCCGCCGCCGCCGCCAGTGCGGCGACTGCGACAAGCGCTTCACCACCTACGAGCGACCGGACGTCAATTTTCCGGTCGTCGTGAAGAAAGACGGCAGCCGCGCGGACTTCGACTCGACCAAGGTCCGCGCCTCGATGATGCTGGCACTGCGCAAGCGGCCGGTCAGCATCGAGCAGATCGACGGCGCCCTCTTTCGCATCGAGCAGAAGCTGCTGTCCAGCGGCCTGCGCGAGATCGAGTCGACCAAGGTCGGCGAACTCGTCATGCGGGAGCTGAAGAAGCTGGACAAGGTCGCCTATGTGCGCTTCGCCTCGGTGTACCGCAGCTTCGAGGACGTGGACGAGTTCAGGCAGTTGCTGCGGGACATCTGAGAAGCTGAGCCCGCTTCGGCGTGACTCAATTTCCGGCGGCATTGCACTGGCCGGAGCCGCAGTCGCCTTTCCTGTCCGGGTCGCAGACCTTGGGCCGGCCGGAGGCCGACACCACCACGGCGCTGCGGCGCCCGGTTTCGGCCTTGAGCGCGACGCAGCCCATCTGGTAAGCGTCGCCGTTCCTGGAAAAACCGTTGGCGTCGTAGCTGAGCTTGCCATTGAAGGCGTTGCCCAGCCCGGTGTCCACCGTCACGCCGGCGGGCAGGGCCTCGAAGGCGCGCAGCGTGGTCGCGACGCCGCCGACAGCGGTTTTGACTTCCCAACCGCTGTTCCAATCCTTCTTGGTCTTGGGCGTCAGCGGCGTGAGCGGCGTGAGCGTGACCGTCTGCGCGCGCTTGAGCGCCTCCGTGCGCGCCAGGCTCAGCGCCGCGACGAACTCGCTGGTGCTGGCGGCCAGGCGTTGGTTCAGCAGCAGGTCGCGGAAACCGGGCACTGCGATGGCGCTCAGCACGGCCACGAGGGTGACGACCACCATCAGTTCGACGAGCGTGAAGCCCCGGGCCCGGCTCGGCGAAACCGGCCGGCGCATCATCTCCAGCACCTTTGCTGGTCGCCGCTGCAGCCCTTCTCGCCCCGACTGTTGATCGTGATGCTCCCCACGGCGGGATCGGTGAAGCCGTCGTTCAGCGTGGCCGTCAGCATCACGCAGCTCCTGACCTCCTTGGCCCCGTCGCAGCCGCCCGCCACCAGCCTGTACTTGCTGCCGGCCGCGGTGTCGGCCGAGTCGGCCTTGAAGACGGGCGTCCTGTAGCTGTTGACCTGCGTGTAATGGCGCTCCTGCTGCTGCATCTCCTGCATCAGCGCCGTGCGCGCCTCGGCACGCCAGCCCTTGCGCACGGACTCCATGTACGACGGGTACGCGATGGCCGCAAGGATCGCCACCACCGCGACCACGATCATCAACTCGATCAGCGTGAAGCCGCGCAGCGCGGCTTCACGACCCCGGGGAGCGAGGCGCTTCATGGCTTGATGTCCTTGTAATTGAGGACCTGGCGCCAGTTCAGGCGACCCGCGATCTGCGAGACCTTGCCGCCCTCGATGGGCCGTGTGATCGTCACGCCGGGGCCGTCCCCCGTCCCGGTCCCCAGATTGACGACGGCGACCTTCCTGGTCTCCCGCCGGCGCCCGAAGGAATCGGTCGACGTGAAGGCGCCGTCCCCCTCCTGGACGACCAGCGGGGAACTGAGGAGCCCGACGGTCGACGGGATGCAGGTGCTGCCCGACGACAGACCGGTCATGGCGTTGACCGCACAACTGTGCCCGCCGCCGCCCGCGCCGCAGGCATTCGGGTTGGGAATGAGCGTGTTGAAGACGAGGTAGCCGTCGCTCAGCACCATCCGCGAGACCTGCCGTTCGCCGTGGCTGCTGGCCTCTGGCAGATCGAAATACCAGCCGCGGCGCCGCGAGGTCTTGTCGTCGTAGGCGCCATGGACGAAGGCGTCACCGGTGATGCTGAACTGCCCCTTGTCGTTCGACGCCACCGTGCGGGACTGGAGTTGCTTGCGCGCCTGGTCCACCGGGATCGCCGTTGCGTTGTCGTAGACGCCATAGATCGTCTGCGCCCGCCGTGTCGGCAGGTCGCTGACCTCGACGAACTTGCCCGTGCCGAAGAGAACGATCGCGCCGCCGTTCGGCCCGACACCCACCTCCGGCGTGATGGTAATGGGCTGGCGCTGTCCGCTGGCGTCCTGCGCCACCATGAGCGGGGTGCGGTCGGGGCCGAGCGTCCGGTCGCTCTCGCTCCAGGGCGCCTCCCCGGAGAGATCGAATTTCCACAGGTTGCCCTGGGTGTCGCCGGCGTAGAGCAGTCGCGTCGAGTCGTCCGACGCCGCGTAGTCGCCCACCGGGCCGAGCGCGTTGACCATCGTCGTGTCCGCCGGCTTCGGCAGCACGATCTTGTGGTAATTGACACCCCGCTGCCACGGGTCGCCGGCCGCCTTGTCGAGCGACAGCAGGAAGAGTGCGGCCGCCTTGTCGGCATTGCCGTTGTTGAAGCCCGAGGGCACCACGGCGAACCAGCGATACACCGCCGGATCGCGGCCCTTGGCCGCGACGGTGCGCAGCTTCAGGAGGCGGGGTGCCTGCGTCACGTAGCCGATGTCGGCGTCGTCGGCCTCCGTGAACTCCCAGAGGACCTTGCTGGCGTCGAAGGCCGCCGGGTTCGTCACGTCGAGCGCGAACACACCCCGGGCGCCGCCGCCCAGACCCGACACCAGCGCCGTCCGCCAGCCGCCGCTGGCCGACTGAACCTCGCCGGCTGCCGCACTGCCGTCGACGTAGGGTCGATGGACGTAGTCCGGCGAGGTGTAGCTGCCGAGCCTGGCGGACAGAGAGCCCGGCACATAGGCGAAGAGTTCGGCACCCGTGTCCGCGGCGAAGGCGTGCAGCATGCCGTCGTTGGCGCCGACGTACACGGCGTGCCTGCGGCCCTCGTAGATGTTCACAAAGTTCTCGTAGCCGGCACCTTGCACCGAGGCGCTCGGTGCGCCGACCAGCAGCGGCGTCGAATTGACCACGTCGCCCATGACCGAATCGCGCATCCGGAAGATGCCGCCCGCCTTGTCCGCTTCCAGGCTGCGGTCGCCGCGCAGATAGGCCACGCGCTTCTCACCCAGATCGTCTTTCGCGTTCGTCGGCGAGAAGGGTGTCGCGCTCAGCGCGTCGGCCCAGGTCGTGTCGCTGGCCAGCGTCTTCCAGTCGAACACGGCACCCTGACGGGTACTGAGCCACGTGAAGATCTTTCGCTGCTCCGGCGCGTTGGTCGTGGTCAGCAGGCGGCCCGCGCTCCAGCTCGGCTTGTCGCTCTTGGTCACCGCGCCCGCCTCGGCGTCGTAGGTCAGCGGATACGCCAGTAGCGACCCGGACCAGCGCGTGCTGTCCAGTTGCGGGATATAATAGACGCTCGTCCCGCTTGCCGCGACGCGTGTGCTGGACAAGGCGCCCCCCGCGATCGTCCCACTCGCCGCACCGGCCTTCGCGAAGATCTGACGGATGGCCGCGATCATCTCCTCGGGCTTGCTGGCGAGAAAGTAGTTCGCCGGCTTCGGCAGGCCGTCATCGTCCACGCCCGACTGCCACTCGGCGTTCGAGACCACCTCCGCGCCGCCCTCGGCCGGGGCGGTGACGAAGGGGTTGCCGTCCTTGTTCTTGTCGTCGAAACCGCCGTACTTGGCGGCCAGGTAGTAGGCGCTGCCCCGCTTTCCCTGTCGGATCGTCCCGTCGCCACCCTCGTCGACGTCGATGGTGTAGGTCTTCACCCGCACGTCGGGATAGTCGTTGCGGATCTTCTGCGTGTTCGCCCAGTACGCCAGCCCCGCCCAGGCCAGCGAGCCTTGATCGGCGCCGGTGTTCAGGCTCGCCATGTTCCCCGACGTGATCTGCGTGCCGTTGTTGTAGGCGAAGGCGCGCGGGCCGGCTGCATTGCCGCGGGTCGTCAGGCCCGCCGTGCTGGAGGGCACTGTGTAAGGCTTCGCCTCCGCATTCTCGAAAGCACCGACGATGCCGGACCAGAACGCCGTGTCGGGCTCCATGTTGGAAAGGTCCACCGCTCGAGATCCGTCTGGCCAACCGTCCAATCCATCGTTGTGCAACCCGGGCAATGAATGCTCATGGTGGGTGTTCAGATCGCCGATGGCCACGACATAGTTGCGCTGGCAGCTCGCGGTAATCGGGTCCCAGTTGCTCTTCACGCCATCGCCCCACTTCGCCGTCCCGTTGTAGACCGGGAAGCCGTCCCTCATGGCATCCCCGATCGCATCGCTCATGCCAGCGGTAGCTTGTGGGCTGGGTTTCTGGCCCTGCAGGTAGCGCAGCGATTCGTAGTACAGCTCGCCGATCGTGTCGTAGGTCTTGTAGGTTCCGGGAACGGGGCCCGTGCGGCCGAACCGGTTCAGGTAGTTGACGACACCGCTCGAACCGTCCGTGCTGGCCAGCGGATTGGCGGCGAACACGCCGGTGGTGGCATCCCACTCGGCGGCTTCGTTGGCGATCTTCTCGAACCGCGCGTTCTCCGCCGTCGGCCCGGCGAACTTCATCGGCGCACGCAGCACGCCGCCGTAGCGCGCATTGGTGTTGTCCATCAGGTAGCCGAAGGCGGCGAAGCGCATCTTCTCCGAATAGGTCTGGATGGTGCCGACCGGCTTGTAGCGGCCACTGGGCTGCCTGGCACACAGGTCGCTGCGCAACGGCCCTTCCGCCGCCGAGCAGACTTCCACCTGCGCGACATAGGGGCCGGGGCCGTCCGGGCCATAGAGCTGGTCGGTGCCCGGATCGCCGCAACGCCCCGACGATGTCGAACCGATGAACAGGCGGTCGCGGCAACTGGCGATCCGGATGCTGCCGCTCGCCCCCACGGTCCCCGCCAGGGGCGTCAGCTTGTCCAGATCGCCGGACAGAACCCGGGCCGGAAAGTTGAAGGGCGCGTTGTAGAAGTTGTCTTGCAGCACCGCGCGCTGAAGCACGGTGTCGGTCGGGGCGTCCTTCACGCGGTCGCCGCCGGTCATGGCATAACGCAGCATGTCGATGGCCGACGACGCGGCCCAGTTCAGCATGTTGCCGCTCCACTTGTGCGCGCAGACGATGGACTGGCCCGAGCGCGTGGCGTTTGCCGCGCGCTTGAAATAGCCGTCCGCCACGGCGTAGTCATAGCAGCCCATCGGGTCCCAGTAGCCGATGTACGACTTGGTGATGTCGAAATCGCCGCGGTATGCCGCCCCCGTCGTCGGGAACTCCACCGACAGGTCGAGCACCATGTTCGGCTTGACGCGCGACGAGGTGGAGAACAGCGGCTCGTCGGCGAGCACCGCGTCGGGCGCGACCAGGGGCACGGGGGCGGGTGCCGCCGCGGAAAGCAAGGTGGCGGCTCCCAGGTAGAGGAGCAACGCCACGGCGGCACGCCTCGGCTCGCCTTGTCGGATCGAGAACATCTGGCACTCCCTCTCAAGGACAACCGGCACTGACGGTCGGCTTGTACACATTGGTCTGCAACACCACCTGGGTGTCGGCGTCGACCCCGAAGCCGATGGCGGTCACGCGGAAGAGGTGGGTGACGTTGCCGGCGCTGGCGCTCTCCAGGCGATTGGCCTGCCAGCCCCCGCTGTTGCGCATGACCTCGACGATGTAGCGGGGCAAGGCCGCCGAGGTCGCGCCCTTGCCGACGACATAGGCCTGGCCGGTGAAGGTGCCGTAGGCGACCGAAGTCTTGCTGCCCGGCGACAGATCGGCCTTCATCCAGGCGGGGGTGGTGCCCGGCGCGCTCGGCGCGCACAGGCCCAGGCTCGTGCGGCTGCCGCATCCCTCCACGAAAGGCGCGACGTCCTTGTTGTTGAAAAGGCAGAGACGGGCCGCGGCGCCGGGATTGGGGCCGAGGATGTCGAGCTCGGCGTCGACCAGCGCCGCCTCCGCGGCCTGCATGGCGATCTCGTTGTCGCGGTCGTTGCGGGCGCTGCGCTCGTTCACCAGCGACAGCTGTGCCGCCCCCACGCCGAGCACGGTGACGACCACGAGCAGCAGCAACACCATGATCAGAGAGAAACCACCGGACCGACGGCAGCGCGAGGATCGAAGGATGCGCCTGCTCATGCCGGATCCCTCATGACATTGCGCAGCATCACCGTGAAGGTCGACACCGAGCGGAAACGGCCATCATCCGGCGGCTCGAAGTTGACGGTGTCCTTGAACTCCTTGCCGAGGGGGTACAGCGTGATCTGCCTGACGTCGGCATTCGGCTGATCGCTGCGCACCACGATCCCCACGCGCACGGCGACCACCTTGCGCCATTCGGCATTGACCTGTGCGCCCAAGGCGTTTTTCCCCGCCTTGGTCTTGATGGCGTTGGCGTCGAGCCACGCTTCCGGCACGCTGTCGCCATCGGCGTCGTAGCCATAGACGACCTTGAATCTCTCGACGCCGCGGGCCAGTTGCTCCGAGTCGAAATCCCCTTTTTTCGTTCGGAACTTGCAGTAGAGCGCCGGCACGCCGTCGTCACCATTGGCCACATAGAAGAAGCTCCAGGCGCGATCGGCCGCCGTCGGCGTGGCGGACGGGCCTTTCTGAGGATGGCCCAGGCAGTCGACGATGGTGTCGTCCGCCGCGTCTTCGTCGGCCTTGCTGCGGCCGAAGAAGCGGACCAGCAGCGAGTCGTTCCGGGCCTTCATGTCGGTGCCGTTCGCACCCACGCTGTCGTCATCGCGCTCGACCGAGGTATTGCTCGCGCCGACGACATTCAGGTCGTCGGTCCCGACACCGTTTCCGAGCAACGCCGCATTGCTCGCGATCACCGCGACGCCGTCGCTCAACCGGTCCGGCGCGTAGTCGGCGTAACCGGCCTGGCGCACCACGCTCTGCACGATGTAGCGGGTGAAGCGCAGGGAATCCTGCACGGCCTGGACGTCGGCGTCGGTGTTGAAGAGCTTCTTGCCCGCGAGAAAGGCCACGGTCGCGGCCAGGATCACGACGAGGCCGATGGCCACCGCGACCATCAGTTCGACCAGAGTGACCCCGCGCTGCGTGTCGCGGCGGCGCTCAGAAGCGTTTCGGCGTGAAGTCATCGTAGTCCTGTCCGGGGATCAGTTGCATGACCACGCGCGGCGGGCGCTTCGCCACATCCTTTTCAGCGTCCGTGGGGATGCGGGGTGTCCAGCCGAGCTTGACGACGAGGTTGCGGCCGGTCTTGCTGCAGGACCAGGTGGCGCTGCCGTCGTCCGCGAATGGCTTGTCGTCGAAGCAGACCACGACCCGCGCCTCGGGCAATGTGGCGTCGACCCGCTCCAGCCAGGTGCGGACGTCCCAGGCGGCGAGGCGCTTGGTCGTGCAGGCCGCGTCGGCGCCGACGCAGGCGAGGTCTGCGTCGGGCAGCGCACCGCCGCGTGCCCAGGCGACGACGTAGGCGTTCTCGGCGTTGTTGCGCGCGGCGATGTTCTTGTTGATCCGCGCCTTCTCGGACAGCTCGCGGACCAGGTTGACGGCGGTGGTGAAGGCGCCCGATTCGTTGGTGCTGCGGACCGCCGCCAACAGCATGCCGACCGCGCCCAGCAGCCCGATGCTGAGCACGACGATCGAGATCAGCACCTCGAGAAGGGAAAAGCCCCCCTCGGCGCGCCTGGATGACACCATGTTTTCACTCCCTGACGTGGATCTGTCACGGGCAAAGGCCCCGTGCAGTCGTTTTGCGAAGTCTAGGTTTCATCGAGGGTCGGCCGTGCGCCGTTCGTCCCCTGTCGCGCTACCGCTCGTATGATCCGAACGGCCGCGCGCGCACTTTCTCGCACGACCGCACCACGCGCAGATCCGGCGCGCCACCTGACCTCTCGCCGCCATGCCCCTCCCCTCCGACGACGCCATCCAGAGCGCCCACGCGCATCGCCTGGCCCTCGACAGCCTCCTGCTGACCGACCCCAATCCCCGCGTCGGCTGCGTCCTTACCAACACCGCCGGCCGCATCCTCGGCGCCGGCCACACCCAGGCCGTCGGCGGCCCGCACGCCGAAGTGATGGCCTTGCGTGACGCCGCCGTGCGCGGCCATTCGGTCCAGGGCGCGACCGCCTACGTCACGCTGGAGCCGTGCGCCCACCATGGCCGCACCGGCCCGTGCTGCGACGCGCTGATCGCCGCCGGCATCCGCCGCGTCGTGGCGTCGATCGCCGACCCGAACCCGCTGGTGGCGGGCCAGGGCTTTGCGCGGTTGCGCGCCGCCGGGGTCGACGTCGAGGTCGGCCCCGGCGCGGTCGAATCGCGCGAGCTCAACATCGGCTTCTTCAGCCGCATGGTCCGCAAGACGCCCTGGGTGCGCATGAAGACGGCCGCCTCGCTCGACGGCAAGACGGCCCTGACCAACGGCAGCAGCCAATGGATCACCGGCGAAGCCGCCCGCGCCGACGGCCATGCCTGGCGCGCGCGCGCCAGCGCCGTGCTGACCGGCGTCGGCACGCTGATCGAAGACGACCCGCGCCTCGATGTGCGCGGAATAGACACGCCGCGGCAGCCCCATCTGGTGATCGTCGACAGCCGCCTGCAGACCCCGCCCGGCGCCCGGCTGTTCGACATTCCCGGCCGCCGGGTCTGGATCTATGCGGCCCGCCGCGACGACGCCCTCGCCACGGCACTGGAAGCGAAAGGGGCGACGGTGACCGTCCTGGCCAACGCCGACGGCAAGGTCGACCTGGCGGCCATGCTGCGCGATCTGGCCGTGCGCGAGGTCAACGAATTGCACGTGGAGGCCGGTCACAAGCTGAACGGCTCGCTCATGCGTGAAGGCCTGGTCGACGAGCTACTGGTGTACCTGGCGCCCAAGTTCCTGGGCGACGGCTTCGGGATGGCGAGCCAGCCCTATGCCGGAGGACCGCTGACGGCACTGGCCGGCGCCCTCGCCCTCGACTTCCGTTCGGTCGAGCGTTTCGGCCCCGATCTGCGCATCCTCGCGCGGGTGCAGGGACGCGATTCCTTCTGAGTTCCGGGCGCCCCGGGAGAGCCGGCCGCGTTCTCTGCGAAAATGCGGGAATGTTCACCGGCATCATCACCGGCGTGGGGCGCATCGCCGCCGTACGCAACCTCGGAAGCTCCTCCTCCCACGGCAAGCGCCTCAGCATCGCCGCACCGCCGGGCTACCTCGACGATGTCGGCCTGGGCGACAGCATCGCCCTCAACGGCGCCTGCATGACGGTCACCTCGCTCGACCCGGCGCAGCAGCAGTTCACCATCGACATCTCGGCCGAATCGCTCGACAAGACGGCCGGTCTCGCCGAGGAAAGCGCGTCGGTCAACCTCGAGAAGGCGCTGCGCGCGAGCGATCGGCTGGGTGGGCACATCGTCTCGGGCCACGTCGACGGCATCGGCCGCGTGACCCGCTTCGCACCCGTCGGCGAAAGCTGCGAACTGCGCATCCTGGCGCCGCAGGCGCTGGCCCGTTTTCTGGCGTACAAGGGCTCGATCACCGTCAACGGCGTGAGCCTGACGGTGAACACCGTGACCGACAACGCCGAGGGCAGCGAGATCAGCATCAACCTCATCCCCCACACGGTGGAGAACACCTCGCTCGGCACCTTGAAGGAGGGCAGCGCAGTGAACCTCGAAATCGACACCGTGGCGCGCTACGTGGAGCGCATGCTCCAGGCCGGCGCCCTCCCCGTTCCGCAGAAAGACAGCACCCCATGAATGCCTCCGTCACGCCCATCGCGGCTCCCCGCAACGGACGCACCCCAGCGCCCATCTCCCCCGTGAGCGAGATCGTGGCCGAGCTCACGGCCGGCCGCATGGTCATCCTGGTGGACGAGGAAGACCGCGAGAACGAAGGCGACATCGTCATCGCGGCCGATCACATCACGGCCGAGTCGATCAACTTCATGGCGCGGCATGCCCGCGGCCTGATCTGCCTGACCCTGTCGCGCGACATGTGCGAGCGGCTGAACCTGCCGCCCATGGTGGCGCGCAACGGCGCCAAGCATTCGACCGCCTTCACGGTGTCGATCGAAGCCGCCGAGGGCGTGACGACCGGCATCTCGGCCGCCGACCGCGCCCGCACCGTGCAGGCCGCGGTCGCCCGCAACGCCGTGGCGGCCGACCTGGTGCAGCCGGGCCACATCTTCCCGCTGCAGGCGGTCGACGGCGGCGTGCTGATGCGCGCCGGCCACACCGAAGCCGGCTGCGACCTGGCCGCCATGGCCGGCTGCTCGCCGGCCTCCGTCATCTGCGAGGTGATGAACGAGGACGGCACCATGGCGCGCCTGCCCGACCTGCAGATCTTCGCCGCCGAACACGGCCTCAAGATCGGCACCATCGCCGCGCTGATCGAGCACCGCAGCCGCACCGAGTCGCTGGTGCGCAAGATCGGTTCGCGCGAAATCCAAACCGCCTGGGGCAGCTTCACCGCCCACGCCTTCCAGGACAAGCCGAGCAACGGCGTGCACCTGGCCCTGGTGCGCGGCAGCTGGGGGGCCGACGAGACCGTGGCCGTGCGCGTGCACGAACCGCTGTCGGTGCTCGACGCGCTCGAGGTCAACCGTTCGCTCCATTCATGGAGCCTGGACGCCAGCCTCGCCTACATCGCGTCGCAGAACAAGGGCGTCGCCGTGCTGCTGAACTGCGGCGAAACCGGCGAAGATCTGCTGGCCCAGTTCGACGGCACCGCGCGCCCCGCGCAGGCCCCCGAGCGCGGCCGCATGGACCTGCGCAGCTACGGCGTCGGTGCGCAGATCCTGCGCGAATGCGGCGTGCACAAGATGCAGCTGCTGGGCACCCCGCGCCGCATGCCCAGCATGGCAGCCGGCTACGGCATCGAGATCACCGGCTACATCCACAAGGACTGACATCGTGCTTCACGCAAACAAGGGCGCCGACGCGCCACTCGACGGCAAGGGCCTGCGCATCGGCGTCGTGCAGGCGCGCTTCAACGCGGACATCACCGACGCGCTGGCTTCGGCCTGCCTGGCCGAGCTCGCCGCCCTGGGCGTGGCCGAGGGCGACGTCGACCATGTCCAGGTGCCGGGCGCCCTCGAAGTGCCCATCGTGCTGCAGGCCATGGCGCGGCGCGGCGGCTACCACGCGCTGGTCGCGCTCGGCTGCATCATCCGCGGCGAGACCTACCACTTCGAACTCGTCGCCAACGAGTCGGGCGCGAGCGTCAGCCGCGTCGCGCTCGACGCGCACCTGCCGATCGCCAATGCGATCCTCACCACCGAAAACCTCGAACAGGCCGTCGCACGGCAGACCGACAAGGGTCGCGACGCGGCCCGGGTCGCCGTCGAGATGGCGCGACTGCTGGCAACGCTCAAATGACAGACTCCTCCCCCAAAGAACCCGGCACCAAGCCACGCCAGAGCCGCACCGGCCTGACGGCCACCGGCGCACGCAAGGCCGCGGCCAAGTCCAACCGCAGCCGCTCGCGCGAGTTCGCCCTGCAGGCGCTCTACCAGCACCTGGTCGGCCGCAACGACCCGACCGACATCGACCATTTCACGCGCGACCTCGCCGGCTTCCACAAGGCCGACGCCGCGCACTACGACGCCCTGCTGCACGGCTCGATCCGCGAAGAGGTCGAACTCGACGCGATGATCGTGCCCCTGCTCGACCGCAAGCTGGCCGAGATTTCCCCCGTCGAACACGCCGTGATGTGGATCGGCGTCTACGAATTCCGCCATTGCCTCGACGTGCCGTGGCGCGTGGTGCTCAACGAATGCATCGAGCTCGCCAAGGAGTTCGGCGGCACCGACGGCCACAAGTACGTCAATGCCGTGCTGAACGGCCTGGCGCCGCAGCTGCGCAGCCTGGAGGTCGAAGCGGACCGCGCGTCGGGGAAGGCGCGCGCATGAGGATCTCTTCGCGCGCCGAGAAGATCGAACCCTTCTATGTGATGGAGGTCGCCAAGGCGGCCAGCGCCCTGGCCCGCGAAGTGGCGGCCACCGATCGGCCGATGATCTTCCTGAACATCGGCGAGCCGGACTTCACCGCACCGCCGCTGGTGCAGGAAGCGGCCGTGCGTGCGGTGCGCGCCGGCGCGACCCAGTACACGCAGGCCACCGGGCTCGACCTGCTGCGCGAACGCATCAGCGACTGGTACCGCCAGCGCTTCGGCGTCGACGTGCCGGCCCGGCGCATCGTGATCACGGCCGGCGCCTCGGCGGCGTTGCAGCTGGCCTGTCTGGCGCTGATCGAAGCCGGCGACGAGATCCTGCTGCCCGACCCGAGCTACCCCTGCAACCGGCATTTCGTGACCGCGGCCGACGGCCGTGCCGTGCTGGTGCCGACCACCGCCGCCGAGCGCTTCCAGCTGAGCGCCGACAAGGTCGAGGCCGCCTGGACCGACAGGACGCGCGGCGTGCTGCTGGCGTCGCCGTCCAACCCGACCGGCACCTCGATCGCGCCGGACGAGCTGCGCCGCATCCACGAGGTGGTCGGCAAGCGCGGCGGCATCACGCTGATCGACGAGATCTACCTCGGCCTGTCGTACGACGACCAGTTCGGCCAGACCGCACTCGCCATCGACGACCAGGTCATCAGCATCAACAGCTTCAGCAAGTACTTCAACATGACCGGCTGGCGCCTGGGCTGGCTGGTGGTGCCCGATGCCATCGTGCCCGCGGTCGAACGGCTGGCGCAGAACCTCTTCATCTGTGCCAGCACGGTGGCGCAGTACGCTGCGCTCGCCTGCTTCGAGGCCGAGAGCATCGCCGAGTACGAACGCCGCCGTGCGGAATTCAAGGCCCGGCGCGACTGGTTCATCCCGCAACTCAATGCCCTGGGCCTGACGGTGCCCGTGGTGCCCGACGGCGCCTTCTACGCCTGGGCCGATTGCGCCACCTTCGCACCCAGGCTCGGCGTCGAGGGCAGCTGGGACTTCGCCTTCGAGCTGATGAAGCGTGCCCACGTGGCCGTCACGCCGGGCCGCGACTTCGGCACGGCCGAGACCGCACGTTTCGTCCGCTTTTCGACCGCCAGCTCGATGGCGCATCTCGAGGAAGCGATCGCGCGGCTCAAGACGCTGGCCGGATGACTTTTCAGTTCCCGATCCGCATCTACTGGGAAGACACCGATGCCGGCGGCATCGTGTTCTACGCCAACTACCTGAAGTTCATGGAGCGCGCGCGCACCGAATGGCTGCGCTCGCTGGGCATCGGCCAACAGGCGCTGCGCGAGCGCAGCGGCGGCATGTTCGTCGTGAGCGAGACGCAGCTCAAGTACCACCGGCCCGCCCGCCTGGACGACGAACTGCTTGTTACGGCCGAGTTGCGTCAGACCGGCGCGGCGTCGGCCACAATCGCGCAGCGCGTGCTCTCCAGGGGCGAGCCGACCGTGCTGCTGTGCGAAGGCACGATCCGCATCGGCTGGGTCGATGCCGCCACCATGCGCCCTGCGCGCATTCCTGCAGATGTCGCGGGAACCCTCGCGCGCGAATGCAGCTCCATCTCCCAACCGTTGAAGCCATGAACAACCAAGACCTTTCGATCATCAACCTCCTGCTGCACGCCAGCTTCGTCGTGCAACTGGTCGTGGCGCTGCTGGTCGGCATCTCGATCGCGAGCTGGGCCGCCATCATCCGCAAGTACTTCGCGCTCAAGCGCATGCGCACGCTCAACGACGACTTCGAGCGCGAGTTCTGGTCGGGCACCAGCCTGAACGAACTGTTCTCCTCGGCCGCCCAGAACGCCAAGTTCGCCGGCCCGATGGAACGCATCTTCGCCTCCGGCATGCGCGAATACCAGAAGCTGCGCGAGCGCCATATCTCCGATGCCTCTACCCTGCTCGACGGCGCCCGCCGCGCGATGCGCGCGAGCTTCCAACGCGAGATGGACGTGGCCGAATCCAACCTGTCCTTCCTGGCAACCGTCGGATCGGTGTCGCCGTATGTCGGCCTGTTCGGCACGGTCTGGGGGATCATGCATGCCTTCACCGGCCTGGCCGCGCTGACGCAGGTGACGCTCGCGACCGTGGCCCCCGGCATCGCCGAGGCGCTGGTGGCCACGGCGATCGGCCTGTTCTCCGCCATTCCCGCGGTCGTGAGCTACAACCGCTTCGCCCGCGAGATCGACAAGATCGCCATCGCGCTGGAGACCTTCACCGAAGAGTTCTCCAACATCCTGCAGCGCAACCTGTCGACGCACGTGTCGTCGCAGGGCTCCGCCACCGGCCGCTGAGCGAACGCACGCACAAGGACCCGACCCGATGGCATCCGTTTCCTCCCGCGGCCGCGGCCGCCGCACGATCAACGAGATCAACATGGTCCCGTTCATCGACGTGATGCTGGTGCTGCTGATCATCTTCATGGTCACGGCGCCCCTCATCACGCCGAGCGTGATCAACCTGCCCAGCGTCGACCGCGCCAACAAGCAGCCCGACAAGCCGATCGAGATCGTCATCAAGACCGACGACGAGATCCAGGTCAAGAAGGACCCGTCCACCGGCACCGGCGGCACCAACGTACCCTTCACGCAGATCGGCAAGGCTGTGATCGCGGCGCAAGGCGGCGACGCCCAGCGCCCCGTGGTCATCAGCGCAGACAAGACCGTCAAGTACGAGACGGTCGTGAAGGCCATGAACGAGCTCAAGCGCGCCGGCGTCGAGCGCGTCGGCCTCTCGGTCACGACGACGGGCGCGAAGTAAGGCATGTCGCTCGCCGCCGACCGCCCCGAGTTCGCCCCCCCACCGCAGCGCGGCACGCCGCGTGCCGTTGCGCTCGCCCTCGTTGCGCACGTCGTCCTGATCGCCGCGCTGACCTGGGGCGTGCACTGGAAGCGCGACGCCGAGAGCGACGCGGTCGAAGCCGAGCTGTGGTCCACCACCGTGCAGCAGGCCGCGCCGCGCCTGTCGCAGCCGCCGACGCCGACACCGGCCCCTGCGCCCGCACCGACCCCGGCACCTCCCCCACCGCCGCCTCCGCCGCCCCCGGCCCCGCAGGTGCGTGCACCGGAGCCGCCGCCGCCACGTGAACCCGACATCGCGCTCGAGCGCGAGAAAAAGCTCAAGGAGCAAAAGGAACGCGAGCGCGAGCTGGAGCAGGCCAAACAGCAACAAGCGAAGGCAGAGACCGCCCGCAAGGCCGCCCAGGAGAAGAAAGAGCTCGAAGCCAAGCGCCGTGCCGAGGAAGAGGCCGAAGCCCGCCAGGAGGCCAAGGAAAAAGCCCAGCTCGAAGCGCGCAAGAAAAAGGAAGCCGAGGCCAAGCAACAGCAGGCCGAAGCCGCGGCTGCGGCAAAGAAGAAGGAAGCGGATGCCAAGCAGGCCGCCGCCGACCGCGCCGCCACGCTCAAGCGCATGCAGGGCCTGGCCGGCGCCAGCGGCAACGACAGCGCCACAGGCACGGCGCTCAAGTCCTCCGGCCCGTCGGGCAGCTATGGCGGGAGGGTGGCCGCCGCCGTCCGGCCCAACGTGGTGTTCCCCGATGCCGACCTGGTCAGCGGCAACCCGGGTGCGGAATTCGATGTGCGCCTGGCGCCGGACGGCACCATCGTCGGCACGCCGCGCCTGGTCAAGTCGAGCGGCCTGCCCGCCTGGGACCAGGCCGCCCTGCGCGCCCTGCAGAAAACCGAGAGGCTGCCGCGCGACGTCGACGGCCGCGTGCCGCCGGCGCTGATCGTGGAACTCAAGCCCAAGCGCTGAGCCGGCCTGCCGCGCCCGCGCAGGTCAGCGGCGGGCGCTCTTCACCTTGCTCACCGCGTCCCAGATCCGCGCCTTGGCGCTGTCCCGCAGCGGGCTGCGCCCGACCGGCGAAGGCGCGATGCCGAAGCGCCCCAGCACACGGCGCGATGCGTGGTTGAAGCTCAGCGCGCGGCGCCAGGCCATGCTCTGCGCCGTGTTGAAGATGATCGACATCGAGATCGACACGTCGTCGCCGCCGTTGCGCACATGGTGGCCGGCGACGAAGGGGATGTGGATCGCCTCGCCCGGCGCGAACTGGTACGTCGTGCCCAGCGCATCGGCCTGCGGCGACCAGGCCAGACGCGAGTTCGCGTAGGCCACGTAGGCCTCGCGGCTGGCCGACGGCACCACGCGCTCGTCCCACTGCGGGAACACCGTGACTTCCTTGCTGCCGCGGAATTGCATCAGGAAGGTCGAGTAGCGGTCGATGTGGAAGGGCGTGACGGCATTGGGCGACGCGATGAACAGGTAGAGCTGCGGGTCGATCGCCTCGGTGCCCACGCCACGGCGACGCATCAGGGTTTGCACATCGGCGAGCAACTCGCGATGCAGCGGCGCGAACGACGGGTCGATCTCGGGCGACTGCACCATGACGTAGCCGTCGCTCACGCGAATGCTCTCGATGGTCTCCTCGATCGTGCGATCGGCCGGGCGCTGCTTGAAGGTCGCCTCGAAGTCGTCGCCCTTGTGCAGCAGCGCCTTGGAATACATCACGCGCTCCTTCGGGAGCGACGGGATCACCCGCTGCAGGTTTTCCAGGCTCAGCGCCGGATGCCCCATGAGCTTGTGCTTGAACTTGAAGGCCTCCCGGTCCAGTTGGTCGAGCACGGGGCTGTCTTCGAAACACTGCATGGACGTCCTCTCGCGGCAGCGGCTGCCCTGTTACAACGGGCGACGAATGTAATACTTTTTATTGATTACTACAAGGCCGCAGGGCCGTCGACAACCCTCAGTCGTAGATGACAGCCGCCCTCCCGGCCTCGGCCTGCGCGGTCCAGCTGGCCAACGCGGCATCCGTCGGGAAAAATTTGGCGCTTTCGCCCAGCTGCAGCTCCACCTGCGCGCCGTTGCGCGCCAGCGAAAGGCGCACCGGCAGGCCGTTGCGCAACTCGCCCGCTTCGCTCATCTCGATGCGCGGCGGGAAGTCCTTCACCAGCCGGGCGATGTCCGGCGCCTTGCCGTTCACCGCCACCCGCAGGAACTTGCCGAAGCGGCAGCGCGCCGCCGCCAGGTCCCAGACCTGCTGCACCTGGAAGCGCGCCTCGAAGCCGCCGCGGCCGGGCTGCAGCCGCCCGCTGACGATGACGAGTTCGTCGTCCTTGAGCGTGTTGCGGTTGGCGTCCAGCACGGCCTGGTCGGCCGTTGCCTCGATCGAATCGGACTTGTCGTCGAGCTTGAAGATCGCCAGCCGGCCGCGCTGGCCGTTGATGACGCGCAGGTCGCTCACGATGCCGGCGATGACCTGCTGCTCGCGGCTGTCCATCAGTTCGTCGATCGGCCGCTTGCAGAAGCGCCGCACCTCGTGCGCCACCTCGTCGAACAGGTGGCCCGACAGGTAGAAGCCGACGGCGGTCTTCTCGTAGGTCAGGCGCTCCTTCACGCCCCAGGGCGTGGCTTCGACCAGGTCCGGCTCCTGGGTGGCCGAACCGTGTTCGCAGTCGCCGAAGATGTCGACCTGCGCCGCATTGGCTTCGGTGGCGGCCGCGAACTCGAACGCGCGGTCGATCGATGCGACCAGCGATGCACGGTTCTGCTGGATGGCGTCGAAGGCGCCGGCCTTGATCAGCGCCTCGACCGTGCGCTTGTTGATCCGCTGGCGGTCGATGCGCACGCAGAAGTTGAACAGGCTGGTGAACGGGCCGCCCTCTTCCCGCGCCTTGACGATGGCCTCGACTGCCAGTTGCCCCGTGCCCTTGACCGCGCCGAGACCGTAGCGGATCACCTTGTCGGTGACCGGCTCGAATCGGTAGCGGCCGCGGTTCACGTCCGGCGGCTCGAAGGTCATGCCGAAGTTCTTGGTCGCGTCTTCGAACAGCACCTTCAGCTTGTCGGTGTCGTCCATTTCCACGGTCATGTTCGCGCAGTAGAACTCCGCCGTGTAGTGGACCTTGAGCCAGCCCGTGTGGTACGCCAGCAGCGAGTACGCGGCGGCGTGCGACTTGTTGAAGCCGTAGCCCGCGAACTTCTCCATCAAGTCGAAGATCTCGTCGGCCTTCTGCTGCACGATGCCGTGGGTCGCGAGCGCACCGGCGCGGAACTTCTCGCGGTGCTCGGCCATTTCCTCGGCCTTCTTCTTGCCCATCGCGCGGCGCAACAGGTCGGCGCCGCCCAGGCTGTAGCCGCCCAGGATCTGCGCGGTCTGCATCACCTGTTCCTGGTAGACCATGATCCCGTAGGTTTCGCTGAGCATCTCGGCCACGGCCGGGTGCGGGTACTCCACCTCTTCGCGCCCGTGCTTTCGCGCCACGAAGCTGGGGATCAGGTCCATCGGGCCCGGTCGGTACAGCGCGTTCAGCGCGATCAGGTCTTCCAGGCGCGTGGGCCGTGCATCCTTGAGCATGCCCTGCATGCCGCGCGATTCGAACTGGAACACCGCCTCGGTCTTGCCGTCGGAAAAGAGCCGGTAGGTCGGCACGTCGTCGAGCTTGATGTTCTCGTACGCGAAATCTTCCTGGCCTTTGTGGCGCTTGGCGATGAACTCGCGCGCGATCTCCAGGATGGTGAGCGTGGCCAGGCCCAAGAAGTCGAACTTGACCAGGCCCACCGCCTCCACGTCGTCCTTGTCGTACTGGCTCACGGCCGAGTCGCTGCCGGGCTGCTGGTAGAGCGGCGTGAAGTCGGTGAGCTTGCCCGGCGCGATGAGCACACCGCCCGCGTGCATGCCGATGTTGCGGGTCATGCCTTCGAGCTTCTGGGCCAGCTCGACCAGCATGCGCACTTCCTCTTCCTTCTCGATGCGCGCGGCCAGCAGCGGCTCGGCGGCGATCGCGTACTTCTCCTTGTCGGCTTCCGACAGGTTGGGCGGCGGATACTGGATCGTCACCGGCTTGCCCGGCTTGTTCGGGATCAGCTTGCTGATGCCGTCGCAGAACATGTAGCTCATGTCCAGCACGCGGCCCACGTCGCGGATGGCGGCGCGCGCGGCCATGGTGCCGAAGGTGGCGATCTGGCTGACGGCGTCGCGGCCGTACTTGTCCTTCACGTAGTCGATCACGCGGTCGCGGTTGCCCTGGCAGAAGTCGATGTCGAAGTCGGGCATCGACACCCGCTCCGGGTTCAGGAAGCGCTCGAACAGCAGGTTGTATTCGAGCGGGTCGAGGTCGGTGATCTTCAGCGCGTAGGCCACCAGCGAGCCGGCGCCGGACCCCCGGCCCGGGCCGACCGGGCAGCCGTTGAGCTTGGCCCAGTTGATGAAGTCGCCCACGATCAGGAAGTAGCCGGGGAAGCCCATCTTCAGGATCGTGTTGATCTCGAATTCGAGCCGCTCGACGTAGCGCGGCCGCTCGGCATCGCGCTTCTTCTCGTCGGGGTAGAGGTGCGCCAGCCGCACCTCGAGGCCCTCGAAGGACGCGACCCGGAAGTACTCCTCGATCGGCATGCCGTTGGGCGTCGGGAAGTTGGGCAGCTGCGGCTTGCCCAGCACCAGCGTCAGGTTGCAGCGCTTGGCGATCTCGACCGTGTTGGCGATGGCGCTCGGCACGTCGGCGAAGAGCGCCTCCATCTCGGCGGCCGACTTGAAGTACTGCTCGCGGGTGAACCGGCGCACGCGCCGCGGGTTGCCGAGGATCTCGCCCTCGGAGATGCAGACGCGCGCCTCGTGCGCCTCGAAGTCGTCGGGTTGGGCGAACTGCACCGGGTGCGTGGCGACGACCGGCAACTTGAGCCGGGCGGCCAGTTGAACGGCCGCGATCACATGTGGCTCGTCTTCCGGCCGGCCGGCGCGCTGCAGCTCGATGTAGAAGCGATGCGGGAACAGGCCGGCGAGCTGCAGCGCAACCTCAGCCGCACGCTCCGCCTGGCCCTGCAGCAGCGCGGCGCCCAGCGGGCCGGCCTGCGCACCCGACAGCGCGATCAGGCCGCCGTTGAGCTCCTGCAGCCAGACCAGCTTGCAGGCCGGCTGCGCCTGTCCGCGACCGACGTTCTGTGTCCACGCGCGCGCCAGCAACTCGGAGAGGTGCAGATAGCCCTCGGTGTTCTGCACCAGCAGGATGATGCGGGTGAGCACGCCGGGCTCGCCCAGCCCGTCGACGAAGACTTCGGCGCCCAGCACGGGCTTGACGCCGGCGCCCCGCCCTTCCTTGTAGAACTTGACGCCGCCGAACAGGTTGTTCAGGTCGGTGATGGCCAGCGCGGGCTGGCGGTCGGCCTTGGCGGCCTCGACGACTTCGTCGATGCGGTTGGTACCGTCGACGACGGAAAATTCGGTGTGGAGACGCAGGTGCACGAACATCGCGTCATTGTAGGAAGCCGCCCGCCCCAGCGGGGTGCACCGGCCTGTGTTAAGGCCCCGCTCGACGCTGACCCATCGCGTGCCGACGTGGTCATTTCGCATCGGACGAAAGCGATACCCCCAGGGGGCGTGAACTTATGCCGAAGGCGGGCCGCACGCCCCGGCAAAGCCATCCAGAATCACCGGCACGCCGAGGCATTTTCTCGGCGCGGCGATGCGGGAAGGCGCTGCAGGTCGGCGCGGTCCAACCCACGAGGAACAGGCGATGCTCGTTCGGTGCTATTGGCTGCTGCGAACCCTCGCGCTCCACGTCGGTGGCGCCCTGGCGCTGTGCATCGCGATGCACACGCTCCTGCGCACCGCGGACGACACCTCTGCCCCGGTGCTGGGGCTCGAGCTGCTCGGCATCGGCTGCACCGCGGTGCTGGCTGTCGTCCATGGGCTGTTCTGCGCGCACGGCGATCCGAAGTCCATGACGTTCCTGCTGATGCGGGAGAACACCGCCGAATGTGCCGCCATCGTCTGGGCCCTCTTCTGCGGGCTGACGATCTGGGCCGCGCTCTACGACCCGATGGCCCTGCCGCTCACCGCGGCGTCGGCGCTGGTCGCCGTGAGCTGGTGGCGCATGGCCCGCAAGACGCACGGCCTGGTGGACAGCGCCGTGCGCACCGGCTTCGCCGTCACGACAGAAGGTTTCTGACCGCCGCGTACCGTTCGCGGCGCCGATCAGCCCGCGCCGTCGATGCCCAGCCGCGCCGCCAGGTCCGCCAGCGCCTTCCAGCTCCCCTCGCCCAGTTCGATGTACGCCGCATGCCGCTCGCGGTTGCGTGCCTCGTACTCGCCCGGGTACTGCACCCTCTCGCCGCCGGACTGCGGCGGGCACGACAGCAGGTAGTCGATGAAGGCGCCGGCCTCGTGCGCCTGCCAGGCCGCCGTACCGGCCGACGCCGGGTCGAACAGCAGGGCGAACAGGTTGTTGGTGGCGAGGCCGGTGCGCGGATGCTCGGGCTGGATGGTGCCGCCTCCCGACAGCACCCCGGCCAGCAGTTCGGCCACCACCCCCAGCGCGTAGCCCTTGTGGGCGCCGAAGGGCAAGAGCGCACCGGGCGGCTTGGCGAACATCACGGCGGGGTCGCAGGTCGGCAGCCCCTGCGCATCGATCAGCGCGCCCGCCGGCGCCGATTCACCGTTGTCGGCCAGCACGCGCGCCTTGTTGAGCGAGATGGTGCTGGTCGCCATGTCGAGGATCAGCGGCGGTCGGCCGTCCGGCAGCGGGCTGGCGAAACACAGCGGGTTGGTCGTGAGCCGCGCCTCGGCGCCGCCGAAGGGCGCGACCGTGGGTGGCCGGTTGGTCACGTTGGTGAAGGCGACGAAGACCATGCCCGCCGCAGCCGCCTGCTCGCCGTAGTGGCCCATGCGGCCCAGGTGATGGCTGTCGCGCAGCGTCACGACGCAGTGCCCGTGGCGGCGCGCGGCGTCGATGGCGGCCGCCACCACCTGCTTGCCGACATGCTGGCCGAAGCCATGATGGCCGTGCCAGGACTGGAAGGCGCCGCTGTCGGTCAGCCGTTCGGGCCGCGCCGCGCCAACGAGCTGCCCGTCGGCCAGCGCCTTGGCGTAGCCCGGCAGGATGGAGATGCCGTGGCTCGCATAGCCCACGCGGTCGGACTCGATCAGGTGCGCAGCGACATCGTGCGCGATGTCCTCGGGCACCTGCTGCTTCTGCAGGAGCTTCTCCACCAGGCGAAGGGCATCGGGAATGGCGAGGCGGATGCTCATGCAGGGATCTTCCGTGGAAAAAGAGGAATGAAGCCGGAGGCCGCCGAACGGTCACGCGGGATGCTAGGCGATCGATCGCGCCAAGGCTTGCGCACCATCAACCGAGGGGCCTGCGCCTGCGGCCCGGGTGGCGCGCGCACTTCTACAATCGCGCCCGTGCTTCCCATCCTCAACATCGCCGCTTATCTCTTCAGCGCCATCGAAGACCCCGCCACCCTGCGCACCACGCTGCTCGACGCTGCCCGCTCGCGGCAGCTCATGGGCACGATCCTCCTCGCGCCCGAAGGCATCAACCTCTTTCTCGCCGGCGCACCGGACGCGGTCCGCGGCTTCGTCGACGAACTGCGTGCCGACCCGCGCTTCGCCACGCTCGAAACCAAGGAAAGCTGGTCGGTCTCGCAGCCCTTCCGCCGCATGCTGGTGAAGGTCAAGCGCGAGATCATCCGGATGGACCACCCGGCGATCCAGCCCGAAGCCGGCCGCGCGCCGGGGGTCGAAGCCGCCACGCTCCGGCGCTGGCTCGACCAGGGGCACGATGACGCGGGCCAGCCGATCGCGCTGCTCGACACGCGCAATGCCTTCGAGGTCGACCACGGCACCTTCGAAGGCGCCATCGACTGGCGCATCTCGAAGTTCACCGAATTCCCGCCGGCTCTGCTGGCGCACAAGGACGAACTGGCCGGCAAGACGGTGGTGAGCTTCTGCACCGGCGGCATCCGCTGCGAGAAGGCGGCCATCCTGATGCGCGAAGCCGGCGTCGAGAACGTGCTGCAGCTCGAGGGCGGCATCCTCAAGTACTTCGAGGAAGTCGGCGGCGCGCACTACCGCGGCGACTGCTTCGTGTTCGACGGCCGTCGCGCCCTGGCGCCCGACCTGAGCGCGACCGGCAACGCCGCCAGCGCCCGGGCCGCCGAAGACCCGGACCTCGCGCGCAAGCACTGAGCGCGGGGGCTCAGACCGGCGTGGTGCCGGTGTCCGGTTCGGGGCTCTGCACCTTGAACGGGTGCCCCGGCAGCGGGATGAATTCGGTTTCGCCGGGCACCTGGCCCATGCGCTGGGCGGCCCAGTCGTCGCCGGCCTGCAGGATGCGTTCGCGCCGGCTCGAGACGAAGTTCCAGGTGATGAAGCGCGGGCCGTCGAGCGGCGCGCCGCCGATCACGACCAGCCGCACGGCTTGCGCGGCCGTCAGCGTGGCGCCCTGCCCGTCCGGCAGCGCGACCATGGTGTGGACGTCCACCGGCGTGCCGTCGATGGCGAGGCGGCCATCCACGACATAGATCGCAAGTTCGGCCGCCAGCGCGGGCAGCACGAAGCTGGCACCGGGCTGCAGGGCCACATCGAGGTACACGGTGGGTGCGAAGGTCTTCACCGGCGACGCGACGCCGAAGGCTTCGCCGATCAGCACGCGCACCTGCGCGCCCTGCACGTCGAGTTCGGGGATGGCACTGGCCGCCGTGTGCGCGAAGCTGGGCGCGACCTCCTCGAAGGCCTGGGGCAAAGCCGCCCACAGCTGCAGGCCATGGTTGACGTACGTGTCGCCCATGAGGCGCTCGGGCTTGCGCTCGGAATGCACGATGCCGCGGCCGGCGGTCATCCAGTTGATGGCGCCGGGCAGGATCTCCTGCACGCTGCCGAGGCTGTCGCGATGCATCATCGCGCCCTCGAAAAGATAGGTGACCGTGGCCAGCCCGATGTGCGGATGCGGCCGCACGTCGTGCTGGCTGCCGGGCGTCTCGGTGGCCGGCCCGAAGTGGTCGAAGAAGACGAAAGGCCCCACTGAACGTCGCTTCGCGGCCGGCAGCAAACGCCGAACCTTGAAGCCACCACCGAGGTCCTTGTCGTGGGGCTGGAGGACGAGCAGTTCGTTCATCATGGGGCGGCGCGGCTCGGGCCGCGCATCGAGGTGTGGATCAGCCGTGCAGCTTAGCCGCGATCGCAGCCACGCGCGCGCCGTAGAGCTTGGCGGTGTCGAGGTCGCCCTGCGGGACTTCGGCAGCGCTGGCGTCCGACGGCGACTGCACCAGCAGGCCGACCGAACCGCCCAGGTTGTTCACGTCGTTGCGCGTGGCGGCCTTGGTGTTGGCCGGCGGCAGACCCAGGCTGACCCACAGGCCACCATGCTGCGATGCCAGCGTGTTCAGGTACTGCAGCGTGACCTGCTTGTCGCCGTTGAAGCTGGCGCTGTTGGTGAAACCGCCGAAGACCTTGTCCTGCCAGCCGCGGGTGAACCAGACCTTGGACGAGGCATCCGCGAACTTCTTGAACTGCCAGCTGGCGCCGCCCATGTAGGTGGGCGAGCCGAAGATGATGGCGTCGGCTGCGTTCAGCGTCTCCCAAGCGCCTTCGGGCAGGTTGCCGTCGGCGTCGATGGCGATCAGTTCGGCGCCCGCGCCGTCGGCGACGGCTTGTGCAACGCGTTGCGTGTGGCCGTAGCCGGAATGGAAAACGATGGCGATCTTGGACATGTGTAGGTTCTTTTCGTCAAGGGTTCAGGGATTCGGTCGAATGCTCAGCGCTTGTCGATGCTCAGGCGGCCCGGGCCGAAGGCAGCAAAGGCGAGCAGGCCGCCGGCAATGGCGATGTTCTTGTTGAAGTTGATCTGCTGCATCATCTTCATCGCATCCGGTGCCGACCAGTACTTGTGGAAGAACAGCGCGGTCGCCACCGTGAACACAGCCAGCACGATGGCCGAGATGCGGGTCTTGAAGCCCAGCAGGAAGGCAATGCCGACGCCAAGCTCGATCACGATCGCGAGGGCTGCACCGACTTGCGGCAACGGCAGGCCGCTCGATGCGACATAGCCGACGGTGCCCGCGAAACCCATGAGCTTGCCGATGCCGGCGGGGATGAAGAGATAGGCGACCAAGATCCGGCCGACCAGGGCGATGACGTCCTGGGTCGAGGTGGTGGTCACGCCGGTGGTGCCTTTGGCGGTGAGAGTGGACATGGAAATACTCCTGCGGTTGATGAAATAGGGGAACAAGGAAAAGCCGCTGCCCGAAGGCAGCGGCGGGAAATCAGGCGGCGAGGTCGAACACCAGCACCTCGGCATCGTTGCCGGCGGTCAGTGCGAGTTGCGTCTCGCCTTCGAGCATCGCTGCATCGCCGGTTGCCAGCTTCTTGCCGTTGACCTCGAGTTCGCCACGCACCAGGTGCACATAGCTCTTGCGCGACGGGTCGAGCGACAGCGATGCCTTCTCGTCACCGTCGAGCAGGCCGGCGTAGAGCCTGGCGTCGGCATGCACCGTCACCGAGCCATCGCTGCCGTCGGGCGACGCCACCAGGCGCAGGCGACCGCGCTTGTCGGCCGCGTCGAACCGCTTCTGCTCGTAGCCGGGCTCGATGCCCTTCACGTTGGGCTGGATCCAGATCTGCAGGAAGTGCGTGGTCTGGTCGGCCTTGTGGTTGAACTCGCTGTGCATCACGCCGCGGCCGGCGCTCATGCGCTGGACGTCGCCGGGCGGAATGCTCTCGACATTGCCCATGCTGTCCTTGTGCGCCAGTTCGCCCGACAGCACGTAGCTGATGATCTCCATGTCCTTGTGGCCGTGGGTGCCGAAGCCCGCACCGGCCGCCACGCGGTCTTCGTTGATCACGCGCAGGTTGCCGTAGCCCATGTGGGCCGGGTCGTAGTAGCCGGCGAACGAGAAGCTGTGAAAGGACTTGAGCCAGCCGTGATCGGCGTAGCCACGTTCCTGGGATTTACGAATCGTCAACATCGTTGAACTCCTTGCCCCATCGGGGCTCTTCAGGTGCCACGCCGTATGCGTAGCGAATGGAGAGAACTTTAGGGCGGCCGACCGCACTGAAAGTGGTCCCCATTTGATGGCATCATTCTATTTTTTTGAATGAAGGATCGGCCATGCCCAGCGCCCGCGACGTGCTGACCCCCGACGCCCTCGCGATGCTCCAGACGGTGGTGAGCGCGGGCAGCTTCGCCGGCGCCGCCCGCGCGATGGACATGGTGCCCAGCGCCCTGAGCTACCGGGTGCGGCAGATCGAGGACGCGCTCGACGTGCTGCTGTTCGACCGCAGCGCACGCCAGGCGCGGCTCACCGAAGCCGGCGCCGAGCTGCTGCGCGAGGCACCGCGGCTGCTGTCGGACCTCGACGCGGTCGCCAACCGCGTCAAGCGCGTCGCCACCGGCTGGGAGCCGCTCTTCACCATCGCGATCGACAGCGTGATCGCCCGTGACCCGATGCTCGACCTGGTCGGCGCCTTCTACGCGCTGGAGCCGCCCACGCGCCTCAAGCTGCGCGATGAAACCCTGCTCGGCACCATCGAGGCGCTGGCCCGCGGCGAAGCCGACCTCGCGGTGGGCTCGGTGCTCGACGCATCGAGCCTCGGCTTCACCGCACCGGGCATCCGTACCCGGCCGCTGGGCGAACTGCGCTTCGTCTACGCGGTGGCGCCGCACCACCCGCTCGCCCGGCTGCCGCAACCGCTCAGCGACGCCACGCTGCGCAGCCATCGCGCCGTGGCCGCGGCCGACTCCTCGCGTGCCGGGCCGACGATGAACGTCAACCTGATCGGCGGGCAGGACGTGCTCACCGTGCCGACCATGCAGGCCAAGCTCGCTGCGCAACTGCACGGCCTGGGCAGCGGCTTCCTGCCCGAGCCTCTGGCACGGCCCTACATCGAGGCCGGCCACCTGGTCGAGCTGCAGACCGAACGCGCGTTGCCGGTGGGCCAGATGCACCTGGCGTGGCGGGTGCGCACCGCCGCACGGCCGGGCCGCGCACTCGAATGGTGGCTCGCGCAGTTCGAGCACGAGGGCACACGCCGCGCGCTGCTCGAGCAGCACCGGGGCCGCTGAAAGCCGATGTAGAGTCAACGGCCATTCCGCCCTGCCCGCCCGTCAAAGAAAGAGACCCGTCATGACCACGTCCGCACCGACCGCCCGCCACCGAAGCCCCAGCCCGGCGCCCAAGCACTTCGCCATCGTCGGCGCGGGCATGGCGGGCATCGCCTGCGCACGCACGCTGGTGCAGGCCGGCCACGAGGTCACCGTGTTCGAGGCCGAAGCGGGCGCCGGCGGCCGCATGGCCAGCGAGTCGACCGCCTTCGGCCGCTTCGACAGCGGCGCCCAGTACTTCACCGTGCGCGACGAGCGCTTCGCCCTGGCGCTGCAGACCGTGCCCAAGCTCTGCCGGCCCTGGAGCGCCAACCTCGTGCGCGTGCTCGACCCGCACGGCCGCGTGGCCGAAGCCGCCCTGCCATCGCTCGAACCGCACTACGTGGCCCAGCCGGGCATGGACGCGGTGGTGGCGGCCTGGGCCAAGCCGCTGGGCGACCGCCTGGTGACCGGCGTGCAGGTGACGCAGATCGAGCCCGACGCGCTCGACCGCCGCCGCTGGCAGCTGCACACCGACGGCGGCCCCGGCGTGCCGGTCCATTCCGGCTTCGATGCCGTGCTGCTGGCCATCCCGCCGGCGCAAGCGCGGCTGCTGCTGGGCCGCAGCAAGGTCTCGCCCACGCTCGAGCGCAACATCGCCAAGGTGCATGCCTCGCCCTGCTGGACATTGATGATCGCCTTCCCGCAAGCCAACCAGCCGACCATGTCGCACCTGGGCCCGCAGTGGAACGCGGCGCGCAGCACGCACCACCGCGTCGCTTGGCTGGCACGCGAATCGTCCAAGCCGGGCCGCGATCCGATCGAGCGCTGGACGCTGCAGGCCAGCCCGACCTGGTCGCAGGAACACCTGCGCGACGACGCGCCGCGTGTCGAGGCCAAGCTGCTGCGCGCCTTCGCCGAGATCACCGGCATCTACGCCACGCCCAACTACGCCCGCGCCCGCTGCTGGCCCGAGGCGCAAACGCAGGCGCCGCTGGGCAAGCCGCACCTGTGGGACGCCAAGGCGCGCATCGGCCTGGCCGGCGACTGGTGCATGGGCCACCGCGTCGAAGACGCCTTCCTCTCCGGCCTGTCGCTGGCCCTCGCTGTGGTGTGACGGGTGGCGTGACGCCGACCGGCCGGTTCGCGCCCTCGCCCACCGGACCGCTGCACGCGGGCTCGCTGGTGGCGGCGCTGGCCAGCTGGCTCGACGTGCGGGCGCGCGGCCCGCAAGCCCGCTGGCTGGTGCGCATCGAAGACGCCGACACCGAGCGCTGCCTGCCCGGGCTGGGCGAACACATCCTCGGCCAGCTGGCGGCCTGCGGCCTGGTGCCGGACGAGACACCCCTCTGGCAGACGCAGCGCACCGCGCGCTACCAGGCGGCGCTGGACGCCCTGATCGCAGCCCACCGCGCCTACCCCTGCGGCTGCTCGCGCAAGGACATCGACGCCACCCT
Source organism: Variovorax sp. N23 (assembly GCF_025486315.1). Lineage (GTDB taxonomy): Bacteria > Pseudomonadota > Gammaproteobacteria > Burkholderiales > Burkholderiaceae_C > Variovorax. The sequence continues at coordinate 270,617 of NZ_JAOOPY010000003.1, read as the reverse complement.
GGCTGCCCGCGGCGTGACACACACGCGCCACGGCGAGCGCGTCTACCCCGGCACCTGCCGCCAAGGCCTGCACGGCCAGGCCGCGCGCGCCTGGCGCTTCGCCGTCGAGCCGCTGGCGCCGCCGCCCGACCTGTGCGTGCACGACCTGCACTGGACCGATCGCCGACTCGGCCCGCAACGCCAGGATGTGGCGGCCGAGGTCGGCGACTTCGTGCTGCGCCGCGCCGACGGCCCCTGGGCCTACCAGCTCGCCGTGGTGGTCGACGATGCCGACCAGGGAATCACCGACGTGGTGCGCGGCGAAGACCTGGCCGACAACACGGCGCGCCAGATCCTGCTGCAGCGCGCGCTCGGTCTGCCGACGCCCAGCTACCTGCACACGCCGCTGGTGCTCGCGCCGGACGGCCAGAAGCTCTCCAAGCAGAACGGCGCGACGGCACTCGACCTGGGCACGCCGGCCGCCGCACTGCGGGCACTCGCCACGGCCGCGCAGGCGCTCGGACTGCCCGCCACGACAGCGGCCAACACTGCCGATGCGCTGGCCGGCTGGGTGGCCGCCTGGCGCGATCTCTACAATTCGCGCCCGTGATGAACCTGCCCGCGACCGCCCCTCCTCCCGACGTACCGGGCCCCACCGACTCTGCCGACGCCGCCGACCCGGCCGCGACCACCCCGCGAAACCCACGCTATGGCCAGCGCCTCAAGAGCTTCGTGAAGCGCGGCGGCCGCACCACCGACGGCCAGCAACGCGCCTACGACGAACTCGGCCCGACCTATTTGCTGCCCTACCGCGCCGAGCCGCTCGACTTCGCCGCCACCTTCGGCCGCGAGGCGCCCACCGTGCTGGAGATCGGCTTCGGCATGGGCGAGGCCACGGCGCACATCGCCGCGCTGATGCCCGAGACGAACTTCCTCTGCTGCGAGGTGCACGAGCCCGGCGTGGGCGCGCTGCTCAAGCGCATCGGCGAGCAGGGCCTGACCAACATCCGCATCTGCGCGCACGACGCGGTCGACGTGCTCGACCACATGCTGCCGACCGGCACGCTGGCCGGCATCCACGTTTTCTTTCCCGACCCGTGGCACAAGAAGCGCCACAACAAGCGCCGGCTGATCCAGTCGCCGCTGGTGGCCAAGCTGGCCGATCGGCTGCAACCCGGCGGCTACCTGCACTGCGCCACCGACTGGCAGCCCTATGCCGAGCAGATGCTGGAGGTGCTGTCGGCCGAGCCGATGCTGCGCAACAGCGCCGACGGCTGGGCCGAGAAGCCGCACTACCGGCCGCTCACCAAGTTCGAGAACCGGGGCCTGAAACTGGGCCACGGCGTGTGGGACCTCGTTTTCATCAAGCGCTGAATTCCCGCCTGTGAAGCGGGATCGCCCCGAGGCGACGCCGCAGCAGACGGCATTCCGTGGATTTATCGGCAGCTGCAGCCAAAAGTTGAGGGGCGTCATCCCACAGCCGGCACGGTCATTGCGTACGATTTGTTACCAATAGATTCCTGGGGTCGTACATGGCTTTTTCACGCAGGCAGTGGTTGGCTTTCGGCGGCGGCTGCATCGCCTCCGGCATTGGCGGTCCACTGCGCGCGCAGACGGCGCCCGCCCCGGCGCCCCGCCGCATCGTGTGGGGCCAGTCGGTGCCCCTGACCGGCGCCGCCAGCGAAATCGGCATGGCCTTCGCCGGCGGCGCCAAGCTCTATGTCGACGCCTTCAACGACGCCAACCCGGCCCAGCACATCGAGCTGCGGCAGGTCGACGACGGCTTCGACCCAGCGCGTGCGGGCGCCAACGCCGTGAAGCTGCTGGCCGAAGGGGCCGACCTGCTGTTCGGCTTCGTGGGCACCGGCAGCAGCAATGCCGGCGCCAAGGTGGCGCAGGAGAAAGGTGCGCTCTTCTTCGCGCCCTTCGGTGCGGCGGATTCGCTGCGCGACGCAGCGCACGCCAACGTCTTCCACGTCCGCCCCAGCATGGCCGACGAGGCGTTCAAGATGGTGCGCCACTGCGCCACGATCGGCCAGTCGCGCATCGCCGTGCTGGCCGAGGACAACGCGCTGGGCCGCGCCGGCCTGCAGGCGGTGAACGACGCCATCGCCGAACTCAAGCTGCCGCCGCTGGTCGGCTCCGCCTTTGTACCGGCCGGCAGCACCCAGGTCGACGCCGCCGTGGCGAGCCTCACCAGGCTGCAGCCGCAGGTGGTGATCCAGGCCGCGCTGTTCCAGACCACGGCCGCGGTCATCCAGGAGATGCGCAAGGCGGGTTACGTCGGCCTGTTCATGAACTACTCGGTGGTCGGCCTCAACCCCCTCTTCCTGGCGCTGGGCAAGGACATCCGCGGCGTGGTCATCTCGCAGGTCGTGCCCTCGCCGCGCAGCACCTCGATCGCCGTGGTGCGCGAGTACAACGCCGCCATCGACAACTCCGACCAGACGCCGACCTACGAAAGCCTCGAAGGCTTCATCGCCGCCAAGGCGCTCGCCGAAGGCATCCGCCGCACCGGCCGCAATTTCACGGTCGCGGCCCTGCAGCGCACCCTCTCGGGCATGACGGCCTACGACGTCGGCGGCTTCCGCATCAACCTGCGCGCCGGTGCGCGCGACGCGGCCTGGGGGATCGAGCTGGTGACCGTGACGGCGGACGGGCGGGTGGTGCGCTGAGGGGATGGCTTGCACGCGACCACGCCTCGTGCGCAGTCAGAAACTTGGATCAGAACAAACAAGGAGAGTTGGATGACTAATGTAGTTCGACCGCCAGTTCGGCAAATGGTCAAAGAGGCAGTACAGCAAATAGGCGGTGAATGCTCATACCCGGCTATCAAGGCAAAAATTAGGTCAATGTATGGGGACGGCGTCAACGACAGCTCAATGACGTGCAGCATTATTTCCGGTGCTGTGAATCATCCATCTCGCATTCACTACAACGAGAACAAAAGACCTCGGATTGCTGACACCGAGTACGACTACCTATTCAACACTGGTCGCGGCAAGGTAGTTTGGTATGAGCCGGAAAAGCAAGGTGTGTGGGAAATAGCCAAGGCGACGGATGGCAGCCTCGTTGTTCGTCTCGCGGAGGGTGTGGGCGAGAACCTAGGCCCCGCAGTTGAAGCCGCCGAGCCTGCCTCTGACGCATACGGGGTGTTTGCCCTTGAAGCGCATTTGCGCGACTACCTTGCGAAGAATTTACCGAAGCTCCCTAGTCATGACGGCGCGCTCGTCCTTTATCGAACGGACGACCGAGACGGTGTGGAGTTTCAGACCGATGTTGGTCCGATCGACATTTTGGCGACTGGCAACGGCGATTTCTACGTGTTCGAGTTGAAGCTAGCTCGCGGGCCAGACTCCGCCCTTGGCCAGATCCTGCGATACATGGGCTGGGTAAAGAAGCACCTCGCTGGCGAGAACAATGTCTTCGGCGTCATAGTTGCGTCGGACATTAGCGAGAAGCTGAGGTATGCGGCGACGCAGGTTCCGCATGTTCGATTGATGGAATACGAACTCAAAGTCGATCTACATGCGGTAAGCCTTGACACTTAGCAGGCTGCTGAAATACTCCCCACCAGTCGGCCAGCGATACAGCACAAGCGTTGGAAGTTGATCCCCCGACAGTTGCAAGACAAGACCCAGACGATGCGCGGAGCCGACACCTTCACCGAGAGCCTGTTCACCATGCGCCGCCTGGAGGACTTCGTACCGGCGGATCACCCGCTGCGCCCGATCCGGGCCATGGTCAACGAAGCACTGCTCAAGATGGACGGCCTGTTTGCTGGCATGTACGAGGCCGACATCAAGGGCGGGCGTCCCAGCATCGCACCGGAGAAGCTGCTGCGCGCGATGCTCTTGCAGATTTTCTTCAGCGTGCGCTCGGAGCGCCAACTCATGGAGCAGACCCAATACAACCTCTTGTATCGTTGGTTCATCGGCTTGGCCATGGACGACGCCGTCTGGGTGCCCACGGTGTTCACCAAGAACCGCGAGCGACTCATTGCGCACGACGCCATCATCGAATTGTTCAACCACATCGTGGAGACGGCCGAGCGCAAGGGCTGGTTGTCGGGCGAACACTTCAGCGTGGACGGCACCCTCATCCAGGCGTGGGCCAGCCACCGCAGCTTCGTGCGCAAGAACGGCGCCGGCGATGAAGACGACGACGGCAATGACGACAACACCGGAGCCACCAGCTTCAAGGGCCAGACCCGCAGCAACGACACCCATGAATCCAGCACCGACGCGGATGCGCGGCTGTACCGCAAGGGCAAGACGGCCAGCCAGATGCGCTACATGGGCCATACCCTCTCTGACAACCGCCATGGCCTGATCGCCAACGCGATGGTCAGCACCGCCGACGGTCATGCCGAGCGGGAAGCTGCCAAGGTCATGATCCATGGGGCTTGCGAGGCGGCAGCCGATGACACGATCAGCATCACGCTGGGCGCGGACAAGGGCTATGACGCCAAGGAATTCATCGATGCATGCCGGGACATGGGCGTGATACCGCACGTGGCACAGAACAAGTCAGGGCGTCGCTCGGCAGTACCCGACGCCATCGCAGCCAGCGAGGGCTACGTGCTGTCGCAGCGAAAGCGCAAGCTCATCGAGCAGGGCTTCGGCTGGGCCAAGACGGTGGGGGGCATTCGCCAGGTGATGGTGCAAGGGCTCAAGCGCGTGGACCATCTGTTCGTGTTGACGATGACGGCGTACAACTTGACGCGCATGCGCTCGCTGGGGCAAATCCGCCCGCAGTCTGCGTGAGGCCCGAAAAGAAGCTCGAGAAGCTTCGGCAATCAGAAAACCGACTCGAAACGCCGTCCCGCAGCTCGCCATGTGAAAAGCAGCCCTCGCCGAAGGAACGGGCTCGTCCGCAGGGGAGTATTTCAGCAGCCTGTTAGGCCCGCGGAGCTGCGTCGGTGCTGAAGACGGTGGCCCCTAGCTGTTCAAGCTCCCTGCAACTGCACGGCGCGTGTCAACGACGTGTAGACGAACCAGTAGAGACCGCGCTGTCGCGCGCTAGATCATTCGCAGCATAGATGCAAGATTGCGCCAAGGCGGTTTCGCCATCGCCTCATCGATACCGGTTGACGGTCTCCTCGTTCGGAATCCCCTCGATCGGCGCCTCGGCCGTGCCGACGGTGCTGCGCGTGAAGGACTCCACCCGCTCGCGCGTGCCCTGCGGGTCGGCGATCCACTGGCGGTAGAACTCGTAGGGGCAGTCGGCCACGCCCTTGTCGCCGTCGCCCGAGTTGATGAGACCGGTGTAGCCGCGGTGCACCAGCTTGAAGAGGTGGTTCTCCGACTGGCCGTGCCGGCGGAAGTCGCGGATCAGGCTCTTGCTCAGCGCCGCGTACTGGATGCCCATCTCTTCCTCGCCGCATTCGCCCAGCGTGCGGCCGTCGAAACCGATCAGCGCGGAGTGGCCGAAGTACGAGTACACGCCGTCGAAGCCGGCCGCGTTGGCCACCGCCACGTAGGTGTTGTTGGCGAAGGCCATGGCCTTGCTGATGAGGATCTGCTGCTCCTTCGCCGGGTACATGTAGCCCTGGCAGCGCACGATCAGTTCGGCGCCCTTCATCGCGCAGTCGCGCCAGATCTCGGGGTAGTTGCCGTCGTCGCAGATGATGAGGCTGACCTTCAGCCCCTTCGGCCCGTCGCTCACGTAGGTGCGGTTGCCCGGGTACCAGCCCTCGATGGGCGTCCACGGCATGATCTTGCGGTACTTCTGGACGATCTCGCCCTGGTCGTTCATCAGGATGAGCGTGTTGTAGGGCGCCTTGTCCGGATGCGCCTCGTGCCGCTCGCCGGTCAGCGAGAACACGCCCCACACCTTGGCCTTGCGGCAGGCCTCGGCGAAGATTTCGGTCTCGGCGCCGGGCACGCTGGCGGCGTTCTCGTACATCTCGCCGCTGTCGTACATGATCCCGTGCGTCGAGTACTCGGGGAAGATCACCAGGTCGAGCCCCGGCAGGCCGGATTTCATGCCGACCACCATCTTCGCCATGGCCTTGCAGTTGTCGAGCACCTCGGCTTTGGTGTGCAGGCGCGGCATCTTGTAGTTGACGACCGCGACACCGACGGTGTCCTTGCTGCTTGAAATATCGCCGTGGATCATGGCATCGACCTCGTGGGGGTGGTGGGGGCAGCATCGATTCTGCGAAGGGCGCCCGCTGCGCCGAATACGTTGATTGACGTAGCGCCACAATGGCACGATGCCTTCCTCCCCCTCTTCCGAATCCTCACGCCCCCGCATCTACCTCGCCGGCCCGGATGTCTTCTTCCGCGACAGCGAGGCGCTCTTCGAGCGCCTGGTCACCTTCTGCGACACGCTCGGCCTGCAGGGCGTGCCGCCCTCCGACGGCGGCATCGCGGCCGACCGGCGCCTGGGCGACGAGGAGCGCGCCCAGCGCATCTACGAAGGCAATGTGCGCCTGATCCGCGAGGCCGACGGCGTGATCGCCAACCTCGTGCCCTTCCGCGGCCACGAGCCCGATTCGGGCACGGTGTTCGAGGTGGGTTTCGCCACCGCGCTGGGCAAGCCGGTGGTGGTGTATGGCGTCGCACCGGGCACCTACGCCGAGCGCGTGTGCGCCACCGTCGACTGCGAGACCGGCGCCGACGGCGTGATCCGCGAGCGCGCCAGCGGCGTGATGGTCGAGGGGCTGGGCCAGCGGCTGAACCTGATGCTGACGCGCTCGACCGAGATCGCCGAGTCGGCCGAGGCTGCGCTGGTGCGGCTGGCCGAGCGACTGCGCAGCGACATGCTCCCCGCCTTGCCCGCGGCCCGCTGAGCACGTCGGCGCGCGTACAGTCGCTGCTTCGCCGCCAGGCATCGCAGAACGCAAGGAGATCGACATGGGCGCGCAATGGAAAGCAAAGCACAAGGACGTGGCGGCCAACGCCAAGGGGCGGCTCTTCGGCAAGCTGGCCAAGGAAATCATGGTCGCCGCCCGCAACGGCGCCGACCCGGCATCGAACGCCCGGCTGCGGCTGGTGGTCGAACAGGCCCGCAAGGTGTCGATGCCCAAGGACACGCTCGACCGCGCCATCAAGAAGGGCGCGGGCCTCACCGGTGAGGCAGTGCATTTCGAGCATGTCGTCTACGAGGGCTTCGCGCCGCACCAGGTGCCGGTGATGGTCGAGTGCCTGACCGACAACGTGAACCGCACCGCACCGCAAATGCGCGTGCTGTTCCGCAAGGGCCAGCTCGGCACCTCCGGCTCGGTGGCCTGGGACTTCGAGCACCTGGGCATGATCGAGGCCGCGCCTGCCTCCGCCGGCGCCGACCCGGAGATGGCCGCCATCGAGGCCGGCGCGCAGGACCTGGAGCCCGGCGAGGAAGACGGCACCACTCTCTTCCTCACCGCGCCGACCGACCTCGATCTGGTGAGCAAGGCCCTGCCCGGGCAGGGCTTCCAGGTGCTGTCGGCCAAGCTGGGCTACAAGCCGAAGAACCCGATCGACCCGGCGACGCTGAGCGCCGAACAGCTGGAAGAAGTCGAGGTGTTCCTCGCGGCGATCGACGCCAACGACGACGTGCAGAACGTGTACGCGGGGCTGGCGGGTTGAGAGGCCGAGACCGGCGACGCTGAACACGCGGCACCGCACGGCGTCGCCGATGGGCGCCGGCTCAGCCTCTCAGGCCGGCGGCATCTGCAGCACGCGGCGCAGCGTGGCGATGAAGTTCTCGCTGGCGGCCGACAGCGAGCGACCGCGCTTCGTCACCACCGACACGTCGCGCGACACGCGCGGTGCCGAGATCGGCCTGATGCGCAACGAGGCATCCCCCGATGCACGCGCAAAGGCCGAAGGCATGATGGATGCGCCCATGCCGCTGGCCGTCATCCACAGCGCGGTCGCCAGGAACGAGACCTCGTTCACCACGTTCAGGCTCACGCCCGCGCGGGCCGCGGTGACGTCGATCAAGGGCCGGATGCCGTAGCCGGGCCGCACCGTGATCACGGGATGGGATGCGAGGTCGGCCCAGCGCACCGCACGCGCGCCGGCCAGCGGATGGTCCTGCAGGCACACGAAGGCCAGGTGGTCGCGCAGCAGCGGCTCGGTGTCGACCTCGGCCCCCGGCCGCTCGGGGGTGCCGACGCCGAAGTCCACATGCTCCCCGATGATCCGCGAGACGAACTGGTCCGGCGCGCAGTCGTCGATCACCACCCGCACCTGCGGATGGCTGGCCACGAAGCTGCGTATCGCGTTCGGCAGCAGGAAGGCGGCGAGCGAGGGCGTGATCGCCACGCAGACGCGGCCCCGCTCCAGCGTCGACAGCTCGCGGAAGCCACTGGACAGCGCGTCCACGTCGCGCAGGATGCGCTCCGCGGTCGCCAGCATGTCGTTCGCCGCCGCCGTCGGCTGCAGCGAGCGCGTGGTGCGGTCGAACAGCCGCGCACCCAGTCCCTCTTCCAGCTGGCGGATCAGCATGCTCACCGCCGACTGCGTCACGAACAGCTTTTCCGCCGCCGCACTGAGCTTGCGCAGCCGGTGCACCTGCACGAAGGCACGCAGCTGGCGGATGGTCGGACTGAAGTTCGCATTCATCAGACAACATCATATTTGCTTCTGAATTTATTGATTTACGAATCAATTGCTGCGTCGTCCAATGCGTGCCACCAATAAGAAGGAGACATCGCATGCATCCATTTCTCGTGCGCGTCGGGTGGCTGGCCGCCCTCTGCGTCCCGCTCGCCGGGCCGGCCGCCGCCCAGGCGCAGACCGACTTCCCCAACAAGCCCATCCGCGCCATCGTGACCTTTCCGCCCGGCGGCAGCGCGGATGCCGTGTTCCGGATGCTGGTGCCCCAGCTCAACGAGAAGCTGGGCCAGCCCGTCATCGTGGACAACCGGCCCGGCGCAGGCGGCAATGTCGGTCTCACGGTGGTCGCGAAAGCGCCCGGCGACGGCTACACCATCGGCCTCGGTGCCGCCGGCGCGCTGGCGGCCAACGTGAGCCTCTATCCGCAGATGCCCTTCGATCCGGTGAAGGACTTCAGGCCGGTGGGGATGCTCGCAGCGATCCCCTTCGTGCTCGTCGGCCATTCATCGATGGCGGCGCGCACCCAGGCCGAACTCATCTCGCAGGCCCGCAAGGCGCCCGGCAGCCTGTCGATCGGGCACGGCGGCAACGGCACCGCCATGCATCTGTCGGCCGCGTTGTTCGCCCAGATGGCCAATGCACGCTTCGTCGAGGTGCCCTACCGCGGCTCGGGCCCGGCGGCACTCGACGTGCTGGGCGGCCAGATCCCGCTGGCCATCGTCGACCTGCCCTCGGCGCTCCAGCAGATCAAGGCCGGCAAGCTGATCGCCTATGCCGTGACCAGCGTGCGCCGGCTGCCGATGCTGCCCGACGTGCCCACCGTCGCCGAGGCCGGCCTGCCGGGCTACGACTCCACCGGCTGGTTCGGCATCGTCGCACCGGCCGGCACGCCCGATGCCATCGTCGCCCGGCTCAATGCGCAGATCAACGCCGCGCTGGCCGACGGGCAGACGCAGGCCAGCATGCGCAACCTGGGCGTCGAGCCGGCACCGGGCACGCCCGCGGCCTTCGGCGCCTACATCGCTTCCGAAACCAAGAAATGGGCGAAGGTCATCCGCACCGCCCACATCAAGCTCGACTGAGGGAACCCATGCGCTTCGACAAACTGAACACCGACGTACTGATCGTGGGCGCCGGGCCGGTGGGCCTGACGCTGGCGATGGACCTCGCCTCGCGCGGCCTGCAGGTCGTGGTCGTCGAGACCCGCCATTACGCCGAGCCGCCGAACGTGAAGTGCAACCACGTCGCCGCCCGCACGATGGAGCAGTTCCGCCGACTCGGCGTAGCCGGCATGCTGCGCGACGCCGGGCTGCCCGAGGACTATCCGAACGACGTGGCGTTCCGCACCAGCGTGACCGGCCTCGAACTCACCCGCATCCCGATCCCGTGCCGGCGCGACCGCTACACCGAGACGGAAGGCCCCGACGCGTGGTGGCCGACCGCAGAGCCGCCGCACCGGATCAACCAGATCTTCCTCGAGCCGATCCTGCTGGCGCACGCCGCGGCGCAGCCCGGCGTGACGCTGCTCAACCGCACGCAGTTCACCGGCTTCGAGCAGGACGACGAGGGCGTGTCGGCCACCCTGCTGGACCTGGACAGCGGCGCCCCGCGCAGCGTGCGCTGCCGCTACCTGGTCGGCTGCGACGGCGGCAGTTCCGGCGTGCGCAAGCAGATCGGCGCGAAGCTGGAGGGCACGCCGGTGATCCAGCGCGTGCAGTCGACCTACATCCGCGCACCGCAACTGCGCGCGATGATCCCGGGCAAGCCGGCCTGGTCGTACTACGCGATGAACCCGCGGCGCTGCGGCACCGTGTTCGCGATCGACGGCCACGAGAACTGGCTGGTGCACAACCACCTGAACCCCGACGAGCCGGACTTCGACGCGGTGGACCGCGACCGCTCGATCCGCGAGATCCTCGGCGTCGGCGACGACTTCGCCTACGAGGTGATCAGCAAGGAGGACTGGGTCGGACGCCGGCTGGTGGCCGACCGCTTCCGCGAGGGCCGCGTGTTCCTGGCCGGCGATGCGGCGCACCTGTGGGTGCCCTACGCCGGCTATGGGATGAACGCCGGGATCGCGGATGCGGTCAACCTGGCGTGGCTGCTCGCCGCGCACGCGCAGGGCTGGGGCGATGCGTCCATCCTCGATGCCTACGAGGCCGAGCGCCAGCCGATCACCGAACAGGTGTCGCAGTTCGCGATGGCGCACGCCCAGAAGATGATCCGCGCGCGCGGCGCCGTGCCGCAGGACATCGAGGCGCCGGGCCCGGCCGGTGACGCGCTGCGCGAGGCCATCGGGCACGAAGCCTACGATCTCAACGTCCAGCAGTTCTGCTGCGCCGGCCTGAACTTCGGCTACTACTACGCCGGCTCGCCGATCATCGCCTACGACGACGCACAGCCGCCGGGCTACTCGATGGGCAGCTTCACGCCCTCGACGGTCCCGGGCTGCCGGGCGCCGCACTTCTGGCTGCCCGACGGGCGCTCGGCCTACGACGCGTTCGGCCCCGGCTACACGTTGCTGCGCCTGGACCCGACGGTCGACGCCAGCGCGCTGCAGCACGCCGCGCGCCGTGCCGGCATGCCGCTGCAACTGCTCGACGTCGAGGCCGCGACGCTGCCGCCGGCCTATGCGCACCGGCTGGTGCTCTGCCGCGCCGACCAGCACGTGGTCTGGCGCGGCGACCGGCTCCCGGCGCAGGCCGAGGCGCTGGTCGCCATGCTGTGCGGCCGCGCAATGGCGGCCGTCAGTGGCTGATCATCCAAGGCCGCCGGCTCGGCGCGCCCTTCACGCCATTGGTGGCGGTCACCGTCGCCCCGCGCTTGGTGCTGCAGCATCCGCAGCCCGACGGGTGCTTCAGCCGCTGGTAGTCCTTCGAACTCTTCGGCTCGTGCCGTGCGCGCTCGTTGGTCTCGATGGCGCTGCGGGTGCTGCCGGCCATCAGCGCCAGGCGCGGCGCGGCCGACATCACGCGCGGCGACGCCGCACCGCAGGCCGGACAGGCGGCGGGCTCGTCGCGCCGGCTCACGCTGCGCAGTGCATCGAAGCCGCCGCAGGCGCGGCATTCGTAGTCGTAGGTCGGCATCGGCTCAGACGTCCTGCGACAGTGGCATGTCGATGCTGCCGTCGATGAACTTCGTCGGCCCGCTGGCGTTCGGGTTGATGTCGAAGTCGAAGATCTCGGTCGGCAGCCACAGCGTGGCGCAGGAGTTGGGCACGTCGACCACGCCGCTGATGTGACCCTGCACCGGCGCCGTGCCGAGGATCGAATAGGCCTGCGCGCCGGAGTAGCCGAACTTCTTCAGGTACTCGATGGCGTTCAGGCAGGCCTGGCGGTAGGCCACGTTCACGTCGAGGTAGTACTGCTTGCCGGCCTCGTCGACCGAGATGCCTTCGAAGATCAGGAAGTCCTTGTAGTTCGGCGTCATCACGCTGGGCTTGAAGATCGGGTTCTTGATGCCGTACTTGGCCATGCCGCCCTTGATGAGCGTGACCTTCATGTGCACCCAGCCGGCCATCTCGATGGCGCCGCAGAAGGTGATCTCGCCGTCGCCCTGGCTGAAGTGCAGGTCGCCCACGGAAAGGCCCGCGCCATCGACGTAGACCGGGAAGAAGACCTTCGAGCCACGTGACAGGTCCTTGATATCGCAGTTGCCGCCATGCTCGCGCGGTGGCACGGTGCGGGCGCCTTCGGCCGCGGCCTTGGCACGCGCCTCGCCGGTCATCTTGCCCATGTGGGCGGTGCCGGCCGAGGGCGGGTTCGCCAGGCCGGGCACGCGGGTCGGGTCGGTGTCGATGAGTTGCTGCTCGCGCGCGTTCCACAGGTCGAGCATCGGCTTGTCGGGCAGGCAGCCGATCAGGCCGGGATGGATCAGGCCGGCGAAGTTCACGCCCGGCACGTGGCGCGAGCTGGTGAACATGCCCTTGAAGTCCCAGATCGACTTCTGCGCCAGCGGGAAGTGGTCGGTCAGGAAGCCGCCGCCGTTCTTCTTCGAGAAGAAGCCGTTGAAGCCCCACAGCGAATCGGGCTTGGCACCGATGTCGAGCAGGTCGACCACCAGCAGGTCGCCGGGCTCCGCGCCCTTCACGCCCACCGGGCCCGACAGGTAGTGCACGGTGGTGAGGTCGATGTCGCGCACATCGTCGGCGCTGTCGTTGTTCTGGATGAAGCCGCCGGTCCAGTCGAAGGTCTCGAGGATGAAGTCGTCGCCCGGGTTGACCCAGCAGGCCATCGGAATGTCCGGATGCCAGCGGTTGTGGATCATCTCGTTTTCGGTGGGCGACTTCGTCAGGTCGACCTTGATCAGCGTGTCCGTCATGTGCAGTGGCTCCAAAGGGTTGTGGTTAAACAGAGAGATAGGCTTTGATTTGGTTGACGTCGGTCTTGTCGCGCGCGGTCTCGTGCACCAGGCGGCCGCCTTCGATGACGAAGAGCCGGTCGGCCACGTCCATCGCGAAGCTCAGCACCTGCTCGGACACGACGATCGTGATGCCGCGCAGCTTGCGGATCTCGTTGAGCGCCTTGGCGATGTCCTTGATGATCGAAGGCTGGATGCCCTCGGTCGGCTCGTCGAGCAGCAGCACCTTGGGATTGGTGACCAGGGCACGCGCGATCGCGAGTTGCTGCTGCTGGCCGCCCGAGAGGTTGCCGCCCTTGCGCCGCTTCATGTCGAAGAGCACGGGGAACAGCGCGTAGATTTCTTCGGGGATGTGCCGGCTCTTGGCGTTCTCCAGCCCGGTCTGGATGTTCTCTTCGACCGTCAGCGTCGGAAAGATCATCCGGCCCTGCGGCACGTAGGCGATGCCCTTGGCCACGCGCCTGAAGCTCTCGTCGTGCGACACATCGTTGCCCGCGACCTTGATGCTGCCGCTCTTGATCGGCAGCACGCCCATCAGGCTCTTGAACAGCGTGGTCTTGCCCATGCCGTTGCGGCCCATGATGGCGATGGTCTCGTTCGCCATGCCGTCGAAGGAGATGCCGTGCAGCGCCTCGCTCTGGCCGTAGGCGGTGTGCAGGTCTTTGACTTCCAGCATCACGTTGCTCATTGCAATGACTCCAGGTTCAGGGACTGCAAGGTCGGGGTACGTGCCGAGGCCACCGGGTACCTCCCTCCGCGAATGTCCCCCGCCTTCGGCTCCTCCTTTATTTCGCTGCGGGAGGCACCCGATACCCTCGGCACGAGAGACGCCGCGCGAGTTCTATCGGTGAAACACCGCCCTTTCGGATCACGTCGATGGCGTGCTCCCCGCAGCGAAATAAAGGAGGAGGCCGAAGGCCGGGGGACATTCGCGGAGGGGAGTACGCCGTCGGCGTGAGCCCGCCCCGAACGACAAGCGATGGGTTCCATGTCAATGCCCCAGGTAGACATCGATGACCCGCTCATCCGCCTGCACCTTCTCCATCGGCCCTTCGGCCAGGATCTTTCCCTGGTGCATCACGGTGACCTTGTGCGCGATCTGCTTGACGAATTCCATGTCGTGTTCGATCACGATCACCGCGCGGTTCTTGCAGATGCGCTTGAGGAGGTCGGCCGTCAGCTCACGTTCGCGGGAACTCATGCCCGCGATGGGTTCGTCGAGCATCAGCAGCTCAGGCTCCTGCATCAGCAGCATCCCGATCTCGAGCCATTGCTTCTGGCCGTGCGACAGCAAGCCGGCTTCGGTGCCCAGCTTGTCGACCAGCCCGATGTCTTCGGCCACGGCCTGCACCGCGGCCTTCACCTGGTCCGTGCACTTGAAGGCCAGCGCACCGAAGACCGAGCGACCCGAGGGGTACGACACCTCCAGGTTCTGGAACACGCTCAGGTTCTCGTAGATCGACGGCGTCTGGAACTTGCGGCCGATGCCCAGGCGCACGCGCTTGTGCTCGGCCATCTTCGTGAGCTCGGTGTTCTTGAACTTGATGCTGCCGCTGCTGGCCTTGGTCTTGCCGCAGATCAGGTCGAGCAGCGTGGTCTTGCCGGCGCCGTTGGGGCCGATGATCACGCGCAGCTCGTTCTTGTCGATGTAGAGCGTCAGGGCGTCGATGGCCTTGAAGCCATCGAAGGACACCGTCAGGTCTTCGACCGCCAGTGCGAAATCGGTGTTGCTCATGGAACGGTTCTCGGGTTCAGACGCGCTGGCCGCTCACGCCATCGGGCAACTCGCCCAGGTCGGGGCCAGGCGCGGGGTCGACGATGCGTGGCGGTTGCTGCGGCGTGCCGGTCGACGGAGTCTTCACCGACGCATCGCGCAAGGCTTGGCGGCGGTTCTTCCACCACGGCGCGATGTGGCTTTCCCACAGGCCGGCCAGCCCCATCGGGAAGGCCATGGTCACGCCGATGAACAGCCCGGCCATCAGGAACAGCCACAGGTCGGGGAAGCTCTCGGAGAAGAGCGTCTTGCCGGCATTCACCAGCAGCGTGCCGTACACCGCGCCGACCAGGCTCATGCGGCCGCCGACCGCCGCGAAGATCACCATCTCGATCGACGGCACGATGCCGACGAAGCTCGGCGACATGAAGCCCACCTGCAGCGAAAACAGCGCACCACCGATGCCCGAGAGGCCGGCCGCCAGGCAGAAGGTGAACACCTTGAAGTTCGACACGTCGTAGCCCGAGAAGCGCACCCGGTCTTCCTTGTCGCGCATGGCCAGCAGCAGCGTGCCCAGCTTGCTGGTCTGGATCCAGCGGCACAGCACGATGCTGGCGATGAGCAGCGCCACGCAGACGTAGTAGAGGATGTACTTGGCGCTGTCGGTGCGGGTGTCCCAGCCCAGCAGCGTCTTCAGGTCGGTCATGCCATTGACGCCGCCGGTGTAGCCCTGCTGGCCGATGATGAGCACGGTGACGATCAGCGCCACGGCCTGCGTGATGATCGCGAAGTACACGCCGCCCACGCGGCGCTTGAACATCGCGTAGCTGATGATCCAGGCCAGCAGCGTCGGCACCGCGATCACCAGGATCAGCGTGAGCGGGAAGCTCTTGAACGGCAGCCACATCAGCGGCAGCTCGGTGATCTGGTTCCAGTCCATGAAGTCGGGGATGCCCGGCGTCGACTGGATCTTGGTGGTGATCGGGTCCGAGGCTTCGAGCTTCAGGAACATCGCCATGGCGTAGCCGCCCAGGCCGAAGAACACGCCCTGCCCCAGACTCAGCACGCCACCGTAGCCCCACACCATCACCAGCCCGACGGCGACGAAGGCGTAGGTGAGGTACTTGCCCACCAGGTTGAGGCGGAAGATGTCGAGCGACAGTGGCAGCACGACCGCCAGCAGCAGCGTCAGGATGACCAGGCTGGCCAGCTGATAACGCGTGATCAAGGACTTGAGGGTGTTCATGTTCAGCGGCGGACTTTGGAGGCGAACAGGCCCTGTGGGCGAATCATCAGGATCAGCACGATGAGCGAGAGCGTCAGCACCTTCGCCATCGACCCCGTGATGAAGAACTCGGCGATCGACTGCGTCTGCGCGATGCCGAAGGCCGACACCACGGTGCCCAGCAGGCTGGCAGCACCGCCGAAGGTGACGACCAGGAAGGCGTCGACGATGTAGAGCGACCCGGACGTCGGCCCGGTCGAGCCGATGGTGGTGAAGGCCGCGCCGGCCACGCCGGCTATGCCGCAGCCGATGGCGAAGGTCAGGCGGTCGGTCTTCTTGGTGTCGATGCCGGTGGCGTTGGCCATCGTGCGGTTGGCCACGGTGGCGCGCACCCGCAGGCCCCAGCGGCTCTTGTGCAACGCGAGCAGCACGCCGACGGTGACGAGCGTGGTCAGCGCCAGGACGAACAGGCCGTTGATCGGGATGTCCAGCCCCTCGGCCGGCGCCCACGAGCCCATCAGCCACTCGGGCAGCGTCGGGCTCACCTCCTTCGGGCCGATGAAGGTGCGGAAGATCTGCTGCAGCCCGAGGCTGATGCCGAAGGTCGCGAGCAGCGTGTCGAGCGGCCGCTTGTAGAGATGGCGGATCAGCGCCCATTCCACCAGCCAGCCGGCGATGAACGCGAGGATGAAGGCCAGCCCGATGGCCAGCGGAAAGTAGTACGGCATGAAGGCCGGCGCCAGGTGCTCCGTGAAGCGCGCGGCCATGTAGATCGTGTAGGCGCCGATCGTCATGAACTCGCCATGCGCCATGTTGATCACGCCCATCTGGCCGAAGATGATCGCCAGGCCCAGGCCCATCAGCAGCAGCACCGCGAACAGGCTCAGCCCCGCGAAGCCCTGCATGAGGCCGATGTTCCACATGTCTGAAATGCTCATGAAGGCTCCGGGGAATGGGTTGGGCTGGGGTCTGCGGCTTACTGGTAACCCTTGGGGAACGGGTCCGGTTTGATGAGATCTGGCGATTCCGCCACGACCTTGAACGAGCCGTCGAGCTGCCCCTGCCCGATGCGCGCCTTGCTCCACAGGTGGTGGTTCGCGTCGAGCTTCACGTAGCCTTCGGGTGCGTTCTTCAGCTCGATGCCCGGCGATGCGGCCACGACCTTGTCGACGTCGAAGCTGCCGGCCTTCTCGACCGCCGCCTTCCACAGCCACGGGCCGAGGTAGCCGGCCTGGGTCACGTCGCCGATCACCGCGTCCTTGCCGTACTTGGCCTTGAAGGCCGCGACGAACTTCTTGTTGTTCGCGTTGTCGAGGGACTGGAAGTACTTCATCGACGAGTAGAAGCCCGCGAAGTTCTCGCCGCCCACGCCGGTCATCTCGTCCTCGGTCACGGCCAGCGTCAGCAGGAACTGCTTGTCGCCGGTGATGCCGGCGGCCTTGAGCTGCTTGTAGAAGGCCACGTTCGAGCCGCCCACCACCGCCGCAAAGATGCAGTCGGGCTTGGCGACCTTGATCTTGTTGATCAGCGAGTTGAAATTGGTGTGGCCCAGCGGGTAGTACTCCTCGCCCTTGACCGAGCCGAGCTTGCCCACCGTCTCGATGTGCTTGCGCGCGATCTTCATCGAGGTGCGCGGCCAGATGTAGTCGGAGCCGACCAGGAAGAAGGTCTTGGCCTTCTTCTCCTTGTTCGCCCAGTCCAGGCCCCAGATGATCTGCTGCGTGGCTTCCTGCCCGGTGTAGAACACGTTCTTGCTCTGCTCCAGGCCTTCGTAGAAGGTCGGGTAGTAAAGCAGGCCGTTTTCCTTCTCGAACACCGGCAGCACCGCCTTGCGCGAGGCGCTGGTCCAGCAGCCGAAGACCGCGGCGCAATGGTCGTTGACCAGCAGCTTCTTGGACTTCTCGGCAAAGGTCGGCCAGTCGGACGCGCCGTCTTCCTTGATCACCTTGATCTTGCGGCCCAGGATGCCGCCCATCGCGTTGATCTCGTCGATGGCCAGCTGCTCGGCCTGGATCGAGCCGGTTTCCGAGATGGCCATGGTGCCGCTGGACGAATGCAGCTGGCCGACCGTCACTTCGGTGTCGGTCACCGCCAGCTTGGTCGTGTTGACCTTGGCCGTCGGGAACTGCTGGCCGAAGGCGAGGCCGCTCAGGCCCATCACCGGCAGCGCGGCGGCGCCCTGCAGCAGGCGGCGGCGCAGCGCGAGCTGCTGCTGTTCGGCGAGGGACGGATCTTGATCACGGGCCATGGGGGAATCTCCAGTCGAAGGTTGAAAGGTTGCGGAGCAGGGACCAAACGGTGTCCCGGCGCACCACCGCTGTGCGGCGTGTGGCGCACCGAGCACCATGGCCGCCACTGTAGGAACGGGCCGACGTAGGCCGAATACGTCAATCAACGTAGAGGCTGCCGCGGTGTGCGCGGCGAGACTGGGCGCCCGTTGCTACCCACCGGACGGACAAGGAGCGCTTCTTGCAACGAGACAGGCACACCCTCTTCCAGAGAGAACGGAACATGGCGCCCGTCACCGGTCAGAAGATCTTTCGCATCCGCCGCGACTACAACACCTGGGTCTCGAACGAGACGCTGGAGGACTACGCGCTGCGCTACACGCCGCGCAGCTTCCGCAAGTGGTCGGAGTTCCGCGTGGCCAACGCGGCCTTCGGCGCCACCTCCTTCCTGGCGCTGGAGGCCATCGGCGGCGCCATCGCGCTGAGCTATGGCTTCGAGAACGCGCTGTGGGCGATCCTGGTGGTGGGGCTCATCACCTTCCTCACCGGCCTGCCCATCTGCTACTACGCCGCGAAGTACGGCGTCGACATGGATCTGCTCACGCGCGGCGCCGGCTTCGGCTACCTGGGCTCCACCCTCACCTCGCTCATCTACGCGAGCTTCACCTTCATCTTCTTCGCGCTGGAGGCCGCCATCCTGGCGCTGGCGCTGCAGATGTACTTCGACTGGTCGCTGGCGGTGTGCTACCTGGTGTCGTCGATCGTCATCATCCCGCTGGTGATGCGCGGCATCACGATGATCTCGGCGCTGCAGCTCTGGACGCAGCCGATCTGGCTCACGCTTTTCGTGCTGCCCTTCGTCGCGGTGCTGTGGAAGAACCCGCAAGCCTATGCCGACTTCACCGGGCTGGTCGGCCGCATCTCCGGCACCAACAACTTCGACCCGCTGATGTTCGGCGCCGGCGCCACGGTCGCCTTCTCGCTGGTGGTGCAGATCGGCGAGCAGGTCGATTACCTGCGCTTCCTGCCCGAGAAGACCGCCGCCAACCGCGCCAAATGGTGGGCCGCGGTGCTGGTGGCCGGGCCGGGGTGGATCGTGCCGGGCATGCTCAAGATGCTGGGCGGCGCCTTCCTCGCCTTCCTCGCGCTGCAGCACGAGATCCCGGCCGCGCATGCGGTCGAACCGACCCGCATGTACCTGGCCGGCTTCGCCTATGTCTTCAGCGACCCGGCCTGGGTGCTGGGCATCACCGTGCTCTTCGTGGTGGTGTCGCAGATGAAGATCAACCTGACCAACGCCTACGCCGGCTCGCTGGCCTGGTCGAACTTCTTCGCGCGGCTCACGCACAGCCACCCCGGGCGCGTGGTGTGGCTGGTGTTCAACGTGCTGATCGCCCTGCTCTTGATGACGCTGGGGGTTTTCGCAGCGCTGGAGAAGGTGCTGGGCCTGTACAGCAACATCGCCATCGCCTGGGTCGGCGCGCTGGTGGCCGACCTGGTCATCAACAAGCCGCTGGGCTGGAGCCCGAAGTCGATCGAGTTCAAGCGGGCGCACCTGTACGACATCAACCCGGTCGGCCTGGTGTCGATGGTCGTCGCCGCCACGGTGGCGATGGTGGCGTATGCCGGGCTGCTCGGGCGCTGGGCCGAGTCCTTCTCGCCCTTCATCGCGCTGCTGACGGCGCTGGTGGTGTCGCCGCTGCTGGCCTGGAAAACGAAGGGCCGCTACTACCTGGCGCGCACCGACCTGCAGCACTGGGCGCCCGGCCAGATGGTGCGCTGCTCGGTCTGCGACAACCCCTTCGAGTCGGAAGACATGGCGCACTGCCCGGCCTACAGCGCACCGATCTGCTCGCTGTGCTGCACGCTCGAATCGCGCTGCCACGACGGCTGCAAGAAGAACTCGCGCGCCTCCGAGCAGATCGGCGTGTGGATCAAGGCGCTGCTGCCGCCGGCGCTGGCGCTGCGGCTGAACTTCCGGGTGGCGCACTACATGCTGGTCGCGACCTCGCTCATCGCTCTGTTGGCGACCGTGCTGGGCATCGTCTATGCGCAGGAGGGGCTGCTCAACGCGCACGCCACGCACGTCTTCCTGCGCTCGCCCTTCCTCAAGGTCTTCGCGCTGCTGTCGATGGTGGCTGCCGTCGCAGCCTGGTGGGTGGTGCTGGGCAGCGAGAGCCGCAAGATGGCGCAGGAGGAATCGAACCGCCACAACCACCTGCTCACCCTGGAGATCGAGGCGCACCGCCGCACCGACGCCGCACTGCAGGCCGCCAAGGAGGCGGCCGAGGCCGCCAACCAGGCCAAGACCCGCTACGTCGCCGGCATGACGCACGAGCTGCGCACGCCGCTCAACAGCATCCTGGGCTATTCGCAGATCCTGCTGAAGAACGACGATGCCACACACCCGCCGCGCGCCGCGGTGCAGACCATCCACAAGAGCGGCGAGCACATGCTCGGACTGATCGACGGCCTGCTCGACCTGGCCCGCATCGAAGCCGGCCGGCTGCAGCTGGAGCCGATGCCGCTCGCCCTGCCCGGCTTCCTCGACGAGGTGGTGCGCATGGTCCGCCCGCAGGCCGAG
Organism: Variovorax sp. N23; assembly: GCF_025486315.1. Lineage (GTDB taxonomy): Bacteria > Pseudomonadota > Gammaproteobacteria > Burkholderiales > Burkholderiaceae_C > Variovorax. The sequence continues at coordinate 249,979 of NZ_JAOOPY010000003.1, read as the reverse complement.
GGCAAGGGCCTGGCCTTCGTCTACACCCACAGCGGGCGCCTGCCGGCCTGGGTGCATGCCGACGCCAAGCGGCTGCGCCAGATCCTGATCAACCTGCTGACCAACGCGGTGCGCTTCACCGAGGCCGGCACTGTGACCTTGCACGTCGACGCCACCCGCGAGGTGCTGCGCTTCGACGTGATCGACACCGGCATCGGCGTGGCGCCGCAGGACCACCAGCGCATCTTCCTGCCCTTCGAGCGCGGGGCCGCCGGCCGTCGCCATGGCGAGCCGGGCACCGGCCTGGGCCTGACCATCACCGGCCTGCTCACGTCGCTGATGGGCGGCGAGCTGCGGCTGGCGCAGACCTCGGGCCGGGGCAGCACCTTCAGCGTGCGCGTGTACCTGCGCGAAGTGGCCGACCCCGGCCCGCAGGCCGAACCGCAGCGCCCCATCTCCGGCTACTTCGGTCCGCGCCGCACGCTGCTGGTGGTCGACGACCAGCCGGTGCAGCGCCAGATGCTGGCCGGCATGCTGATGCCGCTGGGCTTCGACGTGCGCGAAGCCGCCAGCGGCACCGAATGCCTCGACAGCCTGCGCGAACACGTGCCCTCGGCCATCCTGCTGGACATCAGCATGGACGACATGGACGGCTGGGAGACCGCCACGCGGGTGCGCATCGCCGGCTTCGAGCACGTTCCCATCCTCATCGTCTCGGCCAACGTCTTCGAGAACCAGGCCGACCGGCTGCAGGCCACCGGCTGCCAGGCCTTCATCGGCAAGCCGGTGATCGAATCGGAGCTGATCGCCACACTGGAACGCCACCTGGGCCTGCAATGGCTGCAGCACGCGCCGCCACCGGCGGCACCCGATGCGGCACCGCCGCTGGCCGAACCGATCTCGCTGCCCGAGGAGGCGCGGCTCGAGCTGATGCGCCTGGTGCAGGTGGGCCACGTGCGCGGCCTGCAGCAGGCGCTCGACCGGCTCGCCGCCGGCGACCCGGCGCTGGCCGCCACCTGCACCCAGCTGCGCGGCATGCTCGCCCGCTTCGACCTCGACCAATTCAAGAACGCACTCACGGAGGATGCCGATGCCCCCAGCCCCTGACACCGAACGCCCGGTGGTGCTCGTGGTCGACGATGCGCCCAGCAGCCTGGGCATGCTGTGCGACACGCTGGAGGCCAGCGGCTACACCGTGCTGGTCGCGGCCGATGGCGAATCGGCCCTGCAGCGGCTGGAGCTGGTGGTGCCCGACGCGATCCTGCTCGACGGGGTGATGCCGGGGCTGTCGGGCTTCGAAACCTGCCGGCGCATCAAGGCCAACCCGGCGCTCGCGCACATCCCGGTGCTCTTCATGACCGGCATGGCCGAGACGCAGGACGTGGTCGAGGGCTTTGCCTGCGGCGGCGTCGACTACGTGGTCAAGCCGATCCGCGCGCAGGAGGTGCTGGCGCGCTTGCACACGCACACACGCAACGCGCGCATCACCCGCATGGCGCGCGACGCGGTCGACGTGGCGGGCATGGGCGTGGTCTTCGTCGACACGCACGGCCGCGTGGCCTGGCGTTCGCCGCAGGCGGCGCTGTGGCTGCATGCGCTGGGCGAACCTGCCGCACCGGGCCAGTTGCCGATGGCGCTGGCGCCCGCGCTGGCGGACGGCTCGACCATCGCTACCACCACCGCGGCCGGCACCCGCCTGTCGGTGCGCAACATGGGGTCCGCGACGCTCGGCGAGACGATGCTGCTGTTGGCGCTCCAGCGCGAAGGCCCGGCCCTCGCCTCGCGCGTGACCGACGCCGCGCTGACGCCGCGCGAGACCGAGGTGCTGTCGTGGCTGGCCAAGGGCAAGACCAACCGCGACATCGCCGAGATCCTGGGGATGAGCCCCCGCACGGTCAACAAGCACCTCGAACACATCTTCGAGAAGCTGGGCGTCGAGACGCGCTCGGCCGCCGCGGCACTGGCGACAGGTCACATGGCGCTGTAGGGGGTCAGCGCCGTGACGGCGCTGCAGGCGTCAGCTGAAAGACGCCCACGAGCTGCGACAGGCTACCCGCCTGCTCCTGCAGCGAGCCGGCGGCCGCGGCCGCTTCTTCCACCAACGCGGCGTTCTGCTGCGTGACCTGGTCCATCTGCGTGATGGCCTGGTTGATCTGCTCGATGCCCGTGGTCTGTTCCTGGCTGGCGGACATGATCTCGCCCATGATGTCGGTCACGCGCTTCACGCTGGCCACGATCTCCTCCATCGTCTGGCCCGCCTCGGCCACCTGGTGGCTGCCGGCAGCGACCTTGCCGACGGAGTCGTCGATGAGCACCTTGATCTCCTTGGCCGCTGCGGCCGAGCGCTGCGCCAGGCTGCGCACTTCCGACGCCACCACCGCAAAGCCGCGGCCCTGTTCACCGGCGCGTGCAGCTTCGACGGCAGCGTTCAAGGCCAGGATGTTGGTCTGGAAGGCGATGCCGTCGATGACCGCGATGATGTCCACGATCTTCTTGCTCGAGGTGTTGATCGCGCTCATCGTGTCGACCACCTGGCTGACCACGCTGCCGCCGCGCACGGCCACTTCCGACGCCGAGACCGCGAGCTGATTGGCCTGGCGGGCGTTGTCGGCGTTCTGCTTGACCGTCGAGGTCAGCTCTTCCATCGAGGCGGCCGTCTGCTCCAGCGAGCTGGCTTGCTCTTCGGTGCGCGAGGACAGGTCCTGGTTGCCCGAGGCGATCTGGCTGGAGGCGGTGGCGATGGTGTCGGTGCCCTGGCGGACTTCGCCGACCACCTTGGCCAGGCTGTCGCGCATGGCCTGGATGGCGTGCAGCACGCTGGTCTCGTCGCCCTTGCGCAGCTCGATCGCCACGCTCAGGTCGCCCTCGGCGATCCGGCGCGTGATGCCGGCGGCGCGCTCCGGCTCGCAGCCCATCTGGCGCACCAGCCCGCGCGAGATGAACCACCCGAGAACAAGCAGCGCTGCCGCCAGTGCCAATGCACCACTGCCGAAGCCGAGCATCCGCCCGAGGGTGGCAGCGTCGACGCTGTCGACGTACACGCCCGAGCCGATGATCCAGCCCCACGGCTTGAAGCCCATGACGTACGACACCTTCGGCACCGGCTTCTCGCTGCCGGGCTTGGGCCAGAGATACGACACGAAGCCGGCGTTCTTTTCTTTCACGATGTTCACGAACGCCATGAAGAGAGGCTTGCCCGTCGCGTCCTTGTTTTCCGCCAGATCCTTGCCGTCCAGCGCGGGGTTGATCGGGTGCATCAGCATGCGCGGCTGCATGTCGTTGAGCCAGAAATACTCGCTGCCGCTGTAGCGCATGCCCTTGATCGCCTGCATGGCCTGCTGCTGCGCCTCGGCGTCGCTGAGCGTGCCCTTCGCCGCCAGGCCGTGGTAGTAGGTCAGCACGCCGTGGGCGGACTCGACCACCTGCCGCACGCTGCTCTGGCGTTCGGCCAGGATGAGCTGGCGTTCCGATACGAGGAACACAGCGGTCAGCGCGAGCACGCCGACGATGGCGCTGAGGGTGAGAAGGGCCAGTTTCCTGGCGATGGTCATGGAGCGAAGTTCGGGTGCGGACATGATCGACAGTCAGTGAGGTTGGGAAAGAGGCGGACGACATCGAACCGACGCGCCCACCTCGACCCGGTCGACGGGGTGACGCGATCGCACGCCTCGCGGCATGCTTCCCCTGGCTATCGGCAGACGAATGGCTTCCTCGATCCCGGGAAAACCCGGGCGCCGGCGTGCGCCGTGACCGAATGCGCAGTTCCCCCTCCGGGAAAACGCGCATCCGCGCTGTCGGCACCACGACAGCGCGACGTCGCCGGCGGCGCAAGAATGGCGGCACCACGATCAGGAGACCCCCATGAGCGCCCCCTTCCCCGCCGAAACCTCCTCCCTTCGCGAACGCGTCAGTGCCCAGGAGTGGCAACTGCGCGTCGACCTCGCTGCCTGCTACCGGCTGGTGGCACTCTATGGCTGGAGCGACCTGGTCTTCACGCACATCAGCGCGCGGGTGCCGGGGCCCGAGCACCACTTCCTCATCAACCCGTACGGCCTGATGTTCGACGAGATCACCGCGTCGAGCCTGGTGAAGGTCGACGACCAGTGCCGAAAGGTGATCGAGTCCCCCTACCCGGTGAACCCGGCGGGCTTCGTGATCCACAGCGCGGTGCACGCCGTGCGGGACGACGTCCAGTGCGTGCTGCACACCCACACGCGCGCCGGCATCGCGGTCAGCGCGCAGAAGAACGGAGTGCTGCCAATCAGCCAGCAGTCGACCTTCGTGCTGGCCTCGCTGGCGTACCACGGCTACGAGGGTGTCGCGATCCGCGACGACGAGAAGGCGCGCCTGCAGGCCAACCTGGGCCAGGCGAACTTCCTGATGCTGCGCAACCACGGGCTGCTGACCGTCGGCAAGACCATCGCCGACGCCTTCCTGGCGATGTACACCTTCGAGAACACCTGCCAGATCCAGATCGCCGCGCAGTCCGGTGGCGGCGAACTCACGCAGGTCGACCCCCGCATTCTCGAAGGCGTGGGCCACGCGATGAAGGTGCAGACCGGCGGGCTCGGCGGCGCCTTCGTCTGGCCGTCGCTGATCCGAAAGCTGGACCGGATCGACCGTAGCTACGCCAGCTGATCGCCGCGCGCTCAGTACGTCTTGTACGGCAGGAACTTGCCCGACAGCACCACCTTCACGCGGTCGCCCTTGGGGTCGGCCTGGCGGTCGATGTCCATGCTGAAGTCGATCGCGCTCATGATGCCGTCGCCGAATTCCTCGTGGATCAGCTCCTTGATGGTGGTGCCGTAGACGTTGACGATCTCGTACCAGCGGTAGATCAGCGGGTCGGTCGGCACGGCGCTCGGCAGCGAGCCCTTGTAGGGCACGACCTGCAGCCACTTCTGCTCTTCGGCGGTGAGGCCAAAGATCTCGCCGACGACCTTGGCCTGGGCGGCGTCGAGCGTCATCTGGCCGAGACAGGCCGCGGTGGTCCACTCCTTCGAGAGGCCGACCTTCCTGGCCACGTCGGCCCACTGGATGCCCTTGGCCACCTTCACGGTGATGATCTTCTCGGTGACGTCGTTGCGGTTCATTTTCGGGTTTGCTCCTGTTTGGACGAAATTTCTGAGGGGGATGAAACGGTCAGCTCGCACTGGCTTTGGTGACCAGGAAATCGACGATGTGGTTGCGCAGCGCGTAATAGCCGTCCAGGTGATGCAGCCCGGCACGGGTGCGCTCGCGCGGCAGCGGGTTCACCACGCTCTCGGCGATGTTGCCGGGCACGTAGCCGCCGGACGCCTCGCTGCCGTTGCGCATCAGCAGGATGCGGTCGGCCAGCAGGATGGCTTCGTCCACGTCGTGCGTGATCATGAAGACGGTCTGCTGCGTCTGGCGCACGATGCGCATCAGTTCGTCCTGGATAGTGCCGCGCGTCAGCGCGTCGAGCGCGCCGAAGGGTTCGTCGAGCAGCAGCATGCGCGGCTGGATGGCGAAGGCGCGCGCGATGCCCACGCGCTGCTTCATGCCGCCCGACAGCTGCGACGGCTTCCTGTCGATGGCTGCGCCCAGGCCGACCAGTTCGACGAAACGCACCACTTGTTCATCGACCTGCTTGCGCGACCAGTCGGGCCAGCGCGATTCGACCGCGAAGGCGATGTTCCTGCGCACCGTGAGCCACGGCATCAGGGCGTGGCTCTGGAACACCACGCCGCGCGTCAGGCTCGGGCCGACGATCTCCCGGCCATCCATGAAGGCATGGCCGCCGGTGGCGGTGTCGAGGCCCGCCAGCACGTTGAGGATGGTCGTCTTGCCGCAGCCCGAGTGGCCGATGATGCAGACGAACTCGCCGCGCTCGATCGCGAAGGAGACATCGGCAAACACCGGCTTGGCCGGCGCATAGGCCTTGGCCAGGCCCTCGACCCGCAACAGCGTCGCACCAGGGTCGGTGGGGGGAACGGGCGGCACAGGTGGAGTGGGCGGCATGGCCATCCTTTGGGGAGAGAAGTCACTCCACATACGTCACCTTCCGCTGCAGCCCCGCGAAGGCCAGGTCGAGCAGCATGCCCACCACGCCGATCAGCAGGATCGCGAAGATCACGTTGGTGAGCGACAGGTTGTTCCATTCGTTCCACACGAAGTAGCCGATGCCCGTGCCGCCCACCAGCATCTCGGCCGCGACGATCACCAGCCAGGCGATGCCCATGCTGATGCGCATGCCGGTGAGGATGGTCGGCGCGGCGGCCGGCAGGATCACGCGAAAGGCGCGGCGCAGCGGCTTCACCTCGAGCGTGCTGGCCACGGCGAGCCATTCGCGCTTGACCGAGGCCACGCCGAAGGCGGTGTTGAGCAGCATCGGCCAGACCGAACAGATGAAGATCACGAAGATGCCGCTCGTCGACGAATCCTTGATGGTGTAGAGCGCCAGCGGCATCCACGCCAGCGGCGAGATCGGCTTGAGCACCTGGATGAAGGGGTCGAAGGCCTTGTGCAGCAACGGCGACATGCCGATGACGAAGCCCAGCGGCACCGCGACCAGGCAGGCCAGCAGGAAGCCCAGCCCGACGCGGCCGAGCGACCAGGCGAGCTGGATCGCGATGCCCTTGTCGTTGGGGCCGTTGTCGTAGAACGGGTTCGACAACTGCCGCCATGCGGTCGCCCCCATGTCTGCGGGCGTCGGAAAGCCCGAGGCCTTGGCCTGGCCGCCCGGCTCCGGGTTCTTGCCCAGCATCTTCTGGTACTCGATCTGCTCCGGCGTCAGCGTGGGCTGCGCGGCGGCCGGTGCGGTCGTCATCGTCGCCACCTGCCAGATGCCGAGAAGCACGGCAAGCAGCAACAGCGACAGCAGCGCGGCCTTGAGGTTGAGCGATGGACGCATGGTGGCCCGGCGCTCAGGCGGCCATCTTGCGGATGGCGAAGCTCTTCACGTACGCATCGGGTTGGGTCGGGTCGAAGACCTTGCCCATGATCGTGAACTTCGGGTAGGCGCCCTCGGGCGGCGTCTGGCCGATCTCCTTCATGCGCTTCTTGGCGTCGGTCAGCAGGAAGACCTTCTCTGCCATCTGCTTGTAGTCGACCTCGCCCTTCACGTAGCCCCAGCGCTTCATCTGCGTGAGCATCCAGACGGCCATCGACTGCCACGGGATCGGATCGAAGTCGGCGCGGTCGGGCACGGTCCTGATGTTGCCCAGGCCGTCGGCGAAGCGGCCGGTGAGCACCTGCGAAATGACCGTCTCGGGCTGGTTGAGGTACTGCGCCGGGGCGATCACCTTGGCGATGAGCTCGCGGTTCTCGGGCTTGCGCGCCATGGCCGATGCGGTGAGCACAGCGCGATAGAGCGCCGCGAAAGTGTTGGGGTTCTTCTGGATGAACTCTGTCGACGAGCCGAAGGCGCAGCAGGGGTGGCCGTTCCAGATCTCCTTGGTGAGGATGTGGATGAAGCCCACCTCCTCGAACACGGCGCGCTGGTTGAACGGGTCCGGGCCGAGGTAGCCGTCGATGTTGCCGGCGCGCAGGTTGGCAACCATCTCGGCCGGCGGCACCACGCGGATCTGGATGTCGGTGTCGGGGTTCAGGCCCGCTTCCGCCACGTAGTAGCGCAGCAGGAAGTTGTGCATGCTGTATTCGAAGGGCACCGCGAACTTGAAGCCCTTCCACAGCTTCGGGTCGCGCTTGTCCTTGTGCTTGTTGGCCAGCGTGATCGCCTGGCCGTTGGTGTTCTGGATGGTGGCGACGTTCATCGGCGTCGCGTTGGAGCCGGCGCCCATCGAGATGGCCAGCGGCATCGGCGACAGGAAGTGCGTCGCGTCGTACTCCTTGTTGAGCATCTTGTCGCGGATCAGCGCCCAGCCCGCCGTCTTGACCACCTCGACGTTCAGGCCCTGCTGTTTGTAGAAGCCCAGGGGGTGCGCCATGATCAGCGGCGTGGCGCAGGTGATCGGGATGAAGCCGATCTTCAGGTCCTTCTTCTCGAGCGGGCCCTTCTCCTGCGCCATGGCCTGTAATGCGCCCAGCGGCAGCACCGACATGATCGCCGCACGCGCCGTGTTGGCGCCCACGGCGCGCAAGAAGTTGCGGCGCACGCTGTCGACCGGAAACAGCGCCTTGATCAGGCTGGCTTCGAGCTTGTCGTCCGACAGCGCCATCGCGCTCGCATGCTGGTCGGGCGCATGGTCCTGGCCGCAGGCGCAGCGCAGCATCAGGGGCCGGTCGGCGTCGTACGGGTCGTTCGCTGTCGATTCAGGCAGTCGGGACATGGGTAGCACCTCGTTGAAAAGATGCAGACGCATTGCAAGCCGCGGGCCGGTTGTGGGCCAGCGCAGGCCCGGCCCATGAAATCGCGCAGCGCGGATCGATGGCTTGTAGTGCTGGCCCTACAAGGCGGTCGTCGCAGCGCGTGTTTTCAGGCGGCCGGCGCCGATTTGCCGTGCCGCTCGGCGTACAGCGCGAGCTCGACGTCGTTCTTCGCGCCGGTCTTCTCGAGGATGCGTGCCCGGTAGGTGCTCACCGTGTTCGGCGCCAGGCCGAGCTGCGCACCGATTTCGCTCACGCTGTGCCCGGCCGTGAGCAGCCGGAACACCTGGTGCTCGCGGTGCGACAGCGCCTCGGTCGCCGACACCTTGCTCACGGCCGCCGCCAGCGCCTCGGCCGTGGCCGCCGACACGTAGATGCCGCCGGCCGCCGCCTTGCGCACTGCCGCCACCATCGCATCGGCGTCGGCGCTCTTGTTGAGATAGCCGGCCGCGCCCAGCTTGATGCAGCGCACCGCGTACTGGCGCTCCGGGTAGGTCGAGAGCATCAGCACCGGCAACGCCGGCCACGCCGCGCGCAAGGCCTGCAGCACGTCGAGCCCATCGCGCTCGGGCAGGGCGATGTCGAGCAGCACGACGTCGATGCCTTCCTCCCCCTCCCTGCCTTGCAGCGCCTCCACGCGTTCGAGCACCTCGGGGCCGGTCTGCGCCTCGGCGCAGACGACGATCTCCGGCGCGCCGTTCGACAGGTCACCGAGCACCTGCTTAAGGCCTTCGCGCACGATGCGGTGGTCGTCGCCGATGAGGACGCGGATGGGGGGTGTCATGGCATCAGTGCGAGATCGAAAGCGGAAGACGGAGTCGGAATGTACTGCCCTGCCCCGGCTGGCTCGCGATCTCGAGGCTGCCGCCGAAGTGCAGCGCCCGCTCCCGCATCCCCCGCACACCGTACGAAGTCGGCGCACCGAAGGCCTGCGGTGCGGCGCCGATGCCGTCGTCCTTCACGCGCAGCTCGAGCACGCCATCGTCGGCGCGGATGCGGATGTCGACGCGGGCTGCCCGCGCATGGCGGCCGACGTTGCTAAGCATCTCCTGGAAGATGCGGAACACCGCCATGGCCGCGGGCTCGGGGAGTTCGAGGGACTCGTCGACCTGCAGATCCCAGCCGAGCTCGAGCTCGGCCGACTGCACGAACTCGTGGGCCTGCCACTCGAGCGCGGCCCACAGGCCCTGGTGGTCGAGGATGCTCGGGCGCAGGTCGGTGATGATGCGGCCGACGTTGTCGACCGCGCGCTCGATCAGCGCGCCCATGTTGTCGCACTTGCCACGCATCTGCTGGCGCATCGCCTGCGCCGCGTCGGCATCTCGCGACTGTTGCTCGCCCAGGCGCTTGCCGATCCAGTTGACGTCCATCTTGAGCGCCACCAGCAGGCTGCCGAGCTCGTCGTGCACCTCGCGCGCGATGCGGGTGCGCTCTTCCTCGCGCACCGAATCCATCCAGGCCGACAGCTCGCGCACCTGTTGCAGCGCCGCGCTGAGTTCGGCGGTTCGCTCCGTCACGCGCAGCTCGAGCTGGTCGCGCGATTGCTGCAATGCGGCGGCCGCGCGCTTGCGTTCGGTGATGTCGACGAAGGCGATCACGGCGCCGCGCACGGTGTCGCCGTCGACGATCGGATGGCTCGAATACTCCACGGCGAACGAACTGCCGTCACGCCGCCAGAACACCTCCGTGTCGATGCGGCACGGCAGGCCACGACGGAAGGCGTTGAAGATGGGGCAGTCGGTGTCGGGGTAGTGCGAGCCGTCGGCGTGCGAGTGGTGCGTCAGCTCGTGCATGTTGTGGCCGAGCACCTCGGCTGCGGGCCAGCCGAGCAGTTGCGCGCCGGCCCGGTTGATGAACATGCAGTGGCCGTCGAGATCGATGCCGAAGATGCCCTCGCCGGTCGATTCGAGCAGCAGGCTCAGCTGATGCCGCCACAGCGGGTCGACGCCGGCTTCGGCCGCGCTGGGCAGGGTCAGGGCCTGGTCGTGCATGCCGGCGGTGCATGCAACGGCCGTGCCATGCGAGTCGGCGCCTACAGACCCAGGTCGCTCAAGCTCGCGTGATCGTCGGGCCGGCGCCCCGGCGGCCAGTGAAAGAGCCGATCCTTCTCGGCGATGGGCAGGTCGTTGATGCTGGCGAAGCGGCGCTGCATCAGGCCCTGTGGGTTGAATTCCCAGTTCTCGTTGCCATAGCTGCGGAACCACTGGCCGGAATCGTCGCGCCACTCGTAGGCGAAACGCACGGCGATGCGGTGGTCGATGAAGGCCCACAGCTCCTTGATGAGCCGGTAGTCCAGCTCGCGCGCCCACTTGCGCTGCAGGAAGGTACGCACCGCTTCGCGGCCGACCGGGAACTCGACGCGATTGCGCCACAGCGTGTCTTCGGTGTAGACGCCCGAGACGCGCTCGGGGTCGCGCGAATTCCAGGCGTCTTCGGCGCCACGCACCTTCTGCGTGGCGCTTTCGAGCGTGAACGGGGGAACGGGCGGGCGGGTTTCCATGGCGGCTCCTGGGTGGTCGGGTTCGATCGGCGGATTGGGCATCCACGTAGACCGATCTGTCTACATGGCGTGACGCGAATCTATCAGGCATAGACAGACCTGTCTACAATCGGGCGGCATGGAAGCCGCCCCCCTCTCCGCCCGCGACCGCATCCTCGCCACGGCGCACGACCTGTTCTATCGCGACGGCATCCGCGCCACCGGCATCGACCGGCTCATCGCCGAGTCGGGCGTGACGAAGGTGACCTTCTACCGGCACTTCCCGAGCAAGAACGACCTGGTGCGGGCTTTCCTCGATCTGCGCCATGCGCGCTGGATGGCCTGGTTCGTCGATGCGCTGGGCCGGCGCGGCGCCGACATGCCAGCGGCGGACGGCAGCAGCCTTCTGTTGCTGGCCGATGTGCTGCAGGAGTGGACCGAGATGCCGGTCTTCCGCGGCTGTGCCTTCATCAACACGGTGGTGGAGATCGCCGATGCGCTGCCCGAAGCGGTCGAGGCCGCCCGGCTGCACAAGCAGGAGATGGCCGAGGTCATTGCCGAACTGCTGCCACCGGGCCCTGCCCGGAGCACCCAGGCCCGGGCGGCCGCCTTGGCCTTCGACGGCGCCATCGTTCACGCGCAGATGGCGCGGGACGCAGCCGAGCGGCGGACGGTGGTCGCACTGCTGCGCAGCCTGCTCCAGGGTCTGCACGCGCCCTGACCTGACAAAGGGCGTCGGCCGACTCTCACAGCGCGCGGACACGGGCGCCATGAACCTGCCGTTCCGGCCCACCGCCCGGCAGGCCGTTCGCCATCGACATCAGGAGGACCAGGACATGGCCACCAGCAGCGTGACAGGCAACCACGACAGCGCCGCGGACACCGCGGACGACAGCACCCGCATCCTCGGCCCCAGCGACAGTTCGGACAGCGGCAGCGACACGCTGGGCCAGCGTGCCGACCTGGCGCAACCGGACGACAGCCTGGGCAGCGGCGCGCTCGAGCCGCTCGACGGCGGCAGCGACGCATCGGGCACCGGCGAACGCGCCAACGTCGAAGGCGACATGGCGCCCGACGGCGAGGACATCCTGCCCGACCGGATCATCGGCCCGGGCGGCGGCGCCATCGATGCCGCGCAAGTGCATCTGCGCAGCGGCAGCCTGGCCGCGGACGAGGACGACGACAGCGCCGACGACGAGGAAGATTGAGCGGCTGCTTCGCGCCGACGCCTCAGCCTCTCAGAGGCGCTCGGCGACCCAGGCCTGCACCGACGCCAGGGCCCGGGGCAGGCCCGCGGCATCCGTGCCGCCGGCCATGGCCATGTCGGGCTTGCCGCCGCCCTTGCCGCCCACTTGCTGGGCGACGAAGTTGACGAGTTCGCCGGCCTTGACCTTGCCCATCACGTCGGGGGTCACGCCTGCGGCGATCTGCACCTTGGCGCCATCGACCGCCGCGAGCACGATGGCAGCGGTCTTGAGCTTGTCCTTGAGCTTGTCCATGGTGTCGCGCAGCGTCTTGGCATCGGCACCGTCGAGTTGCGCCACCAGCACCTTGATCCCGTTGATCTCGATCGCCTGCGCCAGCAGTTCGTCGCCCTTGGACGAGGCCAGCTTGCCCTTGAGCGAGCCGACTTCGCGCTCCAGCGCGCGCACCTGGTCGAGCACCTGGCCGAGGCGGCCCTGCAGTTCGGCGGCAGGCGCCTTCAGCGCGGCGGCCATGCTCTGCACGGTCGACTCGAGGTCCTGCAGGTAGCTCAGCGCGTTGGCGCCGGTGATCGCCTCGATGCGGCGCACGCCGGCGGCCACACCGCTTTCGCTGGTGACCTTGAACAGGCCGATGTCGCCGGTGCGCTGCACGTGCGTGCCGCCGCAGAGTTCGCGGCTGGAGCCGATGTCGAGCACGCGGACGCTTTCGCCGTACTTCTCGCCGAACAGCATCATCGCGCCGGTCTTCTGGGCCGACTCGATGTCCATCACGCGCGCCTGCGTGGCGGCGTTGGCCAGGATCTCGGCGTTCACGCGCTTCTCGATCTCCAGGATCTGGTCACGCGTGACCGGCGCGTTGTGCGCAAAGTCGAAGCGCGTCTTGTCGGCGTCGACCAGCGAGCCCTTCTGCTGCACGTGCGTGCCCAGCACCTCGCGCAGGGCCTTGTGCATCAGGTGGGTCACGCTGTGGTTGCGCATGGTGGCGGCGCGGCGCTCGCCGTCGACCGCGGCCTTGACCGTGTCGCCTACCTTGAGCGTGCCCTGGGTCTGCGTGCCGTGGTGGCCGAACACGTCGGCCTTGATCTTCTGCGTGTCTTCCACGCCGAACTGCACGCCCTCGGCGCTGATGAAGCCCTGGTCGCCGACCTGGCCGCCGCTCTCGGCATAGAAGGGCGTGGTGTCGAGCACCACGATGCCGGGCTGGCCTTCCTTCAGTTCGTTCACCGCCATGCCTTCAAAGTACAGCGCCTGCACCTTCGCCGTCTCTTCGAGGTGCTCGTAGCCGGTGAAGGTGTTGCCCGCGCCGGCGTACTCGACGTTGCGGTCCATCTTGAACTTGCCGGCGGCGCGGCCCGCGGCCTTCTGCTTTTCCATCGCGGCGTTGAAGCCGGCCTCGTCGACGCCCACGCCGCGCTCGCGGCAGACGTCGGCCGACAGGTCGAGCGGAAAGCCGAAGGTGTCGTGCAGCTTGAAGGCGACGTCGCCCGGCAGCACCTTGGCACCGCCGGCCAGCGCGGCATCGAGGATTTCCATGCCGTTGGCCAGCGTCTCGAAGAAGCGTTCTTCCTCGGCCTTCAGGGTGTCGGTGACGTGCTTCTGGTCGGCCACCAGCTTCGGGTAGGCCTCGCCCATCAGCGCGACCAGGTCGGGCACCAGCTTGTGGAAGAAAGGCTTCTTCTGGCCCAGCTTGTAGCCGTGGCGGATGGCGCGGCGGATGATGCGGCGCTGCACGTAGCCGCGGCCCTCGTTCGACGGGATCACGCCGTCGGCCACCAGGAAGGCGGTGGCGCGGATGTGGTCGGCAATCACCTTGAGCGAGTTGTTCGCCAGGTCTTGCGTGCCGGTCTCGCGCGCGGCGGCCTTGATCAGCGCATCGAAGATGTCGATTTCATAGTTGCTGTGCACGTGCTGCAGGATGGCCGCCAGGCGCTCCAGGCCCATGCCAGTGTCGACGCAGGGGGCCGGCAGCTTCTTCACGGAGCCATCAGGCTGCATGTCGAACTGCATGAACACGTTGTTCCAGATCTCGATGTAGCGGTCGCCGTCCTCGTCGGGGCTGCCGGGCGGGCCGCCGGCGATCTCGGGGCCGTGGTCGTAGAAGATCTCGCTGCACGGGCCGCAGGGACCGGTGTCCGCCATCATCCAGAAGTTGTCGGACATGTAGCGCCCGCCCTTGTTGTCGCCGATGCGCACCACGCGCTCGGGCGGCAGGCCGATGTCCTGAGTCCAGATGTCGTAGGCCTCGTCGTCCTCGATGTAGACGGTGGCCCAGAGCTTGTCGGCGGGCAGCTTGTAGACCTGCGTCAGCAGTTCCCAGGCCCACATCAGCGATTCGCGCTTGAAGTAGTCGCCGAAGCTCCAGTTGCCCAGCATCTCGAAGAAGGTGTGGTGGCGCGCGGTGTAGCCCACGTTCTCCAGGTCGTTGTGCTTGCCGCCGGCGCGCAGGCACGCCTGGACCGAGGTGGCGCGCACGTAGGGGCGCTTGTCCTCGCCGAGGAACACGTCCTTGAACTGAACCATCCCCGAGTTCGTGAACATCAGCGTCGGGTCGTTGCCCGGCACCAGCGGGCTGGACGGCACGACCGTGTGGCCCTTCGAGGCGAAGAAGTCGAGGAAGGTCTTGCGGATGTCCGCGACCGTGAAGGTGGGCTGGCTCATGGGATGGAAATAGCTCGCAAAAGGCTCGCAAGGGGCTCGCACAGCGGAACGATGCACCCGCTAACTGCTTGATTTGATTGGCCTATCGATTATAGGTTTGGGCCAGTCTGCGCCCTGCCGCCCGGCGTGATGCACCCTGGCGGGTGGGTCCGTCGCCCCCTGTGTGTGCGCGGCGCCTCAATCCGGTGCCGGGTGACGCCGCCGCCGCCTCGAAAAACCTCCCGAAGCCCCCGATCAAGCATGCCCAGCGCTGGCACGCAATCTGCTAATACCCTGATCAGATATTTCCAATATCTCACTAATATATTTATAGAGTCGATCGGGCACAGGCCCGGGCGGCCCCCCCCTCTCTTCCAACCTCATCCTTCAGGAGCACCGAATGACCAATCCCCGCTGGCAAGGCATCTTCCCCGCCGTCACCACCAAATTCCACGCCGACGAAAGCATCGACGCCGAAGGCACGGCCCGCCACATCGACTTCCAGATCCGCAACGGCATCCATGGCCTGGTCACCTGCGGCTCGCTGGGCGAAGCCAGCACGCTGAGCCTCGAAGAGAAGCTGCAGGTCGCCAAGATCGCCCTCGAAGCCGCCGATGGCCGCATCCCGGTGCTGGCCAACGTGTCGGAGACCAGCACCCGCGAGGCGCTGCGCTACATCGACGGCGGCAACAAGCTGGGCGTGGCCGGCTACATGGTGATGCCCTCGGTCATCTACGTGGCCGATGCGCGCGAGGCGATGGCCAACGTGCGCGCCATGGCCAAGGCCGCGCAGAAGCCGCTGATGGTCTACAACAACCCGGTCGCCTACCGCGTCGACCTCAAGCCCGAGCACATGCTGGAACTGGCCGACTGCGAATGGCTGGTTGCCGTCAAGGAGAGCACGGACAACATCCGCCGCATCACCGACCTGCGCAACCTGCTGGGCGACCGCTACCAGATCTTCTGCGGCGTGGACGACCTGGCCTACGAAGCGATGGCGCTCGGCGCCGACGGCCTGCTGGCCGGCGTGGGCTGCGCGTTCCCGCGCGAGACCGTGGCGCTGTACGACCTGATGAAGGCCGGCCAGTTCGCCGAGGCGCTCAAGCTCTACCAGTGGATGACGCCGATGCTGCACCTGGACGTGTCGACCAAGCTGGTGCAGAACTTGAAGCTCATCGACCTGCTGGTCGGCGTGGGCACCGAGCACATGCGCCGCCCGCGCCTGCCGCTGATCGGCGAGGAACGCGCCTTCATCGAAGGCGTGGTCAAGAAGGCGCTGGCCACGCGACCCGTGCAGTACCAGTCGGTCGCCTGAGCGCGAGCCGCGCCCCCTCACCCGTCACCCGGCGAACACACCATGCAAGAAAAAGCCAACGGACCGGCGGGCCTCACCCGCTGGGTGCTCGACACGTCGGACGGCGTCCTCCGCTGCGAACGCCATCTGCTCACCGGCCTGATGGGCCTGCTCATCGTGCTGGTGCTGCTGAACGTGGTGACGCGTTACGGCGGCATTCCGCTCTACTGGGTGGACGAGGCATCCGTGTACTGCGTGGTCTGGCTGACCTTCATCGGTGCGTCCGCGATGACCCGGCTTCGGCTGGACTTCGCGGTCACGCTGCTGACCGACAAGCTGGGCGCCAACGCGGTGCGCATCGCCAAGGCCGCGGCCTCGGGCGGCGTGCTGCTGCTCGGCCTGGCGCTACTCGCGATGTGCTGGATCTACATGGACCCGGTGGGCCTCGCGCGCTACGGCTTCGATGCGAAGGAATTCGCCGCGGAGTCCTTCAACTTCCTCTACACCGAGCGCACGCAGACGCTGAACTGGCCGGTCTGGGCGATCCAGCTGATCCTGCCGATCTTCTCGGTGACGCTCAGCGTGCATGCGCTGTCGAACCTGATCGAAGACCTCGGCCTGCAGCCCAAGCGCAGCCATGCCGGGTTCAACATCGCCAACGCGGACGCGGTGAACTGACATGCTGACCACCGGATTCTTCCTCCTCATCATGCTGGTCGGCGTGCCGATCGGCGCCTGCCTGTGCCTGTCGGGCATCGTCTTCATCCTGAACTCGGGCGACACGGTGCTGTTCCAGTCCTTCCCGACGCAGATGTTCGGCGGGGTCGACAGCTACAGCCTCATCGCGATCCCGTTGTTCATCCTCATCGGCGAGATCATGAACGGCGGCGGCATCACCAAGCGCCTGGTCGACCTGGCACTGGCCTTCATCGGCTCGGTCAAGGGCGGCCTGGCCTACGTGAACATCCTGGCCAACATGCTGGTGTCGTCGATCATCGGGTCCGCCACCGCGCAGGTCGCGATCATGAGCCAGATCATGGTGCCGGAGATGGAGAAGCAGGGCTACGACAAGACCTTCGCCGCCGGCCTCACGGTGTACGGCGGCATGCTCGGCCCGATCATCCCGCCCTCGGTGATGTTCGTGGTCTACAGCGTGCTCGCGCAGGTGGCGGTGGGCGACATGCTCATCGCCGGGATCATCCCCGGCGTGATCCTCACGGTGCTGTTCTTCATCGTGATCGCCTGCATGGGCTTCATCTACAACTACCCGCGCACCGAGAAGCGCACGCTCCGGCAGCGCGCGCACACCGTGCTCACTTCGTGCCCGACGCTGCTCATCCCGATCGTGATCGTCGGCTCCATCCTCGGCGGCTTCGCGAACCCGACCGAGGCGGCCGCCGTCGGCGCCGTGGCTGCGGTGCTGGTGGGCCGCTACGTGACCAAGGAATTCCGCTACGGGATGGTTCCGCAGATCCTGCTCAAGTCGGCGATCTACTCGGCGGTGGTGCTGTTCCTGGTGGCAGCGGCCGCGGTGTTCTCGTGGCTGCTGATCTACGGCAAGGTGCCGCAAGCCACCGCCGCGTGGATCCAGACGGTGGCGAAGGACCCGGTCACCTTCCTGCTGCTGACCAACGTGATCCTGCTGGTGATCGGCACCGTGATCGACGGCATCCCCGGCCTGATCATGACAGTGCCCATCCTGCTGCCCATCGCCACCGAGATCTACGGCATCGACCCGCGCCACTTCGGCGTGGTGGTGGTGATCAACCTGGTGCTCGGCCTCATGACGCCGCCCGTGGGCCTCAGCTTCTTCGTGGCCTCGGCCGTCACCGGGGCCAAGCCCGGAAAGATGTTCCTCGTCACGCTGCCCTTCTTCGCCATCTGCTGCGTGGCGCTGGTGATTCTTTCGCTGTTCCCGAGCCTGTCGCTCGCCCTCTTGAAGTAGTTCTTCGAGCCGTCCCCCTCAACCTCAACCGGAGCTTCGCATGTCCCTCTCCCGTCGCCAGTTCGTCCAGGCCGCCGCCGGCACCGCCGCATCGTCCGCCCTCTTCGCGCCGATGGTGCGCGCCGCCACGGCCAAGGAATTCCGCCTGGGCCTCATCACCCCGGCCGGCCACTCGTGGAACCGCGCCGCCGTGGCTTTCGGCGAGTCGCTCAAGAAGGCGACCGACGGCCGCCTGAGCGCCACCGTCTTTCATTCGGGCCAGCTCGGCAACGAGTCGGCCATGATGCAGCAGCTGCAGTCGGGTGCGCTCGACATGGGCTGGATCCAGGCGGCGGAGCTGGGCTCGCGCGTCTCGAGCGTGGCCGCCATCAACGCGCCCTACCTGGTGCGCTCGACCACCAACGTCGCCTCGCTGGTGCGCACGCCCGCCGCGCTCAAGCTGCTCGACGTGCTGCCGCGCGAGACCGGCACCGTCGGCCTGGGCTGGGGCATCACCGGCATGCGCGTGGTGTTCGCCACTAAAGACATCTCGACGCCGACCGATCTCAAGGGCATGAAGCTGCGCATCAACCCGACGCCGGTCTACCGCGACTTCTATCAGATGCTCGGCGCCGCACCGACGCCGATCCCCACGCCGGCCGTGTTCGACGCGATGTCGAACGGCCAGGTCGACGGGCTGGAAGCCGACATCGAGTTCTCGTGGAACGCGCGCTTCGACAAGGTCGCGAAGGTCATGCTGCCGATGAACGCGCTGTTCATGCCCTTCGCGCCGCTGGTGTCGGGCCGCATCTGGCAGACGCTGGACGCCAAGGACAAGGCGCTGATCACCGACCTGGTGAAGCAGTCGCTCGACGCGCAGATCAAGGACATCGTGACCACCGAGCTCGGCCTGATCGACAAGTTCAAGGCCACCAACCTGGTGATCAAGAACGACACGGCCTTCAACCCCGCGCCACTCATCGCCGAGTTCGACAAGATCTGGCTGCCCAAGGCGCCGGCCATCGCCGAGCTGCGCAAGATCGGCGCCACGCTCTGAACGCAGCCGACGCGGGCGCAGTCTCCCGTCGGCGATGGGAGAATGCGCCCGCCCTGGTGCCCTTTCGCGAAACCCATTCCACGATGCCTGCCGCAGTTACGTCTTCTTCGGGCAGTGCGCCCCGGCGGCGCGCCGCCGACATGGCCTATGACGCGATCGAGACGCTCATCGCCACCCTGCAGCTGGAACCCGGCAGCCCGGTGGTCGAGGCCGAGATCGCCGAACGCACCGGCCTCGGGCGCACCCCCGTGCGCGAGGCGCTGTTGCGCATGACCTCCCTCGGGCTGATCGACCAGCAGCCGCGGCGCGGCCTGCTGGTGTCGAGCATCGATCTGGCCGACCACCTCGACGTGATCCAGACGCGGCGCGTGCTCGAAACCCTCATCGCCTCCTGCTCGGCGCGGCGCGCCACGGCGGCGGAGCGCAAGGAGATCGTGCGCTGCGCCGAAAAGATGGTGAAGGCCGCCGCGCGCGGCCACCTCGACGACTACATGGCGGCCGACCACGAGCTCGACCGCGTCAACCACCGGGCCAGCCGCAACCAGTCGGCGGTGATGGGCGTGTCGCCGCTCATCGTGCAGTGCCGGCGCTTCTGGTATGCCTACCAGCACGAGGGCGACATCGTCGAGGCCGCCGACGCCCACATGGAACTGGCCCAGGGCATCGCCACCGGCGACGAGGCGGCCGCCGTCGCGGGCGCGAACCGGCTGATGGACTACCTCGAGCGCTTCGCGCGGCGGGTCATCGACAACTGATCGCGCGACACCGACGGCCTCCGCAGCCTGCTCGACGTCGTCAGGCGGTCCTCATCGAACTTCCTTGCGGTTCATTGAGATGGCACAACACGGGCTGGGCGCAGGGGATCAATATATTGACAGACAATATATCTGTAAATATATTATGATTTACCTAAAGGAGCCTCTTCATGACATCTCTTCCGGCCACCACCGCCCAGCGTCAAGTGCATGGCATGTTCGATCCCGCCACCTGGACGGTGACCTACGTCGTTCACAGCGGCCAGGGCAGCGATTGCGCGATCATCGATTCGGTGCTCGACTACGACCCGAAGTCGGGCCGCACGCGGCACACGTCCGCCGACAAGGTGATCGAGTACGTGCGTGCCAACGGCTTGAAAGTGCAATGGATCCTGGAGACCCATGCCCACGCCGACCACCTCTCGGCCGCGCCCTACCTGCGGGCCCAACTGGGCGGAAAGATCGGCATTGGCGGCCACATCACCCAGGTGCAGAAGGTGTTCAAGGGCGTCTTCAACCTGGAGCCCGGCTTCAAGCAGGACGGCTCGCAGTTCGACCACCTGTTTCAGGAGGGGGAGGTCATCCCGTTGGGCGCACTCGCCGGTCAAGTGATGTTCGTGCCCGGCCATACACCGGCCTGCGCCGCCTACCGCTTCGGCGACGCCGTGTTCGTGGGCGACACGCTGTTCATGCCCGACGTGGGCACCGCGCGCTGCGACTTCCCCGGCGGCGATGCTCACGCGCTCTACGCCTCCATTCGCAAGCTGCTGAGCCTGCTGCCGGAAACGCGCCTGTTCATGTGCCACGACTACCCGCCCAACGACCGACCGGTGGCTTTCGAGACCACGGTGGCCGAACAACGCGCGACGAACATCCACGTGCACGACGGTGTGAGCGAAGACGAGTTCGTGGCCATGCGCACGAAGCGGGACGCCACCCTGGAAATGCCCACACTGATCCTGCCGTCGGTGCAGATCAACATCCGCGCGGGCGAGCTGCCGCCCAAGGAAGACAACGGCGTGGCCTACCTGAAAATCCCGCTCAACGCGCTCTGACCGACCCTCCGCACTCACCCAAGGCAGCACCATGACGACCGTTTCCGTTTCGCTCCAGCAGCAAGCCGACTATCGCTTCGAGATCAGCTTCGGCAACGGCATTCCGGGCCTGATCGCCGACGAGCCCGCACCGCTGGGCAAAGGCGAAGGCCCCTCTCCCGCGCAGTTGCTGTGCGCCGCCGTCGGCAATTGCCTGGCCGACTCGCTGCTGTTCGCCTTGCGCAAGTTCAAGCAGGCCCCCGAGCCGCTGCGCTGCGAGGTCCAGGCCGAGGTGGGGCGCAATCCGGAAGGCCGGCTGCGGATCCTGCGCCTGCACGCCACCGTCGGACTGGGTGTGGCGGCGAGTTCGCTGGAACACCTGGACCGGGCGCTGGGGCAGTTCGAGGAGTTCTGCACCGTCACGCAAAGCGTCCGTCAGGCACTGCCCGTGCGGGTGACCGTCATCGACGCCGATGGCCTCACGCTGCGGGACCAGACCTGAGCGGCTGAGTCGGCGCGAAAGATCCGCCGGCGCAAGCTGCGGACACCCTCCTGACGGCGCCTCCCCACGACCATGCGCACCAAGCACACCGCACCGCTCGGCGATCCAGCGCAGACCGGCAACCAGCAGCCCACCGACGACCGTGCCAGAAACCGCCTGGGCAGCGTCCTGGTCGCGCTGCAGTTCACGCTGATCGCCCTGCTGGCCTGGCTGGCATGGCCGGCCTTCCTGTCAGGCCAGGCCCCGGCCGGGGCCTGGGCCAGCGCCGCACTGGGCGTGCTGCTGGGTGTGTGGGCGCTCTGCGCCAACCGGCCGGGCAACTTCCACATCAGGCCCTCGCCACGCGCGGGGGCCCGGCTGGTTCAGCAAGGCCCCTACCGGCGGATCCGCCATCCGATGTACACCGCCGTCATGGCTTGTGGATGCGCGGGCGCCTGGGCCAGCACCACCTGGGTCGTCTGGCTGGCAATGGTTGCACTGGTCGCCGTGCTGGTCGTCAAAGCTGTCGTCGAAGAGCGCTGGATGCTTCAGGTGCATCCGGGGTATGCAGCCTATCGGCAGGGCACCCGGTGGTTCCTGCCGTGGATCGGCTGAACGCCGCCGCCACCCCCGGCTACCCCTCGTGCGCCGTTCGCGAAGTCGCCCTGCTCGCCAACCTCACCCAGGATGATTGCCCGCACCTGTCGGGCGCCATCGACATGCCCGAAGCCGCCCCCTGCGGGCCGGCGACGTCGGGCGGCCATCGGGACGGAGGCTAGAATCCATGCCTGCCGCGGGTGTAGTTCAATGGCAGAACGGCAGCTTCCCAAGCTTCATACGAGGGTTCGATTCCCTTCACCCGCTCCACCCCTCCAGACTCCCGGGGCCGGCCGGATCCGCTGACCGATCCCGCATCGCCGCCCATGCCCACCCTCCTCAGTTCTCCCCCCTCGCCCTTCGGCCGCAAGGTCCGCATCGCCATCGACGTGCTCGGCATGGCCGACCGCATCGCGGTGCTGACGGCCGACACCAGCAACCCGGACGACCCGGTGCGGCGCCACAACCCGCTCGGCAAGATCCCCACGCTGCTGCTCGACGATGGCGAAACGCTGTTCGACTCGCGCGTGATCGTCGAGTACCTCGATGCGCTGGACGGGCGCAGTCTGCTGATTCCTGCCGCCGGCCCCGAGCGCATCGGCGTGCTGCGCGAGCAGGCGCTGGCCGACGGCATCCTCGATGCGGCCCTGCTGCAGGTGTACGAGCGCCGCTACCGGCCGGCCGAGCACCACGTCGAATCGTGGCTCGAGCTTCAGCGCGGCAAGGTGTCGCGCGCACTGGACGCGTTTTCGGCGCGCCTGCCGGTCGCGCGACCGGCGGGGCCGAGCATCGGCGAGATCACCCTGGCCTGCGCGCTCGGCTACCTCGACTTCCGCCTGGCGGGCAGCTGGCGCGCGACGCATCCGGCGTTGGTGGCGTGGCTCGACGGCTTCGCGCAGCGGGTGCCGGCCTTCGGGCGCACCGCGCCCTGACGCGGCCTGGCGGCGCGCCGTTCAACGGCCGCCGACCGGCAGGTCTGCCCGTGCCTCGGGCCGCCGCATCGACACGCCGAGCCGCCTGGCGAGCCGCACCAGGTTGCCACGGTCGATGCCGAGCGCACGCGCTGCGGCCGCCCCGTTGAAGTCGTGCGCCGCCAGCGTGTCGACGACCAGCGTGCGCTCGAAGGCCTGCACGGCATCGCGCAGGCTGTGGCCCTCGCCCTGCCGCAACGCTGCGGTCGGCGGCGACGCGGCGACGGCATCGTCGGCCACGTCGACCAGCGCGCCACCGGCCTGGCCCGGCAGGTCCATGTCGACCGCCTCCAGGCTGAGGATGCGCGGCCGCTGCGCGTGGCGCCCCAGCGCCTTCAGCACGCTGCGGCCGAGCAGATGCTCCAGCTCCCGCACGTTGCCCGGCCAGTCGTAGGCGAGCAGCGCGGCCTGCGCGCCGGCGTCGAGCCGCAGCCCGCCCAGCCCGAGGCGTGATCGGCTCTCCTCCAGGAAGAAGCCGGCAAGCAGCAGCACGTCGCGCCCGCGCTCGCGCAGCGGTGGCACCGGCAAGGGATAGACGCTGAGCCGGTGGTAAAAGTCGGCGCGCAGCCGCCCGGCCCGCACCTCGTCGGCCAGGTTGCGGTTGCTCGCCGCGATGAGGCGCACGTCGACGTGGTGGTCGCGGTCGGAGCCCAGCCGCTGCAGCTGCCCGCTCTGCAGCACGCGCAGCAGCTTGGCCTGCACCGGCAGCGCCAGTTCGCCGACCTCGTCGAGGAAGAGCGTGCCGCCATGGGCCAGCTCGAACTTGCCGGGCCGCTCGCCCACTGCCCCGGTGAAGGCGCCGCGCACATGGCCGAAGAGCTCGCTCTCGACCAGCGTGTCGGGCAGCGCGGCGCAGTTGAGGCTGATCATCGGCCGCGCCGCGCGCGACGACGCGGCGTGCAGCGCCTCGGCGACCAGTTCCTTGCCGACGCCGGTCTCGCCCTGGATGAGCACCGGCAGGTCGCTGCCGGCGACCAGCCCGATCTGCTTGAGCAGTTCGCGCAGCGCCGGGCTGCGGCCGATCAGGCTGCGGGCGCGTGGCGCTGCGGCCTGCCGGAAGCCCTCGGCGCGCAGGCTCTCGCGCTCGACGCGGGACTGGAGTTGCGCGATGCGGCCGGCCACGCTGACCGTGGCGGCGGCGAGATGGCCGAAGGACTGCAGCGTGGCCAGGTCGGCCTCGGAGAATCGGTCGGGGTCGAGCGCGTCGAGCGTCAGCAGGCCCCAGGGCCGGTCGTCCAGGTGCACGGCGCAGCCGACGCAGTCGTGCACCGGCAAGTGGCCGTCCACCCCGTCGACCAGCCCGTCGTAGGGGTCCGGCAGCGGGCTGTCGGCCGGGAAGCGCAGCGGCCCGCCGGCCTGCAGCAACGCAGCGAAGCGCGGGTGCTGGTCGATGCGAAAGCGCCGCCCCATCGTGTCGGCACCGAGCCCGTCGACGGCCAGCGGCACCAGCACCTCGCCGTCGAGCCGCAGCAGCGCGGCGGCGTCGCAGGGCAGGAGCGCGCGCAGGGCGTGCAGCAGGCGCCGGTAGCGCTCGGCCGCCGGCAGGTCGCGGGCGAGGTCGCCCACCAGGGGAATCAGGGCGTGCAGCAAAGGTTTTGTTGTCATCAGGACATTGGCGATGTCATCCAGACATGAATCGAACCATGTCACAACGACACCCATCGGCGCTAAGTCCTTGATTCTCCTGAAAACCCGCGCTGGAACGGCGATTGCACTGAGAAAGCCCTACTCCCACCGTCCAAGGATTCCATGCTGAGCACCGCGCACAAAGCCATCGTCACCGCCACCGTCCCCTTGCTGGAGACCGGTGGCGAGGCCCTGACCACGCACTTCTACAAGATCATGCTGGCCGAGCATCCGGAAGTCCGCCCGCTCTTCAACCAGGCCAACCAGGTCAGCGGCGAGCAGCCGCGCGCCCTGGCCAACGGGGTGCTCATGTACGCGAAGAACATCGACCGGCTCGAGGCACTGGGCGACCTGGCGACGCAAATCGTACAGAAGCATGTGGCGCTGCAGATCCTGCCCGAGCACTACCCGATCGTGGGCGCCTGCCTGCTGCGCGCGATCCGCGAGGTGCTGGGCGCCGAGGTCGCGACCGACGCAGTGATCGAGGCCTGGGCCGCCGCCTATGGGCAACTGGCCGACATCCTGATCGGCGCCGAGGCGGCCGAGTACGACCGCAAGGCGGCGGCACCGGGCGGCTGGCGCGGCGCGCGGGCCTTCCGCGTGGCCCGCAAGGAAGCGGAGAGCGCCGAGATCACGTCCTTCTACCTCGAACCGGTCGACGGCCAGCCGGTGCTCGACTTCGCGCCCGGCCAGTACATCGGCCTGCGGCTCGACGTGGACGGACAGGACGTGCGCCGCAACTACTCGCTGTCCGCGGCGCCGAACGGCCGCAGCTACCGCATCAGCGTGAAGCGCGAGCCCGGTGGGCGGGTGTCGAACCATCTGCATGACCAGGTGGAGGTCGGCGGCGTGGTCGAGCTGTTCCCGCCATCGGGCGGCTTCACGCTGGCCGACGGCGAGCGGCCGCTGGTGCTGATCAGCGGCGGCGTCGGCATCACGCCGACGCTGGCCATGCTCGAGACGGCGCTGGCCCGGACGCCGTCTCGGCCGGTGCGCTTCATCCACTGCGCGCGTTCGCACAAGGTGCATGCCTTCCGCCGCGCCATCGACGCGCTGGCCCACAAGCACCCGCATCTGGAGCGCTTCTATTGCTACGACGAGGCGCCGGCCGCCGACGACGTGGGGGTGGCGCCGCATGCCGTCGGCCGGATCGACGCCGCCTCCCTGGCGCAATGGCTGCCGGCTGCGGCCGAGGGTGTGCGCGACATCGATGCCTATTTCCTCGGACCCAAGCCCTTCATGCAGCAGGTGCAGCGCTCGCTGCGCACGCTGGGCGTGCCCGACCGGCAGGTGCGCTACGAGTTCTTCGGGCCCGCCTCGGCCCTTGAATGAAAAAAGGTGGCTCGCCGGCCGCCTGGCTCAGCCGGCGGCAGCGGCGGGCACGGCCGATTCAGCCACGCTGCGGCGCGCGTACTCGGCCTTGAGCTGCTGGGCGATGAATTCGGAGCAGGCGCGCAGCCGGCTGACCTCGATCTCGCCCATCCACACCCCCTGGTACGAGATATGCGCCCGCGGGAAGTTGGGGCTGAGCGCCTGGGCCGCATCGAACACGCAGGCGGCGAGCGAGGTCAGCCCGAGGTCCACGTAGCACGCCTCCCGGGGCACCGTGCTCTTGTGGGGCGCACGGACGCTGTAGGTGTACGAACGCTCGTGGCGCTGGATGAACTCGAGAACCGGTTGCATGGCGGGGCAGCTCCTGGCAATTCGCGGCGTCGTTGCCGCACCGTCGAGGGTGGGCCGGCGATCTTACGTTTTGAAGCAATTTCCGCAAGTCCATCCGACAAACGGTGAACCAACGGTCGTTCAACCCTCGCCGCAGAGCAGCCCCTGGGCGTCCTCATCGAAGCCCGCCACGGGCTGGGCCTTGGCCAGCGCCATCCAGAGGCCGAAGGGCATGCGGGCCTGGGCCCGATGCACGGCGGGCCGCATCACGACCAGACGGCCACCCTCGAGCACCAGCACGCCGCATTCCGCCGGGATTTCCTCCGGCGTGGCGATCGGGCGGTCGCGCGCGTCGCGCCCCAGCACGTACCAGCACTCGCCGCCCAAATCGAGGTAGGCCGCGCGCTTGTCGGGCTTGCGCAGGTCGGCCATCAGGTCGGCGCGCCGCACCTTGATCTCGTGGACGACCGGCTGCGCATAGGCCTCCACGCTGGTGTTGCGGATCGAGAAGACGTCGGGCCGCGCGATACACCAGCGTGCCTTGCCACCCGGCTCCGCCGCCGGCAGCCGGGCGCGCAGGCCGAGGCCGCGCCAGGCGATGCGGCCGCTGCGCGTCATCTCGCGCGCCACCTGTTCGACGAGCGCCTCGTGCGCCGACAGCGCGGCGCGGTTCACGACGAGCGAGCTGGCGATGTGGGCGATGCCCCGGTCGGTCACCCGCAGCGTCTCGTGCCCGAAGGCCGAGCGCTGGCGTTCCAGCAGCCCGGCGGCGAGCAGGTCGACCTCGACCGGGTCGCCGCAGGGCCAGCCGGCCGAGCGGTAGATGTCGCGCAGGCGCCGCGCGTGCGCACGGCCCAGCACGATGTCGCCGGGCGGCGGCTCGATCACCGGCGCCGGCCAGCCGGGGTCGGTCACGGGCGGCACCACGGCGGGCGGATCACCCTCCGGGGGCGGGATCGAAGGAACCGGGGGGCTGGGCGGGACCGGGAGGTCCGGCGCAGGCGGCGGCGGGCCGATGGGCGCACCGGCCGCCGCGCGCTGCGGGGCGAAGGCAATCATCGGCAAAGGTTAGCGAAAAGAGGCCCTCGAAGCGAGCGCCGGAGGGTGACAAAAGACAAGCGCCGCGGTCTCAGCCTCTCAGCGCCTGCGCCGCGCGGCGGCCGGTTCCGCCCGCTGGACCTCGCGCACGCCGCCCTCGCGCGCCGACAGCATCAGGTTGCTCTCGCTGGTGCAGGCGCCGATGGTGCGGGCCAGTTGCCGGCTGACCGTGACATAGGCATGGCCGATGCGGCTGTCGAAATACAGCATGTCGCCCCGCGCCAGATGCACCACCTCGCCGTCCTCGAAGTGCACCTCGACCGCGCCGCTCAGGATGTAGACGAACTCTTCGCCGTCGTGGCGCGCGTAGTCTTCCGGGCCGGTGATGCTGCGCGCGTGCACCGTGCCGAGGATCGGGCTCATCTGCTTGCCCAGGGCCTGCGTCCCGAGGAACTGGTAGGCGATGGAGAGCCCGCGGTAGGTCACGCCCTCGCCCGCGCGCGTGACGATGGGGCGGTCCAGGCGGCGCGCCTGGGTACCGGCCTCGGCGAACATCGCGCCCATGTCCATGCGCAGCGTGCGCCCCAGCGCCGAGAACTTCTCGTAGCTCAGCGCGAGCTGCCCGCGCTCGGCGCGCGAGATGGTGGTGATGGAGACGCCCGACTGCTCCGCGACATGCGCCAGGGTCCAGCCGAACTGCTTGCGTGCGGCGCGCAGGCGCTTGCCGAAAGCCACGCGGTCCAGGGTGTGCGGTGCAGCCTCTGCAGCGCGGGCAACGGCCTTCGTCGGGGGTTTCTGGGGACTTTTCATGAATGCCTGTACGAACGATGATTCTGCCAGCGCCAGCCCGGCGGACGGCACACGGCCGGGCGATTTCTGGCCTGAAAGTTGCGTATATGCAAATTGCAGAAGCGCAAATGCACCAAAGCAGACTGCCGTGATCTTCAGGGCGTTCTGCGCAAATGTATTTGCATATACGCAAATTGTGACTAGACTGCCACGCCATCGAAGCCCGGACGCACCACGCGCCATCACCCTCCCGTCCCATGATCGACAGCGTCGACTTCCTCATCATCGGCGGCGGCATCGCCGCAGCGTCCGTCGGCTACTGGCTGGCACCGCATGGCCGCGTGCTGCTGCTCGAGCGCGAGTCGCAGCCCGGCTACCACGCCACCGGCCGTTCGGCCGCGCTCTTCATGGAAAGCTACGGCACGCCGCAGGTGCGCGCGCTCACCATGGCGAGCCGCGCCTTCCTCCAGTCGCCGCCCGAGGGCTTCAGCGAGCACCCCGTGCTGTCGCCGCGCGGCGCGATGATGGTCGCGGTGCACGGGCAGGACGCGCTGCTCGCCGCGCACTGGGACGTGCTGCGCGCCATGACGCCGCACGCCCGGCTGCTCGACAGCGCAGGCGCCTGCGCCCTGGTGCCCGTACTGCGGTCCGAGCAGGTGATGGGCGCCGTGTTCGAGCCCGACGCCGCCGACATGGACGTGCATGCCATCCACCAGGGCTACCTGCGCGGCCTGCGGCGCGCCGGCGGCCGGGTGGTCTGCGACGCCGAAGCCACGGCAATCGAACGCATCGGCGACGTCTGGCGCGTGCAGGCCAGCGGCGCGACGTATGAAGCCCCCGTGCTGCTCGATGCCGCCGGCGCCTGGGCCGACGTGGTGGCCCGTCGTGCCGGCGTCGCGCCCATCGGCCTGCAGCCGTGCCGCCGCTCCGCCTTCATCTTCGCGCCGCCCGAAGGCGTCGACACCGCCGCCTGGCCGATGACGGCCGGCCTCGACGAAGACTGGTACTTCAAGCCCGACGCGGGCATGCTGCTCGGCTCGCCCGCCAACGCCGACCCGGTCGAGCCGCAGGACGTGCAGCCCGAAGAACTGGACATCGCCCTGGCCATCCACCGCATCGAGGAAATGACCACGCTCACCGTGCGCCGCCCGACGCGCACCTGGGCCGGGCTGCGCTCCTTCGTGGAAGACGGCGACCTGGTCGGCGGCTTCGACCCCGACGTGCCGGGCTTCTTCTGGGTCGCGGCGCAAGGCGGCTACGGCATCCAGACCTCGGCCGCGATGGGCGAGGCCTGCGCCGCCCTGGCCCGCGGCCTGCCGCTGCCCGAGCGCATCGCCGCCTTCGGGCTCACGGCCCAGATGCTGAGCCCGGCGCGCCTGAATGCCAAGCGCGCCAAGGCCGAGCCCCCGTCCAGCGCCGCCTGACGCGCTGCCCGTTCATCTCCCACACATCGAGTTCACCATGCGCGTCTTCAGCGGATCCCTCGCCACCGAAACGAACACCTTCGGCCCGATGCCGACCGGCATCGCCTCCTTTCGCGACCGCGGCTACTTCGCCGCCGGCCAGCACCCCGACAAGATGACCTTCTTCTCGGGCCCGCTGTGGGCGGCGCGCCTGCGCGGCCAGGACCGGGGCTGGGACCTGGTCGAAGGCATGGTGGCCGGCGCGCAGCCCAGCGGCACGACCACGCGCCACGCCTACGAGACGCTGCGCGAGGAGCTGCTGGCCGACCTGCGCGCTGCGCTGCCGGTCGACATGGTGGTGCTCGGCCTGCACGGCGCGATGGTGGCCGACGGCTACGACGACTGCGAAGGCGACCTGCTGCAACGGGTGCGCGCCATCGTCGGCCCCGACGTGGTGGTCGGCGCCGAACTCGACCCGCACAGCCACCTCACGCCGCTGATGGTCGCGCAGGCCGACCTGTTGATCGCCTTCAAGGAGTACCCGCACACCGACGTGCTGGAGCGCGCGCTGGAACTGGTCGACCTGTGCGCTGCGATGGTCGAGAAGAAGATCGCCCCGGTGGCCGCGCTGGTCGACTGCGAGATGGCCGTCACGATGCACACCTCGCGCGAACCGGCGCGCGGCTATGTCGACCGGCTGCAGGCCCTCGAAGGAAAAGACGGCGTGCTGTCGATCTCGGTCGCCCACGGCTTCCCTTGGGGCGACGTGCCCGAGATGGGCACCAAGCTGCTGGTCTACACCGACGGCGACCCGGCCGGCGCGCAGGCGCTGGCACGCACGCTCGCCGACGAACTCATCGGCATGCGTGAGGCCCTGTCGGTGCGCTACCCCGACATCGACGCCTCGCTCGACGAGGCGCTCGCCTTCGACGGCGGCCCGGTGGTGCTGGCCGACGGTGCCGACAACCCGGGCGGCGGCGCGGCCGGCGACAGCACCTTCATCCTGCGCCGCATGGTCGAGCGCGGCATCCGCAACGCGGCCATCGGCCCGATGTGGGACCCGATCGCGGTGCGCATCGCCTTCGAGGCGGGCGAAGGCGCGCGGCTCGACCTGCGCATCGGCGGCAAGATCAGCCCGATGTCGGGCCCGCCGATCGACCTGCACTGCACCGTGAAGGCACTGCACCCCGACATGGTGATGACCGGGCTGGCCAACACCCCCGTGCCGCTGGGCGACTGCGCGCTGCTGGAGGCCGACGGCATCGAGATCGTGCTGATCACGCTGCGCAACCAGGCGATGGGCACCGACGTCTTCACGCAGCTGGGCTGCGACCTGGCGGCCAAGAAGATCATCGTGGTCAAGTCCTCGCAGCACTTCTACGCGTCCTTCTCGCAGGTCGCCAGGCATGTCATCTACGTCGGTGCGCCGGGCGCGGTGACGCTCGACCTCAGGACCCTGCCCTACCGCAAGGCGCGCCGCCCGAAATGGCCGCTGGACGCCACCGCCTGACCCCTCCCTTCTTTCGCCACCTTCCGGAGAACCGCAGATGAAACGACGCACGCTCGCCGCCCTCGCCCTGGGCACCCTCGCGCTCGCAGGGGCCAGCCTCCCCGCGCTGGCCCAGACCAAGACGCTCAAGGTCGTGGCGCACGCCGACGTGAAGATCCTCGACCCGACCTTCACCACCGCCTACATCTCGCGCAACTTCGGCTACATGGTCTACGACACGCTGTTCGCGCAGGACGCGAGCGGCAAGCCGCAGCCGCAGATGGTCGACAAGTACACCACCTCGAAGGACGGCAAGCAGTGGAGCTTCACGCTGCGCCCGGGGCTCAAGTTCTCCGACGGCAGCCCGGTGACCTCCGCCGACGTCGTCGCATCGCTGCAGCGCTGGGGCGCACGCGACAGCCTGGGCCGCGCCATGGGCAACGCCGGGGCCGTCTGGAAGGCCGTGGACGCCGGCAACTTCACACTGACGCTCGACGAGCCCTTCGGCATGGTGCTCGACGCACTGGCCAAGCCCTCGGGCTTTCCGCCGGTGATCCTGCCGGAGCGGCTGGCCAAGATGCCGGCCACGTCGCCGCTGCCCGAAGTGCTGGGCTCGGGCCCCTTCATCTTCAAGCGCGACGAATGGGTGCCGGGCAACAAGGCGGTGTTCGTGCGCAACCCGAACTACGTGGCACGCAGCGAACCGCCGAGCGGTCTCTCAGGCAGCAAGAAGAGCCACTTCGATCGCGTCGAATGGCTCTACCTGCCCGACGCCAACAGCGCCATCGCCGCCCTCAAGCGCGGCGAGGTGGACATCATCGAGCAGGTGCCGCCGGACTACATCGCGCCGCTGCGCACCGACCCCAACATCAAGGTCGCGGCCAGCGGCAACTGGCAGGGCTTCCTGGTGTTGAACCACATGTACCCGCCCTTCAACAACGCGAAGGCGCGCCAGGCGCTGCTGATGGCCACCAACCAGGAGAAGTTCACCGCCGGCATGGGCTACCCGCTGGACATGCGCATCACCTACTGCGCCACCTACTTTATCTGCGGCGGCCCGAACGAAACCGCCGCCGGTGCCGAGCCCTACCGCAAGCCCGACATCGCCAAGGCCAAGGCGCTGCTGGCCGAGTCGGGCTACAAGGGCGAGAAGGTGGTGCTGCTGGTGCCGACCGACGTGACCTACCTGAACGCCGAAGCGCTGGTCGCGGCACAGACCATGCGCAGCATCGGCATGAACGTCGACATGCAGAACTCCGACTGGGCCTCCATCGGTGCACGCCGCGCCAAGAAGGACGCGCCCGACGCCGGCGGCTGGAACATCTACGTGACGGTGGCCGGCGAGTTCGACGTCAACTCGCCCATCACCAACGCCTACCTGAGCGCGGCCTGCGGCAACAGCCTGCCGGGCTGGCCCTGCGACAAGCCGCTCGACGAACTGCGCACCGCGTGGATCAAGGAGACGAACCCGTCCAAGCGCCGGGAACTGCTCGACGCCTTCCAGAAGCGCGCCTACGAAGCCGTGCCCTACGTGAGCGCCGGCCAGTACTCGGCCGCCTACGCCGCACGGTCCAGCCTCAAGGGCCTGGACAAGCTGTGGGCCGGCATGCCGGTGGTCTGGGCGCTCGACAAGTAAGACGCACGCCGGGAACGCACGACCATGGGCTATCTCCTCCGGCGCCTCGTCGCCACCCTGCCCGTCATGGCGGTGGTGGCGGTCGTGGTGTTCCTGCTGATCCACCTGTCGCCGGGCGATCCGGCCGCGCTCATCGCCGGCGACCTCGCCACCGGCGACGACATCGCCAAGCTGCGCATCGCGCTCGGGCTCGACCAGCCGCTGTGGCGCCAGTTCGTGCTGTGGCTCGGCCGGCTGGCCACCGGCGACCTGGGCACCTCGATCTTCACGCAGGTGCCGGTGTCCGAACTGCTGGCCCAAAGGCTGGAGCCGACGGTCTCGATCGCCGCGCTGACCATGTTGCTCACGCTGCTGGTCGCGGTGCCGCTGGGCACGCTGGCGGCCTACCGCGCCGGCAGCTGGATCGACCGGCTGGTCATGCTCTTCGCGGTGCTGGCCTTCTCGCTGCCGGTGTTCCTGGTCGGCTACCTGCTGGTCTATGCCTTCGCGATCCAGCTGCCGTGGTTCCCCGTGCAGGGCTACACGCGCTTGGCCGACAGCCCGGGCGAATGGCTGCGCGGCCTGGTGCTGCCTTGCGTCAACCTCGCGCTGGTCTACATCGCGCTGGTGACGCGCATGACGCGCGCCACCGTGCTCGAGGTGCTGCACGAGGACTACATCCGCACCGCGCGCGCCAAGGGCCTGGGCGTGCTGCCGGTGCTGGGCCACGCGCTGCGCAACGCGGCCATCCCGATCGCCACCACCATCGGCGTGGGCATCGCGCTGCTGATCGGTGGCGTGGTGGTCACCGAAACGGTGTTCGCCATTCCCGGCGTCGGCCGGCTGGTGATCGACTCGGTGCAGCGCCACGACTATCCGGTGATCCAGAGCGTGCTGCTCATCTCCGCCGGCGTGTACGTGCTGATCAACCTGCTGATCGACCTGAGCTACCGGCTCTTCGACCCCCGAATCCAATACTGACGATGTCCGCCCTGCCCCCGATGACCACGACGACCACCCCGGCGGCGACGGCGCCCCCGGACGACGCGCCCTTCGTGCTGCCGCGCTTTCGCTGGGCGCGCAAGCACCCGACGCTGATCGTCGGCGCGCTGCTGCTGCTGGCCATGGCGGCCCTGTCGGTCTTCGCGCCGTGGATCGCCACGCACGACCCGCAGGACATGGACGTGCTGGCGCGCATGCAGCCGCCGTCGTCCGAGCACTGGTTCGGCACCGACGCGCTGGGCCGCGACGTGTTCAGCCGCGCCGTGTGGGGCGGCCGGGTGTCGATGATCGTCGGCCTGTCGGTCGGCGCGCTCGCCACCGTGCTGGGGGTGCTGCTGGGGCTCACCGCCGGCTTCGTGCGCTGGACCGACGGCTTCGTCATGCGGGTGATGGACGGCCTGATGGCGATCCCCGGCATCCTGCTGGCCATCGCCTTGATGGCGGTCACGCAGGCCAGCCTGACGACCGTGATCGTCGCCATCACCGTCCCGGAGATTCCACGCGTGGTGCGGCTGGTGCGCTCGCTGGCGCTCACGCTGCGCGAGCAGCTTTACGTGGAGGCTGCGCACGCGGTCGGCACGCGCCTGCCGACCATCCTGGCGCGCCATGTGCTGCCCAACATGGTGGCGCCGCTGATCGTGCAGGCCACCTTCGTCGCCGCCGCCGCGGTGCTGACCGAGGCCGCGCTGTCCTTCCTGGGCGTGGGCGTGCCGGCGCAGACGCCCAGCTGGGGCAACATGATGGCCGAGGGCCGCAACTTCGTCGCCGTGGCCTTCCACATCATCCTGTACCCCGGCATCCTGCTGGCGGCGACGGTGCTGGCCATCAACCTGCTCGGCGACGGCCTGCGCGATGCGCTGGACCCGCGCCTTGCGCGACAACTGTGATGGCGAGCTTTCCACGATGACAACGACAAACACGATGTCCCGCGTTGCCCTCGCCGTCGGCGAGCCGCTGCTGGAGGTCGACGACCTCCGCACCCACTTCGACACCCTCACCGGCCCGGCGCGCTCGGTCGACGGCGTGAGCTACACCGTGCGCGCCGGCCAGACGCTGGGCGTGGTCGGCGAGTCCGGCTGCGGCAAGAGCGTGACGGCGCTGTCGATCCTGCGGCTGCTGCCGACGCCGCCCGCGCGCATCAGCGGCAGCGTGCGGCTGCGCGGCACCGACCTGCTGCAGCTGAGCGAACGCGAGATGCGCCAGATTCGCGGAAACCGCATCTCGATGATCTTCCAGGAGCCGATGACCTCGCTCAACCCGGTGCTCACCGTCGGCCGGCAGATCGCCGAGACGGTGCAGGTGCACCAGAAGCTCAACCGCGCCGAGGCGCTGGCGCGCGCCGTCGAGATGCTGCGCGTGGTGCAGATCCCCGAGCCCGAACGCCGCGTCAACGAGTACCCGCACCAGTTGTCGGGCGGCATGCGTCAGCGCGTGATGATCGCGCTGGCGCTGGCCTGCAACCCCGAGGTGCTGATCGCCGACGAGCCGACGACCGCACTCGACGTGACCATCCAGGCGCAGATCCTCGAACTGATCCGCCGCCTGCAGAAGGAGCTGGGCATGGGCGTCGTGATGATCACGCACGACCTCGGCGTGGTGGCCGAGAGCTGCGACCGCGTGGTCGTGATGTACGCCGGACGCAAGGTCGAGGAGGCCGACGTGATCGAGCTGTTCGACCGGCCGCTGCACCCCTACACCCGCGCGCTGATGGCGTCGATGCCGTCGATGAACACCCACACGAAGCGGCTGGCCGAGATCCCGGGGCTGGTGCCCTCGCCGCAGGAGCCGCGGCGCGGCTGCGCCTTCGCGGCACGCTGCGGCCATGCCGAGGCGCGTTGCCGCAGCGAGATCCCGGCGCTGACGCTGCAAGGCGGCGATCACGTCGTCGCCTGCTTCGCGGTCGAGGAAGGTCGCATCGAGCGCACGAACGAGGTGATGGCATGACGGCATCGACGCTGCTGAAGGTCGTCGACCTCAAGAAGCACTACATCGCACCCAAGCGCTGGCTCGCGCCGCGCAAGCCGCCGATCCAGGCGGTCGACGGCGTGTCCTTCACCGTGGCGCGCGGCGAGACGCTGTCGCTGGTCGGCGAGTCGGGCTGCGGCAAGACGACCACCGCGAAGTCGGTGATGCGGCTGATCGAACCCACCTCGGGCTCGGTGCAGCTCGACGGCGAGGAGCTCACCACGCTCGGCCCCGAGCAGATGCGGCTGCGCCGCCGCGACGTGCAGATCATCTTCCAGGACCCCTACGCCTCGCTGAGCCCGCGCCTGCCGGCCGGCGAGATCGTGGCCGAGCCGCTGAAGAACTTCGGCATGAACTCGGCCGCCGAGCGGCGCGAGCGCGTGCAGTGGCTCTTCGGCAAGGTCGGCCTGCGCCCCGAGGCAGTCAAGAAGTATCCGCACGAGTTCTCCGGCGGGCAGCGCCAGCGCCTGGGCATCGCACGGGCGCTGGCGCTCAACCCGAAGCTCATCGTCTGCGACGAGCCGGTGTCGGCGCTCGACGTGTCGGTGCAGGCGCAGGTGGTGAACCTGCTGATGGACCTGCAGGCCGAGTTCGGCATCGCCTACCTCTTCGTCGCGCACGACCTGGCGGTGGTGCGCCACATCAGCCATCGCGTGGCCGTGATGTACCTCGGCCACATCGTCGAGGTGGCCGACCGCGACACGCTGTTCTCGGCGCCGCGGCATCCGTACACCGAGATCCTGCTGTCGGCCGTGCCGGTGCCCAACCCACGCACGCCGGCCCGGCGGATGCTGCTGCAGGGCGATCCGCCCAGCCCGGCAAACCCGCCGAGCGGCTGCCGCTTCCACACGCGCTGCCCGCTGGCTCAGGACCTCTGCAAGACGCAGGCGCCTGCGCTGACCGAGCGGCCGTCCGAATCCGCCGCAGGCCACCAGGTGGCCTGCCATTTCCGCTGACCCCACGCACCGAGCAAGGAACCCCATGTCCGAGATCCCCCACTACGACCTGCTGATCCGCGGCGGCACCGTCATCGACGGCAGCAAGGCGCCGCGCTTCACCGCCGACATCGGCGTCGTCGGCGGACGCATCGCCGCCATCGGCGACCTCGCCGGCCACACGGCCGACACCACGCTCGACGCCACCGGCCGCATCGTCGCGCCCGGCTTCATCGATTCGCACACCCACGACGACCAGGCCGTGCTGTCGCAGTCGGCGATGCCCTTCAAGGTGTCGCAGGGCGTGACCACGGTGGTGGCCGGCAACTGCGGCATCAGCGCCGCCCCGCTGCGCGCCGACATGGACCTGCCCATGCCACTGAGCCTGATCGACTCGCCCGTCGAAGGCCGCTTCACCACCTTCAGGGCCTACCTCGACGCGCTGCGCGCCACGCCGTCGTCGGTCAACGTGGCCGCGATGATCGGCCACTCGACCCTGCGCGCCGTGACCATGGGCGACCACAACCTCGACCGCGTCGCCAGCGCCGAGGAGATCGCCGCCATGCAGGCGCTGGTCGAAGAGGCGATGCAGGCCGGCGCGATCGGCCTGTCGACCGGCACCTTCTACCCGCCGGCCGTCAAGGCGACGACCGAGGAGATCATCGAGGTGAGCCGCCCGCTGGCCGCGCGCAAGGCGCTGTACGTGACGCACATGCGCGACGAGAGCGACAAGGTGATGGAGGCGCTCGAAGAGACCTTCCTCATCGGCCGCGCGCTCGACATCCCGGTGGTCGTGTCGCACCACAAGGTGCAGAACACGCAAAACTTCGGCAAGACCAAGGTCACCCTGCCCTTCATCCAGGAAGCGATGAAGCACCAGTGCATCGGGCTCGACTGCTACCCGTACACCGCGGGCTCCACCATGATCCGCACCGACCGCGGCATGCTCGAGGGCCGCGTGCTCATCGCCAGCAGCGAGCCGCATCCCGAATGCGCGGGCCGCGACCTGGCCGACATCGCGAAGGAATGGGGCGTGCCCAACGACGAGGCCGCCCGGCGGCTGCAGCCCGGCAGCGCCATCTATTTCATGATGGACGAGGACGACGTGCAGCGCGTGCTGGCCTTCGACGAAACCATGATCGGCTCCGACGGCATCCCGCTCGGCGACAAGCCGCACCCACGCCTGTGGGGCACCTTCCCGCGCGTGCTCGGCCACTACAGCCGCGACGTCGGCCTGTTCCCGCTGGAGACCGCGGTGTGGAAGATGACCGGCCTGACCGCGCGCAACTTCGGCCTGCACGAGCGCGGCACCCTGAAGCCCGGCCACCACGCCGACATCACGATCTTCGACGCGGCCACGGTGCGCGACGCCGCCAACTACGAGACCCCGACGCGGCCCGCCGAAGGCATCGACACCGTGATCGTCAACGGCACCATCACCTGGCAGCACGGCGCGCACAGCGGCGCGCGCGCCGGTCAGGTCATCACGCGCCAGAACCACGCAGCGCAGACCGCTGCCTGATTCAGGCCCAGGCCAGGCTGGGGCTGGCGATGGTGGTGCCCGACGTGCTGCCGTACATCGTCTCCAGCTGCGCGGCGGGTGCGCGAGCGGCACCAGGGTCGCGGCTGGCCATGGCCAGGGCGCTGAACGGAATCATGCGTTTTCCTTAAGTCAAGAGGGTCGTCTCGCTGGACCTCCTGACAAGGAAACATCTGGCTTCAGTCGCAAATTGTAGCGATGCGATGCGACCGATCTGAATGCTCGAAGGCGCCGATGCCGGCCGCCGACAAGTCGCATGGCCACTTCGATGCGGCGACAAGGGCCAACTGGCTCGGCGACAGCTGCTCCAGAAATTCGGCCAACTCGGGGCGCATGCCAAGCCGGGACATCGCCGCGGCCTTGTCCCTCTTGACCAGCCTCTGCGCCGTCAGGAGGTAGGCCAGATCGGGCTCGCCCATGCCCATGCCGGCCCACGGCAGCGCATGCGATTCGGTGGCCGGCGAATCGCCGGCACGCTCGGCGCTCATGCCTGCATCGTCGAGAAGATGCGCGCGAGGCGCTGGCCCACGCCGGGCCGCTCGGTTGGCGGCGCCAACGCCTCCAGCTGCGAAGCGGACCAATCCGCCGGTTCGGCCATGTGCAGCGGGCCGCTGCAGCGCAAACCGAGCAACTGGATTTCCCGCGCGAGACGCATCATGTGCTTCGAGCCGCTGGTGTCGCCGCGGCGCAGTGCCTCCAGCCCCTGTCGATATTCGTCTGTCAGACGTTTCCATTGCGAGAACGTGGGTCCCATGGTCATCATGTGTTTGGAAGGAGTCGTTGTCTGTATTGCCTCGGGCCGCCGAATGGAATTCGGCATCATCGCCCGGTGTGAATGCCTAGGCGGCCAGCCGCTCGATCAGGCCCATCTCGTCGCTCGCCATCAGGCGCTCGATGTCCAGCAGGATGAGCATTCGCTGGTCCAGCGCGCCCAGTCCGATGAGGTAGTCGGTGTCGAGCGTCGCACCCATTGCCGGGGCCGGCTTGATCTGTTCGCTGCTCAGCGTGATCACGTCCGACACGCTGTCCACCACCATGCCGACGACGCGACCGCCGACGTTCAGCACGATCACCACGGTGAAGGCGTCGTACGTCGGCTCACCCAGGTCGAACTTGATGCGCATGTCGATGATGGGAATGATGATCCCGCGCAGGTTCACCACGCCCTTGATGAACGCCGATGCGTTGGCGATGCGGGTCACGGCGTCATAGCCGCGCAACTCCTGCACCTTCTGGATATCGATTCCATATTCTTCGTCGCCCAGCCTGAACGACAGGAATTCGAGCGTCGAGGGGGCCGCATCGCGCTGCGGCGGAGCGCCGGTCGTCTCGGCGGCGATGTCGTGTGTCTGCATGGGGTGACTCTCGATCAGGAAAAGAACCGGGCGCGCACGAACATCAGAACTCCGCCCACTCGGCCGACTCGCTCTTCGACGGCTGGGAGGCCGGCGTCGGGAGGCGGCGCGCGCCCACCGTCGGTGCCAACGGCTTGGGCGTCTGCTTTTTCGACGGGCTCGAGCCCGCAGCCGGGGCACGGCGCGCCGGCGTCGTGGGGACGACAGGCGCGCCATCGGAGGTACCGAGATCGAACACGCTGACGGCCTCGACCAGGCCCATGGCCTGCTCCTGCAGTGAGCCCGAGGCCGCGGCGGCCTGCTCCACCAGGGCAGCGTTCTGCTGCGTCACCTGGTCCATCTGCGAGATCGCCTGGTTGATCTGCTCGATGCCCGTGGTCTGCTCCTGACTGGCTGCGGTGATCTCGCCCATGATGTCGGTGACGCGGCGGACGCTGCCGACGATCTCGTCCATCGTGCGACCGGCTTCGCTCACCTGTTCACTGCCCGCACCGACCTTGCTGACCGAGTCGTCGATGAGCACCTTGATTTCCTTGGCCGCGGCCGCCGAGCGCTGCGCCAGGCTGCGCACTTCCGAAGCGACCACCGCGAAGCCGCGGCCCTGTTCACCGGCACGGGCGGCTTCCACCGCCGCGTTCAGCGCCAGGATGTTGGTCTGGAAGGCGATGCCGTCGATGACCGCGATGATGTCGACGATCTTCTTGCTCGAGGTGTTGATCGCGCTCATCGTGTCGACCACCTGGCTGACGACGCTGCCGCCACGCACGGCGACTTCCGACGCCGAGACGGCCAGCTGATTGGCCTGGCGCGCGTTGTCGGCGTTCTGCTTGACGGTCGAGGTCAGCTCTTCCATCGAGGCGGCCGTCTGTTCCAGCGAGCTGGCCTGCTGTTCGGTGCGCGACGACAGGTCCTGGTTGCCGGCGGAAATTTCGCCCGAGGCCGTCGCGACGGCCCGTGCGTTCTCGCGCACCGTGGTGACCACCCCCTTGAGCGCCGCCTGCATCGCGCTCATCGCCGCCAGCAGCGGACTGAACTCGTCGCGCGCCGAATCCACCACCTCGGTCGACAGCTTGCCGTCACGCACCCGATCCGCCACCGCCAGGGAAGCCGCCACCCGGCGACGCAGCACCATGGACAGATAGAAAGCGAACACCATCAGACCCGCGGCAATGAAT
This sequence comes from Variovorax sp. N23, assembly GCF_025486315.1. Taxonomy (GTDB): domain Bacteria; phylum Pseudomonadota; class Gammaproteobacteria; order Burkholderiales; family Burkholderiaceae_C; genus Variovorax. The sequence continues at coordinate 209,683 of NZ_JAOOPY010000003.1, read as the reverse complement.
GCGGAGAGGACCACCAGTTGCCTGCGCGTCTTGGCCGCAGCTGCCACGACATCCGCCAACTCGGAGGTCAGGATGTCTTCCTGGCGCTGGCGCTCCTCGCCCAGCCACTTGCTCAGGCGAAACCGCGTCGGGCCGGTCTGCTCGGCCTGAACCTTGCGCGCTTCGTCGAGCTGCTCGGCCTGGATCAGCTTGACCAGGTTGGCCTGCATCGGCCAATACTCGTTCTCCAGCGCGCCCCAGATGCCGAAGGCAGCGCGGGCGGCCGGCGGCGTGTCGTTCATGAACGCCGCATCGTTGGCGTCGACGACCCGCTTGAGCGTCTCCAGCTGTCCGAGCGCCGTATCCCTGATTGTCTTTTCGCGCGCGAGCATGGCCTCCCGCACCCAGAAGCCCATCTGCGACATGCTCAGCTCCGTGCTGGCGATGCGTTGCAGTTGCTGCACACGAACCTTGCCCGTGTTCTGCGCGATCGCTTCCACGTTCGACAGCTGGCTCCATGCCAGGACCGCCAGAACGACCATGGTGGCGATCAGAAGAAACGAGAACGCATAGAGCCGCTGTGCGATGCCGAAGACGAATTTTTTCACGATGTTGCTCTTGCCGAGGCCGCTGTGCGGTGGAGTCGATGAAGGAGGGGTGCGTGCGATTGGATAACGGCATCGCGGCTCACTTGTGACCGAAATGCAAACTTGCTGCCTCATTCCGGTCACCGTGAATTTCTTCACGACGCGCGCGGCACGCGCCCTTCAAGTCCCGACGCGGCATGCCGATAGCCAGCAGCGAAGCGCCCCCCCGCTCACCCCGGCTCGACGAGGTCGTCGGCCCGATCGAAGCGATACCCCACGCCGTGGACCGAGGCCAGCTTCCAGCCGGTCGATCCGTCGAGCCGGAGCTTCTTGCGCAATCGGCTGATATGGGTGTCGACCGTGCGGGTGTCGATGTCGGCGTTCAGGCCCCAGATCCTGTTGAGCAGGTGATCGCGGGTGAAGAGCTTGGCGGGATTCTGGAAGACATACACCGCCAGGTCGAACTCCTTCTGCGTCAGCGCCACGGGGACGTTGTCCACGAACAGGCGGCGCTGGGCGATGTCGATCTCGTAGACCCCCATGCGCAGGACCTGCGTGCCCGGGGGCTGCACACGCCGGACGACGGCGTCGATGCGCGCGAGGAGTTCCAGGGGCTTGGGCGGTTTGACGACGTAGTCGTCCGCGCCCGCCGCCAGCGCGGCGACGACCGTCGCCTCGTCTTCCCTGGCCGTGACGACGATGACCGGAAGGGCCCCGCCCAGATGCTGCCGCACCCAGCCCAGCACCTGCGCGCCGGTCGCATCCGGCAGGAACCAGTCGAGGATCAGGATGTCGTAGCGCCCCGCGGCCAGCCCCGCGCACAGGGCCGCCGCCGTGCCATACGACGCGACCGTGTTCCGGCCGTCACCGGTGAGCCAGAGTTCGAGCAGCTCACGCTGCGCTTCGTCGTCTTCGACCAGGGCGATGTGCATGGTTTCAGTGTAGTGACCCCATTGTCGGCACACCAATGATCGGAATCCCCCATCCGTGCCTTCGGGTTCGGTCGGTGGCGATCGTCAGGCGTGTGGTGTTCACGCCGGCGTGATGGTCGTAGACCACCTCGTCGGCCGCTTTGCGGATGATCGCCAGACCGAAGCCGCCCTCGGGAAAGGTCTCGAAGTGGGTCGAGGGCAGTTCCAGCGGGGGGCTGAAGGGGTCGCCCACATGGACCAGCTCGATCGTCAGGCGGTCGCTGCCACGATGCGCGAACACCTCGATCGATGCGCCGTCGAGCAGGCCGGTCGCATGCCGGACGATATTGGTGAAGACCTCGGTGACGGCCACCGCGAAGAGGCCCCGGTCGATCTCGTCCACGGACGCCGCGCGGGCCTGCGTCTCCACCAGCCGGCGCAGCGCCGGCAACGACGCGGTGTCACAGGCCAGGTCGATGCGGGCGCAGTCGTCGATCGCACTGATGCGCGCCACCAGCAGCGTCGTGTCGTCGGTGAGCGTGGCGCCATCGAGCATCTCGTGCCGCAGAAGCTGGAGCACCGCGCCCGGGGCGACATGCCCGCGTGCGAGCCGCAGGAAGGTCTGGCGCACACGCGCCGAACCGATGCGCTGCCCCTGCGCGTCGATCGCATCCGAGACGCCGTCCGAATGCATGAGCAGGCAGTCGCCCGGCCCTGCCGGCAGGGTGTCCTGGTGGAAGCAGGCATCGTCGAGCACGCCCAGCGGAGGCTGCTGGTTGTGGAGCGTGATCGATGCGCCGTCGGCAGTCGCCAGGACCGGCTCCTCATGGCCGCAGCCGGCCCAGGTCAGGGTGCCGGCGCGGCGGTCGATTCGCACGTAGCACAGCGTGACGAACGCATCCAGCGCCTGGAGATGCGGCGTCATCGCGTCGTGCACGGCCGTCAGGATCCGGGCCGGCTCGGGGGCCAGGCCCAGGCCGCCGGCATCCGTCGTCAGGAGCTCGATCAGCGAGCGCGCCAGCTGCATCTTGACCGCCGCGCCCATCAGGGCCGCGTTGACGCCTTTGCCCATCACGTCGCCGACGATGAGGTCCACGCAGTGCGGACCCGGCTGCAGCAGCTCGAAGAAGTCGCCGTCGACGCCATCGGACGGGCGGGTGTAATTGCTCAGCCACACGCAGGGCAGCGCCGAGCGTGCGGGCGTCACCAGCAGTTCCTGCTGCACACGAATGGCGAACTGCGCCTCGCGCCGGCGTGCCGCGTCCAGCTCCTGCTGCGCCAGCTTCTGCGACTGGATGTCTTCCACGATCCCGATCACGTAGAAGGGCTGGCCGGGCGCGTCGTGCCCGATGGATGCGGTCAGGCGCACCCAGAGGTAGCTGCCATCCTTGCGGCGGATCCGCTTTTCCTGCACGAAGCTGCTGATCTCCCCGCGCGCGAACCTGGCCACGCCCTCGACGCCGGGCGCCACGTCGTCGGGGTGGATCAGGTCGTCCGGCGTCATGCGCATGAATTCGTCGGGCGTGTACTGCAACATCCGGCACAGGGTCTGGTTGACGCGGAGAAACCGTCGGTCGGCCGCCTGCTGGATCACCCCCACGGCGGCCTGCTCGAAGATGTTGAGCGCGCGGGCCTCGCTGTCGCGCAGCGCACGCTCGACCCGCTTTCGCTCCGAGATGTCGTGCATCGTGGCCGTGAACCACTGCTGGTCGCCCACCTCGACCGCCACCATGCTGAACTCGATCGGGAAGACCGTGCCATCGGCCCGGACGGCGGCCGCCTCCAGCCGGCGGTTCAGCAAGGGCGAGTCGACCGTGCGCCTGAAGCTTCGCCCGGCGCGCAGGAAGGGTTCGTGCTGTTCGGGTGGCAGCAGCAGCTCGTGCAGCGGCTGCTGTAGGACATCGGCACGACGCCTCGCGAACATGGCCTCTGCCGCCGCGTTGAAATCCACGATGCGCGCGTTGTCGTCGATCGTGATGATGGCGTCGAGCGAACTCTGGAGGACGGCCTCGCGCCGCGCCTGGCTCATGGCCAGGGCGGCTTCCGCGGCGCGCTGCTCGGTCACGTCGGTCAGGGTTCCCGTCATCCGCACGGGCCGGCCTTGCGCGTCGCGTTGCGTGACCATGCCACGCATCAGCACCTGTTTCCAGCTGCCGTCCTTGCAGCGCCCGCGCATCTCCTCGTGCACCAGCGGCGCCCTGCCCTCGAGGTGCGCCACCCGTGCCGCGCGGACACGGGCGCTGTCCTCGGGATGAATCAGTGCGGCCCAATCCTCCAGCCGCGCGCCCACCTCTCCCTCGGCGTAGCCCAGCATCGAGGAAGCGCGGGCCGAATGGTGAAAGTCGTTGGTGACGAGGTTCCAGTCCCAGATGCCATCGCCCGCGCCCTCCAGCGCGAACTGCCAGCGCTGCTCGTTGGCGGCCGCCTGCGCCAGCAGGCCCACGACCTTCCGGTGCGCGGCCAGCTCGCTGGCGTGGCCCCTGCGAACCAGCACGTAACCGATGAGGATGCAGCTCAGCGAAGCGACGACGCCGACCACGGCCCATCGGATCTGCGCCCCCATCTCGTCCCGGATCTCGGCATAGGCGCGTTCGACGACCACGATCAGCGGCCATTCGCGCAGCCTTCGGTACGCGCCGATGGACAGTTCCCCATCCAGCCCACTGTCGGCGTAGCTTCCCTGGCCGGTGCCCGTGCCCGCCAGGCGCAGGGCGGGCAGGCCCGAAGGTCGGCTTCCGACATCCAGCGGCACGCTGCTGCCAGCCGTCACCAGCTGGCCATCGGTCGAGATCACGGCCTCGCGCGGCGCCGCGTCGCCCAGGAGCTGGCTCTGCTCCGACGCCAGTCGCTCCGGGTCGATCACCGCCACCAGCAGCATCGGGGGGCGCGTGCGCCCCTGGGTCGCCAGTACCAGCGGGAGGCCAAACACGCCCGCGGGCCGCGCGCCGCCCTCCGAGAGCTGCCGCAGATCGCGTGCCGCGAAGAGCGGGCCGATCCGGCCCCGTGCCGCCGACGGGACATCGCCCAACGCGCCCAGCGCGCTCAGCGCAACGACGGCATCGACGTTGTGCGTGTCCGAACTGGCCAGCACGCGGCCGTGCGCGTCCAGCAGCGACATGCTCCTGAGCACGGGCTGCCCGCGCACCGCCTCCTCCAGGAGGCGATGGCTGCGCACGGGATCGGCGTCGGCCAGCCACTGCTCGACCGCTTCCCCGGTCGTGCGCAGGTGGCCCTCGACCAGTTCCAGCGTGGCGGCGAGCTGGCCCTCGGCCACGCGCGCATACATGCCCTGGGACTCGGCGGTTTCACGCTCCAGGGCTCGCCAGTCGAGGGTGATCTCGCCGATCGAGACCGCCAGCACGACGGCACCGAGGCACAGGCAGATCGCGCAGAATCGGCGCGCGCGCGCACGCATCGACTGCTCGACCGGGTCGTTCGCCCCGTTCATCGGGGAACGGCCATCCCGCGAAGGCCCCACCGTCGACCGGCGCCGGAAGACGCGCTCGCCGGGTTCATGGCCTCGGCGCACCTCCGCAGGCTTCGAGGTCGGTGGCGTCCGCGCAGGTGGCGAACACGCTGAACACACGGTCCAGCCGCATCAGCTCGAACAGGGCGATCACGGTGCCAGACAGGCCGCACAGCCGCATCTCGCCCTGCCGCTGGCGCATCTGGCGCATGCACGACAGCAGCGCCCCGATGCCCGAGCTGTCGATGAAACGGACGCCCTCCAGATCGAACACCACGCACGCGTGATGTTTCAACAGGGCCTGGACCGCGTCCTTGAAGACCTGCACGTTGCTGGCGTCGAGACTTTCCTCGCGCAGCTGAATGACGAGCGTGCTGTCGCCCACGACGGTCGAATGGATTCTCATGCTGGACTGTTTTCAGGGTGAATGCAGGTGGGAAGCGGCATCGCCGCGTGTCAACGCTTCGATTTCCGTCGAGATGTCGCGCAAGGCCGCGCCGAGGGCCGCCGCGTCGGCGCGCGAGGCGGCCTCCTCGGCACGGTGCGCGGCACTGCTCAAGGCAGCGAAGCCGAAGCTCCCGGCGGCGCCCTTCAATCGGTGCAGCAGGGCCTCGCGCTGCGCGTTGTCCGTCGCCGCATGAATGGCGGCCCCTCTGGCAGGCAGGCCGTCGACAAAGCGCACCTGCATGCGAAAAAAGGCCTGTGCGGTTCCTTCGGGCAAGGGGTCAACCAGCGTGGTGCGCACGTCCATGTTCCCAATAGATGAGGATGTCGCGGGGTAAGCGCATCGGGTCGAAGGGCTTGACGATGACACCGGTCGCGCCGTACTGCATCAGTTCCTCGAGCTGGTCCGGCATGGCCTTGGCCGTGAGGAAGACGCTCGGAACGCCCGCCAGGGCGGGCAGTTCGCGCAGCGCGCCCAGCGTCTCGGGGCCGCTCAGTCCGGGCATCATCACGTCGAGCAGGATGAGGTCGGGCTTGAAGACCTGGGCGGCAAAGACGGCTTCGTGGCCGCTGGCGCACATGCAGACCTCGTAGCCCCCGACGGTCCCCAGGCTGAACTCCAGGACCATCCGGATGTCGGCGTCGTCCTCGACGCACATGACGCGGCGCAATCTATCCTGCATGGCTATCCTCCGTGGGCCAGGTCGCCGAAGGGGGCGCACGTTCGTGCGCTTCGGGGAACACGTTCGCGTCCGAAGGCGCTCGCGGCAGCCACACGCTGAACGTCGCGCCCCTGGATGCCGGCGTGTCGGCGGAAATGCGGCCGGCCATCTGCTCGACGAGCAGGCGGGCGATGTACAGGCCCAGGCCGGTACCGCCCTGCGAACGGCGGTCGCTGGTGTCTTCCTGCGAGAACTTCTCGAACAGCCGCTGGCGAAAGTCGGCCGCCACGCCGGGTCCGTTGTCGGACACGCTGACGCACAGTCCGTCCGAGCGCGTGCTCAGCCGCACCACGACCGTTTCGCCGCGGGGCGAATGCTTGATCGCATTCGACAGCAGGTTGCCGAACACCTGCTGCAGGCGATCGGCGTCCACCGACACCAACGCATCGGCCAGGGCCGGCTCTGCCATTTCGGCACGCAGATAGACGCCCAGGCCGCTGGCGTAGCCCTGGTTGGCGCTGATGGCCTCCTGGATGACACGCGCCAACGGCTTCACCTTGAGGCGCAAGGCCATCCGGTCGCCCTCGAGCTTGGTCAGGTCGAGGATGTCGTCGATCAGCTTGCTCAGGCGTACCCCGTTGCGCTGCACCGCCGCGGCCAGGGGAATCGCCTGGATCGGCAGGGCGCCGGCGGCGCCCGAGGTCAGCAGGCCGATGGCCCCCAGCACCGAGGTCAGGGGCGTGCGCAGCTCGTGGCTGACCGTGGCGACGAATTCGTCGCGCATGCGGTCGATGCGCAGTTGTTCGGTCAGGTCGCGAACGACGAGCGTCGTGCGGGTTCCCTCCCCTTCCATCCATTGGCTGACCGACACGTCGGCTTGGAAGTGCGTGCCGTCGCCACGCCGCAGCGACATCCGCCCCCCTGCGAGCAGCGCGTTGCGTGCACAGGCGGCCACCGTCGCGATGTCCCGGGTCACGAGGGCGTCCGGCCTGCCCCCGCCGAAGGTCTGGCAGGCCGCCAGGTTGGCTTCGACGGCTCGGCCGTCCTCATCGAGCGTCAGGACCGAATCCAGGATGTTGTCCTGGATGTCGCGCTGCCGCTGCACCAGGCGCGCCGTCGACAGCTGCCGCTGCAGCGTGTGCGACCACCGCGTCAGCTTGGCGTCGAGCAGCGCCCCCCCGATGGGGAGCATCAGCACGTCGTCGGCCCCGCTTTGAAGTGCCTGCGCCACCGCTGACTCGTCGGCGCGCTCGGCCAGCAGCAGCACAGGCATCCAGGTCGTTCCCGACGCTTGCCGCAGTCGGCAGATCGCCGAGCCGAGACCTTCCGTGGGGATTTGGCCGACATGGAGGAGGACGATGTCGGCATTCCTGCCCACCAGGCAGGTCGACGCTGCCTCGAGGCCGACCGCCTGCGCCAGGTCATACCCGAGCGAGGCCAGCATCTCGCAGAGGGCCGCACTCGACGTTCCGTCGTGGTCGACGACGAGCAGTTGGGGTTGGCGGCTTTCGATGAGTTGCATGGGCAGCCCATCGATCCTAGTGTGGGATCGCGCGCGCGGGACCCTCCGCTGCCGCAGATTTCACAAACCGATCACAAATGCCAACTCGGGGGATGCCCGAGGCGCCCGTTCAATGAAAGTCCCGGCTGCGCCGCCCCTCGGCGAGCCGGCCCAGCCAGGGCGTGAGGTCCTTGAAGCGCTGGGCCAGCAGGTGCCGCACCTGCCCGCCGCTGGCCGTGTCGCGCTGCCACACGCCCTGCACCGCCAGCAGCTTCGACTTGAGGAGCGGCTCGCGCTGCGCCTCGACCACGTCGTGCCAGACGATCACGTTGACGATGCCGGTCTCGTCCTCCAGCGACACGAAGATCGTGCCCTTGGCGGTCTGCGGGCGCTGGCGCATGGTGACGATGCCGCAGGCGCGCACCGTGCGGCCATGCGGCACGTCGCTCAGCTCCTGCGCGCTCAGCAGCCTGAAGCGCGCCATGCGGGGGCGCAGCAGCGCGAGCGGGTGGCGACGCAGCGTGAGGTTGAGCGACGCGTAGTCACCGACGATCTCCTCACCCTCCGACGCTTCGGGCAGCCGCAGCGGTGCTTCGTGGATCGGCACGCCCTTGAGCAGGGCCGGCGCCCGCCCCCCCACGCCCCGCGTCGCGGTGGCGTCCCACACCTGCTGGCGGCGGTGGCCCGACAGGCGCATCAGGGCATCGGCGCCGGCGAGCGCGGCCATGTCCTTGGTGTCGAGGTCGGCGCGCACGGCCAGGTCCTCGGTGCTGGCGAAGGGCGCGAAGGTGCGGGCTTCGAGCAGTCGCCTGGCACCGGCCTCGCTGAGCGAAACGATCCGCCTGAGCCCCAGACGCACCGCCGGCTGATCGGGCCGGCCCTGGAACCCGGCGTACTGCGGATCGGCGGATGGCCGGTGCGACGCATCGTGGGACCGTGCTTCGAGCGTGCTGTCGAGTTCGCTCAGCGTCACGTCGACCGGCCGCACCTCCACGCCGTGGCGCCGCGCGTCCTGCACCAGCTGCGATGCCGAATAGAAACCCATGGGCTGCGAATCGAGCATCGCCGCCAGGAAGCAGGCCGGCTCGTGGCACTTGAGCCAGCTGCTCACGACCACCAGCAGCGCGAAGCTGGCGGCGTGGCTTTCGGGAAAGCCGTAGTCGCCGAAGCCCTTGACCTGCTCGAAGATGGCTTCCGAAAAAGGCCGGTCGTAGCCGTTGTCGACCATGCCTTCGATCAGCTTGCTCTGGAACTTCTCGATGTGCCCGGTGTGCTTCCAGGCCGCCATCGCTCGGCGCAGGCCATCGGCCTCGTCGGAGCTGAACCGGGCCGCGACCATCGCGATCTGCATCACCTGTTCCTGGAAGATCGGGATGCCCAGCGTGCGGCCCAGCGCTTCCTTCAACTGGGGGTAGCGGTACGTGATCGGCTCGCCCCGGCGCTCTTTCTCGCGGTTCTTCAGGTACGGATGCACCATGCCGCCCTGGATCGGCCCCGGTCGCACGATGGCGACTTCGACCACCAGGTCGTAGTAGGTGCGCGGCTGCAGGCGCGGCAGCATCGACATCTGCGCCCGGCTCTCGATCTGGAACACGCCGATGGTGTCGGCCGCGCAGATCATGTCGTAGACCTTCGGGTCGTCATCCGCGATGTGATGCATCTCCAGCGACGTGCCGCGCCAGCGGTTCACGACGTCGAGCCCGCGCTTGATCGCGCTCAGCATGCCGAGCGCCAGCACGTCGACCTTGAGCATGCCCATGGCCTCGAGGTCGTTCTTCTCCCACTGGATCACGGAGCGATCCTTCATGGATGCCTTCTCGACCGGCACCAGGCGCGTGAGCTTCGTCTGCGTGAGCACGAAGCCGCCGACATGCTGGCTCAGGTGGCGCGGAAAGCCCTTGAGGTCATTCGTGAGCTCGAGCCACAGCTGCAGCTTCTGCAGGCTCTCGCGCACGCCGGTGCGTTCCATCGCTTCTTCGAGGCGATCCACCAGCACGGTCTGGTCGAACCAGTAATGGTCCTTGGCGAACTCGTCGACCAGGCGCTCGTTGACCCCCATCGCCTTGCCGACGTCGCGCAGGGCGCTGCGGGACCGGTAGCAGATGACCACGGCGGCGATGGCGGCGCGGTCGCGGCCGTATTTGTCGTAGATGTACTGGATGACCTCTTCGCGCCGCTGGTGCTCGAAGTCGACGTCGATATCGGGCGGCTCGTTGCGTTCACGGCTCAGGAAGCGCTCGAACAGCAGATGCCCCGTGTCCGGGTTGATGGCCGTGATGCCCAGGCAGTAGCAGACCGCCGAGTTGGCCGACGAGCCGCGGCCCTGGCAGAGGATGCTCCGCTCCCTGGCGAAGCGCACGATGTCTTCGACCGTCAGGAAGAACATCTCGTAGTGCTTCTCGATGATCAGCGCGAGTTCGTGCTGGACCTGCCGGCAGACCTTCTCCGGAATGCCGCTCGCATAGCGTTCGAGCGGATACCTCGTCAGCGCGCCCTCCCAGGTCTTGCGCACCAGCGTCTGCGCCGGCGTCTCGCCGTTGCCCAGCAGCTCCAGCGGGTACGCGTAGTGCTTCTTGATGTCGTCGGGGTCGAAGCGACAACGCCCCATCACCGTCAGCGTGTTCGACAGCCATTCGGCCGGGTAGAGGTTTTCCAGCCGGATGCGCGAGCGCAGGTGCCGCTCGGCATTGCCCTGCAGCGCGAAGCCGCACTCGGCCACCGGCTTGCCTTCGCGGATGGCCGTGACCACGTCCTGCAGCCGCTTGCGCGAGCGCTTGTGCATGTGCACGTCGCCGGCCGCGACCAGGGGCACGCCGGTAGCCTCGCCCACTTCTTCGAGCGTCATCAGCCACAGGTCGTCGTCGAGTTCGTTGAGCAGTTCGACCGCGATCCACAGGTGCTCGCCATAGAGCGCCTTGGCGGCGGCCACGTCGGCGCACATCGATGCGACATCCATGGCGCCGCCCGGCGGACGATGCGGCACGAGCAGGATCTCGCAATGCTGCAGCGACGCGACATCGCTGCGCTCCCAGCTCACCTGGTACGCGCCCTTGGGCGCATCGCCGGTGCGCGCCGCGGTGATGAATTCGCAGAGCTGGCCCCAGCCTTCGAGGTCGTGCGCGATGGCCACCAGTTTGAAGCGCTCGAAGCGGAACTCGCTGCCGAAGAGCAGCCGGAAACCCGGGTTGCGCGTGAGCGGCGGCTCGTCGGGGTTGGTGCGCTCCCAGTCGGCCATCGCCTCGGGATGCTCGCGCAGCGCGACGTGCGCGCGCACGATGCCGGCCACCGAGCATTCGTCGGTGATGGCCAGGGCCTGGTAGCCGAGGTGGTAGGCCTGCGCCACCAGCTCCTGCGGCGTCGAGGCGCCCCGCTGAAAGCTGAAGTTCGTCAGGCAGTGCAACTCGGCGTAGCCGGGCAGGCCGTGTCGGCCGTGCACCGGCGGGGTGGGCCTGGGCGGCAGCGCATGCAGCCGCGCAGGCTGCCGCGCCTGCATCTGCTTGTCGGTGTGTTCAGGCATAGAGCCCCTGCAGGAACCAGCGCACCTCGCCGGAGGTGAAGCAGCCCGATGGCCGTTCGCGGAAGATCCACACCAGCCCCGCTTCGGGGCTCTCGGCGACGTAGTAGTCGCGCACCGCCGGGTGGCCGCCTTCGTCGTCGCCCCCCCTGCCGCTGTCGCTCCACCAGCCCGCTTCGAGCCGCTGCGGGCCGACCAGACTGCGCAGGCGGCCGTGGTACCAGGGATGGCCGTCGCGCATGTCGAGGCGCAAGGGCTCGCGCAGCAGCCAGGGCGGATACAGGGTATCTCCCTGTGCACCGGCTCCTTCCCCTTTCGGGAGAAGGTGGGGATGAAGGCCGCAGGCGCCCGATGCCGTCGCACGACGCAGCGCCGGCTGCCAGCGCTGCATGCCTTCGGGCCGGTGGTCGGCCTGCGCCACCGGCACCAGCACCTCGCGCGGGCCCAGCCGGGCGCTGAGCCGCTCGACCAGTTCGTGCAGCTTGTCGCCCTTGCGGTTGTCCTCAGGCAGGAAGCTGGTGCTGGCGCCGGCCCAGGGCGTGGTCTCGATGGAGCGAAGCCGCAGCCAGCTCGCCGGCGCAGCCAGCTTCGTGAGCGCGAGCCGCTCGCTCATCAGGCGGCGCAGGTGCGCCATGTCCTGCGTGGGCTCTGCCGTGCGCACGGTGATGTGCTGATGCGGCGGCAGGTCGACGCCGTTGTAGCGCTTGAGGTCGAGCGTCCATTCCAGTTCCAGCGCCAGCACCCCGCGCTGGCGAACGCGCAACCACACCTGCAGTGCAGCCAGCAGCCGGTTGGCCGACCACATCAGTTCATGCGCGTTCTCGGCCAGTGCGGGCAGCTCCAGCTTCTGCGCGAAGGCATCGGGCAGCGTGAGCCAGGTGTGGCGCTCGGGCCGCAGGCCCCAGGCCCTGTCGAGCGCCTCGCGCAGCGCCGCGCCGAAGCGCCGCGACAGTCCGCCGCGCGGCAGCGCTGCCACGTCGCCCCAGGTGCGGCAGCCCATGCGGGCCAGCACGTCGAGATGTTCGCGCGCGGCCGTCAGCGTGTGCAGCGGCAGGGCCGACGGGATGTCGGCCGGCGGCTGCTGGCCGAGTGCGAACAGGCGCAGCCGGGCCAGCGCGACCAGGCTGGTGGCGCCCTGCACTTTCTGCAGGCGGCTGCCGGGCACCGGGTTCCAGGCGGTCATCAGGCGCATCAGGGGCTGCAGGCCGCCCCACAGCCGTTCGCAGGCCGAGACCTCGAGCACCAGCGCCTCGTCGAGCCAGGCCACGCGCGGCGTGTAGCGCAATGCCCACCAGCCGAGGGCCTCGAGGGAAAGCGGCAGTTCGGGGGCCGGCCGGACGGAGGCAGCGCTGTCGGAAGAAGGCACCGCCGCATCGTCTTCAGGCAGCCACCGCAAGGCGATCCACTGCATGGGCGACCTCCTCTCTGCGCCTGCTGCGCACATCGAGGCGCACGATGGTCGCGCCCTGGGCGGGGGCGGTCTGGACGGCCTCCTGCGGCTGGCGACGCTGGCGCCGCCACTGGCTGGCCGCCAGCAGCGCCGTCATGCGTTCGCTGCGGGCCGGCAAGCTCAGCGGCTGCGCGAGCGGCGGGCCGCGGCGCTTGAGCAGGTGCACGTCCATCTGCCCGCCGTCGGCCGCCACCAGTTGCAGGCGCAGCCGCGCCGGCGAAGCCGACTGCGCCACGGCCTCGGGCCGCATCACGAACAGCAGCGCCTCGTGCTGCGCGGCCGCCAGTTGCAGGCGGCGCAGTTCGCCCACCCGCGCCTGCGGCAGCCAGGCCATGACGGCCGCGACATCGGCACAGCGCAAGGCCTGTTCGCAGGCCCACATCCGGGCCGCCGAGGCGTCGCTGCGCACCCACAGGAGCGCCTCGGTGGGCAACCCACCGGCCGCCAAGGCCGGCCCGAAAGGCTCGTGCGGCGCACCGATCAGCACCACCGGCCCGCCGCGCGTTGCCACCGACCGGGCCAGTGCAGGCAGCAGCAAGGGCCAGACATGCGCCTGCGGCCGGTCCTGCAGCAGCTCGGTCATGGCGCCCACCGGCCAGCCGCCGCCGGGCAGTTCGGCGTCGAGCGCCGGATGGCCCGTGCCCACCACCGGCATGTCGGCCGCCCCCAACTCGTCGCCGCGCCAGACCTTGTGTCGGGCGGAAGCGAAAGAAAAGGAGGAGAGGGATGAGGAAGGAGAAGGCTGGCCCATGGCGGATCGACTGTTAACTGTATTTTTATACAGTATTCTGCCGATGGGCAATGCCTTTCTGGTGACAGCGCATGTCCGCTCGGCGGCTTCGCCCGAGCGGGGGCCGGAGCGCACTCGATCTTTTGTCGCCGCCGATGTTCAGTTCTGGCGGCCCTGGGAGCCCGTCCGCGCAGCCGCTATGGCGTCAGGCCGGCCGACGCTCACGCAAACCCGTGGTCGCTGTCCGCCTCCGACGGCTCGCACACGGCGCCCGTCGAGAACAGAAACGTGCAACCGCAGAGCGCGAACACCGCCAGCAGCGCGGCCGGACCCACGTACCGGACGAGCGCCACGGACACGCCCATGCTGAGCGCATAAAGGAAAAGCTTGGTCATGGACCATGATGCAGCGGCGGCAGGGACTCAGGGGATACACCCAAGGGAAAGCCCTCTCCTCGAATTCCCGAAGAATGCGTCTCGAAAGTAGCCCGAAGGTTCCAGCGCGGCACTGGAGATAATGAAACGCTCCGCTGGCGCCCTTCTCTCTTTCGCCAACCTCCAGAGTGCTCCTTTCGTGATCCAACAGATTGTTCCCGGCCGTGCGGCCCGGCGCGGCAGCGGCGGCATCACGCTCAGCGACGTGTCCAAGCTCGCGGGCGTGTCGACCATCACCGTCTCGCGCGCGCTCAACACGCCCGAGCTGGTGTCGCCGGACACGCGCGAGAAGGTGCGCGCGGCGGTCGAGCGCACCGGCTACGTGCCCAACCGCCTGGCGGGCGGCCTGGCGTCGAACCGCAGCCGGCTGGTCGCGGCGCTGGTGCCGACCATCGCCGGCCCGGTGTTCCTCGAAACCATCCAGGCGCTGACCGAGGCGCTCGACGAGGCCGGCTACCAGCTCATGCTGGGCCAGAGCGGCTACCACCACTCGCGCGAGGACGCGCTGATCGACGCCATCATCGGCCGCCGGCCCGACGGCATCGTGCTGACCGGCATCATGCATTCGGCCGAAGGCCGGCGCCGGCTGCTCGCCTCGGGCATCCCGGTGGTCGAGACCTGGGACCTGACACCGACCCCGGTCGACATGCTGGTGGGCTTCTCGCACGAGAAGGTCGGTGCGGCCATCGCGGGCTTCCTGCACGCCAAGGGCTACCGGCACCCCGCCGTCGTGACCGGCGACGACCAGCGCGCCGACCTGCGGCGCCGGGGATTCACCGCGGCGATGGCCGACCTCGGCGTGACGACGGTGCCGGTGCACACCGTCGCGGCGCCCACCACGCTGGGCAGCGGACGCACCGCGCTGACCGCCCTGCTCACGGACGCGCCGCACACCGACGTGCTGGTCTGCAGTTCCGATGCGCTGGCGCACGGCGTGATCACCGAGGCGCACGCGCGCGGCCTGCGCGTGCCGGCCGACCTGGGCGTGATGGGTTTCGGCGACCTCGCCTTCGCGCAGCACACGCACCCCGCCATCACGACCGTGCGCATCGACGGCACCGCCATCGGCCGGCAGGCGGCGCGCTTCATCGTCGAGCGCGCCAAGGGCGTCGAGGTCACGCAGAAGGTCATCGACCTGGGCTTTTCGCTGATCGAGCGCGACAGCGTCTGAGGCTGTTCGTCGGCGCTGCGCGCATCGCCTCGCAGGCATCGGCCGCACTGACAGCGGAAACACCTCCTCGTTGAACGAGTGGAACAACCAAAGGAAAACCCTCGCTTCACATCGGAATGACAGCGCTAACATTCGAGCCTCATGACCGATGCCACCACACCCGCCCCGCGCCGCAAGCAACCCGAAGACCTCCGCTCCCACCGCTGGTACGGCGCGCGCGACCTGCGCAGCTTCGGCCACCGCTCGCGCACCGCGCAGATGGGCTTGAGCCGCGACGACTACCTGGGCAA
The DNA here is from genome assembly GCF_025486315.1 of Variovorax sp. N23. GTDB lineage: Bacteria > Pseudomonadota > Gammaproteobacteria > Burkholderiales > Burkholderiaceae_C > Variovorax. The sequence goes on along the minus strand of NZ_JAOOPY010000003.1, from coordinate 194,544 downwards.
GCCGGTCATCGCCATCCTCAACACCTGGAGCGACATGAACTCCTGCCACACGCACTTCAAGCAGCGCGTGGAAGAGGTCAAGCGCGGGGTCTGGCAAGCCGGTGGCTTCCCGGTCGAGATCCCGGCGATGAGCCTGGGCGAGGCCTTCCAGAAGCCGACCACGATGCTCTACCGCAACCTGCTCGCGATGGAGGCCGAGGAGCTGATCCGCTCCTACCCCGCCGACGGCGTGGTGCTGATGGGCGGCTGCGACAAGACCACGCCGGGCCTGGTGATGGGCGCGCTGGCGATGAACCTGCCGACCATCTTCGTGCCCGCCGGCCCGATGCTGCGCGGCGATTACAAGGGCAGCGTGCTGGGCTCGGGCTCGGACACCTGGAAGTACTGGGCCGAGCTGCGCGCCGGCAACATCACCGAAGACGATTGGCAGGCGGTGGAAGACGGCATCGCTCGCTCCGCCGGCACCTGCATGACCATGGGCACCGCCAGCACCATGACCAGCGCGGCCGAGGTGCTGGGCCTGACGCTGCCGGGCGCTTCGTCGATCCCCGCGGTCGATTCGCGCCACGCCATGATGGCCACGCACACCGGCAAGCGCATCGTCGACATGGTCTGGGAAGACCTCAAGCCGCTCGACATCCTCACGCCCGCGTCCTTCGACAACGCGGTCACCGCGGTACTCGGCCTCGGCGGCTCGACCAACGCGATCGTCCACCTGATCGCGATGGCGCGGCGCGCCGGCGTGCCACTCGACCTGGCCCGCTTCGACGAACTGGCACGCAGCACGCCGGTCATCGCCAACCTGCGGCCGGGCGGCAAGTACCTGATGGAGGACTTCTACTACGCCGGCGGCCTGCGCGCCTTCCTGCGCGAGATGGGCCCGCTCATCGACGGCAGCCAGCGCACCTGCAACGGCCGCACGCTCGGCGAAAACATCGCCGACGCGAAGACCTTCAACGCCGACGTGATCCGCCCGCGCAGCGAAGCGCTGCTCGAAAGCGGCGGCCTCGCGGTGCTGCACGGCAACCTCGCGCCGTCGGGCGCCGTCATCAAGCCGGCCGCGATGGAGCCGCACCTGCGCAAGCACACCGGCCCGGCGGTCGTCTTCAAGAACTACGACGACCTCGCCGCGCGCATCGATTCGCCCGAACTGGTGGTCACGAAGGACAGTGTGATCGTGCTGCAGAGCGCCGGCCCGCAGGGTGCGCCCGGCATGCCCGAGTGGGGCCAGCTGCCGATCCCGCAGAAGCTGCTGAAGGAAGGCGTGCGCGACATGGTGCGCATCAGCGACGCACGCATGAGCGGCACCAGCTACGGCGCCTGCGTGCTGCACGTCACGCCCGAGTCGCACGTCGGCGGGCCGCTGGCGCTGGTGCGCGACGGCGACCTGGTCACGCTCGACATCGAGGCACGCCGCATCGACATGGCCGTGAGCGACGAGGAGATCGCGAAGCGCCGGGCTGACTGGCAAAGGCCCGTTCCGAAATTTGGCAGAGGCTACGGCGTGCTGTTCCTGAAGCATGTGCAACAGGCCGACACCGGCTGCGACTTCGACTTCCTCGCGCCCGATTACGCGGAAGGTGCCGGACAGGGCGAACCCGAAATCCACTGACCCCAGCGCCCAACGACAACGAGATACAAAAAAGGAAAGACATGGAGACAGACAAGTTCACACGCCGAACCCTCGGCCCGCTCACGCTGCGCGTCGCGCAGCTCGCCCTGATGGCGTTGCCCTTCGCCGTGGCCGCGCAGACCACGCCGGCCCCCACCTGGCCGACGCGGCCCGTGACCGTCGTCGTGCCCTTCGCGCCCGGCGGCGGCACCGACATCGCGGGGCGCCTGCTCGCCGTGCGACTGGGCCAGAAATGGGGCCAGACGGTGGTGGTGGACAACCGCACCGGCGCCGGCGGCGTGGTCGGCGCCGAGCTGGTCGCCAAGGCCAAGCCAGACGGCTACACGCTGCTGATCGGCAACGTCGGCACGCAGTCGATCAACCCGTCGCTCTACAAGCTGACGTACGACGCGGACAAGGCTTTCGCCCCCATCTCGCTGTTCGCCGAGCTGCCCTTCGCCTTCGTCGTCAACCCGAGCCTGCCGGCGAAAACGCCGAAGGAGCTGATCGCGCTCGCCAAGGCCGCGCCCGGGAAGTACACCTACGCGAGCTCGGGCAGCGGCGGGTCGCCGCACCTCACGGCCGAGATCTTCCAGCAGGCGACCGGCGTGAAGTTCGTGCACGTGCCCTACAAGGGCGGCGGGCCGGCCATGTCGGACCTGATGGCCGGCCATGTCGACATGCTCTTCGCGTCGATCCTCGAGACCTCCGGCTACGTCAAGACCGGCAAGCTGCGCGCCCTGGCCGTGACCAGCGCGCAGCGCTCGCCCGCCATGCCCGAGGTGCCGACGCTGGCCGAGCTCGGCGTGCCCAACGCCGAGTCCGGTTCGTGGGTGGCACTGCTGGCGCCGAGCGGCACGCCGCAAGCGCTGGTCGACAGGATCGCCGCCGACGTGAAGGAGGCCGTGGCGACCGAGGACATGCGCAAGGCGCTGATCGCGCAGGGCGCGACGCCGCGCGGCAGCACGCCGGCCGAACTGCAGAAGACCATCGACGCGGACAAGCTGCGTTATGGCCAGGTCATCCAGGCCGGCGGCGTGAAGGTGGAATGACATGAAGCGCACCCACCTCCCCCATCGCCGCCGCCTGCTCGTCGCCGGTGCATCGCTGCTGGCGCCCGGCGCCCTTCTCGGTGCAGGCAGTGCGCTCGCACAGGACAAGTGGCCGAGCAAGCCGATCACCTACGTCGTTCCCTTCACGCCCGGCGGCTCGACCGACGTGATCGGCCGCGTCATCGCGCAGAAGCTGGGCGACGCGCTCGGCCAGCCGGTCATCGTCGACAACCGGCCGGGCGCCGCCGGTGCGGTCGGTGCGGGCTATGTCGCCAAGGCCAAGCCCGACGGCTACACGCTCTTCGGCGAGACCATCAGCACGCATGCCATCAATGCGAGCCTGTACAAGAACCTGCCTTACGACCCGGTGAAGGACTTCGATCCGATCGCGCTCGTGGCCTTCCTGCCGAACGTGCTGATCGTCGACCCGGCGCTCGGCGTCAACTCGGTCGCCGATCTGATCGCGCTGCTGAAGAAGGACCCGGCGCGGCGTACCTTCGCGTCGTCGGGGGCTGGCACGTCCACGCACCTCGCGGGCGAGATGCTGGCCGACATGATCGGCGTGAAGCTCACACACATCCCGTACAAGGGCACGCCGCCGGCGATGCTCGACGTGTCGTCGGGCCAGGTCACCTTCATGTTCGACCAGATCACGGCGGCGCTGCCGCTGGTGCAGGCCGGCAAGCTCACGCTGCTGGCCGTGACGACTGCGAAGCGCATGGCGCTGGCGCCCGATCTGCCCACGATGCAGGAAGCCGGCGTGAAGGGTTTCGAGATGGCGTCGTGGCAGGCCGTGTATGCGCCCAAAGGCCTGCCCGCGCCGATCGCGCAGCGGCTGGCCACCGAGATCCACAAGATCCTTCTCACGCCCGAAGTGAAGGACAAGCTCACGAACCAGCTCGGCATGGATGTGGTGGCCGGCTCGCCGGCCGACCTCGCCGCGCTGATGCAGAAAGAGATCCCGCGCTGGGGCGAGCTCGTCCGCAAATCCGGCGCGACGGCCAACTGAATTTTCCTTTCCAACGCCACCCATGACCGACACCACACCCCTTTCCGACGAAGCCCGCGAACGCCTGCGCCACGTGAGCGTCGCCACGCTGTGCACCCAGCTCTTCAAGCGCGGCTTCCGCAACGTCTACCTGCAACAGGTGCGCCGCCTCACGACGCCGAGCGGCGGCAACCTGGTCGGCCCGGCCTTCACCATGCGCAACATCCCCGCGCGCGAGGACCTCGACCAGATCAGCGCCTTCGACGACCCGAACCATCCGCAGCGCAAGGGCATCGAAAGCGTGCCGCCCGGCCACGTGCTGGTGATCGACTGCCGCGGCGAGACGCGGGTGGCATCGGGCGGGCAGATCCTCACGACGCGGCTCAAGGTCCGCGGCGCGGCGGGCCTGGTGTCCGACGGCCCGGTGCGCGACAGCGGCCCGATCTCGCAGATGGACTTCCCGGTGTACTGCGCGGGCGGCAGCGCGCCGCTCAACCTCATCCACCACCACGCCATCGACCTCGACGTGCCGATCGGCTGCGGCGGCGTGCCGGTGTACCCGGGCGACGTGATGGTGGGCGACGACGAAGGCGTGGTGGTCATTCCGCAGCACCTGGCCGAGGAGGTGTCGCGCGACGCCGTCGAACAGGAAAAGATGGAGGCCTTCATCCTCGAACGCATCGAAGGCGGCGCCCGGCTGGCCGGCACCTATCCACCCAACGCAGAAACCCGCGCCGCCTTCGAAGGCTGGCGCAAGGAAAAGGGAGTTTGACCATGGCGTCTCCACTTCGAGCACTTCAGCTGGCGTGCGCATTGGCGGTGGCCGCCGTGCTGCCCGCGCAGGCACAGGCCCAGACCTACCCGAGCAAGCAGATCACCATCGTCGTGCCGGCCTCGCCCGGCGGTGCGATCGACCTGGCGGCGCGGCTCATCGGCCAGAAGCTCACCGAGGCCTGGGGCCAGCCGGTGGTCATCGACAACCGCGCCGGCGCCACCGGCATCATCGGCACCGACCTGGTCGCCAAGAGCCCGCCCGACGGCCACATGCTGGTGCTGGTCGCCAGCAGCCATGCGATCAACCCGAGCATGGTCAAGAAGCTGCCCTTCGACACGGTCAAGAGCTTCGAGCCGGTCGCGCTGACGCACGTGGTGCCGCTGGTGCTGATCGTCTCGCCCACGCTGCCGGTGAAGTCGGTCAAGGAGCTCATCGCCTACGGCAAGGCCAACCCCGGCAAGCTGAGCTTCGCGTCCAGCGGCAACGGCGGTGCGCCGCATTTCTCGGGCGAACTGTTCAAGTCGATGGCCGGCCTCGACATGACGCACATCCCGTACAAGGGCAGCACGCTGGCGCACCCCGACCTGATCAGCGGGCGCACCTCGCTCATGTTCGACACGGTGGCCGCCGCCAACGTGCAGATCAAGGCCGACCGCCTGCGCGCGCTGGCGGTGACGACGACCAAGCGCTCCTCGGTGCTGCCCGACGTGCCGACCATGCAGGAAGCCGGCGTGGCCGGTTACGAGACCAGCACCTGGGGCGGCCTGCTCGCGCCCGCGGGCACGCCCAAAGCCACGGTCGCCAAGCTCAATGCCGAGGTCAACAAGATCCTCGCGATGCCCGACGTGCGCAAGACGCTGCAGGACAACGGCATCGAGCCCGGCAGCGGCACGCCGCAGCAGTTCGGCGGCTTCATCGGCACCGAGATGGTGAAGTGGTCGAAGGTCGCCAAGGACGCGGGCATCCAGGCCGAGTGAGCCGATCGCTGTTTCCTCTTTGTCTCTGATTCGAACTTTCTTCATGCCTCACCGCCTCCTCCAGATGGGCCCGCTGCTGCCCGCCCTCGAAGCCCGTCTCGCCGCGACCTACGACATCCATCTGCTGCACAAGGAGCCCGACCCGAGGGCCTTCCTCGCGGCGCATGGCCGCGAGTTCGTCGGGGTCGCGACGTCGGCCCGCTTCGGCGCCGATGCGGCGCTGATCGCGGCCCTGCCGAACCTGAAGGTCATCTCGAGCTTCGGCGTCGGCCTCGACGCCATCGACCTCGATGCCGCGCGCGCCCGCGGCGTCGCCGTCGGCTACACGCCCGACGTGCTCAACGACTGCGTGGCCGACACCGCCTTCGCGCTGGTGATGGACGTGGCGCGCCGCTTCAGCGCGTCGGACCGCTTCGTGCGGCGTGGGGACTGGCTCAAAGGCCAGTTCCCGCTCGCGACCAAGGTGTCGGGCAAGAAGCTCGGCATCCTCGGCATGGGGCGCATCGGGCGCGTCATCGCGCGGCGCGCATCGGGCTTCGACATGGACGTGCGCTATCACAACCGCAAGCCGCTCGTCGATGTCGACCATGTCTATGCGGGGTCGTTGAAGGAACTCGCCGAATGGGCCGACTTCCTCGTCGTGGCGAGCGCGGGCGGCACCGAGACGCGCGGCCTGGTGTCGCGCGAGATCCTCGATGCGCTCGGGCCGACGGGCTACCTCGTCAACATCTCGCGCGGCACGGTGGTCGACGAACAGGCCCTGGTCGACGCGCTGCAGAACGGCCGCATCGCCGGCGCCGGCCTCGACGTGTTCGAGGACGAGCCGATGGTGCCCGAGGCGCTGTTCGCGCTCGATAACGTCGTGCTGCTGCCGCACCTGGCCAGCAACACGCACGAGACACGCGCGGCCATGGCGCAGCGGGTTGAGGACAACCTCGCGGCCTTCTTCGCAGGCCGGCCGCTGGTCAGCGCGGCGCACTGACCCGGAACCACAACAACAGCAGGAGACAGACCATGCACCCCACGATCGGCAACCCGCGCCGGCAATTCCTCAAGACGGCCGCCGGCGCCGGCGCCGCAGCCCTCAGCGGCCTGGCCGGCGCACAGGCCTTCGACTTCCGCCCGAGTCAGCGCTACCCCGACCCGGCGGTGATGATCCTCGACCCGAGCTTCGCCAAGTACCGCCTCTACAGCAGCACGCTGGAGCAGCTCGGCAGCGGCATGCGCTGGGCCGAGGGCCCGGTGTACTTTCCCGAACAGGGCACTCTGCTGCTGAGCGACATCCCGAACAACCGGCTGATGAAGTACGACGAGAAGACCGGCACCTTCGGCGTGCACAAGACCAACGTCAACTACGCCAACGGCAACACCCGCGACCGGCAGGGCCGCCTCGTCACCTGCGAGCATTCGGTGACGCGGCGCATCGTGCGCACCGAGAAGGACGGCCGCATGACCGTGCTGGCCGACAGCTTCGAAGGCAAGCGCCTGAACGCGCCGAACGACATCGTGGCGCGCTCCGACGACAGCATCTGGTTCACCGACCCGACCTTCGGCATCAACGGCGAGTGGGAAGGCACGCGCGCCACGCCCGAGCAGGCGACGACCAACGTGTACCGCATCGCGAAGGACGGCGCGCTGACGGCGGTGATCACCGATCTGGTGAACCCGAACGGCCTGGCCTTCTCGCCGGACGAGCGCACGCTCTACGTCGTCGAGTGGAAGGGCACGCCCCACCGCAGCATGTGGCGCTACGACGTCGCGGCCGACGGGGCCAGCGTGTCGAACAAGACCAAGCTGATCGACGCGGGCGGCCCGGGCGCCTTCGACGGATTCCGCGTCGACCGCGACGGCAACCTGTGGTGCGGCTGGGGCCACAGCGGCGCCCTCGCGGCCGAGCCGACCGACATCGGCGGCGGCATGAAGGCCTACCTGCCGACCGCGCGCTCGGACGAGATGGACGGCGTCAAGGTCTTCAACCCGCAGGGCAAGCCGATCGGCTTCATCCGCCTGCCCGAACGCTGCGCCAACCTGGAGTTCGGCGGGCCGAAACGCAACCGGCTCTACATGGCGAGCAGCCATTCGCTCTACGCGCTGTATGTGGAGGCGCACGGCGCCGTCTGACGCGCACAGGCGCGGCGCCGGCGGCGCTGCGCGCAGTCGCATCCCTTAGACTGCGCCCTGGGTGTCGCGCGGCTTCTTGCGCGGCAGGTTCTTGCGTCGGTCGGGCCGCCACGCGGTTTTTTCACGCCCAGGAAACGCATGTCCGACACCCCGATCCAGTGGATCGCCGCCGCCCTTTTCGCCGTCGCCCTGCTGCACACCTTCGCGGCCAAGCAGTTCGAGCGCTTGTCCCATCGCTATCCCCGCCATGCCGGCCTGTTCCATCTGCTCGGTGAAGTCGAGGTCGTCTTCGGCTTCTGGGCCATCGTGCTGGTGCTGGCCATGGCGCTCGTCGTGGGGGGCGCGCCCGCGCTCGACTACGCCGAGTCGCGCAACTACACCGAGCCGCTCTTCGTCTTCGTGGTGATGGTCATCGCCGCGTCGCGGCCGGTGCTGCGTACCGTGATATCGCTGGTCGACAGCGTCGCGCGCCTGGTGCCCCTGTCCACGCCGCTCGCCACCGCCTGGCTCGGCCTGGCTGCGGTGCCGCTGCTAGGGTCGCTCATCACCGAACCGGCCGCCATGACCATCGCCGCGCTGATGCTGGCGCCGCAGATCTTCCGGCGGCTGGTGCCGGAAGGCGTCAAGTACCTGGCGCTGGGCGTGCTGTTCGTCAACGTCTCGATCGGCGGCACGCTCACGTCGTATGCCGCGCCGCCGGTGCTGATGGTGGCGACCACCTGGCAATGGGACAGCGCCTTCATGTTCGCCAACTTCGGGTGGAAGGCCGCGCTCGCCGTGCTGGTGAACGCGACCATCGCCACCTTCGTGCTGCGCCGCCACCTGCGCCCTGCCCCGCCTCCCGACAAAGACATGCCGGCCGAGGCGCGCATGCCGCTGTCGGTGGTGGCGGTGCACCTGGGCCTGCTGGCGGGCGTGGTGCTGTTCGCCCACCACCCGGTGGTGTTCCTCGGCCTGTTCCTGATGTTCATGGGTTTCACGCAGGCCTACGAGCGCCACCAGAGCCCGCTGATCATCAAGGAGGCGCTGCTGGTCGGCTTCTTCCTGGCCGGCCTGGTGGTGCTCGGCGGCATGCAGCAGTGGTGGCTGCAGCCCATCGTCTCGGGGCTGGCGCCGCTGGCGCTGTTCGCCGGGGCGCTCGGGCTCACGGCCATCACCGACAACGCCGCGCTGACCTACCTCGGCTCGCTGATCGAGGGCATCTCCGACACGTCGAAGTACATGCTGGTGGCCGGTGCGGTGGCCGGTGGCGGCCTGACGGTGATCGCCAATGCGCCCAACCCGGCCGGCGTCGCGCTGCTCAAGCGGGGCTTCGCGGACGAGACGATCGGCGCCGGCGGATTGCTGCTGGGCGCGCTGGGGCCGACGGCGGTCGCGGCGCTGGCCTTCCTGCTGCTGTAGGGCGCCCACGCCGGGATAATCGGCGGCTTCCCGTGCTCCCGAGGACCGCATGACCCGCCTGACCGCCTCCGCGCCGATCGCCGCCCTGCTCCTGGCCGCCTTCGCGGTGCTTCTCCCGGCGGCCCACGCCCAGTCCCCGGAAAAGGAAGCTGCGGGCTACCGCGGCCCGTTGTTCGACACGCACCTGCACTACAACCAGGAGGCGTGGGACGGCCACACCGGCCCCTACCCGCCGGCCGAGGCGCTGGCGCGCTTCCAGCGCAACGACGTTCGCGCCATCATCGCCAACTCGCGGCCGAACGCCGGCACGCAGACCCTGGCCGCCTCGCGCGAGACCCGCGCCGCCGGCGTGCGCGTGGTGCCCTTCGTGCGGCTCTACCGCAACCGCGACGACTACGGCAACTGGTTCCGCGACGAGACCATCTACGACCTGGTGCAGGCCGAACTGGCGCGCGGCACGCCGAGCGGCCCCTACCGTGGCCTCGGCGAGTTCCATCTGTACGACAGCGCCAACGCCAACGGCCCGGTGGCGAAGAAGCTGATCGCGTTGGCCGACCGGCAGCAGCTCGCGGTGCTGGCGCATGTCGACGACGTGGCGATCGACCTGCTGATGGCCAACGCACCGTCGAAGGGCCGCAACCTGCGCCTGATCTGGGCCCACACGGGCATCGGCGGCGCGCCGATCGAGCGGGTCCAGGCCCTGCTCGATCGCTACTCGCTGCTGATGGGCGAGCTCTCGTACCGGCCGGGCCTGACCTGCGGCGACGGCACCCTGTGCCCCGCGTGGCGGGCGCTCATCCTGAAGCACCCGGGGCGCTTCATGATCGGCTCCGACACCTGGGTCAACCAGCGCTGGAGCGCCTACGACGAGATCATGCGCGGCTACCGCACCTGGCTGGCCGACCTGCCGCCCGACGTGGCGCAGCGCGTGGCCTGGGGCAACGCGGCAGCGCTGTTCGAGCTGCGCTGAGCAGGGGCGGCATCACGAGCGGCCCGTCGTCTGGGTCTGGGCACGGCACCGCCGTCGCGAGCACGACGACGCCAAACCTGCGTCGATCCGCGGTTGGACCTCAGGCCTGCGCCGCCAGGTGCGCGGCCAATTGGTCGAGCGTGCCGCCGAAGCCCATCTGCATCGACGGGAAACCGGCCAGGAACACCGCCGTCTCGACCGCGTTGGCGTTCAATGGTTCACCGCGGATGTCGAGGGTCGTCTTGCCGTCCGCTTCGGCGAAGGTCCAGGTGTTGAGAATCTCCATCGGCCACGCGTCGGCGAAGGGTGCGCGCGTCAGGCCGCCCTGCGGGTCGGAGAAGGCGTTGACGAAGACGATGCGGCCGGGCGCCTCGATCTCGCGGTAGACGAAGCGGCCCCACATCGTCTGGCCGGCCGCTTCCATGGCGTAGACGAACAGGCCGCCGGGCCGGAAGTCGAACTGCGTGGCGCGCACCGTGAAGCCCTTCGGGCCCCACCACTTCTGAAGCTGCTCGCGTTCGGTGAAGGCCTTCCACACCTGGGCGCGCGGCGCATCGAAGGTGCGTGACAGAGTGAAGGGAGGCACCGCGAGTGCGCTGGCAGCGTCGGTCATTCAGAGACTCCTTGGGTTGCGGGGCGCTGTCGCGCCGGATTGCCCACCACGGTAGCACCAGCCGGCACATCGCGCGTGACCACGCTGCCGGCGCCGATCACCGCGTCATCGCCGACCGTGACGCCCGGCAGCAGGATCGCGCCGCCGCCGATCCAGACGTTGCGCCCGATGCGGATCGGCCGGCCGAACTCCAGCCCCGATTCCCGCTCGGCGGGCGTGCGCGGATGGTCGGCCGTGAGGATCTGCACGCCCGGGCCGATCTGCGTCCGGTCGCCGATCGCCACCTCGACGACGTCGAGGATCACGCAGTTGAAGTTGAGGAAGACGCCCTCGCCCACGCGGATGTTGAAGCCGTAGTCGCAATGGAACGGCGGGCGGATGCCGGCGCCTGCCCCCACGGCCGCGAAACGCTCGACCAGCAGTTGACGACGCTCGGCGCTGGTGGCGCCCAGCGACGCGTTGTAGCGCACCAGCCATGCGCGCGTGGCGGCGAGGTCGGCCTGGATCTCCGGGTCGCCGGCGTCGTAGAGATCGCCGGCGAGCATCCGCTGCTTCTGGGTTCGGGTGTCGAGGGTCATCGCTTCATTGTGGCCGTGCACCATGGCGACGGCTGTCGGACGCGACACCATCGCGGCGCTATGCGAGGAAGTCGACCAGCAGCCGGTTGATCTCGTCCGCGCGTTCGTACTGCACCCAGTGACCGGCCCCGTCGACCACCGCACCGCTGCGCTGCGAATGCACGTCGGTCAGCTGCGCCACCAGTGGCCGCGGGTCGGCGGTCACGTCGAACTCGCCCCACACCAGCAATTGCGGCCCGGCGTGCGTCGCCAGGGCACGCTGCAGTCCGCCCGCCTGCGACACCTCCTTGCTGCGAAAGCGCGTGCCATGGCAGGAGATGTCGTGGATGGCGAATGCGAGCGCGTCGATGGCGGCCGGGTCGTGCAGCATCAGTGCGGCCAGGTTGTGCCGCAGCGCGGCAACCTCGGCAGCACGGTCCGGCGCGGCGCGCCAGTTGATCAGCTCGACCGCCATGCGGCGCTGTGTTCCGTGGCCGCCACTGCCCAGCAGCGCCAGCTTGCGCACGGCGCCCCGCGCGGCAGCGAACTTCGCGGCCGTCAGCCCACCGAAGGAAAAGCCGCCGAGGTCGATCGGCGTGCCAGCGCCGATCAGCGCGTCGAGCGTGCCGCCGAGCGCCTCCAGCAACGGGTCGAGCGCAGCCTCGCCCGCAGCGACGGCGCGCGGCACGTCGGAGTCATGAAAGCCGGGCATGTCGGGCAGCCACAGCACGCGGTCGGCCGACAGCGCCTCGACGTTGCGCAGCCAATGCATCCAGCTGCCATGGCCACCGTGCAGCAGCACCAGCGGCGGTGCGCCGCGCGACATCCGGGGATCACCGAAGCGACGCCAGCGCACCCGCACACCGGCGTGCACCGCGTCGTGCGCGCTGCCGAGTTGCTCGACACGCGCGATCTCGGCCCGCGCGGCGCCGGGGAGTTCATCAGGCAAGAAAGTCATGCGCCCGATTCTCTCCAAGTCGGGCGAAGGACGACGCCGGGACGGCATGCGCGCCGTGCAAGGTCAGAACGCCACCTTGACGCTCGCCACCACCTGGCGACCGAGCCCCGGCAACACGGTGAGCGCCCCCCACGATGCGGCGTCGTAGGTCGTGTCGAACAGGTTGTGGACCTCGAGCATGAATCGGGTGCGCGCATCCATCTGCCAGTAGCTGGTCAGCCGTACCGTGGTGTAGGCCGGCAGGCGGTACGTGTCGGTCGCCGTTCCGGTGCGTTCGCCGACATGCACCAGCCCGCCCCCCACGCCGTAACGGCCCCCATGGGCCAACGCGTCCTCACGCATCACGAAGAGCCCGGCGCTCACGCGCGGAATGTTCACCAGCCGCTTGTCCAGCAGGGCCGGGTTGTTGTCGCGCGTGACCTTGGCGTCGGTGAAGGCGGCATTGGCGCTCAGGCGCCAGTGGGCGTCGAGCTGTCCGGCGAGGTCGGCTTCGATGCCGCGGCTGCGCACCTCGCCGGCGGCGACGCTGAAGCTGGGGTTGGTCGAACTGGGCGTGAGCACGTTCGACTTCTTGATGTCGAAGACCGCCACGGAACCGTTCAGGCGGTCGTCGGCGGATGCCCACTTGGCGCCGGCCTCGAAAGCCGTGCCCTTCTGGGGATCGAACGCGATGCCGTTCTCGGCCAGACCGGCGTTCGGGCGGAACGAGCGGCCCGCCGACACATAGACCGAACTGCGATCGCTCAGCATGTACGTCAGCCCCAAACGGGGCGAAGCGGCCGAATGCCGCTGCACCTGCCGGGTGTTCGCGAGCCTGTCGGTCAGCGTCTGGTCGAAGCGGTCGAAGCGCACGCCGGCCAGCAGCTTCCACTTCGCCGTCAGGTCGACCTGGTCCTGCAGGAAGACGCCCGTGGCGCGCTGCCGGTCGTCCGTCCAGAAGCCACGGGAAAGCACCCCATGCGGCGCGCCGTACGTCGGGTTGTCGATGTCGATGGCGAAGGGCTGCGCGGCGAGGTTGGAGTACCAGATGTTCTGCCCCGTCGTCAGCCGCGAGGTCGATACGCCCGCCAGCACGGTGTGGGTGAATGCGCCGGTGCGCAGCTTGCCCTCCACCTCCGCCTGCACGGCGCTGTCGCGCGACGGAAGACTGCGCCAGCTGTCGCGGCGCGTCAGCGTTCGGCGATCGGGCCGCAAGGGGCCGTTGAGGTCGACCGCTTCGCCGGTGAATTCGGTCTCACGGTACGAGGCACCCACCCGGGTGCGCCAGCCGTTGCCGAGGTCGTGGTCCAGGGTCAGGTGGTGCGTGCTGCCTCGTCGTCGCTGGGAAGCTCGGACAGTCGGTGGCTGGGGAAGGCGAAGATCTTAAAGCGCCGTGGCTCCCCACCCGCGCCGCTCAGCCGAAACGAAAGCTCGACACCGCGATCCCGCCCATGAAGGCGTCCTCGTGGTAGACGCGCTCAGCCGCCTCGCTCTCGGCCGCACCGACCGCGACCATCAGGGGGATCAGGTGCTCCTCGCGCGGATGCGCGATGCGTGCGGCCGGCGCCGACGACCAGTCGATCAGTTGCGCCACCCGCTCGGTCGGGCTGGCATGCACCACGGTCTGGTCGAGCCAGTCGTCGAAGGCCTTCGACACGTCGCGCGCCTGCGGGCCGAAGTTGCGCAGGTTGTGGTAGCTCAGGCCGCTGCCGATGATGAGCACGTCTTCGCGGCGCAGTGGCGCCAGCGCGCGGCCCAGCGCCAGGTGCTCGGCCGGGTCGAGCCCGCGCTTGAGCGACAGCTGCACCACGGGCACGTCGGCCTTCGGGTAGATCGCGGCCATGGGCGAGAACATGCCGTGGTCGTAGCCGCGCTCCGCGTCGATGCCCGAGGGCAGGCCGGCCGCTTCGAGCAAGGCGCGAACGCGCTGCGCCAGTTCGGGCGAACCGGGGGCGTCGTAGTGCACCTGGTAGGTGTGGGCGGGAAAGCCGCCGTAGTCGTAGATCATCGGCGGGCGGGGGTTGCCCTGTACCGTGAAGACGGGCGCTTCCCAATGGGCCGACACCATGAGGATGGCGCGCGGCGTGCGGCCGATCTGGCGCGGGATGTCGGCCAGCGAGGCCTCGAGCTGCGCATAGGCATCGCCCATCTCGCGCTTCATCCACGGCCAGGGGCCGCCGCCGTGCGAGATGAAGTAGGTCGGAAGGGTCGTGTCGATCGTGGTCATGGAAGGCTCCTTGGCCACGAGTCTAGAGATTTCACCAGTGGAAATCGATGGGCTAGCATTCAATGCATCGTTTCTCCAGAGGAAATCATCCATGGACCGTCTGACCAGCCTGAGGGTGTTCCGCGAGGTGGTGGATGCCGGCAGCTTCGCCGCCGCGGCGGACCGCCTCGACATCTCGCCGCCGATGGCCAGCAAGCATGTCGCGCAGTTGGAGAAGTCGCTGGGCGCGCGGCTGCTCAACCGCTCCAGCCGCCACCTGAGCCTGACGGAGGCTGGCGAGGCCTGGTACGCGCAGAGCGCGCAGGCGCTCGACCTGCTCGATGCCGCCGAGGCCGCCATCGGCCGCAAGAACGAAGCGCCGCGCGGCCAGTTGAAGGTCAGCGCGCCGGTGTGGTGCGCCACGCCGCGCATCGCCCGCGTGCTGACCGACTACCGCGCGGCCTTCCCCGAGGTGCTGGTCGACATGCACCTGGAGAACCGCAAGGTCGACCTGGCCGCCGACGGCTACGACCTCGCGCTGCGCGCCACGCAGGAGCCCTCCCCCGCGCTCATCGCACGGCCGCTGTGCCCGGTGCAGTTCCATCTGGTGGGCGCGACCGAGCTGCTGGCGCGCGCCGGCGTGCCCGCCAGCCCGGCCGACCTGGCGCGGCTCGGCGCCATCGTGCCGAGCTACGTCGACCTGGAAGGCTTCGCGCTGCGCGGGCCGGGCGGGCGGCAGGCGCCGCTGCGGCTCAACCCGGTGCTGCGCTCGGACGACACCAACCTCACGCTGCACGCGGTGCGCGCCGGCCTGGGCGTGTCCTTCCTGCCGGCCTGGCTGGTCGACGAGGACATCGCGGCGGGCCGCCTCGTGCGGCTGATTCCGGCCTACAGCGTGGCGCCTGTGACGCTCTTTGCGGTCTACACCAGCCGGCAGTACATGGCGCCCAAGCTGCGCAGCTTCATCGATTTCCTGGGGCAGGCGCTGTCGCCTGAGCGCAAGCAATGACACGCCATCAGTTCTAGACTGGCGCCCCCTTGCAGCTTCGCAGCCCGGAAACACCGCCATGCCCTTCGCCACCGACCGCACCGCCCTCGAACTGCGTTCCCTCATCACGCCGTCCGGCGAGCTCGAAGTGAGCCTGGCCGAGGTGACGATCGCCGCGCCCGGCCCCGACGAGGTGGTGGTGCGCGTGGAGGCCGCGCCGATCAACCCGTCGGACCTGGGCCTGCTCTTCGGCGCCGCCGACATGACGACCGCCGCCGTGTCCGGCACGCCCGCGCGCCCGGTGGTGACCGCGCATGTGCCTGAGGCCGGCATGAAGGCGATGGCCGGCCGCCTGGGCGAATCGATGCCGGTCGGCAACGAGGGCGCGGGCGTGGTGGTCGAGGCCGGCAGTTCGCCCGCGGCGCAGGCGCTGCTGGGCAAGACGGTCGCGCTGATCGGCGGTGCGATGTACGCGCAGTACCGCGTGATCGCGGCCGACCAGTGCCTGCGGCTGCCCGACGACGCGACGCCGGCCGAAGGCGCGTCGTCCTTCGTCAACCCGCTGACGGCGCTCGGCATGGTCGAGACCATGAAGCGCGAAGGCCACACCGCGCTGGTGCACACCGCGGCGGCGTCGAACCTCGGCCAGATGCTGCAGCGCATCTGCCTGAAGGACGGCATCGCGCTGGTCAACATCGTGCGCAAGCCCGAGCAGGTCGCGCTGCTGAAGTCTCAGGGCGCGGTGCATGTGTGCGATGCCAGCGCGCCCACCTTCATGGCCGACCTGACCGAAGCGCTGGTCGCCACCGGCGCGACGATCGCCTTCGACGCCACCGGCGGCGGCCCGCTGGCCGGGCAGATCCTCGGCTGCATGGAAGCGGCCCTGGTGCGCACCGCCACGGTCTACAGCCGCTACGGCACCAGCACCCACAAGCAGGTGTACCTCTATGGCGGCCTCGACACGCGGCCGACCGAGTTCCGCCGCAACTTCGGCATGGCCTGGGGCATGGGCGGCTGGCTGCTCTTTCCCTTCCTGCAGAAGATCGGCCCGGCCGCCGCGCAAGTGCTCAAGCAGCGGGTCGCGGCCGAGCTGAAGACCACCTTCGCGAGCCGCTATGCAGGCGAGCTGTCGCTGCCCGAGGTGCTGACGCTCGACGCCATCGCACGCTACAACCAGCGCGCCACCGGCGCGAAGTTCCTGATCGCGCCGCACAAGCGCTGAGCCCGCCCGGCATGCGTTGCGGGTGCAGCAGATGGTGGCCGGCAAGTCCTGACGCACGCACGGTCGCGGCGAGGCCGCTACAGTCGATGCCCTTCACCGCATGACCGGCCGCGCGGACCCGATCCGCGCCGCCAGAGAGACATTCCGCCTTGTTCCGCTTCTTCGAGAGACTCCTCAACCCCTACCCCGCGGCCGAGCCCGCGCTGCCACCCGACGGCTTCTTCGCCTTCCTCTGGGCCTGCACACAGGGCCTGCGCGGCAAGATCGCGGCCATGGCGCTGCTCACGGCCGCCATGTCGGCCTTCGAGGCGCTGCTGTTCGCCATGCTCGGGCGCATCGTCGACTGGCTGGGCGGCCAGGTGCCGGCGCGGCTGTGGGCGGACCGGGGCACCACGCTCACCTGGCTGGCCGCCGCGCTGGTCGCGAGCATTGCGGTGGTCGCCCTGCAGACCATCGTCAAGCACCAGACGCTGGCCATCAACATGCCGATGCGCCTGCGCTGGAACTTCCATCGCCTGATGCTCGGCCAGAGCATGGCCTTCTACCAGGACGAGTTCGCCGGCCGCGTCACCGCCAAGGTGATGCAGACCGCGCTGGCCGTGCGCGACACGGTCTTCGTGCTGGCCGACGTGCTGGTGGCGATGGGCGTGTACGTCATCACGCTGATCGTGCTGGCCGCCGTGCTCGACACGCAGCTGATGATCCCCTTCGTGGGGTGGCTGCTGCTCTACATCGTGCAGCTGGCGTGGTTCGTGCCGCGCCTGGGCGCCATCGGCAAGGCGCAGGCCGATGCGCGCGCCGACATGACCGGCCGCATCACCGACGCCTACACCAACATCGCCACCGTCAAGCTGTTCTCGCACACCCAGCGCGAAGCGGGCTTCGCGCGATCGGCCATGCAGACCTTCCAGGCCACCGGCCAGGCGCAGATGCGGCTGGTGAGCGCCTTCGAGATCGTCAACCACACGCTGAGCATGGGCCTGACCGCCGGCATGGCGGGCATGGGCCTGTGGCTGTGGTCGCAGGGCGCCGTCGGCGTGGGCGCGGTGGCCGCGGCGACTGCCATGGCGCTGCGCCTGCAGGGCATGTCGCACTGGATCATGTGGGAGATGACCAGCCTGTTCGAGAACATCGGCACGGTGCAGGACGGCATGAAGACGCTGTCGCGCGCGCGCACCGTGGTCGACGCGCCGGCCGCGACGACGCTGCAGGTGCCGCATGGCGAGGTGCGCTTCGAGCACGCCAGCTTCCGCTACGCCGAAGGCCGCCCGCGCGTGATCGACGACATGACGCTGGTGGTACGCCCCGGCGAGAAGATCGGCCTGGTGGGCCGCTCGGGCGCGGGCAAGTCGACGCTGGTGAACCTGCTGCTGCGCTTCCACGACCTGGACGGCGGCCGCATCCTCATCGACGGCCAGGACATCGCACACGTGACGCAGGATTCGCTGCGCGAGCACATCGGCATGGTCACGCAGGACACCTCGCTGCTGCACCGCTCGGTGGCCGACAACATCGCCTACGGCCGGCCCGATGCGAGCGACGAGGCGATCCGTGCCGCCGCCGAGCGCGCCGAGGCGCACGACTTCATCGGCACGCTGGGCGACGCCAAGGGCCGCACGGGCTACCAGGCCCATGTCGGCGAACGCGGCGTGAAGCTCTCGGGCGGCCAGCGCCAGCGCATCGCCATCGCGCGCGTGATGCTCAAGGACGCGCCCATCCTGCTGCTCGACGAAGCCACCAGCGCGCTCGACTCCGAGGTCGAGGCCGCCATCCAGGCCAGCCTGTACCGCCTGATGGAAGGCAAGACCGTGATCGCCATCGCCCACCGCCTGTCGACCATCGCGGCGATGGACCGGCTCATCGTGCTCGACGAAGGCCGCGTGGTGGAAGAAGGCGACCACCAGACGCTGATGGCGCAGGGCGGACTCTATGCCCGGCTGTGGGCGCACCAGAGCGGCGGCTTCCTGGGCGAGAGCTGACGGCCGGCCGGGCTCACCGCCACGCCGCCGTGTGCAGCGTGGCCGACGGATCGCGGCATATTCCCAGCATGAACAGGTCGAGGCTGGTCGGCGGGGCGAGTTGCCGCGCGTGCGGCCACTCGTTGGCGCGCGCCGACAGCATGCCGATGCCGACGGTATGCAGGCACCGTGCCGCGGCCGCCGGCCGCAGGCCCTCGCGCAGTTGGTGCCGCTCGCGGGCGATGGCCATGACCTGGGCGACATGGCGTGCGGCCCGGATCATCGCGCGCTCGATCTGCACCATGGCGTCGGCCGGCAGGTCGGCGCGAAGGCCATGGCAAAGCACGAGCTGGATGGTGCGCCATTGCACCGGGTCCTCCATGCAGCGCGCCAGCTGCAGCGACAACTGCTGGTGCAGCAGCCGCAGTGGCTGCTGATGCGCTTCGTAGCCCGTGATGTCGGACCCGATATCGAGCGGCCACTGCAGCCCGGCGACGACCTCGCTCACCAGGGCCGCCTTGTCCGCGAAATGCCAGTAGACGGCCCCCCGGGTGACGCCGGCCAGCGCCGCGACGTCTTCCAGGGTGGTCGCACGCACGCCGACCTTCGCAAAGACCGAGAGCGCGGCGTCCATCACGCGCGCCCGCGTGAGTCGCGCGTGAGCCCTGGCGGGGCGCGCGGCGGCACGCCTGGCTCTGGTGGTAGCGGCCGGGCTGTTCAAGGCTGGGCCGAGGAGGAAACCGTCGCAACCGGCGTTCCGGTGGTTTCGACCCAGCCACCACCCAGCGTCTTGTAGAAGGTGGCGAGGTTGGTGAAGCGCGACAGCCGCGTGGTGATCAGGTTCTGTTGCGCGGTATAGAGCGAGCGCTGCGAGTCGAGCACGCTGAGGTAGCTGTCGACGCCACGCTGGAAGCGGGCCTGCGACAACCGGTAGCTGTCGTCCGTGGCATCCACCAGCGACTGCTGCGCCTCCAGCTGCCGGCCGAGCGTGCTGCGTTGCGCGAGCGCATCGGAGACCTCGCGGAAGGCCGTCTGGATGGCCTTCTCGTACTGTGCGACGCCGATGTCGCGATCGGCCTTGGCAATGTCCAGATTCGCCTGATTGCTGCCGGCGTCGAAGATCGGCAGCGAGATCTGGGGCGCGAAGCTCCAGGTGCCCGAGCCGGCCTTGAACATGTTCGACAGGCTCGCGCTCGAGGTGCCGGCCGAGGCCGTGAGACTGATGCGCGGATAGAAGGCCGCGCGCGCCGCTCCGATGTTGGCGTTGGCGGCCTTCAGGGTCCGCTCGGCCTCCAGGATGTCCGGGCGGCGCGCCAGCAGTTCGGAAGGCAGCCCCGGTGGGATGCTGGCCAGCGGGCTGGCCGCTGCGGTGGCGATGTCGGGCAGCGCTTGCGGCAGCAGCTCGGCAGGCAGGTCGGCACCGACCAGCAGCACCAGCGCGTTGCGGTCCTGGGCCACCTGCGAGGTGTACTTCTCGACGTCGACGCGCGCGGAATCCACGCTGGTCTGGGCCTGGCGCAGCGTGAGGGCGGACGTCACGCCCATCTCGAAGCTGCGCTGGTTGAGCTTGTAGGTGTCGCTCTGGCTGCCCAGCGTGTCTTTCGCGAGCCGCAGCCGGTCCTGGTCGGCCGCCATCGTGAGGTAGGCGGTCGCGACCTCGGCCACCAGGCTGATCTGCGTGCTGCGGCGCGCCTCGGCGGTGGAGAAGAATTGTTCGAGCGCCTGCGCATTGAGGCTGCGCACGCGGCCGAACAGATCGAGCTCGTAGGAACTGAAGCCCAGCGAGGCGCTGTAGCTGTGCGACACGGTCGTCTGCCCAGTGGTCGACAGGTCGGCCGGGGTTCGGGCGCTGCTGCCGCTGCCGCTGGCCTTGATCGACGGGAACAGCGCTGCGTCCTGCACGCGATAGGTCGCGCGGGCCTTTTCGATGTTGAGCACGGCCACGCGCAGGTCGCGGTTGTTCGCCAGCGACATCTCGATCACGCGCTGCAGCGACGAGTCGGTGAAGACGTTGCGCCAGCCGATCTCGGCCACCGGCGTCGTGGCGGTGCCGCCGGTATCGCCGGAAAAGGTGGTCGGCACCGGTGCGGCCGGCTGCTCGTAAGTCGGCATCAGGCTGCAGCCGGCGAGGAAGACGGCCAGCGTCAGGGGGGCCCATGCGAAGCGGTTCATCTCAGACTCCTTCCGAAGCGGCCGGGGCCGGTTGGCCATGGGGGGCCGCAGCGCCCGGCTCGGCCGGCTTGCGCTTGTTGAACAGGCCCACCACGAGGACGAAGAACAGCGGCACGAAGAAGATCGCGAGGATCGTGCCGGACAGCATGCCGCCGATCACCGCAGTGCCCAGCGCGTGCTGCGCACCGGCGCCGGCACCGCTGCCAAGCACCATGGGCAGCACACCCAGGATGAAGGCGAGCGAGGTCATCAGGATCGGGCGCAGCCGCATGCGAACGGCCGCCAGCGCTGCGGCGACCAGGCTCATGCCCTCTTCGTACAGGTCCTTCGCGAACTCGACGATCAGGATGGCGTTCTTCGACGCCAGCCCGATGGTGGTGAGCAGGCCCACCTGAAAGTACACGTCGTTCATCTTCCAGGTCAGGATCGCGCCGAGCAGCGCGCCGAAGACGCCCAGCGGCACCACCATGATCACGGAGAACGGGATCGCCCAGCTCTCGTAGAGCGCGGCCAGGCACAGGAACACGATCAGGATCGACAGCGCATAGAGGATGCCGGTCTGGCCGCTCGATGCCTTCTCCTGGCGCGACAGGCCGGTCCATTCGTAGCCGATGCCCGGCGGCAGCTTGGCGACCGCGGCCTCGACGATGGCGAGCGCCTCGCCGCTCGATGCCACACCCGGCAGGGCCATGCCCAGGATCTCCACCGACGGCACACCGTTGTAGCGCTCCAGCCGTGGCGAACCCGAACTCCAGCTCGCCTTGGCGAAGGAGGTGAAGGGCACCATGGTGCCGGCGCTGTTGCGCACGTACCAGCGGTCGATGTCCTCCGGCAGCATGCGGTACTTGGCGTCGGCCTGCAGCATCACCTTCTTCACGCGGCCCTTGTCGATGAAGTCGTTGACGTAGCTGCTGCCCCACGCGGCCGAGAAGGTGTCGTTGATGTCGGACATCGACAGGCCCAGCGCGCCAGCCTTGTGCGGGTCGATCTCCAGGCGGAACTCCGGCGTGTCCTCCATGCCGTTGGGGCGCACTGCCACCAGGCGCTTGTCCTTCGACAGTTCGCCCAGCAGCTGGTTGCGGGCCTGCATCAGCGCCGCGTGGCCCAGGTTGGCCTGGTCCTGCAGCATCAGGTCGAAGCCCGTGGCGTTGCCGAGTTCGGCCACGGCCGGCGGGGCGAAGGCGAAGACCTTGGCATCGCGGATCGTCGCGAAGAAGGCGCCGGCCTTGGCCGACACGCCGCTCACGCTCAGCGCGTCGCCCTTGCGTTCGTCCCAGGGTTTGAGCTTGACGAAGGCGAAGCCGGTGTTCTGGCCGCTGCCCGCGAAGCTGAAGCCCGACACCGCGAACACGCCGGCGACCGCGTCCTTCTGGTCTTCCAGGAAGTGGTGCTCCACCTGCAGGATCACGTCATTGGTGCGCGCAGCGGTGGCGCCGGGCGGCGTCTGGATCAGCACGAACAGCGTGCCCTGGTCCTCGTCGGGCAGGAAGCCGACCGGCAGCTTCATGAAGCCGAACACCACGGCCGCCAGCAGCACGGCGTAGACGATCATGTAGCGCCAGCCCTTGCCCAGCATGTGGCGCACGATGCCCTGGTAACGGCTGTTGCCGCGGTCGAAGCTGCGGTTGAACCAGCCGAAGAAGCCGGTGGTCGCCATGGCATGGCCCTTGGCCACCGGCTTGAGCAGCGTGGCGCACAGCGCCGGCGTGAGCACCAGCGCGACCAGCACCGACAGCGTCATGGCCGACACGATGGTGATCGAGAACTGGCGGTAGATCACGCCGGTCGAGCCGCTGAAGAAGGCCATCGGCACGAACACCGCGGCCAGCACCAGGGCCACGCCGACCAGCGCGCCGGTGATCTGGTCCATCGACTTGCGCGTGGCTTCCTTCGGCGAGAGGCCCTCTTCGGTCATCACCCGCTCGACGTTTTCCACCACCACGATGGCATCGTCGACCAGCAGGCCGATGGCCAGCACCATGGCGAACATCGTGAGCGTGTTGATCGA
Organism: Variovorax sp. N23; assembly: GCF_025486315.1. Lineage (GTDB taxonomy): Bacteria > Pseudomonadota > Gammaproteobacteria > Burkholderiales > Burkholderiaceae_C > Variovorax. Next base: position 171,987 of record NZ_JAOOPY010000003.1, on the reverse strand, counting down.
GTAGCCGAAGGCCGATAGCACGCCGAAGGTGCCCAGCAGCACCACCGGCACCGCGATCGTCGGGATCAGCGTGGCGCGGAAGTTCTGCAGGAAGAGGTACATCACCAGGAACACCAGCACCACGGCCTCGATGAGCGTGCGCACCACCTCCTCGATGGAGATGCGCACGAAGGGCGTGGTGTCGTACGGCTTCTGCACCTTCATGCCGGGCGGGAAGAACTTGGCGAGCTCGTCCACGCGGGCGTCGATGGCCTTCACCGTGTCGAGCGCATTGGCGCCGGTGGCGAGCTTGATGGCCAGGCCCGCGGCCGGCTTGCCGTTGTAGCGGCCGACGGTCGAATACGACTCCTGGCCGAGCTCGATGCGCGCGACGTCGCGCAGGCGCACCTGCGAGCCGTCGGTCTGGGTGCGCAGCAGGATCTCCTCGAACTCCTTGGCCGTCTTCAGCCGGGTCTGCGACGTGATGGTCGCGTTGATCTGCTGGTTGCTCGTCGCAGGCAGCCCGCCGAGCTGGCCGGCGGAGACCTGGGCGTTCTGCGCCGAGATGGCGTTCTTGACGTCGATCGGCGTGAGGTTGAAGTTGGCCAGCTTGTCCGGGTCGAGCCAGACACGCATCGCGTACTGCGCGCCGAACAGCGTGGTGTCGCCCACGCCTTCGACGCGGCTGATCGCGTCCTGCACGTTGGCGGCAACGTAGTCCGACAGGTCGGAGCCGTTCATGCTGCCGTCTTCGGACGTGAAGGCCAGCACGTTCAGGAAGTTGGCGGCCGACTTGGTGACCGTCACACCCTGTTGCTGGACCTCTTGCGGCAGCAGCGACGTGGCCAGCGCCAGCTTGTTCTGCACCTGCACCTGTGCGGTGTCGGGGTTGGTACCGTTCTCGAAGGTCAGCGTGATGGTGACCGAGCCGGACGACTCGCTGGTCGAGGCCATGTAGCTCAGCCGGTCCAGCCCCTTCATCTTCTGTTCGATGACCTGGGTGACGGTGTCCTCCAGCGTCTTGGCGGATGCGCCGGGATAGTTCGCGGTGACCGCGATGGCGGGCGGCGCGATGCTCGGGTACTGCGCGATCGGCAGCGTGAAGATCGCGAGAACCCCCGTCAGCATCACGATGATGGCGAGGACCCACGCGAAGATGGGGCGGTCGATGAAGAAGCGTGCCATGACGGTCTTTCGCGCGGGTCAGCTCGACGCTTTGGTGTTGGCGGCCGCGGGTGCCGGTGTGGGCGCCTGTGCCTTGGCCGCACCGTCCGCCGGCTTCGGCGTCCACGGGGTGACCTTCACCTCGACGCCCTGCCGGGCGCTCTGCTGGCCGTCCACCACGAGTTGGTCGCCCGCCTGGAGGCCGCTGCGCACGAGCCACTGGTCGCCCACGGCGCGTTCGGTCTCGAGCATGCGGCGCTGCAGCTTGTTGTCGCTGCCCACCACATAGGCCGTCGGCTTGCCGGCGTTGTCACGCGACACGGCCTGTTGGGGCACCAGCAGGCCCTGCTCCTTCACGCCTTCCTGCAACACGGCGCGCACGTACATGCCGGGCAACAGGTCGGCCTTCGGGTTGGGGAACACCGCGCGCAGCGTGATCGAGCCGGTGTTCTGGTCGACCGTGACGTCGGAGAACTCGAGCTTGCCTTCCAGCGGGTAGGTGCTGCCGTCTTCCAGCGTGAGCTTCACCACGGCAGCGTTGGCGCCCGCCCGCTGCAGGTCGCCGCGGGCCATGGCCTGCTTCAGGCGCAGCAGCGACGCGCTGGGCTGGGTAACGTCCACATAGATCGGGTCGAGCTGCTGGATGGTGGCGAGCGCGGTGGTCTGGTTGGCCGTGACCAGGGCGCCCGGCGTGACGCTCGACTTGCCGATGCGGCCGGAGATGGGCGCGTCGACGCGGGCGTAGGCCAGGTTGATGCGGCTCGTCTCGACGTTCGCCTTGGCGGAAGCCACGTCGGCCTCGCCCTGGCCGAGCGAGGCCGCCGCATCGTCGTAATCCTGCTGGCTGACGGCCTGGATGGCAACCAGTTCCTTATAGCGGTCCGCCTTCAGCCGCGTGGTCTTCAGGCTGGCCTGCGACTTGGCCAGTGCAGCGACATTGCTGTCGTAGGTCGCCTTGTACGTGGCCGGATCGATCTGGTAGAGCGCCTCGCCCGCCTTCACGTCGCTGCCCTCGCGGAACTTGCGCGCCTTGACGATCCCGTTGACCTGCGGGCGCACGTCGGCGATCAGGAACGGCACGGTGCGCCCGGGCAGCTCGGTGCTCAGCGCCACCCGCTGCGGCTGCACCGTCAGGACGCCGACGACCGGTGTGCCCGCCGCCGGCGGGGCGCCGCCCGGCGGCTTGCCGCAGGCGGTCACGAGGAACGCGGCCGTCAACGCCGCGGTGAAGGTGGAGCAATAGGTGGCGACAGGGCGCATCGGATTCTTCCCGGAAAAGTCGGAACTCATGGGCGGCTTTAACAAACCGTACTGTACGGTAATTTACTTTGACTCGGGAGAATGAGCAAGCAATAATGAACACTCTGGTGCAGAAATATCGACGAAGGGAGACACGATGAGAGTCAAGACCGAGGCCAAGCGGGAGGCGATCCTGGAGGCCGCATCGAAGGTGTTCCTGGAACTCGGCTTCGAGGGCGCGTCCATGGCCGAGATCGCCGCCCGTGTCGGCGGGTCCAAGGCAACCCTCTACAGCTACTTCCCGTCCAAGGAAGAGCTTTTCATCGAGGTCACGCTCAGTGCGGCGAAGTGCCACCTGGAGCCCGTGTTCAGCGCATTGGCTCAGACCAGCGAGGACTTGCGACATGTGCTGCAGCGCTTCGGCGAGCGCACGCTCGCCTTTCTGTGCACCGATGCGGTCGTTCAGGCGCGGCGCGCCGTCATTGCCGAGTCCGGGCGCAGCGACATCGGGCTTCGCTTCTACGAGAACGGGCCCAAGAAGGGCATGGAAGAACTTGCCCGCTTCCTGGCCCTGCAGATGGCGCAGGGGCGGCTGCGGCCTACCGACCCGGCCGTCGCGGCACAGCATCTCATGGCGCTGCTGGATTCCGAGACGGTGACGCCCCGGCTGTTGGGCATCCCCTCCAAGTGCTCGAAGGTGCAGCTGAAACACGCGGTCGAGCGGGCCCTCGACGTCTTTCTCGTCGGCTATGCATCCCGCGACGCCGGCGCGGCCGCGCCCTGAGCGGCCGGCCCCGCGGGGGCGTCATGCTGCGGCCGCCCCGGAGGCAAGCCGGGCACGAAGCCCGGCGATCTCCGTCTCCAGGGTGCTCAGTCTTTCACGCAGCGGCAGAACCGCCTCGGTCACCTCCTGCTGTGTGAAGCGAGGCGTGATGTGCTGCGGACAGTTCCAGTCGAAGGCCTCCAGCCGCACCCGGAAGATGCGTTCGAGCCTGGCCTTGTAGCCCGGCACCGTGACGCGTTGCGCGAGTGCCGCGTCGGCGTCCGGCGCGACGGCTTCGACGTGCGCGTAGATCTTCAGGCGCGCACGGCCGGCGTAGTCCATCAGGAACAGGCAGGCGCGATCGTCGGCCGCCAGGTTGCCCGTGCTGATGTACTGGCGATTGCCGCGGTAGTCGGCGAAGGCCAGCGTCCGGTCGTCGACCACCTTCAGGAAGCCGCGCGGCCCCCCGCGGTGCTGGACGTAGGGCCACCCCGTTTCCGACACCGTGGCCATGTAGAAGCTGTCGCGCTCGGCGATGAACGCGGCCTCGTTGTCGGTGAAGCGGTCGAATTCGCGGTGCCCCTCGAAGTCCTGCCACAGATGATCGGCACCCATCGCCGCCTGCGCCGCCCGCACGCTGGGCGTCGATGCGATGTTCATGAAACCGTAGGACATGGAAGCCTCCAATCGAAGAGTGGGCCTGATCATGGACTCTTCCATGCAGATGGATAATCCACTGAATTTGGAGAATTTCCTCTCGAAAACTGGAAGGATGACCCATGGACCGCCTGGAGGCCATGTCGATGCTGGTGTCGGTGACCGAAACCGGCAGCCTCTCCGCTGCGGCGCGTGGGCTGCAGGTGCCGCTGGCGACGCTGAGCCGCAAGATTTCCGATCTCGAAGCACGGCTCGGGGCACGTCTGCTGATCCGCACGACGCGCAAGCTCACGTTGACCGATGCCGGCGTGGCCTATGTGGCCTCGGCCCGCCGCATCCTCGAACAGGTCGAGGAGGCGGAGCGCACCGCCGCGGGCGAGTTCACCGAACCCCGGGGCGAACTGGTGCTGACCGCGCCGATCATGTTCGGTCGGCTGCATGTGCTGCCCGTCGTGGCGCAATTCCTGGCGGCGTTCCCCGAGATCAACGTCCGGCTCGCCCTGGCCGACCGCAACGTGAACCTGGTCGACGACCACATCGACATGGCCGTGCGGATCGGCAAGCTTGCGGACAGCGCGATGGTCGCCACCGCCATCGGCGTGATGCGGTGGGTGACCTGCGCCAGTCCGGCGCTGCTGGCCGCCGAAGGCGTGCCCCGCGAGCCCGCCGACCTGGCCCGCTACCCTTGCGTGGCGGTCGACGCGCCCCTGCCCGCGCCCTACTGGCGCTTCCGCCAACCGCGTTCGGGCGCGGCCATCGATGTCCAAGTCCGGCAGCGCCTGACCGTGACGACGCCAGAGGCTGCGGCAGAGGCGGCGAGCCTCTCGGTGGGCGTGACGCGCCTGTTGCACTACCAGGCCGCCGATGCCATCGGGCGGGGCAGGCTTCAGATCATCCTGGCGCCCTACGAGCCGGAACCCGCACCCGTCCACCTCGTGCATGTCTCGCGCGGGCAGATGCCGCTGAAGATGCGCCGCTTCATCGATTTCGCGGCGCCTCGGCTGAGGCAGGCGATCACGCCCGCCCCGCTCCCCTCGCCGAGTGCCGGCGTCAGTCCGCCTCGATCTTCGCCGCCTTGACGACCGCGGCCCAGTCCTCGGACTCCTTCTTCACCTTCGCATCGAGCTGCGCCGGCGTCTGGTAGTCGGCCGTGGCGCCCTGCTCCTCGGCCTTCTTCTGGAAGGCCGGCGTCGCCAGCACCTTGGCGATTTCCGCGGAGAGCTTGTCGACGATGGGCTTGGGCGTCTTCGCCGGCGCGTAGATGGCGAACCAGGAGGTGGCGTCGAGCCTGGGCAGGCCTGCTTCGGCCGTGGTCGGCACATCGGGCAGGCTGGGCAGCCGGGCCTTGCCGGTGGTCGCGAGCACCCGCAGCTTGCCGCTGTGGATGTGGGGAATGAAGGGCGGCGCGGTGCCGAAGGTGATGTCGACCTGGCCGGCCAGCAGGTCCTGCAACGCCGGCCCGGTGCCCTTGTACGGGATGTGCGTCATGCGGATGCCGGCCTGCTGCTCGAGCATGGCGCCGGTCGCGTGCTGGAGCGAGCCGTTGCCCGACGACGCGTAGTTCACCTTGCCGGGGTTGGCCTTGGCGTAGGCGATGAACTCGGCCATGGTCTTGTACGGCAGGTCGGCCCGCACCACCACGATCTGCGGCGCGGAGATGACGTTGGCCACGGCCGTCAGGTCCTGCGGGCCCCACTGCGGCGTCTGCTTGCTCACCAGCGGCGTGATGACGTGGTAGCCCGAGTACTGCATGAGCAGCGTGTGGCCGTCGGGCTCCGCGCGCTTGACCGCGATGGCCGCGATGGCGCCGTTGCCGCCGCCGCGGTTGTCCACCACCACCGTCTGGCCGAGCGCGGCCCCGAGCGGCACGCCGAGCATGCGCGCCGAGATGTCGGTGGTGCCGCCGGCCGCGGTGGGCACGATCAGCGTGACGGGCCGGCTGGGGTAGTTGGCCGCACCCGGCTGGGCCGAGACGGCGGTGCTGGCTGCGGCCAGCAGGGCCGCGACGGCGACGAGGGTGTGGCGGCGGGAACGAGTGATCGATGGCATGTGAGGAAGGTCTCCGTGGTGTTGGTATGGGGTCGAAGAAGTGACGGTGGCGATCAGCCGCGCGCCAGGGCGCGGTCGCGCCAGCTCGCGAAATCGGGCGGCGGCGCATGCAGGTCGAGCCGGCGGCCGGCCTTGGCGATCTGGCTGGGGATGTCGTGGCCGATCAGCGCGGGCAGACGGTGTGCGGCCTGCAACAGCACGGGCAGGTCGCAGCCGGTGTCGTAGTCCATGAGTTCGAGCGCATGCACGATCTCTTCGGTGCACACGTTGCCGCTGGCGCCGGGCGCGTAGGGGCAGCCGCCCAGGCCGCCGAGCGAGGCGTCGAAGCGGTCCGCCCCGGCATCGATGGACGCCAGCACATTGGCCAGGCCCATGCCGCGCGTGTTGTGGAAATGCAGGGTCAGCTCGGTGCCCGCGAAGCGTTCGCGAAAGCCGCGCGTCAGGGCCGCGACCTGGGTCGGAAAGGCCATGCCGGTGGTGTCGCACAGCGTGATGCCGCGGGCGCCGAGCGCGACGAAGCGCGCCGCCCAGTCGAGCACCACCTCGGCCGGCACGTCGCCCTCCATCGGGCAGCCGAAGGCGCACGACAGCGACACGTTGACGGCCACCTGCGCCTGCTGCGCCAGCGCCACCACGGCCGACAGCGCGGCGAAGGACTGCTCGCGCGTCATGCGCAGGTTGGCCAGGTTGTGCGTCTCGCTGCACGACATCACCAGGTTCAGCTCGTCGGCCCGCGCCTCGATGGCGCGCTCGGCGCCGCGCAGGTTGGGCACGAGGCAGGTGTAGACGATGCCCGGCGCGCGGCGGATCTCGCGCAGCACGATCTCGGCGTCGCGCAGCGCGGGGATGGCCTGCGGCGACACGAAGGACGTCACCTCGATCTTCGCCAGGCCCGCGGTGGAGAGCAGGTCGACCAGCGCGATCTTGTCGGCCGTGGGCACGAAGGCCTGTTCCATCTGCAACCCGTCGCGCGGGCCGACGTCCTGCAGGTGGATGCGGCGGCGGGCGCCCTGCCAGACCGTGGATTCCAGAGTGCTTGAGGTGCTCATGCCACGATGCCTTTCTCGCGCAGGACCGCGATCTGCGTGTCGGTGAGGCCGGCTTCGCGCAGCACCGCATCGGTGTCGTCGCCCAGCCGCGGCGCCGAAGACCGGATGCTGCCCGGCGTGCCCGAGAGCTTGGGCACGATGCCCGGCACGTCCAGCGTGTGGCCGTCGCGCGTGCGCTGCGGCAGGATCATGTCGCGCGCCCGGTAGTGCGGGTCCTCGTGGATGTCCTTCGCGGTGTAGACCTTGCCGGCCGGCACCCGGGCCGCGCCCAGCACGTCCAGCACCTCGGCCATGGGCCGCGAGCGCGTCCAGTCGCCGATGGCGGCATCGAGTTCGTCCACCCGGGCCACGCGGCCGGCATTGCTCTGCAGGTCGGGCGCGCTCGCCAGGTCCGGCCGGCCGATGGTCTCCATCAGGCGGCGGAAGATGCTGTCGCCGTTGCCCGCGACAAGCACGTAGCCGTCGGTGCAGGCGTAGGCATTGCTGGGCGCGATCCCCGGCAGCGCGCTGCCGGCGGCGTCGCGCACCGCACCGAAGGCACTGTACTCGGGGATCAGGCTCTCCATCACGTTGAACACCGCCTCGTGCAGCGCCACGTCGATCACCTGGCCCTGGCCGCCATTGACCTTGCGGTGGTAGAGCGCGGCGAGCACGCCGATGGCGCCGTGCAGCGCGGCCAGCGTGTCGCCGATGGACACGCCCACGCGCACCGGCACCCGGCCGGGCTCGCCGGTGAGGTGGCGCAGCCCGCCCATGGCCTCGCCGATGGCACCGAAGCCCGGCAGGTCGCGGTAGGGGCCGGTCTGGCCGTAGCCCGAGATGCGCAGCATCACGAGGCCGGGGTTGCGCTGGCGCAGTTCGTCCCACCCCAGGCCCCAGCCTTCGAGCGTGCCGGGGCGGAAGTTCTCGATCAGCACGTCGGCTTCGGCGATGAGCGTGCGCGCGATCTCCTGGCCTTCGGCGCTGCGCAGGTCCAGCGCGATGCTGCGCTTGTTGCGCGACTGCACCTGCCACCAGACGGAGGTGCCGTCCTGCAGCAGCCGCCAGTTGCGCAGCGGGTCACCGCTACCCGGTGCCTCGATCTTGATCACGTCGGCACCGAATTCGCCGAGCGTCTTGCCGCAGAAGGGGCCGGCGATGAGCTGGCCCATCTCGATGATGCGGACACCGGCGAGCGCGCCGGTGGAGGCCGTGGGGGCGGGAGGGGAAATCACGGTGTTGTCTCTCGAAGGGGCGCGTGGGGTCGCATGATGGTCATGCGCCACGAAACTGCAAAGCGCTCATCGACGAATGCACCATCGCAATACGCGATGATGGGCGGCTCATGAAGCTCGATCCGATATCCCTGCGCCTGTTCGTCGCGGTCATGGAGACCGGCACCATCGCCGCCGCGGCCGCACGCGAGCACATCGCCACGGCCGCGGCCAGCCGGCGCATCAGCGAACTGGAAGGCGCGCTGTCCGCCGTGCTGTTCGCGCGCAGCAACAAGGGGACCGAGCCGACCGCCGCGGCCTATGCGCTGCTGGGGCTGGCGCGCGGCGTGCTCAACGGCCTGGACGACATCGCCGCGCAGATGCAGGGCTACGCCGACGGCGTGCGCGGCCAGGTGCGCGTGTCGGCCAACATCTCGGCCATCACGCAGTTTCTGCCCGGCGAGCTGCGCGCCTTCATGGACCGCTACCCGCGGCTGCAGGTGCATCTGCAGGAACGCATCAGCACCGCCGTGGCGCGCGAGGTGGCCGAGAACGTCGCCGACATCGGCATCCTGAACGCCGGCCACTACGGCGACGAGCGCCTCACGCTGCTGCCCTACCGCGAAGACGAGCTGGTGATCGTGGTGCCCAGGGCGCACCCGCTGGCACGCGGCCGCATCGCGCTGCGCGATGCCCTGGCCTACGACTTCGTCGGCATGCACCCGGGCAGCGCGATCAACAACCGCATCACGCAGGCCACCGCCGAGATGGGCCTGACGCTGAAGACGCGCATGCAGGTGACCGGCTACGACGCGCTGTGCCTGATGGTCGCCCACGGCATGGGCTTCGGCGTGATGCCGCGCGGCAGCGCAGGCCTGTACCTGCGCGCCCTGTCCCTGGTGGCCGTGAAGCTCGACGAGCCCTGGGCGCGGCGCGACCTGGTGCTGTGCGTGCGCCAGGGCAGCGAGCTGCTGCCGGCGACACGCCTGCTGGTCGAGCACCTGCAGCAGCACCCGGCCGCCGGGCGAAGCCGCCCGTGACGGCACGGCGCGTCGGGATCGAGGCGGCCTACGCCCGAGAGGCCACCGGCCCGGGCAGGCGCTGCAGCGCCGCCGTCATCGAGGCCGCGGCGAACGCGGGCAGGTCCGGGAGGTCGGTCCAGCGGAAGGCATCCACCTCCGGCGTCATCGCGCCGGTGATGCGATGCGGGAAGAAGCTCTCGCAGCGGCAGGCCCGGATGTCGCAGGTGCGGGTCTGAAGGCGGACGCGGAACAGGTGCAGGTCCTTCCTCGCGGTGTAGGGGACGCGCCCGATCTCCTCGAGCGCCGCGGGGTCCAGCACCAGACCGGTTTCTTCACGCACCTCGCGCACGGCCGCGTCGCGCGGCGACTCGCCGGGCTCGGCGCCCCCCTTGGGGATGTCCCAGTGCCGCTGCCCGGTGGCATGCGCCAGCAGCAGCTGGTCGTGCTCGTTGAGGATCAGCACACCGCAGGAGACCTTCTTCATGCGCCGACTCTGCGCCTTCCGACCTCACGCGGCAACCCGGCCACCCGCGGCCTTGAAACTCGGCGCGTCCTACAGCACGCGCCGCCGGCCGCCGACAGGTCGCAGGCGTCCTGGGAGCGACGCTATCGCTGTCGTCAACAAAGAGGAGCCCTCGCGTGAATTCCATCATCTATATCGTCGGTCTGGTCGTGGTCGTGGTCGCCGTCCTGTCCTTCTTCGGACTGCGCTGAACACCCTTCTTCCCGATCGGCGCCGCGCCGATCCGAACGGGGCCGCTTGCGGCCCCGTTGGCCGTTGAGCCGCCTCGCGGTCGCCGACCGGCCCGGCCGAATGGCGCGGCATAATTTCCCGCCCGCCGGTGCGCCGCATCGGTGCAGCCGACACAAGGGAAGCCGTTGAACATCGCCCCGCGCCCGTCCGCCCTCTCTGGCGCGGTGGTCACCGAAGCCATCCGGCTCATCGAAGAAGCCGGCCCCCTGGACGACGCGGCCGCCATGCGCGAAGCCGCCGCCACCCGCACCACCCTGGCCACCCGCGTCGGCCGCCGCGCCGCGCTGCTCGCCCAGCGCCTCCGGCTCGACGAGGAACTCGCACGCATGCGCCGCGGGGCGCCCTGGGTCGGCCTGGGCCTGGTCCTGCTGATCGGGGTGGCCGGGCTGGCCCTGGCCGGCAGCGTGGTGGGCGGCAGCGATCGGCGCATCAACATCATGGCGGCACTGCTCAGTCTGCTGGGCGCGCACCTGCTCACGCTCGCGGCCTGGCTGCTGGGCCTGCTGCTGCCGCTGCGGGCACCGCGCGCCTCCTTCGGCTGGCTGTGGATGACGCTGACGGCCCGCGTCGCCGGCGGCCGCCACGGCCAGGCGCCGGTGCTGCTGCGCGCCGCGACGCGACTGCTGCAGCAGGCCCGCCTGCTGCCCTGGGCGCTGGGGCTGGCCAGCCACGGCATCTGGGCGCTGTCCTTCGTCGTGGTGCTGGGCGCGATGCTGTTCGCCCTGGCCTTCCACCGCTACACGCTGAGCTGGGAAACCACCATCCTCGAGCCGCAGTTCTTCCTGCAGGCGGTGCAGGCGCTGGGCCGCATCCCGGCCTGGTTCGGCTTCGCGACGCCGGACGCGAGTGCGGTGCTCACGCCGCAGCCCAACGATGTCGCGGGGCAACGCGCCTGGGCGCTGTGGCTCACCGGCTGCGTCGCCGTCTATGGGCTGCTGCCCCGGGTGCTGCTCCTGATGCTGAGCGCCGCGATATGGCGCTTGCGCCAGCGCGATCTGCAGCCCGCGCTCGACGCGCCCTACTACCGCCGGCTCGCCTCGCGCTTCGAGGCGCTGGCGCCGGCCGCGATCGTCGACGCCGACCCCGGCGCCACGCACTGGCCAACGCCACCGCCTGCCACCGACACCACGGACGCGCTGATCGTGGCGGCCTACGAGCTGCCGCCCGGGCACCCCTGGCCGCCGGCGGGCCTGCCCGACACGGCCGCCGCCGTGCTGCGCGTCGACGGCAGCGCCGCCGACCGCCGCACGCTGCTCGACACCGCCGCCCGGCTGCGCCCGCGCGCCCTGCTGCTGGTCTGCCGCGCCGCCGCCAGCCCCGACCGCGGCACCGAGCGGCTGCTGCGCGAACTGCTGGCGCACTGCGGCGACTGCCGGCTCTGGCTGGTGCCCGACATCGACACTCCCGCACCGTCGAACGACCCCGCTGTGGCCCGCTGGCGGCGCTGGCTGGCCGACAGCGGCCTCGCCCGCATCACGGCGCACGACATGCTGGCCGACGCGCTGGCAGGATGGTGAACATGGAAGACCAGCCCCTGCGCATCGCCGTGGTCGGCCACACCAACGCGGGCAAGACCTCGCTGCTGCGCACGCTCGCGCGCCGCGCCGATTTCGGCGAGGTGTCCGACCGGCCCGGCACCACGCGCCATGTCGAGCGCATCGAGCTCGCAGTGCGCGACCGCGCCGCGGTGCACTTCTTCGACACGCCCGGCCTGGAAGACGCGGTGAGCCTGCGCGAGCACATCGATCGCACCGCCGATGCCGCCACACCGCCCGAGCGCATCCGCCAGTTCCTGCGGGGGCCGGAAGCACACGGCGTCTTCGAGCAGGAGGCCAAGGTGCTGCGCGCCCTGCTCGACGTCGACGCCGCCTTCCTGGTGATCGACGCGCGCGAGCCGGTGCTGCCCAAGTACCGCGACGAGATCGAGCTGCTGCGCTCCTGCGCCCGGCCGGTGCTGCCGGTGCTCAACTTCGTGCGCGACCCGGCCAGCCGCGAAGCGGCCTGGAAGGAACTGCTGGCCGCCTACGGCATGCACGCCGTGGTGCGCTTCGACGCGGCCGCGCCCTTCGTCGGCGCCGAGCGCGACCTGTACCAGGACCTGATCACGCTGCTGCGCGATCGGCGCCCCCAACTGGAGGCGGTGGTCGAGTCGCTGGCGCGCGAAGCGGCCGAGCGCCGCGATGCGGCCGCTTCTCGCATCGCCGAACTGCTGGTCGACGTGGCCGCCCTGCGCCGCCAGGTGGCCGCCGCCGACTTCGAGGACGAGGCCCGCCGCGCCCCGCAGGTCGCCCAATTGCAGCAGACGGTCTTCGACAAGGCGCAGCGCTGCGCGTCCGACCTGCTCACGCTCTACCGCTTCCGCGACGGCGACGCCGCCGAGGCGCCGCTGCCGCTGCTCGAGGGCCGCTGGTCGATGGATTTCTTCAGCCCCGAAGCCATGAAGGACGCCGGCCTGCGCCTGGGCAAGGGCGCTGCCGTCGGCGCGGCCGTGGGCGTGGTGGCCGACCTGGCCGCGGGCGGGCTGTCGCTCGGCGCCGGCGCGGCGCTCGGGGGCGTGATCGGCGGTGCCATCTCGCAGGGCCTCGGCCCGCTCGGGCGCAAGCTCTTCAACACGCTGCGCGACGTGCACGAGCTGAGCGTCGACGACGGCGTGCTCTTCGTGCTGGCCGACTGGCAACGGGCCCTGGTGCGCGCCCTCGAGCGGCGCGGCCATGCCGCCACGTCGCGCATCCAGGTCGAGCCCCCACGCGGCGCCGGCCACACCCAAGCGCTGAGCGCCGCAGTGCGTGCGACGGCGCCGGCGCGGAGCCACCCCGAATGGGCCCGCCCGCCGGGCCGCCAACGGATGGACGACACGCCCCAGCGCCGGCAGGTGGTGGCCGAGGCGGCGCGCCACATCGCGCGCAGCATCGGCACGGACCCTTGACCCCCGCGCGATGCCCCGCCGTCCCACGCATCCGCCACCGACTGCGGCATGATGGGGCCAGCGCCCCGCGGGTAGCGCGCCGCCTCGCTCCTCTCTCGCCATGAACATCACCAGCGATGCCTTCCTGTCCAGCGTCATGGACCTGCTGGTCGACACCATCTGCGTCGTGAACGTGGAGGGGCGCTTCGTCTTCGTGAGCGCGGCCTGCCAACAGACCTTCGGCTATACACCGGCCGAAATGATCGGCCAGCCGATGATCGACTTCGTCCACCCGGACGACCGCGCGCGCACCCTGGCCCGCGTCGACAACATCTACGCCGGGACGCAGAAGCCGCATTTCGAGAACCGCTACGTGCGCAAGGACGGCCGCACGGTGCACATCATGTGGTCGGCGCGCTGGTCGCCCGAGGCCGGCGTGCGGGTGGCCGTGGCGCGGGACGTGACCGAGCGCAAGCGCGCCGAATCGATGCAGGCGGCGCTCTACGCCGTGTCCGAGGCGGCGCATACCGCCGAAAACCTGCTGGCGCTGTTCCGCCATGTCCACCAGATCGTCGGCGGGCTGCTGCCGGCCGTGAACTTCTTCGTCGCGCTCTACGACAAGGCCAAGGACGAGCTGTCCTTCCCCTACTACGTCGACGCCGAGCACGAGGCGCCCGCCCCGCGCCCGCTCGATTCGGGCACGCTGAGCGCCGAGGTGATCCGCAGCGGCCAGGCGATGCTGCTGCGCGCCGACACCGCGCCGAACCTGCCGCCGCGCGTGAAGCTCGACGTCGGCCGCAACTCGCTCGACTGGCTCGGCGTTCCGCTGCAGACGCAGCAGGGCCCGATCGGCGTGCTGGTGGTGCAGAGCTACACCGGCGACGTGCGCTACACCGAACACGACATGGAGCTGCTGCAGTTCGTCTCGACCCAGGTGGCGACCGCCATCGAGCGCAAGCAGATGGAGACGCGGCTGCGCCACATCGCGCGCCACGACCCGCTCACCGACCTGCCCAACCGCGCCCTGCTGCACGAGCGCATCGAGGCCGCGCTGCAGCACGCGCGCGCCGAACACCGCCGGCTGGCCCTGCTGTACGTCGACCTCGACATGTTCAAGGAGGTCAACGACCGTTTCGGCCACGCGGCAGGCGACCTGCTGCTGCAGGAAACCGCCGTGCGCCTGCACAGCGGCGTGGCGCAGGCCGGCATGGTCGGGCGCATCGGCGGCGACGAATTCCTGGTGCTGCTCGACAGCGACTGCACGGTCGAACGGTCCCTGGCGATCGCGGAGTCCCTGCGCTCGCGCCTGTGCCAGCCCTTCGCGCTGGCCGACACCGTGGTCAGCGTGTCGCCCAGCATCGGCATCGCGCTCTATCCGGAACACGGCGACGACTACAAGCAGCTCATCCGCGACGCCGACGAGGCCCTGTACGCGGCCAAGAAGTCGGGCGGCAACCGCGTGCGGCTCGCCGACGGCCCGGCCGCACCGGATTGAACCTACACGGCGCGACCGCCAATTGCGCTAAGGTGCGTCGCAACGCAGCGCTCGAATGCGCGCTTTTCCCGATCTCCTTCCGAAGGACACCCCCATGTCTTCTTCCCCCTCCCAGGCCCCCCAGGCCGCCCCGGTCCGCAAGCATTTCTCGATGCTTCGCGGCTTCCACCTGGCGGACGTCTTCACGCTCGGCAACGCGGCCTGCGGCGTCGGTGCCGTCTTCCTGGCGATGGCCTACATGGCGAGCCAGTCGCTCGCGCAGTTCCTGTGGGCGGCCGCGCTCGCGCCCGCGGCCTTCATCTTCGACGTGTTCGACGGGCGCATCGCGCGCTGGCGCCAGACCCATTCGGCCCTCGGCCGCGAACTCGACTCGCTGGCCGACGTGATCTCCTTCGGCGTGGCGCCGGCGGCGCTGGCCTTCGCGGCGGGCCTGAACGGCGGCTGGGACTGCGCCGTGCTCATCTATTTCGTCGGCTGCGGCGTGAGCCGCCTCGCGCGCTACAACGTCACGGCCGAGACGCTCTCCGAAGGCGCCGACAAGGTGAAGTACTTCGAGGGCACCCCCATCCCCACCAGCGTGGTGCTGGTCGGCGTGCTGGCCTGGGCCGCCTGGCAGGGCCGCGTGGGCGACGCGGTGTGGGGCGGGGCCTGGGTGGCCGGGCCGTGGACGCTGCACCCGCTGGTGCTGCTGTTCGCGCTGTCGGGCACACTGATGATCAGCAAGACGCTGCGCATCCCGAAGCTGTAGTCGACCGACCGCCGCCTGACCCTGCCATCCATCCGACACCGTTCACGCTTAACCTCCGGCCCATGAGCACCACACCGCACTTCACCCATCAGCACCCGGCTGGTTTCGATACGCTGGTGCGGCTGGCCGCCGCCGAACCGATCGCGCCCGAGGTCGACCACTTCTACTTCCTGCGCCACGGCCAGACCGGGCGCAACGCCTCGCGCATCTTCCAGGCGGTCGACGAGCCGCTGAGCGAGTTGGGCATGCAGCAGGCCGCGCGCGCAGCCGAGCGGCTGGCCGGCGAGCCGATCCGCACCATCGTCGCCAGCGACTCGCGCCGTGCCTTCGACACCGCCAGCACCGTGGCCGAGCAGCTGCGCATCGTGCCGATGCCGCGCGAAGACCTGCGCGAGCGGCACTTCGGCGCACTCATCGGCACCTCGTCGGTCGACCTCGACTGGGCCTGCGCGCCCGAAGGCGGCGAGACGCTGCAGCAGTTCATCGACCGCAAGCGCGTCGCCCTGACCTTCGCCCTCGCCCAGCCGGCGCCGGTGCTGGTGGTGGCGCACGGCGGCACGCTGTATGTGCTGACCGCGCTGCTGGGCGTGTCGATCGAGCCGGCGGTGCTCGGCAATGCGCAGCCATTGCGTTTCAGCCGCGTCGGCACCACATGGCGCATAGACCCTTTACTGGCACGCACGAACGAGGCCGCGTCGCTGGCCTGATGAGGTGACCCACCCCCGAAGCGGCGCACTTCGTGTCGCCGCCTCCCCCTCAAGGGGGCGATACCAGCAGCCCGGCAAAGCCGGTTCTGCGGTATCCCTGGTATCAGGCTTCGCCCAATCGGACGGCGGCTGGTCACGGTGGCGAATGGGGTATTGAACAGGATCGAAACTGAGATGGACTTCAAGGATTACTACAAGGTGCTCGGCGTCGAGCGCACCGCGTCGGACGACGAGGTGCGCAAGGCCTACCGCAAGCTCGCACGCAAATACCACCCCGACGTCAGCAAGGAAGCCGACGCCGAGCTGAAGATGCGCGACATCAACGAGGCGAACGACGTGCTGCGCGACAAGGAGAAGCGCGCGGCCTACGACGCGCTGGCCGACCGCGTGGCGCGCGGCGGCAGCCCCGAGGGCGACTTCCGGCCGCCACCGGGCTGGGACGAAGGCTTCGAATTCCACCGCGGCCCGGCTTCGGGCCCGGCCGACCACGCCGAGTTCAGCGACTTCTTCTCCTCGCTGTTCGGCGCGGCCGAGCGACGCAGCGCGACGCGCCAGAACCGCCGTGCACGCGGCGAAGACCACCACGCGGCCATCGAGATCTCGCTGGAAGACGCGCTCAACGGCGCCGAGCGCGAGATCACGCTGCGCGGCATCGAGACCGGTGCCGACGGCCAGCCCGAACTCAAGACCCGTACGCTGAGCGTGAAGATCCCCCCCGGCATGCACCCGGGCCAGTACATCCGGCTCGCCAAGCAAGGCATGCCCGGCCACGGCGGCGAGCCGGCGGGCGACCTGTACCTGGAGGTGCGGATCGCGCCGCACCCGCGCTACCGCATCGAGGGGCGCGACCTGTACATGACGCTGCCGGTCACGCCCAGCGAAGCCGCGCTCGGCGCGCAGGTCGAGGTGCCCACGCCCACCGGCGGCACGGTCGAACTCACCGTGCCGGCCAAGGCGCGCAATGGCCTCAAGCTGCGGCTCAAGGGCCGCGGCCTGGGCGGCAAGCCGCCCGGCGACCTGTACCTGCTGCTGGAGATCGTGCTGCCGCCGGCCGACAGCGACGCCGCGCGCCAGGCCTACGAACAGCTGGCCGCCGCCAGCACCGCCTTCAACCCCCGCCGTCACCTGGGAGCGCGATGACCATGGCCGCTGTTTCCGTCACCACCACGGCGCTGGGCCTGGCCCATCCGCTGGCCGCGCACGAACTGGCGCACGCCTGCGGCGCCGAGCTCGAATGGGTCGTCCAACTGGTCGAGGTCGGCATCGTCGAACTGTCCGCGCCGTCGACGCGGCCCGACGAATGGCGCTTCCAGAGCGCCGACCTGCAGCAGGCGCTGGCCGCCCGCCGGCTGGAGCGCGACTTCGGCGTCGGGCTGGACGCCGCCGCGCTGATCCTCGACCTGCAGCGCGAGGTGCGGCACCTGAGGGCCGTGCTGCACGCCCAGGGCCTCTCGCCGGGGCGGTGAGCGGCTTGCCGCACACGCGGCACGGCCGATCGGCGTGGGTGACACGGGCTGCCGCCCTACGTGTCGGCCTTGCCACGACGACTACAAAGGTTCACTAGATTCACATGCTGGAGAACCCCAATGGCCACGCGCACCGCTACCCAACCCCAATCCCTGAGCGACACCCAGAAGCAGCAACCCAGCGAGGTCGCGCCCGACCTTGACCAACGCAGCCACGAGACGCAGAAGTTCGGCGAGATCGTCAAGCTGCCGAATGGCCTGGCGGAGAAGGTCTGCAAGGACAGCGTCGCGCTATTGAACCAGTGCCTGGCGGACACCATCACGCTGCGCGACATGTACAAGAAGCACCACTGGCAGGTGGTCGGCCCGACCTTCAACCAGCTGCACCTGATGTACGACCAGCATTTCGAGGCCCAGGTGCTGATCGTCGACATCCTGGCCGAGCGCATCCAGCTGCTCGGCGGCATCGCCCTGGCCATGGCGGCGGACATCGCCGAGACCACCAAGATCAAGCGCCCGCCGCGCGGCCGCGAACCGGCGGCGGTGCAGATCCGTCGTCTGGCCGAGGCGCACGAGCACATCATCATCGAAGCACGCAAGGCGGCCAAGGCCGTCGACGAGGCGGGCGACGACGGCAGCAACGACGTGTTCGTCAGCAACGTGCTGCGCACGAACGAACTGCAGGTGTGGTTCCTCACCGAACACCTCGTCGCCGCTTCGCCGGTGAGCGCCTGACCGTCTCCCGATCACCGGTCGATGCGCTGTCCATGTCCGGCGACCACACCCCTGCCCAGAAGCAGCGACGCGACGTGGTGGTCATCGGCGCCGGATCGGGCGGCCTGACCGCCGTGTGCAAGCTGCTGGGCGACCTGCCCCGCACCTTCGACGCCGCCATCCTGCTGGCGCTGGACGCGGGTTCGCAACCGGCGTCCAGCGTGCTGCAGATCCTGCGCGGCTACTCCCACATTCCCGTCATCTACGCCGCCGACGGCGTGATGGTGCGCCGAGGCCGCGTGGTGGTCGCGCCGGCGCGTCAGCACATGGTCGTCGTGCCCCCCGAGATCATCTCGCTGGAATACGAGCGCTCGTTCTCCGAGGGCGGCCCCTCCGTCAACCGTCTTTTCGAAACGGCCGCTGCAGCGTTCGGACGGCGGGTGATCGGCATCGTGCTGAGTGGCGCGTCGCACGACGGCGCCGCCGGGCTCACGCGCATCGAGGCGGCCGGCGGACTTGGCGTGGTCCAGGAGCCCAGGGAGGCGGCCGAGAGCGGCATGCCCGCCCGTGCGCTCCGGTTGGACCACCCGGACTACTGCTGCACGCTGGAGCAGATGGCCCCGCTGCTCGTCAAACTGGTCGACGGCGAGTTGCCGGCCTTCGCATCCATACAACCCGGCGAAAACAAATAGCCCGCGGCCTGGGTAGGCCTCCGGTGAGGCAGGCATCCGATCTTTTTTACCATCCATGTGGATGGTGGTAGGATGGCAAATGGCTTCCGATCCTGCATCATCCCCCGTCAAACTCCCCGAGTCCGAGAAGATCACGATCAACCTCGGCTACGTCGACCTCGGCCACATCGACCTGCTGGTGGCCGAGCGCTTCTATGCGAACCGGACGGACTTCATCCGCACCGCCATCCGTGGGCAGTTGGCCGTCCACACCGACGCGCTGCGGCAGGCCGCTTCCAGAAAGATGCTGGTGCTGGGGTTGCAGCAGTTTTCGGCGAAAGACCTGGAAGCGGCGCGTGCCGCGAACCAGCGCCTCGACATCCGTGTGCTCGGGCTGGCCGTGATCGGCAGGGACGTCTCGCCCGAACTGGCTGCGGCCACCATCGAATCCATCACCGTGCTCGGCGCTCTGCACGCCAGCGCCTCCGTCAAGGACGCCCTGGCCGGGCGCATCCATTGATCCTCCCATCGAAAGACCTCTTGAACGATTTTCTCCACCGCATGAGCAACGCCGCCCAGCAGACCCGGCTCGGGCAACTGATGGACGCCACGAGGGCGATCCAGCGCGCGCTGCACGACCAGGCCGCGCAGGGCCAGGACATCGCCGAGGCGGCGAGCCCCGCCCCCGTCGCATGGCTGACGCCCCCCGCACCGCCCACGGTCGAGCGCGCCGCGCGCGGCGCCGAGCGGTGGCTCGACGGCAGCGCCAGCCATCGGGGACGCACCCTGGCCTACAAGCTCTACGTCCCGCCACACGTCAGCGACTGCGGCACGGCGCAGCGCCCTCTGATCGTCATGCTCCACGGCTGCACGCAGGGCGCCGCGGATTTCGCTGCCGGCACGAACATGAACGCGCTCGCGCGCCAGGCCGGCGCGCTGGTGCTCTACCCCGAGCAGACCCAGCATGCCAATGCGCAGCGGTGCTGGAACTGGTTCAAGCCGCAGCACCAGGAGCGCGGCAGGGGCGAGCCGGAAGCGCTGGCGATGCTCATTCGATCGATCGTGGCCGAACACGAGGTCGATGGTTCCAGGATCTACGTGGCGGGGCTGTCGGCCGGCGGTGCCATGGCCGACATCCTGGGGCGCTGCTACCCCGACCTGGTCGCCGCCGTGGGCGTGCATTCGGGCCTGCCCAGCGGGGCGGCCAGCGACCTCGGCTCTGCGCTGTCCGTGATGCGCCAGGGCGCTGCGCCCCGCGCGGACAGCGGCGCCACGGCCCCGGTCCCGCCGACGATCGTCTTCCATGGCGACGCCGACGCCACGGTCCATGTGCGCAATGCGACGGCCATCGTCGAGGCGGTGCGGGCGGCACACCGCGACCCGTCGGGCACGCTGCCCGAGGCGAACGCCTCCGAGGGAAGCGCTCCCGCGGGCCGGCGATACACCCGCACGGTCTACACCGACGGCGACGGCGGCGCGAGGGCCGAATACTGGCGGCTGCACGGCGCGGGCCACGCCTGGTCGGGCGGCAGCGCGCAGGGCAGCTACACCGACCCCACGGGCGTGGATGCGAGTGCGGAGATGCTGCGCTTCTTCCTCGCGCATCCGCTCCGCACCGTCGTCGACGCGTAGCCTTGCAGCGCTCGGGCGGGCCGATGCGGTCAACGCCCGAAGCGGCTCGGCAGGTAGGGCGCCGGGTCGGTGAAAGGCGTCTCGCCGTCCATCATCTCCGCCAGCAATTGCCCGGTCGCAGGCCCGAGCGTGAAGCCCTGGTGCGCGTGGCCGAAGTTGAACCACAGGCCGGCGTGCCGCGGCGCCGGGCCGATCACCGGCTTCATGTCGGCGGTACATGGTCGCGCGCCCAGCCAGGGCACCGCCTCCACCGGGTCGCCCAGGTCGATCAGCGCTTGCGTGCTGCGCTCGGCGTGGCGCAACTGCACCGGCGTCGCCGGGGCATCGATGCGCGCGAACTCCGCGCCGGTGGTCAGGCGCAAGCCGCGCGACATCGGCGCCAGCATCACGCCATGGGCGACGTCGAGCATCGGTGCGTTCAGCCGCACCGGCGTGGCGTAGTGGCGGTGGTAGCCGCGCTTGACGAAGAGCGGCAGGCGGTAGCCGAGCTGGCGGGTCAGCGTGTCGGCCCAGGGGCCGAGCGCCACCACCATGCGCTCGGCCTCGACCGGGCCGTCGTCCGTCTGCACCGACCAGCCGCTGCCCTGCTGGCGCAGCGTCGATGCATCGCCATGGGCGAAGCTGCCGCCGCGGCGCAGGAAGAGCTGCGCATAGCGCGCGACCAGTTCGCCGGGGTCGCTGATCGACCACGGATCGCGCCAGTGGATGGCGCCGGCCAGCGGGAGGCACAGGGCCGGCTCGGCCGCCGCCAGCGCGGCGCTGTCGAGCACCACGGCGTCGAGCCCGGCGCGCTGCGTCAGCCGGCGTGCCGCCGCCGCTGCCGCCTCGAAGCCCGCCGCGTCGCGGTACGCCTGGCGCCAGCCGTTGCGGCTCACCAGCGCGTCGGCACCGGCTTCGGCGATGAGCGGGCGGTGCGCCTCGATGGACTGCGCGATCAGCTTGCCGTAGGCGTCGGCGATGGGCGCATAGCGCCTGGGCGCCGAGGCATGCCAGTAGCGCGCCAGGGGCGGCAGCAGCGACCACAGGGCGCCCAGGTGGTAGTTCGCGTCGTTGCTGCGGCCGGTCGCGACGCGCAGCAGCGTGGCGATGTCGCGCGGGAAGGCATAGGGCTCGACCGCCTCGCGCTGGATGATGCCGGCGTTGCCGTAGGAGGTCTCGCGGCCGGGCGGCTTGCGGTCGACCAGCGTGACCGCATGGCCGCGCTGCTGCAGCGCCAGCGCGGTGCCCAGGCCGACCATGCCGGCGCCGAGCACGACGGTTGCGGTGTTCTTCATGGAGCGAGAGAGAAAGAGAGTGACAGCGTGGAAGGAGACTGCCGGAATTGTGCCGCCGGGCGACGCGGGTCGGCGGTGCCACAGCCGCAATTAATCGAACCGTCGATTGCCGTCACGGCAATCCGTCGGCCGCAGCCCTAGACGCCGGCCTTGATCGCGTCCGTCAGGTACTGCACGAAGGCCCGGCCGGCCTCCGGCAGCGGGCGGCCGGCCAGCGTCTCGACCTCCAGATAGCGCTCGTTCATCTCGCGGTCGCGCAGCGGTATCGCCACCAGCGTGCTGTTCACGAGCCGCGTGCGGATCGACAGCTCGCCATAGAAAGCGATGCCGCCCCCGCCCGCCGCCGCGAAGCTCACCAGCGCGTCCGCATGGTTGCTCGACATGGCGACCTCGTACTGCAGGCCCTGGCGGCTGCAGCTGATGTCGAGCAGCTGCCGCAGCGAGCTGTGCTTGAGCGGCAGCGCCAGCGGGTAGGCCACCACCTGGCTGAGCGACAGCTGGCGCTGCCCGGCCAGCGGATGGCCGGCGGCCATCACGGCGAGGATGGGGCTCGGGTGCCGCAGCTCCAGCTTGATGCCGGCTTCGGGCACGCCGCTGAGCGTGAGGCCGACGTCGGCCTCGCCGTCGCGGATGCGCCGCGCGACCTCGCTCTGCCCGCACACCTCCAGGTGGAAGCGGATGCCGGTGTAGCGCTCGCGGAAGCGCGCGATCAGCGTCGGGATGAAGTCGAAGGCGAAGCCCTCGGCGCTGACCACGCGCACATGGCCGCTGCGCAGGCCGCGCAGCGCGGAGATGTCGCCGGTGACGCGCTCGATGTCCTGCTGGGTGCGCTTGGCGTGTGCGGCGAGCAGTTCGCCGGCGGCGTTGGGCACCATGCCGCGCGAACGCCGCTCGAAGAGCAGCGTGTCGAGCTCGCTCTCGAGCCGGGCCACCTGGCGGCTCACCGCCGAGGGCGCCACGTTGAGCTTGGCCGCAGCGTCCTTGATCGAGCCGGCCTTCACCACTTCGAGGAAGTAGCGGACCGCGGTCTCCTGCAGGGCATGGCTGGGCGGCATGGGTGCTTTCGTCGTGGATGTTCAGCGTGAGAATTCAGTGCTTATAGATTGCCTTTTCGGCAATCGAATATTCTAAACATGGTGCTTGCCGCAACAGGAGTCGGCGCCTAGCATGCCACCATGAACGCATTCACCGCCCTCACCCGCCTTGCGACCGCCGGCTGCCTCGCTGTCACCGTTGTGGCCGCGCCGTTTGCCGCCGTCGCAGCCGACTACCCGACCAAGCCGATCACGCTGGTGATCCCATTCCCGCCGGGCGGCGCCACCGACGTGCTCGGCCGCGTGATCGGCCTGCGCCTGGGCCAGGAACTGGGCCAGCCGGTGGTGGTGGAGAACCGCGCCGGCGCCGGCACGGTCATTGGTGCGGCCTACGTCGCCAAGGCACCGGCCGACGGCTACACGCTGCTGGTGAGCTCGGGCACCACCTTCACGGTGAACCCGGCCATCCGCCACAACCTGCCCTACGACCCGGTGAAGAGCTTCGACCCGATCGGCATCACCGGCCGCACCAGCCTGATCCTGCTGGCCAACAAGGACGTGCCGGTCACCACCGTCAAGCAGTTCGTCGACTACGTGAAGGCCGCGCCGGGCAAGTACGCCTACGGCTCCTACGGCAGCGGCACCACGGCGCAGTTCGCTGGCGAAACCGTGCTGTACGCCGCCGGCCTGAAGATGACGCATGTGCCCTACAAGGGCAGCGCGCCGGCCATGACCGACCTGATGGGCGGGCAGATCCCGTTCAGCATCGACACCGTGTCGGCCGCCATTCCGCAGCTCAAGAGCGGCAAGATCAAGGCCATCGCGGTGACGGCGGCCAAGCGCTCCGCCCTGCTGCCCAACGTGCCGACGATGGCCGAGAGCGGCTACCCGGACATCGACATGGACACCTGGCTCATCCTGGCCGCGCCGAAGGGCCTGCCGACGGACGTCAAGGCACGCCTCGAGAAGGCGCTGGCCACCACCATGGCCGACGCCGATACCCGTGCCAAGCTGGTCGCCCAGGGCTTCGAGCCCGCCTACAGCAACGCGGCCGCATCCGCCGCGCTGATCAACCGCGAACTGCCAGTGATGCGCGCCCTGGCCGTGCGCGCCAACATCACGGCGGATTGAGGTTCATGAGCACACTCGTCGAAACCTCCGCCGTCGAACTGCGCCGCCTGATCGGCCGCAAGGCGATCTCCCCCGTCGAACTGCTCGACGCCTGCATCGCGCGCATCGAAGACCTCAACCCGCACGTCAACGCCGTGACCGCCACCGCCTTCGAGCGCGCGCGCGGCGAAGCCCAGGCGGCCGAACGCGCCGTGCTGGCCGGCGAGCCGCTCGGCCTGCTGCACGGCCTGCCGCTGGGCGTGAAGGACCTGGAGCCGACCGCCGGCCTGCTGACCACCTGGGGCTCGCCGATCTACCGCGCGCACGTGCCCGACGAAGACATCGTGCTGGTCGCGCGGCTGCGCCAGGCCGGCGCCATCGTCGCGGGCAAGACCAACGTGCCTGAGATGGGCGCGGGCGCCAATTCGCGCAACGTGGTGTGGGGCGCGACCGGCAACCCCTTCGACCCGAACCTCAACGCCGGTGGTTCCTCCGGCGGCTCGGCCGCCGCGCTGGCCTGCGACATGCTGCCGCTGTGCACCGGCTCCGACACCGGCGGCTCGCTGCGCATCCCGGCCGCCAAGTGTGGCGTGGTGGGCTTTCGCCCCTCGCCCGGCGTGGTGCCGAGCGTGCGCAAGCTGCTGGGCTGGACGCCCATCTCGGTGGTCGGCCCGATGGGCCGCAGCGTGGAAGACGCCTGCCTGCAGATGGCCGCCTCCGCGGGCATGCACGCGGGCGACCCGCTGAGCTATCCGCTGGACCCGCTGGCTTTCCTGAAGCCGCAGGACATCGACCTGAGCCGCCTGCGCGTGGCCTACACCGAAGACTTCGGCACCTGCGCCGTCGACGACGACATCCGCGCCACCTTCCGCCGGAAGATCGCCGCGATGAAGCACCTGTTCGCACGCTGCGACGCGGTGAGCTTCGACCTCGGCGAGGCCCACCGCTGCTTCGACGTGCTGCGCGCCGAAGCCTTCGTGGCCGGCATGCACGCCGCCTACCAGAAGGACCCGTCCAGCCTCGGCCCCAACTCGCGCGCCAACTACGAGATGGGCGCGCGCATGTCGCTGCCCGACAGCGCCTGGGCGCAGGCCGAGCAGACCCGGCTCATCGCCCGCTTCCAGCGCACCTTCGCCGAGTACGACCTGGTGCTCTCGCCCACCACGCCGGTGTCGCCCTTCCCGTGGACGCAGATGTACGCCGACACCATCAACGGCGAGCCGCAGGAGAACTACTACCGCTGGCTGTCGCTGACCTACGTGGTCACGCTCGCGACCAACCCGGCCATGGCCCTGCCCTGCGGCGTCGACCACCGCGGCATGCCCTTCGGCCTGCAGGTGGTGGGCGGCTTCCGTGCCGACGCGCAGGTGCTCGGCGCGTCGCATGCGATGGAACAGGCCTTCGCGGCCATCCCCGAACTGCGCCGGCCGCGGCCGGATCTGGCGAAGCTGCGGGCGTCGGTGGTGGAGCCGGCGCTGCGTTCCATCGTGACGGCGCCGCCGGTGCTGGATGGCAGTGGCGGCGCGCAGCACGCGACGTCGGCGGTGTGATCCCCGGCAGCGACAGACCTGCCTGAGCCGCAGGAGAATTCACTTCTCTGGCGGCACATGAAGATCAGAAGGTCGCTTTGAGGTACAGCGATGCGTGCCGTAGCGGCTGCCGCCGCCGAATTCGCCGATGTAGCTCAGTCCCACCGTGGCATTTTTGCCGATCGCCATTTCAGCGCCGACGCTCACCAGGGCAGCATCCTTGGCAATGGGCGTGCCGGCGATGCTGAAGGACGCGCTGTCGCCTTGACTGAACGACATCTGGCGCCGTGGATCGATGTCACCGGCGGCATGTCGCCAACCGATGCCGCCGGTCAATGTCGCCTTCTGGGCGCCCACGGTGAACGCGGTCTTGCCCCGCACCCCCACGGTCGCGGTCGTGACGTCATCGGTTTGTCCAGCGGACCTCAAGGCGGCAGCGCCACCCGATTCGTCGAAGCCATCGACGGACTGTTTCAACCAGGCCAACCCGAGATACGGCCCGAACGAACTGGCGTCCCCGACCGGGAAGGCATGGCCCAGTTCCGAGAACAACTGCGTGCCATTGGCGTGGTAGTCGGCCTTCAGCGCCTGGTTGCCCCCGAGCGTCACCGAACGGCTCGTGTCGATGGCATGGCGTGTGTACGCCGCACCCAGCAGAAGGTCCAGGCTTCCCTTCCCGGTGTCCCAGCTGTTCCCGCCGTAGACGGCCGCCGTGTAGCTCTTGACGTCGGCTTGCGATGACCGGTCATCCACCTTGGTATCGCCGTCGGTGTATCCCAGTGCGGCACCGATGCGCCAGCCTTGGCCAACCTGGGTATCGCCGCCCAGGAACAGCCCGCCCACGGCACTTTTCGCTGTCGCCGCGTTGCTGTCACCGTCCAGCGTCCTCCTCTCGCCGACCACTTGCGCCCACAAAGGGCTGGTCGACGGGGGGATGCCGGCGCCTGCATTGCCGCGCAGGCGATCCGAAACCGTGTTCCGAACCAGATGGCTTGAATTGAGCATTGCCGACAGCGTGCTGGCATGCACTTCTCCCGACAACTGATTCAAGGAGCCCTTGGTGTCGGTCGACGTCATCGCGGCCGCGGCGGCGGCATTCTCACCGGCGACGGAAAGCGCACCATCCAGCGTTTGACTTTGATTGAAGGAGAGACCCCTGCGTGCCGCCGCGACCTTGGCTGCGTCGACGGACAAACTCACACTGACGTCCTTGGACGCGTACTTGACCGGATCCAGCGTCACCAGCGTGTTGGCAAAACTGTCATCCAGCTGCGTGCTGGCGAATTGATTTTTGACGACCCCATCGACCGTCTGCACGATGGTGTAGTCATGATGGAGAAGGTACCCGCCGTTGCCGTTCTCCTGAGCGACGGTCAGATGCGTGGACGACAGATCGACATCGCCGGTCCTGGCAATGACCAGGTCGGACTTTCCGGCGGCATTGACCTCAGCCTTGTACGTGCTGCCGAAACTCGTGATGGACGCATAGCTCTGCGTCCCGACCGAATTGCCCGGGCTGATGTTGCCGCCCGCACCGTTCAATGCACCCTGGACGTACAGGTTGCCGCCCAGGGTCGCGCCGCTGCTGACGATGGCATCACCGCCAATGACAATGGGCGTGGCCGTCGTGCCGCCCTGGAGGCTGGCGTTGTCGTTCAGCGTGACATCGCCGCCGATCGTCGTCTGTTGCCCCTTGCTGAACTCGAAACGGGTCCCGCTGCCGACGACGTCCTGCCCGATGGTCGTCGCGCCGGCAAAGGTGTAGGACGATCCTGCGCCTCCTGTCACGTTCTGCGCAACACTGGCCGCGCCGTTGAACGCGATCGTCGAGCCGCTGCCGCCGATGACGCTCTGGTTGATGGTGGTGGAAGCGGCGAACGTGATCTGCGTCTGTTCCGCATTGACGCTCTGGTTGATCGTCGTGGCGCCGTTGAATGACAGCGTCGCATCGGTGGCCGTCACGTTGCCGCCAATGGACGTCGCGCCATTGAAAGTCGCCTGGCTGGCCGCTGCGACCGACACGGTGCCACCGATCGCGGCACCATTGTTGAAGGTGATCGTGGAGCTCGGGCCACCCGTGACATTGCCCTGAATCGGCGACCCGCCATTGTCGACCAGCGACCCGCCGTCGCCGGCCGTGACATCGTTGATACCCCGGACGATACCGGTCCAACTGGCGCCCGCCGCGACAGTGAAGTTGGTCTTGCCGCCTTGGCTGCGCGTCGTGTTGTCGGAGGTCAACCCATCCAGATCGATCACGTCGCCGCGCGCGATGGAACCGGCCTGCAACGTGAGATCGACGATGCCGTCCATGCCGGCCTCCGAGCGATTCACCTGCAGCAGGGTGCCATTGTTCACCGTCAGCGCGGACCCTGCACCGACGCTGATCGCCTGCTTTTGTCCTGCCCTGTCCAGGTTCGAGACCAGCGAGGCGCCTGCAGCCTGTACG
This sequence comes from Variovorax sp. N23, assembly GCF_025486315.1. Classification (GTDB taxonomy): domain Bacteria; phylum Pseudomonadota; class Gammaproteobacteria; order Burkholderiales; family Burkholderiaceae_C; genus Variovorax. The sequence continues at coordinate 144,384 of NZ_JAOOPY010000003.1, read as the reverse complement.
CTGGTGCCGACCAGGTTGACGGTCGCGTTGTCCGTCATCACGATGCCATCGCCATTTTGGGAAACCAGTGTGGAGCCGTTGGCCGTCAGCGAACTGCCGTAGTTCACACGCGCGGCGACGGCATGGCTGCCCTGCACCGTGACACTGGAGTTGGTCAGATTGACAGCCCCGGTGGTGAACGACGTGCCGACAGTGGACCCGGCCAACACGCCCGCGCTGTTGGCACCCTGGGTCACGACCGTGACCCCTGTGGCATTGATCGTCCCCGGCGCGAAGACGCTGTCGCCGCCCACCGCGACCAAGCCATTGGCCGTTTCATGCGGACTGTTCACATTGGGTTCGCCGCCCACGGTGACGGAGCCGCCGTTGAGGTTGACCACGCCCCCCTGGTACGCCCAGACGCCATCGCCGACGCTGCCAGACGTGGTCACGGCGACGTTGTTGGCATCGACCGTGGACCCGGCATCCCTGGCATACAAACCGTACGCCATGAACCCGTGGGTGGTCACCGATGCACCGGTCAGCGAGACATGCCCACCGTTCGTCGCATAAGCGCCGTACGCACGCTGACCTTGCGTGGTGATGGCCGTCCCGTTCTGAACGCTGATGCTCGAGCCGCCGCCGTCGGCGCTCAGCGCATAAGCACGCGAGCCGTCCCCGCTCTGAACGTCGCGGCCGGTCGAGTTGTTCGTCGTGATCGAGCCGCCATCGAGGCTGATGACGCCCCCGGCTTCGGCGCGCGCTCCGAATCCATACAAGCCGCTCGTGGCGATCGAAGCGGCCGTTGCGGTGACGGAGGCACCCGACCCCGTCGCGTCAATGCCGTAGGACTGATTTCCGCCTGTCGTGACCGTGTCTCCGCTCAAGGTGATCGAACCACCGTCGTGCGCATAGACGCCGTGCGAGGCACTGCCCTGGGTGTGCACGCTTGACGTCGTGCTCGTGATGTCGCTGCCGAATGCCGACTCGAGGCCTGCCGCGTTGCTGCCCGTCGTCGTGATGGTTGCACCGACAAGCGAGGCGGTTCCAGCCGTGGGTTCGGCGGCGTCGCCGGCCAGGATGCCGGACGCACTTGCACCGCTGGTGGTGATGGTTGTGCCCTGAACGGTGACGGCACCCGATCCCAGACTGCCACCGTAAACACGCACCCCGGCGGCGCCGGCTCCGGACGTTGTGATCGATCCGTTGGTGAGCAGGGCCGTCGCGCCGTTGAAGGTTTCGACGCCGAAGCTGATGGCGCCTTGGGTGGTGATGTCCGTATCGGTCGCGGTCACGCTGGCGCCCTTGTTCGCCGATTGAATGCCTACGGCGTAATTTGAACCATGGGTCGTGATCGACACATGGTCCAGGTCGATGTGGGTCGCCTGCTCACTGGCCGAGGGCGTCCGATACACATTGACGGCGTGTCCGAAGTTGCCGTTGGTGGTGATCTGCACATCGCTCGCGCTGATGGAGCCGCCGTCATTCGCTTGAATGCCCACGGTGCGCTTGCTGCCCGAGGCGCTGATGCTTCCCCCGCTGATATCGACGTGGCCGCCATTCGTCGCCCCCACGGCAGCGGTGAATGCGTGGGCGTAGTCGGCGCCGGCATTCGTCGATTGCGCGCTGATCGAGAGGGTCGAGTTCGTGAGCGAAGCCGCGGCGCCGACGCCCTTGACTGTAATGCTGCGGCCGTTTTGTCCCGTCGGACTGTCGAGATTATTCGACAGGGTCGCGTTGTCGAAAGACAGACTTCCGCCTGAGTTGACCAGCACCATGTCGTAGGCGCTGCCGCTGATTGCCGTGCCATTGCCCGTGACCACGCCACCGGCGTTCACGGTCACCGTGCTGTTCGTCATCACCGAGGCACCCAGATCGGTGGGGGTCTCGATCGTCAAATTGACTGCGGCAGCACCGGGTGCGTAGCCATAGATGGCAAGCAATGCCGCAGTCAACGCTGTCTTCCTGAGAATATCTCCGTGCGCGGTCGTCTTTCCCATCGCGGATTTCCCTTTGTTGCAGGCCAATGAAACCGAAGCGGCGCCAGACGTGTTCGTCTCCACATCTCTTTGAGATCTGTTCATAAAGTTCCAAGGTGATTGATTTCGATCGGCCGCGCGAGTGCACTGCGATCAGGTGCAACAGTCGTTGCAACCAAATGTCCCATGAACGTTCAGCAACGGGGCTGCGCATTGAGCGAGGAATGTGATCCCGCTCACATTCCGAGTGATGGCCGGCGTGAACGCTGAATGACCCACCGCAATGCAGTGCACTGGCGGTCCCGATGCCATGCCTCGAACACAGAATTCAGGACAGGCTCCTGTAGCATCTCCGGTCGACTGCTTTCGGCGGCGGCGGAAGCCGAGCCTGGTTCACGTGATATGACCATCCCTTCCGAGTACCAACGCGCAACCGTGGAGTTCGAGCGCTTCATGGTCGATGCCCGCGATGCAGCGGGTTTGGCCACCACGAACATGGCCTGGAATATGGTGGTGGGCGTTCTTCGCACTTTCAGGCGAAGGCTGTCCACGCAAGATGCCATCGACTTCGCGAACGTCTTGCCTCCGGTCGTTCGAGCCATCTTCGTGGCCGATTGGGATTTCAACGAGTCGCCACTTCCTTTTGACCAGAACGAATCGCTCATCGACGAAGTACGCGACGTTCGCAGAGCGCACAACTTTTCACCCGATTCAGCGATTCAGGCCGTTGTGCATGCGGTGCGACGTCACGTTGACCATGAGGCATTCGAGAGGGCCCTCGCCAAGTTGCCAGCGGGTGCCGCCAAGTTTTGGGCGGCCACGCGTGAGGGGTGCTGACGGCCGACACCGGGCGGCGGATTCAACCGGTCGACGCAACACATTCGCTGAGCATCTCAGCGGGCGTCTGGAAGCCGAGCGTCTTGCCCGGCCTCATGCCTCGGTCTCGTAGAGCAGCCCGTAGCCCCCGCTCGTTCGCTCGATCCGCGCGAAGCCGAGTTCTCCCAGATGCATGCCAGCGATCAGCAGTCTCTCTGAGCTGACCCTGTCCAGAAGCAGTGATCGCGTGGTGGCTGCCATGGAAGCGTCCTGATCGAATGCAATCGACACGTCAGGCCGACTGATCTGAATGTGAGGGAAATGAACAATATCTCCCCAGATAAGCAGGCCCTGAGCATGGGATTCGAGGAGGTATCCGGTGTGACCATCCGTGTGTCCGGGTAGCGGCATCGCGCGGATGCCGGGAAGCACTTCCCTCTCATCATCGAAAGTACGGAGCTTGTCGCGGTAGGCATCGAACGCCTCTCGCGCGATCAGGAAGTTGCCTCGTGCTCGCTCGCTGGCACGACTCAGGTTTGCGTCATCCTGCCAGAACTTGAGCTCGCGCTCGTGGACGACAAGCTCCGCATTCGGAAAGGCGGTTCGCCCGCCTCTGTCCACCAGCCCTCCGACATGGTCGGGATGGGCGTGCGTGAGCAGGATGGTGTCGATCTCGGATGGCTCGACACCTGCAAGCGACAGATTGGTTCCCAGGCGGCCGCCCCATTGCTTGATGCCTCCGGCCCCGCCGTCGATGAGAATCGTGCGGCCCGCTCCGCGTACCACGTAGCAGTTGATATGAACGGCCGAAGGCGCCGTCTGTCCTGCATCACTTTGGATTCTGGAGGCCTCGGACGGATCGATGTTCGAGAGGAAATCCAGGCTGGCGCTGAGGTAGCCGTCGCTGATGGCGGTGATCGTGAAGTCCCCGGCTCGCTGACTTGGAAAGGTAACGATGGACACGGTTCTTCTCTCAATTCCGGGCGTGAATGCTTGACGCGGCATAACCAAAACAACGGATACGCGCCGTGAGGCCCGTGCGGCGCGCGATGGCGTCGTCCAGGGCTTCCATGAACTTGTTCATGACCGAGGGCGTGCGAAACGTCTCGAGGCGGTATTGACTTCCGCAAAGACGGGATGCCCGTGTCCATGCCGAACTTCGACATGGATGACATGAACGTTCTCGAGTGCGGCCTCAAGGACAGTGGTACAGAGATCGAGGCAGTCGCTCGAAAGCTCAGCGAGCTTCTCATCGGACGGCATCCGCCCCGCTGATAGATGGAAAGTGACATTGGGCATCGCGTGCCTACTTTTCCTCTTCGGTCGAAACGACGTTCGCGGTTGTCAGTTGTCGCGTCATCGGCGCGTAGAGGTGGATGCCTTCAGGAAGGCTCTCGGCGATCCGAGCGTTTCGCCCAGGCAGCTTTGCAAGCCAGCGGTGTTCGGGAGACTTCTCCAGCGCAACTGCGCGCATGGCCAACGGTGCGAGACCCATCCGGGTCAGCGCTTCGGGGCCGCTGGCACAAAGCGCGAGGAGTTCGTCTGCATGCACCGCCGGCGCAAGGCCGATATCGCTGTAGAGGTTTCGGTGCCAGTCGGTGATGTGTGGCTGCCATCTTGCGAAGTTGCCGCCGCCTTTCTGCCGATATTCCTCCCCGGTCAGGACATCGAGACCGTCCATCGTGTGGACGGCCAGGTAGACCGGGCAGCCATCGCTCAACGCCTTGAAGCGCTGCGACGTGCGAAAGCCAGTCACCGAGATGAGGGCGGGCAGTTTTTCAAGGCTGTAGAAGTCGTTCCATTCCGCTTCGCTGCGGGGATCCGCGAAGCTGCATTCAACGGTGTAGATCAAGGATTGTTCCTCCTGGGCGGGTGAGCTTGTTGCAGCAAACGGATGTTCATTGCATAAACGTCATGCTAGGGCGGCCTGTCATGCGTGGATAACGATATAAATTCACCCTTCAGTGACGTTTGCTCAAGCCGGCGTCGAACGCACACCCACCGGCAAACGCTCCATGCGACGCAAGATTCCAAGCAATTCCGCACTTCTGGCCTTTGAGGCCGCGGCTCGACATGGCAGCTTCGCCCGCGCAGCCGAGGAACTGGCGCTGACCGAGGGCGCTGTCAGTCGTCAGATTGGGCGATTGGAGGCGTTCCTGGGTCTTGCGCTGTTCGAGCGGGTTGGCAATCGGGTACGGCTTGCACCCCACGGCAAGCGATACGCTGTGCAGGTCCGCGAGGTTCTGGATCGGTTGGAACGGGACAGCCTTTATCTGATGGGGCAGCCCATCGCGGGCGCGAGCATCGACATCGCCGCCATTCCGACCTTCGCCACGCGCTGGCTCATCCCCCGGCTGAAGCGATTTCAGGACAAGCATCCCAACATCACTGTGCATATCGCCGAACGCATGGACCCCTTCATACTGGCTGGTAGCGGCTTTGACGCGGCCATCCATTTCGAGCATCCTGCATGGGCGGGTATGCGTATCCATCGCCTGCTGGAAGAGGTGCTGGTGCCCGTCTGCAGTCCGGCGCTTCTCGCCGACGCCGGTGCGTCAATATCGCTCGACGAACTGCCACGCCTTCACAGACGACAAAATCCGGACGCGTGGCAGCGCTATGCACAAGAGACCGGCATCGTGCTGACCAATTCGGCGGTCGGCGCCCGTTACGACCTTCATGCCATGCTGATAGCCGCGGCCCTGGCCGGCTTGGGCGTTGCACTGGTGCCGCGCCTGTACGTCGGGGCAGAGCTCGAACAAGGCCGCTTGGTCGCGCCTTGGCCGGACGGCAAAGCGATTACCAAGAACTTTTGCCTCGTTCTTCCTGAGCCGGTCGAGCTGAGTGAAGCGCCGCTGCAGGCGTTTGCGAAATGGATTCTTCACGAAGCACGGACAGAACCGTGATCGTGGCCACACCGCCACCGGCCACCGTGGTCGCGCGAGCTGCTGATGTTCCAAGTGGAGGACGTGCAGCAACTGCGCTCCGACAACCTCCCCGCTACTTCACCTGCTGCTTCCCCAGCTTGCGCGCCAGCGTGCGGCGGTGCATGCCCAGGCGGCGCGCAGTCTCGGAGATGTTGAAGCCGGTCTCGGCCAGCGTCTCGTGGATGCGCTCCCACTCCAGCGTCTTGATCGAGGTCGAGCGGTTGGTCAGCTCGACGTCGATCGTGCCTTCGGCCCGTCCGAAGGCGGCTTCGATGTCGTCGGTGTTCGACGGCTTGGCGAGGTAGTGGCAGGCCCCTAGCTTGATCGCCTCGACGGCGGTCGCGATGCTGGCGAAGCCGGTGAGCACCACGATCAGCATGTCCGGGGCGTGCGCATTCAGGCGCTGGACACAGGCCAGTCCCGAGGCCTCGCCGCCGAGCTTCAGGTCGACCACGGCGTATTTGGGGGAATCCGGCGAACCCGGCGCCCTCAGCAGCTCGTCCACCTCCTCCAGGCTGGTTGCCAGCGACACCGCATAGCCGCGCCGCTCGAAGGAGCGGCCGAGCGTGCGCGCAAAGGCCGCATCGTCCTCGACGATCAGCAGCCGGCGTGCGGGCGGCCCGGGATCAACTTGCATTCGGTTCCTTTTCTTCCAGGGTGACGGCGGACAGCGGCAGCGAGATGCGCACCAGCGCGCCCCCCTCGGCGAGGTTGTGCGCCGTCACGTTGCCGCCGAGCGTGCGCAGCACGTTGACGACCAGGAACAGCCCGAGCCCGCCCCCCGGCCGGCCCTTGCTCGACTGATAGGGCTTGCCCAGCTGCGTCAGCATGTACGGCGCAAAGCCGGGGCCGGCGTCGGTCACCGTGAGGACCAGGCGATCGTCGACGCGCTCGACGTCCAGCATCACGCGGTGCGGCGACGCCTCCAGCGCATTGTCGAGCACGTTGTGGATGGTCTGCTTCAACGCCGAATCGGAGACCATGGGCAGGTCGTGGCCGAAGCGGTTCTCGTAGACGAAGGCGGTCGCGGGCCGGCTCGCGCGCCACTCCTGCACCAGGTCGTCGAGGAAGATGCCGACGGTGGTGGCCGCCGACGATTCGCCGCGCGCCTCACCGGCCGACAACAGGATGCCGCTGACGATGGTCTTGCAGCGCCGGAGCTGCGCCTGCATCTCGTCGACTTCTTGCAGCAGCTCGGGGTTCGACGTGAATTCGGGCATGCGCTTCCAGTCGCCCAGGATCACCGACAGGGTGGCCAGCGGCGTGCCCAGCTCGTGCGCGGCGCCCGACGCGAGCAGGCCCATGCGCACGATGTGCTCCTCTTCCGCCGCGCGCTGCCGCAGGCTCGCCAGGCGGGCATCGCGCGCCCGCAGGTTGCCGTTGATGCGCGTGATGAAGATGAGCAGCAGCGCCGCATTGAGCGCGAAGCACAGCACCATGCCCTGGATGTACGGGCTCGCCAGACCACGGTCGTGGTCGAGCGGCAGCGCCAGCGGCCGCGAGAACAAGGCCAGCCCCGCGAGGCAGAGCGTGGTGATCACCACCATGGCCGCGCTCGACCAGGCTTCCAGCAGCACGGCGCCCAGAATCACCTGCAGGAGGTAGAGGAAGACGAAGGGGTTGGTGGTGCCGCCGCTCAGGTACAGCTGCGCCGTGAGCATCGCCACATCGACCAGCAGGGCCACGAAGAGCTCGGTGTTGGTCGCCTCGCGCCCGGTGCGCCAGCGCAGCAGGCTCGCGACGTTGAAGCCGACGAGGGCGGCCAGCACCATGAGCATCGGCTCCAGCGGCAGCGGGATGCGGAAGCCGTAGTGCACCACCTCGATGGTGACGATCTGGCCGAACACGGCCAGCCAGCGCAGCTGGATCAGCTGCTGCATGTTCTTCAGTCCGGTGCGGTCGCCGGGCGCGTCTCCCACGGTGTCGGCCGGCCCGATGCCCGGTAAGCCGGCCGGGGCCTCAGTCTTGCGCAGCATCCTTGCTTTCGGGGTCGATGGAGTGCGCATTCTCGCCAATGCGGCGGCGCCGCAGCCGACGCTCGTCACGCGCGACATAGGCTGCCGCCAGCGCGACCATCAGCGCCAGCCCGTACCAGGTCACCGCGTAGACGAAATGGCTGTTGGGAAAGGCGATGACGGTGAGCCCGCCGATCGGCCAGGTCTGCGGCGGACCGGCGTCGGCATCGACGAAGTACGGCGCCACGGCGCCCAGCCCGCCCAACCCGCGTGCGGCGGCGATGGCCGGCAGTTCGCGCGAGAACCAGCGGTTGGCAGCAGGGTCGTTGCGCCGCGGGAAGAAGCCGTTGCGCTCGCTCATGCGCAGGAAGCCGGTGAGGGTCACGGGGCCGGTCGGCGTCGTGCCGCGCGCGGACGGGTCGCGCCGCTCCGGCGGGATGAAGCCGCGGTTGACCATCACCAGGCTCCCGTCGGCGACACGCAGCGGCGTGAGCACCCAGAAGCCGGTGCCGATGGCTGTGGAGGCCTGGACCAGCGTCTCGCGGTCGTGCAGGAAGATGCCGCTCAGCCGCACGCGGCGGTAGTCGTCGCGGGCCGCATCGACCTGGGGCCAGGCGGCCCGCGATGGCGCATCCACCGGCGCAGCGTGGACCCGCGCATCGACGCGCTCGATCAGGTCGAGCTTCCAGGCACGGCGCTCGACCTGCCAGGTGCCCAGGGCGACGAAGCCGCAGAAAACGAGGAGCGCCAGAAACGCCAACGCGGCCAGGACGGCCGCGGAGCGCGGGCCGCGTTCAGCGGCCGGGTCGGCGTGCTTGCGCAGGCTCAAGGCATGTTCTTCATGTCGTGCAGCGACGGCATCATGTTGTGGTTGAGGTGGTACATCACCCACAAGGAGCCGGCCAGCGTGATGACCACGAGCACCAACGTGAAGACCAGCGCCAGCATCGACCAGCCACCTTCGACCTTGGTGTTCATGTGCAAGAAATAGATCATGTGCACCACCATCTGAACGGCGGCGAAGCCGAGGATGACGAAGGCGGTGGTGCTCGAGTTGTCGAACACCTTGCCCATCACCAGCCAGAACGGGATGACCGTGAGGATGACCGACAGCACGAAGCCGATGGTGTAGCCCTTGACGGTGCTGTGCGGGCCCTCGTCTTCGTGGTGGTGGTGGTCGTCGTGACCGTGCGTGTCGTGACCTGCGCTCATAGAAATACCTCCGTGCTCCGCACTGCGGTGCGAGCTTTGCTTGGGGCGGCCCAGCGCGTCGCTCATGGCAGCACTCCCATCAGGTAGACAAACGTGAACACGCCGATCCAGACCACGTCCAGGAAGTGCCAGAACATCGACAGGCACATCAGGCGGCGGCGGTTCTCCACGGTGAGGCCGTGGCGCGACACCTGCAGCATCAGCGTGATGAGCCAGATGATGCCGAAGGTGACGTGCAGGCCATGGGTACCGACCAGCGTGAAGAAGGCCGACAGGAAGGCACTGCGCTGCGGCACCGCGCCTTCGTGGATCAAGTGCTGGAATTCGTAGAGTTCCAGGCTGACGAAGGCCAGGCCGAACAGACCCGTGATGGCGAGCCACACGAGCACCGCCTTCATCCGCTTCTTCTGCATCTCGATCATGGCAAAGCCATAGGTGATCGAGGACAGCAGCAGCATCGAAGTGTTCAGCGCGACGAGCGGCAGATCGAACAGGTCGGCACCCGAGGGGCCGGCCGCGTAGCTGCGGCCCACCACCGCATACACGGCAAACAGGCAGGCGAAGATGAGGCAGTCGCTCATCAGGTAGAGCCAGAAACCGAGCAGCGTCCCGTTCTCGGGATGGTGCTCTTCCTTCAGGTAGAAGCTGTCGGGCGCGATCGCAGCAGCGGACGAAGAGGCGGTCATATCAGACATGGCTGGCCAGGATACGGGTGCGATCTGCTTCGATGCGGACGACGTCGGCCGCAGCAATGTGATAGTCGCGCTTGTAGTTGAAGGTGTGGACGATGGTCGTCACGATCACGGCCACGAAGGCCACGATCGCGATGGCCCACATGTGCCAGATCGCAGCAAAACCGAACAGCGTGCTCAGCCCGGCCAGAACGACGCCGGCCCAGGTGTTCTTCGGCATGTGGATGGGAATGAAGCCAGCGAGCGGCCGTTCGTAGCCACGCTTCTTCATGTCCCACCAAGCATCGTTGTCGTGAATGCGGGGCGTGAAAGCGAAGTTGTAGGCCGGCGGCGGCGACGAGGTCGACCACTCCAGCGTGCGGCCGCCCCATGGGTCGCCCGTGTAGTCGCGCAGCGCTTCGCGGTTCTTCCAGGTGACGTAGAACTGGATCAGCATCGCAGCGATGCCCAGGGCGATCAGCACCGCACCGAAGGCGGCGATCTGGAACCAGATCTGCAGCGACGGGTCTTCGAAGTGGCTCATGCGGCGCGTCACGCCCATCAGGCCCAACACGTACAGCGGGGCGAACGCGAACCAGAAGCCGACCAGCCAGAACCAGAACGACACCTTGCCCCAGAAGGGATCGAGCTTCACGCCGGTGGCCTTCGGGAACCAGTAGTTGATGCCGGCGAAGACGCCGAACACCACGCCGCCGATGATCACGTTGTGGAAGTGGGCAATCAGGAACAGGCTGTTGTGCAGCACGAAGTCGGCCGGAGGCACCGCCAGCAGCACGCCCGTCATCCCGCCGATCACGAAGGTGAACATGAAGCCCATGGTCCACAGCATCGGCACTTCAAAGCGGATGCGGCCGCGGTACATGGTGAACAGCCAATTGAAGATCTTCGCCCCGGTCGGGATCGAGATGATCATCGTCGTGATGCCGAAGAAGGAATTGACGCTGGCACCCGACCCCATGGTGAAGAAGTGGTGCAACCACACCAGGTACGACAGGATGGTGATCACCACGGTGGCGTAGACCATCGACGCGTAGCCGAAGAGGCGCTTGCCCGAGAAGGTGGACACGATCTCCGAGAAGATGCCGAACACCGGCAGCACCAGGATGTAGACCTCGGGGTGGCCCCAGATCCAGATCAGGTTCACGTACATCATCGCGTTGCCGCCGAAGTCGTTCGTGAAGAAGTTGGTGCCGACGTAACGGTCGAGCGACAGCAGGGCCAGCACGGCAGTCAGCACCGGGAAAGCAGCCACGATCAGCACGTTGGTGCACAGCGAGGTCCAGGTGAACACCGGCATCTTCATCATCGTCATGCCTGGCGCGCGCATCTTGACGATGGTCGCGATCAGGTTGACGCCGGAAAGCAGCGTTCCGACCCCCGCGAGCTGCAAGGACCAGATGTAGTAGTCCACCCCCACGTCGGGGCTGTAGACAATGCCCGAGAGTGGCGGATAGGCCAGCCAGCCGGTGCGCGCGAACTCGCCCACGAAGAGCGACATCATCACCAGCACCGCGCCGCTGGTGGTCATCCAGAAGCTGAAGTTGTTCAGGAACGGAAAGGCCACGTCGCGCGCGCCGATCTGCAACGGCACGGCGAAGTTCATCAGGCCCGTGACGAAAGGCATCGCCACGAAGAAGATCATGATCACGCCGTGCGCGGTGAAGACCTGATCGTAGTGATGCGGCGGCAGGAAACCGGCGGAATCGCCGAACGCAAATGCCTGCTGCATCCGCATCATGATCGCGTCGGAGAAGCCCCGCAGCAGCATGACGATCCCCAGAATCATGTACATGATGCCGATCTTCTTGTGATCGATGCTGGTGAACCACTCGCGCCACAGGTAGCCCCAGACACGGAAGTACGTGAGTGCGCCGACCAGCGCGAGACCACCAAGCGCGACGGCAATGAAGGTCACCAACAGGATCGGTTCATGGAACGGGATGGCGTCCCAGGTGAGGCGGCCGAAGATGAGCTTCGTGAGGTCCAGAGATTCGAACATGGGGATCCGGGAGGGCAATTACAGCGGCTGGTTGGCAGCGGGCACGGAGAGCGGGAACGCATCCACGGGATCGTTCACGGAGCACATGGCGCCGACGTAGGTGCGGGCGCGGCCCAGCTCGACGCCGGGTGCCAGACCTTGGCGGGCGCGCGTGGCAGCGTCCATCGAGGCGACGTTGAAGGCGCCGGGCACGCCCTGCCCGCCGTTGGCGTCGATCGCCATCATGTCTTTCATGCACATGCGGTTGGCCTCGACGCAGCGGTTGAGGATGGCGTCGTACAGGCCGGGCGCCACCGTGGCGAAGCGGCGCACCGGGTCCCGCTCGCTCGGCTTTTCCAGCTGCAGGTAGGCGCCGCGGGTGAGTTCGCTGCCGGCCGCCTTGTTGCTCTGCACCCATTTGTCGAAATCGGCGTCGTTCAGGCCGTGGAACTTGAAGCGCATGCCCGAGAAGCCGGCGCCACTGTAGTTGGCGGAGAAGCCTTCGTACTCGCCGGGCTCGTTGATGACCGCGTGCAGCTTGGTCTCCATGCCCGCCATGGCGTAGATCTGGCCGGCCAGCGCCGGGATGAAGAACGAGTTCATCACCGTCGACGAGGTGATCTTGAACTGGATCGGGCGGTCGACCGGCGCGGCCAGCTCGTTGACCGTGGCAATGCCCTGCTCGGGGTAGAGGAACAGCCACTTCCAGTCGAGCGCCACCACCTCGACCACCAGCGGCTTGGTGTCCGCCGGGATCGGCCGCTGGGCGTCGATGCGCGCCAGCGGGCGGTACGGGTCGAGCGTGTGGGTGCTGATCCAGGTCAGGGCGCCCAGCGCGATGATGATGAGCAGTGGCGCGCCCCAGATGGCCAGCTCGAGCTGGGTCGAGTGGTCCCAGTCGGGCGAATAGGTCGCTTCCTTGTTGGACTGCCGGTACTTCCAGGCGAAGAACAGCGTCATCGCGATCACCGGCACGATGATCAGCAGCATGAGGACCGTGGAGATCACGATCAGCCGCCCCTGCTGGGCCGCGATGTCGCCAGAGGGGTTGAGCAGCACCATGTTGCAGCCAGCCAGCAAGCTCAGCGGCAGCAGGAACAACACACGCGGGATCTTGAAGGAAGGCATGCCAGGGAAAGAGAGCTTGTATTTGGGCAAGAAGCCTGCGAATCTACGACGAATGGCACCCGACGGGCATTGGACGTTTTGTCCTACGGTGGCAGAGGCAGGCCGATGCAAAGCTCTGCTTTGACGCAGTTCGCATCGGTCCTCAGACGTTGAAATGCGCCAATTTTCTTGGGTTTTTGCAGGGATCTCATGACCACGTCCGCTATCGCACCACAAGGCAGCCACTTTGGCCAGAGCGCCAGTTCCACCGGAAGGGATATCGCCCACGCCGTCGGCGGCGACAAGGAACACGTCGACCCCAGCGACATCGCCGTCGGCGTCGTGATCGGCCGCGCTTCCGAGTATTTCGACTTCTTCGTCTACGGCATCGCCTCCGCGCTGGTCTTCCCGTCGGTGTTCTTCCCCTTCGCCGACCGCCTGACGGGCACGCTCTACGCCTTCGCGATCTTCTCCCTCGCCTTCATCGCCCGCCCCTTCGGCACGGCGCTGTCGATGGCCATCCAGCGCCGCTACGGGCGCGAGGCCAAGCTGACCGCCGCCATCTTCATGCTCGGCACCGCCACGGCCGGCATCGCCTTCCTGCCGACCTACGAGAGCATCGGCGCGACGGCCATCGTGCTGCTGGCGGTCCTGCGCATCGCGCAGGGCATCGCGCTGGGCGGCAGCTGGGACGGCCTGCCCTCGCTGCTGGCGCTCGCCGCCCCGCAGAACCGGCGCGGCTGGTACGCGATGCTCGGGCAACTGGGCGCCCCCTTCGGCTTCCTGGTGGCCGGCGGGCTCTTCGCCTATCTGAGTTCCAGCATCCCAGCGGAAGATTTCCTGACCTGGGGCTGGCGCTACCCGTTCTACGTGGCCTTCGCGATCAACGTCGTCGCGCTCTTCGCCCGCCTGCGCCTGGTGGCAGCCACCGAATACTCCCGCCTGCTGGACGACCGCGAGCTGGAGCCCACCGGCATCGTCGAGATCACGCGCGCGCAAGGCGGCAACATCCTCATCGGCGCCTTCGCCGCACTGGCGAGCTACGCCCTCTTCCACATCGTCACGATCTTCCCGCTGTCGTGGATCTCGCTCTATTCCGAGCAGTCCGTGAGCCAGTTCCTGGTGATCCAGGTCATCGGTGCCTGCCTGGCGGCCGTGGCGATGGTCGCCTCCGGCAAGATCGCCGACCGCATCGGCCGGCGCCGCACGCTCGGCACGCTGGCCGTGGCGATCGCCGTGTTCAGCGGCTTCGCGCCCACGCTGCTCGACGGCGGCAACGTCGGCCAGGACACCTTCATCCTGGTCGGCTTCATCCTGCTGGGCCTGTCCTACGGCCAGGCATCGGGCACCGTGACCTCGAACTTCGCAGCCAGGTACCGCTACACCGGCGCGGCGCTGACGGCCGACGTGGCGTGGCTCATCGGCGCCGCTTTCGCGCCGCTGGTGGCCCTGGGCCTGTCGGCGCACTTCGGGCTGGGCTACGTCAGCGTCTACCTGCTGTCGGGTTCGGCCTGCACGCTCACCGCGCTGTGGGTCAACCGGACGCTCGAGCAGCGGGAGTAAGCACCCGGCGCAGCGCGCCGTCGCGGCTAGAACGCGATCTCGAAGCGCACTTGCAGCACCCACGCGCTGGCAAGCGTCGGGTCGGTGTTCGGATGCCGCACGTACTGCAGATCGGGTTGCACGCTCAGCCAGCTGTTCACCTGGGCCAGGTAGCTGAGTTCGAGCGTCGTTTCCGTCCGTGTCACCGGTTGCGCCAGCGCCCATTGCGCCCGCATATAGGGTGATCCATTGCGCGCCCGCGCGAACGAGAGACCCAGCTGATCCGCGTCGCGGCCGGGCACCCAGCCCGTGCCGACCAGCCCGGCGCCGAGGTACGACCCGAAGCGGTTGACGGCCGTGCTGGCGGCGCCCAGCTGCATGAAGGCCGACAGCGTGCGCTCGGCATCCGGGCCACGGCCCAGCAGGCGCGTCTCCCCGATCACGTAGCCCCCGGAACTTCGTCGCAGGCCTGGCGCCTCCCCGGCGACGTCGGTCAGCCCGATGGCGGAATAGCGCGCCGAGTAGCGCCACGCACCGAAGGCCAGCTTGTCCTCGTACGGCGACAGGGACGAGAAGCGGCCCTGGCGCGCACGCGCATCGGACGGCGCATCGGCGTTGTCGGTCGCGCGCGTGAGGAACGCCGCCTCCACGACGCCCAGCACGCCGTCGCCGGCGCGGAAGACGCCCCGGGAGCCGTCCGGCCGGACGACGGGAACGCCGTCGAGCACCGCCGCACGCAGCACCACGCCCGGCGCCGGCTTGGCCGACACCCGCACGCCGGCCGACGTACGCGGAAAGATCGAAGGCCCCTCGGCGCCGCTCTGCGCGAATTCCGGGCCGATGCCGAAGGAGCTGTTGAGGAACAGCCCCGCCGACTGGAGGCGGTAGAACTCGCTGTTCAGGTCGTAGATGCCCGCCAGCACCGAGAGGCCGCCGCCCGTGAAGTTGTGCTGCACCCAGAGCTCCTCGATCTCGGTGCCGCGCGGCCCTTCCATGTTGCTCACGCCCTGCGCGTCACCCACGCGCGCGCTCGGGCGGCCGCCATGGATGTTGAGCACGTCGGCAAAGCCGGTGGTGCCGGCCCAGGACGAGTCGGCCGGGGCCTTCGCCAGCAGGCGGAGGTGAAGATTGCCCACATAGGCGACGCCGGTGCGTTGTCCGCCACGCAGGTTGCCCACGGCATCGCCGTCGTAAGTCAGCGACGGCGTGACGACCGGGTCCGGCGCGGGCGCATCGTCCGCCATGGCGGGGCCCGCCAGGAGCGCCAGGCAGGCGCCCGCAGCGACGGCGGCGACAGCAGAGAAAGAGGTAGGCGGTGCGGGAGCACGATTCATGTCCGTTCATCCTCGGTGGGGTTTCGCGCCCCGGCGGCGCGTTTGCCGGAGGCCCGAGCTTGAACGCGCCGCCTTGCGTGTGCATTGCGGCCTCCGAACCGAAGATGTCCGGTGGCACGCGGCCGTGTTTCAACTGCAACGATCGGGCCCGGGACGGGCCCGATCGCCCGTGCTCAGAACGCCGCCACGATCCCGTCCGAGCGCGGGTCGAAGCCGCCCTCGAGGCTGCCGTCGGGCTTGCGCAGCAGGCAGCCGGCATGGCCGAAGGTCTCGTCGAAGTCGCCGAGCACGTCGACCTCGTGGCCCCGGGCACGCAGGGCTGCCACCGTTTCGGCGGGGAAGCGCGACTCCAGCTTGAGCGAATCGGTGCTCTGGCCCCAGGTGCGGCCGAGCAGCCAGCGCGGCGCGCTCACCGCGTCCTGCGGGTTCAGGCCCTGCACGACCGTGCGCGTGAATACCGCCGACTGGCTTTGCGGCTGGCCGTCGCCGCCCATGTTGCCGTAGACCATCGTGCGGCCATCGGCCAGCAGCGCCAGACCGGGGATCAGCGTGTGGAAGGGCTTCTTGCCCGGCATCAGCGTGTTGATGTGCTCGGGCTTCAGCGAGAAGGACGCGCCCCGGTTCTGCCAGTTGACGCCGCTGCGCGCCAGCACCACGCCCGAACCGAACTCGTGGTACACGCTCTGGATCATCGAGACGGCGCGGCCCTCGCCGTCGATCACGCCCATCCACACCGTGTCGGCCGGGCCCTTGCCGGCGCCCCACGGCGCCGCGCGGGCCATGTCGATGCGCGCGGCCATCGCGTCCAGCGCGGCCGGCGTCAGCAGTTCGGCCGCCGCAATGCGCATGTGGGCCGGGTCGGTGATCTCGCGGTCGCGCACCGCGAAGGCCTGCTTGACCGACTCCACCGCCGCATGCACGTAGTCGGCGCTCAGGTGGTCGTAGCGTTCGATGCCCAGGCGCTCCATCAGGCCCAGGATGATCAGCGCCACCACGCCCTGCGTCGGCGGCGGCATGTTGAAGACGCGGCCATGGCGATGCGCCAATTCGAGCGGTTCGCGCAGCAGGCCGCGGTGCGCCGCGAAATCGGCCAGGGTGATCGGGCTGCCGGCGCGCGCCAGGTCTTCGGCCATGGTGCGGGCCAGGTCGCCACGGTAGAAGTCGTCGAGGCCGGCGCGCGCCAGATGCTCCAGCGTGGCCGCGAGCCGGGGCTGGCGGAACAGCGCGCCGGCGGTCGGCGCCTCGCCGCCCGGCATGTAGGTTTCAGCGAAACCGTGCACGCCCTCGAGCTCGGCGCGCTTGCCGCGCACCGTGCGCGCCTGGCTGGCCGTGACCGGCGCGCCGTGCGTGGCGTAGTCGATCGCATCGGCCATCAGGCGCGACAGCGGCAGGCGCCCGCCCAGCCGGTCGCGGCTGAACGCCAGCGCCTGGTCCCAGCCGCTGATCGTGCCGGCCATGGTGATGGCGGCCGAGCCCCCGCGAAAGGGAATGGCCGATTGGCCGGCGTACTGTGCGCGGCTCACGCCCAGGGCCGCAGCGCCCGAGCCGTCGATCGCCACCACATCGTGCGCCCCGCCGCTCGGCATCGACACCAGCCAGAAGCTGTCGCCGCCGATGCCGTTCATGTGCGGGTAGACCACCGCGATGGTCGCGGCAGCGGCCACCATGGCTTCGACCGCATTGCCGCCTTCGCGCAGCACGGCCAGGGCGGATTGGGCAGCGAGCGAATGCGGCGCGACCGCGATGCCGCGGCGGCCCTGGATGGCGTTGGCCATGGGAGAGATCCTTCTGAGGGTTGAACGGGAACGGGCAGCGCGCCCGCGCCGACCCCCAGGGGTCCGCAAGTTCCGTGCGCGCGCCGTGATGTTAAGACGCGCGCGCCGTCACGTTCACTCCGCCTCGATGCCGGCCGCCTTCACGATGCGGCCCCACTTCTGCGACTCGGCGGTCTGGAACTTCGCCATCTCTTCGGGCGTGGTGGTGAAGACCTCGGTGCCGGTCGGCTGGTAGAAGGCCGCCTTGGCCGCCTCGCTCTTCGCGGCCTTCACCAGCAGCTCGTTCAGGCGCTTGACCACGGCCGGCGGGGTCTTGGCCGGCGCGTAGGCGGCGAACCAGTAGCCCATCTCGTAACCCTTCACACCCGCTTCGGCGATGGTCGGCACGTCGGGGGCCAGCGGCGAACGCGCTGCGCTCGACATGCCCAGCGCACGCAGCTTGCCGGACTTGACCTGCGGCAGGCCGGTCGTGGTGTCGGTGATCATCATGTGGATCTGGTTGCCCAGGAGGTCGGTCACGGCCAGCGTGTTGCTCTTGTACGGGACGTGCAGCAGCTGGATGTCGGCCATCTGCTGGAGCAGTTCGCCCGCCATGCGGCTCGACGAGCTGCCGCTGCCGAAGCTGTACTTGCCCGGCTCCTTCTTGGCCAGCGCGATGAACTCGGCCACGGTCTTGGCCGGAAACGACGGGTTGACCACCATGATCTGCCCGCCCTTGCCCAGGCCGGTGATCGGGGCGAAGTCCTTCACCGGGTCGTAGGGCAGCTTCTTGTAGAGGTGCTCGTTCGCCGCATGCGTGGTGTTGGTGGTGATGAGCACCGTGTAGCCGTCGGCCGGTGCCTTGGCGGCGTACTGCGACGCGATGAAACCGCTGGCGCCCGCCCGGTTGTCGATGACGACCGACTGCTTGGTTTCGGCCGTGACGCCGTTGCCGATGGCGCGCGCGATCTGGTCGGTGGCGGTGCCGGCCGCGAAGGGCACGACGAAGGTGATGGGCTTGTCGGGGAAGGCCTGCGCCTGGCTCAGCGCCGGCGCCAGGGCCAGCGCGGCGACAGCAAGGGCGAGGGTGGGAATGCGGTTCATGGGTCTTGTCTCCTGTGGTTGCGAAAAGGGGTCAGCCTTCGGGGGGGCCGGCGAGCAGGTGCTGCAGATCGGCCGGCACGTCGATGCGCAGGTCGAGCAGCAGAAAGGACAGCGACTTGCCGTGCGTGTCGAGGTTCAGCGCGTCGTTCACGCCGCCGTCGAGCACCGCGTCGAGCACGAAATTCATCGCGTGCAGCTTCGGCAGCAGGAAGCGCTGGACGCGCGCAGGCGCCCGGTAGCGGAACTGCGCGGCGACGGCCTCGGGCGTGACCTGTGCGACCAGCAAGGGCCACAGCGCCGGGTGCCAGGCGATCACGCTGATGTTCGAGCGGTCGCCCTTGTCGCCGGTGCGGCCGTGCGCGGCGCGGTAGAGGGGAACGGTGACGGTGGTCATGCCGCGGCCTCCACCATGGCGAAGCCGACCGGCACGCGCTCGCGCGGCAGCAGGCAGGAGAGCGTGTTGAGCCGTGGCGTCAGCGCGGTGCGCACGCCGCCGCCGCCGGCCGGGCCGCAGGTATAGAGCGCCATCACCTCGCGGCCCAGGCGCTCGGCCTGGGCGCGGTCGGCGTGGGCGGCGGCCACGCGCAGACGCACGTCGCGCGCGCCGCCGTCGGGCGTGGCCGCGAGCGCGCGGCCGGCGTCGTCGGCCAGGATGCTGATCGCGCCGATCAGGTCCACACGCAGGTCGAGGCCGGCGAGCCGCTGTCGCAGAACGTCTGCGGCCATGCGCGCACGACCCTCGGCGCGCGGGCCGGCGTAGGAGATCTCGCCCTCGGCCAGCCAGCCACCCTCGTGGCAGACGTTGACCTTGTAGTGCGTCGGCCGCGCATGTCCGCGCACGCCGCCGAGCGCCACGCGGTCGTCGCCGACGGCCTGCACCTGGGCGTCGCCGATGTCGGCCACCACGTCGGGCGTCAGGTAGGCGGCAGGGTCGTGCACTTCGTAGAGCAGCTGCTCCTTCACCGTCGCCTCGGTCACGAAGCCCCCGGTGCCTTCCGACTTGCCGATGGTGCAATGGCCATCCGCCGCGATCTCGGCGATCGGGAAGCCGACGTTGTCCAGCCCCGGCACGTCCTTGTAGCCGGGGTCGGCGAAGTAGCCGCCGCAGACCTGGGCACCGCATTCCAGCAGATGGCCGGCCATGGTCGCGCGACCCAGCACGTCCCAGTCGTCGGGTGCCCAGCCGAAGTGCGACATCGCCGGCCCGACCGTGAGCGAGGGGTCGGCCACGCGGCCGCACACCACGATCTGCGCGCCGGCATCGAGCGCGGCGGCGATGGGTTCGGCGCCGATGTAGGCATTGGCGCTGACGATGCGCAGGCCGTCCATCGCGGCACCCAGCGTCTCGTGCAACAGCGCCTGGTGGCCGGGCGCCGACAGGTCGTCGCCCTCCACCACCGCGATGCGTGGCACCGGCCCGCCGAGTTCGCGCGCCATGCGGGCAATGTGCCGGGCCGCAGCGCGCGGGTTGGCTGCGCCGAAGTTGCTGACGATGCGGATGCCGTGCGCCAGGCACGTCGCCAGCACGGGGCGCAGCATGGCGTCGAGCAGGGGTTCGTAGCCGGCCTCGGGGTCGGTGCGGCGACGCAGCTGGGCCAGCGCGAGCGTGCGCTCGGCCAGGGTCTCGAAGATGAGGAAAGCGCGCTGGCCCGGCAGGCCGGACGCCAGCCGCGCAATGAGCGTGTCGACCACCGGGCCGGCCACGTCGGTGCGGTCGCCCGAGAAGCCGGCGGCGCAGCCGATCAGCAGGGGCGCGCGCGTGGGCAATGCCGAAGGGGCTTGTGATGTCATGTCTCCGATGTCTCGCTTCGGGTGTCGTGGCGCCAATGTAGGCCGCGCACGGTCATCCGTAAAATAGAAAGTTCAGATCGATTCATTCAAAAAACGGATCACGCCATGAAAGCGCCCGACCTCACGGCACGCCAGCTGCGGGCCTTCGCCGCGCTGGCCGAGCAACGCAACTTCACCCGCGCGGCGCAGCTGTGCCACCTGTCGCAGCCGGCCTTCAGCGCGCTCATCCGCACGCTCGAGAGTGCGCTGGGAACGCGGCTGTTCGACCGCGACACGCGCAGCGTGCAGCTCACGCCCGAGGGGCGGCTGTTCGAGGGCGCGGCGCAGCGGCTGCTCGACGACATGCGCGGTGCGGTCGCCGACCTGGCCGACCACGTCGAGCGCCGCAAGGGGCGTGTGCGCGTGGCCGCCCTGCCCTCGCTCGCCGCCGGCTGGCTGCCCGCGGTGTTCGCCGAATTCATGGCCGCCTGGCCGGGCATCCGCATCGACCTGGACGATGCCCTGTCCGACGCCTGCATCGCGCGCGTGCGCAGCGGCGACGCCGACTTCGCGCTGGCCTCGTCCGGCACGGGCACCGCCGCCGCCAGCGACCTGCGCAGCCGCAGGCTGTGCAGCGACCGCTTCCACCTGGTGTGCCGCGCCGACCACCCGCTCGCCGCCGAGACGCGCCTGAGCGCCCGCAAGATCGCGCCCTACCCCTTCATCCAGATGGCGCGCCACAGCAGCGTGCGCCAGTCGCTCGACGGGGCCCTGCACCCGTTGCGGCTCAACGCCGTGTTCGAGGTCGAGCACCTGGCCACCGTGATGGGGCTGGTCGAAGCGGGCCTGGGCATCAGCGTGGTGCCCGCCCTCACGCTCTTCCACTTCCGCCGCGAGTCGCTGGTGACCCGGCCGCTGCCGGTGCCAGGGCTGACGCGCACGGTGTACCTGGTGCAGCGGCGCGAGGGCAGCCTGTCGGTGGCGGCACAGACCTTGCACGACCTGATCGTCGCGCGGCTGGGCAAGCTCGTTCTTCCATAGCGCTGCCCGTGATGCACCGCCGCCGATAATCGAACACCCCTCTCAACGAACCCACGACAAGGCACCCGCCCATGCTCGACCTCCTCGTGCGCAACGCCACCCTCCCCGACGGCCGCACCGGCATGTCGATCGCCGTGCAGGGCGGTCGCATCGCCGAGGTCACGCCGGGTCTCGATGTCCCCGCGCACGAGACGCTCGACGCGCAGGGCCTGCTGGTCACCCCGCACTTCGTCGACCCGCACTTCCACATGGACGCGACGCTCAGCTACGGCCTGCCGCGCGTCAACGAGAGCGGCACGCTGCTCGAAGGCATCGCGCTGTGGGGCGAGCTCAAGCCGCTGCTCACGCAAGAGGCGCTGATCGAACGCGCGCTGGCCTACTGCGACTGGGCCGTGGCCAAGGGGCTGCTGGCCATCCGCACGCACGTCGACACCAGCGACCCGAGCCTGCTGGCGGTCGACGCGCTGCTGGAGGTCCGGCGGCTGGTCGCGCCCTACCTCGACCTGCAGCTGGTGGCCTTCCCGCAGGACGGCGTGCTGCGCACCGCCAGCGGTATCGACAGCCTCCAGCGCGCGCTCGACAAGGGCGTCGACGTGGTCGGCGGCATTCCGCACTTCGAACGCACCATGGCCGATGGCGCCGCCAGCGTGAAGCTGCTGTGCGAGATCGCGGCCGAGCGCGGGCTGCTGGTCGACATGCACTGCGACGAATCCGACGACCCGCTGTCGCGACACATCGAGACGCTGGCCTTCGAGGCGCAACGCCTGGGCCTGCAGGGCCGCGTGACCGGCTCGCACTGCACCTCGATGCACAGCATGGACAACTACTACGTGAGCAAGCTGCTGCCGCTGATCGCCCAGAGCGGCGTCGCCGTGATCGCCAACCCGCTCATCAACATCACGCTGCAGGGCCGCCACGACAGCTACCCCAAGCGCCGCGGCATGACGCGCGTGCCCGAGCTGATGGCCGCCGGCGTGACCGTCGCCTTCGGCCACGACTGCGTGATGGACCCGTGGTACGGCATGGGTTCGGGCGACATGCTCGAAGTCGCGCACATGGGGCTGCACGTCGCGCAGATGACCAGCCAGGCCGGCATCCGCCGCTGCTTCGACGCAGTGACGACGAACGCGGCGAAAGTGTTCCACCTGCCGGCCTACGGGCTCGAGGCAGGCTGCGACGCCAGCTTCGTGCTGCTGCAGGCGCGCGACCCGGTCGAGGCGATCCGCCTGCGTGCCACGCGGCTGAAGGTGTACCGGCGCGGCCGGCTGCTGGCCGAAACCCCCGCCGCGAGCGCGACGCTGCATCTGGCGGGCCGGCCCGCCGGCACCGCCTTCATGCCGGCCCGGCCGGGCGGCGCCATTCAGCCCTGATCGGACCCGGCTTGCGCCACCCGCTGCGCGACCCAGGCCGCGAAGGCCCGCTCAGCCTGCATCCGGAATTCGTTGCGCGTGTGATTGCACACAGCGTGGGCCAGGCGCCGGTATTTCGGCTTGCGCACGCTGCCCAGCGTGGCGTCGTGCAGGTGTTCGATGGTGGCCGACTCCGGCCGGTCGTGCGGCGGCGCGAAGTCCATCGGCAGGCCGCACCAATGGCAGCGGTCACCGAAGGTCGATCGCAAGGCTTTGACGCTCATTGGATAACCTCCGCCCTACGGGCTGCGGTGCTGAGCGCCTTCGGCGGCCGGGCGGCGCTCATGCGTCGAGCTGCGCCGCCAGCGCAGAGAGGGCCTCGCCCACCGGCTGCGCCACCTTCAGCGTCAGCAGTTCATCGGCCCGCGTGCGTCCCAGGTTGACGGCCGCCACCGGCTTGCCCGCCGCCACCGCCGCCTGCACGAAGCGGAAGCCCGAATAGACCATCAGCGACGAGCCGGCGACCAGCATGGCATCGGCCTCGGCCAAGGCCGCATGGGCGGCGGCCACGCGCTCGCGCGGCACGCTCTCGCCGAAGAACACCACATCGGGCTTGAGCATGCCGCCGCACAGCGGGCAGGCCGGCACGTCGAAGGTGGCGAAGTCGCGCCCGTCCAGGTCGGCATCGCCGTCGGGTGCGGCGTTCGCCTCCAGCGCGGCCCAGGCCGGGTTGCGCGCGCGCAGTTGCTGCTGCAGGTCGGCGCGCGGCGTGCGGGTGTCGCAGCCGAGGCAGCGCACGGTGTCGATGCGCCCGTGCAGGTCGATGGTCCGACGGCTGCCGGCGGCGTCGTGCAGGCCGTCGACGTTCTGCGTGAGCAGCAGCCCGACGCGGCCTGCCGCTTCGAGCCGGGCCAACGCGCGGTGCGCGGCACCGGCCCGTGCGGTCGCCATCGTCGGCCAGCCGACCAGGCTGCGTGCCCAATAGCGGCGACGTGTGAGCTCGTCGCCGGTGAAGGCCTGGTAGGTGACCGGCGACGGCCGCTTCCAGTCGCCGTTGACGTCGCGATAGTCGGGGATGCCCGAGTCGGTGCTGCAACCGGCGCCGGTGAGCACGAAGAGGCGCGGGTGGCGCTCGGCGAAATCGGCGAGCGAGGTGGAGGAATCCATGGCGATCCGCAGGCTCTATCGGAACTGCTTGCGCAGAAAGGGCTTGTGCCGATCGATGTGCGCGAGCTGGGCCTCGGCGACGAGGCCGCCCAGGTCCACGCCGTCGCCGTTGAGCACCGCGTTGGCCTGTACCAATGCGCGGGCCACCACCTCGTCCTCGCTCACGCCCACCTGCGCGGCGAGGTCGAGCGCCACGCGCTTCATGGCGCGCTGCGACAGCACCCACATGGCGCCGAAGGCGTCCCATGCGGCGGCCGCTTCCTTGAAGCGCTCGCGCTCGGCCAGGATCTCGTTGAGCGGCTTGGCCAGCAGCGCGTTGACCGCATCGAGCTGCTCGGCCAGCGCGGCCTGCTGCGCCTGGGCGTCGCGCAGCGCATCGGCCGCGCTGTCGGCGGCCGATGGCGCCGGCGCGGCGAAGCTGCCGTCGGCGTTGGGCCGGGGGATCTGGAGCTGGTCGGTGAGGGACATGGCGGTGCCTTTCTTCGAGTGGCGTGCGGCGCTCAGACGCCGGTCAGTGCGCGGTAGGCGTCGCGCGTCTTCGGCGACACCGAAGCAAGCGCCATCGCGTGCGAGGTGCCGTGACGCAATTGCAGGCGCGCATTGGCCACCGCGCGCGAACGGCAGAACCAGTGGCAGGTGTGCTGCATGAGAAAGAGCTCGGCCGACATCGTGAAGGCCTTGGCCTTCGGGGTCTGCCCCGCCACATTGGCCGCGGCGTCGGCGATGCCGCGCGCATGGATCGCGAAGGCCTGGCGCGCGTCGAAGCTCATCGCCGGCAGCAGGCGGTCGATCATCGGGATGGCGATCGGCAGCCTGCTGACGCGCGCCTGCGCCGCGTCGACCTTGGCGAAGTCGCCGGCGAAGCGCTCGAACTGCGACGCCAGCGTCTGCTCGCTCTGCGCGAGCAGCGACCAGATCTGGGACTGTCGTTCCGCATCGCTCTCGCCGAGGCAGCGCATATAGCCCTCGGTCAGCGTCTCCATCAGCTTCTCGATCTGGTACTGGCCGAGATGACCGCCCAGGAGACGGATGCGGCGGCCCTGATCCGTGGCCTTGAGCACGTAGAGGCCGATGGCGACGAAGACCACCAGGGTGAAGAATTCCATTGCGATGCGCGAACGACGTTGTTGAGGGCGAACGTCGAGTGTAGTGACCGCGCTGCACACCGTTGTGCACTGCAGCGCGGCCCGAGCTGCCTTACTTCGGCAACAGCACCTTGTCGACGACGTGGATCACGCCGTTGGACTGCACCACGTCGGCGATCGTCACGGTGGCGGTGCCGCCCTTCTCGTCGGTGATCATCACCTTGCCGCCGCTGGTCTTGGCGACGAGCGTGCCGCCGGCCACGGTCTTGAACGACGTGGTGCCCTTGCCGTCTTCCATCATCTTCATGAGCATCTTGGCGTCGATCTTGCCCGGCACCACGTGGTAGGTGAGGATGCTCGTGAGCGTCGCCTTGTTCTCCGGCTTGAGCAGCGTGTCGACGGTACCGGCCGGCAGGGCGGCGAAGGCTTCGTTGGTCGGTGCGAAGACGGTGAACGGCCCCGGCCCCTTGAGCGTGTCGACCAGGCCCGCGGCCTTGATCGCGGCGACCAGCGTGGTGTGGTCCTTCGAGTTGACGGCGTTGTCGACGATGTCCTTGTTGGCGTACATCGGCGCGCCGCCGACCATCACCTGGGCGAAGGCCGTGACGGTGCCGACCGACAGCGCGGCAGCGAGCGTGAGAGAGGCGAGGTGCGAGAACTTGGCTGGCATGGATGGCTCCTGTTGGATAGGCCGCCACGGAGATGCGTGGCGACACCTGCTCATACGCAGCGAGGCCGCGCTTGGATTCCCGTCGACCACCGGGCTGCGATTCACGCGGCCCTCTCCTACGCCAGCGGGTTGATCGTCGCCGCGGCCGGCAGGGATGCCTGCTGACGTGCCTATTGAATGTCCCCCGCCTGATACGACGCGCCGCGCTCGGCCGGCGGCACACTCACCCGCGCCCGCAGCCCGCCGCCCTCGCCGGACAGCAGGTCGAGCCGGCCGCCATGCGCCTGCGCCACGCGCTGGACGATGGCCAGCCCGAGCCCGGCGCCCGCCGGCCCGCCGCGTGCATCGTCGGTGCTGCGGCGGAAAGGCTGCTTCAGGCGCTCGGCATCGGCAGGGTCGATGCCGTCGCCGTGGTCCGACACCTCGAACCACACGCCCTGCGGCCCGCTGCCGGTGGCGATGCGCACGGGCGGCCGGCCATGGCGCCAGGCGTTCTCGACCAGGTTGACCATCGCGCGGCGCATCGCCGCAGCGCGCAGGGGCAGCACCGGCACCGCACCCAGGTCCAGCCCGAGTTCGCGGCCGTGGTCGGCAGCGCTCGCGGCCACGTCGCGCGCCATCGCATCGAGCGCGGTGGGCACCGGCACCTCGTCGGCCTCG
Source organism: Variovorax sp. N23 (assembly GCF_025486315.1). Lineage (GTDB taxonomy): Bacteria > Pseudomonadota > Gammaproteobacteria > Burkholderiales > Burkholderiaceae_C > Variovorax. Next base: position 118,263 of record NZ_JAOOPY010000003.1, on the reverse strand, counting down.
CTGCGCGCGAAGTCCAGGAACTGGCCGACGATGGCGTCCATCTCCTCGATGCTGCGGACCATGCTGGCTCTGACCGCCGGTTCGCTCGCGCTCGCCATGATCTCGACGCCCAGGCGCAGTTTCGCCAGCGGCGTGCGCAGGTCGTGCGACACGCCGGCGAGCATCAGCGCGCGCTCGCGCTCGGTCTGCTGCAGGCTCCCGACCAGGTGGTTGAAGCTGCGGCTCACCGTGGCGATCTCGGTCGGCCCATCCTCGGGCAGGGGCGGCGGCACCTGCCCGCCCGCGAGCGTGCCGGCGGCCTGCACCACCCGCGCGAGCGGGCGGTTGAGGCGGCGCTGGAACCACAGCGCACCGATCAGCGCCAGCAAGGCGCTGCCCGCCGTGACGGCGAGCCAGGCGCCGGTGAACTCGCGTGCGGGCAAGGCGCCGGGCAGCGCGATCCAATGGTCGCTGCCATCGATGGTCATGCGCACCGCGAGGCCGCTGCCGCCCTCGCGCCGCCACACGGCCTCGGTGCCCTGGGCCGCGATGCGCGCCGACACCGCCCGCACGAAGCTGCGCTCCATGGGCGTGAGCAGCACACGGGCACGGGCCCCCCCGCCCTCGCCGTCCGCGGACAGCGCCGCGCGCCGGTTGAAGCGCTCGACGAAGCCGTCCCGCGCGTCGGCAGGCAAGGCGCGCAAGCCGTCGCGCAAGGCATCGACGGTGCGTGCCACGCTGTCGGCCGCCTGCTCGATGCGGGGGCGGATCACCATCTGGCGCACCAGCAGCGCGCCGCCGATTTGGCCGATCGCGATGAGGGCCACGATGAGCAGCGCGTTGCGGCCCAGCAGGCTGCGCGGCAACAGCCTCATGCGTCGTCGCCTGCAGGTTGCGCCGCCACACGGCCGTGCAGCCGGCCGTCGGGCACGAAGACATAGCCCAGGCCCCACACCGTCTGGATGTGCCGCGGCTGCGCCGGCTCGGTTTCGATCAGCTTGCGCAGGCGCATCACCTGCACGTCGATGCTGCGGTCCGTCGCGGCGTGGTCATGCCCGTGGGCCAGCACCATGAGCCGGTCGCGGCCGAGCGGACGGTTCGGGTGCTGCGCCAGCGCCTGCAGCAACTTGAATTCGACCGTGCTCAGGGGCACGTCCTCGCCGTCGCGCTCAAGCCGGCGCTGCGACAGGTGCAGCGCGTACGCACCGAAGCGCACGGTGCCGGCGTCGGCGGCCGGCCCGGCATGCGCGCCCAGCACGCGCTGGCGCCGTATCAGCGCCTCGATGCGCGCGAGCAGCTCGCGCGGCGTGAAGGGCTTGGGCAGGTAGTCGTCGGCGCCCATCTCGAGGCCCACGATGCGGTCGACCGCATCGCCGCGCGCCGTGAGCATGAGGATCGGAACGGTCTCGCCCTGCGCGCGGAGGCGCCGGCACAGCGCCAGCCCGTCTTCGCCGGGCATCATCACGTCGAGCACCAGCACGTCGAAGCGCTCGCGCGCCAGCAGCCGCTCCACCGGTTCGGCGCTGTCGACGGCACGCACCACCAGGCCCTGGTCGCCCAGGTAGCGCTGCAGCAACGCGCGCAGGTCGGCTTCGTCGTCGGCGATGAGGATGCGGCCCGGTGTGGCGGTCATGACGGGATCGTAGTCGCGCCCATGCGCCCTGCGCGGCCGCGAAACCATGACAAACGATGACACGGCCGTCCCGGCCGTCATAACTTGCCATCGACCAGATCCGCCATGACATCGATGCCACACGGCGCCCGCTGACAGTCAAGGCCACGGCGCCGCACGGTGTGGCGCCGACCGTCCAAGGAGTCGTTCCATGAACCACGCACTGTCCATTTCCGCCGTCGGCGCCGCGCTGCTGGCCGCCGGTGTCGCCGCCACCGATGCCGAGGCGGCCAGCCGCCGCGTCACGCGCCGGCACCAACACCCGCAACGCCGATGGCTCGGCCACCCACCGGAGCAGCCTGTCGGCCAGCGGCAGCCAGGGCAGCGTTCAAAGCAGCGGCAGCGCCAGCCGCGACGCATCCGGCAATGTGACGCAGAGCCGCAGCACCAGCGCCACCAATGCCGCGACGGGCAACAGTGTGCAGAGCAGCAGTTCGTACAGCAAGGACACCGGGCTGACCCGCAGCGCCACCTGCTACAACGCCAGCGGCGCCGTGATCGCCTGCCGCTGATCGCCGGATGAAGGAGAAGACCATGAAGCTCACCCGTCCCGCCCACCGCATCGCCCCCCGCGCAGGGGCTCTCGTGCTGGTGCTGACCAGCATCGCCGCCTGCGCGCAGGCGCCCGGCGGCCAGCGTGCTGAACGCATGCAGACCGAACTGCGCAAGCGCTTCGGCAGCGCCGACACCAACGTCGACGGTCAGCTCACCCGCGCCGAAGCCAACGCCGGGATGCCATGGGTGTCGAAGAACTTCGACGCCATCGACGCCACCCGCAAGGGCAGCGTGACCCTGGCCGAGATCAAGGCCTATGCGATGACGCAGCGCGGCGCGCGCCGGGCCGGAAAGTAAGAGGCGACGCATGTCCTTCAACGCTCTCGGCGAATCGCTGGGCACCGACGCCATGCGCTGGCTGGCGCTGCTGCCACTGGTCGTGATCGGCATCGCCACGCTCGAAGGGCTGGTGCGCACCTTCTGGCTGCGACGCGGCTACGACTGGCGCGCCTTCGCCGCATCGGTCGCCGACGCGCTGGGCCGCCGCGCCGTCGATGCGCTCGGCCTTTCGCTGGCCGCGCCGCTCCTGGCGTGGGCCTACGCGCACCGCCTGCAGACGCTGCCACTCTCGACGCCGCTGGCCTTCCTGCTGCTGTTCGTCGGGCAGGAGTTCTTCTACTACGGCTACCACCGCTGCGCGCACCGGGTGCGCTGGTTCTGGGCGACGCACGCGGTGCACCATTCGCCCAACGAGCTCACGCTGGCCGCGGCGATGCGGTTGGGCTGGACCGGCCAGCTCACCGGCACCGCCCTCTTCTTCACGCCGCTGGTGTGGCTGGGCTTTCCGCCGAATGCGGTGCTCGCGAGCGTGGCGCTCAACCTGCTCTACCAGTTCTGGCTGCATGCGCCGTGGATGCCACGGCTCGGCCCGCTCGAATGGGTGCTGAACACGCCGACCCACCACAAGGTGCACCACGCCTCGAACACCGAGTACCTCGACTGCAACTACGGCGGCGTGCTGATCGTGTTCGACCGGCTCTTCGGCACCTTCGTCGACGAGCGGGCCGACGTGCCGATCCGCTACGGGCTCACCACGCCATTGCGCACGCACAACCCGCTGCGCATCGCCTTCCACGAATGGGGGAACCTCGGGCGCGACCTGTGGGCCGCGCGCAGTTGGCGGGGGCGACTGCGGACCGTGTTCGGGCCACCGGGAGCCAAGCCGTGAAGCAGACGGTGCATCGCGCGACCGCTGCACTGCTCGCCTTGGTGGCCGTGGCGGCCCTCGCCGCACCGCCCGCCGACGTGCGCCGCCTCGACGACCTGCCCTACGGCACCGACGCCCGCCAGCGCATGGACGTCTTCCTGCCCGCCGCCCCACGTGAGGCACCGATCCTGCTGATGGTCCACGGCGGCGCGTGGATGGTCGGCGACAAGTCGATGTCGCGCGTGGTCGACGCCAAGGTCGCGCACTGGGTCGGCGAGCGCGGCTCCATCGTGGTGTCGATCAACTACCGCATGGTGCCGGAGGTCGACGTGCAGGCGCAGGCGCGCGACGTCGCCACCGCCCTGGCGACCGTGCAGGCCCGCGCCGCCGAATGGGGCGGCGACCCGTCGCGCCTGGTGTTGATGGGCCACTCGGCCGGCGCGCACCTGGTGGCGCTGCTGAGCGCCGACCCGGCGCGGGCCGCGGCCCTGGGCGCGGGGCCGTGGCGCGGCACGGTGGTGCTGGACTCGGCCGCGATCGACACGGTCGCGCTGATGTCGCGCCGGCACCTGCGCTTGTACGACCGCGTGTTCGGCGCCGATCCGGCGTACTGGCGCAGCGTCTCGCCGACCGCTGCGCTCACGCCGCGCGCCGTGCCGACGCTGGTGGTGTGCTCGACGCTGCGCCGCGACGATTCGTGCGGCCAGGCGAAGGTGTTCGTCGACCGTGCCCGCGCCGTGGGTGCGCGCTCCGAGCTGCTGCCGCAGGCGCTCGACCATGCGGATGTCAACGGCGAACTCGGCCGGCCGGGCGCGTACACCGCGTCGGTCGACGCGTTCATCGACCGGCTGCTGGACGCCCGCTGAAGCCGAAGGCTACTTGCGCAGCCCCTGCAGCTTGGCGAAGGCGCTCGCCATCTGCCCCGCGGGCTGCGGCGCGTTGTCGCGGCGCGCGCCCTGCTGCTGGCCGCGGCCTGCGCCCTCGAAGCGGTTCTCGCGCGGGCCGTCGCGACGTGCGGGGGCCGCGTCCAGCCGCATCGACAGCCCGATGCGCTTGCGCGCCACGTCGACTTCCATCACCTTGACGCGCACGATGTCGCCGGTCTTGACGATCTCGCGCGCGTCCTCGACGAACTTGTTGGCGAGCTGGCTCACATGCACCAGGCCGTCCTGGTGCACGCCCAGGTCGATGAAGGCGCCGAACTGCGCCACATTGCTCACGGTGCCTTCGAGGATCATCCCTTCCTTCAGGTCGGCGATGTCATCGACGCCGTCGTTGAAGCGCGCCACCTTGAAGTCCGGGCGCGGGTCGCGACCGGGCTTCTCGAGTTCGCCCAGGATGTCCTTGACCGTGATGACGCCGAACTTCTCGTTGGCGAACAGCTCCGGCCGCAGCGTCTTGAGCATTTCGGCACGCCCCATCAGCTCGGCGATCGGCTTGCCGGTCTTTTCCATGATCTGTTCGACCACCGGGTAGGTTTCCGGGTGCACGCCGGTCACGTCGAGCGGGTTGCTGCCGCCGCGCACGCGCAGGAAGCCGGCGCTCTGCTCGAAGGCCTTGGGGCCGAAACCGGTCACCTCGAGCAGTTGCTTGCGCGTCGCGAAGGCACCGTTGGCCTCGCGCCAACGAACCACCGCCTTGGCCACGCTGGCCGACAGGCCCGACACGCGCGACAGCAGCGGCACGCTGGCCGTGTTGAGGTCGACGCCCACGGAGTTCACGCAGTCTTCCACCACCGCGACCAGCGTGCGCGCGAGCTCGCTCTGGTTCACGTCGTGCTGGTACTGGCCGACGCCGATCGACTTCGGATCGATCTTCACCAGTTCGGCCAGCGGGTCCTGCAGGCGGCGCGCGATGCTGGCGGCGCCGCGCAGGCTCACGTCGACATCGGGCATTTCCTGCGAGGCGAATTCGCTGGCGGAATAGACCGAGGCGCCGGCCTCGCTCACCACCACCTTGTCGATGGCCATCGGCGGTGCGCCGGCCTGCTCGGCCATCTTCGCGAGCAGCTTGATCAGGTCGCCGGCCAGCTTGTCGGTCTCGCGGCTGGCGGTGCCGTTGCCGATGGCGATGAGGTTCACGCCGTGCTTGGCGCACAGCTTGCCGAGCGTGTGCAGCGAGCCTTCCCAGTCGCGGCGCGGCTCGTGCGGGAACACGGTGGCGGTCTCGACCAGCTTGCCGGTGGCATCGACCACCGCGACCTTCACGCCGGTGCGGATGCCGGGGTCCAGCCCCAGCACCACGCGCGGGCCGGCCGGCGCGGCCAGCAGCAGGTCGCGCAGGTTGTCGGCGAAGACCTTGATCGCCACCTTCTCGGCCTCTTCGCGCAGGCGGGTGAACAGATCGCGCTCGGTCGAGAGCGCGAGCTTGACACGCCAGGTCCAGGCCACGCACTTGCGGATCAGGTCATCGGCCTTGCGGGCCGAATGGCTCCAGCCCAAATGCAGCGCGATCTTGCCCTCGGCGATCGACGGCTTGCCCGGCTCGGGTTCGACCGGCAGCACCAGCTTCGCGTCCAGGATGTCGAGCGCGCGGCCGCGGAACACGGCCAGCGCGCGGTGCGAGGGCACGCGGCCGATCGGCTCGTCGTAGTCGAAGTAGTCGCGGAACTTGGCGACGTCGGCGTTGTTCTCGTCCTTGCCCGCCATCAGCGTCGACTTGAGCAGGCCCTCGGCCCACAGCCATTCGCGCAGGCGCTGCACCAGTGCGGCGTCTTCGGCCCAGCGCTCCGAGAGGATGTCGCGCACGCCGTCGAGCACGGCCGGCACGGTGGAGAAGTCGGCGCCCGGCTTGCCGTCGTCCAGCGTCTCGGGCGGCTTCAGGAAGGCCTGCGCCTCCACGGCCGGGTCGAGCGTCGGGTCGGCGAAGAGCTTGTCGGCCAAGGGCTCGATGCCGAACTCGCGCGCGATCTGGCCCTTGGTACGGCGCTTCTGCTTGAAGGGCAGGTAGAGGTCTTCCAGCTCCTGCTTGGTCGCCACGTTGGCGATGGCGGCACGCAGCGCATCGGTCAGCTTGCCCTGTTCATCGATGCTTTTCAGCACCGCGCCGCGGCGGTCATCGAGCTCGCGCAGGTACGACAGGCGGGCTTCGAGTTCGCGCAACTGGATGTCGTCGAGCCCATCGGTCACTTCCTTGCGGTAGCGGGCGATGAAAGGCACCGTGGCGCCGCCGTCGAGCAGCTCGATGGCCGCTTTCACCTGGTGCTCGCCGACCTTGATCTCGGCGGCGAGCTGGCGAATGATTTTCTGCATGTTCGAAAGAGTCCCTGACGCGCAATGAAGCGCGGAAGTTTGCCATAGGCCTCCGGGCGCGCAAGGTCGTGATCGCAGGCGTCTACCGGCTCTCTAGGGGAAGACGGCGTCGCCGGCCCCGAGCAAGGGCGGACGCGTCAGGTCCTGGTCGATGCCCATGACCTCGCTGGCGCGCTCGACGGCCTGCCAGAGCGGCGCGGGCATCTTCAGAATTTCTTCGGGCGAGTTCGCGCGCGCAATCCAGTCGCCGATCTGGCGGTGCTGCTCAGGGGTGAGCAAGTCGAGGTTCAGCATCTCGTCGATGGTTTTCATGGGGAGAACAGTGGCTTGTCAATGGGCTCATCAGCGAATGCCGATGGCTGGGGTATGAACATACTGCCGCAAAATCCGGCCGATGACCGATCTGCCCTTCAGCACCGCCGCCGAGCGCAACAAGCAGCCCATCCTCGACGCCCTGCGCGACCTGCTGGGCGAGCGCGGCGCCGCCCTCGAGATCGCCTCCGGCACGGGCCAGCACGCGGTGTGGTTCGCCGCGGCGCTGAAGGATTGGGTCTGGCAACCCACCGATGCCGATGCCCGAGCGTTGCCTGCGATCGCCACCCGGATCGCGCAGAGCGGCCTGACCAACCTGCGACCGCCGGCGCTACTGGACGTCATGTCGACGCCGTGGCCCGCCGCGGAGGCACCCTTCGCCGAGCGGTTCGACGCGATCTTCTGCGCCAACATGCTGCACATCGCCCCGCCCGCCACGTGCGCCGCGCTCATGCAGGGCGCGGCCCGCCATCTGCAGCCGGGCGGCGTGCTGATCACCTATGGCCCTTACCTGGAGGACGGTCCGGTCGCGCCGAGCAATGAGGCCTTCGATCGCAGCCTGCGGGCACGTGACCCGGCCTGGGGCATCCGCAGGCTGGACGACGTGGTGCGCGAAGCGGCCCATGCGGGCCTCGCGCTGCGCGAACGGCGTCCGATGCCGGCGAACAACCTGTTGCTCGTGTTCGGCGGCGCTGCGGTAGCTCAGCGCTTTTTCCAGGTTCGTCCGTCCACGGAGCGATAGGTGCCGCCCGTGGCGCAGCATCCGCCCGCGCCGATGGCCATGCGGCCGAGCGTGACGGTCAGCACGCCGGCATCGAACGACAGGGACTGGCGTTGGCACACGGTCCAGAACGGATAGAACTCGGGTGCCAGAACGCTGACCCAGCGGACGCCGCCCTCTTCGCGGCGCTCGACCCGGTACACCTCGCAGTCGTGCAGCACCAGGAACGTGGGTTCACCGGCCAGCCGGCCCTGAAAGACGCGTTCGGCAGGCGCTTCGCGCGTGGCGATGGCCTCCTTGCTCATCAAGGGATCGGAAGGCGTCGCCGTGAACAGTTGAAGGTCGCAACCCGACAGGCTACCCAACGCCAGCAGCCAACCCAAGGCACGACACAGTTTCGCGGTCATGGCCTCGAGCATGCCACCGCTGCCGGCAGTGACATCGGCGCCCGCAGCCCCTGCCCGCTCACTGCTGCGCGGCGAGGCCCGCCGGCAGTGCGCCCGCGGGCCGCCAGACGGCCGTGCCGTCCGCCCGGGAGAGCACCAGGACGCCATCGTTTCCAAGCGCAGCCGAGGTGCCTCCCGATCCGGTGTTGCCACTTTTCCAGATCGGCACCAGGTCGAGTCCATACAGCACCAGATGGCCCTCGCTGCCCAGGGCCAGACGCGCCGCCGGCTTGCCCGCGGTGCCCGACTGCCAGCGCACGGTGCCGCTGGCGTACTCGGTCAGCACGAGGTTGCCGCTTTCCTCGAAGGTCAGGCCGAAGCGGCCGTCCGGCGACGCCAGGCGCTGGCCCGGGATCAGTTGCTCTCCGGCCACCAGGCGGTCCTTCGCCGTCGGCGCAGTGCCGGCCACGAAACTCCAGTTGTCGACCTGGTGGGCGGTGGCCTGCTGGCCATTGGCGGCCGTGAAGCCGACGTAGAGCTTGGCACTGTCGACCACCCGCTCCAGATTGATATCGCGCTGCAGCACCGGCTGAGCCGGCTTGACGGCGGTGGCGTCGCGCGAGAGGAACACCGACAGCTTGCGCGAGCGCGCGTCGTAGTCCACCCACATCGTGTGCGCGAAGCCGTCCGCCAGGGTGAATGGGCCGTCGACATAGGCATCGGCCAGCAGGCTGCCGTTGCGCAGGATGCCGACGTGGTTGCCGTTCGGGTCCACTCCCAGCGTGGCGCGCGTATCGAGCTTGACGGCCACGCTGCGTCGGATGCCGCCGTAGCCGAGGGCGCTGCCGCCCTCGCCCAGCGTCGACGAGTCGTTGCCCTGCACCACGAAGGTCATGCCCTCGCCGCCGCTACCACCAACATCACCGCCCATCTTGAACTGGAACCGGGTGCTGAACGAGGTGTCCCCGTTCAGCGCCACCGGCGCCCGGTAGAAGGCCGAGCCGAGCTGCCCGGCCTTGGCGTCAGTCAGCATCAGTACCCCGGCGCTGTCGATGTGCGCCGAGCCGTTGCGGCCGACATCGGCAGTGCCGAGGAAGGACGGCAGATGCGCCGCCAGCGTGAACTGCGCCGGCACCGCCGTGCTGCCGATGCGCACGATCTTCGCCACCGATGGCACGCCGGCATCGTCGAAGGCGAACACCATGTAGTGCCCCGGCGGCACCACGTTGGCGCTCTCGTTCAGCTTGATCTTGAGGCGGGTGCCGTCCTGGGTGAAGGGCAGTTCGAGGAAGCGCTGCTCGAAGTTGTAGGAGTGGGTCACCGAGCCGGTACGCACCAGCGTCACGCGCTGGATCGGACGCGACGAGATCACCGACATGCCGAAGTCATTGCCCAGTGTCAGGTCGCTCTGCCCCGCCACGATCATCGGGCGCGGCAGGCGCCGGCCGCTGCCGTCCTTGGCGAACAGATAGGGCGGCGCATAGACCTCGCCGTTCAACTGCACCACCGGCCCGGGCGAGCCGCCGCCGACCGTGAGCACGGTGGCGTCGGGCAGCAGCAGCGCCGTGGAATGGTAGAGACGGTACTTCTGCGCCGAGGCGCCGACGCTCCATTGGCCGGTCTTCGGGTTCCAGATGCTCGCCTCGAGCGACACATCGAACGCCGCATTTTCCCGGCCCGAGCCGCCAGTGGCGAGCACCTGCCCGTCGGGCAGCACGGTGGTGGATGCCCAGATGCGGTTGGCACCGATGCTCTCGGTTTCGGTGACGACCGGCGTGGGGGTGTTGACGTCCACCACCGAGACCTTGCCGCCGGCTCGCACGAACAGCGCCTTGCCCTTGTCGAACATGGCCCACGGAAGCTGCCATCGGACATCGGAGGGCAGCACGCCGACCTGGACCATGGCGCCGTTGCCGTCGGTGTTGATGCCGTACAGCGTGCTGCCGCTGGCCACGACCAATTGGCCGGTCGGGGCGAGCATCGCGCGCGGATAGAACAGCTCGCCCGTCCAGCGGATGCCGGTGAGCGTGCGCCAGCCTTGGCCGGCGGTGTAGACCTCCGGGTACTCGGCCCGCGCACCGCTGGCTTCCATGCCGGCGAGCACGAACACGCGGCCGTCCGGCAACGTGGTCAGCGTGTCGTACCAGCGCGAATAATTCATCGGCGTGCCGGAGGCCTTGATGGATTGCGCCACCGGATCGAAGAGATTGACGTCGGCCACGCCGGTGTTGACCAGCAGGTTGCCCGCCGCGTCGCGCAGGTTCTGCCCTCGTACATCGCCGCCCGCGAGCAGCACCTGGCCCGACACGGGCAGCACCAACTGTGCATTGCAGAAGAGATCGGTGCCGGTGGTGTGTTGCAACAGGGCATGGGCCTTCGTCACCGGGTTCCAGACGTCGTAGTAGAGCTGCGCGCCCTGCTCCCCGCTCGGGTTGCTGCCGTAGCTCATCACCTTGCCGTCGGGCGTCAACACGGCATGGATGGCGTTGATCGGCCAGGTCTCCGGTGCCGACCACAGGCCCTTCGCGCCTGCCTCGCGCAGCTCCTGTGTGAGTGCCGGTACGGGCTGGGGCGACTCGGGTGGCTGGTCGGGTGGATTCACGGGCGGCGAAACCGGGGGCGACGGTGGCGTGCCGGAGTCGACCGGCGCGCCCGGCGTGTCTTGCTCGGCCGCCACGACGGCAGCGACCTCCGGCGTCATCCCGGCGGAGCCGGGCCCGGCCGCCGCGGTGCCAGCGCCCGAAGAACCCCCTTGCGCGCCGTCCCCGCCACCTCCGCCGCAACTGGCCAGCATGGCCGTCACCGCGACGAAAACGCCGGTGCGTGCCCACACGCGTACGGCGGCCGCATTCCTGTCGATCCATGCGTTCATTCGACGCCTCCCTGATTGAACGCGGTGTTTATAGATTGAACACAAAAGTTCACAAAATTGAACCGACTCAACGCTTGCAGCACCGTGCGGTTGTGCACATGCAGACAAAAAAGGGCGCGGCCCCTTGGCACCGCGCCCCTGTTCGACGACTGACCGGGCGATGCGCGCCCGGCCTGTTGCTATGGCGTCGTCGTCATGCCGTGGATGTCGACCGACACACGCCGATCGGGCTGCAGACAAGCGATCAGCGCCGCAGTACGCGCCTCCCCCTTGCAGCCGGTCGTGACGGGCTCGTGCTCGCCCATGGCCTTGACCTGCATGGGCGCGCCCACACCCTGCGCCTTCAGGTAGTCAGCGACGGTGCTGGCACGGCGCTGCGACAGCGCCTGGTTGTAGGCATCGCCGCCCAGGCGATCGGTGTGGCCGGTGATGGTCAGGCTTTGCACCCGCATGTCCTGGCCGCGCAGGGCGCGCGCCAGTGCATCAAGCTCGGCCTTGCCCCTGGGCAGCATGTCGCTCGCGCCGGAGCGGTCGAAGGCGAACAGCGCGTCCGCACTCAGGTCGACGCGGCGCGTGGTCGCCACCGATGCAGGCCGCGCCGCAGCCGGTGCGTCGGGGGCGGGTGTGACAACCTGCGCGATGGCGCAGTTCTGCCCCTGGCACCAGTTGTAGCGTTCATCGTGCAGGCTGCTGCAGCCAGCAAGGGCAAGACCGGCGAGTGCCGCCGCAGCGAGCACCAGATGGCGTGGAGTGAGGTTCGTTGGCATGGGATGGTTCCTTGATTTGGTCAGTGCTGCTTCGCCGATGGTCACCACGCGGTCACCACGCCACCCGCACGCCGACCTGGCCCGACACGCCCTCACGGCTGCTGTTGCCCAGTGAGCGCTGGTACTGCAGGCCGCCGTACAGGTAGGTCGACTTGCTCAACGGCAGTTGCGCGCCTACGCCGAACTCGGCCCAGGTCTTCTTGGCCCAGTCCTCGCTCACCGAGGTGCCGCCGACGTTCACCGCCTCCGGGTCCATGAACTCGTGCAGCAGGTTGGCCGTTACATAGAAGGTATTGGTGCGCGTGAGCTGGTCGGCGCGATCGGCCTTGTCGTTCCAGGCCAGGCGGCCGCCCAGACGCGCGCGCAGGCTCTGGCTGGTGAACCCGTCTACCGAAGACACGTTGTCCGAGAAGCCCCGATAGCGCGTGGCCTGGTAGCTCAGCTGCGCCTGCGGCTCGATGAGCCACTGGCTCTCGCCGATCTGCCAGGGCCGGCCGACCTCGGCGCTCAGGCCGAAGCCGGCGCCCCTCTGCGTGCCCTCGCCGCCGTACTTGTCGGTGTACTTGTTGTGCACCGCATGCAATTGGCCGACCAGGTCGAGGTAGCTGCCATTGTCGGCATAGCGCGTGTGATACGCCCCCAGCGTGGCCATCTGGCCTTTCATCTTGCCGGTGTCATAGCCCATGCCCGCGTCGCCGCGGCGCCGGTCGCCGAAGTCGGTGGTGGTACGCCCATAGCCCATGCTCAGGCCCGTGTGCGTGCGTGACTTGTCGCCCGGGTCACCGCTGTAGGCGATCGAGAGGTCCTTGCCGAACTGCACGAACTGCAGGTCCTGCTCGGACCCGAACTGGCGTTTGCCGTCGATGTCCAGGCGCTGTGCGTGCAGGCGAGCCCAGACCTGATCGGCGGGCGCCTTGTCGTTGCAGCCGCAGTAGTCCCACTTGAAGGTCTGCTGCTCGCCGACGCGCTCGTGCAATGTGCCGAGCAGGCCCTGGCCGAGTTCGTTGCTGGCGACCTGACCGAGCACGTAGCCGGGGACCGCCGGGCGAAGCACTTCCGGCGCAGGGGCAGGTGCCGGGCTGGGCGTGGGTTCGACGGGGTTCGGCGTCGGGACGTAGACGCTGCTCAGGTAGAAGCTGTTGGCATCGCCATCAGTGCGGCCGCCGCGGTGCAGGCCGTATTCGTAGGCACCGGCCTGCACCGGCGAGGCCAGGGCGAAGTTGCCATCGCTCGAACTGCCCGTCACCTGCACGACCTGAATGCCGTTGACCGTCACGCCGCCGGTGCCGCCGGCGTTGGTCACCTGCACTCGCGTCGTACCGCTGGTGTCGCCATTGACGACCAGCTTGTCGGTGGCGCTCGCGTCACCGCCCAGAACAGTGTTGATTTTCACCAGGCCGTTGTTGCCGGCATAGTTGCCACGCACGGTGAGCACGTTTCCCGCCCCGCCCGAAGAACTGCTCAGGTCGATCGTGCCGGCGTTCTGCACATCGCCGGTGATGGTGAAGGCACTGCTGCCCATCGCCACGGTGCTGGTGGAGTTGATCAGGAGGCCGAGCTGCGTGCCGCTGGCGTCGAGCCCGGAGCCGACCGTGAGCGGGTCGCCGGCCAGGGTGAGGCGCGTGTTGTCCAGCGTGATGGACTCCCAGTTCAGCAACTGCGCACCGCCGGCCGTGGCGGTGACGCCCTGCAGCGTCAGCCGGTCGACCCAGCCGTCGGCCACGGACACATCGTCCCCACCGTCGAGGATCTGGCTGCCGTTGTAGGCGGGCACGGAGACAAAAGCGGTGTCGGAGCCGTTCTGGCCATAGAAGCCGCCGTTCAGCGTGCCGCCGGTCCAGCGGAAGGTGTCGTTGCCGTTGTTGGCGCTGGCGACTTTGTCGTCGCCGTAGATGTTGCCGCTGAAGGTGCCGCCGGTGAGCGTCAGGCTGTCGTTGCCGAGGCCCAGGATGGCATCGCCGGTCACGGTGCCGGCGGTGGTGACCACCGCGTTGCCGCCCAGCGTGTCGGTGCCGCTGCCCGCGGCATCGCCGTCGCGGATCGCGATGCCGGATGCCGCACCGTTGACGGTGGTAGCCGCGCCGATGTCGATGGTTCCGCCTGCTGCTGCGAGCGTATGGATGGCCGCGCCTGCGCCGCTGCCGCTGGTGACGCTGCCACCGGTCATCGCGACGGTGTAGGTGCCGCCAGTCGAGTTCGCGAGCAGACCGTCCGAATCCGCGCCCGTCGCCGCCACGGTACCGGCGCTCATCTGAACCGAAGCCAAGCCCACGCCGTTGTTTTGGGCTCGCACGCCCGTCGCCGACGCGCCCGACGTGCTGACCGTGCCGCCGCTCATGGTCGCCGTGGCGGTCGACGCGCTTCCGACGGTCTCGACCGATGCCACGACGCCCGCCGAGCTGTCCCCCGTCGTCGTCACCGTCCCCGTATTCAGCGCGTCGGCGCTACCCGTCGCGCCCTGCCCCACGGCCGCATACACGCCATTCGCCGCAATGCCAGTGGTGGAAATTGCCCCTTGATTCACAGCGCTGGCGTGGCCCGCGCCGTAGAGCACTCGGGCGGCCGTGCCATGTGCGAACTGGCCCTGCGTGGAGACGGTCCCGGCGTTGGTGGCGACCGCATCTCCATAGCCCATGACGTCAGCAAAGATCCCGATGCCGTAGGGCGACCCGGTGGTCGTGACGGTCCCGCCGCTCTGGAGCGTGGCAATCGCCGTGCCATGCTTGGTCGAATCGAAATTGTCGATGTGCGCACCGATCCCGGTGGAATACGGACCGTTGGTCGTGACGGCGCCGCTCGAGCTGGCCGTCGCGACGCCATTGCCGTTTGCGACTGCATAGACGCCGTAGCCGAACGTCCCGCCGGTCGTCACGGTGCCGGTGTTGGCCGCTGTCGCGTTGCCGCTCGCTGCAGCGGCATAGACGCCGAAGTTGCCGTCGAGGCCCGAAGCACCGGTCGTCACGACCGTCCCGTTGTTCGTCGCCGTTGCGTTGCCGGTCCCCCCGGCGTAAGCGAACACCCCCTTGGCACCGTCGAGACCGCCGGTCTGGATGGATGTGCCCGCCGAAGAACTGGCAACCGCATCGCCCATGCCGAGCGTTTCGGCATACACGCCGTAACCGTAGGTGCCCGCAGTGCTGATGCTGCCGTTCAGCAGCGTGGCAGTGGCCGTGCCACTGCCGGCGTTACTTGCGTAGATGCCGTAGCCGGCGGTCTGCTGCGTGGTGATTGTCGAAGCTGCGGCATCCATGGTCGCCGTTGCCGCGGCCGTGCTGGCCGAGTTCAGGACAGTGGCCCAGATTCCGTAGCCGTTGCTGCCCTGCGTCGCGATGCTGCCACCCGTCATCGACGCGGTCGCGGCGCCTGTGCCAACGGCCAACGCGGCCAACCCGACGCCGCCCGTTCCGTTGGCGATCACCGTCCCGCCCGTCTGGCTGGCGATCGCATCGCCGGACCCGGAACCGACCGCGACGACGGTCGAGCTGGCGCCGTTGGTCGTCGCAGTGCCGCCAGAAATGGTGGCGTACGCATCGCCAGAGCCCATTGTCTGGGCCACAACAGCCGAGTTATTCAAGGCCTGTGTGGTGGCAGCCCCACCCGTCATGGTGGCCACAGCGTCGCCGTTGCCGTACGCCAACGCGTAAGCGGCGTGCGACCCGTTCGCAGTGCTGGTGCCTGTATTGATCGAACCGCCGTTCACCGTGACCGTCGCCGTGCCGCTGCCGTACGTCACGGCATACAGACCGACAGCGGAACCTTGCTGGCCGGTGGTGGAGATGGAACCGCTGTTGAGAACCGAGGTTGCATTGCCGTCGCCGTGGGCGGCTGAGGTAGCGCCAGCAGCATATTCGCCGACGCTGGTGATCTGCGCACCATTGATGACGACGCTCGCATCACCGTTACCGCCTCTCGTTTCGGCCAGCACAGCCCACAAAGGATTGGCCCCCGTATTGCCCGGAGGAGCGGTCAAATTGATCGTGACGGGGCCATTGACTTCAATCTGTTGATTGCCTGCGCCGCTACCGGTCGAATACACAGCATTGGCGGTTGTCGTCGCGATGGTGAACGGTGCAGCAGTGCCGTCCACGATGACTTTGATGTTGTCGGTGTTGTACGCAATGCCGGTGGTGTTCGGGTTGGCGTCCCCCACTGGCGTTCCATCGCCCTGGCACGTCACCGTGCCGCCCGAAGCGACGACACCGCACTCGTTGGCCGCCCAGGCGGACGATGCGCTGCCGCAGATCACTGCAGCCACCAGGCCCGCAGCAAGCACGCTGCTCGAAGATTTCTTGCCGCGCGCGGCGCAAAGCTCGCTGGTCGCCACCCAGGCGCCGAGCGACTCGTTCCAGATTGACCGATATGCGCTGTTCATGTGTTCACCCTCGTATGTTGCAAATGCGATCGGGCAGACTGCGGACTGCTCTGACCATCGCTCCCTGGTGGGGCCGGATGGTGTCGAGCGCGCTGTGGGCACAGTGACGGGTGCGAGGTTTCGCGAGATTGCGTTGACTTTGTTAACCAGTTGTGCCGACTAGTTGGCACAACTGACGCAGGCATGCTTCCCCGCCCGGCCGTCGCAGTTAAGTGGATCGCCGTCCAAAGGGTCAGCGCACTGCGCTTAAGCTCCGGCGATGCCGCCCGACACCCCCACCTTCCGCAGCAGACGGGCCCGGCTGCTGCACGGCATCGCGGCGCTGTTGCTGGTGCCGGTGTTGCTCTTCGAGGAATGGGGCTGGGCACCATTGGCCGCGCTGACGGCCCGCCTCGCCCGACTGCCGTGGTGGGCTCGCGCAGAAAGCTGGGTGCGCAACCTGCCGCCGTGGGGCGCGCTGTTGGCCTTCGTCCTGCCGGTTCTGTTGCTGCTGCCGGTCAAGGTCCTGGCGTTGTTTCTTTTCAGCGAAGGCCACGCGACCAGCGGCGTCACGGTGCTGATCGTTGCCAAGCTGGTCGGCACCGCCATCGTGGCGCGCATCTTCCAATTGGTCGAAACCACGTTGATGCGCATCCCGCTTTTCGCGCGCTGGTATCCGCGCTGGAAAGCCTGGAAGAACTCGGTGCTCTACACCGTGCGCGAAAGTGCCCTCTGGCGCAGCATACGGGCCATGAAACAGGGCGCGCGGCGCTGGTGGCGGCGCGTTCGCAACGCCTGATACCAACCCTCTATTTTGCCCGGGTAGAATTCACGGCCATGCCAACCGACACCTCTCCTTCGTCACTCACCGCCTTCGCCGATTCGCGCCGCATCGCCACCGGCACACGCGACGAGGTGATCGCCCAGCTGCGTCGACGCAGCGACGCGTCGCCCGTCTTCGTGTTCGACGACGTGACCGGCGAACCGCTCGATCTCGATTTGCGCGACAGCGCAACGGCGGTCGGAAAACCCGTCACGGAAGAGCCAGCGGCCCGCGCCGTCGGCCGCCCCAAACTCGGCGTCGTCGCACGGGAAGTCACGCTGCTCCCGCGCCACTGGGACTGGCTCAATCGCCAGCCGGGTGGCGCGTCGGTCGCGTTGCGCAAGCTGGTCGAAGACGCGCGCCGCGTGAACGCCGAGCGCGACACGGTCCGAGCCTCACGCGAAGCCGCCTACCGTTTCATGAGCGCCATCGCAGGCCATTCGCCCGGATTCGAGGAAGCCTCGCGCGCCCTCTTCGCCGGCGAACAGGAGCGCTTCGAGTCGCTCGTGGCGAGCTGGCCGGACGACGTGCGAACGCATCTCCACAAGCTGGCCGATGCGGCATGGAGCGTGGCATGAGCGCCGCGCCGGAAGTGACCGCTTCGCAGCCCTCCCGCGGCCCCGTCGAGGGCCGCCCGCTGTGGAAGACCTTCGCGTTCTTCCTCGCCCCCATGCTGCTGAGCAACATCCTGCAGTCGCTCTCGGGCACGCTCAACAACGTGTACGTGGGCCAGATGATCGGCGTCCGCGCGCTGGCCGCGGTGTCGAGCTTCTTCCCGGTGATGTTCTTCTTCATCGCCTTCACCATCGGCCTGGGCGCCGGCGCGTCGGTACTCATCGGCCAGGCCTGGGGGGCGCGCGACATCGCCAAGGTCAAGGCCGTCGCCGGCACCACGCTCACGGTCGGCATCGTCTTCGGGCTGGTGGTCGCGGTGTTCGGCGGCGCCTTCACCGCGCCGATGCTGAAGGCGCTGCACACGCCGCCCGACATCCTGGCGGACGCGACGAGTTATGCCCGCATCATCCTGATCGCGATGCCGGGGCTGTTCGTCTTCCTGCTCTCCACCGCCATGCTGCGCGGCGTGAGCGACACGGTGACGCCGCTGCTCACGCTGGGCATCTCCACGCTGATCGGCCTGGTGCTGACGCCGGCGCTCATCCGCGGCTGGGGCGGGCTGCCGATGCTGGGGGTGGCCAGCGGGGCCGCGGCGACGGTGGTGTCCTTCGTGATCGCCACGGTCTGGCTGGGCTTCCAGCTGCGCCGCATGAAGAGTCCGCTGGCGCCGGACCGCGACTTCGCCCGCAGCATGCGCATCGACCCCGCGATCCTCAAGACCGTGCTGCGCGTCGGCGTGCCCACCGGCGTGCAGATGATCGTGATCGCGCTGGCCGAGATCGCCCTGCTCTCGCTGGTCAACAGCTACGGCTCGGAGGCGACGGCTGCCTACGGCGCGGTCAACCAGGTGGTGGCGTACGTGCAGTTCCCGGCCATCTCCATCGCCATCACGGCATCGATCCTCGGCGCCCAGGCCATCGGCGCGGGCCGCACCGCACAGCTGGGCGCCATCGCGCGCACCGGGCTCATGATGAACCTGGTGCTCACCGGGTCGCTGGTCGTGTTGGGCTACCTGTTCTCACGCCGGCTGATGGGCTTCTTCATCACCAGCGCGCCGGTCATCGACATCGCCCAGACACTGCTGCACATCATGCTGTGGGGCACCGTGATCTTCGGCATGGCGTCGGTGCTGTCGGGGATCATGCGGGCCAGCGGCTCGGTGCTGGTGCCTACCGCCATCTCCATCGCCTGCATCGCAGGGGTCGAGGTGCCGGTGGCCTACGTGATGAGCCATCGCATCGGGCTCAACGGCGTGTGGATCGCCTACCCGGCCGCCTTCATCGCGATGCTGGCGCTGCAGACGGCCTACTACCGCCTGGTGTGGCGCAAGAAGGCGATCCGGCGGCTGGTGTGACGCCAGGCGCCCGGGGGGCGCATAGCCTGGGCTTATCGCCCGGATGAAGATCGACAAACCCGCGCCCGCGCGGATTGGGCGAACATGGCGGCAAGGGGAAATGCCATGAAAGTACTTCGTCTCTTGGCCGGCAGCGCGGTCTCGTTGTCCGGCGCCGCCATCCTGCTGTCCCGACTGTTCTGAGCCGGAAGAACGCCGGCACCCGACGCTACGGCGTCGTGCAGGTCGCGCCGGGGTTCTGCTGCAGTTGCGCGACGTGCCGGGCGATGGCGTCCGACGCGTTCGACGCCACGCGCTGCGCGCCTTGCGCCAGTGCATCGATGCCGTGGCCCACGGGTTCGCTGGTGCGCCACTGGCAGGTCGCACCGAGGTCGGCGTCGGAGCGGCGCACGGTCCAGCTCAGGGCCGCGTCGACGCGCGTGTTCTCCACCGCATCGAACTGCCGCACCTGCACCGCGATGCGCCATGCCGGCGTGCTCGGCTGGCGGCCGCCCTTCGTCACGTCGATGGCGCCCAGCCGCGCCGCGATGCCGCTCGACAGCGCATCGCGCAACTCGTTCTCGAAGGACGACGACCAGCGATGCTGCTCCAGCAGCGCCACTTCGGCACTCCGGCCGCCGGCCTGGTGCACCACCATCTGCGGCCGCGCGAGGCGTTCGGACACGGCGACCGGCGCCAGTTCGATGAAGACCGGTGCGCCGGACGCGGGCGCCGCGCTCGACGGACCGTCGGGCGCTGCCAGGGTGTAGTAGCGGTCCGGCGCACTGGCGCAGCCCGCGACGAGCACGGCGGCCGCGAGGCAAGCAACAGCAAGAGAAATCGGATATCGCGTCATTTCTTCGTGTCCTCCGGTTTGCCGCGCAGGAGCGACTCGGGATGGCGTTCGAGGTAGTCGGTGAGCACGCGCACGGAGCCCGCGGCGCGTGTCAGTTCCTGCAGCGTCTGGCGCATGTCCTGTTGCAGCGGCGAGTCCTGTGCCAGCGTGCGCTCGGCCGAGTTGATGGTCTTGCGCGCGTCCTTCATGGCCGCGGTGATTTCCGGCGACACGTCGTTGTTGAGCGTGCGCGTGAGCTGCTCGGCGCTCACCAGCGTCTTGTTCAGCGTGGCGAGCGCCGTGCGCACGTCGGTGCCGATCTGCTCGAAAGGCACCTTGTTGAGCTTGGTCGCGATCTCCTGCACCTGCGATTGCAGCTCGTCGAGGCTGTTGGGCACGGTCGGCATCTCGAGGGGGTTTTTCGCGAGGTCGAGGTCGACCTTGGGCGCCTTGGGGAAGAAATCGATCGCGATGTAGTTCTGGCCCGTCAACAGGTTGCCGGTGCGCATCTGCGCGCGCAACCCCTTGCCGATGAGAAAACGCAGCCGCCGCTCCTGGGAGAAACGCGGCTCCTCGGGCTCGCCGGTGGTGCGCGTGTGCAGCCGGTCCGGGTAGACCGTCACCAGCACGGGCATGCGGAATTCGCGCTCGGTGCGATCGAAGCGGATGCCGATCGACTTGACCTCGCCGATCACCACGCCGCGGAAGTCGAGCGGCGCGCCGGGCGACAGGCCGCGCAGCGACTGGTTGAAGTACAGCAGCATGGTCTGCGCCGGACCGTCCGGCGGCTTCATCGCCGCGCCCTCGTCCTCGGCCAGGGCGAAGGCGGTGTTCTCGCCGGCGACCGGCCCGTTGTCGTCGTCCGGCGCACCGAAGGCGATGCCGCCGAGCAGGATGGTGGCGAGCGACTGGGTGCGCAGCGTGATGCCGCTGGCATTGAGCCGCATGTCGAGGCCGCTGGCCTGCCAGAAGCGCGAGTTGCCGCCGACGAACTTGTCGTAGGGCGCATTGACGAACACCCGCAGCGTCACGCCGCGTCCATCCTCGTTCAGCTCGTAGGCCGCCACCTGGCCGACCTTGATGCGGCGGAAATACACCGGCGAGCCGACGTCGAGCGAGCCGATGTCCGCGGCGCGCAGCAGGAACTGCTTGCCCGAGGCGTCGCGCGTGACGATGGGAGGCACTTCGAGCCCGGTGAATTCCTTGGCGCTCTCTTCCGAGGTGCCGGCGTCGGCACCGATGTACGCGCCCGAGAGCAGCGTGCTCAAGCCGGAAATGCCCGAGGTGTCCAGCCGCGGCCGCACCACCCAGTAGCGGGTGTCCTCGGCGGTGAAGGCACTCGCATCCTTGTTGAGTTGCAGCGTGACGCGCACATGCGAACGGTCATGCGCCAGGCGCAGGCTCTGCACCACGCCGATCTGCACGTCCTTGTATTTCACGGCGGTCTTGCCGGCCTCCAGGCCCTCGGCCGTCTTGAAGGTCAGCACGATCTCGGGGCCGCGGTCGATCAGGATGCGCACCACCAGAAAGATGCCGACCAGCGCGGCCACCACCGGAATCAGCCAGATCAGTGAGGGCATCCAATCGCGCCGCCGCACCACCCGCGGCGTCGGCAGTTCGCCGGGGCCCGCGGGGCGTGGATCGTTGTCACTCATTGCGTTCTTCCCTTGTGTTTCCCGTCATCGTCGGCCGGGCCGTCCCAGGTCAGCTTGGGGTCGAAGCTCAGCGATGCGAGCATCGTCAGCACCACGACCGCACCGAAGGCGGCGATGCCCACCCCTGCCGTGATCTCGGCGAAGCCCTGGATGCGCACCAGCCCGGCCAGCAGCGCCACCACGAAGACGTCGAGCATCGACCAGCGGCCGATGATCTCGATGACGTGATAGAGCCGGGCCCGTTCGGCGCGCCGCCAGGTGCTGCGCCGCTGCGCGCTCACCACCAGCACGAACAGTGCCGCCAGCTTGAACAGCGGCACCAGGAAGCTGGCGACGAAGACGATGGCGGCGAGTCCGTAGGCACCGGTCACCCAGAAATAGATCACGCCGCTCATGATGGTGTCGCTGCTCGTGCCGAACAGCGTGCGCGTGATCATCACCGGCAGCAGGTTGGCCGGCAGGTACATCAGGCAGGCGGCGATCAGGAGGGCCCAGGTGCGGTTGAGGCTGTCGGCCTTGCGAAGGTGCAGCGGCGTGCCGCAGCGGCCGCAGTGCGCGCCCTCCTCCGCGCCCTGCCACACGGTGCCGCAATGGCGACAGCCGATCAGGCCGCTGTCGATGGCGCGGGCTTTGCGTGCAGGGGCGGTCGCCGCTACCGTCACGCGGCTTCCTCGCGGCCGGCGGCTTCCGCCTCGGCCTGGCCCATCGCCCCCTCGGCCATCTCCCAGAAGCCGCGCGGGTCGAAGGCCAGCACCGCCGTCAGCAGCACGGTCAGCGCCATGAAGGCATACAGCGCCGGGCCGGGCAGCACCGTGGCCATGCTCGAGAGCTTGACCAGCGCCACCAGCACGCCGAGCAGGAAGACCTCGATCATTCCCCAGGGCCGCAGCGACTGCATCGTGCGCACCAGCCAGGCGAAGCCGGCCACGATGCGCTCGTGCCGGCGCAGCGGCACCAGCAGCCAGAGCAGGATCAGCAGCTGAAGCAGCGGAAAGAGGATGGTGGTGGCCAGCACCAGCAGCGCCACCAGCGACATGCCCTCGCCCGCCAGCGCCACCACGGCGCCCGCCAGGGTGGTCTGGCTGCGCAGGCCGCGCAGCTCGATCTCGACGATGGGGAACAGGTTGGCCACGCAGAACATGATGAGCCCGGCCACCGCCAGCGGCAGGATCCGCGCCTGCTGGCCGCCGAGGTGGCGCTCGAGTTCGGTCCCGCAGACCGGGCAGCGGGCGACCTCGCGTTCGCGCAGCGCCGCGCGGCCATAGACCGCGTCGCAGCCCTCGCAGACGATCGCCTCGGGAATTTCCTTCATCGGTGCGAGCTTAATGGCTCGTCGGCGACTGCACCCTCAGACGAAGGCTGCTGAAGATGCCAGCCAGCGCCGCGCAGGCCGCCGCCAGCACCAGCGCGATGACCGGTCCGTGGCCTTCGTGGGGCGTCCAGATGCTGAAGACGGCCGCCACGACGACCGCGCCGAGCGTCTGCCCCGTCAGTCGGGCCGTCCCCAGCATGCCGCTGGCCGCCCCGCTGCGATGCCGTGGGGCCGAGGTGACGATGGTGTGGTTGTTGGGCGACTGGAACAGCCCGAACCCGATGCCGCACAGGGCCATGCGCCAGGCGATGTCCAGGTCGCCCGGCTGCGCCGGCAAGGCCGCGAGCAGCGCGAGCCCGCAAGCGAGCAGGCCCAGGCCGATGCCGCCGAGCAGGCCGTCGGGGTAGCGGCCGATCAGCCGCCCGACGATCGGCGCCATCGCGACGATGGCCAGCGGCCAGGCCGTGATAAGCAGGCCCGCCTCGAGAGGGGTGCGGCCGTAGACGTCGAGCAGCAGGAACGGCAGCGCGATGTACGACAGCATCTGCGCCGTAAACGCGGCCACCGAGGTGCCCATCGACAGCGCGAAGACCGGGATGCGCAGCAGATCGACCGGGAACAGCGGCAGCGCCATCGTGCGCTGGCGGCGCAGGTAGACGAAGCCGACGGCCAGACCGGCCCCCAGCAGTCCCCAGGCCATCGGCGATGTGCCGCTGGCCCCGCCTTCGCGCACGCCCAGCCGGTCGACGCCCAGGAAGACGAGCGCGAACATCCCGATGTTGAGCAGCACGTCGACGACCGAGAAGCGCGTGCCCGGCACCGCGGCGGCGCGCTGGTTGTGGGGCAGCGAACGCATGCCAATCGCCAGAACGACCAGCCCCAGCGGCACGTTGAAGGCGAAGAGCCAGGGCCACGAGGCCACCGACAGGATCGATGCCGCCACCGACGGACCGGCGACCGATGCGGTGGCGACCACCATCGAGTTGATCGCCATGCCGCGCCCGAGCTGCGAGGAGGGATAGATCAGCCGCACCAGCGCGGCGTTCACGCTCATGATGCCGGCGGCGCCCAGTCCCTGCAGCGTGCGCGCGGCGATCAGCGTCCCCATCGAATCGGACAGCACGGCGGCCAGCGAGGACACGGTGAAGAGGCCCATGCCGAGCAGGTAGATGCGCCGGTAGCCGAACAGGTCACCCAGCGACGCGAGCGGCAGCAGCATGACCAGTGTGGCGATCTGGTAGGCGTTGACCACCCAGATCGAATGCGAGGCGCTGGCGTTCAGCTCGCGCGCGATGCTCGGCAGCGCCAGGTTCATGATCGTGCCGTCGAGCACCGCGACCGCGATGCCGAGGATGATGACGGCCATCGCATGCCCGCGCTGCGGCGTCGGCAGGCCGTCTGGCACGGCGGCTTCGGCCATCGATGTCGCCGCGACCGGCGTGACGGCACTCATCTCATGCGCTCCGGCCCGCGACTGCATGGCTTCCGGATGCGGCACCGCCGAGCGTCAGCCAGGTCAGCAGCATGGCCACCAGCGCGCCGCCGGCCATGCCGGCCACCATCGGCAGCGGCCGCCCGTCGGTGAACAGGCCGACGACGGCCATGACCACCGCACCGGTCAGCATCTGCAGCGTGCCGAGCAGCGCCGACGCCGTGCCGGCGATGGTGCCGTGGGTCTCGAGCGCGAGCACCGAGGTGGTCGGGATCACCAGCCCCATCAGGCCGCTGGCGATGAAGTACAGCACCAGCAGCACCCACATCGAATCGCCGCCCAGCAGGAAGTACAGGAACATCGCCACCATCACCACGCCGCAGGCGCCGACCGCGCCCTTGACGACACGCACCAGCCCGAAGCGCTCGCCCAGCCGCCCGTTGAACTGCGCTGCGACGAAGAACGCGGCGGCATTCACGCCGAAGGCCACGCTGTAGACCACGGGAGACAGCCCGTAGTGGTCGATCAGCACGAAGGACGAGTTGGCCAGGTAGGTGAAGAAGCCGGCCATCGCGAAGCTGCCGATGAACACGAGCCCCAGGTAGTGCCCGTCGCGCAGCAGCACGCCGTAGGCACTCAGTGCGCTGCGCAGGCTGCTCTCCACGCGCTGGTCGGCCCTGCGCGTCTCGGTCAGCGAGGTGGCGATCAGCACCAGCCCCGCGATGGCCGCCAGCGTGACGGCCCAGAACACGCCGCGCCAGCCCGCCACCGCGATCACGCCGCTGCCCACCAGCGGCGCCAGGATCGGCGAGATGCTGAAGACCAGCATGAGCAGCGACATCAGCCGCGCCGCGTCGTTGCCGGTGTGCAGGTCGCGCACCACCGCCCGCGGGATCGCCATGCCCGCGGCCGCACCCAAGCCCTGCAGGAAGCGCAGCACGATCAGCGTCTGGATGTTGTCGGCCAGCGCGCAGCCGATGCTGGCGATGGCGAAGAGCACCAGCCCGAAGTACAGCGGCGGCTTGCGGCCGACCATGTCCGACACCGGGCCGTAGAAGGGCTGGCCGGCCGCCAGCGCCAGGAAGAAGACGGTGAGGCTCATCTGCACCGAGCCGATGTCGGCGCGCAGGCTGGCGCCGATGGCCGGCAACGCCGGCAGGTACATGTCGATGGCGAACGGGCCGATGGCAGACAGCAGCCCGAGCACGAGTGCGATCCGGAAGAAACGAGAAGAAGTCATGGGCCGATTGTCGCCAAGGCCGCAAAGACCGCGGCGAGCGGCGTTCGCGGACTTGTGTCAGGGCCTGACCCTTGTGACGGGTACGCCGCTGCACCCGGGGACGCAGCGCCGATTGTTTCCAATGCCCGAACGCCGTGATTCCTTCGAGAGACGTTGCGAAGCCCTTTGCCGTCGCACACTTGATCCCACAGACCAACAGCACACGTTGATCTGGGTGAACAGGCCACCGAGCGAGCGGGCCGCCTCGACAACGACGCGGAACACCCACCCAAGACCGGTTCGACATCATCCAAATCATTGAAGGAACATTGACATGAACACCCGCAACATCCTCGCCGCCGCCGCGCTGTCCCTCCTGGCCGCAGCCGGCGCACACGCCGAAACCTACGACGGCGTGCTGACCATCACCCCGTCCGTGAGCCGCGCTGCGGTGCAAGGCCAGGGCGTGGCTGCCGCCCGTGCCGGTGACGTCTTCGGCGAAGGCTACGCCGCCGGCGTGCAGACCGTGAACACGACGGCCGACCGCAGCGCCGTGCGCAGCCAGGCCGTGGCCGCGGCCCATGACCCGCTGCAGAGCCTGAACGCGAAGTCGTACTACCGCGACCAGATCCCGGCCGAATACAAGAAGGCCAGCGTGTCGTTCACGCGTCAGGCAGCGTACTGAGTGCGAAGCGCCGGGATCTCCCGGCGCGAGTTCACAGATCGTCGAACAGGGGCGCGGTGCCAAGGGGCCGCGCCCCTTCTTTCGCCAGCATGCGCAGCTTGGCCAGCGCGCCGCCCGGCGCCGAGAAGCCGCCGGGCCGACCGTCGGCCGCCAGCACACGATGGCACGGCACCATGGGCGCGAAGGGGTTGCGCCCGAGCGCCTGACCCACCGCACGGGCCAGGCCCTTGCCACCCACCGCCTCGGCCACCTCGCCATAGGTGCGCGTCTCGCCGGGCGGAATAGCGCGCGCGAACGCGTACACGCGTCGGTGGAATTCCGGTACGTCGGATTCGTCGAGCACCACGTCCAGCAACAGATCCTTCGATGTGCCCGCCAACACCGCACGCAGCGCCTCGATGGCCGCCTGCGTCGACGGCGGCGGCTCGGCTTCCGTCAGCGCAGGAAAGCGAGCGGCCATGCGCGCCAACGTCGCAGCCTCTTCGTTCTCCGCCTCAGGCAACTGCGCGCCGACGATGCCCCGCGGACCCCATGCGACGCCGCAGGTGCCGATGGCCGTCGGGAAGATGGCGAAGCCACCGGTCGCCGTCATGCGACACGCTCCTGGTCGCCATCGAGCTTCACGTGCGCCATGAGGAAGTCGAGCATCGCGCGCACCCGCGCCGGCAGACGGCCTGCCTTGCCCAGATAGACCGCGTGCATCGGCTCCATCTCGTGCGGGTTGAATTCCTCCATCACCTTCACCAGCCGGCCGGCGTCGATGTCGGCCTGCACGTGGTAGAGCGACAGCCGCCCCAGGCCGACGCCGTCGAGCACCAGCCGCCGAAGTGCCGAACCATCGCCCACGCGCATGTTGCCGACGATCGGCATCTCGAGCCGCCGGCCGTCGACCGACAGCGGCCAGTCCGGCACCGCACGGCGGTAGCTGGTGCCCAGGCGGTTGTGCGCTTCCAGCTCCTGCGGCGTGCGCGGCGTGCCGTAGCGGGCGAGGTAGGCGGGCGCGGCGACGATGGCCTGCCCCGTTTCACCGAGCCGGCGCGCGACGAGGTCCGACGACGGCAACTGCCCCCAGCGCACCGCGATGTCGGTGCGCTCGTCCATCAGGTCGACCACACGGTCGGTCAGCGAGACGTCGACCGTCACCTGCGGGTGCAGTTCGAGAAAGCGCGGCATCAGCGGCAACAGCACATGGTGGCCGAAGGGCACGCTGGCGTTGATGCTGACCCGCCCGCGCGGCGCGGCGCCCGATGCGGCGCAGCGCTCGGCCTCGTCCATGTCGGCCAGCACCCGCACGCTGCGTTCGTGGAACTGCTGACCCTCGGGCGTCAGCGTGAGCTTGCGCGTGGACCGGTGCACCAGCTGCACCGCGAGGCGCGATTCGAGCCGGGCGACCAGCTTGCTGACGGCCGAGGGCGTCATGCCGAGTGCGCGTGCCGCGGCCGAGAAGCCGCCACGCTCGACCACCTGCACGAAGGCTTCCATCTCGCCGGAACGGTTCACGTCGATGCGGGGCATATGTGATTTCAACTCACAGCAGTCGGTCCGGCGGGCATTCTAGTCACAGGGCATGGACGACGGCACATTCGACGCATCATGCCCATCGCACTCCTTGCCCTCACTGTCGGCGCCTTCGGCATCGGCACCACCGAATTCGTCCTCATGGGCCTGCTCCAGCAGGTCGCGGACGACCTCCATGTCTCCATCGCCGCCGTCGGGCTGCTGATCTCCGGCTATGCGGTCGGCGTCGCCATCGGCGCGCCGGTGCTCACGCTCGCCTCGCGCCGGCTGCCGCGCAAGACGGTGCTGCTCGCGCTGATGGCGATCTTCACGCTCGGCAACCTCGCCTGCGCGCTGGCCCCGAGCTACGGCTGGCTGATGGCGGCGCGCGTCGTCACGGCGCTGGCGCATGGCACCTTCTTCGGCGTGGGCGCGGTCGTGGCGACCGGCCTGGTCGCGCCGGAGCGTCGCGCCTCGGCCATCGCGATCATGTTCACCGGCCTCACGGCCGCCACCATCCTCGGCGTGCCGGCCGGTGCGTGGCTCGGGCTGCACCATGGCTGGCGCGCGTCGTTCTGGGCCGTCACGGCGATCGGTGTGCTGGCCTTCGCGGTGCTCGCCGTCTTCGTGCCGCGCAGCCGGCGCGAAGGCGTCCTGCCGCCGCTGCGCGACGAACTCGCCGTGCTGGCCCGGCCGCAGGTGCTGCTCGGCCTGGCGATGACGGTGGTCGGCTACGCCGGCGTGTTCGCCGTGTTCACCTACGTGCAGCCGCTGCTCAACCGCCTGACCGGGTTCTCCGACGGTGCGGTGTCGGCGGTGCTGCTGCTCTTCGGGGGCGGCATGGCCATCGGCAACCTGCTGGGCGGCCGGCTGGCCGACCGCGGCGTGATGCGTGCGGTGCTGTGGACGCTGAGCGTGCTTGCGCTGGTGCTCGCGACCATGCAGTTCGCCATCGGCTCGGCGGTGCCGGCCATCGTCTTCTTCGCGGTGCTCGGCGTGGCGTCCTTCGCCACCGTGGCGCCGCTGCAGATGCGTGTGCTCGAGAAGGCCTCGGGCGCCGGCCAGAACCTGGCGTCGAGCCTGAACATCGCGGCCTTCAACCTCGGCAACGCCATCGGCGCGTGGGTCGGCGGCGTGACGATCGAGCGCGGACCCGGGCTGGCATCGCTCGGCTGGGTGGCGGCGGCGATCACGCTCGTCGGCCTGGGCATCGCGCTGTGGAGCCGCTCGCTGGATGGCCGCGAACCGGCCACGCCGGACGGCATGCCGGCCAAGGCCTGACCCTCCTCATTCCAACACGAGAAACAACACCATGGATTACCGCTATCTCGGCCGCTCCGGCTTCCAGGTCCCCGCCCTCGGCTTCGGCGCCGGCACCTTCGGCGGGCACGGCCCGCTCTTCAGCGCCTGGGGCAACACCGACGCGGCCGGTGCGCGGCGCATCGTCGACCTGTGCCTCGACGCCGGCGTGACGCTGTTCGACACGGCCGACGTGTACTCCGACGGCGCATCGGAAAGCATCCTCGGCGCGGCGCTCAAGGGGCGGCGCCACCAGGCGATCGTCTCGACCAAGCTGTCGCTGCGCATGGGCGACGGGCCGAACGACGCCGGCACGTCGCGGCACCACCTGCTCGCCGGTGTCGATGCCGCACTCAAGCGCCTCGACACCGGGCACATCGACATCCTGCAACTGCACGCCTTCGACGCGATGACACCGGTCGAGCAGGTGCTGCGCACGCTCGACGACCTGGTGCGCGCCGGCAAGGTCCGCTACATCGGCGTGTCGAACTTCTCGGGCTGGCAGCTGATGAAGTCGCTCGCGGCGTCGGACCGACTCGGGCTCGAGCGCTATGTCGCCAACCAGACCTACTACTCGCTGATCGGCCGCGACTACGAGTGGGAGCTGATGCCGCTGGGCATCGACCAGGGCGTGGGCGCGATCGTCTGGAGCCCCCTCGGCTGGGGCCGCCTCACCGGCAAGGTCCGCCGCGGCCAGCCCCTGCCGGCCGACAGCCGCCTGCACGCGACCGAGGGCTTCGCGCCACCGGCCGACACCGAGCGCCTGTACCGCGTGGTCGACGCGCTCGACCAGGTCGCGGCCGAGACCGGCAAGACCATCCCGCAGATCGCCATCAACTGGCTGCTGCAGCGCCCCACCGTCGCGAGCGTGCTGATCGGCGCACGCGACGAGGCGCAACTGATACAAAACCTCGGCGCCGTCGGCTGGTCGCTCACGCCCGAACAGGTCGCGCGACTCGACGCGGCCAGCGCCGTCACACCGCCCTACCCTTACTACCCGTACTGGAACGGGCAGTTCGCCGAGCGCAGCCCGGTGGCGGTGTGAGGCAGCCGCTGGCCCAGCCTACGCGACGGCGCTCTTCACGGCACGCCGGCCGGTCCGTTCCGGTAGACCGGTGAACGCAAAATCCACCTCCGGCGCGAGCCCGCTCACGATCTGCGCGATGCTCTTGCCGGAGCCGCAGGAATGCGTCCACCCCAGCGTGCCGTGGCCCGTGTTCAGGAACAGGTTCGGCAGTTTCGAGCGGCCGATGATCGGCACGTTCGATGGCGTCGCAGGGCGAAGCCCCGTCCAGAACTGCGCCTGCTCGAGGTCGCCGGCACCGGGGAAGAGTTCTTCGGTGCGGCGCACGATCGCCTCGCAGCGCACGCGGTTGAGGTCGCGGTCGTAGCCGTTGAGCTCCGCCGTGCCGGCGATGCGCAGCCGGTCGCCCAGCCGCGAGAAAACGAGCTTGTATTCGTCATCCGTGAGCGACACCTGGTGCGCCATCGACGCGTCCTTCACGGGCAGCGTCACCGAGTAGCCCTTCGCGGGGTAGATCGGCAGGTGGATGCCCAGCGGCGCGGCGTAGAGCGGGCTCAGGCTGCCCATCGCCAGCACGTAGGCATCGCCGCGCACACGCTGGAAGCGGCCGTCGGCATCGGTGGCCTCGACGTGGTCGATCTGCCCACCGGCCTCCCGCAGCGCGGTCACGGTGTGGCTCATCAGGAATTCCACGCCGTCGGTGCGGCAGCGCGCGACCAGTTCGCGCGCGAAGCGGTTCGCGTCGCCCGACTCGTCCTCGGCGGTGTAGGTGGCGCCGGCGAGCTGCGGGCGGATGTGCCGCAAGGCGGGCTCGATGCGCACCGCCTCGTCCGCCGAGATCACGCGCCGGTCGCAGCCCAGTTCACGCATCTGCGCGGCCGGCCCTTCGGCACCGTCGAATTCCTTCTGGCTCGTGTAGAAGTGCAGGATGCCCTGCGTGCGCTCGTCGTACTCGATGCCGATGTCGCGCCGCAGCGCCTGCAGCGTGTCGCGGCTGTAGGTGCCCAGCCGCACGATCTGCTCGATGTTGTGCTGCGTGCGGGCGGGCGTGCATTCGCGCAGGAACTGCAGGCCCCAGAGCCACTGGCGCATGTCGGCGCGCATGCGGAAGAGCAGTGGCGCATCTTCCTTGCCCAGCCACTTGAGCACCTTCAGCGGTGCGCTCGGATTGGCCCACGGTTCGGCGTGGCTGACCGAGATCTGCCCGCCGTTGGCGAAGCTCGTCTCGGCGGCTGGCGAGGCCTGCCGGTCGATCACGGTCACGTCGTGACCCAGTTGACGAAGGAAATACGCAGAGGTGACGCCGAGCAGGCCGGCGCCGAGGACAACCACTTTCATGGGGAGCTCCAGAGGACGATGGCACGCATGACGCGTGTCATGCGTGGTGCCGCTCCCCCTGTCCTTGGTACCTGAGAGATTCAACCGCGGCTTTCGGCCGGGCCTTGCTCCTTCGGTGCGTCACGGTCGTGACGGCTCTCCAGACGGCGATGATGGTGTGCAGTACGGGACCTGAGCGTTCATGGGAGTTTGCGCCTTCGGTGGCCGGGACGGAGCCCGGCACTCTCCTGCAGAGGGCGGATTCTACCGGGGCAAGCCCGACGGGGCGAGTTCCCCCTCTAGCCGCCGCTCTTGATGCGCTTGTATTCGCTCCGTTTCATCGCGAGGTAATCGGCACGCTCGACTTCATGCAACTGCCGCGCGTACCGCTCGGTGGCGTCGAACCATGCCGCCAGCCGGCGGTCGAGTTGCTCCGGCTTCGGCGCATCGAGGAAGGCATCGATGGCGAGGTGGTAGCGCATGGTGTTGCGCTCGACCACGCCGCGCACGCCGCCGATCTGCTCGGGGGCGCCCTGCGCGTCGCGGCCGGTCACGGTGAAGCCGACCTTGCCGTTGCCGAGCGTGCCGAGGTAGGCCTTCATGGCGAGCCGCGCGGCGGTGCCGTAGGCGTAGGAATAGGACAGATGCACGAAGCTCTTGCCCGACGCGATCGGCGCGGCCTCGAAGACGATGCGGTAGTCACGCGTCGACAGCGGCCCTTCGGCGGCGGACAGCTGCACGGCCAGATAGTCGGCGCTGCTGGCTATCGGCTTCCATGCGAACTGCACGCGCTGCGCCTGGTCCAGCGGTTGATCGAACTTGCGCCCGACCGCCACATCCAGCAGCGCGCCGTCGCCCTCGCCCTTGACCACGCAGTGTTTGGTGTTGAGGTGCAGCATGAGCACCTCGCACCAGTTCGCCGGCCTGGCGAGCGCGCCGATGTCGGCGAAGGGATGGTCGACCACCGCGTAGATGTCGCCGCTCAAGCGGTCGGGCTTCTCGGTGGAATCGAGCACCAGCGGGCGCTGGAACGGGTTGTCGGCCAGCCTGGATGCGAGCGCCGTGTACTTCGCCTGCAGGGCGTTACCGTCCTGTGCAGCAGCAGGTGCGGCCAGCGCCCATGCCATGAGCGGCGTGAGCAGAAGAAGAGGAAGACGGCGGAAGGTGGCGTGAAAAAGCGGCATGGTGCCGTCAAGTTATCACGCCGGCGCCGCCCGGCCTGTAGTTCAGGACCGCAGTTGTGCGCGCAGCTGCTGGCCGATGTCGGGCCGCTCCAGAAAAGGATCGGTGGGATTGGTCATCGACACGATGCTGTCCATCCGGCTCTTCACGTTGCCCAGCGCCTTGGGGTGGCTGAAGATGTAGAACTGGTTGGCGGCGATGGCATCGAACACCTTGGCCGCCACGTCCGCTGCACTGACCTTGCCGCTGTTCACCGCCTTGGCCGTCATGGCCTGGCCGATCAGCTGGCTCTTGGTGAGTTCGCCCGCCGGCAGCGTGCCGGGGCGATTGCGTTCGCTGCTGTGGATGCCGGTCGCCACGAAGTAGGGACACAGCAGGCTGGCGCCGATCTGGTCGGTGACGAGTGCCAGGTCCTGGTACAGCGTCTCGGTCAGGCTCACGACGGCGTGCTTGCTCACGTTGTAGACGCCCATGTTCGGCGGCGTGAGCAGGCCGGCCATGCTGGCGGTGTTGACGATGTGGCCGCGGTAGGCCGGGTCCTGCGCGGCCGCGGCCAGCATCATGGGCGTGAACAGGCGCACGCCGTGCACCACGCCCCACACGTTGACGCCGAGCACCCATTCCCAGTCGGCCACGGTGTTCTCCCACACCAGGCCCCCGGCGCCGACGCCTGCGTTGTTGAAAACGAAGTGCGGGGCGCCGAAGCGCTGCTGCACCGCTTCGGCCAGCGCCTCCATCTGGTCGGCCTTCGACACGTCGACCCGACGCGCCAGCACCTGCACGCCGGCGGCCTCCATCTCGGCCTGGGCGCGGTCGAGCGCGTCCTGCTGCACGTCGACCAGCACCAGGTTCATGCCGCGCGCGGCGCCGATGCGCGCGCATTCGAGGCCGAAGCCGGAGCCGGCCCCGGTGAGTACCGCCGTCTTGCCTTGGAAATCCTGAATCATGTCGTTGTCTCTGCTGTTTTGAGGATGTAGCCGATGCGCGGGAAATGCACATGCAACGTGCCGGCACGTGCGTCGTTGCGGCGCAGCGTGTAGTGGGTGCGGGTGGCGGCCACCAGTTCGCCTTCGGTCGTCTCGGGGCCGAAGCTCTCGGCGCCGATGGTGACGCGGCTGCCCAGCGCAATGCCATGCTCGTCCTGGAAGGTGCTGTCGGTCAGCAGCGTGTGCGGCACCGATGCGGCGGCGTGCGCGATGGCCGTGGCGGCGTCGGTGGCTTCCATGGTGCCGTGGCCGATGGCCGCCATGCGGTCCATCCAGTCGAGCACCGCGGGCGTCAGTTGCAGCACACCGCTCATCGACGGCGTGCGCTTGCGCGTGAACCACAGCGGGTGGTAGCAGGCGAAGTCGGCGATGGTCGGCACGTCACCCATCAGGTAGGGGGTGTCGTCGAGCATGTCCGACAGCCGCCGCAGGTAGGACTTGTAGGCGCATGCGGCATCGGCCGGGCGCGGGCGGACCATGTTCGCGCTCATGGCGCGGCGGTCTTCCGAGAAGGCCTTGGCCGCTTCGGGCGGCGCCTTGGCGAACAGGTCGGCGGCGCCCTGGGGGCTGAAGCTGTACGCCATCGCCACCGAGAACAGGGTGCTGTCGGCCCACTGCGCCAGGGTGCGGGCCAGGCCCTTGCTCGGCTCGGGGTAGAGGTAAGGCTCGGGCTGCAGGTGCTCGAGCACGTCGCAGATGAGCGCGCTGTCGCAGTAGATGTCGGCGCCGACCTGCAGGAAGGGCGTCTTGCGGTAGCCGCCGGTGAGCGCCTGCACGTCGGGCTTGGGCATGATCTGCGGCACGATGACCGAGCGCCAGGCGAGCTTCTTGTAGCCCAGCACCAGCCGGATCTTTTCCGAGAAGGGCGAGGCGGCGTAGTGGTGCAGGATCAGGTCGGACATCGTGGGCTCTCCGGGGATGGCGTGAGGTTCAGCGTGGCATCGCGCGGGCGATGATCGAATCGACGTCGGCACCGGTGCCGAGCGTGCCGAAGGCATGGCCCCAGTCGCCACCGAGGCGTGAAGCGCAGAAGGCGTCGACCACGGCGGGCGGCGCGGTCTGCGCCAGCAGTGCGGCCTGCACCGCCAGCGCCACGTCCTGCGCGAGCCGGCGCGCCTCGGGCTCGGTGGCCATCGCCTCGATGCGCGACGGCAGCGCAGCGGCGAGGCGGTCGAGCGCGGCATGCGCGCCGCGCGCGGGCGAGAGTTCATGGGCGAGCGCGGCGACCACGTCGCCCTTGCGCGTGGCCCGCAGCAGGTCGAGCGCCATGATGTTGCCGGCGCCCTCCCAGATCGAGTTGAGCGGCATCTCGCGGTAGATGCGGGCCATCACGCCTTCGCCGCCCTCCTCCACGTAGCCGTTGCCACCCAGGCATTCCATCGCCTCCTGGGCGAAGTGGCTGCCGCGTTTGCAGATCCAGAACTTGGCGACCGGCGTGAGCAGCCGCGCCATGAGGCGCTCGTGCGCGTCGTCGGGGTGGTCGAAGGCACGGGCCAGGCGGACGGCGAGCGCGGTAGCGGCTTCGCTTTCGAGCGCCAGGTCGGCCAGCACGTTCTTCATCAGCGGCTGTGCGATCAGCGGCTTGCCGAAGGCGTTGCGCTGTGCCGTGTGGTTCAGCGCGAGCGCCAGCGCCTGGCGCATCAGCCCGGTGGTGCCGAGCGCGCAGTCGAGCCGCGTCATCGTGCCCATCTCGAGGATCTGCGGCACGCCGCGGCCCTCCTCGCCGACCAGCCAGGCGGTGGCGGCGTGGAACTCGACCTCGGAACTCGCGTTGGCCTTGTTGCCCAGCTTGTCCTTCAGGCGCTGGATGCGGATTGCGTTGCGCGCCCCATCGGGCAACACGCGCGGCAGGAAGAAGCAGCTGAGCCCGGCCGGCGCCTGCGCCAGCACCAGGAAGGCATCGCACATGGGCGCCGAGAAGAACCACTTGTGACCGGTCAGCCGATAGCGCTCGCCCCAGGCGTCGCTGCCGTCGCGCACCGCCTGCGTGGTGTTGGCGCGCACGTCGGAGCCGCCCTGCTTCTCGGTCATGCCCATGCCCATGGTCACGCCGGGCTTGTCGCGCCAGGGCACCAGCGCCGGGTCGTAGGCGTGGCTGGTGAGCTTCGGTCCCCAGTCGGCGAAAACCGCCGCATTGCCACGCAGCGCCGGCGTGGCGGCGTAGGTCATCGAGATCGGGCACAGGATGGACGGCTCGAGCTCGGTGAAGAGCATGAAGCCGGCCGCGCGCTGGACATGCGGCGACGCATCGAGTGGCGCCGGGCCGCCCCGAGCCGCGAGCGCCCCCTCGGGGGGCAGCGCAGCACGCGCAGCGGCCAGCGTGGGGGCCACATTCACGGCCCACGGCGCGCCGTGCAGACCCGCGCCGACCGCAGCAGTCATCAGCGCGTGATAGCTCGGATGGAACTCCACCTCGTCGATGCGCCGCCCGAAGCGATCGTGCGTGTGCAGCACCGGCGCGTTCGTGTTCGCGAGCCGCGCGTGTGCCTGCATGTCGACGGTACCGATGGCGGCACCCAGCGTATCCAGTGAGGTCAGGTCGAGCTGCGGCGCGTTGAAAGCCAACGCATCGCGCAGCGCGCGGTTCGTTTCGAACAGGTTGTAGCCCGCGAGCGGCGCAGGCTGGTTGAAGACCTCGTGCGTCGCGTCCATGGCAGACCTCCGGTCGTCGTCGCTTAGACCAGCTTCACCAGTTGCTTGCCGAAGTTCTTGCCCTTGAGCAGCCCGAGGAAGGCCTCGGGTGCCGACTCGATGCCCTGGGCCATCGACTCGCGCGGGCGCAGCTTGCCGCTGGCGACCAGGCCACCGAGCTCCTTCAATGCCTCTGGCCACACGTCCATGTGCTCACTGACGATGAAGCCTTCGACCTTGAGGCGGTTGACGAGGATCAGCGCGGGGTTGGTCAGCGGCATCGGCGCGCCGTCGTAGCCGGCGATCATTCCGCACAGCGCGACCCGCGCGAAGGCGTTGGTGCGCAGCAGCACCGCGTCGAAGATGTAGCCGCCGACATTCTCGAAGTAGCCGTCGATGCCGTCCGGGCACGCTTCCTTGAGCGCCTTGCTCATCGTCTTGATGTCGGGATGCTGGCGGTAGTCGATGCAGGCGTCGAAGCCGAGTTCTTCCGTCACGTAGCGGCACTTGTCCGGCCCGCCCGCGATGCCGACGACGCGGCAGCCGCGCGCCTTGGCCAGCGCGCCGAAGGCGCTGCCGACCGCACCGCTGGCGGCCGTGACCACCACCGTGTCGCCGGCCTTCGGCGCGATGATCTTCACCAGGCCGTACCAGGCGGTCACGCCCGGCATGCCGACGGCGCCCAGGTAGTGCGACAGCGGAACGTGCGTGGTGTCGACCTTGCGCAGCGCGCCGACCTGATTGCCGTCGACCACGCTGTATTCCTGCCAGCCGCCGAATCCGACCACCTTGTCGCCCACGGCGTATTTCGGGTGCTTGCTCTCGACCACCTCGCCGACGGTACCGCCCTGCATCACTTCGCCCAGCGGCTGCGGCTGCGCGTAGCTCTTGGCATCGTTCATGCGGCCGCGCATGTACGGGTCGAGGCTCAGGTAGTGGTGGCGCACGAGGACCTGGTTGTCCTGCAGCGGCGGGGTCTCGGTGGTCACCAGCTTGAAGTTGCTGGCGACGGCTTCGCCCTCGGGGCGGTTGTCGAGGTGCTGCTGGCGGTTGGTGGGCATGGGGTTGTCTCCGGGTTCAATCTGTCGAGGGTGGGCGCTGCGCGTTGGCGCTGGCCGGGCCGGTGGGAAGACGGCGTGTCACGTACTTGAAGGTGCCGGTCGAATGCGCGCAGGCCTGCTCCTTCTCGTCGTAGATCGTCGCCTCGACGAAGGCCATGGTGGCGGTGCGGTGCATCAGCCGGCCGCGCGCGTGCAGCGGCCCGACCGAAGGCCGCATGAAGCTGGTCTTCATCTCGATGGTGACGACGCCGGACTCGGGCGACACGCTGCGCGCTGCCGACGCCATCGCAATGTCGAGCAGCGTCATGCAGGCGCCGCCGTGCGTCACGTCGAAGGTGTTCAGGTGCTCGGGCTTGGCCGTGTAGAGGATCTCCGACTCGCCGCCCTCGAACTTCGTCAGCTCGAAACCCAGGTGCTGCGCGAACGGGATCTGGCTGGTGTACGAGCGGACGTTGACGTCGGACGTAGCCACGCGCGCCTCCGTCACGCGAGCACCACGCTCACGCCGCCGTCCACCGCCATCCACTGGCCGGTGATGTGCTTGCCGGCGTCGCTGGCATAGAGCACGGTCAGGCCCTTCAGGTCTTCGTCGTCGCCCAGGCGGCCGAGCGGCACGGTCGACGTCATCTTCTCTTCGCCGATGTTCTGGATCAGCTTGGTCGCCATCTTCGTCATGAAGAAGCCCGGGCAGATCGCGTTGACGTTGATGTTGTACTTGCCCCATTCCGCGGCCAGCGTCTTGGTGAAGCCGATCACCGCGGTTTTGGAGGTGTTGTAGGCCAGGGTCTGGATGTCGGGCGGGTTGCCGTTCAGGCCGGCGATCGACGCGATGTTGATGATGCGCCCCGTCTTCTTCGGGATCATGTACTTGTTGGCCACCTGCTGCGACAGGATGAAGTAGCCACGCACGTTGAGGTTCATCACCTTGTCCCAGGCCTCGACCGGGTGCGACTCGGCCGGGGCGCCCCAGCTGGCACCGGCGTTGTTCACCAGGATGTCGATGGCGCCCATGCGTTCGAGCGTCTGGTCGGCCAGGCGGCGCGTGTCTTCTTCCTTGGAGCAGTCGGCGGCGATCCAGCGCGCGTCGATGCCGGCGGCCTGCAGGTCGGCCGTGGCCTGCTCCAGGTCGTCGGCCTTGCGCGAACTCAGCATGATGCGGGCGCCGGCTTCGCCGAGCGCGTGGGCCATCTGCAGGCCCAGGCCACGCGAGCCGCCGGTGACGAGCGCGGTCTTGCCCTTGAGGTCGAAAAGTTGCTGGACGGTACGTGGGCTCATGGACTCGGTTCCTCGGTCAGACGGCATAGTCGAAAACGCTGCGCGATGCGCGCGCGGGGAGTTTTGCAACCACGTCCTGGTGGCTCGGGTGGACGATGTAGGCCTGCAGCGAGGCCGCATCGTCGAACACTGCGTACAGCGCCACGTCGTGGTTGGCCTCCAGGCCGTCGGCGCGCACCGCCACCTCGAACTCGCGCATGCCGGGCACGATGCCCTTGCAGGTGTCGAGGATTTCCTTGAAGCGCGGCGCCTCGGCCGCGTCCACCAGCTTCCACATCACGATGTGCTTGATCATTTCCGGTCGTCCTTGAAGCGCGAACGCACATAGAGGAGCACCACGCCGACCGCCGCCGCGATGGCGCCGGGCGTGGCGATGCTCCAGCCGAGCGCCGCATCGGTGCGCGCCGTGGCGAAGCCGAGGATGAAGGCGAACAGGCCGCCGTAGATCAGGATCCAGATCCATGTCTCCAGCCGCGCGTGCGGCCTGGATGGTTCGGTCGAACGAAGTTTTGGCATGTAGCTTCCGCTGTGCATTTCAGAATGCCTCCTCGGGCAATTGGGCGCAAATCGGGTCGCGGGTTTCGACCACGTTGAGCCAGGCGCCGATTTTCGGCAGTTCGTAGTGAAAGAAATAGCTCGCGGCCGCAAGCCGTCCGACGGTGGCCGGCGCCGCCGCCGCGGGGTCGCCCTGCAGGGAGCGATGCGCGACGTCGAGCCAGATCCACGCCAGCACGGTGTGGCCGAAAGCCTGCATATAGGGTACCGCGTTCGCGAGGGCCGCCTGCGGGTCGCCGGTCGACCATGCCGCCTGCGTGGCGGCGCCCACCCGCGCGAGCGCCTCGCCGAGCGCCTTCGCATGCGCGGCGAGCGACGGTTCGGCCGACGCGCGGCGCGCGGTATCGGCGATGCGCGCGGCCAGCAGCGTGAGGCCACGCCCCTCCTCCATCAGCACCTTGCGGCCCAGCAGGTCGGCCGCCTGGATGCCGTGCGTGCCCTCGTGGATCATGTTGAGCCGGTTGTCGCGCCAGTACTGCTCCACCGGGAAATCGCGCGTATAGCCGTAGCCGCCGTGCACCTGGATCGCCAGCGAATTCGCCTCCAGACACCATTCGCTGGGCCAGCTCTTGGCGATGGGCGTGAGCACTTCCAGCAGCAGGCGCGCATCGTCGGCGGCCTGGGTTTCGGCCGTCTTCTGCGCGTCGACCAGGCGCGCGCAGTACAGCTGCAGCGCCAGCGAACCTTCGCAGTACGACTTCTGCGCCAGCAGCATGCGGCGCACGTCGGCGTGCTCGATGATGCGCACCTGCGGCTTCGAGGCGTCTTTGCCTGCCGGACCCGCGGGCCGACCTTGGGGACGCTGCTTGGCATAGGCCAGCGAGGCCTCGTAGCCCGCCATGCCCAGCATCGTCGCCGCCATGCCGATGGCGATGCGCGCCTCGTTCATCATGTGGAACATGCAATGCAGGCCCTTGCCGGGCTGCCCCAAGAGATAGCCGACAGCACCGGGCCTGCCCGCCACCGGGTACTTGCCTTCGCCGAAGTTCAGCAGCGTGTTGGTGGTGCCGCGCCAGCCCAGCTTGTGGTTGAGGCCCGCCAGCGCCACGTCGTTGCGCTCGCCGGTGAGCTGCCCCTGCGTGTCGACCATGCGCTTGGGCACGATGAACAGCGAGATGCCGCGGGTGCCGGGCACCAGCCGGCCCTCTGCATCGGGAATCTTCGCCAGCACGATGTGCACGATGTTCTCGGTCAACTCGTGGTCGCCCGAGGAAATCCACATCTTGTTGCCCGTGAGGCGGTAGCGCGGGCCGAGCGGGTCGCGCTCGAAATCCACCCCGTCGGGCACGGCGCGCGTCGCCACGTCGCTCAGCGACGAGCCGGCCTGCGGCTCCGACAGGCACATGGTGCCGGCCCAGCGCCCCGAGAACTCGTTGAGCGCGAAGACCCGCTTCTGCAAATCGGTGCCGTGCACCATCAACAGGTTCGCGTTGCCGCTGGTGAGCATGTTCGAGCCGATGCTCACCGAAGCCTTGGCGAAGAAGGCGTTGGCCGCCGCCTGCACCGTGTAGGGCAGCTGCATGCCGCCGATGTCGTAGTCCTGTGCCGCCGCGAGCATGCCCGATTCGACGA
The DNA here is from genome assembly GCF_025486315.1 of Variovorax sp. N23. Lineage (GTDB taxonomy): Bacteria > Pseudomonadota > Gammaproteobacteria > Burkholderiales > Burkholderiaceae_C > Variovorax. The sequence goes on along the minus strand of NZ_JAOOPY010000003.1, from coordinate 77,942 downwards.
AGGCGGCGTGCGCGTCGTGCGTGGCCTGCGGCAGCACCACCTTCTCGCCGTCGAAGCGCGGCTCCTGCGTGTCGACCGTGCGGTTGTGCGGCGCGTACTTCTCGCGCGCGATGCGCTCGCAGGTGTCGAGCACCGCGTCGAAGGTTTCGCGCGAATGGTCGGCGAAGCGCTCCCGCCCGTTCAGCGCGGCGGCGTCGAGCCAGTCGTAGAGGAGGAAGTCGAGGGTGGGACGCAGGCTCATGACGCTATCGAGACGTAAAGGCCAGTTATCTCACTGGCAAATTCGTGAAACGCCGCGGAACCGGCTTTGCCGGGCCGCTGGCGTTGCCCCCGGAAGGGGGTGGGCGGAGGCGACACGCAGTGCGCCTTCGCCTTCGGGGAAGCGTCAAATGACTTCGAAGACGCCCGCAGCCCCCATGCCGCCGCCGATGCACATCGTGACGACGACCTTCTTCGCGCCACGGCGCTTGCCTTCGATGAGCGCGTGGCCGGTGAGGCGCTGGCCGCTCACGCCGTAGGGGTGGCCCACCGCGATGGCGCCGCCGTCGACGTTCAGCCGGTCGCCCGGAATGCCCAGCTTGTCGCGGCAGTAGATGACCTGCACCGCGAAGGCTTCGTTCAGCTCCCACAGATCGATGTCATTGACCGTCAGGCCCAGCTTCTTCAGCACCTTCGGGATCGCGAAGACCGGGCCGATGCCCATCTCGTCGGGCTCGCAGCCCGCCACCGCGAAGCCGAGGAAACGGCCCAGCGGCTTCAGGCCCTTGCGCTCGGCGTAGCGCTCGTCGACCACCACGCAGGCGCCGCCGCCGTCGGAGAACTGGCTGGCGTTGCCGGCCGAGATCACGCCACCCGGAATCGCCGGGCGGATGCCGCTGATGCCTTCCTTGGTGGTGCCGGCGCGGATGCCCTCGTCGTTCTCGACCGTCACTTCCTTGGTGCGCAGGCCCATCACCGGGTCGGCCACGCCGGCCAGCACGGTGATCGGTGCGATCTCCTCCTTGAAGCGGCCGGCTTCCAGCGCGGCCGTGGCCCTCTGCTGGCTGGCGGCGCCGTACTCGTCCATCGCGTCGCGACCGATGTGGTAGCGCTTGGCCACCTGCTCGGCCGTCTGCAGCATGTTCCAGTAGATCTCGGGCTTGTGCTTGACCAGCCACGGGTCGTGGATCATGTGGCGGTTGGCCTCGTTCTGCACGCACGAGATGCTCTCGACGCCGCCGGCCACGTAGACCTCGCCCTCGCCCGCGATGATGCGTTGGGCGGCGGTCGCAATGGTCTGCAGGCCCGACGAGCAGAAGCGGTTGATGGTCATGCCCGAGGTGGTGACGGGCAGCCCGGCGCGCAGCGCGATCTGGCGCGCGATGTTCGCCCCGGTCGCACCTTCGGGCGTGGCGCAGCCCATGATCACGTCGTCGACTTCGGCGCCGTCGATGCCAGCACGCTGCACGGCGTGCTGCACCGCGTGGCCGCCGAGGGTGGCGCCGTGGGTCATGTTGAAGGCACCCTTCCAGCTCTTGGCGAGCGGCGTGCGGGCGGTGGAGACGATGACGGCAGAAGTCATGGTGGTGGTGTCCTGAATGGGGGTGACGATGCGGCCGGGCTCAGCTGAACTGCTTGCCTTCGGCGACCAGCTTCTGGATCAGCGGCGCGGGCTCCCAGAACTTGCCGTCGTCGCGCGGGTTCTTCGCGAATCGCTTCATGGCTTCGGCCACGTTGTACAGGCCGACCTGGCTGGCGTAGTGCATCGGTCCGCCGCGCCAGATCGGAAAGCCGTAGCCCGTGAGGTAGACCATGTCGATGTCGCCGGACTTGCTGGCGATGCCGTCTTCCAGGATGTGCGCGCCTTCGTTCACCAGCGCATAGACCAGGCGCTGCACGATTTCCTCGTCGCTGATCTTGCGCGGCACGATGCCTTCGTCCCTGCGGTGCTGCTCGATCAGGTCGAGCACGACCTGGCTCGGGATCGCGTCGCGCTTGCCGGCCTGGTAGTCGTACCAGCCGGCGCCGGTCTTCTGGCCGAAGCGGCCCAGTTCGCACAGCTTGTCGGCCGTCTTGCTGTACTTCATCTCGGCACGCTCGGTGGCGCGACGCTTGCGAATGGCCCAGCCGATGTCGTTGCCGGCCAGGTCGCCCATGCGGAACGGGCCCATCGCGAAGCCGAACTTCTCGATCGCCTTGTCGACCTGCTGCGGCGTCGCGCCTTCGTCCAGCAGGAAGCCCGCCTGGCGGCTGTACTGCTCGATCATGCGGTTGCCGATGAAGCCGTCGCACACGCCCGACACCACGGCCGTCTTCTTGATCTTCTTGGCCACGCTCATCACGGTGGCGAGCACGTCCTTGCCGGTCTTGGCGCCGCGCACCACTTCCAGCAGCTTCATCACGTTGGCCGGGCTGAAGAAGTGCATGCCGACCACGTCCTGCGGGCGCTTGGTGAAGGCGGCGATCTTGTCGACGTCGAGCGTCGAGGTGTTCGATGCCAGGATGGCACCGGGCTTGGCCACTTCGTCGAGCTGCTTGAAGACCTGTTCCTTCACGCCCAGTTCCTCGAACACAGCCTCGATGATCAGGTCGGCGTCCTTCAGGTCGGCATAGCTCAGCGTGGTCGTGAGCAGGGCCATGCGCTGCTCGTAGGTGTCCTGCTTGAGCTTGCCCTTCTTGACCTGCGCCTCGTAGTTCTTCTTGATGGTGGCGATGCCGCGGTCGAGCGCCTCCTGCTTCATCTCGAGGATCTTCACCGGGATGCCGGCGTTCAGGAAGTTCATCGAGATGCCGCCGCCCATGGTGCCGGCGCCGATCACGGCGACCGACTTGATCTCGCGCCTGGGCGTGTCCTCCGGTACGTCGGGGATCCGGCTGGCCGCGCGCTCGGCCATGAAGAGATGACGCAGCGCGATCGACTCGGGCGTGAACATCAGCATGACGAAGAGGCGGCGCTCTTCGGCCATGCCCTCATCGAACTTCAGCTTGGTGGCGGCCTCCACGGCATCCACGCACTTCAGCGGCGCGGGGTAGTTCTTCGACATGCCGCCCACCATGTTGCGCGCGAACTGGAAGTAGGCGTCGCCCTGCGGGTGCTGGCACGGCAGCTTGCGCACCAGCGGCAGCGCGTCGCCGGTCTTGCCCGTGACCGACTTGGCGTAGATCAGCGCTTCGTCGAACAGCGACTCGGCCGATGCGGCGAGGTGGTCGAACAGCTTCTGGCCGGGCAGCGAGGCGAGCACTTCGCTCTTGACCGCTTCGCCGCTGACGATCATGTTGAGGGCGGTTTCCACACCCAGCAGACGTGGCAGGCGCTGCGTGCCGCCGGCGCCCGGCAAGAGGCCCAGCTTGACCTCGGGCAGCGCGACGCTGGTCCCCGGCGCCGCCACACGGTAGTGGCAGCCCATCGCCAGCTCGAGCCCGCCGCCCATGCAGACCGAGTGGATGGCCGCGACGATCGGCTTGGGCGAGGCTTCGAGCGCGAGGATGACGCTGAGCAGGTTCGGGTCCTGCAACGCCTTGGGCGTGCCGAATTCCTTGATGTCGGCGCCGCCCGAGAAGGCCTTGCCCGCGCCGGTGATGATGATCGCCTTGACGGCATCGTCGGCATTCGCCTTGGCCAGCCCGTCGGTGATGCCCAGCCGCGTCGCGTAGCCCAGGCCGTTGACCGGCGGGTTGGTCAGCGTGATCACGGCGATATCGCCGAGCACCTTGTATTCAGCCGTCATGCTGCGTTCCTTCGAGTGAGAAGTTGGGAGGAGGAAGAACGGCGGAGCACAGCACGCACGACACACCCGGTGTCGTTTGTCTTGTCTCCGAAAAGAACGAGTGTTCTTTTTTCTTCGAGAATTCTAGGCATTTCCGGCGACCGGACAACGTCGCCCAGTCGCTGGAGGGACAAGCGCTCGCCGGCTGCGCCGAGCGCCGTCGCCGCAGCCACGACAATCGACCGCGATGCCCCTGATGACGACCCCGCCCGCGGCCCGCCCCTAGATGCCCACCCTCCCCGTCGATGCCGGCCAGCTGCTGGCCTTCATGGCCTGCGTCGCGCTCGCCACCTATGCGCAGAACCTCACCGGCTTCGCCTTCAGCCTGATCCTGCTCGGGCTCGTGTCGCTGTTTCACATCGCGAGTGTGAGCGAGACCGCGAACGCCGCCATGGTGCTGACCCTGATCAACGCATGGACGTATTTCCGTGCCCGCCCGGGTCCGGTGCCGTGGAAGCTGATGAAGCCCGCGCTAAACGGCAGCACCGTCGGCGTGCTCGCGGGGCTGATCCTGCTCGCCTGGCTCAGCGGCGGCGCGGTCGCGTGGCTGCGCGGCCTGCTGGGCGTGTCGATCCTGCTGTGCGCACTGCTGCTCGTGCTGCAGGGCCGTCCGCGGCCGGTGGTGTCGAGCGGCACGAGCTTCGCGCTGATCGGTGCGCTGTCGGGCGTGCTGGGCGGCCTGTTCTCCAGCTCCGGGCCGCCGATCGTCTTCCACATGTATCGCCAGCCGATCGACCGCGAACTCGTGCGGCGAGGCTTGCTGCTGATGTTCGCCTTCAACGCCCTGGTGCGCATCGCCGTGGTGCTGCCCACCGGGCAGTTCTCGTGGCGCTCGGCCTGGCTGGCCGGTTGCGCCGTGCCGGTGGTCTATGGCGTCACGCGGCTGCACCACCGGCTGCCGAACAGGCTGAGCCCCACGACGCTCAAGCGGCTGGTCGCCGGGCTGCTGGCCGCGGCCGGCATGACGCTGGTCGTCACGGCCTGGCGCGCCATCGCCTGACGGGCTAGACCTCCAGCCACTCCTTGCGCGTAGTCGCGTCGGCACGCAGGCTGTCGGGCGTGCCGTCGAAGACGATGCTGCCGTGGCCCATGACCAGCGCGCGGTCGGAGATCGCCATCGCGATGGTGAGCTTCTGCTCGATCAGCAGCACGGAAATGCCGCGGTCCTTGAGCCGCTTCAGGTATTGGCCGACCAGCTCGACGATCTTCGGCGCGAGGCCCTCGGTCGGCTCGTCGATGATGATCAGGTCGGGGTCGCCCATCAGCGTGCGGCACAGCGTGAGCATCTGCTGCTCGCCGCCCGACAACACACCAGCCTCGGTGTGCTGACGTTCCTTGAGCCGCGGGAACATCGCGTACATGTCGTCGAAGGACCAGCGGCTTCTCTTGGCAGCGGCCTTGCCCTTCTGGCCGAGCATCAGGTTCTGGTGCACCGTGAGCTTCGGGAAGATCTCCCGGTTCTCGGGCACGTAGCCGATGCCCAGATGCGCGATCTCGTAGGCCTTGCGGCGCAGGATGTCCTGGCCATTCCAGTGCAGTGCGCCCTCGGCATGCACCAGGCCCATGATGGCCTTGGCGGTGGTCGAGCGGCCCGAGCCGTTGCGCCCCAGCAGCGCGACGATCTCTCCCGCGCCCACCTCGAAGGACACGCCGTGCAGCACATGGCTCTTGCCGTAGTAGGCGTGCAGGTCTTGAAGTTTGAGCATGTCAGGTCTCCCGCCGGGCCGCCCCAAGGGAGACCGCGCCCCCTCGGGGGGCAGCGAATACACGAAGTGATGAGCGTGGGGGCATCAGTGCGCTCCTTGTGCGTCGGCCACGGCAGAGCCCAGATAAGCCTCCTGCACCCGTGGGTTGGCGCGGACCGCGGCCGGCGTGTCGAAAGCGATCACCTCGCCGTACACCACCACCGCGATCCGGTCGGCCAGGCCGAACACCACGCCCATGTCATGCTCCACCGTCAGCAGCGTGCGGCCCACCGTCACCTCCTTGATGAGCGCGATGAAGTGCGCGGTCTCGGTCTTGCTCATGCCGGCGGTCGGTTCGTCAAGCAGGATCACGTTGGCGCCACCGGCGATGGTCACGCCGATCTCGAGCGCGCGCTGCTCGGCGTAGGTGAGGTTCACGGCCAGTACGTCGCGCTTGCGCTCCAGGCCGACCTGGCGGATGAGCTGCTCGGTGCGCTCGTTGGCGTCGTCCAGCTTCGAGAGGAAGCGCAGGAAGGTGTAGCGGTAGCCCAGGCTCCACAGCACGCCGCAGCGCAGGTTCTCGAACACGCTGAGCTTGGGGAAGATGTTGGTGATCTGGAAGCTGCGCGACAGCCCCAGCCGGTTGATCTCGTACGGCCGCAGGCCATTGATCAATTGGCCGTTGAGCAGCACCTCGCCGCTGGTCGGTGCCAGCCGCCCGCTGATGAGGTTGAACAGCGTCGACTTGCCCGCGCCGTTGGGCCCGATGATGGCGATGCGCTCGCCCGCATTCACCGCCAGGTTGGCGCCACGGATGATCTCGGTCTTGCCGAAGTTCTTGCGCAGGTCTTTCAGTTCCAATGCGAAGGTCATGCCGTGAGCTCCCGGCGCTTGATCTCGCGTTCGATCTCTTCCTGTGCATGCCCCCAGGCGCGTACGAAGCGGCGGCGCACGATCTCCAGCAGGCCGCCGCCCACCACCATCAGCCCGATGGCGATCCCCCAGCTCGTCGGGCTGGACGTGTCGAGCGTCAGCCCGAAGAACTCCAGCGTCGGCCCGAGCGCGGCGTTGAGCTGCATGTGATAGATCATCTCGACCACACCGGCCACACCCGCGACCAGCAAGGCACCGGTGGCCATGAGGCCGGCGTACAGCGACCAGAAGGGCTTGAACCTGCCGAACTTGGCAACCCGCAGGTTCATCATGATCAGGCTGGCCACGCCGCCGGGCGCGAACATCACCATGAAGAGGAAGACCAGGCCGAGGTACAGCAGCCAGGCCTTGCTGAGTTCCGACAGCAGGATCGACGCGAACACCAGCAGCACCGCGCCGATGATCGGCCCGAAGAAGAAGGTCGCACCACCCAGGAAGGTGAAGAGCAGGTAGCCGCCCGAGCGGATGCCGTTCAGGCTGTCGGCCGCGTTCACGATCTCGAAGTTGATCGACGCCAGCCCACCGCCGATGCCGGCGAAGAAGCCGGCGATGATGAAGGCCGTGTAGCGCACGCGCTGCGTGTTGTAGCCGATGAATTCCACACGCTCCGGGTTGTCGCGCACCGCGTTCAGGATGCGGCCGAGCGGCGTGCCGGTGAAGGCATACATCAGCGCGGTGCACACGAAGCAGTATGCGGCGATCAGGTAGTACACCTGGATCTGCGGGCCGAAGGTCAGGCCGAGGAACGGCGTGCCGTACACCCGGTTGGTGGTGATGCCGCCCTCGCCGCCGAAGAAGGTCGGGAACATCAGCGCCATCGACGCCACCAGCTCGCCGATGCCCAGCGTGATCATCGCGAAGGTCGTGCCCGCCTTCTTGGTGGTCACGTAGCCGAACAGGACGGCGAAGAACATGCCGCCCAGCCCGCCGGCCAGCGGGATCAGCACCAGCGGCACCGGCAGGCTGCCCTTGGCGGCGAGGTTCATCGTGTGGATGGCGATGAAGGAGCCGAGCCCCGTGTAGACCGCATGCCCGAAACTGAGCATGCCGCCCTGCCCCAACAGCATGTTGTAGCTCAGGCAGATGATGATGAGGTAGCCGATCTGCGAAAGCATGGTCAGCGCCAGGCTGCTGCGGAACAGCATCGGCGCCACGATGAGTGCGATGGCGAACAACGACCAGATCAGCCAGCGGCCGATGTTCCAGGGTTGGAAGCGGTAGTAGCGCGGCGGGTTCGAAGGGGTTGCAATGGCATTCATGTCAATCTTCCCGTGTTCCCAACAGGCCCTTGGGGCGGAAGATCAGGATCAGCACCAGGAACAGGTACGGCAGGATGGGGGCCACCTGCGAGACCGTGAGCTTCATCAGCTCGTAGCCGAAGGTCTGGTCGGTGACGGCCACGCCCAGGCCCTGCAGCGCCGTCGCCAGTGAATAGTCCATCGCCACCGCGAAGGTCTGGATGATGCCGATGAGCAGCGACGCCAGGAACGCGCCGGCCAGCGAGCCCATGCCGCCCACCACCACCACCACGAAGATGATCGAGCCGACCGATGCCGCCATGGCCGGCTCCGTGATGTAAGTGTTGCCGCCGATCACGCCGGCCAGCCCCGCCAGCGCGGCGCCACCACCAAACACCAGCATGAAGACGCGCGGCACGTTGTGGCCCAGCGCTTCGACCATCTCGGGATGCTTGAGCGCCGCCTGGATCACCAGCCCGATGCGCGTGCGCGTCAGCAGCAGCCACACCGCCAGCAGCATCAGCAAGGCCACCGCCATGATGAAGGAGCGCGACTTGGGAAACTGCGTGCCGTACAGCGTGAAGAGCGGCCCCTGCAGCTGCGTCGGCAGGCCATAAGGAACGGTGGAACGGCCCCACAGCAATTGCACGACTTCCAGGATCAGGTAGGAAAGCCCGAAGGTGACGAGCAATTCCGGCACATGGCCGAACTTGTGCACCCGCCGCAGGCTATAGCGCTCGAAGGCCGCCCCCAGCACGAAGACCGCCAGCGGCGCGAGCACCAGCGCCGGCCAGAAGCCCACCAGTCCCGAGATGGTGTACGCCAGGTACGCCCCCAGCATGTAGAAGCTGGTGTGCGCGAAGTTCAGGACGCCCATCATGCTGAAGATCAGCGTGAGGCCCGAGCTGAGCATGAACAGCAGCAGCCCGTAGCTGACGCCGTTGAGCAGCGAGATGGCAAAGAATTCCACGTTCATCGACGTTCGATCGTTCCCTGTGCGGGGGTGAAAACAAAAAAAAGGCCCGCGTCGCGACGTCGGGCCTTCGCGCTCGTGCGCTCGCGCGTGTCAGGGCCGCTTCATCTGGCAGGTGGTCGGCGTGCTCGCCACGTAGGCCTCGTAGTACTTGACCGGCGCCAGCGTGTAGCCGGTGTTCTCCGGACTGTAGGGGTTCTTCGCGTCGGTCTTCTGCCAGCGCGTGATGTAGAGCCCCTGCTGCAGCTGGTGGTCGGCCTTGCGCATCTCCACGTCGCCGTTGAAGCTCTTGAACTTCATGCCTTCCATCGCCGCCGCGACCTTCAGCGGTTCGGTCGACTTGGTGCGCACGAAGGCTTCGCTGAGCATCGCATAGACGGTGTAGATGTCGGTCGTGTACATGTCGTCGTTGAAGCGCTTCTTGTACTCGGTCATCAGCGGCACCATGACGCCCGGTGCGTTGTAGTGGCTGTAGCCCACCTGGTAGACCTTGCCGTCCGACGCGGCGCCCATGGCCGTCGGCGTACCGGTGGTCACCGCGTAGTAGGTGTAGAACTTGACGTTCAGGCCCGAGTCGTTCGACGCCTTGATGAGCAGCGCCAGGTCGGAACCCCAGTTGCCGGTGATCACCGTGTCGGCGCCCGACTGCTTGATCTTCGCGATGTAGGGCGCGAAGTCGCGCACCTGGGCCAGCGGGTGGAGATCGTCACCGACGATCTCCACGTCGGGCCGCTTGATCTTGAGGTTTTCCTTGGCGAACTTCGAGACCTGCTGGCCGTGCGAGTAGTTCTGGTTGATCAGGTACACCTTCTTGATGTCCGGCTGCTCCTTCATGAAGGTGGTGAGCGCTTCCATCTTCATCGAGGTGTCGGCGTCGAGCCGGAAGTGCCAGTAGCTGCACTTGCTGTTGGTCAGGTCGGGGTCGACCGCCGCGTAGTTGATGTAGAGCACCTCCTTACCCGGGTTGCGGGCGTTGTGCTTCTCGAGCGCATCGATGATGGCCAGCGCCGGGCCGGAGCCGTTGCCCTGCACCACGTAGCGTGCGCCCTGGTCCATGGCCGAACGCAGCGCGCTGGTGGTTTCCTGCGGGCTCAGCTTGTTGTCGATGCCGATGATCTCGAACTTCACGCCGGCGGCGTTCTTCTTGTTGAACTCCTCCGCCAGGAACTGGAAGGTCTTGAGCTGGTTCGTGCCCACCGCGGCCATGAGGCCCGACAGCGGATCGAGCCAGGCGATCTTCACGGTTTCGCCCTTTTGCGCCCAGGCGCTGGCCGCATTGGCAGCGAGGACCGAGGCAACGAGAAACTTCACTGGGAATCGCATGGTGTGTCTCCTGGATCGGTGGTCCGAACGCGATCGAGATTACAAGCCTTTGCAAGCGTACCCCTCAGGGATTGCCCGCAACGGGGGCCGCCGGTGCGCTTTTTCTATCGCACACGCGACACGCAGCCTCCGAAAAAGCTACCGATCGGTAGCACGCCGCTCGATGGCACTGGATGGCGTTCAGGGCCGCTTCATCTGGCACGACGTCGGCGTGCTGGCCACGTAGGGCTCGAAGTACTTCACCGGCGCCAGCGTGTAGCCGGTGTTCTCGCCGTCGTAGGGGTACTTGGCACTCTTCTTTTCCCAGCGCGTGATGAACAGCCCCTGCTGGAGCTGATGGTCGGCCTTGCGCATCTCGACTTCGCCGTTGAAGCTCTTGATCTTCATGCCCTCGAGCGCCACGGCCACCTTCACCGGATCGGTGGACTTCGTCTGCGCGAAGGCGTTGTCGAGCAGCGCGAACGCGTGATAGATCGACGCCTGCGTCAGGTCGTCGTTCATCTTCTTCTTGTAGCCGTCGATGCTCTTCTGGATCTCGCCGCCCATGTTGTAGTGGCCGTAGCCGATCGCATACACCTTGCCGTCGGACGCGCTGCCCATGGCGGTGGGTGCGCCCGCCCCGTAGGCGTAGTAGGTCAGGAAGCGCACGTCGAGCCCGGCGTCGTTGGCCGCCTTCAGCAGCAGCGACAGGTCCGAGCCCCAGTTGCCGGTGATCACCGTGTCGGCGCCAGACTGCTTGATCTTGGCGATGTAGGGCGCAAAGTCGCGGACCTGGGCCAGCGGGTGCAGGTCGTCGCCGACGATCTGGATGTCGGGGCGCTTGGCCTTGAGGTCTTCCTTGGCGTACTTCGACACCTGGACGCCGTGCGCATAGTTCTGGCCGAGGATGTAGACCTTCTTGATCTCGGGCCGGTCCTTCATGAAGGTCGTGAGCGCCTCCATCTTCATGGAAGTGTCGGCGTCGAGCCGGAAATGCCAGTAGCTGCACTTGCTGTTGGTCAGGTCCGGGTCGACCGCCGCATAGTTCATGTACAGCATCTCCTTGCCCGGATTGCGCGCGTTGTTCTTCTCGATCGCGTCGATGATGGCCAGCGCCGGGCCGGAGCCGTTGCCCTGCAGGACGTAGCGGGCGCCCTGGTCTTGCGCCGAGCGCAGCGCGCTGGTCGTTTCCTGCGGGCTCAGCTTGTTGTCGATGGCGATGACCTCGAACTTCACGCCCGAGAGGTTCTTGCGGTTGAACTCCTCGGCGAAGAACTGCGTGGTCTTGAGCTGGTTCGTGCCCACCGCGGCCATGAGGCCCGACAACGGATCGAGCCAGGCGATCTTCACGGTTTCGCCTTTTTGCGCCCAGGCGCCTGCCGCACTGGCGGCAATGAGCGAGGCAACGAGAAACTTCACGGGGAATCGCATGTCATGTCTCCTGGGATCGGTGTGTCGAACGCGACCGAGCGTACAAGTCTTCGGCCGCGCCACCCTCAGGGAATGCCCGCGAACTCACGCGACGCCGCCGCTCCTGCGCCCTTTTCTGTCACCTGCGCGGCAGCGCCGATCTACCGCGCGGTAGGAACGCTCAAAGGCCAGGCAGCCGATAGTCCTTGAACTGCTCGCGCAGCCGGGTCTTCAGGATCTTGCCGGTGGCGCCGAGCGGAATGGCCTCGACGAAGAGCACGTCGTCGGGGATCTGCCACTTGGCCGTCTTGCCTTCGTAGAACTTCAGCAGCTCCTCGCGCGTGACCTCGGCGCCCGGCCGCTTGACGACCGCCACCACCGGGCGCTCGTCCCACTTCGGGTGGGCCACGCCGATGCAGGCCGCCATCAGCACCGCCGGGTGCGCGACGGCGATGTTCTCGATGTCGATGGAGCTGATCCATTCGCCGCCCGACTTGATCACGTCCTTGCTGCGGTCGGTGATCTGCAGGAAGCCGTCGGCATCGATGGTGGCGACGTCGCCGGTCGGGAACCAGCCGTGGCCCTGCGCGTCGGGCACCAGCGGGTCGCCGCCCTCGCCCTTGAAGTACTCCTTGACGATCCACGGCCCCTTGACCAGCAGGTCGCCAGAGGCCTTGCCGTCCCAGGGCAGTTCGGCACCATTGCCATCGATGATCTTCATGTCGACGCCGAAGATGGCGCGGCCCTGCTTCTGGCGGATCGCATCCTGCGCGTCGGCCGGCATCGTCAGGTGCTTGTTCTTGAGCGTGCACAGCGTGCCGAGCGGGCTCATCTCGGTCATGCCCCAGGCGTGGAGCACGTCCACCCCGTAGTCCTGCTGGAAGGCATGGATCATGGCCGGCGGGCAGGCCGAGCCGCCGATCACCGTGCGCTTGAGCGTCGAGAAGCGCAGGCCACCCGGCTTCATGTGCGTCAGCAGCATCTGCCAGACGGTCGGCACGCCGGCGGCGAAGGTCACGCCTTCGGCCTCGATCAGTTCGTACACCGACTTGCCGTCGAGCGCCGGCCCGGGGAAGACGAGCTTGCAGCCGGTCAGCGCGGCCGAGTACGGAATGCCCCAGGCATTGACGTGGAACATGGGCACGACCGGCAACACCGAATCGCGCGCCGAGATGCCCATCACGTCGGGCAGCGCGGCGGCGTAGGCGTGCAGCAGCGTCGAGCGGTGGCTGTAGAGCGCGGCCTTCGGGTTGCCGGTGGTGCCACTCGTGTAGCACATGCTCGACGCCGAGTTCTCGTCGAAGCGCGGCCAGGCGTAGTCGGTGGACCGGTCACCCATCCAGGCCTCGTAGCTCAGCAGGCCGGGAATGCCGCTGTCGGCCGGCAGCTTGTCGGCGTCGCACAGCGCGATCCAGCGCTTGACCGTGGGGCAGCGGGCGTGCACCGCCTGCACCAGCGGCAGGAAGTTCAGGTCGAAGCACAGGATCTGGTCTTCGGCGTGGTTGGCGATCCACGCGATCTGGTCCGGATGCAGGCGCGGGTTGATGGTGTGCAGCACGCGGCCGGAGCCCGAGACGCCGTAGTACAACTCGAGGTGGCGGTAGCCGTTCCACGCCAGCGTGGCGACGCGGTCGCTGAACAGCAGGTCTTCGCCTTCCAGCGCATTGGCGACCTGGCGAGCGCGGCGCGCCACGTCGGCCCAGGTGTAGCGGTGGATGTCGCCTTCGACCCGCCTCGACACGATCTCGCCGTCACCGTGGTGGCGCTCGGCGAACTCGATCAGGGACGAGATCAGCAGCGGTTGGTCTTGCATCAAACCCAGCATCGGTACGGCTCCTTCATCTCAATACGCAAAAAGATGGGCGAGTATTGCGCACTGCAGCATGGGCCCGATGCGGGAATGCCCGTAGCGCTGTCGCGCCGGCGGCAGGAACGCCCATGGCCTTCCGGGAACGGGGTTTCGGGCGCTGCGAGACAATCGGGCCATGAACCTGCTCGTGGACGACAGCACCACCGCCGCGGCCTCGGGGCTGCGCTGGACCGAGGGATTTCGCAGCCTGGGGCCGGCCTTCTTCACACCGCTGCAGCCGACGCCGCTGACCGCGCCCTACTGGGTCGGCCGCAGCGCCGGCGCGGCGCGCCAACTCGGCGTCGATGGCGACTGGCTGGCCTCCGACGAAGCGCTGGACGTCCTGACGGGCAATGCGCTCCTGCCGGGCATGGCACCGCTCGCGAGCGTCTACAGCGGGCACCAGTTCGGCGTGTGGGCCGGTCAGCTCGGCGACGGCCGGGCCATCCTGCTCGGCGAAACCGACCTCGGACTCGAAGTGCAACTGAAGGGCGCCGGCCGCACGCCCTACTCCCGCATGGGCGACGGGCGCGCCGTGCTGCGCTCGAGCATCCGCGAATTCCTCTGCAGCGAGGCGATGCACGGCCTGGGTATCCCGACCACACGCGCACTGGCCGTGACCGGCTCCGACCAGCGCGTGCGCCGCGAGGACATCGAAACCGCCGCCGTCGTGACCCGCGTGGCACCGAGCTTCATCCGCTTCGGCCATTTCGAGCACTTCGCCGCCAACGACCGCATCGATGAACTCAGGCAACTGGCCGACTACGTCATCGACCGCCACTACCCGGCTTGCCGGACGACGGAGCGCTTCGGCGGCAATGCCTACGCAGCCTTCCTGGAGGCCGTGAGCGAGCGCACGGCGGCGCTGCTCGCGCAGTGGCAGGCGGTGGGCTTCTGCCACGGCGTGATGAACACTGACAACATGAGCATCCTGGGCCTGACGATCGACTACGGACCCTTCCAGTTCCTCGACGGCTTCGACCCGGCGCACATCTGCAACCACAGCGATACCGCCGGCCGCTACGCCTTCAACCAGCAGCCCAACGTGGCCTACTGGAACCTGCATTGCCTGGCGCAGGCGCTGCTGCCGCTGATCGGCGAGCAGGACTTGGCCATCGCCGCGCTCGCGTCGTACAAGACGGTGTTCCCGCACGCGTTCGACCAGCGCATGGCCCGCAAGCTCGGTCTGCCGTCCGGCGACGCGCGCGACCGCGGCCTGGTCGACGGCGTGCTGCGCCTGCTGGCCGCCGAGCGTACCGACTGGACGATCTTCTGGCGGCGGCTGTCCGATGCCGTGGGCAGCGGCGACTTCGCGCCGGTGCGCGACCTGTTCATCGACCGCGCCGGCATCGATGCCTGGCTGCCGCTGTACGCCGCGCAGCGCGCTTCGACGCCCGCGGCCGAAGCCGCCACCGCCATGCGCGCAGCCAACCCCAAGTACGTGCTGCGGAACCACCTGGGCCAGCAGGCGATCGAAGCGGCCCAGCAGAAGGACTTCGCCGGCGTCGCCACCTTGCTGATGCTGCTCGAGTCCCCATTTGACGACCATGCCGGCTTCGAGGCCTACGCCGGCTTCCCGCCCGACTGGGCGTCCACCATCGAAATCAGCTGCTCCTCATGACCACCCCCAAGATCCAGAAGACCGATGCGGAATGGAAGGCCGTGCTGGCCGAGAAAGGCGCCGAATCGGCCGCCTTCCAGGTCACGCGCCATGCTGCCACCGAGCGCCCCTTCACCGGCAAGTACGAAGCCCACTGGGCCGACGGCACCTACCACTGCGTGTGCTGCGGCGCCAAGCTCTTCGAGTCGGGCACCAAGTTCGACGCCGGCTGCGGCTGGCCCAGCTTCTCGGAAGAAGCGGTGCCCGGCGCCATCACCAACATCGTCGACCGTTCGCACGGCATGACGCGCACCGAGAACGTCTGCACGAACTGCGGCGCGCACCTGGGCCACGTGTTCCCGGACGGCCCGACGCCGACCGGGTTACGCTACTGCATGAATTCGGCCTCGCTGAGCTTCGAACCCAGCAAGGACTGACCGCCCCGTTGCGCATCCCGCCCCCGCATGAAACTGATCCTCGACTTCTTCCCCATCCTGCTGTTCTTCGGCGCGTACAAGCTCGCCGACATCTACGTGGCGACCGCGGTACTGATGGGTGCCACCGTCCTGCAGTCGGTGATCATCTACGCCATCGACCGCAAGCTGCCGACCATGCAGAAGGCCACGCTGGTGCTGATCCTGCTGTTCGGCACGCTCACCCTGGTGCTGCACGACGACCGCTTCATCAAGTGGAAGCCGACCGTGCTGTACGGCGCCATGGCGATCGCGCTGGCCGTAGCGCTGTGGGGCTTCCGCAGGAACTTCCTGCAGGTGATGCTGGGCGCGCAGTTGCAGTTGCCCCAGCGCATCTGGACGCATCTGAACGTCGCATGGATCTTCTACTGCGTGTTCATGTCCGTCATCAACGCCTATGTGGCGCTGTACTTCAGCACCGAAGCATGGGTGAACTTCAAGCTGTGGGGCTACGCCTTCCCGATCGTCTTCCTGATCGCGCAGGGGCTGTACATCTCGCCGCACCTGAAGTCCGAAGACACCCCCGCGGCATGACGCTCTACACCGCCGCCGACCTCGAGGCCACGCTGCGCGCGAAGCTGCAGCCCAGCGCGCTCGAAGTGATCGACGAAAGTGCCGCCCACGCGGGCCATGCGGGCGCGGGTGTCGAGGGCTACGGCACCCACTTCCGGGTGCGCGTCGCCTCGCCCTTGTTCGATGGCCAGTCGCGCGTGGCGAGGCATCGGCTTGTGTATGATGCGCTGCACTTTTTCATCGCCGAAGGCGTTCACGCCATCGCCATCGAAACGCGCTGAGTCCGCCTTTCACCCAATTCCCGCAGTCCACAGCACCCTCCCCGATCCCACGGCGGCACGCGACTTCGTCTTTCATCCCCGCGCTTTTCGCGCCATCACCCTGCAAGTCCCCCGGACCCCATCCCTCCCATGAAGCAACACTCCCTGAAAACCCTGGCGGCGGCCGTCGTGCTGAGCGCCGCCTCCGTCGGCGCCTTCGCGCAGAACATCGCGATCGTCAACGGCAAGGCCGTGCCCAAGGCCCGCATGGACGTCCTGGCCCAGCAGCTGGCCGGCGCGGGCCGCCCCGTCACCCCCGAGATGGAACCCCAGTTGCGCGAGGAAGTCATCGCGCGCGAAGTCTTCATGCAGGAAGCCCAGAAGCAGGGCCTGGATGCCAGCGACGACTACCGCAACCAGATCGAACTCGCGCGCCAGGCCATCCTGATCCGCACGCTGTTCGAGAACTACCGCAAGACCCACCCGGTGACCGACGCCGACGTGCAGGCCGAGTACGACAAGTTCGTCGCGGCCAACGGCGGCAAGGAATACAAGGCGCGCCACATCCTGGTCGAGACCGAAGACCAGGCCAAGAAGATCCTGGCCGACCTGAAGAAGGGCGCGAAGTTCGAGGACATCGCCAAGAAGCAGAGCAAGGACCCGGGATCGGGCGCCAACGGCGGCGACCTCGACTGGGCCAACCCGGCCAGCTTCGTGCCCGAGTTCTCGGAAGCCATGATCAAACTCAACAAGGGCGAGATGACGCAGGTGCCGGTCAAGTCGCAGTTCGGCTACCACATCATCCGCGTCGACGACATCCGCCAGGCGCAGCTGCCCAAGCTGGAAGAAGTCAAGCCGCAGGTCACGCAGCAGCTGCAACAGCAGCGCCTGCAGAAGTACCAGGAAGAACTGCGCGCGAAGGCGAAGGTCGAGTAACGCCCCGCTTTCAAGCGAATCGGAAGAGCGGCCTGCGGGCCGCTTTTTTCATCCCCAGACCACCGAGCGCATCGAGATTGACGCGGACTGGAAGTCGGCATTTAAGAAGCGCGGCGCCTCCTTGCCTGCATCGACGGCGCCTGCGGCATAGAGCAGCGGCAGGTAGTGCTCGTGCGTCGGGTGGGCTTGCTGCGCCAGGGCGCCCATCGACTGGAAGCGCGGCAGTGCGGCGAGGTCGCCCTTCTCCAGCTGGCCGGCCACCAGTCGGTCGAACTCATGCGCCCACTCGTAGGCCTGGTTCGGCGCGGTGCCACGACGCGTCACGCGCAGGTTGTGCACCAAGTTGCCGCTGCCGACGATCAGCACGCCGCGCTCGCGCAGCGCCTTGAGTTGCTGGCCGAGCATCGCATGCTCGGCCGGAGGGCGGCTGTAGTCCATGCTGAGCTGCACGACCGGAATTTGCGCCTTCGGGAACATGGGCTTGAGCACCGACCAGGTGCCGTGGTCGAAGCCCCACTCCTCCAGATCAATGCCCAATGCGGTCCCGCTCATCGGTTGCCGTATGGCCTGCGCGATCTCCGTCGCGGCCGCTGGCGCGCCGGGCGCAGGAAACTGCTGGTCGAACAGCTCCTGCGGAAAGCCGCCGAAGTCGTGGATCGTCTTCGGCTTGGCCATGCCGGTGAGGTACCAGCCACCGCGCGTCAGCCAGTGTGCCGACACGCAGAGGATGAGTTGCGGCGTCGGATACTTGCTGCCGAACTCCGCACCCAGGGCCTGCCAGCTGCGTCGGTAGGCGTTGTCGCCGATCGCGTTCATCGGGCTGCCGTGACCGAGGAAGAGCACGGGCATGCGCGGAGACTTCTTCAGTGCCCGGAAAGGTTCAACCGCCAACGCGTCGGCCAGCGGAAGGACGGCGCTCAGGGCGCCCAAGAAGTCACGGCGATTCAGCATGGCCCGATCATCGAACACACCCACCGCCGGCCACCCTTCGAGTCACCGAAAGCGGTGCGCCAGCGCACACGAAACCAGAGAAACCCAGGTCTGCGTCAGCCGACCCACTTGCGCGCGTTGCGCCAGATCTGCATCCACGGGCTGAAGTCGTTCTTGTCGCCCGACGTCCAGCTCATCTGGATGTTGCGGAACACGCGCTCCGGGTGCGGCATGACGGCTGTGAAGCGGCCGTCCGCCGTGGTCACCGAGGTCAGGCCACCGGCGCTGCCGTTCGGGTTGAACGGGTACTGCTCGGTCGGCTGGCCGTGGTGGTCGACGTAGCGCATCGCGGCAATGGCCTTCGCCGCGTCGCCGCGGTGCTTGAAGTTCGCGTAGCCCTCGCCGTGCGCCACCGCGATCGGCAGGCGGCTGCCGGCCAGGCCACCGAAGAAAAGGCTCGGCGATGCGAGCACCTCGACCATCGACAGCCGCGCCTCGAAGCGCTCGCTCTGGTTGGTGGTGAAGCGCGGCCAGGCCTCGGCGCCCGGGATGATGTCGGCCAGCTCGGCGAACATCTGGCAGCCGTTGCACACGCCCAGGCCGAAAGTGTCGCCCCGGCCGAAGAAGGCCTGGAACTGGTCCGACAGCTTGGGGTTGAAGGTGATGCTGCGCGCCCAGCCGATGCCCGCGCCCAGCGTGTCGCCGTAGCTGAAACCGCCGCAGGCGACCACGCCCTGAAAGTCGGCCAGGTCGGCGCGACCGGTCTGCAGGTCGGTCATATGCACGTCATGCGCTTCGAAGCCGGCCTCGGTGAAGGCGTAGGCCATCTCGACATGCGAGTTGACGCCCTGCTCCCGCAGGATGGCGACCTTGGGCCGCGCTGCCAGATTCAGGAAGGGCGCGGTGATCGATGCGTCGACAGCGCCCGCGGCGAGCGACACATGCGCGCCCGAGTCCTGAGGCACGCCGGCTGATGCGTGCTCGGCGTCGGCACAGGCCGGGTTGTCGCGCTCGCGGGCGATCCTCCAGCTGACCGAGTCCCACACCTGATGCAGGTCGTGCAGGCTGGCGCTGAACACCGACTTGGCGTCGCGCCAGACCTCGAGCTTGCCCTTGCCGACGTCCATCGTCGAGCTGGCGGGGCGCGTCTTGCCGACGAAGTGGCTGTGCGCGCTCAGGCCGTGCGCGCGCAACAGCTGCATGACGTCGTTGCGGTCAGCGGTGCGCACCTGCAGCACCATGCCCAGTTCTTCGCTGAACAGTGCCTTGAGCGTGAGTTCTTCGCGGCGCGCGCTGACCTGCTGCGCCCAGTTCTTGGCGTCGCCGGTTTCCATGCGGCTGTCGGAGATGCCGTCGCCCTCGGTGACCAGCATGTCGACGTTGAGCGCCACGCCGACGTGGCCGGCGAAGGCCATCTCGCAGGCCGTGGCGAACAGGCCGCCGTCGCTGCGGTCGTGCATCGCGAGGATCTTGCCGTCGGCGCGCAGGGCGTTCACGGCCTTGACCAGGTTCACCAGGTCTTCCGGATGGTCCAGGTCAGGGACCGTGTCGCCGCTCTGCCCCAGCGTCTGCGCCAGGATGCTGCCGGCCATGCGGTGCTGGCCGCGGCCCAGGTCGATGAGCACCAGCGTGGTGTCGGCCTCGTCGCGGTCGAGCTGCGGCGTGAGCGTGCCGCGCACGTCGGCCAGCGTGGCGAAGGCGGTGACGATCAGGCTGACCGGCGACGTGACCTTCTTCTTTTGATCGCCGTCCGACCACTGCGTGCGCATCGACAGCGAATCCTTGCCGACCGGGATCGAGATGCCCAGCGCCGGGCACAGTTCGAGGCCGACCGCCTTCACCGTCTCGTACAGCGCGGCGTCTTCGCCGGGCTCGCCGCACGCGGCCATCCAGTTGGCCGACAGCTTGACGCGCGACAGTTCGATCGGCGCCGCCAGCAGGTTGGTGATGGCCTCGGCCACCGCCATGCGGCCGGACGCCGGCGCGTCGAGCGCGGCCAGCGGCGTGCGCTCGCCCATGCTCATGCCCTCGCCGGCGAAGCCGCTGTAGTCGGCCAGCGTCACGGCGCAGTCGGCCACTGGCACCTGCCACGGGCCGACCATCTGGTCACGGTGCGTCAGGCCGCCCACGGTGCGGTCGCCGATGGTGATGAGGAAGCGCTTGGACGCGACGGTCGGGTGCGACAGCACGTCGATGGCGGCCTTCTGCAGCTCGACGCCGGTCAGGTCGAGCGGCTTGAACTGGCGGGCGATGGTCTTCACGTCGCGCAGCATCTTGGGCGGCTTGCCGAGCAGCACGTCCATCGGCATGTCGACGGGTTGCGCTTCGGCACCTTCGTCTGCCACGATCAACTGGCGCTCTTCGGTCGCCACGCCCACCACCGCGAACGGGCAGCGCTCGCGCTCGCAGAAGGCCTTGAACTGCTCCAGCGACTCCGGCGCGATGGCCAGCACGTAACGTTCCTGGCTTTCGTTGCACCAGATTTCCTTGGGCGCCATGCCCGACTCCTCGAGCGGCACGCCGCGCAGGTCGAAGCGCGCGCCGCGGCCGGCGTCGTTGGTCAGTTCGGGGAAGGCGTTCGACAGGCCGCCGGCGCCCACGTCGTGAATGGCCAGGATCGGGTTGGCCGCGCCCTGCTGCCAGCAGTGGTTGATGACCTCCTGCGCGCGCCGCTCGATCTCGGGGTTGCCGCGCTGCACCGAGTCGAAGTCGAGCTCGGCCGCGTTCGCGCCGGTCGCCATCGAGCTGGCGGCGCTGCCGCCCATGCCGATGCGCATGCCGGGGCCGCCGAGCTGGATCAGCAGCGAGCCGGCGGGGAACAGGATCTTCTTGGTCTGCGTCGCGTCGATGCTGCCGAGGCCGCCCGCGATCATGATGGGCTTGTGGTAGCCGCGCTGCACGGTGTCGCTTCCCTCGGCGGTCGTGCTGGCGATCGCCTGCTCGTACTCGCGGAAGTAGCCCAGCAGGTTGGGACGGCCGAATTCGTTGTTGAAGGCCGCGCCGCCCAGCGGGCCCTCGGTCATGATCTGCAGCGGGCTGGCGATGTGCGCGGGCTTGCCGTAGTGGTCCGCTTCGGGCCAGAGCTTCGACACGGTGAAGCCCGTCAGGCCGGCCTTGGGCTTGGAACCGCGGCCGGTCGCGCCCTCGTCGCGGATCTCGCCGCCGGCGCCGGTCGAGGCCCCCGGGAATGGGGAGATCGCGGTCGGGTGGTTGTGCGTCTCGACCTTCATCAGCACATGGCTCAGCGCGCTCTGCTTCCTGTAGCTGCCGCTGGCCGCGCCGTCGGCCGCCACGAAGCGCTCGATCTGCGTGCCTTCCATGATCGACGCGTTGTCGGCGTAGGCGACCACGGTGTGCTGCGGGCTGAGCTTCTCGGTGTTGCGGATCATGCCGAACAGGCTGATCGGCTGCTTCTCGCCGTCGATCACGAAGTCGGCGTTGAAGATCTTGTGGCGGCAGTGCTCGCTGTTCGCCTGCGCGAACATCATCAGCTCGACGTCGCTCGGGTTGCGGCCGAGCCGGGTGAAGGCCTCGACCAGGTAGTCGATCTCGTCCTCGGCCAGGGCCAGGCCGAAGGTGCCGTTGGCCGAGACCAGCGCCGCGCGGCCGCCGGACAGCACGTCGACCTGTGCCATCGGCTGCGCATCGAGTTCGGCGAACAGCGCTGCCGCGCCGTCGATGCCGGGCAGCACCGACTCGGTCATGCGGTCGTGCAGCAGCGCCGCCACGGCCAGCCGCCGGTCACCGGCCAGCGTCGGCGCCTTGCCGATCAACGGCGCCTTCAGGCGCAGGTGGTATTGCGTGACGCGCTCGACCCGGCGCAGCGCCAGCCCGCAGTTGTGGGCGATGTCGGTCGCCTTCGAGGCCCAGGGCGACACGGTGCCCAGGCGTGGCGTGACGACCAGTTCGGTGGCCGACGGGGGAACTTCAAAGGGCTCGCCGTAGCTCAGGAGCGCGGCGAAGCGCTCGCGGGCCGCGGTGTCGGGGGCCGCATCGGTCACGACCAGGTGTACGAAGCGCGCCGCGATCGCCTCGATCCTCGGCTCGACCGCCTGCAGTTTCGGCAGGAGCTGGCGGGCCCGGAAGTCGCTGAGTGCGCTGCCGCCCTCGAACACGGTCACGACGGGTTGGGCGGTGTGGGATGGCTGCGTCACGGTCGAATGGGCCGGCGGGGGCCGGCTGGCTGAGGGTGAATGAAGAAACACGCTGGACGGCCGCTGACTGGGGCCGTCCGTGGAAACCCGGAATTTTAGGCCACCGCGACCGGCCGGGCCGCTGCTCCGCGCATGCGCCGAGGTCATGCGCCGCGACGCCGGGCGGCCTGGATGCCGGATGGGATAATCGCAGGATGAGCATTACCCTACACGACGCGGCTGGCATTGCGGCCATGCGCGCGGTCGGCCGCCTGACGTCGGAGGTGCTGGACTACCTCACGGCATTCGTGAAACCCGGCGTCACCACCAACGAAATCGACCGCCTGGCGGCCGAATACATGGCCAAGCAAGGCACCACCTCGGCCACGGTCGGCTACCTGGGCGCGAGCAGCACGCCCTTCCCCAAGTCGCTCTGCACCTCGGTCAACCACGTGGTGTGCCACGGCATCCCGAACGACAAGCCCCTGAAGAAGGGCGACATCATGAACATCGATGTCACCGTCATCAAGGACGGCTGGTTCGGCGACAACAGCCGCATGTTCATCGTGGGCGACGCGTCCATCGCCGCCAAGCGCCTGTGCTCGGTGACCTACGAGGCGATGTGGCACGGCATCCTGCAGGTGCGCCCCGGTGCGCACCTGGGTGACGTGGGCCATGCCATCCAGAAGTTCGCCGAAGGCAATGGCTATTCGGTGGTGCGCGAGTTCTGCGGCCACGGCGTGGGCCGCAAGTTCCACGAGGAGCCACAGGTGCTGCACTACGGCCGGCCAGGCACCCTGGAACGGCTCGAGCCGGGCATGATCTTCACGATCGAGCCCATGATCAACGCCGGCAAGCGCGACATCAAGGAAGACGCCAAGGGCGGCCAGTACGACGGCTGGACCATCGTCACGCGCGACCATTCGCTGTCGGCGCAGTGGGAGCACAGCGTGCTCGTCACCGAGACGGGCTACGAGGTGCTGACCCTGTCGGCCGGCAGCCCGCCGCTGCCGTCCTTCGTCAAGTCGACGGCCACCTGAGCGCCGGGGCCAGGGCGTGATCGAAGTCGCCACCACGGTCGACGTGCCGTCGCTGCGCGAGGCCTACCGCGCGCAGAAGATGGCGCTGTTCGAGACGCTGCGGCACGGCAACGCGCCCACGCGCAGCGTGCACCACACCTTGCGCCAGTTCGCCGCGTTCGCCGACGAGGCGTTGATCACGCTGTGGAACGATGCCGGCTTCGGCAACGACCTGGCGCTGGTCGCGGTGGGCGGCTTCGGGCGTGGCGAGCTGTTCCCCTATTCCGACGTCGACGTGCTGCTGCTGCTGCCGGAGGTCCATGCGTCGAACATCGAGCCGGCCCGGCTCGAAGCCTTCATCGGCCGCTGCTGGGACGTGGGCCTGGAGATCGGCTCGAGCGTGCGGACGCTGGGCGAATGCCTCGACGAAGCGGACAAGGACGTGACCGTGCAGACCTCGCTGCTCGAGTCGCGCCTGATCACCGGCGACAAGAAGCTGTACACGGCCTTCCGCAAGCGCTTCTGCACCGCCATCGACCCCCAGGCCTTCTTCGCCGCCAAGTCGCAGGAGATGCGGCACCGGCACCACAAGTTCGACGACACGCCCTACGCGCTCGAGCCCAACTGCAAGGAATCACCCGGCGGCTTGCGCGACCTGCAGACGGTGCTCTGGATGACCAAGGCCGTCGGCTTCGGCCGGCGTTGGGAAGACCTGGCGAAGAACGGTCTGGCCACCGCCTTCGAGGTGCAGCAGATCAAACGCAACGAGGCGCTGCTGTGCCTGATCCGCGCCCGCCTGCATGTCACGGCCAACCGGCGTGAAGACCGGCTGGTGTTCGACCTGCAGACGGCCGTGGCCGCCACCTTCGGCTACGAAGGCCAGGCGGAGGGCGGGCAGCGCAAGGCCAGCGAAGCGCTCATGCGCCGCTACTACTGGGCCGCCAAGGCGGTCACGCAGCTCACCCAGATCCTGCTGCTGAACATCGCCGAGCGGCTGCAGCCGCAGGCCGAGGAGCCCACCCGCATCAACGACCGCTTCTTCGAGAAGGCCGGGATGATCGAGGTGGCGAGCGACGACCTGTACCTCAAGGACCCGCACGCCATCCTCGAGACCTTCCTGCTCTACCAGAAGACCATCGGCGTGAAAGGCCTGTCGGCACGCACGCTGCGCGCGCTCTACAACGCGCGCTCGGTGATGGACAGCAAGTTCCGCAACGACCGGGTCAACCACGTCACCTTCATGCGGATGCTGGTGGAGCCGCGCGGCATCACGCACGCCTTCCGGCTGATGAACCAGACCTCGGTGCTCGGGCGCTACCTGCGGCCCTTCCGCAGCATCGTCGGGCAGATGCAGCACGACCTGTTCCACGTCTACACGGTCGACCAGCACATCCTGATGGTGCTGCGCAACGTGCGGCGCTTCTTCATCGCCGAGCATGCGCACGAGTACCCCTTCTGCTCGCAGCTCGCGGCCGGCTGGGACAAGCCCTGGGTGCTGTACGTGGCCGCGCTGTTCCACGACATCGCCAAGGGGCGCGGCGGCGACCATTCGACGCTGGGCGCACGCGACGTGCACCGCTTCTGCCAGCAGCACGGCATCGAGCGGGGCGACAGCAAGCTCATCGAGTTCCTGGTGGCCGAACACCTCACGATGAGCACGGTCGCGCAGAAGCAGGACCTGAGCGATCCCGAGGTGATCGCCGCCTTCGCCAAGCGTGTGGGCAGCGAACGCTACCTGACCGCCCTGTACCTGCTGACCATCGCCGACATCCGCGGCACCTCGCCGCGCGTGTGGAATGCGTGGAAGGGCAAGCTGCTCGAGGACCTTTACCGCTACACCTCGCGCGCCCTGGGCGGACACCTGCCCGACCCGGACGCCGAGATCGAATCGCGCAAGCGCGAGGCGCTGGTGCAGCTCGCCCTGCACGCCCAGCCCTTCGAGGTGCACAAGGCCCTGTGGGAGACGCTCGACGTCGGCTACTTCATGAGGCACGACGCCTCGGAGATCGCCTGGCACACCAAACAGCTGTCGCGGCATGTGCCGCACAAGGGCGTGCCGGTCGACCCGCACGCGCCGCCCATCGTCCGGGCGCGCCTCTCGCCGGTGGGCGAGGGCCTTCAGGTGGTGGTCTACACCCCCGACCAGCAGGAACTGTTCGCGCGCATCTGCGGCTACTTCGACCAAGCCTCGTTCAGCATCCTGGACGCGAAGGTCCACACCGCCACCAACGGCTACGCACTGGACACCTTCCAGGTCGTGACCGCCTACACACCCGAGCACTACCGCGACCTGATCAGCATGGTGGAGACCGGCCTCACGAAGACGCTGGCCGAAGCCGGCGCGCTGCCGCCCCCCAGCAAGGGCCGCGTGTCGCGCCGGGTGCGCAGCTTCCCGATCCAGCCGCGCATCAACCTCGTACCGGACGAGAAGGCGCAGCGCTGGCTGCTGAGCATCTCGGCCAGCGACCGCGCCGGCCTGCTCTATTCGGTGGCCCGCGTGCTCGCCCGCCACCGGCTGCACCTGCAGCTCGCCAAGGTCACCACGCTCGGCGAGCGGGTGGAAGACACCTTCCTGCTGAGCGGCCCGGAACTGCAGGGGCAGCGTGCGCAGCTGGCGATCGAGACGGAACTGATCGAGGCCCTGTCGGCTTGACCGGCCGGCGCGCCCCCGCACGACACAGCGGGGCCCATGTGTGTGAAATGTCGCGAACATCGACCACAATCCGGTTTTTCGCTTGAAAGGACTTTCCTCATGACCCGTTCCGACGACACCGGCAAACTCGTCCTCCGCCTGGCCCTGGGGATCCTGATCCTGCTGCATGGCGTGGCCAAGATCAGCGCCGGCGTGAGTGGCGTGGGCGGCATGCTGGCCTCGCACGGCCTGCCCAGCGCGCTGGCGTACCTGGTCTATGTCGGCGAGATCGTCGCGCCGGTGCTGGTGATCGTCGGCATCTACACCCGCCCGGCCGCCTGGATCATCGCCATCAACATGGTGGTGGCCCTCTGGCTGGTGCACATGAAGGACCTGTTCACGATCGGTAAGAACGGCGGCTGGGCGCTGGAACTGCAGGGCATGTTCCTCTTCGCCGCGATCGCCGTGGCGCTGCTGGGCGCGGGCCGCCTCAGCGTGGGCGGCAGCAGCGGCAAGTACAACTGACGTCGACGGGTGATAGAAGGCGTGCTCGCACGCCCTCCGTCACCTCAATCGTCTGCTGCGTCCAGCCCGGGGAACAACACCTCGGTGAAACCGAAGCGCGAAAAGTCGCGCACCCGCATCGGATAGAGCTTGCCCAGCAGGTGGTCGACCTCGTGCTGGACCACCCGGGCATGGAAGCCGCTCACCGTCCGATCGATCGGGTCGCCGTAAGGATCGAACCCGGTGTAGCGGATGGTCGAGAAACGCGGCACCACCCCACGCAGGCCGGGCACCGACAGACAGCCCTCCCAACCTTCTTCCTCTTCATCGCCCAGCGGCGTGACGATGGGATTGAGGAGGACGGTCTGCGGGACGATGGGCGCGTCCGGATAGCGCGGATTCACGGTGCTGGTGCCGAAGATCACCAACTGCAGGTCGACCCCGATCTGCGGTGCCGCGAGGCCGGCGCCGTCGGCGGCATGCATGGTCTCGAACATGTCGCGCACCAGCAGGTGCAGTTCGTCGGTGTCGAAGGCGGTCACGGGCTGCGCGATGCGCAGGAGCCGTGGGTCGCCCATCCTCAAGATGTCGCGAATCGTCATGGATCGATTATCGCGACGAGGCCGCCCTCATGCGACCTGCCGGTCTCTATTCCTTCTGGCGCCCGTCAGGCGTAAAACCATTGCGCACATTATTCGCTTGCGACCGAGATATCTGCTGAGCAGGGGACGCGTTGCCGCTGGGCCGCGGGCCCGGGCCCGCCACCGGCCCGCCACCGCCGCCCGGACGCGGACCCGGGTTGTAACCAGGGCGTGGGCCCTGGTCCGGCCGTGGTTGCGCATAGCCAGGACCGCCGTAGCCCGGTCCAGGACGTCCGTCGTAATAGCCCCGGTTGTAATAACCCCGGTTGTAATAGCCGCGGTCGTAATAGCTTCCACCCTGCAGGTACACCGAAGGCGCCACCACGACGGGAGCGGGCTCGGCGTAATACGGCTGCGAGTAGTACCCGCTGCTGTAGCCGCCGTTGTCGTAGCCGTACCCACCGGGCACCGCCACGCACCCGCTCAACAACACGACGCCACTGGCCACCAGCCCGGCTGAGATCCATCGAATGTTCTTCATGACTGACTCCTTGTCTGCTCCCTAGTAAACGCCACGCGCCCTGCGCTGTTGACGTCGGCCGGATGAAGTTCGGTAACGGCGCGGTAACGACTCTGCCGTCAGGACTTCGTCACACCTCGGGCCACCCATCGGCCAGGATCGCGAGCATGCCTGCCTCGTCCACCACCTTCACGCCGAGCGCCTGGGCCTTGTCGAGCTTGCTGCCGGCTTCGGCACCGGCCACCACGCAATCGGTCTTCTTGCTGACCGATCCGGCCACCTTGGCGCCCGCCTCTTCCAGTTTGTCCTTGGCCTCGTCACGGCTGAGCGTAGGCAAAGTGCCGGTGATCACGAAGGTCTTGCCCGCCAGCGGGCGCGGGGTGCGTGCGGCGGGTTCGCCCTCTTCCCAGGTCACGCCGCTGGCGCGCAGTTGTTCGACCACTTCGCGGTTGTGCGGCTGGTCGAAGAAGGTGCGCAGGCTGGTCGCCACCACCGGTCCGACGTCGTTGACCTCCAGAAGTTCCGCCTCGGTGGCGCCCATGATGGCGTCGAGCTTGCCGAAGTGCTTGGCCAGGTCCTTGGCCGTGCTCTCGCCGACGTGGCGGATGCCGAGCCCGAAGAGGAAGCGCGGCAGCGTGGTCTGCTTGGACTTTTCAAGCGCTGCGACGATGTTCGCCGCCGACTTGTCGGCCATGCGGTCCAGTCCGGCGAGCGTCGTGAAGCCCAGTCTGTAGAGATCGGGCAGCGTGCGGATCAATTGCGCGTCGACCAGTTGCTCGACCAGCTTGTCGCCCAGGCCTTCGATGTCCAGCGCACGTCGGGCTGCGAAATGCAGGATGGCTTCCTTGCGCTGCGCCGGGCAGAACAGCCCGCCGGTGCAGCGATAGTCGACCTCGCCCTCCTCGCGCAAGGCGTCGGAACCGCAGACCGGGCAGACGCGCGGCATGGTGAAGAGCGCGCCGCGCTCCGTCTCGGGCCTGGCCAGGCTGTCTGGCGCAACGCCGACGACCTCGGGGATGACGTCGCCAGCGCGACGCACGATCACGGTGTCGCCCACGCGCACGTCCTTGCGGCGGGCCTCGTCCTCGTTGTGCAGGGTCGCGTTGGTCACGGTCACGCCGCCGACGAAGACAGGCGCCAGCTTGGCCACGGGTGTCAGCTTGCCGGTGCGGCCGACCTGCACCTCGATCGCCAGCACCTCGGTGAGCTGCTCCTGGGCAGGGTACTTGTGTGCCACCGCCCAGCGCGGCTCGCGCGAGACGAAACCGAGCTGGCCCTGCAGCGCCAGGCTGTCGACCTTGTAGACCACGCCGTCGATGTCGTAGGGCAAGGCGTCGCGCTGGCGGCCGATGTTCTCGTGGAAGGCGATCAGCTCGGCCGCGCCGCGCGCACGCGCCGTCTGGCTGGCCACCGGAAAGCCCCAGGCGTGGAACTGCTGCAGCCAGTCGAACTGGGTCGGACAGTCGGGGCCGCCCTCGGCCGGTGCGCTGACCTCGCCCAACCCATACGCAAAGAAACTCAGCGGCCGCGACGCCGCGATGGCCGGGTCGAGTTGGCGCACCGCACCGGCGGCAGCGTTGCGCGGGTTGACGAACACCTTCTCGTTCTTCTGGCCGGCCGCGATCCGCTCGCGCTGCCGCGCGTTGAGCGCGTCGAAATCGGCACGCTTCATGTAGACCTCGCCGCGCACCTCGACCACCGGCGGCGCGTGGCCGTTCAGCCGCAGAGGAATCTCGTGCACGGTGCGGATGTTCTGCGTCACGTCCTCGCCCACCTCGCCGTCGCCCCGCGTGGCCGCCTGCACCAGCACGCCGTGTTCGTAGCGCAGGTTCATGGCGAGGCCGTCGAACTTCAACTCACAGACGTACTCGACCTGCGGGCCGTCCTCGGGCAGGCCAAGCTCCTTGCGCACGCGGGCGTCGAAGGCGCTCGCGCCGCCGGGCGTGATATCGGTCTCGGTGCGGATCGACAGCATCGGCACCCGGTGCCGCACCTTGGCGAAACCGTCGAGCACCTGGCCGCCCACACGTTGCGTGGGCGAATCGGCCGTGCGCAGCTCGGGGTACTCGGCCTCGAGCGCCTGCAGGCGCTGGAACAGCTTGTCGTATTCAGCGTCGGGCAGCTCGGGCGCATCGAGCACGTAGTACAGATGGGCGTGGCGGTGCAGCTGCTCGCTCAATGCAGCGGCCTCGCGTGCCGCGTCTTCACGCGTCGTCATGGCGGTGTCTCCAGAAAGAAGTTCAGCTGAACAGGCGCCGCGCCAGGTGCGACCCGGCAGCAAGATCGCGCGAATCCAGCGTGTCGTAGAGCTGTTCGAGGTCGGCGCCGATGGCGTCCATCGTCTCCTCGCGCAGCAGCTGGCCATCGCTGTCGGTCACCACGCCGTCCATCTCGCGGGTCAGCGTGGCGGCAGCGTCGCGCATGCGCGCAAAGGGCTGTTCGCCGCGGTCGACCTGCGGCACGTCGAGGCTCAGCGTCAGCTCGCGGATGGCCGACTGCGCCGGGTCGTCCGCCAGCGCCGCCTGGGTGTCGAAGGACAGGCCGATGATCGGCGGCAAGCCGGCCTCGGCCGCGGGCAGCACCATGCGGCCCGGGATCATGCCTGCGACAAAGCCCAGCCGCGCCGCGTTCTGCTGCACGTAGCCGGGGCTCCAGGCCGCATGCCGTGCGCGCAGCACGAACGCGAGCTGCGCGTCGTGCGCACTCGCGAACTGGTCGAGCTCGCGCGCACGCGCCACCTCGTCGAGCATCTCGGGAAATTCCGGCGCACCGCCCACCGCATCGGCGAAGGCCTGGGCCTTCACCACGAACTCGGAGTACTCGATCTCGTTGAGCGCACCGGTGCGGTTGGCCAGTTGCACGCCGACCTGGAAGGCACCGTAGCGCTGGCCCGCCACCGGCGGCTCCCATTCGCCGTTGTGCTCGTTGAGGCCTTCGATGGCGACCGGCTTGCTGCCGGCACGCCGGGTGGCGGGCATGGCGGCGATGGCGGCATCGCCGGACACCAGCCCGTCGAGCGACACCGGCGCGATCACGTCGATCAGCGGGTCGAGCCCGCCCCGGCGGTCGGCCATCGGGATCGGCAGGGCACTGGGCGCGGGCAGGTCCGGGTCGAACAGCGGCTCGTGCCGCTCGTTGCCGGGCGTGGGGTGCGGCTCGACGTGCAGCACGGGCTCCTCGTCCGAGTGCGCCGGCAGCGGCTCGTCGAAGCCGGTGGGCGGCGGCGCATCGGGCTGGCGCGGTGCGTTGCGCCGCGATACCCACGCGTCGTAACCGACGACGGCGGCGAGGAACAGGCCGCCGAGGACGGCCAGGGCGATGGTGAGGCTGCTCATGCTTCGACCATGGACACCGCGGACTCCATGTCCACGGCGACGATGCGCGACACGCCCTGCTCCTGCATGGTCACGCCGATGAGTTGCTCGGCCATTTCCATCGCGATCTTGTTGTGGCTGATGAAGAGGAACTGCGTGCTCTTGCTCATGGCGGACACCAGCTTGGCATAGCGTTCGGTGTTGGCGTCGTCCAGCGGCGCGTCCACCTCGTCCAGCAGACAGAAGGGCGCCGGGTTGAGCTGGAAGATCGCGAAGACCAGCGCGATGGCGGTCAGCGCCTTCTCGCCACCCGACAGCAGGTGGATGGTCTGGTTCTTCTTGCCGGGCGGCTGCGCCAGCACCTGCACGCCGGCATCGAGGATCTCGTCGCCCGTCATCACCAGCCGCGCGTTGCCGCCGCCGAACAGCTCGGGGAACATGCGGCTGAAGTGCTCGTTGACGATCTTGAAGGTCCCGCCGAGCAGCTCGCGGGTTTCGCCGTCGATCTTGCGGATGGCGTCTTCCAGCGTGGTGATGGCTTCGTTCAGGTCGGCCGACTGCGCGTCGAGGAAGATCTTGCGCTCGCTGGCGGTCGCCAATTCCTCCAGCGCCGCCAGGTTGACGGCACCGAGCGCCGCGACCTCGCGGTGGATGCGCTCGATCTCGCTCTGCAGGCCGACCAGCCGGACCTTGTCGGTCTCGATCGACGCGGCGACCGCTTCGAGGTCGGCCTGCGCGTCGGCCAGCAGCGTGGCGTACTGCTCGACGCCCAGGCGCGCGGCCTGTTCCTTCAACTGGAATTCGGTGATGCGCTGGCGCAGCGGGTCGAGTTCGCGTTCGAGCTGCAGGCGGCGTTCGTCGCTGGCGCGCAGCTTCATCGTGAGGTCGTCGTACTGGCTGCGCGACGCGCCCAGCGCGGTCTCGCGCTCGAGCTTGAGCGACAGCGCGTCCTGCAGGCCGGCCTGCGCCGCGGCGTCGGACAGGCGCCCGAGTTCGGCCTGCGCACGCTCCTGCTCGTCGGCCAGCGACACGGTCTGCTGCGCCGCCGTCTCGATCGCGCGGCTCAGTTCGCCGCGGCGGGCCTCGACGCTGCGCCGGGTGAAGGTCGCCTCCTGCGCCTGGCGTTCCAGGCTGCGGTGCTGGTCGCGGCTGGCGGCCAGCGCGCGGCCGGCTTCGATCACGCGTTCGTCGAGCTGCGCATGCCGCTCCTGCGCGTCGGCCAGCTGCATGTCGAGTTCCTCGAAGCGGCCTTCGGCGGCGATGCGACGCTCCTGCAGGTCCTCGAGCTGCGCGTCGACCTCGCCGAGGTCGGCTGCCAGTTGCTCACTGCGGGCGCGGGTCTGTTCGGCCAGCTGCGTCAGGCGCAGCGTCTCGACCTGCAGCTCGTGCGAGCGCGACTGCGTTTCGGCGGCTTCGCGGCGCACGCTGACCAGGCGCTGCGCCGCATCGGCGTAGGCGGCCTCGGCACGCACCAGCGCGGTCCGCGCTTCTTCGCTGATCAGCGTCTGGGCGCGCAGCTGGCGCTCCAGGTTTTCCATTTCCTGCTGGCGCGCCAACAGGCCGGCCTGCTCCGAATCCTGCGCGTAGAAGCTCACGCTGTGCGTCGTGACGGCATGGCCGCTCTGCACGAAGATGGCTTCGCCGGGCTGGAGCTTCTCGCGCTGCGCCAGCGCCTCTTCGAAGCTCGACGCCGTGTAGCACCCGTGCAGCCAGTCGACCAGCAGCGCCTGCAGGCCGGCGTCGTTCAGGCGCAGCAGGTCCGACAGGCGCGGCAGTGTCGCGCTGCCCGGGGGCGCGCCGGCCGACGGCGGGTTGTAGAAGGCCAGCTTGGCCGGCGGCGCGTCGTTGCCGAAGGCGCGGACCATGTCCAGGCGCGACACTTCCAGCGCGCCCAGGCGTTCGCGCAGCGCCGATTCGAGCGCGTTCTCCCAGCCCTGCTCGATGTGGATGCGGCTCCACAGCCCCTGCAGACCGTCGAGCCCGTGCTTGGCGAGCCACGGCGCGAGTTTGCCGTCGGTCTTGACCTTCTCCTGCAGCGCCTTGAGCGCTTCGAGCCGGGCCGACAGTTCGGCGTGGCGTGCGCCTTCGGTGTTGACGGCCTGCTGCCGGGTGCGGCGGTCGTCGTCGAGCTGCGGCACCGCTTCCTGCAGGTCCTGCAGGCGGGCGTCGGATTCGGCAGCGGCCTCCTGCGCGGCGGAGAACTGGGCCTGCAGATCTTGCAGCTTCACTTCGTCGGGCGCGGCCAGCGCCTGCTTGTCGGCGCGCAGGCGTTCGCTGCGCATCGTCAGCTGGCGGCTCTGCTCCTCGATGTTGCGCTGGTCGGCGGCCAGCACCTGGATCTGCTGCTGCACCTGCGCGACGCTGGCGCGCTGCGCGTTGGCCTCGTCCTGCGCGCGCTGCTGCGCTTCTTCGAGCTCGGGCAGGCGCGCGTCGTGCTCTTCCAGCTGCGCGGCCAGCAGTTCGGCCTGCTCCTCGGCGTCGACGCCCTGCCCGGCCAGCGTTTCGATCTCGGCTTCGGCGTCTTCCTTGCGGCCGCGCCATTGCCCGATCTGCTCGCGCAACTGGATCAGCCGCTGCTCGACACGCTGGCGGCCCTCGACCACGAAGCGGATCTCGCCTTCGAGCCGGCCGACTTCGGCGCTGGCCTCGTAGAGCTTGCCCTGCGCCTGGTTGACCTGGTCGCCGGCGGCGTAGTGCGCCTGGCGCACCGTCTCCAGTTCGGACTCGATGCGGCGCAGGTCGGCGGTGCGCGACTCGAGGTCGTTCAGCGCCTTGTCGGCGTCGGCCTTGATCTTGGCCTGGTCGGCCTCGCTCTCGCTGCGCTTGAGGAACCACAGCTGGTGCTGCTTGCGCGTGGCGTCGGCCGTGAGCGTGTTGTAGCGCTGCGCGACCTCGGCCTGCTTCTCGAGCCGCTCGAGGTTGGTGTTGAGCTCCCGCAGGATGTCTTCCACCCGCGTGAGGTTCTCGCGCGTGTCGCCCAGGCGGTTCTCGGTCTCGCGGCGGCGTTCCTTGTACTTGGAGACGCCGGCGGCTTCCTCGAGGAACAGGCGCAATTCCTCGGGCTTGGATTCGATGATCCGGCTGATCGTGCCCTGGCCGATGATGGCGTAGGCGCGCGGGCCGAGGCCGGTGCCCAGGAACACGTCCTGCACGTCGCGGCGCCGCACCGGCAGGTTGTTGATGAAGTAGCTGCTGGTGCCGTCGCGCGTGAGCACGCGACGCACTGCGATCTCGGTGAACTGCGACCACTGGCCGCCGGCGCGATGGTCGGCGTTGTCGAACACCAGCTCCACGCTGGAGCGGCTGGCCTGCTTGCGGGTGGTCGTGCCGTTGAAGATCACGTCCTGCATCGACTCGCCGCGCAGCTCCGACGCGCGCGACTCGCCCAGCACCCAGCGCACCGCATCCATGATGTTCGACTTGCCGCAGCCGTTGGGCCCCACCACGCCGACCAGTTGGCCCGG
This sequence comes from Variovorax sp. N23, assembly GCF_025486315.1. Taxonomy (GTDB): domain Bacteria; phylum Pseudomonadota; class Gammaproteobacteria; order Burkholderiales; family Burkholderiaceae_C; genus Variovorax. Next base: position 43,927 of record NZ_JAOOPY010000003.1, on the reverse strand, counting down.
CAGCAGGAAATTGGTGGGTTCGGCGAACGACTTGAAGCCGGAGAGCTTGATGGAATTGAGACGCACGAGGGGTCGTTCCGTCTTGGCTCTGAGGCCAAGGTATTGATTTGTAAGGAATTTTGCACAGCCTGCCGGCTGCCGCCCGAGGCCGCGATGATAACGTGCGGGCCATGCGCGAATCACTCCTGCCGCCCATCGATGGCCGCTCATTTTTCACGGGTCGTCGCGCGGTGCTGGCAGGCGCAGCCGCCGTGGCGCTCGGCCTGGCCGGCTGCGCGGCCACCCGCTCCACGCAACGCGCCGAAGGTTACGACAGCCGCGAGTGGATGCAGTCCAGCGCCAACCGCATCGCCAACCTCGCGCTGCGCGACAACCTGCAGTCGATCCGCCGCGTGCAGCTGTCGCTGTACCGGCGCAATCCGCGCGAATGGCGCAAGGCGGCGTCCGGCGCGGACGACGCCATCCAGCGCACCTGGGACGCCGTCATGCAGGCGACCCCGCTGCCGGCCCTCGGCGGCAAGGACGGAAAAAGCGGCATCGATGCCGTGCGCCTGGCCTTCGAGCCCGGCTACACCGGCGACCGGGTCGCGGCGCTGGTCTACGGCTGGGCCTCGATGCTCAAGGAAGCCAACGGCAACACCTGGGAACAGACGATGGTCGATGGCGTGAACGCCGAGAACAGCTTCCGGGCGGCGCGCAACATGGAAATCTCGCTGTGGCTGATCGGCTCGAAGACCGGCCCCGACGGCCAGCCGCTGCTGCTGGCCACCGAGATCAGCGAGCGCGGGCGCAACCTGGTGGTGGACCGCGAACTCTCGAAGATCGTGGCGCGCCTGGACCTGCTGGCCGCGCAGGCCGACGAGAAGTACCGCCGCGCGGCGCTCGACTTCGCCCAAGGCTGGCTCATGGGCAGCCTGGGCCCCTTCCTGTCGCTGGCGAAGCCCTGAGAGGTCGAGCGGCAGCGGTTCCGTGCATCGGGTGGACGCACCCCGTTGCCGAAGCCCGCGCGAGGTGGCACCTAAAATGCTTCGCAGCCTTCAGCCTCCCTTCCACTCCCTCTTCTCCAGGCACAACTCATGAGCTCCATCAATTTCATCGGCGGCGAAAAAGGTGGCGTCGGCAAGTCGGTCACGTCGCGGGTGCTGGCGCAGTACTTCATCGACCACAGCCGGCCCTTCACCGGCTTCGACACCGACCGTTCGCACAGCTCCTTCACCCGCTTCTACGAAGGCTTCGCCTCGCCGGTGGTGGTCGACAGCTTCGAGGGCCTCGACAAGGTGGTCAACGGCTTCGAACACAACCCGCAGCAGAGCGTGATCGTCGACCTGGCGGCGCAGACGCTGGCGCCGCTGTCGCGCTGGATCAAGGAGTCGGACCTGTTCGACGTCTTCGCCGAACTAGGCGTGGCGGTCAATTTCTGGCACGTGCTGGACGACGGCAAGGACTCCACCGACCTGCTGGGCACGCTGATCGACACCTTCGGCGACCGCCCCAACTACATCGTGGTGCAGAACTACGGCCGCGGCAGCGACTTCGGCATGCTGCTCGGTTCGCAGTCGCTGCAGAAGGCGGTCGCCCATGGCGCACGCGTGATCGCGCTGCCGCGCCTGCACGACGCCAGCATGCGCAAGATCGACGCGCAGAACAGCAGCTTCTGGAAGGCCGTCAACGACCGCGAAGGCCCGCACGCCCTCGGCCTGCTCGAGCGCCAGCGCGTGAAGACCTGGCTGGGCACGGCCTACGCGGCCTTCGACACGCTGCCGCTGTGAGCATGCGGCGGCGCGCGTTCGTCCTGGCCGGATCGGCCGCTGCCGCCATCGGCGCCCCGGCGCTGGCCAACGCCGCCGACGATCCGGCCCTCCAGCCCTTCCGCACGCGGATTGCGCAGGAGAAGCTCAATCGCATCGAGGCGGACAGCGGCGGGCGCCTCGGCGTCTGCATCCTCGACACCGCCAGCGGCCGGCGAATCGTGCATCGCGCCGATGAGCGCTTCCCGATGTGCAGCACCTTCAAGCTGCTGGCCGCGGCGATGGTGCTCAAGGGGGTCGACGACGGGCAGGAACGACTCGACCGACCGATCGCCATCGAGCGTTCGGCGATCCTCGCGCATTCGCCACTGACCGAACCGAACGTCGGCGCCACGATGACGATGGGCGCGCTGTGCGAGGCCACCGTCACGCAGAGCGACAACGCCGCCGCCAACCTCATGCTCGCCAGCTTCGGCGGGCCGGCCGCCCTCACCGCCTATGTGCGCTCGTTGGGCGACAAGACGACGCGGCTCGACCGCAACGAGCCATCGCTGAACGCAGCGATCGCCGGCGACCCGCGCGACACGACCACGCCGGCGGCCATGCTCCACTTGATGCAGGCCCTGGTACTTGGCAATGCGCTGAGGCCCGCGTCGCGTGCGCAATTGCGCGATTGGCTGATCGCCAACCAGACCGGTGGCAGGAAGATCCGGGCGGGCCTCCCGGCCGGCTGGCAGGTGGGCGACAAGACGGGTGGCGGCGCCTTCGGCACGAACAACGACGTGGCCGTGGTCTGGCCGCCGGGCCAGCCGCCCCTGCTGGTCACGGCCTACCTCACGCAGACCAAAGCGCCGCTCGCGCAGCGGGATGCCACCCTGGCCGCGGTCGCGGCGCTGATTCCGGACTTCGTCGGCGCCTGAGCGCCACCGGATGTCAGGCGCGGCGCGGGCGCTTGACCAGCAGCACCAGCAACAGCACCGCGAACGCCACGAAACACACGAAGGACCAGTTCGCGATCGACAGGCCCAGGAAGGTCCAGTCGATCTTGGTGCAGTCGCCGCTGCCGCGGAAGATCATCGGGATCGCGCGCTGCAGCGGGAAGGTTTCGATCATCCCGTAGATGTCGCGCCCGCAGGAACCGAATTCCGGCGGGTACCACTGCAGCCAACTCTGGCGCGCCGCGGTGTAGGCGCCGCCGACGGAGACGATCAGTGCCAACACCGCACCCGTCGCCTGGAGGCCACGCCCCCGCGCCAGGGCGGTCAGCCCGGTGATCACAGCCACCAGGATGAGCGCATAGCGCTGCACGATGCACATCGGGCACGGCTCGAGGCCGACCACGTGCTGGAGGTACATGCCGAAGGCCAGCATGGCGACGCAGGCCAGGCAGATCAGCGCGAAGGCGCGGCGCGGTGCGCCGAAGAACCAGTCGATCAAGGAGACACCCAATCTTCTACGAACACCCGGGCCTTGCGCGGTGTGGCGACGACGGTGTCGCCCTCGGCGAGGCCCAGGTCCCGGAACTGTTGCGCAGGGAGTTGCGCTTCGATGATGGTTCCGGATGCAGGATTATCAGGATTCGTTTCGACCGGTTCGAGTTCCAGCCGCGCGATGGGTCCAACGACGATGGCGCGAGAAATCTTCGCGACCAGGCCACTCGACGCATGGCCTGCCCCGCTGCCCGTCACATAGGGCTGGATATCGATGTCGTGCGGCCGCACATAGGCGAGCGCCTTGCTGTCCTGCACGCCGCTGTGCTCGGGCGCCTGCAGGCGGATGCCCTCGAGCTGCACCTCGCCCTCGTGCGCGCGGCCGTGGAACAGGTTCACGTCGCCCAGGAAGCCGTAGACGAAGGGGCTGGCCGGGTGGTCCCAGACCTCCTGCGGCGAGCCGACCTGCTCGATCTTGCCCTTGTTGATCACGACCACGCGGTCGGCCACCTCGAGCGCCTCCTCCTGGTCGTGCGTGACGAAGATCGAGGTGACGTGCAGCTCGTCGTGCAGGCGGCGCAGCCAGCGGCGCAGCTCCTTGCGCACCTTGGCGTCGAGCGCGCCGAAGGGCTCGTCGAGCAGCAGCACCTTGGGCTCCACGGCGAGCGCACGGGCCAGCGCGATGCGCTGGCGCTGGCCGCCCGAGAGCTGCGACGGGTAGCGGTCGGCCAGCCAGTCAAGCTGCACCAACTTGAGCAGGTCGGTCACCTTCTGCCTGATCTGCGCGTCCGACGGGCGCTCGCGGCGCGGCTTCACGCGCAGGCCGAAGGCGACGTTCTCGAAGACGGTCATGTGGCGGAACAGCGCGTAGTGCTGGAACACGAAGCCGACCTGGCGCTCGCGCACATGCACGTCGGTCGTGTCCTCGCCGGAGAACAGGATGCTGCCGGCGTCGGCCGTCTCCAGCCCCGCGATGATGCGCAGCAGCGTGGTCTTGCCGCAGCCCGAAGGGCCGAGCAGCGCGACCAGTTCGCCGGAGGCGATGTCGAGGTTGACGTCGTTCAACGCGCGGAAGTCGCCGAACTGCTTGCTGACGTTGCGGATTTCGATGCTCATGGTGTTCTCTTTCAGGCCGCCTGCGGGCGCTCGGGGGGCAGCTCGGCGATGGCTTTCATCTCGCGCTCGTGACGCCACTCGATCACCGTCTTGATGACCAGCGTGACCAGCGCCAGGATGGCCAGCAGCGACGCCACGGCGAAGGCCGCGACCGACTGGTACTCGTTGTAGAGCACCTCGACGTGCAGCGGCATGGTGTTGGTCTGGCCGCGGATGTGGCCGGAGACGACCGACACCGCACCGAACTCGCCCATCGCGCGCGCGTTGCAGAGGATCACGCCGTACAGCAGGCCCCACTTGATGTTGGGCAGCGTCACGCGCCAGAAGGTCTGCCAGCCGGTGGCGCCGAGCACGATGGCGGCCTGCTCCTCGTCGGTGCCCTGCGCCTGCATCAGCGGGATGAGTTCGCGCGCAATGAAGGGGAAGGTCACGAACACGGTGGCCAGCACGATGCCCGGCACGGCGAAGATGATCTTGATGTCGTGTTCCGCGAGCCACGGGCCCAGCCAGCCCTGCGCGCCGAAGACCAGCACGTAGATCAGGCCGGCCACCACCGGCGACACCGCGAACGGCAGGTCGACCAGCGTGGTGAGCACGGCCTTGCCGCGGAACTCGTACTTGGCGATGGCCCAGGCCGCGGCGACGCCGAACACCAGGTTCAACGGCACGGCGATGGCGGCGGTGATCAGCGTGAGGCGGATCGCGCTCCAGGCATCGGGTTCCTTCAGCGCCTCGACGTACGCGCCAAAGCCCTTGCGCAGTGCCTCGGTCGCCACCGCAGCCAGCGGCAGCACGAGGAACAGGAACATGAAGAGCAGCGCGAGCCCGATCAGCGTCCAGCGGACCCAGGGCGCCTCGGTGGTGCCGGCGCGTGCGCGGCGGATGACTTTTTTCGGAGCACTCATGTCAGTGCCGCCCGGCCGCCCGAAGGCACTGACGCGCCCCCTCGGGGGGCAGCGATACGCGAAGCGATGAGCGTGGGGGTACTTTTCATGTCAGGTTGCCGAACGGCGGCGCTGCCAGCCTTGCAAAGCGTTGATCACCAGCAGCAGCATGAACGAGATGACCAGCATCACCAGCGCCACCGCGGTCGCACCGGCGTAGTCGTACTGTTCCAGCTTGCCGATGATGATGAGCGGCGTGATCTCCGAGACCATCGGCATGTTGCCGGCGATGAAGATGACCGAGCCGTACTCGCCCACCGCGCGCGCGAAGGCCATGGCGAAGCCCGTGAGCAGGGCAGGAAGGATGGAAGGCAGGATCACGCGGGTGAAGGTCTGCAGCCGGGTCGCGCCGAGCGAGGTGGCGGCTTCTTCCAGTTCCTTCTCGGTGTCTTCCAGCACCGGCTGCACCGTGCGCACCACGAAGGGCAGGCCGATGAAGATCAGCGCGATCACGATGCCCGCCGGCGTGAAAGCCAGCTTGATGCCGAGCGGCTCGAGGTACTGGCCGATCCAGCCGTTGCCGGCCAGCAGCGCGGTCAGCGAGATGCCGGCCACGGCAGTGGGCAGCGCGAAAGGCAGGTCGACCAGCGCATCGACGATCTTCTTGCCCGGGAATTTGTAGCGCACCAGCACCCAGGCCACCAGCAGGCCGGCGACGAGGTTGACCAGCGCCGCGATCAGCGATGCGCCGAAGGTCAGCCGGTACGACGCCATCACGCGCGGCGCGGTCACGGCCACCCAGAACTGGTCCCAGGTCAGCGTGAAGGTCTTGAAGACCAGCGCCGACAGCGGGATCAGCACGATCAGGCAGAGGTAGAACAGGGTGTAGCCGAGCGTCAGGTTGAAGCCCGGCAGCACGCGCCGCGTGCCACCCGAACGCGAAACCGGCGCTGCCGCGGACGACAGCGCCGACGAGGGGGCGCCGCTCATCGCGCGGCGCTCCTGGACAGGGCCGGGGCGCTCACTTCGCGCCGGGGGTGTAGAGCTTGTCGAACTGGCCACCGTCGTTGAAGTGCACCTTCTGCGCTTCGCCCAGGCTGCCGAAGAGTTCGGCCACGGTGAACAGCTGCACCGGCTTGAAGGTGGCGGCGTACTTCTTCAGCACGGCCGGCGAACGCGGGCGCAGCGCATGCTTGGCGGCGATTTCCTGGCCCTCTTCCGAATACAGGAAGTCGAGGTAGGCCTTGGCCACATCGGCGGTGCCCTTCTTGGCGACGGTGCGCTCGACGATGGCGACCGGGTTCTCGGCCAGCACGCTGATCGAGGGGTACACGGTGTCGACCTTGCCGGCGCCGAACTCACGGTCGATCGACAGCACCTCGGACTCGAAGGTGATCAGCACGTCGCCGATGTTGCGCTGCAGGAAGATCGTGGTCGCGTCGCGCCCGCCCTTGCCCAGCACCGGCACGTTCTTGAAGAGCTTGCCGACGAACTCGGCCGCCTGGGCGTCGGTGCCGCCCTTCTTCTTCACGTAGCCCCAGGCCGCCAGATAGGCGTAGCGGCCGTTGCCGCCGGTCTTGGGGTTGACGACGATGACCTGCACGCCCGGCTTGGTCAGGTCGTCCCAGTCCTTGATGCCCTTCGGGTTGCCCTTGCGCACCAGGAACAGCATGGTCGAGGTGGTCGGCGAGGCGTTGTCGGGGAAGCGCTTCTGCCAGTCCTTGGCCACCACACCGATGCCGGCGAGGTAGTCGACGTCGGTGGTGGTGTTCATCGTCACCACGTCGGCGTCGAGGCCGTCGGCCACGGCCCGCGCCTGCGCGCTGGAGCCGCCATGCGCCTGATCGATCTTCACGTCCTTGCCGGTCGCCTTCTTGTAGCTGGCGATGAAGGCCGGGTTGATGTCCTTGTAGAACTCGCGCGCCACGTCGTACGACGCGTTGAGCAGCGTCGTGGTCTGCGCGATGGCGCCGGAAGCGGCCGCGGCGAAAACCACGGCGGCGAAGATCGTCTTGATTCTGGAAGTCATAGGGTGGCCAGGTTGTCTGAAGTGGGGTGGCCGGCCAGCAGTTGGCTCGGCGTTTCGGTCAGCGACTGCAGCAGCGCCAGGCCCAGGGGCCAGTCGCCGTGTCCGGAGTCGACATTGATGTGGCCCGCATTCTGCATGCGGACAAATTCGCTGCCCCAGGCGCGGGCATAGGCGCCCGCCAGGCGCACGGGGCAGAAGGGGTCGTTGCTGCTGGCGACCACCACGCTGCGGTAAGGCAGCGGGGCATGGGGCACCGGCGCGAAATCGTTCAGCGGCGCGCGGCGCTCCGGGTCGGCCGGCGCCACCAGCAAGGCACCGGCGATACGCTCTGCCACCTCGGGCGGCAGGTGCGCCGTCGCGATGCAGCCCAGGCTGTGGGCCGCGATGACCACCGGCATGTCCTGCGCCAGGATCAGATCGCCGATCGCCCTCACCCAAGCCTCGCGCCGGGGCGACACCCAGTCGTCCTGCACCACGCGCACGGCACCGGCCAGGCCCGCGGCCCACAAGCTCTGCCAGTGGCCGGGACCGGAGTCGCGCCAGCCCGGAACGATGACGACGCGATGGGTCACTTGTTGGGTTGCGGCGTGACGCGCAGGTACGGCCGCACGGCCTTGAAGCCCTTGGGAAAGCGCTGCGCCAGTTCGGCCGGGTCCTGGAGGCTCGGGATGATGACGACATCGTCGCCGTCCTTCCAGTTGGCCGGCGTCGCGACCTTGTGGCTGTCGGTGAGCTGGAGCGAGTCGATCACGCGCAGGATCTCGTCGAAGTTGCGGCCGGTGCTGGCCGGGTAGGTCAGCGTGGTGCGCACGACGTGCTTCGGATCGATGATGAACACGCTGCGCACGGTGGCCGTGGCCGACGCGTTCGGGTGGATCATGTCGTACAGCGTCGCCACCTTGCGGTCGGCATCGGCCAGGATCGGGAAGTTGACCGTGGTGTTCTGCGTCTCGTTGATGTCGGCGATCCATTCCTTGTGCTTGCCCACCGGGTCGACGCTGACCGCGATCGGCTTCACGCCGCGCCTGGCGAATTCGGTGGCCAGCGCCGCGGTCTTGCCCAGCTCGGTGGTGCAGACCGGCGTGAAATCGGCCGGGTGCGAGAACAGCACCACCCACGAATCACCCGCCCATTGGTGAAAGCTGATCGGGCCTTCGCTGGAGTCCTGCTGGAAATCGGGGGCGGTGTCGCCGAGTCGGAGGGTGGCCATCGTCGTTGCTCCTGGAAGGTTGGAGCGCCGATTGTGGGAAGCCTTGCTCGGATAACAAACGACTATCTGCTTGTTTGTTTATCGCGATTTCGGAATAAGACCCGCGGCGCGGCTCAGTGGGTCGCAAGGCGCCAGCGCATGCGGCTCGGCGCCATCGAGGTGCTCCGCCAGGAAATCGATGAGGTGCCGCACCGCGGGCACCTGGGCGCGCCGCGGCGCGAACATGGCGTGCACGATGCCGGCCGGCGGTGTCCATCCGGGCAGCAGTTCGACCAGTTCACCGCTGCCGATCTCGCGGCGGCACATGTAGTCGGGGAGCATGCCGGCGCCCACGCCCTGCACGATGGCGGATTTGAGCGTCAGCAAGTCGTCGGCCACGAAGCGCGGCTGGTGCGGCACCTGGTGCAGCTTGCCGTCGGGCCCATGGAGCGGCATGACCGCCCGTCCGTCGCCGGCGCCCATGGCCACGGTGTCGATGCGCATCAGGTCTTCCGGCCCCTTGATCTGCCCCTGGTGCGCCATGCGCTCCGCGCTGATCACCAGCAAGCCGCGGCTGATGCCGAAGCGGCGCGCCGAGAGCGTCGCGCTGTCCTCGATCGCGGTGCGCACGCGCAGCGCCAGGTCGACGCCGTCTTCCACCGGGTCGACCGGCCGGTTGATCACCCGCATCTCGACCCGCACCAGCGGATAGCGGCGCAGGAAGAGCGGCAGCAACGGCCCGACGCTGGCCTGGGCGAGCGTGACTGGGCAGCTGATGCGCACCGTGCCGCGCGGCTCCGTCTGCACCTGCGACACCGCCTCGGCAGCCGCCTGCGCCGCGTCGCGCATCTCGACGCAATGCCGCAGGTACACCTCGCCGGCCGGCGTGAGCGACAGACGGCGGGTGCTGCGCTGCAGCAGCTGCACGCCGAGCGCGGCCTCCAGGTCGGCGACCCGGCGCGACAGCCGGGACTTCGGCACGCCGAGCGCCTTGCTGGCGGCGGTGAAGCCGCCCCGCTCCGCCACTTCGGCAAAAAACACCATGTCGTTGAGGTCTTGCATGGCCACGATTGTCCCAAATCAAGAACGATCTGGCGTGAATATGACTACTTATCGCCGACTCACCTCAAAAATAGAATTCTTGCCATGCCGGCCTTCCGCGCCGAGCCTTCAACCGAAAGTGAGCGAACGATCATGAAACTGCTGCAAGTCGATTCCAGCGTGCTGGGCACCCACTCCGTCTCCCGCCAGCTGACCACGGAGATCGTGGCCGAATGGCGCCGCGCGCACCAGGACACCACTGTCGAGCACCTCGACCTCGCCGTCGACACGCCCAACCACTTCGACGCCAATGCCCTCGGCATCAAGGTCGCGGTGGCCGAGCCGACCGAAGCGCAGAAGCGCGAGAACGCCGTGTCCGAAAAACTGGTGAGCCAGTTCCTGGCCGCCGATGTCATCGTGGTCGGCGCGCCGCTCTACAACTTCTCGGTGCCCAGCCAGCTCAAGGCCTGGATCGACCGACTGGCGCAAGTGGGCCGCACCTTCAAGTACACCGAGAAGGGCCCGGTCGGCCTGGCCGGCAGCAAGACCGTGATCGTGGCCTCCACCCGCGGCGGTGTGTACTCGACCAGCGAGGGCGGCCGTGCCCTGGAACACCAGGAGAGCTACCTGAAGGCGATCTTCGGCTTCTTCGGCATCACGGACGTGCGCATCGTGCGTGCCGAAGGCCTGGCCATGGGCGACGCGGCCAAGGCGGCAGCGATCGAATCGGCCCGTGCGGACATCCGCGCCGTCACGGCCGAGGCTGCGAATCAGGGCGTCGCCACGCTCGCCGCCTGAGCGGCTGGCCGTCGGCTGCGGCGGTTGACCAGCACCACCGCACGCAGCGTGCGGATCAGGCCAGCTTGGCGAGGTTGTGCCGCTTGACCCACTCGACGTACTTGTCCATCCAGCCCTGCAGGAACTGCCGGCTGGCTTCCGACACATGGCCCTTGTCGTCGAACAGACCTTCCTTGTTCTGGATGAAGGCTTCGGGCTGGCCGAGCGTCGGCACGTCGAGGTAGGCCAGCACGTTGCGCAGGTGCTGCTGCGCCAGCGCCGTGCCGATGGCGCCGACCGACACGCCGATCACGCCCGCCGGCTTGCCGCCCCAGGCGCTCTGGCCATAGGGCCGCGAGGCGTGGTCGATGGCGTTCTTGAGCACGCCCGGGAAGGAGCGGTTGTATTCCGGCGTGATGAAGAGCAGGCCCTGCGCCGCGGCGATCTCCGACTTGAGCCGCTTCACGGCCGGGGCCTGATGGCCGTCGTCGTCCTGGTTGTAGAGCGGCAGATCGCCGATCTCGACATGCTCGAAGGTGAAGTCCGACGGCGCCAGGTGGGCCAGCGCCAGGGCGAGCTTGCGGTTGAAGGAATCCTTGCGCAGGCTGCCGATGACGACAGCGATCTTGTAGTGGCTCATGAAATCTCCAGACGATGAAAAAGGAAAAAGGCTCAGCCCCGCGCGAGCGCGCTCTCGATGGCCTGTTGCAGGTGCGTCAGGCCGAAGGACACGTCGACGAAGGCGCCGTTGAGGTAGAAGCTTGGCGTGGCGCGCACGCGCAGCTGATCGGCCACCTGCATCTGCTCCTGCACGCGCTGGAGGTAGACGTGGTCGCGCATCTCGTTCTCGAAACGCGCCATGTCCAGGCCGGCCTGCTGCGCATGGTCGCGCAGATGCGCCTCGCCCAGACGGTGCTGGTGCGTGAAGAGCAGATCGTGGTAGGGCCAGAACCGGCCCTGCGCGCCGGCCGCCTCGGCGGCCTCGGCCGCGAGTTCGGCGTGGGGATGCACCTCGCGCAGGGGGAAGTGGCGGAAGACGAAACGCACCTGACGGCCGAACTGGTCGAGCACGATCTTCACCGCCGGGAACGCCTGGGCGCAGGACGGGCACTCGAAATCGCCGTACTCGACGAGCGTGACGCGCGCATCGGCCGGCCCGAGGATGTGGTCGGTGGCCGGGTCCGGCACGAGCAGAGGGTTCACGGTGGCGTTCATGGCGATGTCCTTTGGCGCTTTGAAGAGGCGACAACCGCAGTATGGTCCGCCTCGATGTCGCTGGCGATACGGCCCGACGCGTGTGTGTGACAGATGAAATCTGCCATCGCGCTCAGGGGCACGGCCGGTTCTGCAGGCTGGCCTGCGTCACGCTGGCGCCCGGCGGCACGTCGTCGGTGACCCACACGTTGCCGCCGATGGTGGCGCCCGCGCCGAGCGTGACGCGGCCCAGGATGGTCGCGCCGGCGTAGATCACCACATCGTCCTCCACGATCGGATGGCGCGGCAGCCCCTTCTGCAGGTGGCCGTCGGCACCCAGCGGGAAACGCTTGGCGCCCAGCGTCACGGCCTGGTACAGGCGCACGCGTTCGCCGATCACCGCGGTCTCGCCGATCACCACACCGGTGCCGTGGTCCATGAAGAAGCCGGCACCGATGGTCGCGCCCGGGTGGATGTCGATGCCGGTCTGGCCGTGCGCCAGCTCGGCCACGATGCGCGCCAGCAGCGGCAGGCCGAGCTGGTACAGACGGTGCGCCAGGCGGTGATGGATCATCGCGAGCACGCCGGGGTAGCACAGCAGCACCTCGTCGACGCTGCGCGCGGCCGGGTCGCCCTGGTAGGCGGCGAGCACGTCGCTGTCGAGCATCCGGCGGATCTGCGGCAGCGAGGCGCCGAAGGCCCGCACCGCTGCGGTGGCGCGCGCATCGATCGCCGCCTCGTCGATGGCCTGCTGGCGGCCGACGTAGCGCAGTTCGAGCTTGGCCTGCGTCAGCAGGCCAAGCAGCGCGGCGTCCAGCGTGTGGCCGACGTAGAAGTCTTCGCTCTCGTGGCGCAGGTCGGGCGGGCCCAGGCGCATCGGGAACAGTGCGCCCTTGAGCGCCTCGACGATCTCGGCGAGCCCCTCGCGGGACGGGAATTCGCGCCCCACGGGTTCGCGGGAGCGCTTCTGCGAATCGCGCCATTCGTTGCGCGCATCGCGCAGGGCGCGGACGATGTCGTCGACGTCGAAGGAATGCATGACCGGCTCCGTGCCCGTGGCACGCGATGGAGGAACAGCCTGCGGTTGTAGCGCAAAAAGCGCCGCGGTCGGCCGCTAAGGCTTTGCGCCCTGCCGGCCCGCTTCGGGCAAGGCGGGCGCGGGACGCGACGCCAGCAAGGACTTCAGCGCACGCTTGACCCGCTTGGCCCGGGACCGCAGATACAGGTTGCGCATGTCCGACGAGAGCAGGTCGATGTAAGGCCGCCGCGCGCCCTGGAGCGCCCCCTTCTGCTCGACGATGCATTGCAGGGTTTCCGCGAGGTGGTGAAAGGCGTGCGGACGGTCGATATGCTGCTCCCAGGCCTCGCGCGCGGCGCGCCCGAGCGCGACGTGCGGCGCATCCGCCAAGATGCGCGGGAGATCGCCGACCTGGCTCTCCTTGACCCGGAGACTGAATTTTTCCCAGGGAATGAAGGGCGGTGGAACCCAGTCGTCGGACAGGATCACCGGGCAGCGGCCCATCTCCATCGCCTCGAACAGGCGATAGGTGCTCGGCCCGATGCCGCGCGGCGACAGCATGAAGCGGCTGCGCACACAGACGCTCGCGTATTCGCCTTCATACGCCGCGCGCTCCTCGGGGCTCAGAAGCCAGGCATGCCGTTGGGTGGTGTCGGCCACGTACGCCTCGGGCACCTCGGCCTTGAGGATCCGATCGCGCACCTCGCAATTGTTCGCACCGACAAAGGAATAGAGCAGGTCCTGGGGCAGGTCCAGCTGCCGCGCACGGCTCACGGCGTGGTTTTCTTCGATGCGTGCGAGATACACCCCACCCGCGGACACCCCCGGCTTGTGGTGCGCGGCGCGGATCGACGGATAGACGCCCTGCATCAACGGGAAGGCGTAGTCCCAGTCGTGATAGATGAAGGTCTTGTCGGGGTAGCGGCGGCGCAGCGGATGCCACAGCACCTCTTCCATGAACATGTCCGTCCCCTGGTGCCCCTCCATGAAGAGGATGGCGTCGGCCGCCTCGGCGTCGTCGGTGAGCGTGTGCACGCCGTGCACGTCGAGCGCGGCCGCCGCACAGAGCCACTCCGCGGCATGCGTACCCCAGGTCGCGTTCGGATACGCCGTCAGGACTTTGATCTTCATGATCCCACCAAATCGTTGTGATCAAGCGTGTCCGCCGCGAGAGGCCATGAGGCTCCGGGGACGAGGCGGCGCCCGAAAAAGTTAACTATCGTTAACAATTCTAGCCGGACTCGCCGGCAATCGGACCGCTTTTCGGTTCCCTACTGGCAGACCACGGTGGTGTTGACCGGCCGGCAGGTGCGGCCGTCGGGCCGCACATAGCGGTCGACGTTGCCCTGGGGGTCGTAGTGGTTGCCCATGTTGTCGCGGCAGCCCGCGGCGTCGCAGTGGCGCAGGCGCGGACGCATGTCGCGCGGGGGTGGCGCGGGGCGCGGGTAGTAGCCACCATCGCCCTGTCCGCTGTAGCCCTGGCGCCACGCTTCGTCGGCGGCCAGCTGCGCCTCGCGCTGCCGACGCTCGGCCTGGTCGCGTTCGGCCTGGGCACGCTGCTCGGCGCGCGGGTCGATCACCACCAGGCCGCTGCCGCCGGCCGGCGCCGACTGCCGCTGCACCGTCTCGACCGATTCGCGCTGCAGCTGCCGGGCGCGCGCCACGCTGTCGAGCTGCTCCTGGCGGCGGTTCGTCTCCGGCACTGTCGACGGCTGGGTCGCCTCGGCGCCCAGCACCACCGCCGACTGGCGATCGCCGGGCGCGCAGCCGCTGTCGGTGTAGCGCACCTTGCCCGCCGCGTCGACGCACCGGACCACCTGCGCGCCGGCCCCGGCGGCGAAGAGCGCAGCCGAAGCGACGAGCAGGGTGGCGAAGGCACGGGGGCGAGACATGCCGTCACTGTAGCGGCCGCTTGTCGCCCATGCGATACGGGCCTGGGGTAAGCCCTTGGCGTGCCGGGCTTGCTCGCGCCCTAGTCTGCACGCACAAAGCACGGTCGTACGGCGCCCTGCAAATGGCCACCCCCCAGAAGGAGACCCCCATGGAACCCCTCCGCGCCCGCCCCTTCCTGCTCGCCCTCGTGGCAGCCGCCGCCCTCGCCGCCTGCGGCGGCGGCGGCGACGGGAGCTCGTCCGCCCCCTCGCCCGTGCCCGAGGAGACGCGCGTGCAGGACAGCCGCACCGCCTATGTGCCGGCTGAACCGAACGCCACGACCTTCGCACCGCTGGCCGTCGCCGCGGGCGACACCGTCGACCCCGGCAGCACCAGCCGCTGGGCCGGCGTGCTGGGCGGCGCCGCCTACCGCGTCGAGGTGCCGGCCAACTGGAACGGCAAGCTGGTGATGTACGCGCACGGCTATGCCGGCACCGGCAACACGCTGGTCGTCAGCAACCCGCAGATCCGCCGCCATCTGATCGCCAACGGCTACGCCTGGGCGGCGTCGAGCTACACCAAGAACTACTACGACGTGCGCGTCGGCGTGGAGGACACCAACGCGCTCGCCCTGGCCTTCAACAAGATCGCGGCGGCCAACAGCCGCCCGCTGGCCGCGCCGAGCCGCATCTACATCACCGGGGTGTCGATGGGCGGCCACATCACCGCCGCCGCCATCGAGGACGAGGCCTTCGCCACCGCGAACAACCGGCTGCGCTACCACGGCGCCGTGCCGATGTGCGGCGTGCTCGGCGACGCCGAACTGTTCGACTACTTCGCCGGCGCCCAGGTCAGCGCGCAGTCCCTGGCCGGCGTGGCCACCTATCCGTTCACCCAATGGGCCGACATTCAGGCGCAGGTGACGGCCGCGCTCTTCACCCAGTTTCCGACCGCGCCCGTGACCACCACCACGCTGGGCAACCGCTACAAGTCGGTGCTCAAGAACCTGACCGGCGGCGAGCGCCCGCTGTTCGACCTGAGCCTGGCGTATGGCGGCTCGTTCTCGGCGGTGTGGGGCGTGTTCGGCGGCGACGGCACGGTCAACGGCATCCTGAACAAGCCGGTGATCGACACCAACCGCTTCACCTACACCATCGACAACGACGCCGCGGCGAGCGCCACGCTCAACGCCACGGCGCAGAGGCTCACGGCCGACCCGGAGGCCAACCGGCTGCGGCGCGACGGGCTGCGCTGGATTCCGGTGACGAGCGGCAACATCCACATCCCCGTGGTCACGCTGCACACGCTGGGCGACCTGTACGTGCCCTTCAGCATGGAGCAGATCTACCAGAAGCGCGTGGCCGCCAAGGGCAACGGCCAGTGGCTGGTGCAGCGCGCGATCCGCGGTGTCACGCACTGCGACTTCACCGTCGTCGAGCAGGCCGAAGCCTTCGACGCCATGATCCGGTGGGAGCAGGACGGCGTGAAGCCGGCCGGCGACGACGTGGTGACGTCCACGACAGTGGCGCAGCCGAGCTACGGCTGCACCTTCACCCGCAACACCTTCGGTCCGGACGACTCGGCCACGACCCAGCAGCTGCGCGGGCTGATCGCCAGCAGCGGCGCCACCTGCCCGGCGCAGTGAGGCGCCGCCCACGCATCGGCCGTCAGCGCGGCGGCGGTGCGTCCGCAGCGGCATCGCCTTCCGGCAGCTGAATGAGACCGGTGCGCAAGTCGTACTCGAAGACTTCGCCGTAGCGGCCCCATTCGATGGCGGTGCGCAGCACCCGTTCGGCCACCGGCGCATCGAGGCTCTCGCGCAGCAACTGGAGGAAGGGCTCCTGCGGCAGCTCGCCCGACGGCGCCTGTTCCAGGCTGTGCCGGATGTGCGCGGCCAGCGGCACGCGCGCGAGCAACTGTTGGCCGAAGAGCTGCTGACGCAGCGTGTGGGCGCCCTCGACGTAGCAGCGGCCGAGCTCGGTCAGGTGCAGATCGGCATCCGCCAGCTTGGCAAAACCCAGCAGGGCCAGCGCCCGGGCCAGCGGCAGCAGCTCGTGGTCGGCGAGTTCCGCCTCCTCCGCCAGCTGCGGCAGGTCCGCGCGGCCATTGCGCCCGTCGTCGACCAGCATCTCCAGCAGCGCCTCCATGCGGTCGACGTCGGCGTCGGGCAGGCGGTCGCTCAGGTGCATGTGCACCGTCTCGTCGCGCACGCGTCCGGCGCTCGGTGCACCGGAGGTCATCAGCCGGTAGACCTCGTCGATCAGGGCGCGGACCTCCAGGCTGTCCACGTCGCGCGGACGCGGCAGCGTGATCGGCAGCTCGGCGTGCACATGCCCCGGATTGCTGGCGAAGATCAGCACGCGGTCGGCCATCAGCACGGCTTCCTCGATGTTGTGCGAGACGACCAGCATGGCCTGGGTCGGCATGGCGCCGGCGCCCCAGAGCTGCAGGATGTCGTCGCGCAGCCGCTCGCCGGTGAGCACGTCCAGGGCCGAGAAGGCTTCGTCCATGAGCAGCACCTCGGGCTCGACCACCAGCGCGCGGGCGATGCCCACGCGCTGCCGCATGCCGCCCGAGAGTTCGCGCGGCAAGGCGCCCTCGAAGCCCGCGAGCCCGATCAGCGCGATGGCGGCACCGGCACGCCGGGCCCGCTCCACGCGCTCGATGCCGCGGGCCTCCAGCCCGAGCTCCACGTTCTGCTGCACGGTCAGCCAGGGGAACAGCGCGAAGGACTGGAACACCATCGCGATGCCCCGCGCGGGGCCATAGAGCGGCTGGCCGCGATAGCGCACGTCGCCCGCGTCCACGCCGATCAGCCCGGCCATGATGCGCAGCAGGGTCGACTTGCCGGAGCCGGACTGACCCAGCAGCGCGACGATCTCGCCCGGTGCCAGGTGGAAGTCGACGCCTTCGAGCACGGAGCGCGCGGCGCCGTCGGCCGAGCGGAAGGATTTGCCCACGCCCTGGAGTTCGATAATGGCTTCGGTCATGGCGGCGCTTTCAGAAATGCATGCGGTCTTCGGCCAGCGCGTAGAGCTTGCGCCAGACGAAATGGTTCATGCCCATCACGAACACGCACATCACGCCGATGCCCAGCGCGATGCGCGGGAAGTCGCCGATGGCGGTCATGTGGGCGATGTAGCTGCCCAGGCCCGCAGCCTGCAGCGTGGTGTCGCCCCAGGTGACGTACTCGGCCACGATGCTGGCGTTCCACGAGCCGCCGCTGGCCGTGATGGCGCCGGTCACGAAGCTTGGGAACACCGCCGGCAGCAGGTAGCGCTTCCACTTCAGCCAGCCGCCGAGGCCCAGGTTGCCGGCCGCGTAGCGCAGTTCGGTCGGCACGCTGGACGCGCCGGCGATCACGTTGAACAGCAGGTACCACTGCGTGCCCAGCACCATCAGCGGCGAGAGCCACACGTTGGGGTCGAGCTGCCAGCGCACGATGAAGAGCACCGCCACGGGGAACATCAGGTTGGCGGGGAAGGCGGCGAGGAACTGCGCCACACCCTGCAAGCGCCCGGCCCAGCGCGGGTTCATGCCGATCCACACGCCCACCGGGACCCACACCAGCGCGGCCAGCGCGATCAGCACCAGCACGCGCACCATGGTGTAGAAGCCGAGCACGAACACATGCGCGACCTCCGACCAGCCGACCTCGGTGTGGATGAAGCGGCCGAGCCAGACGATTGCCAGCAGCACGGCCGCGGCCAGTGTGGCGTCCCACACGCGCTCGATGGTGGCGTTGGGCGGCCGGGGCCGCGCCTTGATCGACGTGCCGTCGTGGTCGCGCCGGAGCCGCACCACCGACCAGTCGATGAGGCGCGTGAAGACGAGACCGACGCGCTGCAGCCGGTCGGTGCGGCGCAGCCAGGTCAGCAGCCACGAGCGCGGTGCCTCGTCGCCGCTGCCTTCCTCGAAGCGGAACTTGTCGGCCCACGCGATCAGCGGGCGGAAGAAGAGCTGGTCGTACAGCACGATGCCCACCAGCATGCCGCCGATGGCCCAGCCGATGGCGGCCAGGTCGCGCGCCTCGATCGCCATCGCGATGTACGACCCCACGCCCGGCAGCTTGATGCTCTGGTTCGACACCGAGATCGCTTCCGAGGCGACCACGAAGAACCAGCCGCCGGACATCGACATCATCATGTTCCACAGCAGGCCCGGCATCGCGAAGGGCAGCTCGAGCCGCCAGAAGCGTTGCCAGCCGGAGAGCTGGAAGACCTGCGCCGCCTCGCGCAGCTCGGCCGGCACCGTGCGCAGCGACTGGTACAGGCTGAAGGCCATGTTCCAGGCCTGCGAGGTGAAGATGGCGAAGATGGCCGCGCATTCCACGCCGAGCAGGTTGCCCGGGAACAGCGCGATGAAGCCCGTGACCGTGATCGACAGGAAGCCCAGGATCGGGATCGACTGCAGGATGTCGAGGATTGGCACCATCACCCGTTCGGCCGCGCGGTACTTGGCCGCGACCGCCGCGAAGACGCAGGCGAACACCAGCGACGCCGCGAGCGCGAGGAACATGCGCAGCGTGGTGCGCAGCAGGTAGTAGGGCAGCAACAGCGGGTCGAGGCTGATCGGCATCGACTGGCCCAGCTGATAGGGCCGCGCCATCTGGGAGCCGCCATAGGCCAGGGCGAAGAGCAGCGCCAGCACCAGCGGCAGCAAGGCCCAGTCCCACCGATTGCCGCCCGATGCGACCACCTGACCCGGGAAATAGCGTTTGTAGAACATGGAGCGGGTTGAAGGTGTTCGTCGAGCGCGGCCTCGCCACGAGCGGTGGCATTGTGCCCTTGCGTCCCGGTGGCGAACCTGACTTCGCCAGACGCGCAAGCCATGCACCCATGCCCTAACCTGAACAGCCCGTTCATGCAAGCCTCCAGGCGAACTTTTAGAATCCGAGCCGTGCAAATCACCCGGCTTCGTCGTCTTGTCGCAACGCACTGCCTCTGGTGGTGCGTCGCTGGCGTTCTGCTGGCGGCATTGCAGCCCTTCCTCTTCACCCATTTCCGACAGGACGGCTGGGAAGACGAGCCGGGCTTCCGGGTCCGGAATGCGGAAGCCATGGCGGTCTTCTCGCCCGACGATCGCGCGGCGCACCGGCAGGAACTCGAGACGACGCTGTACGTCCCGACGGCCGCGCACATCGACGTGCCCGACACCCTGCATCAGGGCCTCGACGTGCTGATGGCCCTGGTGGGCCTGATGCTGCCCCTGGCGGTGGCCCTCGCATGGCCGGCGTGCCCCCGCGCGCAGATCACGCCGAAACCCGTTGCGCACACCGGCGGGGCACCACCGCCGACTGCGCCGTGGCGGACACAGCCTCCGCCCACGGCCCCACCCCTGACGACTTGAAGAACCGGCGCCCCATGCGGCGTCACGGCCCGACCGCGCCCGTCGCGCGGTGGGTTTCCCTCTTCCTGGTCCAAAGGTTTTCCAATGACTCCCCTCTTCCGGCGCAGCTGCGGCGCCGCGCGATCCTGCACGCCCTCGTTCTTCGCGGTGCAGTCGTCATGAATGCACTGAATCTCACCCTTCTGCACGCGCTCTCCCCCGGCAGCAGCCCCTCGCCGACACTGCTCTTCGTCGCGCGGCTTCTGGCGCTGTGGGGCGCCTGGGCCTGCGCCGCCGCCATCGGCTGGGCCGCCTGGCAGCGGCGCGCCGACACGCTTTACCTGCTCGCCGTAGCCGCCGGCGCCGCGCTGGCATCGGTGCTGTCGCACGCGATCGCGGCCCGCCTCGACATCCCGAGACCCTTCGTCGCAGGCTGGGTGCCGGCGTACATCGCGCACGGCAGCAGCCCCTCGCTGCCAAGCACGCACGCCACCGTCATGTTCTTCGTCGCCGTCGCGCTGCTCATGCGCGCCGGCCTGCGACGCACGGGCATCATCGCTCTGGCACTGGCCTGCATGGTGGGCTGGGCGCGCATCTACGTCGGTGTGCACACCCCGCTGGACATCGCAGCGGGCCTGGCACTGGGCACGGTGATGGCCGCCGTGCTCGGACTGCTCTGGCGCCGTCCACGGCGACCGACAGCCGGCACGGGGCCGGTGTACGGAGGTACGCCATGAACAGCGCCCCGTTCGAAGCGCCACAACCTGTCGGGGGCGCGCCCCTTGCAGCGCATGGCCCAGCGGTCTCGCCGGCCCCTGCAGATACCGCCGTCGAACACACTCTTTCCTGCGTCATTCCCTGCTTCAACGAAGCAGCGAATCTTCGCGTGATGCTGCCACGCCTGGAGGAAATCCTCGCCTCGACCGGCATGCGCTGGGAAATCCTGGTGATCGACGACGGGAGCACCGACGACACGTTGTCGGCCGTCTCGCCCTGGTGCGAGCTGTCGGGTTTCCGGTACATCCGCCTGTCGCGCAACTTCGGCAAGGAGGCCGCCCTGAGCGCCGGCCTCAAGGCGAGCCACGGTGATGCTGTCGTGATGCTCGACGGCGATCTGCAACATTCGCCGGCGCTGATCCGCGACATGCTGGCGCAGTGGCACAACGGCGCGCAGGTGGTGTATGCCGTGCGCCAGGGACGCCACGACGAGCCCCCCTTCAAACGCTGGGGCAGCGCGCTCTTCTATCGACTGATCAACGCACAGGCGCGATTCGCGATTCCCAAGGATGCGGGCGACTTCCGCCTGATGGACAGGCGCGTGGTCGATGCGCTGATGGCTCTTCCCGAACGCAACCGGTTCATGAAGGGCCTGTACGCCTGGGTCGGCTTTCGAGCCGTCCCGCTGCCCTACGCCCCGGCCCCGCGTGCCGAGGGCACCAGCCGGTTCAACACCTACCGGCTGGCGCAACTGGCCATCGACGGTCTGACGTCCTTCACGACCTGGCCTCTGCGGCTTGTGAGCATCATGGGGGTGCTGATCGCGGCGCCCGCATTCGCGTATGGCCTGTTCCTGATCGTCGACCACTTCGTCGCAGGCGACGCCGTCTCGGGCTGGTCAACCATCATGGTGAGCCTGATGTTCTTCATCGGCATCCAGATGATCTCGACCGGCATCGTCGGCGAGTACGTCGCGCGCATCTTCGAAGAGGTCAAGGCCCGCCCACTGTATGTGGTGAGCGAGGAACGGGGCATCGGCCTCGCGGAGCGGGCATCGTGAGGGCGCTCGGCAACTGGCTCCGCGGGCTGGAAATCGCGCTCGGCGTGCTGGCGATCTTCTGCTGGCTCGCCGCCACCGCGTGGCTGCGGCATCTCACCGCGCCGGACGAAGGCCGGTACGTCGGTGTCGCGCTGGAAATGCTGCGCACCGGCGACTGGGTCGTGCCTCGCCTCGACGGCCTGCCCTTCTTCCACAAGCCGCCGCTGTTCTATTGGATCGGCGCGTCGGCCATGTCGGTGTTCGGGGTGTCGGAGTGGGCCGCGCGGCTGCCCTCGATGCTCGGCGCCACGGCGGCGGCCACCGCGCTGTGGCTGTTTCTGCGCCGGTGGGACAGCGCCCCCGTGGCCCGGGCGGCGGCGGGGGTCTTCGTGACCATGCCCTTTCTCTACATCGGTGCGCAGTTCGCCAATCTCGACATGCTGGTGGCGGGCTGCATCACCGTCACCCTCCTGTTCGCTGCGCATGCGGCACTGGCGCGGGAAGCCGGCGAGCCGTGGCGGATGCCGCTCGCACTCGCGTTCGCCTCCGCGGCGCTCGGCGTGCTGGCGAAGGGGCTCATCGGCCTGCTGCTGCCCGGCGTCATCTTCATCGGCTGGGTGCTGGCGGCACGCAAGGCGCGCAGGCTTGGGCTGCTGGCATGGTGGCCGGGCTGGCTGCTCTTCGCCACCATCGCGATGCCGTGGTTCGTCGCGATGCAACTGCGGTATGCGGACTTCTTCGACTACTTCGTCGTGACGCAGCACTTCCGCCGCTTCGCCGCGGGCGGCTTCAACAATGTCGAACCGCTCTGGTTCTACGTGCCGGTGATCGGCCTGCTGACACTGCCCTGGGTCGGTTGGCTGGCGGTCAGGCCGCGAAGGCAGTGGCGATTCGGCCTCGGCGACATCGACAGGCTGATGCTGGTGTGGCTGGTGGTCATCGTCGTGTTCTTTTCGCTGCCTCGCTCCAAGTTGATCGGCTACGTGCTCCCCGCACTGCCGCCGCTGGCCTACCTGATCGCCCGGGCACTGCAGCGCCCGGCGGCCACC
This sequence comes from Variovorax sp. N23, assembly GCF_025486315.1. GTDB lineage: Bacteria > Pseudomonadota > Gammaproteobacteria > Burkholderiales > Burkholderiaceae_C > Variovorax. The sequence continues at coordinate 21,496 of NZ_JAOOPY010000003.1, read as the reverse complement.
GAGGGAGGTGCGCGCCGCTTGCCGCGCTGGACCGCCGGCGCCGCTGCGATCGTTTGTGTGCTCGCCGTCCTGGCGGCGGATCGATTCGGCACGCCGCCCGGCGCCCGCCTGCCGTTGCCGGCGGGCAGGCCCATCGCCCAAGACGACCAGGTGCTCATGCTCGATGTCTACGTCTACGAACTCCCGTTCTATTGGCGCCTGACCCACCCCGTGATGGTGCTCGGCGACTGGGACGACCCGGCCATCCCGCAGCACGACAACTGGCGCAAGGAGATGAGCGACGCCGCGCGCTTCGACCCCGATCAGGGACGCTCGGTACTGATCCGCAGCGGCGATGCGGCGTCGGTGCTGTGCGTTGCCCGCACGACGTGGCTCGTCGGCCCACGATCCGCACCGCAGTCCTGGCCGTGGCTGAACGACCCGCGCTTCGAGCTCGTCGCCCAGAACAGCCGGCTCGCTGCCTGGCGATTCGCCGGCGTGACGGCGAGCGAACCTCGGTGCCTGCAGCGCGACGCACCGCAACGCCCGGCCATCGAGGTGCCCTGAGACAGGCCCCGACGCCCGAGCCTGCAGGGAAACCAGGCCGTTGGCTGCGTCATCCACCCGGCGACGGCCGACGGCGCCCGGCACCTGCGGCAGCGCATCGAGAAAGCGCTGCGCCGCCGGCGAACTGCACCAGGCTTTCCTGCGCCGCACACAGGCCGAATTCATTCGCCACCTGTACCAGGTCGCCGGCCACGCAGGCCACCTTCCGGCTCGAAGCCCAGCCGGTGGCAGGCCGGCCTCTACGGCATGGGCGTCGATGCCAACCGCGGCACGGTGGAAATCCGCCGGCCGCCCCTGCTCATCGACTGAATCGGCGCTTTGCGATACTCGGCGGCATGAACACCGCCATCCTCGTCATCGATGTCCAACAGGGCCTGTGCGAGGGCGACAGCGCCGCCTTCGAGGCAGCGCCAACCATCGATCGCATCAACCAGGTGACCGCCAAGGCCCGCGCCGCGGGCCGTCCGGTGATCTTCATCCAGCACGAGTCGGGCGGCGGTTATCTCGAACATGGCAGCGCCGCCTGGCAGTTGGCACACGGTCTCGAAGCGCTGCCGACCGACCTGCGCCTGCGCAAGACCGCCGCCGATTCCTTCCACCGCACGACGCTGCAAGAGGTGCTGCAGCAGCACAGCATCGACGAACTCGTGATCTGCGGCATGCACACGGAGTTCTGCGTCGACACCACGACGCGTCGCGCCCTCGCGCTGGGCTACCCCGTGACGCTGGTGGAGGACGCGCACACCTCCGCCGGCAACGCGGCGCTGTCGGCGCCGCAAGTCATCGCGCACCACAACATCACGTTGAGCAACATCGAAAGCTTCGGTCCGCGCGTTCGCCTAGTGAGCGCGGCTAACCTGCGCTTCGACGGAGGCTGACCGGCCGTCCCCACCGCGCACGATGATGCTCACCATGATTCCGCTGCTGCGGTGCCTTGGTGATAGCGCAGTTGCCAACCCGCGTTTGTCTGCAGCCAGACGGATGAACGGAGCGTGTGGTTCACCAAGGACTTGCCTTTTTCAACGTGCGCCGAACGATAGTTGAGGAGGGCAACCCCCGGACTGAGTTCAGAGACCGAGAACGCATCCGACGCCACGACAGGCTGCGATTCCTGTGCCGCCAGGAAGTTGACGATGGTCTCGCGGCTGTATGCGCGGCCAGAGCGGCCGACCTCATGGAACTCGGGGTGCAGCAATTCCTCCAGTCGTTCACGACTGCACCGAACCCAAGGGTGGTGGAGTTCGACTTCGAGCGCTTGGAGTTCTTGAAGGAGGCGGTCCACGGACAGTGTGTTTTGTGCGGCCAAACGCCAAAGTTAACCGGCGCCGGAGCGCGAAGCACGGAGGGCACCAACACGGGCCATAAAAATGGTGAAGCCATGGCCAGTGTTGGCTTGCGCGTTGAACGCCCAGTTAGGCACGGGGTTGATAACTCCGACGGCGCTCACATCAACGCCCAGCCCCAGGCTTACGACCACCTCGGCGGCCCACGTAGAGCAGCACGCAACCGATGGCAAGGGCGATGGCGCCATATGCTGCCCATTGAATTTGGCCGGTCATGAAGCTGCCCGGCAGTACGTTCAGGCCTTGGAGTATCCAAACGATGCCAATGAGCGCCAAGAGTACGCCGAAGATGGTGCTAGCAGTTTTCATGGAGATACTCCGGGGGGGGTAGATGACGCTGCCTAACGTTTGATTTAGGCGGGCCGCCGTAGGGGTTCCGCTTGAAGGATTGGTTAGCCGATCGTTTCGATGATGGGCACAGTCTTGAACCCTTCCGGAACGGTAGCGAGCACCTTCTCGCGCGAAGACGATGGGCAAACGAGAGCGCGAACTCCCTCACGGGGAGCGTGTAGAACATTTAGGTATTTCGCCCAGTTCTGCGGCGGAGACACAGCCGCAATTGCCTCTGTTTTCGACGAGCTCAGCGAGTAGATCGGCTCCTTGTTTACTACTCTCCATTCTCTTTCGTGGGCGACGATCCCGGGCTCCATGTACTCGTAGAGTTGCAAGAGGTATGGCCAGATTTCGGCTCCTACGAGGCCAGCAATCACTTTGTTCTCATATGCCATCGTTCGGAAGGAATCCTCTGATTCGCCGATAGATGTTTTCACATCTTCATACGCCTTCATGAAGAGAGCCAACCACATGTCCGAGACGGGCCCTACTTCGTCAACATAGATCACCCTTTGCGCCTGCTGGGCCTTGGCCCACTTCTCGGTCATCACGATTCCGAAGGGTCCGAATTGCTCGGCATGCGCAGAAGCATCTGCAGGCTCAATATCGGTGAACGAGACCATTCCGAACTGCTGCGGCTCTCGCGACGAGAAGTCGTGATGAGGCATTAGAAAATGGGTGAGCCTGCGTGGATTCGCAACCCAAGCGAACCCATATTCGAGTATGTTCGCGACTGCTTTGGCAGAGCGGCAGTAGTGCGTAATCATCGTCCAGAACTTAAGGCAGCTAACTTGGCTATAGGAATACAGGATCGCTGCGTAACACTGCTGGGTGTCTCCACAACATCGAGCCTATCGACCAGTCGAAACCTGCATGGAGTCTGGCGCTGCGGCGTCTTGACTGTTCATTCATGCAGCACCGGTCTGACGGCAAAATCTGCATGTCCGTGCCAACTCGAATTTGCCTTGCAAACGACCGCGTGGCAAGCGATAAATGACAAGTCGCAGGCAGACCATGTAAGGAACCTGATGCATCCCCCGGCCCGCGCAGCAGTGCGGTCCGAGCCCCCGTGGCCCAGATGTCGCCGCCGTTGTAGTCGCGTGTTCACTGGCTCCGCGCCTTCGTCCGCTTCACGACATCCGACACTTGGCGGAAATGGACAGCAGCGAAGTGGAAGCCTTTCTCGGCTGGCTCGCCACCGAGCGCAAGGTGTCGGCCTCGATGCATCGGCAGGCGCTGTCGGCTGCACACGGGCCGCAGCCGCCCGAGCATGCGCCTCACAGCTTCGCGATCGACACCTCCGTCGACTTCACCAGCGCGACCACGTCGGAGCCGGGCTTGAGCTGAAGCTCGTCGACCGAGCGGGTGGTGATGACCGAGGTCACGATGCCCCACGGCGTCTCGACGTCGACTTCGGAGACGACGTCGCCGCGGATGATCTCCTTGACCTTGCCCTTGAACTGGTTGCGGACGTTGATGGCTTGGATGGACATGGTGCTTCTTTCGGTTGGATGAAAAAGTGGATGGCGGAAAGGCTCAGGCGGCCAGCGCCTGGTCGAGGTCGGCGAGCAGGTCGTCGATGTGTTCGATGCCGACGGACAGGCGCACCGTGTCTTCGGTGACGCCGGCGCGCGCCAGTTCGGCGGGGGACAGCTGGCGGTGCGTGGTCGATGCGGGATGGGTGGCGAGCGAACGCACGTCGCCGATGTTCACGAGCCGGGTGAAAAGCTGCAGCGCGTCGAGGAATCTCGCCCCGCCCTCGCGGCCGGCGCCGATGCCGAAGGTCAGCACGCCGCTCGACCGGCCGCCGAAATACTTCTGCGCGAGCGCATGGTCGGGATGGTCCTCGAGCGCCGCATAGTTGACCCACTTCACGGCCGGGCTCTTCTTGAGATGCTGCGCCACGGCCAGCGCGTTGCTGCTGATGCGGTCCATGCGCAGCGCCAGCGTCTCGATGCCCTGCAGGATCAGGAAGGCGTTGAAAGGCGAGATGGCGGCACCGGTGTTGCGCAGGGGCACCACGCGCGCGCGGCCGATATACGCCGCCGCGCCGAGCGCTTCGGTGTAGACCACGCCGTGGTAGCTCGGGTCGGGCTCGTTCAGCCGCTTGAAGCGCTCCTTGTGCTTCGCCCAAGGGAACTTGCCCGAATCGACAATGGCGCCGCCGATGCTGGTGCCGTGGCCGCCCAGGTACTTGGTGAGCGAATGCACCACGATGTCGGCGCCGTGCTCGATGGGCCGGCTCAGGTACGGCGACGGCACGGTGTTGTCGACGATCAGCGGCACGCCATGGCGGTGCGCGATCTCGGCGATGGCCGCGATGTCGGTCACGTTGCCGGCGGGGTTGCCGAGCGATTCGACGAACACGGCCTTGGTCTTCTCGTCGAACAGTTCGTCGAAGCTCTTCGGGTCGCGATGGTCTGCGAAGCGCGTCGTGATGCCGAACTGCGGCAGCGTGTGCGCGAACAGGTTGTACGTACCGCCGTAGAGCGCCGTGCTGCTGATGATGTTGTCGCCCGCCTCCGCGATGGTCTGGATGGCATAGGTCACCGCCGCCTGCCCCGACGCCAGCGCCAGCGCGGCAATGCCGCCTTCGAGCGCCGCCACGCGCTGCTCGAGCACGTCCTGCGTCGGGTTGTTGATGCGCGTGTAGATGTTGCCCGGCACCTTCAGGTCGAACAGGTCGGCACCGTGCTGCGCGCTGTCGAAGGCATAGGCCACCGTCTGGTAAATCGGTGGCGCCACGGCGCGCGTCGTCGGCTCGGGCGAATAGCCGGCGTGCACCGACAGCGTTTCGAATTTCCAGCGGTCCTTGGACATAGCTTCTCCGTTCAAATTAAGACGTCGTGCATCGGTGCTCCGCGCCGTGCGGCTATCGCTGTTGGCCCCACTTGCGGACCGTGAGCCGTTCCAGCGTCGCGAAACCGAAGCTCTCGACCGCCAGGCCGATCAGCACCACGAGCGCGAGCCCGGCGAACACACGGTCGGTGTAAAGCTCGTTGCGGTTCTGGAAGATGTACCAACCCAGCCCGCCCTTGCCCGACGAGGCGCCGAACACGAGTTCGGCCGCGATCAGCGTGCGCCAGGCAAAGGCCCAGCCGATCTTGAGCCCCGACAGGATGGCCGGCAACGCCGCGGGCACGAGGATCTGCAGCACGTAGCGCAAGCCACGCAGGCCGTAGTTGCGGCCTGCCATGCGCAGCGTCTCGGGCACGCCCTGGAAGCCTGCGTAGGTGTTGAGCGCCAGCGGCCACAGCACCGAATGAATCAGCACGAAGACCAGGCTTCCGCGCCCGAGGCCGAACCACAGCAAGGCCAGCGGCAGCAGCGCGATGGCCGGCAACGGGTTGAACATCGACGTGAGCGTGTCCAGCAAGTCGCGCCCGATCTGCGTCGACACCGCCAGCGTGGTGAGGCCGAAGGCCAGCAGCACGCCGGCGATGTAGCCCTGCAGCAGCACCGCCAGCGAGATGCGCACCTTCTCGACCAGCTCGCCGCTGGCCAGGCCCTCCACAAGCGCCCGCGCGGTCGCAATGAAGGTGGGCAGCAGCAGGTCGTTGTCCTGCCAGCGCGCGGCCAGTTCCCACAGCACGGCGAGCACGGCCAGGATCACACCCTTGCGCAGCCAGCCTTGCGACCACAGGCGCGTTCCGAAGGGCAGCACGCGCTCGACCGGCAGCTCGGTGAAGGGCTCGAGGCGGTTCTCGTATTCGGGCCGGATCGGCGGGGTCAGCGATGAACTCATGGCGCAGCGCCCTCCTCGACTTCTTCCTCGAACAGCATGTCGTGGATGCGTGTGGCTGTCGCCTGGAACTCGGCGCCGCCGAGGCTGCCCAGGCCGAAGTCGTGGCTGTTGATCTCGGCGCGCATGCGCCCCGGGTGCGGCGACAGCAAGGCGATGCGGTTGCCCACCACCAACGCCTCTTCGATCGAGTGCGTGACGAAGAGCAGCGTGAAGCGCACCTCGTCCCACAGCTCGAGCAACTCTTCCTGCATCTTGCGGCGCGTGAGCGCGTCGAGCGCGGCGAAGGGCTCGTCCATCAGCAGCACGCGCGGCTGCATGGCCAGCGCACGGGCGATGGCCACGCGCTGCTTCATGCCGCCGGAGAGCTGGTGCGGATGCACATCGGCGAACTTGTCGAGGCCGACCTTGGCCAGGTAGTGCAGCGCGCGCTCCTCGGCCTCCCTGCGGCCCAGCGTCTTCGACGCGAGCAGCGGGAACATCACGTTCTGTCTGACCGTCTTCCACGGCGGCAACTGGTCGAATTCCTGGAACACGACGATGCGGTCCGGCCCTGGTGCGCGCACGCGGTGCCCGTCGAGCCGGATCTCGCCCTCCACCGGCGCGATGAAGCCGCCCACCGCCTTCAGCAGCGTCGACTTGCCGCAGCCCGAGGGGCCCAGCAGCACGAAGCGATCGGCCGCATGCACGTCGAAGCTCACGCGGTGCGTGGCACGCACCACGCGTTCCGGCGTGCGGTACTCGAGGCTCACGCCGTCGACCTGGAGCAAGGCCGAATCGGGTGCGTCGGGTGAATATGCCGCAGACACCTGGCCCGGACGGTTGAGCGGCCGGCCCGGTCGCGGAACGAGTGCCGACTGCGAAGAAGCGGGCGGGGCAGCGCGCAGCGCATGAGAGCCGAGGTTCGACATCACGAACCCGGCTGCGCGTAGGCCTCGTCGAAGAAGTAGACCTTCCACGACACCGCCTTGTTCTTCAGCACGCCGAGCTTGTGCAGCTCGTCGGCATACACGTAGCTGCGATGCGGCGACACGGTGAAGTCATTTTCCGGGTCTTCAATGATGCGGCGCACCAGCTCGGGCGAGAGCTTGGACTTCTGCACACGGATGAAGATGTCCGCCGCCTTGGCCTTGTCGGCCTTCACGATCTGCGCCGCCTCGACCAGCGCCGCATAGAAGGCCTTGTAGGTCTTCGGGTTCTCGTCGTGGAACTTCTGCGTCGTGTAGAGCACGTTGAAGGTCGCCGGCCCGCCGAGGATGTCGTAGCTGCTGATGACCTTGTGGATCGCCTTGTTCGCGTCCAGCGCCTGGTAGTAGAAGGGCGCGCTCGAGAAGTGCGTGTTGATCTCCGAGCCGCCCGCGATCAGCGCCGCGGTCGCCTCCGGATGCGGCAGGCTGACCGAGATGGTGTCGAAGCGCTTGAAGTCGTCCTTGCCGAACAGCTTCGCGGTCTCGATCTGCAGCGTGCGCGACTGGAAGCCAACGCCCGCGGCCGGCACCGCGATGCGGTCCTTCTCGCCCAGGTCCTTGAGCGTCTTCACGCGCGGGCTGTTGCTCAGCAGGTAGTTGGGCAGCGAGCCGAGCGCGGCCACCGCCTTCACGTTCTGCCTGCCCTTGGTGCGGTCCCACATCGTGAGCATCGGCGGCACGCCGGCCGACACCACGTCGAGTGCGCCGGCCAGCAGCGCCTCGTTCATCGCGGTGGCGCCCGAGATGCTGGCCCATTCGACCTGCACGTCCACGCCCTGCTGCTTGCCGTGCTTCTCGATGAGCTGCTGGTCGCGCACCACGTCGAGCAGCAGATAACCGATGCCGAACTGCTGCGCGATGCTGATCTTGCCTTCGGCGTTGGCCTGCAGCGCCACGGCGGCGACGAGGACGGCCACGGCGCCCTTCAGAAAACGGACCGCCATGTCAGTTGCCTTGCGCGTTCTGCGCGTCGTCGAAGAAGTAGTCCTTCACCGACGCCGGCTTGTTCTTGATGGCGCCCACGCGATGCATGAACTCGGCCAGCTGGTAGGTGTTCTGCGGCGTGGTCTTGAACTGCACCTCGGGGTTCTTGATGATCTTCAGCAGCAGGTCGCGGTCGATCTTCGCGTTGCTGACCTTGATGTAGATGTCGGCCGCCTTCTCGGGGTTTGCGGTGACGAACTGCGCGGCTTCGTTCAGCGCCTCGACGAAGGCCTGGTAGGTCTTCGGGTTCTCGGCGCGGAATTTCTCGGTGGCATAGAGCACCGTCGCCGATGCCGGGCCGCCGAGCACCTGGTACGAGTTCAGCACGATGTGCGCCTGCGGATTGCCGGCCAGCTCCTGCTCCTGGAACGGCGGGTTGCCGAAGTGGCCCGTGATCTCGGTGCCGCCCTTGATGATGGCCGCGGCTGCATCGGGGTGCGGCACCGCCACGCTGATCTTGTCGAGCTTGGCGAATTCCTTGTCGCCCCACAGCTTGGCCGAGGCCAGCTGCAGCACACGCGACTGCACCGACACGCCGACGGCGGGCACCGCGATGCGGTCCTTCTCGGTGAAATCGGCGATGGTCTTCACGGCCGGGTTGTTGCTCACCAGGTAGTACGGGAAGTTGCCGAGCGAGGCCACGCCCTTCACGTTCTGGCGGCCCTTGGTGCGGTCCCAAATGGTCAGCAGCGGTCCGACCCCGGCACCGGCGATTTCGATGTTGCCGGACAGCAGCGCATCGTTGACCGCCGAACCGCCCGAAAGCTTGACCCACTCGACCTTGGCGTCGATGCCCGCCGCCTTGGCGTGCTTCTCGATCAGCTTCTGGTCCTGCGCGACGTTGAGCAGCAGGTAGACGATGCCGAACTGCTCAGCAATGCGGATCTGCCCTTCGGCATGCGCCGCGAGGCTGGAAATGGCGAGGCCCAGGCCGGCGAGGGTCGCGGCCGTTTTGCGATAGAGCTTGTTCATGTCAGAAAGGACGATCGCCTTCGATGGTGGTTCGGAACAGTTTTCTGCGGAGGTGGTCGGGCGTGCCGGCCGCCAGGTGCATGAGCGAGCGGTTGTCCCAGAACACCAGGTCATGCGGCTTCCATTGATGCCGATACACGAACTCGGGCTTCACGCTGTGCGCGAACAGTTCGGCCAGCAGTGCGTCGCCCTCTTCTTTCGGCAGGCCGACGATGCCGGTCGTGAAATGCTCGCTGACGAACAGTGCCTTGCGGCCGGTCTCCGGATGGGTGCGCACCACCGGCTGCACCGCAGGCGCCACCTGGTCGATTTGCGCCTGCGAGAGCTTCGGCCGCCACGGGTTCTTCGCACGCAACGCCTCGTACTTCGCGAGGTAGCTGTGCTCGGCCTTCAGCGGCAGGATGCGCTGCTGCAGCTCGGGCGGCAGCGTCTCCCACGCCAGGTGCTGGTCTGCGAAGAGCGTGTCGCCGCCTTCGCTCGGCAGCTCCTGCGCATGCAGCAGCGAGCCGAGGCTGGGGATCTCTTTGTACGACAGGTCCGAGTGCCAATACACGCCTGCATCGCCCAGCCCGATGGGCTCGCCGTTCTCCTTGATGTTGGAGACGATCAGTACCTCCGGGTGGCCGTTGAGCTGGAACTGGTGCAGCACATGGATCTGCAGCGGGCCGAAGCGGCGGCTGAAGGCCACGTGGTCGTCGGGCGAGACACGCTGGTCGCGGAACACCACCACGTGGTGGTCGAGGTGCGCACGGTGCAGGCGCGCGAAGTCGGCGTCGTTGATGGGCTTGGCGATGTCGAGGCCGATGACTTCGGCACCGACGGGTGCATCGAAGGGCCGAACCTCGAAGGCCTGGCTCGGGGCATCGCGCCAGGCACTGAGCACGGCGTCGCGGGAAAGGATGGCTTCGGTCATGGGATATGAAGAGAACGCCGCAGCCCACATGGCGCGGCAGTGCGGTCACTCTAGGGAAGACGCAACCAACAAGGAACGACGGATTCGTTGCTTGCTTATGCGGAAATCGTCTGTGCGCCGTGCGCCCGCGTCGGCCTCATATCGTCATGCGGATTGCTTCGTTGGCGGGGCGAGAGGGGCGATGCACAGTCGCGCTCCTCTCCGCTTCTCAGGTATTTCATGTCCTTCGCACTCCTCCCCCGCCGCCGTGCCCTGCTTGCGCTGTACTCCGTCCTTGCAGCCGCCTGCACCTTTGCCGCCCCGGTCCATGCACAGGACAAGGCCCGCATCAAGGTCGGCATCTCGGTCGGCAATGCCGAACAGATCTTCGAGGTGGTCAAGAAAGTGGCGGCCCGTGACGGACTCACCATCGACGTGGTCGTCTTCAACGACTATCAGTTGCCCAATGCGGCGCTGGCCGCCGGCGACCTGGACGCCAACGCCTTCCAGCACCAGCCTTTTCTCGACAACCAGACCAAGTCGCGCGGCTTCGACATCGTGCCGGTCGGCCTGACCATCACCGCGCCGCTGGGCTTCTATTCACGCAAGCTCAAGCGCATCGATGACCTGCCAGAAGGCGCCACGGTCGGTATCCAGAACGACCCGTCGAACGGCAACCGCTCCTTGTTGCTGCTGCAGTCGGCGGGCCTCGTCTCGCTCAAGCCCGAGGCGGTGAAGAACAACACCGCGACGCCGCTCGACGTGGTGGCCAATCCGAAGAAGATCAAGCTGGTGGCCCTCGACGCCGCGCAACTGCCGCGTTCGCTCGACGACCTGACGATCGCCTCCATCAACAACGACTACGCCGAGAAGTCGGGGCTGTCCTTCAACAAGGACGCGATCCTCAAGGAATCGCCCAAGGGCCCGTACGCCAACCTGATCGCGGTGCGCCGCGTCGACAAGGACCAACCTTGGGCCAGGAAGCTGGTGGCCGCCTACCAGTCGGCCGAGGTCAAGCAGTTCATCGAGACGAAGTTCAACGGCGCACTGGTCCCAGCGTTCTGACCGTTCGCAGCGGGCCGTTTGGTCGTCCATAGACGATTGCTTCATTAAGAAGGAAGAAAACGGTTGTTCGCGTCATGCGGGCTGCGCCAGAGAATGGCCGGCCTTGCTACCACGCCCAAGAACAACATGAACTTCCAACAACTGCGCTCGGTGCGCGAGGCGGTGCGCTGCGGCTTCAACCTCACCGAAGCCGCGCACGCGCTTCATACGTCCCAACCGGGCGTCAGCCGACAGATCCGCGAGCTGGAAGAGGAACTCGGTGTTTCGCTTTTTGCACGAGCCGGCAAGCGCCTGACCGGCCTCACCTCGCCGGGCAGCCACCTGCTGCCGATCATCGAGCGCGTGCTGCTGGAGAGCCACAACCTGCGTCAGGCAGGCCAGGAATTCGCGGGCCAGCAGGACGGACAACTCTCCGTAGCCGCCACGCATTCGCAGGCTCGCTATGCGATGCCGCTCGCGGTACAGGAATTCCGGGCGCTGTTTCCCGGCGTCAAGCTGCACCTGCACCAGGGCTCACCCAAGCAGATCGCGCAGATGCTGCTCGATGGTGAAGCCGAAGTCGGCATCGCCACCGAGGCGCTGGGCGACTACCCGCAACTCGTCGCCCTGCCCTGCTACCGCTGGACGCATTCGGTGATCGTGCCGCCCGGGCATGCGCTGCTCGATGGACCGCTGACGCTGGAGGCATTGGCGCGCTATCCGCTCATCACCTACGACACCGGCTTCACCGGCCGCACGCGCATCGACGCCGCCTTCGAGGAATCGGGCCTCGCGCCACAGATCGTGCTGACGGCCATGGACGCCGACGTCATCAAGACCTACGTGCAGCTGGGCATGGGGGTGGGCATCGTCGCCGGCGTGGCCTACGAGGCCGAGCGCGACACGCAGTTGCGCGCGGTGGACGCCGGTGCGCTGTTCGGCATCAACACGACCAAGCTGGCGGTACGCCGCGGCAGCTACCTGCGCGGATACGTATATGCCTTCATCGAATCGTTCGCGCCGACGCTGACGCGTGGCGTGGTGGAGGCCGCACTCGACGTCGAGCCTGCGACCGGATCTGTCCGCCCGGCACCGCAGCGCATCGAAGGCGCGCCGGCCGTGCACTGACGGACGGCTGGATGACGCCTGCCGTCAGGCCCTCAACCCGCCGTGAGGGCGAAGCCGGTGTCGAAGGTCCCCTTCACGTCGAGCGGCTGCTTGATCAGTCCGACCTGCCGATAGAAGTCCGCCGTGCCTTGCTGGTCGGCCACGACCTGCGCATCGATCGGCACCCACTTCTGCTGCCGCCGCGCGAACTGCAGCTTCGCCGCCTCGGCCGGAATACCGATGATGCGGGCCAGCGCTGCCGAGTAGGTGTCGACGTTGCGGTTCGACCAGTCCTGCGCACGCACCACGCGCTGCAAGAAGTCCTGCAGCACCGGGCGCTTCGATGCGATGGCCGCGTCGGTGGCCGCCAGGTAGCTCAACCCTGGTAGCAGCTCGCGCCCGCTCACCAGCACGCGCGCATGGCCACTCACCTCGGCCAGCGCGGTGTACGGCTCCCAGGTGGCCCAGGCATCGACCGAACCCTGCGTGAGCGCGAGCTTGGCGTCGGCCGGCGCGAGGAAGCGCAGGTTCACGTCTTCCGGTTTCAGGCCGGCGCGCGTGATCGCCTTGAGCGTGACGTAGTGGCCGATCGAGCCGCGGTTGGTCGCGATGCTCTTGCCCTTCAGGTCGGCCGCCGTCTTCAACGCCGAATCGGGCCGCACCAGCACCGCCGTGCCGTAGGCGTCCGACCGATTGGCACCGATCGCCTTCACGCGCGTGCCGGCCGCCAGCGCGAAGATCAACGGCGCATCGCCGATCGGGCCGGAGTCGACCGCGCCCGCGTTGAGCGCCTCGGCCAACGGCGCGGCAGCGGGGAATTCCGACCACTGGATGTCGTAGCCGACGCCGTCGAGCGCCCCGGCGGCCTCGAGCAGCGCGCGCAGGCCGCCCTTCTGATCGCCGGCCTTCAGAACGGGACGCGCCTGCGCGCGGCCGATGGCGGGCAGCGCCAGCGCGGCACCCGCACCGAGCGTGTGTACGACGAATTGACGACGTGATGGGTGGGACATGGATCTCTCCTTTGGAACAAGTGATTCAGTGGACGAAGCCGCCCTTGACGAAGCGCACTGGCTGGGCGTCCATGCGGGCGATCAGCGCCCCCAGGCCGTCGGCGACAACGACGGGCTGCGCCGCGCGCGGCGCCGCATCGGTGCGGCACAGCAGGTCCTCGTCCGACCAACCGGCCTGGCCCGGCTGGCTGCGCGCGCGCAGCCAGCCGTCGCGATCGGCGATCAGCGTCGTGCCCGCCAGCGACGGTGTGCCGGTGACCAACGCGAAGGCGGCCCAGGCGTCTGCGGCTTCGGATGCGTCGACCACGCAACCGTCCGTGTCGCGCGGTGCGGACTTCGCATCAGGTGCAATCCGCACGGTCACGAGCCGCGGGTCTTCGAGCGGCGGTGCTTGCGCATCGCCTGGCGCCACGATACGCACGCGCTGCCCGCGCCAGCTTGTGATGCGTCGCGGCGATTGGCCCTCGCAACGCACCGCCGCATCGGGCAGCGCGGCAGGCCATGCCCACACGCCGGTGGTGCGCAGCGTTTCGCCGGCCGCCTGCGCCTTCATGAAATCGATCAGCGCCCAGGCCTCGTCGTCGCGCAGGCGTTCGCCGAAGGCCGGCATCGTCACCGCACCGTCACGCGCGCGCATGCCGTGCATCACGTGCCACAGCAGATCGCCGTCGGCGCGCCGCCAGAGGAGCGAGCCCGCGAGATTCGGCGGCGACATCGACCGGGCATCGGCCAACGCCCCCTGCCCGCGCCCGTCCGCACCATGGCAGCCCACGCAGTGCTGCGCATAGAGCGCGCGGCCCTGCACGATCGACTGCACCGTGAAGCCGCTCGGCGAACGGTGAAAACTCGCCGGCGTCGCGGCGACCCAGATCACGCGTGCGTCGGGCCAGGGTGCGGCCAGCAGCAGCACGGGCACGGCGACGAGGACGGCAACGCGTCGGCGGCGCCAGACCATGGCCAACAGCAACAGGACGACAACCAACGCGAGTACGGCCAGGCTGCCGGCCAACCGTCGCGCCTGGCCACCGTCGATCAGCAGGTTCTCGCCGGACAGCTTGAGCGCCCACGGCCAGGCCGGTTGCCCATGGCTCGCATCGAGCAGGCCCAGCGCAGCGAGCGTTTGCAGCAGCGCGACCTGCGCGCCCTGCATCAAGCCAATCAGAGCGTTGAGCCAGCCGTCGCCCACACCCGTCACCAGGTCGCATCCAGCCCGAGATGCCGCAATGCCTCGTGGCGCAATTCCGCCAGACGTGGATGGCCGCGATGCCGCGGGTAAGGCAGGTCGACCACCAGCTCGGCCGCAATGCGCGCCGGCCGGTCGCTCAGCACGATCACGCGGTTGGCGAGGAACAGCGCCTCCTCCACGTCGTGCGTCACCAGTAGCGCCGAGAAGCCAGTGCGCTGCCACAGGTTGACCAGCTCGCTCTGCATCGCGATGCGCGTGAGCGAGTCGAGCTTGCCCAGCGGCTCGTCGAGCACCAACAGCTGCGGGTCGTTGACCAACGCACGCGCCAGCGCTACGCGCTGCGCCATGCCGCCCGACAGCTGGTGCGGAAAGCTCTTCGCGAAGTCGGTGAGGCCGACCAGCGCAAGCGCATCGTCGACACGCGACCGTTGCGTCTTGAGCAACCCGCGCGCCTGCAGGCCCAGCGCCACGTTGTCCCAGACGTTGCGCCAGGGGTACAGCGTCGGGTCCTGGAACACGACGATGCGCGACGGGTCGGGCCGGGTGATCGGTTCGCCGTCCTGCGCGATGCGGCCCGTGGTGGCGGGCTCGAGGCCGGCGACGAGCCGCAGCAGCGTCGACTTGCCGCATCCACTGGGGCCGAGCAGCGCGACGAACTCGCCAGGTTGCACCTGCAGGTCGATGCCGTCGAGCACTTGCAGCACGCCGCCCTGCTGCTTGAACCAGTGGCTGACACCTTCGATGTCGATGCGCGCGCCGCCGTGCGAAGCGGTCGTCTCGGCAGCGGCTCGAACGGCAGCGACGCTCACCATTTCACCGTCCCCTTCTGCCACGACAGCGCGCGATCGCGCACCGTGAACAGCAGCGTGATGAGCCCGGAGCACAGCACCGCCATCACCAGCAGCGCCGCGTACATGTTCGCGTAGGCCGCCCAGCCCTGCGCCCACTGCAGGTACCAGCCGAGCCCGGCCTTCACGCCCATCATCTCGGCTGTGACCAGTACCGAGAATGAAGCGCCCAAGCCCATGAAGAGCCCGACGAAGACCTGCGGCAGCGCCGCGGGAACGGCCACGCGCAGCACCAGGAACCACTCCGACGCACCGAGCGTGCGCGCCACGTCGTAGTAGCTCTTGTGGACCGACGCCACGCCCGACCAGGTGAGCACTGCCACCGGGAAGAAGGTGGCCAGGCCCACCAGGAACACCGCCGCCGCATAGCTGGACGGCGCGAAGAAGAAGGCCAGCGGCAGCAAAGCCGATGCCGGCACCGGGCCGAGGAAGCGCAGCACCGGATGCACCCAGTAGCCAGCGACGCGCGACCAGCCGATCCACACACCCGTGCCGAAACCCACCAAAGCGCCAAGCACGAAGCCATGCGCCAGCAGCCGCAGCGAATGCGCGGTCGACAGGCCCAGCCGCGCCCAGTCTTCGTAGGCCACATCGATCAGGCTTTGCGGCGGCGCGAAGAAAGGCGGCGGCAGCGCGCCGAGTTTGGCCGTCAGCGTTTCCCACAGCGCCAGCAGCAGCGGCGCGGCGATCAGCCATTGACCGGCGGGCCGCAGCGTGCGGCCGACGCGGCCCGCGTTGGCGCCGAGGACGGCGACGACGAGCAGCAACACGCCGACAACCAGCACGGCCACGCCGAGCTCGGTCGTGAAGGCCCAGTCGCTGAAGCCGACTTCCTTGTTGGGCCAATAGAGCGTAAGCGCACCCAGCGCCAGCCACGCGACGGCGGCCACCAGCCCAGTACGCCAGAGGCCGGTGACGGCGACGTCCTGCAGCGAGGCCGGCAACGCCGCCGTGCGCGGCGCGGTCGCCGCAACGGCGCGGGCGGGCGGAACACCAGGCCGCTCGAGCCGGTGTCCCAGGACCTGGTCCGCGGTCGTCATGCGAGCACGTCCACCGACACGTGGTTGGCCAGCTTCACCGGATCGGTCGAGGCCTTCAGCACGCCGACCGATTTGAAGTCGCGCGCATAGAACTCGACCTCGTCGCGCAGGCTCTTGCCCGTCGGGTGATGCCCGTGCGTCAGCGTGCCCAGCAGCGCCTGCAGGTCTTCCACCGCCACCTTGGGCGAGTACTTGGCGAAGAGCTTGGCCGACTCGTTGGGGTTCTCCGCGACGAAGTCGGAGGCCTGCACGATCGAGCGGACGAGCGCCGCGACGGTCGGCTTGTCCTTGCGCACCAGCTCGCCGCGCGCACCGACGATGCAGCAGACCTTGTCCTTGTACTCGCCCGACAGATTGGTCGCGAGCTCGACGAAGCGGCCCTTGTTGCGCTTCTCGATCAGGTAGAGCGTCGGGTCCCCATCGGCGATCGCCTGGATCTCGCCCTTGTTGACGGCGATGTCCAGCAGGTCGGCCGGGTACTGGCGCCAGGTCACGTCCTTGTCGGCGTCGATGCCGTTCTTCTTGAGGAGGATCGAGAAGAAGTTCTTGCCCGGGCTCGCGATGTCCGACACGCCGATGGTCGTGCCCTTGAGCTTCTGCAGGTTGGTGATGCCGGCCTCCTTCACGCCCACCAGGCGCACGCAGCCGCCGTGCGAGCTGCCGACGATCTTCACGTCGAAGCCCGACTCGAGCGGCTTGAGCCAGCGGTGGATCATCCCGACCGCAGCGTCGGCCTTGGCGGTCGCTAGCGACTCCAGCAGCTGGTCGGTCGAGCCGGTGTAGTTGATCAGGTCGACCTGCAGGCCGTTCTTCTCGAAGTAGCCGCGCTCCTGCGCGACCACCACGGGCGACAGGCAGAAGGCCGACGCGTTCCAGGCGAAGGTCAGCTTGCGTTGCTGCGACCAGGCGCGCGAGGCGATGAGGCCGCTGGAAGCGACGATGGCGGCGGCGCTGCCGGCACGCAGCACGTTGCGGCGGGAGAAGGGCGTGTTCATGGTTTCCTCGGGCGTGGTCAATCGAGCAGTTCGGGTTCGGCTTCGACTAAGCCTTCGTACAGGCTCTCGAAGGAATGCAGCGCGCCTTCGGGGCCACCGATCTGGCCGTGCGTGTGCTGCGCGGTCGCTTCGTCGATCGGCTGCGGCGTGCCAGCGGCTTCGGCCAGCAGTTGCGTATGGCAGGCGTTGTCGAGCGCGATGTACCACCAGGCGGCGGCCTCGACCGTCGGGCCGGCGGTCAGGATGCCGTGGTTCTTCAGGATCGCGCCCTTGCCGTCGCCCAGCGCCCGCGCGATGCGCTCGCCTTCGCTGCCGTCGACCACCATGCCGGTGAAGTCGTCGAACAGCGCCACGTCGCCGTGGAACACGCAGGCGTCCTGCGTCAGCGTATCGAGCTTGCGGCCGAGCGTCGACCAGGCCTTGCCGTAGGTCGAGTGCGTGTGGGCCGCGGCGATGATCTTCGGGTTGTGCTCGTGGATGGCCGCATGGATCGCGAAGGCGGCCTTGTTGAGCGGCCGGTCGCCGATCACCGTCTCGCCGCGCGCGTTGACCAGCAGCAGGTCCGACACCTTGATGCGCGAGAAGTGCACGCCCAGCGGGTTGACCCAGAAATGGTCCGTCAGCTCGGGGTCGCGTGCCGTGATGTGGCCAGCCAGGCCTTGCGCGAAGCCGAAGCGCGCGAACAGGCGGAAGGCGCCGGCCAGGCGTTCCTGGCGGTGGCGCCGCTCGGCCTCCACGCTGGTGCGCCGCGGGGGTGGGTCGAACCAGAACTTCTGCTTCGGGTTCGGGTTGAGCGCGAGTGGCGACTTTCGGTCGATGGACAGAACGGCGCTCATGCCACCTTCCTTTTCGCGGCGATGCGTTCGGCCACCAGCGCATGTGTGCGCGGGATGAGTTCTCGTCCGTAGTCGAGGGCGTCTTCCAGCGGATCGAAGCCGCGGATGAGGAAGGTGGTCACGCCGAGGTCGTAGTAGTCGAGCAGCGCGTCGGCCACCTGCTCGGGTGTGCCGACCAGCGCGGTGCTGTTGGAGCGGCCGCCGATCTCCTGTGCAACGGCCGTCCACAACAGCTTGTCGAGCCGGGTGCCCTTTTCCGCGGCAGCCAGCAGGCGCTTGGCGCCCTCGCTTTGCTGCGGCCCGCCGCGACCGAAGCCCTGCACGACGCGCAGACGCTTAGTCTCGGCGAGGATGCCATCGGCGCGCGCCCACGCGGCTGCCTCGGTCTCGGCCAGGATCGGGCGGAACGACACCGAGAAGCGGACGCTGCGGCCGTGCTTGGCCGCCTCGGCCCGCACACGGCCGGTGAGTTCGCGCACCTGATCGAGCGACTCGCCCCACAGCGCATATACGTCCGCGTGCTTGCCCGCTACGGGAATGGCAGCCGCCGAGGCGCCGCCGAAATACACCGGCACATGCGGCTTGCCGTTCAGGGTCTGCACCGGCTTCACTTCCGAGAAGGCCTTCTCGGCGTGGTAGTGCGTGCCCAGGTGGTCGAAGGGCTTGTCGGCCGTCCACACCTTGCGCAGCACCTCGAGGTATTCGTCGGTGCGCGCGTAGCGCTGGTCGTGGTCGAGCCAGTCGCCGTCGCGCCGCTGCTCCTCGTCGGAACCGCCCGAGATGTAGTGCACCGCCAGCCGGCCGCCGCTGAACTGGTCGAGCGACGCGAACTGCCGCGCCGCCAGCGTGGGCGCTACGAAGCCGGGTCGGTGGGCCAGCATGAAGTGGATGCGCTCGGTGACCGAGGCGGCGTAGGCGACGGTCAGCGTCGCATCGGGGCTGGTCGAATGGTGCGGCACCAGGATGCGGTCGAAGCCGGCCTGCTCGTGGGCCTGCGCAAAGGCGCGCACGTAGTCGCGATCGATCGCCGGTCCTTTGGCCGGATGGATCTCCGAGACCTTCTGGCTCTGGATCATTCCGATGAATTCGATGGGGCTGTCTTGGCTCATGGGGTGTCCTTGCAATGGATTCAAGAAAGGGTCAGGCGGCAGAGAGGCCGCGCGCACCGGCGGCCAGCGCGCGGTCGAAGCTGCGGTCCCAGAAGGGGGCGACGTTGGCCGGGCCGTCGAGCACGCCCAGGCGCTGGAAGGTGTCGGCCACCTCCTGATGGCTGCGCACGATCGTCTCGGTCACCGGGCCGAGCGCGTAGTCGTCGCTGCGGCCGTTGAAGAGTTCGACCAGGTCGCCCACCGGCACGCGGGTCTCGGCCGACTGCGCCTTGGCATACGCCAGGTAGTTGCGGTTGGCCCAGGCGTAGGCGCGCTGCACGCGCAGCAGGTAGTCGGTGATGGCCGCGTGGCGGCGCGGGTCGTCGATGGCCCGCGGGTTGGCGTAGACGGGGAAGTTGCCCGACAGGTAGCCCTTGCCGGTCTTGATCGTGCGGGCGCCGTACTGGGTGCGTGCGATCTGGCCGTTGTAGCCATAGATGGCCCAGGCATCGAGGTCGCCCCGCGCGAAGGCCGACAGGCCGTCCGCCGGCGTGAGGTTCACCGCCTGGATGTCGTCGAAGCCGAGGCCGGCCTCGGCGAGCTGCTTGCTCAGGAAGTAGTGCGCCGTGGTGGCACGCACGTAGCCCACCCGCTTGCCCTTGAGGTCGGCGATCTTGTGGATGGGCGCGTCCTTGCGCGCCAGCGTGACCTGGTTGTTCAGGTCCTCATGCGAGGCGGCGATGAAGCGCACGTTGGCCTTCTGCCGCGCCGCGAAGGTCGCGGGGATCTCGCTGCCCGAGCCGATGTCGAGCGCATCGCCGTTGATCGCCTCGATGTGCAGCACGCCGTTGTTGAGCTCGCGCCAGTCGATCTTGTAGGGCGTGTTGGCTTCGCCGGCCGCCTGCAGCAGCGGACGCCACACGCCCTTGTAGACGGCCACGCGCAAGGTCAGGCCCGAGAGGTCGGTGGCAGCAGGCGCTGCCGACGGCGCGGCGTTCGCGGCCTGCACGGCAAACGGCAGGCTGGCGCCGATCGTGGTGGCGGCGGCACCCTGCAGCCAGGTGCGGCGCGACCAGGCGTCGGTGGGATGGGAAGGCATGAAGGTTCCTCGCGTCGATGAATGACAGGACCGAGACCGTAAGCCGCAGGGCACCGAAATCCAACGCAGAAAAACGCACATCGATAGGCGAGAAACTTTGTTGGCCGGCGGCGGAAGCCACCCTATGGTTGCGTCCATGCCTTCCATCGCCCTCGACCGACCCGTGCCCGTGCCTGCCTTCCAGGCGCCCTCTCCCAGGGCCGACGCCCCGCCCCGCATCGACGACGCCCTGCTCGCCCGGCTCAGCGCACAGTTCGCCGCGACGGCGGCCGACCACGACCGGGCCGGCCGCTTCCCTCGCGACAACTTCGCGACGCTGCAGCGCCACGGCCTCGTCGGGCTCACCGTGCCCTTCGCCCACGGTGGGCGCGGCGCCACGCTGGCCGAGGCGCGACGGGTGATCAGCGCCGTGGCGCGCGGCGAGCCGGCAACGGCGCTGATCCTGACCATGACCTACCTGCAGCACCAGGCGATCGGCCGCGCCGACAGCCGCTGGCCGCGCCAACTGCGCGAACGCGTGGCGCGCGACACGGCGGCGCACGGGGCGCTCATCAATGCGCTGCGCGTGGAACCGGCGCTCGGTTCGCCCGCGCGCGGTGGCCTGCCGGGCACCGTGGGCACGCGCACCGCGGAGGGCTGGACCATCAACGGCCACAAGCTCTACACCACCGGCATCGAGGGGCTGCGCTGGCTGTCGGTGTGGGGCCGCACGGACGAGCCGGTGCCGCAGGTCGGCGTCTTCCTGGTGCCGCGCGACACGCCCGGCATTCGGGTGATCGAGAGCTGGGACCACCTGGGCCTGCGCGCGTCGGGCAGCCACGAGGTGGTGTTCGAGGACGTGAAGATCCCGCTCGACCACGCGGCCGACCTGCGCGCACCGGAGGAATGGATTCCCGGCAACGGTACGCCGGCAGATGCCGACGCCTACGCCCAGCAGCAGGCCTGGATGGTCGTCCTGCTCGGCTCGCTTTACGACGCCGTCGCGCAGGCGGCAGAGGCCTGGCTGCTCGGCTTCCTGCAGGCGCGCGCGCCGGGCAGCCTCGGCGCGCCGTTGGCCAGCCTGCCGCGGATGCAGGAACAGGTCGGCGAGATCCAGGCGCTGCTGCGCACCAACCGTGTGCTGCTGGATCAGGCCAGCGCCGAGGTCGATGACGGCCGCACGCCGTCGGCCACCGACAGCGGCTTGCTGAAGTACAGCGTGACGGCGAACGCGATCCGCGCCGTGGAGATCGCCCTGCAGCTCAGCGGCAACCACGGCCTGTCGCGCCAGAACCCGCTGGAACGCCACCACCGGGACGTGCTGTGCAGCCGCATCCACACGCCGCAGAACGATGCGATCCTGGTGGCGGCGGGCAAGGCCGCGTTGGGATGAGAGACCGCGGATGACGGCCGAAGGCGGGCGCAAGCCCTTCGTCTCCGGCTATTCGAACGCCCTGCTGCCCAACCTGTGGGACCGCTCCGCC
>NZ_JAOOPY010000029.1 GCF_025486315.1 Variovorax sp. N23 | reverse complement strand
TCCAACTGTCGGGGGATCAACTTCCAACGCTTGTGCCGCGCCGCGCGTCGACTGGAGGGGAGTATTTCAGCAGCCTGTTAAGACCGTGAAAATTGAGAGTGTCGAACAAGCCAAGCAGTATGTTCTGAAGGCAACCAGTCAGTACCTGAGTTCCGACGAAGTTCGAGACCAACTGGAACACTACAAGAGATTGTCCGAGCGCATGAAAGCGGATGCGATCGTTCACCAGACGATAGTTGCGCAAATTGAAGGTCTGACAAGGTGGTCTCAAAGTCAAGCGTTTCAGGATGGAGCGTATGCGCAGGGCATCGATTCGTTGATGTTGGATCTGGTCGAACTTCGCGCGATGGTTTACGCGCTTCAGCATGTGACTCTCGAGCGGGACCCATTTAAGGAGTATGTATTTCACGCGCAGTGGCTCGTAGGATGCGCCTATTCCATGTGCGCTATCTTGGGAAAATTAGTAAGCAAGGACCAGAGAGACAATTCTCTACGAAGAGTGTGGGACTTGACAGAAAAATTCCTAGTGGATACAGAAGGCTGCACGGCGTCAGAGGCTGCGTGTATTGATGGTAATTTTGCGACGAATTTTGGTAGTTCAAGAACGCAGTCGCGGGCACTTCAAGTGCGAAACAAAGTCATTGCCCACAACGAAATGTCGCTGTCGCTCTTATGGTCCGATTTCGATGCAGAAATCCGCATTTTGGGGCGGGTCTGGACGCTTCTGGTCCGGTGGTGTTGTGGCGGCATCTTGACCCCATTCCGCGACGCCGACGCAGTTTTCATCGGTTTGAGAAAAGAAATTCAGATCGAAGAATTACAACAACTGAAAGTACAACGAGCTCGCTACTTGTCGGACTTTCACGCATGGTGCACTCAATACATGGATACAGGTCGACCTGATCCTGGTCCTGGCCCGTATGCACAGATCAGCATATCTTTTGGCAGTAGTAAGAGTTCTGAGAGATAGCCGAGCCTCGTTCTATATATCTCGAGTGGTGAGGGAGTCGTCCGCAGCGGCGGTCAGAGGCATGGCGGTCCTGACGGACCACGGCCGCAAGCCGGCCAGATGGATGGTGACATCTACTTGCGTGCGGTGGACAGCGATTGCGCCAGCTTCTCAGGCAGCGGCAGCGGCTCCGCATGCCATTGCGCTGCCAGCAATTCGGCGCACAGCACCGCGAAGCTGAGCCCACGCGAGCCGAGCGCGCTGCACAGCCAGGGGCCTTGCGGCCTGGCCGCATCGCACGGGCCGACCAGCGGCCGGCGGTCGTGCGATGCGCAGCGCACGCCGGCCCAGGCCTGTACCTTGCCCTGAGAGAACGCATCGCCGAGCATCGCCGCCGCGCCGGGATGCAGCCGTGCGAGCCGCGCGCGGTTGGCTTCGGTGTCGGCGTCGCGCGTTGAAGTGTCGCGGCTGTCGCGGTCGAAGGTGGCGCCGGTCAGCCAGTAGGCGCCGTCGGCATCGGGCACATGGGCGATGAGATGGCCGTCGCCGTTGAGCGGGGTCGCGGGCAAGTCGGGCGCCCAGGCCATGCGCCCCCAGGCGGCCTGGCCGCGCACGGGTTGAAGGGGCAGGTGAGGGGCCAGTGCGGCGCTGTCGAAGCCGGCGGCGATCACGACACGATCGGCATCGACGAGCATCCGGTCTTCACCATCGAACAGCTGCCAGCCGGTCGACGCGACAAGGGCCTCGATGCGCGCCACGCGCGCGCCGCAGCACACCGTTATGCCGGGCTGCGCCAGCCAGGCCGCCACGAGCCGCGCCGGCCTGGCCCAGCCGCCGCGCGCATGCCACAGCGCGGTCGTCTCTTCGGGCAGGCCGGCCGATTGCAGCCGTGCCGCATCGGCGCGCCACGATTCGTTCGGCCCCTGCGCTGACCAGCCGGCCGGCAGGCGGTCGTCGCCCGCCGCACGGCGCTCGATCGCGCCGCTGGCACGCCAGTCGACACCTTCCTCGAGCCGGTCCTGCAACTGCTGCCAGGTGAGCCGCAGGCCCGCGCGCGTGAGCCGCGAGAGCATGGCGTCGTCGGGCGAGACGTGCGGCGCGAACACGGCGGCCGGCACGCCCGAGGCCCCGGTGGCGGGCCGATCGGCGGCGTCGAGCACCGTCACGCGCCAGCCGCGCCGCGCCAGGCTGGCGGCGACCGCTGCGCCGGCCAGGCCGGCGCCGATCACCGCGCAGTGGCCGGGCGCCGCGGCCTCGGCCGCCGGCGTGCGTCGCCGCACCGTCCACGCCGGCGCGAACTCGCCCTCGAGGCAGTCGCGCTTGGGCGGCAGGCCGGGCGCCTTCTGCACCGCGAAACCGTTTTGCGCGAGCGCATCGCGCACCGCGCGGGCGATGGTCCAGGTGGCGAGGCGCGTGCCGCGGCGGGCGAAGCGCGACACGGCCTTCAGCGTGTCCGGCGACCACATCGCCGGGTTGCGCTCGGGGCTGAAACCGTCGAGAAAAATGCTGTCGGCCTCGAAGCGCTGGGCGCGCAGCATGGGCTGCACGTCGCCGATGCACAGCGTGAGCAGCACATGGCCGTCGTCGAAGGCCAGGCGGTGAAAGCCGGGGAGCAGGCCGTGCCATTGCGCGGCGAGCAGCGTGGCCAGTTCGGCGAGTTCGGGGTAGGCCATGGCCGCGCGCAGCAGGTCGTCGCGCGACACCGGGTGCGCCTCGATCGACACGACATGCAGCATCCGCGGGCGGTGCGCATCGCTGCGCCAGGCGTGCCACGTCGTCAGGAAGTTCAGGCCGAAACCGAAGCCGGTTTCGAGAATCCGCCATTGCGGACGACCCGCCCAGCCCTCGGGCAGCCCGCAGCCGCGCAGGAACACATGGCGCGACTGCGCCAGCGCACCGGTTTCCGTGTGATAGATGTCGCCGAAGCGCTCGCTCAGGGGCACGCCATCGGCGCGCCAGGCGACCGGCTCCGCCACCGCGTCAGCCCCTCAGGCCGCGGGCGGCACGTAGCCTTGCGCCACGTCGGCGCCTTCGCCGAAGAAGTGCTTCTCCATCTGGCGCTTGAGGTACTCGCGGGCGCGCTGGTCGGCCAGGTTCAGGCGGTTTTCGTTCACCAGCATCGTCTGCTGCTTGAGCCAGGCGGCCCAGGCTTCCTTGCTGACGTTTTCCCACAGCCGCTTGCCGAGGTCGCCGGGGTAGGGCGGGAAGTCGAGCCCTTCGGCCTCTTTGCCGAGCTTGATGCACTGGACCATGCGTGCCATTTTTGTTTGCCTTCGTGTGTGGGTTGTCGGGCGTGCCGAAGGGCGGCGCCCGCTTAGTTGATTTCGCTATTTAGAACTGAGAACTCGGTCGTTCCCTGTTCCTTATGCCGAATCCAGAATCGGCGACTTCATCGATATGCCCCTTGCGCAGAACAGAGAGCAGACCCCCATGAGCCATCGCCGCGACTTTATCAAGCTTTCCCTCGGCGCCGCCTTCGCGAGCGGCATGGCCCTTGCGGCCGTGCCCGCCTTTGCCCAGACGGTGACCCTGCTGAACGTGTCGTACGACCCGACACGCGAGCTGTACGTCGACTACAACAAGGCCTTCGCCGCCTACTGGAAGGGCAAGACCGGCCAGGACGTGGTGATCAAGCAGTCGCACGGCGGCTCGGGCAAGCAGGCCCGCTCGATCATCGACGGCATCGACGCCGACGTCGCCACGCTGGCGCTGGCCGGTGACACCGACGCGCTGGTCAAGCACGGCGGCCTGGTCAAGGCCGACTGGCAGAAGCGCCTGCCGCACAACTCGGCGCCCTACACCTCGACCATCGTGTTTCTGGTGAAGAAGGGCAACCCCAAGGGCCTGAAGGACTGGGACGACCTGATCAAGCCGGGCGTGCAGGTCATCACGCCCAACCCCAAGACCTCGGGCGGCGCCCGCTGGAACTACCTGGCCGCCTGGGAATTCGCCAAGCGCAAGTACGGCAGCGACGACAAGGCCAAGGACTTCGTCGCCAAGCTCTACAAGAACGTGCCGGTGCTCGACACCGGCGCCCGCGGCTCGACCATCACCTTCGTCCAGCGTGGCGTGGGCGACGTGCTGCTGGCCTGGGAGAACGAGGCCTACCTGGCGCTGAAGGAATTCGGCCCCGAGAAGTTCGACATCGTCGCGCCCTCGATCAGCATCCTGGCCGAGCCGACGGTGGCGGTCGTCGACAAGGTGGTCGACAAGAAGGGCACCCGCGCCGTCGCCGAGGAATACCTGAAGTACCTGTATTCCGATGAGGGCCAGGACATCGCCGGCCGCAACTACTACCGCCCGACCTCCGAGAAGGCCAAGGCGAAGTACGACAAGCAGTTCCCCAAGCTGACGCTCTTCACCATCGACCAGGCCTTCGGCGGCTGGGAGAAGGCCGACAAGGCGCACTTCGCGGATGGCGGGTCGTTCGACCAGATCTACACGAACAAGTAACCGTCGAAAGCACCCTGTGACTGTTCTCCTGATTGCCGGCAGCCCGACCACGCCTTCGCGCTCGTCGGCCCTGCTCGAAGCGGTGGGCCAGCGGCTGGAAGGCCGCGGTGCCCGCATCGACCGCATCGTCGTGCGCGAACTGCCTGCGCAGCCGCTGCTGCATGCCGACTGGCACCATCCGGCGGTCGAGCGCGTCATTGCGCAGGTCGCCGAGGCGCGCGTAGTGGTGATCGCCACGCCGGTCTACAAGGCGGCCTACAGCGGCATCCTGAAGGTGCTGCTGGACCTGCTCGCGCAGGACGCGCTCAAGGGCAAGACGGTGCTGCCGCTGGCCACCGGCGGCAGCCCGCACCACATGCTGGCCCTCGACTATGCGTTGCGCCCCGTGCTGCAGTCGCTGGCCGCGCGGCAGATCCTGCCGGGTGTCTACGCCACCGATTCGCAGGTCACGCTGACGCCGGAGGGCGCCTACCAGGTGCACCCGGACCTGGCGCGGCGGCTCGACGACGCAGCAGAAGCGCTGGCGGCCGAAGGCCTGAAGCTCGCGCCGCGCCGCGGCTTCGACCCAGTGCCGTTCTCGCAGGTGCGATGTAGCGTCTGACGGCACGCCCGTCCGCACGCTCTCCCTCCCATTCACGGTCCCGTCGACAACGCCGCTGCGCGTGGCGCGGGACAACGCACGCCGAAAGAAACCGAACCATGACCCGTCCCGTCATTCCTCGTCGCCGTCTGATCCAGGGCGCTGCCGCCGCAGTGCTGCTGCCGTCGATCGGCGCCTTTGCACAGGCCCCCGCGCGCACGCTGCGCATCGGCAACCAGAAGGGCATCCTCAGCCTGCTGAAGGGTCGTGGCACGCTGGAGAAGCAGCTCGCCGCGCTGAACGTGTCGGTGAAGTGGACCGAGTTCACGGCCGGCCCGGTGCAGCTCGAGGCGCTGAACGTCGGCTCGATCGACTTCGGCGATGTCGGCGAAGCGCCACCCATCTTCGCGCAGGCCGCGGGCGCGCCGCTGGCCTATGTCGCGGCGACGGTGCCGCGCCCGGCGGTCGAGGCCGTGATCGTGCCCAAGGGCTCGGCGATTCGCACCGTGGCCGATCTCAAGGGCAAGAAGATCGCGCTCAACAAGGGCAGCAACGTCCACTACTTCATCGTCAAGCTCTTCGAAAAAAATGGCCTCGCGTACAGCGACCTGAACCTGGTCTACCTGCCGCCGGCCGATGCGCGCGCCGCCTTCGAGAAGGGCTCGGTCGACGCCTGGGTCATCTGGGACCCGTTCCTCGCCGCGGCGCAGACCACGCTCGACGCACGCCTGCTGGCCGACGCGACCGGCGTGGTCGGCAACCGCGCCTACTACTTCTCGTCGCTCGACTACGTCGCGAAGAACGCCGACGTGCTGAAGATCGTCGTGGAAGAGATCAACCGCATCGACCAGTGGGCCGAAGCCCACCAGGGCGCGTACGCCACCGAACTGGCCGCGCTGCTCGGCTTGCCGAAGCCGGCGCTCGATCTCTTTGTCGGCCGCAACCGCTACGGCACCGTGCCGATCAACAAGGCCATCCTGGCCGAGCAGCAGCAGATCGCCGACACCTTCTTCGCGCTCAAGTTGATTCCGAAAAAGATCAACGTGCTCGACGCCGCAGGCGCCGGCATCGCCTGACGAGGACAACTCCCATGCAAGTCTTCTGGTTCCTTCCCACGCACGGCGACAGCCGCTACCTCGGCACGACCGAAGGCGCACGCACGGTCGACCTGGCCTACCTGCAGCAGATCGCCGGCGCAGCCGACCGGCTCGGCTACGAAGGCGTGCTGATCCCGACTGGCCGCTCATGCGAAGACCCTTGGGTCATCGCATCCAGCCTGATCGGTGCGACCAGCAAGCTCAAGTTCCTCGTCGCGGTGCGGCCGGGCCTGCACCAGCCGAGCCTGGCCGCGCGCATGGCCGCGACCTTCGACCGGCTCTCGGGTGGGCGCGTGCTGGTCAACCTGGTGACGGGTGGCGACCAAGCGGAGCTGGAAGGCGACGGCGTCTTCCTGGACCATGCGTCGCGCTACGAGCAGTCGGCCGAGTTCATCCGCATCTGGCGCGAGATCATCGCGCGCAGCCACGATGGGCAGGCCTTCGACTACGACGGCAAGCACCTGAGCGTGAAGGGCGCCAAGCTGCTGTTCCCGCCCACGCAGAAGCCGTACCCACCGGTGTGGTTCGGTGGATCGTCCGAAGCGGCGCACGAGCTGGCGGCCGAGCAGGTCGACACCTACCTCACCTGGGGCGAGCCGCCCGCCGAAGTGGCGAAGAAGATCGCCGACGTGAAGGCGCGCGCCGCCCGCAAGGGGCGCACCGTGAAGTTCGGCATCCGCCTGCACGTCATCGTGCGCGAGAGGGAAGACGCGGCATGGCAGGCGGCCGAAGACCTGATCAGCCGGGTCGACGACCAGACCGTGATCCGCGCGCAGGCGGCGTTCTCGAAGATGGATTCGGTGGGCCAGCGGCGCATGGCCGCGCTGCACGCTGGCGGCGCCAAGCGCAAGCGCGAAGACCTCGAGATCTCGCCCAACCTTTGGGCCGGCGTCGGCCTGGTGCGCGGCGGTGCCGGCACGGCGCTGGTGGGCGATGCGAAAACGGTGGCGGCGCGCATCGAGGAATATGCCGCACTCGGCCTCGACAACTTCATCCTCTCGGGCTACCCGCACCTCGAAGAGTCGTACCGCTTCGCTGAGCTCGTCTTCCCGCTGCTGCCGCGCAAGCAGCGCCCCGGACTGCCGGGGCAGACGCTGACCGGGCCCTTCGGCGAGGTGGTCGCGAACCTCGATGCGCCGTCGCGCCTCGTTTCCCAGAGTTGAGAACCCCATGACCGAACAAGTGCAACCCTTGCCAACCACGAACGCGCCTTCCTTCGCCGGCCTCAAGAGCTTCGGCGCCAATGTCGCTGGCCGCCTGGTGCCGTGGATCGTGCCCGTCGCGCTCATCGTCGTCTGGCAGATCGCGTCGTCGCTCGGCTGGCTGTCGACGCGCGTGCTGCCGGCGCCGCTCGACGTGATCAAGGCCGCCTGGACGCTGACCGCCTCGGGCGAACTCTGGACCCATGTGAAGGTGAGTGCGGGCCGCGCGCTGGCGGGCCTCGCGATCGGCGGCGGGCTCGGCCTCGCGCTGGGCCTGCTGACCGGTTCGGTGAAGTTCTTCGAGACGCTGCTCGACTCGACCATCCAGATGGTGCGCAACATTCCGGCGCTGGCGCTCATCCCGCTCGTCATCCTGTGGTTCGGCATCGACGAGATGGCCAAGCTTTTCTTGATCAGCGTGTCGGTGTTCTTCCCGATCTACCTCAACACCTTCCACGGTATCCGCAACGTCGACCCGCAGCTCATCGAGATGGGCCGCACCTACGGGCTCACGCGCTGGCAGCTGTACCGCGAGGTGATCCTGCCGGGCGCGCTGTCGTCGATCCTCGTCGGCTTGCGCTTCTCGCTGGGCCTGATGTGGGTGATCCTGATCGTGGCCGAGACCATCTCTGCGCAGGCCGGCATCGGCTATCTCACGATGAACGCCCGCGAGTTCCTGCAGACCGACATCGTGCTCGTCGGCATCCTGCTCTACGCGCTGCTCGGCAAGCTGGCCGACCTGTTCGCCCGCGGCCTCGAACGCTGGTGGCTGCGCTGGCACCCCGGTTACCAAGCCAAGTGATGCCCCGAAAGACACCTCCCATGACCTCATCGCTTTCCTCACCGCTTGCATTGACGCGCCGCGGTGCGCTCGGCACGCTGGCTGCACTCGGCACGGCGTCCGCCTTCGCGCAGGGCACGTCGACCGTGCGCATCGGCTACCAGAAGTCGTCGACGCTGATCGTGGTGCTCAAGACCCAGGGCACGCTCGAACGGCAACTCGCGCCGCTGGGTGTCAAGCCCAGCTGGCACGAATTCACCAGCGGCCTGCCGTTGCTCGAGGCGCTGAACCTCGACAACCTCGAGGTCAGTGCCGACGTGGCCGACACCGTGCCGGTGTTCGCGCAGGCGGCCGGCGCGCAGCTCACCTTCGTCGCGCAGGAAGCACCGTCGCCTTCGGCCCAGGCCATCCTGGTGCGCGAGGATTCACCCATCAAGACGTTGTCCGACCTGAAGGGCAAGAAGGTCGGCTTCGCCAAGGCGGCCGGCGCGCATTACCTGCTGATCGCCGCGCTCGACAAGGCGGGCCTGTCCTTCAAGGACATCGAGCCGGCCTACCTCACGCCGGCCGACGGCCGCGCAGCGTTCGAGAAGGGCGCGATCGATGCCTGGGTGGTGTGGGACCCGTTCCTCGCCGCCGCGCAGCGCCAGGCCAAGGTGCGCGTGCTGGCCGACGGCACGGGCATCGCGTCGTACCAGCGCTACTACCTCGCGAGCACCAAGTTCGCCAACGCGCGCGCCGATGTCTTGGGTGTGATCTACGCCGAACTCGTCAAGGCCGGGCAGTGGGTCAAGGCGAACCCGAAGGATGCCGCCGCACTGCTGGCGCCGGTGTGGGGCATCGACGCCGCGACGGTCGAGCAGGCCAACAGCCGCCGCAGCTATGCGGTGCGGCCGGCGGTGCCGCAAGGCCTGGCCGAGCAGCAGAAGATCGCCGATGCCTTCTTCGCCGAGAAGCTGCTGCCCCGAAAGATCAACGCGGTCGATGTGCCGCTGTTCAAGCCGGGAGCTGCTGCATGAGCGCCGTTCTGAAGGAGCCGGTGATCGCTGGCGGCGTGAAGCTCGAAGTGCGCCACGTGCACAAGCGCTACGGCGCGCGCGAGGTGCTGCGCAACACGCAGCTCACGATCGAGCCGGGCCAGTTCATCGCCATCGTCGGGCGCAGCGGCTGCGGCAAGAGCACGCTGCTGCGGCTGGTCGCCGGCCTGGAAGCGGCGAGCGAGGGCGCGCTGTTCACCGACGGCCGTGCCATCGACGGCCTGCACGACGACACGCGGATCATGTTCCAGGAAGCGCGCCTGCTGCCATGGCGCCGCGTGCTGGACAACGTCACGCTCGGCCTGCCATCGCACCTGCGCGCGCGGGGCCGCGAAGTGCTGGCCCAGGTCGGCCTGGCCGATCGCGAGAACGAATGGCCGGCGCGCCTGTCGGGCGGCCAGCGGCAACGCGTGGCGCTGGCCCGTGCACTGGTGCACCACCCGCGGCTGCTGCTGCTCGACGAACCGCTGGGCGCGCTCGACGCGCTAACCCGCATCGAGATGCACCGCCTCATCGAGAGCCTGTGGCAGACGCATCGCTTCACCGCGCTGCTGGTCACGCACGATGTGCAGGAAGCCGTGGCGCTGGCCGATCGCGTGATCCTCATCGAGGACGGCCGCATCGCGCTCGACGAGCACATCGCGCTGGCACGCCCGCGTTCGCAGGGCGACCCGGCTTTCGCCGCCATCGAGAAACGCATTCTCGACCGTGTGCTGCAGAAGCCCGCCGCCGATGACGCGCCACCCGCCAACGACACGCGCTGGGCCGACGGCCCGGCCCACGTGCTGCGCTGGGCGGTTTGATTTTCTTTTTTTTTCATCCAACCGAAAGAGCACCATGTCCATCCAAGCCATCAACGTCCGCAACCAGTTCAAGGGCAAGGTCAAGGAAATCATCCGCGGCGACGTCGTCTCCGAGGTCGATGTCGAGACGCCGTGGGGCATCGTCACTTCGGTCATCACCACGCGCTCGGTCGACGAGCTGCAGCTCAAGCCTGGCTCCGACGTGGTCGCGCTGGTGAAGTCGACGGAGGTGTCGATCGCGAAGCTCTGAGACAACAGGCCGATGTACTCGCGGGCGCCGTATGGCGCCGCAGTCTGCTCCTACGCGGCTTGCCCTCAGGCAGAGGGTGACGCGCGTGTCCCCACACCCCAGTAGAAGGTCGGCCGCGTGTCGTTCAGCGCGTGGTCGCCGATCACCCGTGCCTTGTAGATCACCGGGTTGTGCGAGGCCAGCGTGCGCGCGTTGCGCCAGTGGCGGTCGAGCCGGCGGCTTTCCTGCAGCGCGGTGGCGCCGCCGACGTCGAAGAGGCGCGTGGCCGCACCCAGCACGGCGTCGGTGACGATGACCTGGGCCTTGCCGGCGCGCAGTTCCACGTCAACCAGCAGTTCCTCGGACAGGGGCTCGCCCTGCAGGCGCAGCCGGTCGATCTCCCCGAGCCCGCGTGCCACCTCGCGCGCGGCGAGCGTGGCCACGAAGGCCGTGCTCGAGAGCTGCCCGATCACCTGCTGCACCAGCGGGTCTTCGCGCGGCACGGCACCGCTGCCGTGGCTGAACACGCGCTTGCGCGGCTGAACGAAGGCGATCGCGTCGCGTTCGATGGCGCGCGCGATGCCGGCCAGCGTGGCGATGTGGAAGAGTTGGAACACCGCGGTCATCGGCGTCGCGCCGGTGCGTGAGAAATCGACGATGTGCGTGGCCTCGACCGGTACGCGGTCGAATCGCGTGGTGCCCGATGCGGTCAGGCGCTGGCCGAAGCCGTTCCAGTCGTCGATGCGCTCCACGCCCTGTGCGTCGGTGCGCACCAGAGCCAGGGTGCGCCACTGCGCAGGGTCGGTGTCGTCGCGCTGCACGGTGACGGCCACCCAGTCAGCGTAGAGGGTGCCGGTGCTGTAGAACTTCTCGCCGCTCAGCAGCCACGCGCCGTTCTCGCGGAACACGCGGGTTCGCAACTCCCCGAGCGCGCCGTCGCCGGCTTCGGTGGTCGCGTTGCCGAAGATCGCGCCGTCGGCCACGCGGCGCAACCACGGTGCGCGCTGCTCGGGCGAAAACTCGACCAGCACACGCTCGACGAAGCCGAAGTGAGCACGCAGCGCCTGCGGCAGGTTCGAGTCGGCTTCGGCCAGTTCGATGATCAGTTCGTACAGCTGCTCGGGCGTGGCGCCGAGCCCGCCGTGCTCGCGCGGCACGCGCAGCGCGCCGAAGCCGGCGTCGCGCAGCCAGTCGATGGCGTCGTGGGCGAGGGCGCGCTCGTGCTCGCGCTGCGCAGCGCCTTCGGCGATGCGGGAGAAGACAGGACGAAAGCGCGCGGCAAGTTCCGCGTCGGTGGGTGGGGTGTGGGGCATGGAAGATTGACGCATCAGATGGCAACGAGCCGGCGTGCGACGTCGGCATGGGGAAGGGCGGGTTCGGCGAGGGCGGCGCGATGGCCCGGGTAGCCCGGCAGCGCGATGCCCAGGTGTTCTCGCAGCGTTCGACCGCTGTACTCGGTGCGGAACAGGCCCCGCTTCTGCAGGATCGGTACCACGCCATCGACAAAGTTCCGCAGGCCGTCGGGCAGCTGGTCGGGCATCAGGTTGAAACCGTCCGCCGCGCCGGCGCGGAACCAGTGCTCGATGTCGTCCGCGATCTGCTCGGGCGTGCCGACGATCACGCGGTGGCCACCGCCGCCGGCCAGTTCGCGCACCAACTGGCGCACGGTGAGGCCGCCACGGCGTGCCGCAGCGATCGTGGCGTTGAAGAAGGTATGGTTGCCGTTGCCGCCGCCCGGCAGCGCCAGATCATCCGGCAGTGTCTTGTCGAGCGACAGGCGATCGGGCGTGATGCCCAGGATGCCCGCCAGCCGCGCGACGCTGTAGTCCCAGGGAATCAGGTCGACCAGCGCATCGCGGCGCGCCTGCGCCTGTGCCTCGGTGGCGCCGATGATGGTCGTGAGCCCGGCGAGCACCTTCACGGCGTCGGGGCCGCGGCCCAGTTCGGCGGCGCGCTGCTTCAGGCCGCGCGCGTAGTCCAGCGATTCCTCGAAGGACTGCGAGGCGGAGAACACCGCTTCGGCATGGCGCG
The DNA here is from genome assembly GCF_025486315.1 of Variovorax sp. N23. GTDB lineage: Bacteria > Pseudomonadota > Gammaproteobacteria > Burkholderiales > Burkholderiaceae_C > Variovorax. The sequence goes on along the minus strand of NZ_JAOOPY010000029.1, from coordinate 922 downwards.
CCGCCAGCTCGCGTCCGTCGGCCGAACCGCCGGCCTGCACGAGCACCGGGTGGCCCTGCGGCGTGCGCGGCAGCGTGCCCGGGCCCCGTACGGTGAAGTGCTCGCCGCGGTGGGCGATGGGCTGCACCTTGGTCGGGTCGATGAATCGGCCTTCGGCCTTGTCGCCGACGAAGGCATCGTCCGCCCAGCTGTGCCACAGCGCTTTCACGATGTCGGTGAACTCGCTGGCCCGGCCGTAGCGCTGCGCGTGGTCGGGCGCCGCGTCGAGGCCGAAATTGCGAGCGGACGGCACGTCGGCTGTCGTTACAACGTTCCAGCCCGCGCGGCCGCCGCTCACATGGTCGAGCGTGGCGAAACGGCGCGCGATGTTGAAGGGCTCGTTGTAGCTGGTCGAGGCCGTCCCGATCAGGCCGATGTGCGTGGTCGCCGCGGCGATGCTGGCCAGCAGCACACTGGGCTCCAGTGCGGTGATCGGCCGAAAGTGGATCTGGTCGACGATGGCCGCGTTGTCGGCCAAAAAGACCGCGTCGAGCTTGCCGGCTTCGGCGATCTGCGCCACGCGCACATAGTGGGCGACATCGACGAAGGCGTGTGGATCGCTCTCGGGCAGCCGCCAGGCCGAGGGAACGAAGCCGGAATGCAGGATGTTGACGTTGAGGTGGAGTTGGCGGCGCTGTGGATTTGGGAGGCGGCTCATCGGGTTGCGAAATGTGGAAGGACAGACAGCCCGGCGGACGCCGGGTCGGCAGTTCACTCTAGGACCCGACCCTCGCCATCGAAACGAAGATTTGCGCGCTTGCATATCTGTGAATCACATGATGAAACGGGTGCCTTCGGTATCGGGGTCACCTGGAAGTGGTGCGTACCGTCGCGCGCCAGTTGCGCGACCAGGCCGAATTCCCAGTCCAGGTAGGCCTGCATG
>NZ_JAOOPY010000028.1 GCF_025486315.1 Variovorax sp. N23 | reverse complement strand
GCACCTCGCTCAGAACGGGTGCATCGATTTTAATTTTGGAAGAGCGAGACTGGAAGTCTTTTCACACAGCCTCGGCCAACAGCGGACGCTCAAGCCGACTACCCGGGACGTCCGCTTCGGTTGCTAGCGGACATATCGGTCGACGATGCGCAAAGGTGAACTTCGACCCCACGCTCGGACCCGCGCGCTGCGCGGGGGCCTTCTGCGGGTTGCCGGTCAGGAGTAGAACGACGTCATGAATGCTCTCACCCACCGCGGAGTTCTGGCCGCCATCGGCGCGGCGGCGCTTTTCGGCGCCGGGACACCCGTCGCTAAGCTGCTGCTCGCGCACACGAGCCCCTGGTTACTCGCTGGGGTGCTCTACCTTGGCTCCGGCCTCGGACTCTGGGTGTGGCGCCTGCTTTCCGGGGCGCCGACCGTCAGCCTGCAACGAGCCGAACTCGGCTGGCTGGCAGGGGCTGTCGTAGCAGGGGGCATGCTCGGCCCGTTGCTGCTGATGACCGGATTGGCCGGGATGGCCGCAGCGGACGCTTCACTGCTGCTGAACGCAGAAGGCGTCTTCACCGCGCTCCTTGCCTGGTTCGTATTCAAGGAGAACTTCGACCGGCGCATCGCCTTGGGGATGGTTGCCATCGTGGCCGGGGCCGCCATCCTCAGCTGGCCCGACAAGTCGGGCGTTGGAGCACTGTGGCCGTCGTTGACCGTCCTGGGTGCGTGCCTGGCCTGGGCGGTCGACAACAACCTGACGCGCAAGGTGTCGGTGGCTGATGCGTCTTTCATCGCGATGACCAAGGGGCTAGTCGCCGGCGCGACGAACCTCGCGCTGGCATTCGCCACTGGTGCAACCTGGCCGTCGGCGGCAGTCGTTGCTGGGGCAGGTCTCCTCGGCCTCTTGAGCTATGGAACGAGCCTAGTGCTTTTCGTCGTCGCACTGCGGCATCTCGGCACCGCCCGCACCGGCGCCTACTTTTCGGTTGCGCCGTTCTTTGGCGCTGTGCTGGCCATCGGCCTCTTGGGTGAGCCGGTCACGCTTCAGCTCGTGCTGGCCGGGGTCCTGATGGCCATTGGCGTGTGGCTGCATCTGACGGAGAAGCACGGGCACAGGCACGCGCACGAGCCGCTGGAGCACAGCCATGAACATGACCATGACGCGCACCATCGGCACGTTCATTCCGATGGCTCGCCCGCTACAGCCAAGCACACGCACTGGCATCGCCACGAGCCCATGGTTCATAGCCACGACCACTATCCGGACATCCACCACCAACATCCCCACCCCCATTGAGAACGCCTCGCGGCCGCCTCAGTCGGATTTGCTCTACGAGCGATGACCGCTGTCCGTTGCTTTGCGGACGTTCACCGCAAGTCGACGACAGTCAGCATGGGGCCCAAAGCGGCTGTACGTGCTGCTCAAAAGCGGACCCTGAATCGCCCGGCTTCGAGACGTGAACCGGGCCGCCGCCAAAGTCGTTGACGACTCTCCGAGGTCAGCCGAGTCCAACAGGTCGACGGGGGAATTCGCTGAACACGAGATCGATCAGCGGCACCCGCACCGGTCCCCCGTTGGAGCGCCTACCGGGTGACGGCGATGGAATAAGGACGGGCTCCAGCGGCCACCGCTGTTCCAACTGACGTCAACGCGCCGGTGCTGGCGTCGATGGTGTAAGCGGACACGGTGTTGCCGTCGTAGTTCGCCACGTAGGCGAATTTACCCGACGGGTCCACCGTAACAGAGAAGGGAACTAATCCGGTGCCCGCTGTTCCAACCGATGTCAGTGCGCCGGTGCTGGCGTCGATGGTGTAAGCGGACACGGTGTCATCGCCGGCGTTCGCCACATAGGCGAATTTTCCCGACGGATCCACAGTGACGGATTGGGGATTGGATCCGGTGACCGCTCCAACCGATGTCAGCGCACCGGTGCTTGCGTCGATGGTGTAGGCAGACACGGTGTTGCCGCTGTAGTTCGCCACATAGGCGAATTTTCCCGACGGATCCACAGTGACGGCTCGGGGCTGGTTTCCGGTGCCCACTGTTCCAACCGATGTCAACGCGCCGGTGCTGGCATTGATGGTGTAGATGGACACAGAGCTGCCGCCGGCGTTCGCCACATAGGCGAATTTTCCCGACGGATCCACAGTGACGGATTTGGGATTGGATCCGGTGACCGCTGTTCCAACCGATGTCAACGCGCCGGTGCTGGCATTGATGGTGTAGATGGACACAGAGCCGCCGAAGAAGTTCGTCACGTAGGCGAATTTTCCCGACGGATCCACAGTGACGGAGTTGGGACCGTTTCCGGCCACCGCTGTTCCAACCGATGTCAACGCACCGGTGCTGGCATTGATGGTGTATGCGGACACAGTGCTGTCGTTGTAGCTCGCCACGTAGGCGAATTTGCCCGACGGATCCACAGTGACGGATTCGGGACCGACTCCGGTGACCGCTGTTCCAACCGATGTCAGCGCGCCGGTGCTTGCGTCGATGGTGTAAGCGGACACGGTGTTGTCGTAGAGGTTCGCCACGTAGGCGAAACGTCCAACGGACCTGCAAGTGACTCCGACATTGGTGACCGAGGCGCTGACGACCCCGCTGCCGCTGCTCACGGTGCAGGCCTGGGCCGGCACGCCAGGCTGGCTCAGCACGGTCACGTCGTAAGCGGCGCCGTTGTTCAGCGCCGTCGCAAAGGTGAAGTTGCCGTTGGCCGAGACGGCGAGGTTGTCGCCGCCGTTGTTCTGCAGGACCAGGCCGCTGCCGGTCAGGCCGGTGACGGAGCCACCCAAGGTCAGAACAGGAGTGGTGACGCAGGTCACCGCCACATTGGTGACCGAGGCGCTGGCGGTGCCGCTGCCGCTGGTCACGGTACAGGTCTGTGCCGGCACGCTAGGCTGGGTCCGCACGGTCACGTCGTAGGTGGCCCCGCTGGTCAGCGGCGTGGCAAAGGTGAAGGTGCCGTTGGCCGAGACGGCGAGGTTGTCGCCGCCGTTGTTCTGCAGAACCAGGCCGCTGCCGGCCAGGCCGGTCACGGTCCCGGCGATACCGAAGGTGCTGGGCACGGGGGCAGAGCCGGCTCCACCGCTGCTTCCACCGTCACCACCACCGCCGCAGGCAACAAGCCCGGCGCCAAGGCCGATCAGCAGGGCCGCGGTGCCAAGGACCTTGGGAAGTAATTTCTTCAAGCCGATTCTTTGTGCCATGGGTCGTTCGTTCAAAAGAGCTGTAAGAGAATGATTCAGCCCTTAAGAATATCCTGAAATACCTGAAATACCTGAAATACCTGAAATACCTGAAATACCTGAAATACCTGGAATCCGCGGCCTGCGATTCGGAGGGAACGGGAGGCGTGAAATGTTTGACGCCGATCAGAGATCGACGCGGCACTGCCGATGCCGATGCCGATGCCGGCGACCGACAGCTGCTTGCGATGTGGTTGGGCATGGTGAGCAACGGCAGCTACCAGCCTCGCCGTTACTCAAGTTCAAACTAAGCTGAGCAAAACTCAGCGTGTCCTGAAAATCGACATTTGCGCAGCGCTGCGACCCTGCTTGTTCGAATTCTGCCGGGGATGTTAGTGACCGGTTCTGGCCGACTGCTACCGTTACCGTTCGAGCCTCGTCGCAAGCTGGCTGATTCCGGCAGCCCACCGGTTTGACTTGCCTGCGGACCATTGTTGAGCGAGTTCGGAATACTTGGGGTCTGAAACCCGGGTGATGGCTTGTGACGTGCACTGGGCACCAAGGCGCGCACCTCGGGCGTGCGCGTCTTTGCGAGACATGGCGCAGCTTCTGCATTCGTCGTGGCAGGCCCTTTTCCATCCGCAGCAGCGATAACTTCGGCGGCGGCAACGGCAACAGAACCCGCATCGGCCTCGAGATAGCCAGGACGCAACGCTGCATTGATAGCTTCGGCTATCGTGCCCGGCCCCGCGGAGCTCGAACACTCAATCAGCCAGTCCTGTGCATCGTCGTTGTCAAAGGGACCTTCACCCCATGCTCCAGCACTGGCCGAGAGGCTCATGGCCAGCGCGAACGCAGCCACACCCACATACTTCAGGTTGCTCACTCGATTCCTCCGTGTGTTCTATTCGGCGGAGCTGGTCGTGCCCTGAGGGCGCGCACGCCGGGATTCTGACCTACGCGCGACTGACCGGTGTTGGCCGCATTCCGCCTCTGGAGCCCGTCCGGCGCCGATGCGGCTTTGCTTACGACAGCTGCCCGGCGGCCGGTGTGTGCTCCGGATAGCAGTGAAGGCACCTCAGACCACGCCACACTTGCCGGACACACCTGCCAGAATTTGGCACAACGTATGTATGGGTCCGCCCTCCTCCACTCGTTGGCAAGTGCTGAGAATGTTCTCAAGTTATCTGAGAACCTACATGTAGAGAGACCCATAAGGAGAGAAACGCCTCCTAGCAATGACGCGGGGTTTGGGCCATGTTGGAAGCAACGATGAGAAATCGTCGAAGCAAAACCTGAGAATCTCAATCTTGACCGCCGAAACAGCCACCCTCACTGGCCCGGAAGGCTTGGCTGAGGCAGCTGGCAGGAACTCGTGGGCAAAAAACGCGATATGTCGTGGGCGACGGTGTCTGAACTATATGCCGACCTTGAACCAAGGGCCCTCTGCGCGCGCCAAACTGGCAACTGCCCTCCCCCACCTTGAACGGTAAGCCTCATTGTCTTTGAATAGGACGATTTCCATTCCGACGACAACGAGGAAAGGGCTAAAAGTTTACGACTAGCTGCACGGAAGCGCCTGTGTCTGACCGCCAAGTACGCTTACGCACAAAATTCAGCTCGCTATTCGCGTCGTGCGTCTGCTGCAGCCACCCGCAGTGCGACTTCCCTGAATTTCACGGCCGCCGGCGATTCTGCATCTGCCATGTAAGCCAATGACAGTCCCATCGCGCCGTCATGTTCGATGTCGAGCACCTCCCTATAGGCTATGACATCACTCGCGTACCTCCGCATCACGGAGGGGACAAACGCGACTCCCAACCCACTCTCTACAAGTGCGAGTAACGTCTGCACCTGTGTTGCTTCCTGCGAAATGCGAGGAACGAAGCCTGCACGCTGGCAGGCTCCCATCACAAGTGAGCGCAAGCTAGAGGCCGCTCCCTGCGCATACATAAGGAACGCCTCGCCAGCGAGGTCCTTCAGCCGGATGGCATCACGCTTCGCAAGGAAATGACCGGGTGGCAGCGCCACGATGAGCCGCTCACGTTCCAGCGGCAGCAGGGTGGCAGAGGTCGAGACCATCACCGGCGTGCGCACAAGTCCTAAGTCGAGCGTGCCGTGCTCGAGCTGTTCGATGATGGAGACTGATGGCGCTTCTTGGAGCTTCAGTTCCACTGCCGGGTAGCTTGCACGATATGCCGGCAAGAGCCGTTGGAGCATGCCAAACGTGGTGGTCCCAACGAAGCCAATTCGCAGCGTGCCACCGGTGCCCGAGACCGCATCATGAGCCGCGGCGATTACTTGACCCTCAAAGAAAAGCAGGCGCTTCGCCTCTCGTAGTACGGCCTCGCCGGCAACGGTGAGCGTCACGCCGGCCGGTCCTCGGTCGAAAAGTCGGGCGCCAAGCTCAGCTTCGAGTTTCTGGATGGAAACCGTGAGTGCTGGCTGTGCGAGATGCAGCCGCTCCGATGCTCGGCGGAAGCTTCCAGCCTCGGCGAGCATGACGAAGTTGCGGATGCGTTTGATGTCCATCGGCGCTAGGTGCTGGTAAGAGACGCTGTGGCCTTGCTCACAAAGGCGGCCACCGCGCTGCGGTGCTCGTCAGTTTTATGCGCAATCGCCTGGTAGGAGGCAGAAAGCTCCAAGAGCGTGTCGAGGCGGGTGTGCATAGCCTCCCGCATCAAACGTTTGGTCAGACGCACTGCAGGTGCGGAATTCCCTGCAATTCGCTGTGCAAGGCGGAGTGCTTCTGGCATCAGCTCTTCGGGGGGTACCACTTTCGACACCAATCCCCACTGCGCAGCAAGCTCTGAAGAGATTGGCTCGCCGGTGAACGACATCTCGGCAGCGCGCGAGAGACCGATGATTCTTTGCAGCAGCCAGGCCCCACCATCTCCGGGAATAAGCCCGAGTTTGACGAAGCTCTCCGCGAACTTTGCCCGTTCAGACGCGATTCGGATATCGCACATGCACGCGAGGTCGAGGCCGGCCCCCATCGCTGCACCGTTGACCGCGGCAATGACAGGTACTTCAAGATTGAACAGTGCTGGGGGGAGCTGTTGTATGCCTAGGCGGTATTCCTGCCGAATTTCAACAAGTGGGGCATCTGGAGCCATCTGGCGCTGCATGTCATTGATGTCTCCACCCGTCGAGAAGGCAGAGCCTGCGCCCGTCAGGATGACCACATGCACGGAAACGTCACGGTGAATTCGGTCAATAGCGCTTAGCAGCTCCGCGACCATTGTGTTTCCCGTCAAGGGGTTCCGACGCTGAGGGTCGTTCAAGGTGAGAGTCACGATGCTCCCATCCTGCTCGTACAAGACGCAGTTGCTCATTTTGGATTGCTCTCGGTAGGTTTTGCTTCAGGCATTCGTGATGGCGAAGAGGAAGTTTGAACGACAAGCGGCCCAAAGGCATGGCAGCTTCCGACGTCTACTGGCAAACCACGAGAGGACATAGCGGAACGGTATGGCGAACCCCAAACATGATATTGGACGCCTGTGGGAGACCGTCCATAGCATCGGCCCTATCTAACTGCCACACGGCGACCATCGCCGCACCCTTCGATGACTGACCTCCTGGCTTCGCTTCGCTACGCGGCGCTGCCTTCAGATACGAAACAGCTTCGTGATGACGTTCGGGAGTTCCTGCGAGAACATCTCGGGGACCGGGTGCCGGCCGAGCGTGCTCGGAGCTGGATGGGGTTCGACGCAAACTTCAGTCAGAGACTTGCCAAACGGGGCTGGGTAGGATTGACGTTGCCCAAGGAGTACGGGGGCGCGGGGATGACGCCGCTGCAGCGATTCGTGATTGTTGAGCAATTGCTCAGCGTAGGTGCGCCTGTTGCAGCTCACTGGGTTGCCGAGCGTCAAAGCGGCCCGCTTATCTTGAGGTTCGGCTCGAGCGACCAGCGCGATTTCTTTTTGCCGCGCATTTGTGCGGGGGAGGCGTTCTTCTGCATAGGAATGAGCGAACCCAGCTCTGGCTCTGACCTTGCAAGCGTGCGCTCGCGGGCATTGAAAGTCGACGGTGGCTGGAGACTGAGCGGCCGGAAAATCTGGACGACAAACGCTCAACATTGCCAGTACATGATTGCGCTGGTGCGCACTTCGGGCGTGCCCGATGACCGGCAAAAAGGGCTGTCTCAGTTCATCGTAGACATGAAGGCGCCAGGGATGGAAGTACGCCCCTTGGTAGACCTGTGCGGAGATGCGCACTTCAACGAAGTGCTGCTAGACGATGTCTTCGTCCCTGAGTCTGCGATGGTTGGCCAAGAGGGACAAGGCTGGGCTCAGGTAAACGCCGAGCTCGCCTATGAAAGAAGCGGGCCCGAGCGCTTCTACTCAAGCGCTGTGCTCCTCAATGCATGGCTCAGCTCGCTTCGTGCGGGCACGCCTGCACGCGCAGCGAGCGCCGAGGAACTTGCGGTGCTCGGCAAGTTCGCAACACACATCGTGGCGCTGCGCCACGTCTCCGTCGCGCTGACCACAAAGCTTTCAGCCGGGGAAAGCCCCTTGGTCGAAGCGGCACTCATGAAGGACTTGGGAACCGAGTTCGAGCAGTCAGTGCCAAGCGTGCTCGAAGCGATTGTCGGTGCGCTGCCACCGGAGCAGCAAGAGCCAGAGCTCCTGCGCGCGCTGAACTACTTGAGCCTGATGGCGCCGTCTTTCTCCCTCCGGGGAGGAACGCGGGAGATTTTGCGCGGAATGGTCGCGCGCGGCTTGGGCCTTCGATAAGAGAAATGTATGTTTGTTGAAGCCGTACGAAAGATTCTTCAGGCCGAGGTCACTCCTGCTTATGTGCGCAGTGTCGAGCAGAGTGGGCAGCTGGGCCAACCCTGGGACGCACTTGAAGAGGCCGGCTTCCTAGACCTGCTTGTTCCTGAAGGCGAAGGGGGAGCCGGCATGGAGCTGTCGGATTTGTACGCCATCTGCCATTTGCAGGGGTCGCTCGCCGCGCCGATGCCGCTGGTTAATACCCTCATAGCAAGAAAATATTTGGGTGCAGCGGGGCGGCATTCCATGCCTCATGGACCAATAGGTCTGGCCTCCACTTCAGCTTGCAGCAAGGACGGCGCCTTGGTCTGCGCCCACCTTCCTTTTGGTGCGGTGGTGAAGCATGTGCTCGTCGTGACTGCAGACGCGACAGTACTGCTGGAGACCGAGGGGGCGAGCGTTACGTCGGCGGGTATCTGGTGTAGCCAGCTCGCTTCGCTGGCGTGGCCCGCAGGCTACGCGGACAAGAGCTTGTCCACAGACTGCCCTCCCCAGCAGTTGCAAGCATTCGCCGCCGCGAGCTATGCGGGCATGTTGTGCGGAGCCATGGAGAAGGTGTTCCAGATGACCCTGCAGCACTGCAACGACCGTGAGCAGTTCGGCAAGTCGCTAGGAAAGTTTCAAGCCGTCCAACATCAGCTCGCAGTCATGGCCGAGCACATTGTTGCGGCGAGCCTGGCGACCCAAGCGGCTTTCGGCGAGGGCAATGCGCCGCCGCTGTTGCGTGCGGCCATCGCCAAGGGACGCGCCAGCGAGGCGGCGCTCCTCGTAGCAAATACCGCCCATGCGCTGCACGGTGCCGTGGGCATCACCGCGGAGTACGACCTGCAGCTTTATACGAGGCGCCTGCATGAATGGCGCATGGCCCACGGGTCAGAAGCTTTTTGGCATCGTTGGCTAGGCACACAGGTGCTTGCTAGCCAGGGAACGTTCTGTGATTTCGTACAAGCAACCTGATACGCGGAAGAACGACATATGGCTGGACCGTTGAACGGACTTCGCATCCTTGACATGACCTCGGTGCTGATGGGGCCCTTCGCGACTCAGGTGCTTGCGGACCTGGGTGCGGACGTCATCAAGGTAGAAGCGCCGGAAGGGGACACTATCCGCCACCTTGGCCCGATGCGAAATCCGGGAATGAGCGCAGGGTTTTTGCATGTGAACCGCAACAAGCGAAGTGTGGTTCTGGACGTCAAGCAATCAGAGGCTCGCGAAAAGCTCTTGGCGCTCGCCCGCACGTCCGACGTTTTCGTGAGCAACGTACGACCGGCTGCGCTTGCTAGGCTTGGGCTGGCATACGAAGACTTCATTCGCGTGAACCCTTCCATGATTTATGTCTCGCTCGTGGGGTACGGTCAGAAAGGTCCTTACGCGGCACGTGCAGCTTACGACGACATGATTCAGGCCGTGTGTGCGATTCCGACGCTTATCGCGCAGGTCGGAGACGGTGTTCCGCGCTACGTGCCGCTGGCCATCGTTGACCGCATCGTCGGCCAGGCGGCGGCGACAGCCACCCTGGCCGCTGTCATTCATCGCATGAAGACGGGCGAGGGACAGTCGGTTGATATTCCTATGTTTGAGACCATGGTCCCGTATGTAATGAGTGAGCATATGGCGGGGCACACGTACGAGCCACCGGAAGGCGACATCGGTTACAAGCGCTTGCTCGCACCCTCGCGTCAGGCTTATGCGACCGCCAACGGCCATGTCTGCACCGTTCTGTACACAACCAAGCATTGGCGCTCGTTCTTTGAACTGGTAGGCGCGAAAGAAAAGTACCAAGACGACAAGCGACTGGCGAGTCTTGCCGCACGGACCCACCACATCAGCGAACTTTATACAGAAGTCGCGAGATATCTGAAGACGCAGCCTACGGACTACTGGCTCGAACGGCTCACGCATCTGGACATTCCAGTGATGCCTTTGCATACGCTGGAGAGCCTTATCCATGACCCACATCTGGAGGCGGTTGGCTTCTTCAAGCACCGCATCCACCCAACTGAAGGTCCGCTCATAGAGATGGCGGGCCTGGGCAACTGGTCGCTTACACCGCCTGAAATGAGCCGACCGGTTCCTCGACTCGGAGAGCACACGGACGAGGTGCTCGCGGAAATCGTTGGGCAGGTGGGCAACCACTCGGCACCAACTTTCAGCGAAGGGTAGCGCAGGCTCTCTTCGCAGTTCGGCATCCACAACAAAAGACGACAGGAGACAAATATGGTTTGCAAACTAGGACGTATTGCGGCATTCATCACCGGGGTCGCATCGATGCTGGGCACGGGCGCAGCTGGCGCGCAGGGTGCGTACCCGGACAAGCCAATACGCATGTTGGTGGCGTTCCCAGCCGGTGGCCCTACGGACGTGAACGCCAGGCTGTTCGCACAATACATGGCCGAGAAGCTCGGGCAGCCGGTCATCGTGGACAACCGGCCAGGTGCAGGCGGAAATGTTGCGTCGACCATGGTTGCGAGCGCGCCCAAGGACGGGTACACCCTGCTCTACAACACCTCTTCGTTCTTGCTCGGCGCGCTGGCGTACAAGTCGGCAACGCATACCCCCTTGAAGGATTTTGTACCCATCGTGCGCACGGTAGGTGTGCCCCTCGTGGTGGCTATGTACCCCAAGGTTCCCGCGAAAAGCATGCAAGAGTTCGTTGCGCTGGCCAAGGCAAAACCGGGCAAGATGAACTACGCGTCGTCTGGTGCCGGCACCATCGACCACTTGGCTTTTGCGATGCTCGAGTCGCGGCTCGGCATCGACCTGACGCATGTGCCCTACAAAGGTACCGCGCCTGCGCTCGCCGACCTCGTGGGCGGTCAGACGGAAACCTTCATGACCACCTTGAACACGGTGCTTCCTTTCGTGCAATCCAAGCAGCTCACAGCGCTAGCGGTTGGTTCAAAAGCCCGCTCGCCGTTGCTTCCCGGCGTACCCACGGTGGCTGAGGCGACAGGCATTCCGAACATCGAGCTGACCGCTTGGAACGGCATCGTAGCGCCGGTAGGTACGTCTGCAGAAGTGGTCAGCCGCCTCAACGCCGTGGTTAACGACGCACTCAAGGACGCAGTGTTCCTAAAGAAACTGGAGGCAAGCGGCGCCGAGCCGTACGGCGGCACCCCGGAGGCATATGAAAAATTTCTTGCAACCGAGCAGGTGAGCTTGGCTGCCTCCCTCAAAGAGGCCGGCATCGAGAAGCAGTAGACGGGCGACTGAACCGGCGGGTGGGGGTCACGGATTGGCGCCATCCACGCGTTGTTTTTGAACTGCAGCCCGCGCCAAATCTGCCATGCGCACCAGGCCCCCTCGCCGTCTTCCGCCGGGCAGCACCTGACTGCCAACAATTTGGATGCTCCCGAGCTGTTGAGCCAGTGCTGAGGACTTGGTGCCCATCTCCTTCGCGAGGTCAGACAGCGGCACATACTCACGCCGAAACTCTGCGAATTGGGTTGGCGTCACCACGCGGCATGGCTGTCCACGCAGGAGCACGTCATAAGACTTGAGTAGGCCGTGACTCACCCAGCTCAATATGCTTTCGTGCTTGTAGCCAGTAGCCTCCGATAGCGCCTGGACAGTCTGACCTTGGTCAAGCATCGGTCGAGCGTAGTGCTTTGCGACGTCATCCCAAAGAAACTCATGGTCACCGACAAGACCTTCAGCCTTGACGGCGAGTACTGAGCCCGATGCGATAGCCTGCAACGCCCGGGCCAACGCCTTCTTGTCTCCAACCTGCCGGGCAGACAACTCGCGCAGCTTGACGCGCCGGCCTCCGCCCTCCTGGAATGAGGTGGACCGCTGCATTCGGTCGGTCAAGCGCGCGATAGATGTCACTTCGATTGGACCGCCCTTGCGAAGGTCTTCTTTCCAACGTGCATCCCGCGCAATCACATTCGCTTCGCACAGATGCCCTAGGACGCCAGGGGGAACGCCGAGCGACTTGCACGCCGCATCCTCGGTAGTCCATAGGCTTCGCGCGTTGATAATGGTGTTGACCTCGTCGACTGTGACCTGATAGACCACACCATTGGTACCCGACCGGATTGCTTTGCATTCCAAGGCGCCCTTCCGGCGATAGTGACTGAGTGAGGTGTATGGAACCCCAATGCGCTTCGCTGCCTCCAACAACAGCACGGACGTCGCCTTCTCGTTGATGATTTTCGCTGTTGCATCTAGTCCTAGAACGCCGTCAAACTCGGCTTCGGCGACCTGCCCAATGGCAACCATGAACGGATGGAACGATTTGTGGTCGCTGAGTTTTCGCAGTTGTTGGTACCAGCTGCCGAGTCTGCTGTTCAGCGTCCGACCGTCCGAGGGACCAATCCGGAGGCGTTCGCTGACGTGGCTCTTGAAGTTCACCGGCCAATTGGCGAGCAGGTTCTCAAGCGGGCGCAGGAATGCGACGAGCTCCTGCATTGAAGATGGCGCCGAGGCATTCGAGCGTCGGGCTATGACCGCAGGGTCCGCTTGCCGGCAGAGAGCATTGATGAGGCGCGCGGCGCCAATGCATTCTGCATCGTGCATAGCGGGGCCGAAGCTCTCAACGATGGCGCTGCCTCTAGCGAGCAGCGATGAAACCCACAGCTGCGCAGGAGTCGCCGTCTCTGGCATTGCTGCGCGTAGGTCGAAGCCACATTCGCAGAATTCGATGTGCTCGCGCCCGCAGCTCAAAGCCGTGTGACGTGATGGACACGCGTCCCGCAAAAGGACGCTGTGAGACGGGCACGCCACCATCTGCGCATGTTCCCAAATCGTGCGCAAACTGACAGATTCGCGCAGGCAGTGGACACAGACGGCGTCTCGGCAGTGGCGTCGGAGCCCCCGCCAGGTGCGGGCAATGTCATCTTGGGCTGTCGCCTGCATGCACCATTCCAAGCTCAAGCCGAGGCTGCGCGATACGTGTTCGGGATGTGCCAGTAGTACGCCGAAGGTAGTGCGCCCGCCGCAATGGCGTGCCAAATCCTTCCAACTGCTCAGGGCGTTGGCAGACGCAAGCCTGCGGTAGTAGCCAGGTCCCGATTCGTCGGGCTGGGGAGCGAAGGTGTGAATCAAAGTCATGTCAACGTCGTCGTGGTAGCTTCGCCTCTTGCAGGACACTGATGTGGGCCTGCTCGAGTTCGGGGTGGGTAACTTCAGTGCGGGTGAATGCGGGATGGTCCGGATGGCCGGCCGCCTCAATACTTCTCAGAGCGTGCGCGCAGTCTTCAAAGGTCACGGGGCGCGCCCCTTTAGGCTCTAGCAGGCTGCTGAAATACTCCCCTCCAGTCGACGCGCGGCGCGGCACAAGCGTTGGAAGTTGATCCCCCGACAGTTGGA
>NZ_JAOOPY010000027.1 GCF_025486315.1 Variovorax sp. N23 | reverse complement strand
CTCCCCGCAGCGAAATAAAGGAGGAGCCGAAGGCGGGGGACATTCGCGGAGGGGAGTACCCGGTGGCCTGCGCACGCCGCACAACGTGTCCGCGAGCAACCCAACATGACCCAACCCAACAACAGCGCAGAGAACCCCATGGCCAATGCAATGCGCCACCGCTTGGCCTGGCCCATCATCACGCTGCTGCTCTTGCTCGCGCTCAACACCGCGTTCAACCCGAGCTTCCTGCACCTCGAATGGCGTGACGGCCATCTCTACGGCAGCCTGATCGACATCCTCAACCGCGCCGCGCCGCTGGTGCTCGTGTCCCTCGGCATGACGCTGGTGATCGCGACACGCGGCATCGACATCTCGGTCGGCGCGGTGGTCGCCATCGCGGCGGCGACCGCGGCCTGGATGATCGGCGGCGCGATGGGCGGCGACGTCGCCCGCTTCCCGCTGCCGCTGGCCATCGGCGCGGCGCTGGGCGTCGCGCTGCTGTGCGGGCTGTGGAACGGCCTGCTCGTGGCACGCGTGGGCATGCAGCCGATCATCGCGACACTGATCCTGATGGTGGCGGGCCGCGGCATCGCGCAGCTCATCACCAACGGGCAGATCATCACGATCTACTACAAGCCCTACTTCTTCCTCGGCGGCGGCTATTTGCTGGGCCTGCCCTTCTCGGTCTTCGTGGCGGCGGCGGTGTTCGCGCTGCTCTACCTGGCGATCACCCGCACCGCGCTCGGCCTCTTCATCCAGGCGGTGGGCATCAACCCGACGGCGGCGCGCGTGGCCGGCGTACAGTCGCGCCGGTTGCTGGTTGGCGCGTACGCCTTCTGCGGCCTGTGCACCGGCATCGCGGGCCTGTTGATCAGCTCGAACGTGAAGAGCGCCGACGGCAACAACGCCGGCCAGCTGCTGGAGCTCGACGCCATCCTGGCGGTCACGCTCGGTGGCACGGCACTCACCGGTGGACGCTTCAGCCTGGTGGGCAGCGCGATCGGCGCGCTCATCATCCAGACGCTGACCTACGCGATCTATTCGCTCGGCGTGCCGCCGGAGATCAACCTGGTGGTGAAGGCGGTGGTGGTGTTCATCGTGATGCTGCTGCAGTCGGCCGAGTTCCGCGCGACGGTGCGCAGTTGGGCGCTGCGCCCTGCGCTGAGTGAGGTGCGTCGATGAGCGCCGTGATCGAGTCGACGCCCTCACCCCAGCCCTCTCCCGCGAACGGGCGAGGGGGCAGGCGCCGCAAGCTCAACCCCAAGTACCTGCCGCTGACCGCGACCATCTCGCTGTTCGTGCTGATGGCGAGCTTCGGCTCCTTCGCCTACGACAGCTTCTTCTCGGCACAGGTCTTCCTCAACCTGCTGATCGACAACGCCTTCCTGATCGTGGTGGCGGTCGGCATGACCTTCGTGATCCTCTCGGGCGGCATCGACCTGTCGGTGGGCGCGGTGATCGCGCTCACCACCATGGTGTCGGCCGCGCTGGTCGAGCGCCATGGCTGGAGCCCGCTGGCAGTGATCCCGTTGGTGCTCGCCATGGGCACGGTGTTCGGCGCCTTCATGGGTTTCCTGATCGAACGCTTCCGGCTGCAGCCCTTCATCGTGACGCTGGCCGGCATGTTCCTCGCGCGGGGCCTCTGCTACCTGATCAGCATCGACTCGATCAGCATCACCAACGATTTCTATACGCAGGTGGCGCAGTTCCGCATTCCGGTGTGGGGCGACGCGTCGCTCTCCATCAGCGCGGTGATTGCCATCGTGGTAGTGCTGGCCGCCGTGTTCATCGCGCACTGCACCGCCTTCGGCCGCGCGGTCTACGCGGTGGGCGGCAGCGAGCATTCGGCGATGCTGATGGGCCTGCCGGTGCGCCGCACGCTCGTCGGCGTGTACACGCTGTCGGGCTTCTGCTCGGCGCTGGCCGGCGTGATCTTCACCTTCTACATGCTGTCGGGCTACGGCCTGCATGCGGTCGGGCTGGAACTCGACGCCATCGCCGCGGTGGTGATCGGCGGCACGCTGCTCACCGGCGGCGTGGGCTACGTGGCCGGCACGCTGTTCGGCGCGCTGATGCTCGGGATCATCCAGACGCTGATCTCCTTCGACGGTTCGCTGAGCTCGTGGTGGACGCGCATCGTGGTTGGTGCGCTGCTCTTCGTCTTCTGCCTGCTGCAACGCTTCTTCACGTCACGCGCCCCGCTGCGCTGACCCACCCCTCCTCCTTCTCGCGCCACAGGACACCCCCAGCATGTCGGACATCCCCAAGAAAAAACTGCGCTCGACCGAATGGTTCGGCACCGCCGACAAGAACGGCTTCATGTACCGCAGCTGGATGAAGAACCAGGGCATCCCCGACCACGAGTTCGACGGCCGGCCGATCGTCGGCATCTGCAACACCTGGTCGGAACTCACGCCCTGCAACGCGCACTTCCGAAAGATTGCAGAGCACGTCAAGCGCGGCATCTCCGAGGCTGGCGGCTTCCCGGTCGAGTTCCCGGTGTTCTCCAACGGCGAGTCGAACCTGCGGCCGACCGCGATGCTCACGCGCAACCTGGCGAGCATGGACGTGGAGGAAGCCATCCGCGGCAACCCGATCGATGCCGTGGTGCTGCTGGTCGGCTGCGACAAGACCACGCCCGCGCTGCTGATGGGCGCCGCGAGCTGCGACATCCCCGCCATCGTCGTGACCGGCGGGCCGATGCTCAACGGCAAGCTCGAAGGCAAAAACATCGGCTCGGGCACGGCCGTGTGGCAGCTGCACGAATCGCTCAAGGCCGGTGAGATCAACGAGCACCAGTTCTTTGCCGCCGAGGCCGGCATGTCGCGCTCGGCCGGTACTTGCAACACCATGGGCACGGCATCCACCATGGCCTGCATGGCCGAGGCGCTGGGCACCTCGCTGCCGCACAACGCGGCCATTCCGGCAGTCGACGCGCGGCGCTACGTGCTCGCGCAGATGTCGGGAATGCGCGCAGTCGAGATGGCCAGGGAAGGCCTCACGCTGTCGAAGATCCTCACGCGCGAAGCCTTCGAGAACGCGATCCGCGTGAACGCGGCCATCGGCGGCTCGACCAACGCGGTGATCCACCTGAAGGCGATCGCCGGGCGCATTGGCGTCGACCTCGAGTTGGAGGACTGGACGCGCATCGGCCGCGGCACGCCGACGCTGGTCGACCTGCAGCCGTCAGGCCGCTTCCTCATGGAAGAGTTCTACTACGCGGGCGGCCTGCCCGCGGTGCTGCGCCGCCTGGGCGAGCACGACCTGCTGCCGCACCCCGGCGCGCTCACCGTCAATGGCCGCTCGCTCTGGGACAACGTACGCGAGGCACCGAGCTACAACGACGAGGTGATCCGCCCGCTGGCCAATCCGCTGATCGCCGATGGCGGCATCTGCATCCTGCGCGGCAACCTGTCGCCGCGCGGCGCGGTGCTCAAGCCCTCGGCCGCGACGCCGGCGCTGCTGCAGCACCGCGGGCGCGCGGTGGTGTTCGAGAACCTGGAGCACTACAAGGCGCGCATCGTCGACGAAGACCTCGACATCGACGCCAGCTGCGTGATGGTGCTGAAGAACTGCGGCCCCAAGGGCTACCCCGGCATGGCCGAGGTCGGCAACATGGGCCTGCCGCCCAAGCTGCTGCGCCAGGGCATCAAGGACATGGTGCGCATCTCGGACGCCCGCATGAGCGGCACCGCCTACGGCACGGTGGTGCTGCACGTCGCGCCCGAAGCGGCCGACGGCGGCCCGCTGGCGGCCGTGCGCGACGGCGACTTCATCGAGCTCGACTGCGCCGGTGGCCGCCTGCACCTGGACATCAGCGACGAGGAACTGGCTGAGCGCCTGCGCTCGCTGGCCGCACAGCCACCGGGCATGCCCGGCGGCTACCAGCGGCTGTATGTCGACCATGTGCTGCAGGCCGACGAAGGCTGCGACTTCGACTTCCTCGTCGGCTGCCGCGGCGCCGCCGTTCCCCGTCATTCGCACTGAGCCATCCATGACACACACCCTCTCCAACCCGCGCTATCGCGGCATCTTCCCGGTCGCGCCCACCACCTTCACCGAATCGGGCGCGCTCGATCTGGCCAGCCAGAAGCGCTGCCTCGACTTCATGATCGATTCCGGTGTCGACGGCCTCTGCATCCTGGCGAACTTCTCCGAGCAGTTCCTGCTGTCGGACGACGAGCGCGAGGTGCTCACCCGCACCGCCCTCGAACACGTGGCAGGCCGCGTGCCGGTGATCGTCACCACCACCCACTTCAGCACCGCCGTGTGCATCGAGCGCAGCCGCCGCGCACAGGCCATGGGCGCGGCCATGCTGATGGTGATGCCGCCCTACCACGGCGCCACCTTCCGCGTGCCTGAAGCAAAAATCTTCGAGTTCTATGCGCAGCTGTCGGACGCGGTGTCGATTCCGATCATGGTGCAGGACGCCCCCGCCAGCGGCACGGTGCTGTCGGCCGCCTTCCTCGCGAAGATGGCGACCGAGATCGAGCAGCTGAGCTACTTCAAGATCGAGACGCCGGGCGCTGCTGCCAAGCTGCGCGAGCTGATCCGCCTGGGCGGCGAAGCCATCGAAGGCCCGTGGGACGGCGAGGAAGCCATCACGCTGCTGGCCGACCTGGACGCCGGCGCCACCGGCGCCATGACCGGCGGCGGCTTCGCCGACGGCATCCGCCCGATCATCGAAGCGCACCGCAGCGGCGATGCCGACCTGGCCTTCACGCTGTACCAGCGCTGGCTGCCGCTGATCAACCACGAGAACCGGCAGGCCGGCTTTCTGGCGGCCAAGGCGCTGATGAAGGAAGGCGGCGTGATCGCCTGCGATGCGCCGCGCCACCCGTGGCCGTCGATGCATCCGGACGTGCGCCGCGGCCTGCTCGACATCGCGCGCCGGCTCGACCCGTTGGTGCTGCGCTGGGGCCGCTGAGCACGCTGGCCGGGGTCAGACCCAGCCGGCCTTTCGGAAGCGGTGGTACAGGTAACCGCACACCGCCACGATGAGCCCCAGCGCCATCGCATAGCCGTAGCGCCACTTCAGTTCGGGCATGTGCTCGAAGTTCATGCCCCAGACGCCGACGAAGGCCGTGCACACGGCGAAGATCGCGGCCCACGCCGCCAGCCGCTTGGTGACCTCGCCGTCGCTGATGGTCACCAGCGACAGGTTGGCCTGGATGGCGGTGCCGATGGTGTCGCGCATCGAATCGATGGTGCCGTTGATGCGGCTCAGGTGATCGAGCACGTCGCGGAAGTACTCCTGCGTGCCCATGCAGACCTGCGGCACGCGCCCGCCGTGCAGCTTGTTCGTGCCCTCCAGCAGCGGCGCGACCGCATGCTTGAGCACCGTCAGGCGCTGCTTCAGGCTGTACAGGCGCTGGATGTTCTCGCGCGCGCCGCCCAGGGTGAAGATGCTTTCCTCGATGGCTTCGAGCTCGACGTCGAAGGCGTCGATGGCGGGGAAGTAGCGGTCGACCACCGCGTCCATCAGCGCATACAGCACGAAGCCGGGGCCGTTCTTCAGCAGCTCCGGCTCGCGCTCGCAACGCTCGCGCACTTCCGCGAAACCATGCGTGCTGCGGTTGCGCACCGACACCACGTAGTTGCGCCCGACGAACACGTCGGCCTCTCCCACTGTCATGCTGCTGCGTGCATGGTCCGTGTCGGCATCGATCAGGTGCAGCACGACGAAGAGCGAATCGCCGTATTCCTCCACCTTGGGCCGCTGGTGGCCCTTCTGCGCGTCTTCCACGGCCAGCGGATGCAGGTCGAAGGCCTGCTGCACCTCATCCATCTCGTTCTGCGTCGGGTCGTGCAGCGCCACCCAGACGAAGCAGTTCGGCAGCGCGATGTACTCGTTGATGCGGCCGACCGGAATGTCGGCCAGCTTGGTGCCGTTCTCGTAGACAACGCAATTGATCAGCATGCGGCGGGCGTGAGGCGATGAAGCGACGCATCTTGCCACGGGGCCGTGGGCATGCGGCCTGTCAGGCCGGCCGCGCCATGACAGCGCGCGCCGCCACTTAATGTCGGCTTAATCACCAACCGCGAGCATCCGACTTCTCAACCCTGGCCATCGTTCGGCAAGGGCCTCGAAGGAGAGTGAATGTTCATGGCTGTTTCCCCCCACGATGGCGATCCGTCGCCAGCGGCCGGTGCCGCGTCCGAGCGGCCCGCCCTCGTCGTGCACGGGCGCGACGACCCGCGGCGTGCCGAGGTCGAAGCCTTCGTTCGAGACATCTTCGCGCGGCGCTACGGCGCCCAGGTGCAGCAGTTCGCGCCGGTGCTGGTGAGCCTGCAGGACCACGGCGAGATCGTCGCGGCCGCCGGCTATCGCAGCGCCGCCGATGCGCCGCTGTTCCTCGAGCGCTACCTGCCGTCGCCGGTCGAGGCGCTGCTCGCCGCGCAGGCCGTGGCGCAGCCGGCGCGCCGCAGCGTGGTCGAGGTCGGGCACCTGGCCGCCTCGCGTTCCGGCGAAGGGCGGCGCCTGATCGCGCTGCTCGGCCCGCACCTGGCCGCACAGGGCTTCCAGTGGGTCGTGGGCACCCTCACGACCGAGCTGCGCCAGCTCTTCGTGCGCATCGGCGTCACGCCGCTGGCGCTCGGCACCGCCGACCCGGCCGCCCTCGGGGCGGAAGCGGCGCACTGGGGCAGCTACTACGACCATCGGCCGGTCGTGCTGGCGGGCCACCTCGGCCAGGCCCTGCACCACATGGCGCGCCGCGCCGGCGCGGCCAAGGGCGCGCGATGACGGCACTCCCCCTGGGCAACGATGCGGCGTTGGACGACGGTGCACGCACCTGGCATCGCGACGCGCTGCAGGCCGAGGTCGATGCGCTGCGCGACCGCCTCGTGGCGCAGCGCACGCAGGTGCTGGCCACGTTGATGGACAACGGCGCCGCCTGGGTCGTGGCGGACCTCGCAGCCGCAGCGGCCGATATCGTGCACGTCCCCCTGCCCGTGTTCTTCACGCCCGAGCAGATCGGCCATGCCTTGCAGGCCGCGGGCGTCGACACGGTGCTGACCCCGCCCGCGCTGGCCGCCCGCTGGGCCGGCGCACCGACCGAGGCACTCACTGTCGCGGCACAACCCCTGGCGATGCTGCGGCTGCCGGGCGCGCCCGTGCCGATGCCTGCCGGCACCGCCAAGATCACCTTCACCTCGGGCACCACCGGCGCGCCGAAGGGCGTGTGCCTGTCCGGCGAGGCGATGCGGCGGGTGGCCCAGGGGCTGGTCGAGGCCATGGCCCCGCTCGACATCCGGCGCCACCTGTGCGCCCTGCCCTTCGCGGTGCTGCTGGAGAACATCGCGGGCCTGATGGCCCCGCTGATGCGCGGCGCCACCTGCGTGGTGCTGCCGCTCGAACAGCTGGGCCTGCGCGGGTCGTCGAGCTTCGATGCCGCACGGTTCCAGGACGTGGTGGTGCGCCAGCAGCCGCACAGCATCATCCTGCTGCCGCAGATGCTGCGCGCCTGGGTCGGCCACCTGATGCAGAGCGGGCAGCGCGCACCGGAATCGCTGCGGATGGTGGCGGTCGGCGGCGCGGCCGTGGGGGCCAAGCTGCTGCAGGCGGCGCAGGCCGTCGGCATCCCGGCGCACGAGGGCTACGGGCTGTCCGAAGGCGCCTCGGTGCAGACGCTGAACCTGCCCGGTGCGGCGCGTGCCGGCAGCGCCGGGCGCGCGCTGCCGCATGCGCGGCTGCGCATCGCCGCGGACGGTGAAGTCGAAGTCGCCGGTAGTCTGTTCAGCGGCTACCTGGGCCACCCGCAGGCACTGCAGGCACCGCAGGCCTGGTGGCCGACCGGCGACCTCGGCACGATCGACGCCGACGGCTTCCTGCACATTCAGGGCCGCAAGAAGCACGTGCTGATCACCGCCTTCGGCCGCAACGTGTCGCCCGAATGGGTCGAGACGGCCCTGCGCGGCGAGAACGCCATCGCGCAGGCGGTGGTGTTCGGCGACGGCGAACCGGCCCTGAGCGCGGTGGTGTGGCCGACGCGACCCGACCTGCCCGACACGGCCCTGCAGGCCGCCGTCGATGCGGCCAACCACACCCTGCCCGACTACGCACGCATCGAGCGCTGGCTGCGTGGCCGGGCCGACTTCAGTGCCGCGTCCGGGCTGGCCACCGCCAACGGCCGCCCGCAGCGCGCGGCCATCCTGCAAATGCACGCGGACGCCCTCGAGACGACACCGCGCCCCAACCTTTGATCCTGGAGCCTTCATGAGTTTCTATGCACGCCTGGTCGCAGAGACCGCCGACGCCCGCACGGGCCTTCTGGGCACGCCCATCATCCAGGGTTGCCTGCGCGGCGAAGTCTCGCTGCCCAGCTACGTGGCCTTCCTGCGCGAGGCCTACCACCATGTGCGCCACACCGTGCCGCTGCTGCGCGCCTGCCAGGCGGCGCTGCCACCGGCCAACCAGTGGCTGCATGGCCCGCTCGACGAATACATCGCCGAAGAAGAGGGCCACGACCTGTGGATCCTCGACGACATCCGCGCCTGCGGCGGCGATGCCGACGCGGTGCGCGACGGCCCGCCCGGCCACGCGACCGAGGTGATGGTGGCCTATGCCTACGACACCATCGCGCGGCGCAACCCGCTGGGCTTCTTCGGCATGGTGCATGTGCTGGAGGGCACCAGCGTCTCGCTGGCGCTGATGGCCGCCGACCAGATCCAGAAGCCGCTCGGCCTGCCCGACGCCGCCTTCAGCTACCTGCGCTCGCACGGCACGCTCGACCTGGAGCACACGGCGCATTTCGAGCTGCTGATGGACCGGATCGAGTCCCCGACGGACCAGGCCGACATCGTGCATGCCGCACGGGCGTTCTACCGGCTCTACGGCGACGTGTTCCGCAGCCTGCCGCTGCCCGTGACAGCGTCGACCCAGGCGGTCGCAGCATGAAGGCGAAGGACGCACGGGTGCTGCTGACCGGCGCCACCGGCGGCATCGGCCAGGCGGCCGCGGCCGCGCTGGTGGGCGCCGGCGCATCCGTCATGCTGCTGGGCCGCTCGCCAGCGCGGCTGGCGGCCCAGGCGCGGGCGCTGGCACGCACCTGCACCGGCCCGACACCGCCCGCCATCGAGTGGTATGCCGCCGACCTCACGCGCACGTCCAGCCTCGGCGGGATCAGCGATGTCGCGGCCGGCTGGGGCTGCAACGTGCTCGTCCACAACGCCGGCGTGCCCGCCTTCGGCCGCATCGAGGGCTTCGGTGCCAACGAGATGGCGCAGGTACTGCACCTGAACCTGTTCGCCCCCATGCTGCTGACCCAGGCGCTGCTGCCGCACCTGCGCACACGCCCCGAGGCGCGCATCGTCTTCGTCGGCTCGGTGCTCGGGCGCCTCGGCCTGCCGGGCTTCAGCGTCTACAGCGCCAGCAAGTTCGGACTGCGCGGCTTCGCGGAATCGCTGCGGCGCGAACTGGGCGACAGCCACGTCGGCGTGCAGTACCTCGGCCCGCGCAGCACGCGCACCGCCTTCAACAGCGACGCCGTCGACGGCTACAACAAGGCCACCGGCACCGCCATGGACGCGCCGGAAGTCGCCGCGCAGGCGCTGCTGCAGCTGATCGAGAGCGGCGCGGCCGAACGCTTCGTCGGCTTTCCGGAAAGCCTGGCGGTGCGCCTGAACGGCCTGGCGCCCAGCCTGCTGGACGGCGCGTTCCGCAAGCACCGCAGCAGCCTGCCTCCCCTGACCGCGCCGCCCGCGCCGGTGCTGGACTGCACCCTGCCGACCGACCCTCCGGCCGAGGCCGACAGCCATTCGCTGATGCGCGACGCCCCCTGAATCTCCCACCGAAAGAACCCATGACCGATTTCAGAAACACTTCATCCAGCACACGGCGATGGCTGACCGGATGCCTCGTCGCGAGTCTCGCCGTGCTCGCCCTGCTGCCTGCGCTGCCTGCGCGCGCCGCCACGGTGTCGGAAGCCGTCGGCGAACTGCAGCACGACTGGGAAGCGATCCGCTACCAGAGCCCCGCGGCCGAACGCGAGAAGGGCTTCGAGGCGCTCGCGGCCAAGGCGCACAAGGTGAGCGAGGCCTTCCCCGGTCGCGCCGAGCCGCTGGTGTGGGAAGGCATCATCGTGAGCTCCTGGGCCGGCGAGAAAGGCGGCCTCGGCGCGCTGAGCCTGGTCAAGCAGGCCAAGGCCCTCTATGAGTCCGCCATCGCCATCGACGGCAGCGTGCTCGAAGGCTCGGCCTACAACAGCCTGGGCGTCCTCTACTACAAGGTGCCGGGCTGGCCGGTCGGCTTCGGCGACAAGGCGAAGGCGAAGGAACTGCTGACGAAGGCCCTCACGCTCAACCCGAAGGGCATCGACCCGAACTTCTTCTACGGCGAGTACCTGGTCGAGACCAAGCAGCCCCAGGAGGCCGCCGCCTACCTCGAACGCGCCTTGCAGGCACCGCCGCGCCCCGGCCGGCAGATTGCGGATACCGGCCGGCGGGAGGAGGCGCGGGCGCTGCTCGACAAGGCCAACAAGGCCGCCAAGTAGGCAGGGCCCACCGTCGCCGTCAACGGTGCTCGCTGTCGAAGCGCAGCAATGCCCGTACCCCGGTGCCGTCGGCCCGGGTGCCGAACACCAGCTCGAGGCCATGCAGCTGCGCGATGCGGCGCACGATCGACACGCCCAGGCCGCTGCCCACTTCCTGCTGGCCGTCGGGCCGGTAGAAGCGCTCGCCCAGGCGGGCCAGTTGCTCGGCCGACAGCGGCGGGCCGGCGTTCTCGACCTCGATCGTGTCCTGCCCGATGCGCAGCGTCACCAGCGTGCCGGCCGGCGCGTAGCGCACCGCGTTGTCCAGCAGGTTGCGCAAGAGCACGGTCAGCAGGTGCTCGTTGCCCAGCAGCGGCATCGGGTGCCGGCCGGCCGGCGGCCAGTCGCAGGCCAGCTCGATGCCGCGGCGCTCGGCCAGCGCCAGGCAGTCGCTCATGGCCTGCTCGACGACGGGCGTCCACCGCACGTCGTCGAGGACCGGTGCCGAGCCGGACTCGACCCGCGACAGCGCCAGCATCTGCGTGACCAGCCGGCCCATCCGGTCGAGGCCGATGCCGAACTTGGCTTCGGCCGCCGCGCGCTCGGCCGGGCTGCCGGCGCGCTGCACCACGTCCCACTGCGCGCGCAGCACGGCCAGCGGCGTGCGCAGCTCGTGCGCGGCATCGGCGGTGAAGCGGCGCTCGCGCACCAGCATCTGCTCGATGCGCGCGAAGAGCCCGTTCATGGCGCCGATCAGGGGCTTGAGTTCGGCCGGCGCACGGCGCTCGTCCAGGGGTTGCAGGTCGTCGGCCGGACGGCGCCGCAAATCGCGCGTCAGCCTGGCCATGGGCAACAGCGCGCGGCGCACGGCCCAGGCCATAACGCCGAGCAGCACCGGCAGCACGAGCAGCCAGGGAACGACCTGGCTGACCGTCAGTCCGTAGACCAGCTCGTCACGCTCGAAGACGCGCTGGCCCGAGGCCACCAGCCAGCGCCCGTCGAAGGACTGCAGGTAGTACACGCGCCAGGCGCGGCCGGCCAGCTGCTCGTCGACGAAGCCGCCGCGCTCGGGGCGGTAGGGCAGCTGGACGCCCTCGCGGTCGGAGAGCATCAGCTGGCCGCTCCGGTCCCACACGGCCACCGCCAGGTCGCGCACGTCGGCATCGCCGGCCTCGACGGCATCCCGGTGCGGCGCCGACGGCAGCGTGGCCGCCTCGGTCGGCAACCCGCGGCCCAGGGTGGCCTGCACCTGACGTGCCAGCCGGATCAGCTCCGCGTCGAAAAGCTCGTTGACTTCATGGCGCGCATGGTTCACGGAGAAGACCAGCGCCACGCCCCACACCAGCGGCGCGCAGATGAGCAGGTACAGCAGAAGCCGCCGCTGCAGGCTCACGGTGCCGCCTCGCCGGAACCCAGGGCGTAGCCCACGCCGCGCACCGTGCGCACGATGTTCGGATCGATCTTGCGGCGCAGGTGATGGATGTGGACCTCGAGCGCATTGCTCTCGGGTTCGACACCGCTCCAGTCGTAGAGCTTCTCGAGCAGGTGGGCTTTGGACAGCACCCGCTGCGACTGGGTCATGAGGGCTTCGAGCAGTGCCAGTTCGCGGCCGGTGAGGTCGACCTGCACGCCCTTCCATCGCACCACCTTCGTGGCCGGGTCGTAGGCGAGCGCGCCCTGCTGCCAGGAGGCCTGCGCCTGGCCCGCGGAACGGCGCACCAGGGCGCGCAGCCGCGCCGCGAGTTCGTCGATGGTGATGGGCTTGACCAGGTAATCGTCGGCCCCGGCGTCCAGCCCCTCGATGCGCTGCTCGATGCCGTCGCGCGCGGTGAGGATCAGCAGCGGCAGCTTGAGCCCGCGTTCGCGCCAGCGCCGCAGCCACACCATGCCGTCGCCGCGCGGCAGTCCGAGGTCGAGCACGACGGCGTCGAACGCAGCCCCCGCGAGCGCCGCATCGGCCTGGGCGCCGTCGCCGAACCAGTCGACCGCATGGCCCCGCTGGCGCAGGCCCGTGGCCAGGGCGTCACCCAGCAGGACATCGTCTTCAACGATCAGCAAGCGCATGGTCGGTTCCTCCGCGCGGCCCGGCGGGGCGCGCCCGGGGCATTATGGACAGCGCCTACGCGACGCCGGAGAACAGCACGCCCGCGGCCGCCGTCACCGCCATCGCGAGGGCACCCCACAGCGTGACGCGCCAGGTCGACGGAAGGACTTTCGCGCCCCCAGCGCGCGCGGCCAGGGCGCCGAGCCCGGCCAGGAAGACGATCGACAGCGCCGCCACCCAGGTGATCAATTGCGGGCCGTCGGCCAGCCAGGCCACGCCCAGCGGCAATGCCGCACCGACCGTGAAGCTGGCCGCCGAGGCCATCGCGGCCTGCAGGGGCTGCGCACTGAAGGCCTCCGAGATGCCCAGTTCGTCGCGCGCATGGGCGCCCAGGGCGTCGTGTGCCATCAACGCCTGCGCGACCTGCGTGGCCAGCGGATGCGGCAGGCCGCGCCCGACGTAGATGGCCGTCAGCTCGCGCAACTCGGCCGCCGGGTCTTCGTCGAGCTCGGTGCGTTCGCGCGCCAGGTCGGCCTCCTCGGTGTCGGCCTGCGAATGCACCGACACGTACTCGCCGGCGGCCATCGACATGGCACCGGCCGCCAGACCGGCCACGCCGGTCATGACGATGCTGCCGTGGCTGGCGTGGGCCGCCGCCACGCCGACGATCAGGCTGGCAGTGGAGACGATGCCGTCGTTGGCGCCGAGCACCGCGGCACGCAGCCAGCCGATACGATCGGTGCGATGGCGCTCGATGTGGCGTCGGGCGGTGGCTCTCATCGGGCGTTTCTCGGGGCGGACGCAGCGGCCGCTCGGCCGGTGTCGTGGTTCATGATCGGTCTCCAGGGAGCGTGGGTCGGGTGGAATGCAGCGCGCAGTGTGCCGCGATGATCGGCCCGCAGGCTTTGTTTTTTCTTAAGGACGCGTCGGCGACCTCGATGGGATCGCGGCGGCACGCGTCTGCCGATAATCCCCGGATGGTCCGCCCCACCCAACACATCCACCCGCAGCGCGAGCCGGCCCCCGTGCGGCCGGCCGCCACCCTCCTGCTGCTGCGCGACACGCCGGCGGGCCTGGAGGTGCTGATGACGCGCCGGTCCGACAAGGCCAGCTTCGGCGCCGGCGCCTACGTGTTCCCGGGCGGGCGCATCGACGACAGCGACGCGCAGGCGCACGGCATCGCGAAGCGCCGCGCCACCCAGAGCGACGTGCAGCTCACGCAGGCCATCGCGGCGCTGCGCGAGACCTTCGAGGAACTGGGCGTGCTGCTGGCCCACCATGCCGACGATGGCCGGCCGGTGCAGGCCGCGGCCGTCGCGGCGATGGACCGCAGCACCGCCGACGGCACCACGCCCTTCGCGGCACAGTGCACGAAGCGCGGCCTGGTGCTGGCGACCGATGCCGTCTTCACCTTCGCGCACTGGGTGACCGACCGCGACCTGCCCAAGCGCTTCGACGTGCCCTTCCTGGTGGCGCGCATGCCCGACGGCCAGGTGCCGGTGGCCGACGAGACCGAGCAGTTCGAGCCGGTCTGGGTGCGGCCGGCCGAGGCGCTGGCGCGCCACGCCGCGCAGCGCTTCCGGCTGATGTTCCCCACGGTGCGCACGCTGGAACGCCTGGCCACCTACGGCTCGGTCGACGCGGTGCTGGAGGACTGCGCGCAAGAGCAGCCGCTCTTCACCAGCTGCCCACGCGCCGGCCTGCTCGACGGCGCGGAGGCTCGCTACATGGAGCACGAGCGGCCCTACGGCGAGCTTGCGCTGGTCTGCCCGGACGGCCAGATCGTGCATGCGCTCGACTGGCAGACCGACGCGCCCGTCGCGCTGCTGCGCAACCTGCGGCGCCTGACCGCCCCCAACCCCGGCGCCATGACCGGCCCCGGCACCAACAGCTACCTCGTCGGCGACGAGACCACCGGCTACATCGTGATCGACCCCGGCCCGCTAGCCCCCGCACACATCCGCCGGCTGTACGACGCGACGGCCGGCGACATCCGCATGATCGTCTGCACCCATTCGCACGCCGACCATTCGCCCGCCGCCCGGCCGCTGCAGGCGCTGTGCGAGCCGCGCCCACCGATCCTGGGCCTGCCGTCGGCACCCACCGCCAGGCCGAACGCGCGCTTCACCCCCGACCGCGCCCTGGTCGACGGTGAACATCTGGTGCTCGAAGGGCCGACGCCCGAGACCACGCACACGCACACGCTGCGCGTCGTGCACACGCCGGGCCATGCGGCCAACCACCTGTGCCTGGTGCTGCAGGAAGACGGCCTGCTGTTCTCGGGCGACCACATCCTCAACGGGAGCACCACCATCGTCGACCCGCCGGACGGCAACATGACCGCGTACCTCGATTCGCTCGACCTGCTCGACGACATCTGCCGCGTCGGCGGCGTCGACTTCATCCTGCCCGCGCACGGCTACGCGATCGCCTCGGCGCGCGATGCCATCGCCTTCCTCAAGATGCACCGCTTCCGGCGCGAAGCGCGCATCCTCGAGGCGATGCGCGAGCACCCCGACGGCACGCCCGAAGACTGGCTGCCGATCGCCTACGCCGACGTGCCGCAGCGCATGTGGCCGATGGCCGCACGCTCGCTGGCGGCGCACGTCGCACGCATCCGCGAAAGATCGCTCGCATGAACATCCTCCAGACCCGGGACGAGGGCATCCGCCTGGCCAAGCGCGTCGCCGCCGACATGAACTGCTCGCGCCGCGAGGCCGAACTGCTGATCGAGAACGGCGCGGTGCGCGTCGACGGCAACGTGGTCGAGGTGCCGCAGGCACGCGTCACGCCGCAGCAGCGCGTCGAGATCGCCACCGGCGCCAGGCCCGAGCCGGTGCAGGTCGTGACGATCCTGCTGAACAAGCCCGCCGGCATCGCCTTCGATGCCCCCGTCCCGAAGCTGCTGGTGCCGGCGCAGCGCAGCGAGGCCGACGATTCGCAGCGGCCCACGCTGCAACGGCACTTCGCCAACCAGCACTGCTTCACGCCGCTGGAAAAGGGCGCGAGCGGGCTCATCGTCTTCACGCAGGACCCGCGCATCGAACGCAAGCTGGTCGAAGACGCCGCCCTCATGGAGTACGAGGTGATGGTCGACGTGCAGGGCGAGGTGGGCCCGCAGGCGCTGCACCGCCTGAACCAGTCGCCCGTGGTCGACGGCCGCGCCATGCTGCCGGCCAAGGTCAGCGTCAACCGCCAGAACGAGGGCGTGACCGGCCTGCGCTTCGCGATGAAGGGCGCCTGGCCGGGGCAGATCGCGCAGATGTGCGACAGCGTCGATCTAAGGATCGTCGCGATGAAGCGCCTGCGCGTCGGCCGCGTGCCGCTCGCGGGGCTGGCGCCGGGCGAGTGGCGGTACCTGCTGCCGCACGAGAAGTTCTAAGCGGCCTTTTCCGCGCGGGCCAGACCCGCGATTCGGTCACACAACCGAGGTGAATTTCCCGGCCTTTCGCCTAGGCCACATTCATTGACATTCTGGGCGCAGCCTCGCCCTCAGAATCCGCGCCTTTCCAACGGGTACAGGGCGGGCAATGT
>NZ_JAOOPY010000026.1 GCF_025486315.1 Variovorax sp. N23 | reverse complement strand
TCGCTGTAGATCTTGTTGGGGCTCCAGTTGGCCGTCTCGTCGACCTTGGTGGTCGAGCAGCCGGCGACGAGCCATGCGGCCGCAGCGAGCGCTATCCACGCAGGGACAACCGATAATTTGGCGCGAAACATCACATGAAGCTTTCTTGAAACAAGTACCTTCGATTATATCGACCGACCCTCTGGACGAAGCCCGGGGCGGCCCTGACGCGAACGAGGCCGACGAAAGTGCCGATCTCGGCGAGGCCAGCGAGGTGCGGGCCTTTGCCATCGGCACGTCGCAGCACGGGCAACGTCTGGACCGTTCGCTGGCGGCTTTGGTTCCCGAGTTCTCGCGCAGCTATCTGCAGCAATTGATCGATGCGGGGGCGGTCGTGCTCCAGGGCCGGGTGGTGACTAAGCCCTCGCTCACGGTACGCGTGGGGGAGTCCGGGCAGATCGAGCTGCGTCCCACGCCGCAGAGCCAGGCCTTCAAGGCCGAGCCCATGGCGCTGCGGGTGGTGTACGAGGACGCACACCTGCGGGTCATCGACAAGCCCGCCGGGCTGGTGGTGCACCCCGCGCCCGGCCATTGGAGCGGCACGCTGCTCAACGGCCTGCTGGCGCTCGACCCGCAGGCGGCGCTGTTGCCGCGCGCCGGCATCGTGCATCGGCTGGACCGCGACACCAGTGGCCTGATGGTGGTCGCGCGCACGCGGGCCACGATGGACGCGCTGGTGCAGCTGATCGCCGCGCGCGAGGTGTCGCGCCAGTACCTTGCCATGGCGCACCGGCCATGGCAAGGCGCGGCCGCCCGGCAGGTCGATGCGCCGATCGGCCGCGACCCGCGCAACCGGCTGCGCATGGCGGTGGTCGACCTGCAGCGTCACCCGGGCAAGACGGCGCGCACGCTGATCGAGCGGCTGGACAGCACGGCCGACGGCTGCGCCGTGCGCTGCACGCTGGAGACGGGGCGCACCCACCAGATCCGCGTGCACATGGCCTCCATCGGCCATCCACTGGTGGGCGACGCGCTGTATGGCGGGGCACCGGCGGCCGGGATGTCGCGCCAGGCGCTGCATGCGTTCCGCCTGGCCTTCGTGCATCCGCAGACCCAGGCGCCCCTGGTCTTTCTGGCGCCGCCGCCCGATGACCTGATCCGGGGCTTGGCCGCCTGGGGCCTGGACTACAATCGCGCCTGACGGCCCGAGGGCCGCGCCGGCCTTTCGAGCCGGCCTTGCGTTCTGCCCGCCGCGTGCCGGCAACGCCGCTTCTCCATCACGAGACTCTCCATCCACCTGAACGTGCGCCGCTGGCGCCTTTTCCCGGATAACGCGAACCATGAATACGGCGGATGCCAAGCGCATTCTTGAAACCGCCTTGATCTGTTCGACGCAGCCCCTGCCGGTGCGCGAGCTGCGCGTTCTGTTCGACGACGAACTGGGCGCCGACACGATCAAGTCGCTGCTGATCGAATTGCAGGAAGACTGGACCCAGCGCGGCCTTGAACTGGTGAGCGTGGGCAGCGGCTGGCGCTTTCAGAGCCGGCCGGAGATGCGCGACCACCTCGACCGCCTGCACCCCGAGAAGCCGCCGCGCTACACGCGCGCCGCGCTCGAGACGCTGGCCATCATCGCGTACCGCCAGCCGGTGACCCGCGGCGACATGGAAGACATCCGCGGCGTCACGATCAACTCGCAGATCCTCAAGCAGCTCGAGGACCGCAACTGGGTCGAGGTCATCGGCCACCGCGAAACCGTCGGCCGGCCCGCGCTCTACGCGACCACGCGGCAGTTCCTCGACGACCTGGGGCTCGCCTCGCTCGACCAGCTGCCGGTGATCGAATCACCGGCCCAGCAGGGCGCGCTGCTCGACGCCCTGGCCGAGGCCGCCAGCCCGGACCAGCCGGCGCTGCCGATGGACGAACCGGCGGCCGAATCCGACATCGCACCCGCATCCGATCCCGCCATCGATCCCGTCGTGGCACCCGACACCCCGATCGAGCCGACCGGCCTCGACGACCCCGACGCACCCACCGCGCCACCCGGAACACCCACATGAGCTCCTCCGAACCCGACGATGCGGTGATCCCGCCGGTCGACGCCCTTCCCGACGACCAGGCCGCCGCCGCTGCGCCCGGCGCGCCCGAGGGCGAGGCCGCCGCGCCGCGCAAGCGCCGTCCGCGCAAGCCCAAAGCGGTGGTGGAAGCGCCTGCCGCCGACGGCGGCGAGGTGGCAGAGACGGCCGATGCCGATGTGGTGCCTGCCGCGGTGGTGCCCCCGCACGACGACGCGCCCGTCCCCCGGCCCGCACCTGCGGTCGCTGCCGATGATCGTCTGCGCGGCGATGACGACGAAGAGGGCGTCGACGACGAGGAAGAAGACGAGGACGACGACGAGGACGAACTCGATCGCGCCAAGCGCATGGCCGACCGCGAGCGCCGCAATGCGCCGCCGACCGAGCCGATCCGCTTCGCCGACGTCATCTCTGGCCAGTTCGATGCCGACGAGGAAAGCCCCGAAGTGCCGCCGCTCAAGCGCGTGCTGCTGCCCGAGGCCGACTCGCCCAAGCTGCACAAGGTGCTGGCCCAGGCCGGCCTGGGCTCGCGGCTCGAGATGGAGGCGCTCATCCTGCAGGGCCGCATCTCGGTCAACAGCGAGCCGGCCCATATCGGCCAGCGCATCCAGTACGGTGACCAGGTCAAGATCAATGGCAAGCCGATCCGCTACCGGATCGCGCCGCCGCCGGCCCGCGTCATCGCGTACCACAAGCCGGTCGGCGAGGTCGTCACGCACGACGATCCGCAGAACCGGCCCACCGTGTTCCGCAAGCTGCCGCGCCTGGTACAGGGCAAGTGGCAATCGGTCGGGCGCCTTGACCTGAACACCGAAGGCCTGCTGCTTTTCACGAGTTCGGGCGAGCTCGCCAACCAGCTGATGCACCCGCGCTTCGGCCTGGAGCGCGAGTACGCGGTGCGCGTGCTCGGTGCGCTCAGTGGCGAAGAGAAGAAGAAGTTGCTCGAAGGCGTGCGCCTGGACGACGGCATGGCCCAGTTCGGCACGATCGAGGAGGGCGGCGGCGAAGGCTCCAACCATTGGTACAAGGTCACCATCTCCGAAGGCCGCAACCGCGAGGTGCGCCGCCTGTTCGAGTCGGTCGGCCATGCCGTGAGCCGGCTCATCCGCATCCGCTACGGCGCGATGGTGCTGCCGCGCGGCCTCAAGCGCGGGGCCTGGATGGAGCTCGACGAGCGCGACATCCGCTCGCTGTTCCAGGCGGCCGGCGGCGGTGCCCCGCGCCCGGCGCCGGGTCCGCGCGAGCAGGGCGCCGAGGGCGGCGGCCGCAACGGCCGTGGCAACAACAAGCGCCGCGGTGGCCGCAACGGCAACGGCGGCAATGCCGGCGGTCCGCCGATGCCCAATCCGGGCAACGGCCAGGCCGCGCGCGGTGATCGGGGCCGTGGCGGCAACGCAGGCGGCCCGCCGCAGGGGCGCCGCAACAACAAGGGCCAAGGCCAACCGGGGCAAGGGCGAGCGGCCGGCGAAGACCGTGCACCGGGCGGTGCGCAGCCCGATCCGATGAAGACCTCGCTGGGCTACATCGGCGCCGACAGCTTCTCGCGCCAGCGCAAGGAGCAGCGCCAGGGGCCGCGTCGCGGCGGCCCGGGTGGCGGCGGCTTCGGCGGCGGCGGGCCGGGTGGCGCCGGCGGTGGTCGCCGCCGCGGTCGCTAAAACTTTCGCAGACCGCGGTTTTCGCGGTCTTTCGACCGAGCGCATACGGCGCGCCGGTTAAAATCAGAGGCTTTGTCAAGGTCGCAGGCTGCGTGTGCGGCGCTGCGACGGACCTCATTTCGACATCAACTGCTCAGGAAGCAACTTCTCCATGGCCATCGAACGCACCCTCTCCATCATCAAGCCCGACGCCGTCGCCAAGAACGTCATCGGCAAGATCGTCTCCCGCTTTGAAGCCGCCGGCCTCAAGATCGCTGCCGCCAAGCTGGTGCACCTGTCGCGCGCCGAAGCCGAACAGTTCTACGCCGTGCACAGCGCTCGTCCCTTCTTCAAGGACCTGGTCGAGTTCATGATCTCCGGCCCGGTGTTCGTGCAAGTGCTCGAAGGCGAAAACGCCATCGCCAAGAACCGCGACCTGATGGGCGCCACCGACCCGAAAAAGGCCGACGCCGGCACCATCCGCGCCGACTTCGCCGACAGCATCGACGCCAACGCCGTGCACGGTTCGGACGCGCCGGAAACCGCTGCCGCCGAAATTTCGTTCTTCTTCGCCGGCCTCAACGTCTACGCACGCTGAGTCCGCAGCCCGGCCGATCCCATGACGACCGTCAACCTGCTCGAGTTCGATCTGGAGGGGTTGGCCGCGTTCTGCGAAAAGCTGGGCGAAAAGCGTTTCCGCGCGACGCAGCTCTTCCGCTGGATCCACCAGCGCGGCGCGAGCGATTTCGCGCAGATGACCGACCTGGCCAAGTCGCTGCGCGAGAAGCTGGCGACCACGGCGCGCATCGAGGCGCTGCCGGTCATCACCCAACACGAGTCGGCCGACGGCACCATCAAGTGGCTGTTCGACGTGGGCGGCGGCAATGCCGTCGAAGCCGTATTCATTCCCGAGGACGATCGCGGCACCTTGTGCGTGTCGTCCCAGGCCGGTTGTGCCGTCGGCTGCCGCTTCTGCTCCACGGGGCACCAGGGCTTCAGCCGCAACCTGCGCACTGGCGAAATCACCGCGCAGCTTTGGTTTGCCGAGCACTTCCTGCGCCGGCACCTCAAGCGTGACGAACGCGTCATCTCGAACGTCGTGATGATGGGCATGGGCGAGCCGCTGCAGAACTACGCGGCGCTGGTGCCCGCGCTGCGCACCATGCTCGACGACAACGCCTACGGGCTGTCGCGCCGTCGCGTGACGGTGTCGACGTCCGGCGTGGTGCCGATGATCGACCGGCTCGGTGCCGACTGCCCGGTGGCGCTGGCGGTGTCGCTGCATGCGCCCAACGACGCGCTGCGCGACGACCTGGTCCCGCTCAACCGCAAGTACCCGATCGCCGAGTTGCTCGACGCCTGCAAGCGCTACCTGGCGCATGCGCCGCGCGACTTCATCACCTTCGAGTACTGCATGCTCGACGGCGTGAACGACCAGCCCGAGCACGCCAGGCAGCTGGTCGAGCTGGTGCGCAACACCGGCATCTCGTGCAAGTTCAACCTGATCCCGTTCAACCCCTTCCCGGCGTCGGGCCTGCTGCGTTCGCCGCAGCCGCGGGTGCTGGCCTTCGCGCGCACCCTGAGCGAAGCGGGCATCGTGACCACCGTGCGCAAGACGCGCGGCGACGACATCGATGCCGCCTGCGGCCAGCTGGCTGGCGACGTCAAGGACCGCACGCACGCCGCCGAGCGCATGGCGCAGCGCCGAACGGTCGTCCTGCATCCGGTCCGTGTGGCCGCCCCCGAGGAGCATTGACGCGATGAGCATGGTTTTCTCGACGCCGCACGCCGGCTTGCTGCGCGGTCTGCTGGGGGCGGCGCTGGTGGCGCTGCTGGCCGGTTGCGTCAGCACCACGACCCAGACCACCCGGCCCGTGGGGAGTGCCGACGGCAGCCGTGCCGAGATGGTGACGGCGTCGGACGAGCCCTCCGGCCGTCGCCGCGCCCGCATCCGCCTCGAGCTGGCCATCGGCTATTTCCAGGCGGGTCAGACCACCGTCGCGCTCGACGAGATCAAGCAGGCGCTCACGGCCGACCCGAGCTTCGCCGATGCGTACAACCTGCGTGGCCTGATCTACATGCGGCTGGACGATGCCGGCATGGCTGAAGACAGTTTCCGGCGCGCCATCGCGCTGAACCCGCGCGAGCCGAACACGCTGCACAACTACGGCTGGCTGCTGTGCCAGCAGAAGCGCTACGGCGACGCGGCCCAGCAGTTCAGCGCGGCGCTCGCCGTGCCGAACTACACCGAACGGGCCAAGACCCTCATGACGCAGGGCGTCTGCCAGATGCAGGCCGGCCAGCGTCCGGAGGCCGAGCGCAGCCTGCTCCAGGCCTACGAGATCGATGCCGGCAATCCGGTCATCGGCTACAACCTGGCGGTTTTGCTCACGCAGCGCGAAGACTGGTCGCGTGCGCAGTTCTACATCCGCCGGGTCAACAACAGTCCGTCGGCCAATGCGGAAACGCTGTGGCTCGGCATCAAGATCGAACGCAAGCTCAACAACCGGGAAGCGATGGCGCAACTCGGTGGGCAATTGCAGCGCCGCTTCCCTCAGTCCAGGGAGGCGGTGGCGTACGAACGCGGGAATTTCGATGATTGAACGCGCCAGCGAATTCGGCAGCTCACAGACGGCTCCCCTGAGCCTTGGCGACAGCACCCTCAAGACGGCCGGCGACCTGCTGCGCGAAGCGCGCGAGGGGCACGGCCTGCACATCGACGTGGTGGCCGCGGCCCTCAAGGTCCCGACGCAAAAGCTGCAGGCCCTGGAAGACGACAACATCGAGGCCTTGCCCGACCCGGTCTTCGCCCGCGCCCTGGCCGCGAGCGTCTGCCGCGCGTTGCGCGTCGACCCCGCGCCGGTTCTCGCGAAGCTGCCGGGTGTCGTGCGTCCCGGCCTGGCCGAGGCCGATCGCCCACTGAGCGGCAGCTTCCGCTCGGGCGCGCCGCGCACGCACGGCGGTGCCGGCGGCAAGCCGTCGCGCGGGCTGCTGGTGGTCGTGGCCCTGCTGCTGGCAGGTGCTGCCGCGCTGGTGTGGCTGCCCTCCGGCGTCTTCGACCAGTTGAGCCACTGGGTGTCCGGCCTCATGGCGGAGCGCGCGACCCCGACCTCCGATACCGCGATGCCGCCGCAGCGTGCCGATGCGCCCGCCGGCACGGCGGTCGAGCCGGTTCCGGCGCTGCCGCCGCCGAGCGAACCGCCGGCCGTACCGGCGGCGTCGACCACCCCCACGGCCATGGCCGCCAGTCCGGTGGCGCCTGCAGCCTCCGCGGCCGCTCCAGCAACTGCGCCCGCTGGCGGCGACGCGCTGGTGTTCGTGGCGAGCGCCGACTCCTGGATCACCGTGACCGACGCCACCGGCAAGGCGCTGCTGCGACGCATCGTGACGCCCGGCGAATCCGTTGCGCTGAACGGCACGCTGCCGCTGTCGGTGGTCGTCGGACACGCGGCCGGGGTCACTGTGCAGGTCAAGGGCAAGCCCTTCGACCTGACGCCGCTGGCGCGTTCCGGCGGGGTGGCGCGTTTCGAGGTGAAGCCATGATCGATCAGCCATTGTCTGGCTGCCTGCCGAT
Source organism: Variovorax sp. N23 (assembly GCF_025486315.1). Taxonomy (GTDB): domain Bacteria; phylum Pseudomonadota; class Gammaproteobacteria; order Burkholderiales; family Burkholderiaceae_C; genus Variovorax. The sequence goes on along the minus strand of NZ_JAOOPY010000026.1, from coordinate 17,712 downwards.
CGAGCCCGCCGCGCCGCTGGCGCGCCGCTCGCGCCAGGCCAGCGTCGTCTGGGGGCCGCGCACCGTGACGGTGGGCGGCGACGCACCGGTGCGCGTGCAGTCGATGACCAACACCGACACGGTCGATGCCATCGGCACCGCCATCCAGGTGAAGGAGCTGGCCAACGCCGGCTCGGAGATGGTCCGCATCACGGTCAATACGCCCGAGGCCGCGGCCCAGGTGCCCTACATCCGCGAGCAGCTCGACCGCATGGGCGTCGACGTGCCGCTGATCGGCGACTTCCACTACAACGGCCACCGGCTGTTGACCGACTATCCGGCCTGCGCCGAGGCGCTCAGCAAGTACCGCATCAACCCCGGCAACGTGGGCAAGGGCGATAAGAAGGACAAGCAGTTCGGCCAGATGATCGAGGCCGCGATGCGCTGGAACAAGCCGGTGCGCATCGGCGTGAACTGGGGCAGCCTCGACCAGGAACTGCTGGCGCATCTGATGGACGTGAACAGCCAGCGCGCCACGCCGTGGCAAGCCAAGTCGGTGATGTACGAGGCGCTGATCACCTCCGCCATCGACTCCGCCAAGCTGGCCGAATCGATGGGCATGAACGGCGACCAGATCATCCTCAGCTGCAAGGTGAGCGGCGTGCAGGATCTGATCTCGGTCTACCGCGAACTGGCCAGGCGTTGCAGCTACCCGCTGCACCTGGGCCTGACCGAAGCCGGCATGGGCACCAAGGGCACGGTGGCGTCGGCGACGGCGCTGTCGATCCTGCTGCAGGAGGGCATCGGCGACACCATCCGCGTGTCGCTCACGCCGCAGCCGGGCGAGTCGCGCACGCAGGAAGTGGTGATCGCCAACGAGATCCTGCAGGCGCTGGGCCTGCGCATGTTCGTGCCGAGCGTCACCGCCTGCCCGGGTTGCGGCCGCACGACCAGCACGACCTTTCAGGAGCTGGCCAAGCAGATCGACGACTACCTGCGTCTGCAGATGCCGGTGTGGCGCACGAAGTACCCCGGCGTCGAGAACCTCAAGGTGGCTGTGATGGGCTGCATCGTCAACGGTCCGGGCGAGAGCAAGCATGCCGACATCGGCATCAGCCTGCCGGGTACCGGCGAAGCGCCGGCCGCGCCGGTCTTCATCGACGGCGAGAAGGCGCTCACGCTGCGCGGCGAGAACATCGCCAACGAATTCCACCAGCTCGTCGAAACCTACATCGAGAAGCGCTTCGGCGGCGAGCACGCTGCCTCGGCCGCCTGATTTTTTCTCTCTGGATCCCATGGCCGACAAATTGAATGCCGTCAAAGGCATGAACGACATCCTGCCGCCGGAATCGGCGCGCTGGGAATGGCTCGAAGCCATCGTGCGCGACCTGATGGGCCGCTACGCCTACCGCAACGTCCGCACGCCCATCGTCGAGCACACGGCGCTGTTCGTGCGCGGCATCGGCGAGGTCACGGACATCGTCGAGAAGGAGATGTACTCCTTCGAGGACAAGCTCAACGGCGAGCAGCTCACGCTGCGCCCCGAGGGCACGGCCAGCCTGGTGCGCGCGGTCATCGAACACTCGATGCTGTACGACGGCGGCAAGCGCCTCTGGTACACCGGCCCGATGTTCCGCCATGAGCGTCCGCAGCGCGGCCGCTACCGGCAGTTCCACCAGGTCGGCGCCGAGGTGCTGGGCTTCGCCGGCCCCGAGGTCGACGCCGAGCTGATCCTGCTGGCGGCAGCGCTGTGGAAGGCGATCGGCCTCGCCGACGTGCGCCTCGAACTCAACAGCCTGGGCCAGCCACCCGAGCGCGCGCTGCACCGCGCCGAGCTCATCAAGCACTTCGAGGCCCACGCCGACACGCTCGATGAAGAAGCCAAGCGCAGGCTGCACAGCAACCCGCTGCGCATCCTCGACACCAAGAACCCGGCCATGAAGGACGTGGTCGAGTCGGCGCCGAAGCTGATCGATTTCCTGGGCGCCGAGTCGCTCGCGCACTTCGACGGCCTGCGCGCCATCCTGGACGCCAACGGCATCGGCTACACGATCAACCCGCGCCTGGTGCGCGGGCTCGACTACTACAACCTCACCGTGTTCGAGTTCGTGACCGACCGGCTCGGTGCGCAGGGCACCGTGTGTGCCGGCGGCCGCTACGACGACCTGATCGCGCAGATCGGCGGCAAGCCGGCGCCCGCGGTCGGTTGGGCGATGGGCATCGAGCGTGTGCTCGAGCTGGTCAAGGAGCAGGGCACGCCGGTGCCGCTGCCGGTGCCGGATGCCTACGCCGTGATCCCCGACGCCGCGGCCATGCCGGTGGCGCTGCGCGTACTGCAGCAATTGCGCGACGCCGGCGTGCGCGTGCAGATGCACGCCAGCACGGTCGACGGGCTCGGCAGCTTCAAGTCGCAGTTCAAGAAGGCCGACGGCAGCGGCGCGACCTATGCGCTGGTGTTCGGCGCCGACGAACTCGCCCGCGGCGAACTCACCGTGAAGGCCCTGCGCGACGGCAGCGGCGCCCAGACCGTGCGTTCGCTCTCCGACGTGGGCGCCTGGGCGGCCACTCTACAATCGCCGACCCTTCTCCACTGACAGCGCATGGCCACCCATCTCGACCTCGAAGAGCAGGAACAGCTCGACCAGCTGAAGCATTTCTGGAATACCTACGGCACGCTCATCACCTGGGTCGTGCTGCTGGCGGCCGGCGCCTTCATGGCGTGGAACGGCTGGCAGTACTTCCAGCGGACCAAGGCCGCGCAGGCGGCGGCGCTCTACGACGAAGTCGAGCGCAGCGCGCAAGCCAACGATGCTGCGCGCATCGAGCGCGCGCTTGGCGAGATGAAGTCGCGCTTCGCCGGCACCGTCTATGCGCAGCAGGCCGGTCTCCTGGCCGCCAAAACGCTCAACGAGCAAGGCAAGGCCGATGCCTCGCGTGCCGCGCTCGAATGGGTCGCGCAGAACGCGGTCGACCCCGGTTACCAGGCCATTGCCCGGCTGCGCCTGTCGGCCGAGTTGCTGCAGCAGAAGTCCTACGACGAGGCCCTCCAGCAGCTCGCGTCGCCGCTTCCGAAGGAATTCGACGCGCTCATCGCCGACCGCAAGGGCGACATCTACCTGGCGCAAGGCAAGCGTGACGAGGCGAAAGCCGAGTACCAGAAGGCCTGGACCGCCTTCGAGCCCGGCAACGAATACCGTCGCCTGGTCGAGATCAAGCTCAACGCCGTCGGCGTCGACCCCAAGACACTGACGTCCGCCGCCGCGGCGCCCGCCAAGAACCCCTGATCGCCATCATGAATCTGTCTCGTCTCGTGTCCCACACGCCCGCGCTGCGCGCCGTCGCGATGACCGTGCTGGTCGCCGCGCTGGCGGCCTGTTCCGGTACGCCCAAGCCCAAGCCCGTCCAGTTGCCGGCCAACCCGGCGCTGTTCGGCGTGCGCCAGGCCTGGAAGGTCGCCGTTCCCAAGACCGACTTCTCGCTGCAGGTCGACGTCAGCGGTGACACCGTGACCGTGGCTGCGGCCGACGGCACCGTGGTTGCCATCGACTCGCGCTCGGGCCAGGAAAACTGGCGCGCCAATGCGGGCGCACCCCTGATCGCCGGTGTGGGCAGCGACGGCGCCATCGCCGCCGTCGTCACGCGGGACAACGAACTGGTCGCCCTGCAGGCCGGCAAGGTGCTGTGGAAGCAGCGTCTCCCGGCGCAGGCGTTCACCGCGCCCCTGGTGGCCGGCCGGCGCGTGTTCGTGCAGACCGCCGACCGCACCATGACGGCGTGGGACGGCCAGACCGGCCGCCGCCTGTGGGCACAACAGCGTACCGCCGAGAACCTGGTGCTGCGCAAGCCCGGCGTGCTGATGGCCGTGGGTGACACGCTGGTCGCCGGCGTGGGCGGCCGCCTGGTCGGGATGAATCCAGCCAACGGTTCGTCGCGCTGGGAATCGCCCATCGCCGCACCGCGCGGCACGAACGACGTCGAGCGCCTGGTCGATCTGACCGGCAGCGTGAGCCGTGTGGGCGACACCGTCTGTGCGCGGGCGTACTACGCCAGCGTCGGCTGCGTCGACACCAACCGTGGCGTGCTGCTGTGGAGCAAGCCGGCGTCCGGCGCCGAAGGCGTGGCCGGCGACGACCGCTTCGTCTACGGCACCGAATCGAACGGTGCCGTGGTGGCCTGGCGCCGCGCCGACGGCGAGCGCGCCTGGTCGGTGGAGCACTTCAAGTACCACACGCTGACCGCGCCGCTGGCCGTGGGGCGTTCGCTGATCATCGGCGACGAACTCGGCATGCTTCACCTGGTGTCGCGCGACGACGGCAAGCTGCTCGACCGCGTCACGCCGGACGGCTCGCCGATCGTCGCCACACCGGTGCTCGCCGGCAACACGGTCGTGGTCGTCACCCGCAATGGCGGCGTGTTCGGCTACCGTCCTGAATAACCATCTGAATCAATTTACCGAGGGGCGCTGCTCATGAAACCGGTCATCGCACTGGTCGGTCGCCCCAACGTTGGCAAATCGACCCTGTTCAATCGCCTCACGCAGACGCGTGACGCCATCGTCGCCGACTACGCCGGTCTGACCCGCGACCGCCATTACGGCAACGGTCGGCTGGGCCGCCACGAGTTCATCGTGATCGACACCGGCGGCTTCGAGCCCGACGCGGGCAGCGGCATCTTCAAGGAGATGGCCAAGCAGACGCGCCAGGCCGTGGCCGAGGCCGACGTCGTCGTGTTCGTGGTCGATGCGCGCGAAGGCCTTTCGGCGCAGGACCACGAGATCGGCAAGGAACTGCGCCGGCTGGGCAAGCCCTGCGTGCTGGTGGCCAACAAGGCCGAGGGCATGCACGACGGCACCAAGCTGGTCGAGTTCTACGAGCTGGGCCTGGGCGACGTGCACGGCGTGTCCGCAGCGCACGGGCAGGGCATTCGTGACCTGGTCGAGCTCGCGCTCGAACCGCTGAACCTGCCGGAGCCGGAGGACGAGCAGGACAACGGCGAGGCCAAGCCGATCAAGCTGGCCGTGGCCGGCCGGCCGAACGTCGGCAAGTCGACGCTGATCAACACCTGGCTGGGCGAGGAGCGGCTGGTGGCCTTCGACATGCCCGGCACCACGCGCGACGCGATCACCGTGCCCTTCGAGCGCAACGGCCAGCGCTTCGAGCTCATCGACACCGCCGGCCTGCGTCGCAAGGGCAAGGTGTTCGAGGCGATCGAGAAGTTCTCGGTGGTCAAGACGCTGCAGGCCATCGAGTCGGCCAACGTCGTGCTGCTGCTGCTCGACGCCACACAGGGCGTGACCGATCAGGACGCGCACATCGCGGGCTACATCCTCGAATCCGGCCGCGCCGTGGTGATCGCGGTCAACAAGTGGGATGCGGTCGACAGCTACCAGCGGGAGCAGGTGCAGCGCCAGATCGAGACGCGCCTGCCTTTCCTGAAATTCGCGGCGCTGCATTTCATCTCCGCCATCAAGCGGCAGGGCCTCGGGCCGGTCTGGCAGGCCATCGCCCAGGCGCACAAGTCGGCCACGCGCAAGATGTCGACGCCGGTGCTCACCCGCCTGCTTCTCGAGGCGGTGCAGTTCCAGTCGCCGCAGCGCGCCGGTATGTTCCGGCCCAAGCTGCGCTATGCGCACCAGGGCGGCATGAATCCGCCGGTGATCGTGATCCATGGCAATTCGCTGGAGCACGTGACCGAGTCCTACAAGCGCTTTCTCGAAGGGCGTTTCCGCAAGGAGTTCGACCTGGTCGGCACGCCGTTGCGCATCGAATTCAAGTCTTCGCACAATCCCTACGCCGACAAGGACAAGGGGTAGTGCGGCTGCAAGCGGGGTGGAGAGCCGGAGGCTCGTCCGAAGTTCCGTCCAACAAGAGACGTTATTTTTCCAGGGCCATTGACTGCCGCGCTTCAGCGGGGAAACCCTGTGTTAAGGTTCTCAGTCCTCTAACTCTTCCTTGAACACGGAGAATATCGTGAGCAACAAAGGGCAACTTTTGCAAGACCCGTTCCTGAACACTTTGCGTCGGGAGCATGTGCCGGTTTCCATTTATCTGGTGAACGGCATCAAGCTTCAGGGTCAGATCGAGTCTTTCGATCAATATGTCGTGCTGCTGCGGAACACTGTGACGCAAATGGTCTACAAGCACGCCATCTCCACCATCGTGCCTGGCCGCGCGGTCAACTTCTCGGCTGCCGAGAGCGACCCCGCCGCTGCCTGACCGGCACATCGCGCGGCAGGCTCGCCTGCCGCGCTTTTTCCCGCCAACCCCTCATTCCGCTTGTCTGAAGACATCCCCCGCCAGGATGGCGCCGTCGTTCTCGTCGGTGTCGATTTCGGGCTGCCTCATTTCGACAGCGCCCTCGAAGAACTCGGCCTGCTCGCGCAGACCGCCGGCCTGACCCCTGTCGAACGCCTGGTGTGCAAACGCAAGGCGCCCGACGCGGCGCTGTTCGTCGGCAGCGGCAAGGCCGACGAGATCCGTGAACTGGCCGAACTGCACCGCGCCAGCGAGGTCATCTTCGACCAGGCCCTGAGCCCGGCGCAGCAGCGCAACCTCGAGCGCGCGCTGGGCTGCGCCGTCTACGACCGCACCTTCCTCATCCTGGAGATCTTCGCTCAGCGCGCGCGCTCGCACGAGGGCAAGCTGCAGGTCGAACTGGCGCGGCTGCAGTACCTCAGCACCCGCCTCGTGCGCCGCTGGTCCCACCTCGAGCGCCAGACCGGTGGTGCCGGCGTGCGTGGCGGCCCGGGCGAGAAGCAGATCGAGCTCGACCGCCGGATGATCGACGAGTCGATCAAGCGCACCCGCGAGCGCCTGGCCAAGGTGCAGAAGCAGCGCAGCACGCAGCGGCGCCAGCGCGAGCGGCGCGACACCTTCAACATCTCGCTGGTGGGCTACACGAACGCCGGCAAGTCATCGATCTTCAATGCGCTGGTCAAGGCCCGCGCCTATGCCGCGGACCAGCTCTTCGCCACGCTCGACACGACGACGCGCCATCTCTACCTGGGTGACGCCCGGCGCCAGGTGTCGATTTCCGACACCGTCGGCTTCATCCGCGACCTGCCGCACGGCCTGGTCGACGCCTTCAAGGCGACGCTGCAGGAAGCGGTCGACGCCGACTTGCTGCTGCATGTGGTGGACGCGTCCAACCCGCATCATCCGGAGCAGATGGTCGAGGTACAGCGCGTGCTGCGCGAGATCGGTGCCGACGGCATTCAGCAGTTGCTGATCTTCAACAAGGTCGACGCCCTTGAAAGCGCGCAACAACCCCTGCAGATGCAGGACGAGATGGACGTCGATGGCGTGCAGGTGCCTCGCCTGTTCGTCAGCGCGCACAGCGGCGCCGGGTTGCCGGCGCTGCGCAGCGAGTTGGCGCGCCGCTCCGGTTCGGTCCCAGCGGGCATGTCCTTGGAGGCCGGGGCTGAATTGCACGATGCACCCGGCTGATTGGGCACAATCGCTCCACTGACGAGAGAACCGAACAGAATGAATGCAAAGCCAGTGTGGAGACGTTTTCAGGGCATGTTCAACCTGAACGACGGCCGATGGGGACGGGGCGACGAGCCCGCGTCGAGCAACGACCGCCCGACAGGAAACCGGCCCGACGCCGATCCGCCGCCCTCGGGCAACAACAACCAGCGCCCGCGAGGCCAGGGCCCCAACCAGGGGCCGCCGGATCTCGATGAACTCTGGCGTGATTTCAATCGCAAGCTCGGCGGCCTCTTCGGTGGCGGCAAGGGCGGCGGGAACCGTCCGCCCAGCGGCAATGGTGGCGGCTTCAAGCCCGACATGAAGAACGCCGGCTACGGCATCGGCCTGATCGCCGGCGTCGCCGTGCTGATCTGGCTGGGCACCGGCTTCTTCATCGTCAACGAAGGCCAGCAGGCCGTCATCACCCAGTTCGGCCGCTACAAGACGACCGTCGGCGCCGGCTTCAACTGGCGTCTGCCGTACCCGATCCAGCGCCACGAGGTGGTGGTGGTCACGCAGATCCGTTCGACCGACGTGGGCCGCGACGCCATCGTGCGCTCCACCGGCCTGCGCGAGTCGGCCATGCTGACCGAAGACGAGAACATCGTCGAGATCAAGTTCGCCGTGCAGTACCGCCTGAGCGATGCGCGTGCCTACCTCTACGAGAGCAAGGCGCCGGCCGACACGGTGGTGCAGGTGGCCGAAACGGCGGTGCGCGAGGTGGTCGGCAAGATGAAGATGGACGCGGCGCTGGCCGAGGAGCGCGACCAGATCGCCCCGCGCGTGCGCACGCTGATGCAGACCATCCTCGACCGCTACAAGGTTGGCGTCGAAGTCGTCAACATCAACCTGCAGCAGGGCGGCGTGCGTCCGCCCGAGCAGGTGCAGGCGGCGTTCGACGACGTGCTCAAGGCCGGCCAGGAACGCGAGCGCGCCAAGAACGAGGCGCAGGCCTATGCCAACGACGTGGTGCCACGCGCCACGGGTACGGCGTCGCGCCTGAAGGAAGAGTCCGAAGCCTACAAGGCGCGCGTCGTGGCCCAGGCCCAGGGTGATGCCGGCCGCTTCGCTGCCGTGCTGGCCGAATACCAGAAGGCGCCGCAGGTGACGCGTGACCGCATGTACACCGACGCCATGCAGCAGATCTATGCCAACACCACCAAGGTGCTGGTCGATTCCAAGCAGGGCTCGAACCTGCTGTACCTGCCGCTCGACAAGCTGATGCAGGCCACCGGTGGCGGCACGGCCGGCACGGCCGGCGCGCCGGTCGACGGCGCCAGCCCGAACGTGGCCGGCACCGCGCCGCCGCAGTCCTCGGTGATCCCGGTGGCACCGGTGACCAACGACGCGCGGCTGCGCGACGGCCGCTCGCGCGAGCGCGACGCACGCTGAAGCGGAGAACCAGAACATGAACAGAATCGGTTTCATCGCATCGACGATCCTGGTGGCGCTCGCGCTGCTGAGTTCGACGCTTTTCGTGGTCGATCAGCGCCAGTTCGGCGTGGTCTACCAGCTCGGTCAGATCAAGAGCGTGATCACCGAGCCCGGCCTCAACTTCAAGATGCCGCCGCCGTTCCAGAACGTCTCGTACATCGACAAGCGCCTGCTGACGCTGTCGAGCCTCGAGACCGAGCCCATGCTGACCGCTGAAAAGCAGCGCGTGGTGATCGACTGGTACGTGCGTTGGCGCGTGTCCAATCCGTCGGAGTACATCCGCAACGTCGGTCTCGACGAGAACGCTGGCGCGGTGCAGCTCAACCGCGTGGTGCGCAACGCCTTCCAGGAGAACGTCAACAAGCGCACCGTGCGCGACCTGATCTCCGTGCGGCGCGAGCAGCTCATGGCCGACGTGCAGCGCGAAGTGCTGTCGGTGGTCAAGGGCGCCAAGCCCTGGGGCGTCGATATCGTCGACGTGCGCATCACCCGCGTCGACTACGTGGAAGCGATCACCGAGTCGGTCTACCGCCGCATGGAGGCCGAGCGCAAGCGCGTGGCCAACGAGCTGCGTTCGACCGGCTACGCCGAGGGCGAGAAGATCCGCGCCGACGCCGATCGCCAGCGCGAAGTGACCGTGGCCAACGCCTACCGTGACGCCCAGAAGATCAAGGGTGAGGGCGATGCGCAGGCCGCCTCGGCCTACAGCGAAGCCTTCGGCCGCGATCCGCAGTTCGCGCAGTTCTACCGCAGCCTCGACGCCTACAAGCAGAGCTTCAACAAGAAGAGCGACGTGCTGGTGGTCGACCCGTCGTCTTCCGACTTCTTCCGCGCCCTGCGCGGCCCCGGCAGCCCGACCCCGCAGCGCTGAGCGCTTTTTGTGAGTGCCGATGCCTTCTGGAGTGCGCTGGCGCTGGTGCTGGTGATCGAAGGGCTGCTGCCCTTCGTATCGCCGGGCGGCTGGCGCCGCGGCTTCGGCCAGCTGATGCAACTGCGCGACGGCCAGCTGCGCTTCTTCGGCCTGTGCAGCATCCTCGTCGGGCTGCTGCTGCTCTGGATTCTCGATTAGCTTTCGTCTTGCGGGGCCGCCCTGCGGCGGGCCACCGGCCCGCGCCCGGTAGAATCCCTGTTTAACCACGCCCCCGATCCCCATGTCCGCCTGGGTCCTCCCGGATCACATTGCCGATGTGCTGCCTTCCGAGGCGCGTCACATCGAAGAACTTCGACGCGAACTGCTCGACACCGCCCGTGGCTATGGCTATGAGCTGGTGATGCCGCCGCTGCTCGAACACCTCGAATCCCTCCTGTCCGGCACCGGCGAGGCCCTCGACCTTCAAACCTTCAAGCTGGTCGACCAGCTCTCGGGCCGCACGATGGGCTTGCGTGCCGACACCACGCCGCAGGTCGCGCGCATCGATGCCCACCTGCTGAACCGGCAGGGCGTCACGCGCCTGTGCTACTGCGGCCCGGTGGTCCACACCCGGCCCGACCGCCCGCACGCCACGCGCGAGCCGCTGCAGTTCGGCGCCGAGATCTACGGCCACGCCGGGCTCGAGGCCGACACCGAGGTGCTGTTGCTGGCGCTCGACTGCCTGCGTGCTGCCGGCCTGCCGCCCGGCGTGATCGTCGACATGGCCGATGCCCGCATCGTGCGCTCGCTCTTTGCCGGCGTCATGGTGGATGCGGCCGTCATCGCCCGCGTGCACGCCGCGCTGGCCGCCAAGGACGCGAGCGAACTGCGCATGCTGACGCGCGATTTTCCCGCCGCGTCGCGTGAGGGCCTGCTGGCCCTGGTGCAGCTGTACGGCGACGCCTCCGTGCTGGACGAGGCGGCCACCGCGCTGCCCGACACCGCAACGGTGCGTGCCGCGCTGCGCGACCTGAGGCAACTGGCCGCGCGCCTCGACGGCGCGCAGGTCAGCTTCGACCTGTCCGACCTGCGCGGCTATGCCTACTACAGCGGCATGCGCTTCGGCATCTACGTGAACGGCGCCGCCGACGCCCTCGTGCGCGGCGGCCGCTACGACGAGGTCGGGGCCGTCTTCGGCCGCAACCGACCGGCGGTCGGCTTCAGCGTCGACCTGCGCGAGCTGGTGGGCGTCGTGCCGACCCCACCGCTGCGCGCCGCCATCCGCGCCCCATGGAGCGACGCGGCCGGCCTGCGCGCGGCCATCGCCGCGCTGCGCGCGCAGGGCGAGACCGTGGTCTGCGTGCTGCCGGGCCATGACAGCGAAATCGACGAGTTCCAGTGCGACCGGGAGCTCGTCCAGAGCGCCCCCGGCCAGTGGAACGTCCAAGCCATCTGAATCTTGAGAAGCGAACCATCATGAGTGTTACCACCGGAAGAAACGTGGTCGTCGTCGGCACCCAATGGGGCGACGAGGGCAAGGGCAAACTGGTCGACTGGCTGACCGAGAGCGCGCAGGGCGTGGTCCGGTTCCAGGGCGGCCACAACGCGGGCCACACGCTGGTCATCAACGGCGTGAAGACGGCGCTGCATCTGATCCCCAGCGGCATCATGCGGCCGGGCGTCAAGTGCTACATCGGCAACGGCGTGGTGCTGTCCGCCGCCAAGCTCTTCGAGGAGATCGAGGGGCTGGAGAAGGCCGGCGTCGAGGTGCGTTCGCGTCTGCGCATCAGCGAGGCCTGCCCGCTGATCCTGCCCTTCCATGCGGCGCTGGACATCGCCCGCGAGCTGTACCGCGAAAAGGGCGGCAGCGAGAAGATCGGCACCACCGGCCGCGGCATCGGCCCGGCCTACGAAGACAAGATCGCGCGCCGCGCGCTGCGCGTGCAGGACCTGAAGCATCCCCAGCGTTTCGCCGACAAGCTGCGGGTGCTGCTCGACCTGCACAACCATGTGCTCACGCAGGTGCTGGGCGCGCCGGCCATCGACTTCGACATGGTGTACGACGAGGCGATGATCCACGCCGAACTGCTCAAGCCGATGATGGCCGACGTGTCGCGCGAACTCAACGACGCCCACAAGGCCGGCGCCAACCTGCTGTTCGAAGGCGCCCAGGGCACGCTGCTCGACGTTGACCACGGCACCTACCCGTACGTGACCTCCAGCAACTGCGTGGCTGGCAACGCGGCCGCCGGCTCGGGCGTCGGCCCGGGCATGCTGCACTACATCCTCGGCATCACCAAGGCCTACTGCACGCGTGTCGGCGGCGGCCCTTTCCCCACCGAACTCGACTGGGAAAAGCCGGGCACGCCGGGCTATCACATGAGCACCGTGGGCGCCGAGAAGGGCGTGACCACCGGCCGCAGCCGTCGTTGCGGCTGGTTCGATGCCGCACTGCTCAAGCGTTCGGCGCAGGTCAACGGCCTGTCGGGCCTGTGCATCACCAAGCTCGACGTGCTCGACGGCCTCGAGAAGCTCGAGCTGTGCACCGGCTACGAGCTCGACGGCGAGCACACCGACATCCTGCCGATGGGCGCCGACGAGATCTCGCGCTGCACGCCGGTCTACGAGACGCTCGAAGGCTGGACCGAGAGCACCGTGGGTGTGACGCAATACGACAAGCTGCCGGTCAACGCGCGGCTGTACCTGCAGCGCATCGAACAGGTTACCGGCGTGCCGATCCACATGGTGTCGACCAGCCCCGACCGCGACCACACGATCATGATGCGTCACCCTTACTTGGCCGACTGAACAGGAACCACGACCCATGTTGACCGAAGACGGCAAGCATCTCTACGTCAGTTACGACGAGTACCACAACCTGATCGAGAAGCTCGCGATCAAGGTGCACCAGTCGGGCTGGGAGTTCGACACCATCCTGTGCCTCGCGCGCGGCGGCATGCGCCCGGGCGACGTGCTCTCGCGCATCTTCGACAAGCCGCTGGCGATCATGTCGACCAGCTCGTACCGCGCCGACGCCGGCACGGTGCAGGGCCATCTGGACATCGCGCGCTTCATCACCACGCCCAAGGGCGAGATCGCCGGCAAGGTGCTGCTGGTCGACGACCTGGCCGATTCGGGCCACACGCTGCATGCGGTGGTCGACATGCTGCGCACCAAGTACGCACCCATCACCGAGCTGCGCAGCGCCGTGCTCTGGACCAAGGCCCTCTCGACCTTCACGCCCGACTACTCGGTCGAATTCCTGGCGACGAATCCGTGGATTCACCAGCCTTTCGAGGGCTACGACAGCATGCGGCCGGACAAGCTGATCCAGAAGTGGTCGGTCTGAGAGGCTGAGCGCATCGGCCTTGCCGTCGATGCTCTAGCATCGCAGCATGTCCGATCCCATCACCGACCTGATCCACCACCCCTACCAACCGCCGGCGACATTCGCCGCGCCGCAGCCCGGGGTCTTCAAGGCCTCCACGGTCTTCTTCGCCGACGTGGCCGCCATGCGGGCGCGCGACTGGAAGACCAAGGCCGGCTACACCTACGGCCTGCACGGCACGCCGACCACCTTCACGCTCGAGGAACGGCTGGCCACGCTGGAGGGCGGCACCGACTGCCTGCTGGTGCCCAGCGGCCTGGCGGCCATCTCGCTCGTGGCCTTCGCGCTGCTGAAGACGGGCGGCGAGGTGCTGATCCCCGACAACGCCTACGGCCCCAACAAGGCGCTGGCCGCCGGCGAGCTGGCCAACTTCGGCGTGAGCCACCGCTTCTATGACGCGATGGACCCGGAAGATCTGGCGGCCAAGCTGTCGGACCGCACCCAGCTCGTGTGGCTCGAGGCGGCCGGTTCCGTCACCATGGAATTCCCCGACCTGCCGGCGCTGGTGGCCGTCTGCCGTGAGCGTGGCGTGGTCACGGCGCTGGACAACACCTGGGGCGCCGGGCTGGCCTTCGCGCCCTTCGACCTCGACGGCAGCGGGCAGGGGGTGGATGTCTCGGTGCACGCGCTCACCAAGTACCCCAGCGGCGGCGGCGACGTGCTGATGGGCAGCGTGATCACGCGAGACGCGCGGCTGCACCAGGCCCTCAAGCTCACGCACATGCGCATGGGCTGGGGCGTGGGTGTCGGCGATGTCGAGACGCTGCTGCGTTCGCTGCCGAGCATCGCGCTGCGCTACGAGGCGCACGACCGGAGTGCCCGCGAAATCGCGCACTGGCTGCAGGGCCGCGACGAGATCGCGCAGGTGCTGCATCCGGCGCTGGAGGGCTCCCCCGGTCACGCGAACTGGCAGCGCCTGTGCGGGGCGGCCGACCGTGCGGCAGGCCTCTTCTCGGTGGTGTTCGACGAGCGTTTCAGCGCCGAGGACGTCGACCGTTTCTGCGATGGACTGCGCCTGTTCAGGCTGGGCTATTCGTGGGGTGGACCCATCAGCCTCGTGGTGCCCTACGACATCGGCCTGATGCGCGACGCGAGCGTGGCGCGCTGGCCGCACCGCGGCACGCTGGTGCGTTTCTCGGTCGGGCTCGAAGCCGTGGAAGATCTCCTGGCTGACTTGGCGCAGGCGCTGGCCGCGCTCTGAACCGCGGCAGTTATCGCTTACAGTCAACCCACACGCAGTCACCCGGACTGCCTCGCTCAAGGAGAAGCAGTGGCAACACCCAACTACGGCTACGAGAAGCGCCAGAAAGAGCTGGCCAAGAAGAAGAAGAAGGAAGAGAAGCTGCGGGAAAAAGCCGAACGCAAGCTCAATCCGAGCAGCGAGGGCCTGGCCCCTGGCGACCCGGAAACGGACGTGGCCTCGCTGGAACGCGATCCACCCACCATTCCCGACCTGCCGACCAAGAACGGCTGATCGCTGTCCTCTGAAAAAAAGCCGCCACTGCGCAGTCGCAGCGGCGGCTTTTTTTCGGCCTGGCAGCGGCTATCGGCCGAGCAGTTTCTTCAACTCCGGCCAGACGTTGTCGAGCATGCGTGGCTGTGCGGCGGCCACCGGGTGGATGCGGTCCGGCTGGAAGAGATTCGCCGCGTCCGGCCCATCGGCCACGCCGTGCAGCAGGAAGGGCACCACGGCCGCCTTCGTCGCCGTCGCCACCTTCTGGAAGATCGCCTCGAAGCGCTGGAGGTAATCGCCGCCGTAGTTGGGCGGCACCTGCATGCCGACGATCAGCACCCTGGCGCCAGCCGCCTGCGCGGCCTTCGTCATCTGGGTCAGGTTGTCTTCGGTGTTCTGGATCGGCAGGCCGCGCAGCGCATCGTTGCCGCCCAGTTCCAGCACGACGTGTGTCGGCTTGTGCTGCTTGAGCAGCGAGGCCAGCCGTGCACGGCCGCCCGAGGTGGTGTCGCCGCTGATGCTGGCGTTGACCACCGTGGCGGCGATCTTCTGGTCGGCCAGCCGCTTCTCGAGCAGCGGGACCCAGCCTTCGCCGCGCTTGAGCCCGTACTCGGCCGAGAGCGAATCACCGACCACGAGGATCACCGGCTTCGTCCCGGGCGCCTGCGCGAAGGCCCCAGGGGAAAGCCCCGTACTGCCGAGCACGGCGCCCATCACGATAAAGTCACGTCGATTCACCACGCAAAGCCTTTCAATGTCCCCAACCCCCTCCGAAGCAATTGTTGCCGTCGATCATGTTTTCAAGTCGGTCACCGATTCGGCAGGTACGCTGGACATTCTGCAGGACATCCATTTCACCCTGGGCGCGCGGGAAACCGCAGCCATCGTCGGGGCTTCGGGCTCGGGCAAGAGCACGTTGCTGTCGATCATCGCCGGGCTCGACACGCCCACGCGCGGCACCGTGCGGCTCGCCGGCGAGGACCTCTTCGCGATCGATGAGGACGACCGCGCGGCGCTGCGTGCGCAGAAGGTCGGCTTCGTGTTCCAGAGCTTCCAGCTGCTGGCCAACCTCACGGCGCTGGAGAACGTGATGCTGCCGCTGGAGCTGGCCGACCGCAAGGACGCACGCAAGGCCGCCACCGAGATGCTGGGCCGCGTCGGCCTCGGCCAGCGCCTGAACCACTATCCGAAGGTGATGTCCGGCGGCGAGCAGCAGCGCGTGGCGCTGGCGCGGGCCTTCGTCGTGCAGCCGCAACTGCTGCTGGCCGACGAGCCGACCGGCAGCCTCGACTTCGCGACCGGCGAGCAGGTGATGGCGCTGATGTTCGACCTCAACCGGGAGCTGGGCACAACGCTCGTGCTGGTCACGCACGACCGCGGCATCGCAGACCGCTGTGAACGCCGCATCACGATCGAGGCTGGCCGCGTGGGCGCCGACGAAAAGAGAGCCTGAGCGCGCCGGACCATGGCGGGCCCGCAGGGATAATCCCCGCATGTCTTCCCCCAAAGTGATCTTCGGCTTCCATGCCGTCGGCGTGCGCATCAAGACCGCGCCGAAATCGGTGATCGAGGTGCTCTTCGATGCGAGCCGTCGTGATGCGCGCATGCAGCAGTTCAAGGCGCGTGCGCAGGACGCCGGTGTGCGGCTCGTCGAGGCCGATGCATTGCGCATCGCCAAGCTCGCCGGCAGCCACGGCCACCAGGGCATCGCCGCCCGCGTCGAGGCCATCCCGCAGACCCATTCGCTCGACGAACTGCTCGAAGGCCTGGAAGCCGCGGGCACCATGCCGCTGCTGCTGGTGCTCGACGGCGTGACCGATCCGCACAACCTGGGGGCCTGCCTGCGCGTGGCCGACGGCGCCGGTGCCCATGCCGTGATCGCTCCGAAGGACCACGCGGCCGGCATCAATGCCACCGTTGCCAAGGTGGCGAGCGGTGCCGCCGAGACGGTGCCGTACTTCATGGTGACCAACCTGGCCCGCACCCTGGGCGAGCTGAAGGAACGCAGCATCTGGTGCGTCGGCACCAGCGACGATGCGCCCGGCACGCTCTACCAGAGCGACCTGAAGCGCCCGCTCGCGCTGGTGCTCGGGGCCGAAGGCGCCGGCATGCGCCAGCTCACGCGCAAGAGCTGCGACGAGCTGATCAGCATCCCGATGATGGGCGCGGTCGAGAGTCTCAACGTCTCGGTGGCCAGCGGCATCTGCCTGTACGAGGCGATGCGCCAGCGCACGCACTGACGCGCGCCGCCTTCGCCAGGGCGGCTAGGCGTCCAGCCAGGGCGAGCCTTCGGCCGCCGTGGCGGTGAGCATGTCCTGCTCGCCGGCGCCCAGGGCCTCGGCGAGCACGCGGCGCACGATCTCCGGCCGGTTGTTCTGCTCGCTCAGATGCGCGGCCAGCACATGGCGCAGGCCGCTGTGGTGCACGGTGCGCGCGATCTCGGCCGCGGCGGCGTTCGACAGGTGGCCGTAGTTGCCGCCCACGCGCAGCTTCAGGAAGGGCGGGTAGGCCGAGGCGGCGAGCATCTCGCTGTCGTGGTTGCACTCCAGCAGCAGCGCGTCGAGGCCGACCAGCTGCGCGAGGACGTAGGGTGTGACGTGGCCGAGGTCGGTCAGCACGCCCAGGCTGCGGGCACCGTCGGTGCAGCGCAGCTGCAGCGGCTCGCGCGCATCGTGCGGCACGGTGAAGGGGTGGACCGACAGGTCGCCGACGGTGAAGTCGGCGCCATCCCGGGCCAGATGCAGGCGGCCCTCGAAGTCGTGTCCGCCGGTGGCCAGCCAGGTGCCCTCGCTCATCCAGACCGGCAGGCGTTCGCGACGCGACAGCGCGTGGACGCAGCCGATGTGGTCGCCATGCTCATGGGTGATGAAGACGGCGTCGAGGTCACTCGCCGCCAGCCCGGCGCGGGCCAGGCGGGCATCCAGGCGACGCAGCCCGAAGCCACAGTCGACCAGCAGCCGCGAGGTGCGCCCGCCGCTGGTCGCCTCGACCAGCGTGGCATTGCCCGTGCTGCCGCTGCCAAGACTGCGAAAGCGCAGCACGCCGGGCAGCCCTTACTTCAGATCGTCGGCAATCACCTTGACGATGCGCTGTGCGTTTTCCGTGGTGTCGGGCACGCCGGCTTCGTTGAGCACCGAGA
>NZ_JAOOPY010000025.1 GCF_025486315.1 Variovorax sp. N23 | reverse complement strand
GGCGGAGCGGTCCCACAGGTTGGGCAGCAGGGCGTTCGAATAGCCGGAGACGAAGGGCTTGCGCCCGCCTTCGGCCGGGTAGGTGTGGCGCCGCACCGCGCCGATGTTGGCGCCGTAGACGTGGATGCTGACCGACACGCGGTCGTCGAAGACGTTGCGCACGCGGTGCACGTCGCCGACGGTAGGCGACACCGCCTCGACGTCGCCCGGCACCAGCCGCACCGGCGCGCCATGCGGCACCGCACGGCCGTCGCGTTCGACGTAGGCCTGGCTTTCCTCGGCGCCGCGCAGCATGCCGATCAGGCCCCACACCGTGTGGTCGTGCACCGGCGTGGCCTGGCCCGGCCCCCAGACGAAGCTGACGATCGAGAAGCGCTCGGTCGAGTCCGCATGCAGCAGGTGCTGCTGGTAATACGTCGGATGCGGCTGCGCGAAGGCCGCGGGCAGCCAGTCGTCGCGGGCGACCAGCGTGCGCAACAGGGCGCCGCCTTCGGCCAGGATGCGTGGCTCGTCGGGGCGCGTGTCGAGCAGGCGGCCGAAGCCGGTGACGAAGTCGCGCAAAGGCGTGATGGCGCCGGCGACGTGCGGGGTGGCGGTTGCGTCTGGGGTCATCGTGTCTTTTCCTTCGTGGCGTGCGGGCGGAACGTCAGCCCGGCTTCTGCGCCTGGTCGCAGCGCACCTCGACGTGCTCGATGGCATCGAGCGTGTCGCCGATGCGCGCGGCGCTGAGGCAGCCGCCCCAGACGCAGCCCGTGTCGGTCGAGATCAGCCCCGGCCGGGCGATCCAGCCCAGCGTCGACCAGTGGCCGAAGGCGATGGTCGCAGCGGCGGCACGGCGGTCGGGCACGTCGAACCACGGCATGTAGCCGGGCGGCGGCGCGTCGGCGCTGTCCTTGGTGTCGAAATCCATCACGCCGTCGGCGGTGCAGAAGCGCAGCCGCGTCAGGCCGTTGACGACGGCGCGCAGCCGCGCGTGGCCGGTGAGCGCATCGCTCCATTGCGCCGGCTCGTTGCCGTACATCGTGCGCACGAATTCTCCCAGCGTCGGGCCGCGCAGCACCGACTCGACCTCGGCCGCCAGCACCAGCGTCTGGCCGATGCTCCACTGCGGCAGCACGCCGGCGTGCACCATCAGCAGGTCGCGCCCGCCGATGGTCTGGTGCAGCGCCATCGACTGGTGGCGCAGCCAGTCGATCAATGCATCGCGGTCGGGCGCCTCGAGGATGCCGTCGAGCGTGTCCTTGCGCCCGGACTTGCGCGCGCCGTGCGCCACGCCCAGCAGGTGCAGGTCGTGGTTGCCCAGCAGGCTGCGCGCCGCGCCGCCGAGGCGCTGCACGCGCCGCAGTACGCCGGCCGAATCGGGCCCGCGGTTGACGAGGTCGCCCAGCAGCACGAGCGTGTCGCGGCTCGGGGAGAAGTCGATGTGGTCGAGCAGGCGCTGCAGGGCGTCGTCGCAGCCCTGCACGTCACCGATCAAGTAAAGTGCCATGTCCTCATTCTCTCCCCCGTTCATGGATGTCTTCCTGCTGGCCTTGCTGACCACGCTCAATGCGTTGTTCGCGATGTCCGAAATGGCCCTTTCCACCAGCCGTCGCGCGCGGCTCGCGGCGTTGGCCGAAACCGGGGATGCCGGCGCCGCCGCGGCGCTCAAGCTGATGGAGGACCCGACCCAGTTCCTCTCGAGCGTGCAGATCGGCATCACCTCGATCGGCATGCTCAGCGGCATCGTCGGCGAAGCGGCCTTCGCGGCGCCGCTGTCGGTGTGGATGGAAGGCGCGGGCATGGGCGCCGGCACGGCGAGTGTCGCGTCCACCGCGGTGGTGGTGACCTGCATCACCTTCTTCACCATCATCTTCGGCGAACTGGTGCCCAAGCGCATCGGCCAGCTCTACCCCGAGCCGGTCGCGCGTTTCGTGTCGCGGCCGATGCGTGCGCTGGCCACCGGCGCCAAGCCCTTCGTGCTGCTCCTGTCGAGCGCCACAGCGATGACGCTCAAGCTGCTGCGCATCGACGCCAATGCGGCGCGGACCGTGACGGAAGAAGAGATTTCCGCCAGCCTGGAGGAGGGCGTCGACGCCGGCGTGATCGAGATGCACGAGCACCAGATGGTGCGCAACGTGTTCCACCTGGACGACCGCCGGCTCAGCTCGCTGATGGTGCCGCGCGCGGACATCGAATGGCTGGATGCCACCGACACCGTGGCCTCCAGCCTGCAGAAGGTGGCGGACGCCGGTGCCCTCAACCTGGTGCACTCCTGGTACCCGGTGTGCCGCCACTCGCTCGACGACGTGGTCGGCGTGATCAGCGTGGCACATCTGCTGCGGCTCGGGCCGCAGCACGAGGGCACCATCGACAGCGTGGCGCAGCCGGCCTCCTTCGTGCCCGAGACGCTGACCGGCATGGAGCTGCTGGAGCAGTTCCGCATGCGCGCCGGCCGGCTGGTGTTCGTGGTCGACGAGTACGGCGTGGTGCAGGGCCTGATGACGCCACGCGACCTGCTCGAAGCGATCACCGGCGAACTGCAGCCCAACACCACGACCGACGCCTGGGCGCGCCTGCGCGAGGACGGCGCCTGGGAGCTCGACGGCCTCATGCCGGTGTCGGAACTGCGGGCACGCCTCGCGATCCGCGAGCTGCCCGAGGAGGAGCGGGGCCGCTACAACACCGTCGCGGGCCTGCTGATGTCGGTGTCGGGCCAGTTGCCTGTGGTGGGCGAGCGCATCGAATGCGCGGGCTGGATCTTCGAGGTGGTCGCGCTCGACGGCCGCCGCATCGACCGCGTGGTGGCGCACGCAGGCGGCGAGTCGGACCATGGATGATGTCGAGTTCCAGTACCTGACGGGGCAGGCGCGCCCGGGCTTCCCGGCGCTCTTCGAGGAATTCGAGCGGCGCAGCGCCGATGCCGTGCGCGACGGCGCCTGCGAGCTCGACCTGCGCTACGGCGCGGCCAAGCGCTGCACCTTCGACTTCTTCGACGCCGGCCCCGCCGCGCGCGGCGTGCTGATCTACCTGCACGCCGGCTACTGGCAGAGGCGCGACAAGGCAGGCTTCCGCTTCATCGCGCCGGCCCTGGTGCGGCGCGGGCTGCACGTGGCGATGGTGAACTACCCGCTGTGCCCGACGGTGTCGCTGGCCGCGCTGACGGAGACCGTGCGCGCCGCCGTGCCGGCCGTGCTCGGGCGGGTCGATGCCGCACTGCCCCTGGTGACAGCGGGGCATTCGGCCGGTGGCCATCTGGCGATGGAAATGGCGCTGACCGACTGGACCGCGCGTGGCCTGCCAATGGCCACGGTGGCCGGGGTGATCGCGCTGAGCGGCCTCTACGATCTGGCGCCGCTGGTGCAGACCTCGCTCAACGAGAACCTGCGGCTCGATGCCGCCAGCGCGGCCGATGCGTCGCCCCTGTACCGCGCTGCCCCCGACGGCCCGCCGCTGCTACTGGCTGCCGGCGCCGACGAGACACCCGCCATGCGTGAGCAGAGCCGCCGCATGCACGAGGTGTGGCTCGCCATGGGCAACCCCTCGGTGCTGCACCTGGAGCCCGGCGCGGACCACTTCAGCCTGCTGCAGCGCCTGGTCGCGCCGCGCAGCGCGCTGGGCCGACAGGTCGACCTGCTGCTCGACCGCGCGCTCGACTGAGCCGCTCCTTCAAGGGGTCTGAACCTCGAGTGCCCCCACGCGCCGTGGGCGCGGCGTTGACAGCGGCACAGAGGTGTTGAATAGAATGCGAATCCTTCTCATTTCTAAATCCAATGACGATTCGCATGACTTCGCCGTTCGGTATCCGCGCGGCCGCTTCCGCGGTGCTCGGCCTCCTGTCGCTCCAGGCCGCGGCCCAGACCCTTCCTGAAGTGCGTGTCGACGCGAACGCGGAAAGCGAATCGGCGACTTCGCCCGTTGTCGGCTACCGGGCCCGGAACGCCGTCACGGCGACCAAGACCGACACGCCGCTGGCCGAGACGCCGCAGTCCGTCACCGTGGTCACGCGCGACCAGATCGTCGATCAGGGGGCCACCAACCTGCAGGATGCGCTGGGGTACGCCGCCGGGGTGCGTTCGGATGCCTATGGACTGGATTCACGCGCCGACAGCTTCCTGGTGCGCGGCAGCGAACCCTCGCTGTACCTCGACGGACTGCAGCTCTATTCCTCGGGCTGGTACACCGCCACGGCGCGGCCCGACCCCTACACGCTGGAGCGCCTGGAGGTGCTGCGCGGGCCGGCGGGCATGCTCTTCGGCGCGGGCACCGCGGGCGGGGTGGTCAACATGGTCAGCAAGCGGCCCCAGCAGCAGACGTCCCGCGAAGTGGGCGTGCAGTTCGGCTCCTGGAACCGCAAGCAGTTACAGGCCGACCTCACCGGTGCGCTCACGGCCGACGGGGACTGGTCGTATCGCCTGGTGGCGCTGCAGCGCAAGTCCGACACGCAGGTGGACCACGTGCCCGACGACCGCTCGCTGGTCATGCCTTCGCTCACCTGGCGGCCCAGCGCCGCCACGTCGCTGACCTTGCAGGCCCTGTGGCAGAAAGACAAGACGGGCAGCACGGCGCAGTTCCTCCCTTGGGGGGGCACCATCCTGCCGAACGTCAATGGCCGCCTGCCGACCAGCCGCTTCATCGGCGAGCCGGGCGACGGCTACGACACGGAGCGCAAGACCTTCGGCTGGCTGTTCGAGCACAAGTTCGACGACCGGTGGACGTTCCGCCAGAACTTCCGCATGTCGCGCACCTTCAACGACTCGCACTACCACTACGCGGACTTCTTCACGCCGCCGGGCGGCTGGGGGTTGGACCCGGCCGGTCAGCGCCTGCTGGGCCGAGTCAACGACAAGTCGCTGACGTGGACCCGGATGGCGGGTATCGACAACCACGTCGAGGGCCACTTCGACACCGGGGCGCTGCGCCACACGCTGCTGGTGGGCGCCGAGTACTCGCGCCAGCGGCAGGACAAGCGCGAAGGCGCGACGTACAGCGCCATCGATGCCTACGCGCCGGTCTACGGCATCGGCGACGTGCCGGTGACCGAACTCACCGACCGGCCACGCACCACCCAGCGCAATGCCGGCGTGTACATCCAGGACCAGATGAAACTGGACAACTGGATCTTCGTTGCAGGACTGCGCTACGACCGCAGCACGGCCGGCACCGCGGGCAGCGCGTCGGAGACGACGAGCGCCACCTCGCGCCGGTTGGGCGTGATGTACACGCTGCCGTCGGGCTGGTCGCCCTACCTGAGCTACACCGAATCCTTCACGCCGCAGGCTGGCACCGATGCCAACGGCAATCTCTTCAAGCCCTTGCGCGGCGAGCAGACGGAGGCCGGCGTGAAGTACCAGCCCCTGGGTTCGGCCACCAGCTTCACCGCCTCGGTGTTCTCGCTCAAGGAAAAGAACCGCACCGTCTCCGACGCCACCGATCCCGACTATGGGCGCCAGGTCGACGCGACGAAGAACGAGGGCCTGGAGCTCGAACTCAAGACGACCTTGGCGCGCGACTTCGACCTCGTCGCCAACTACACCCGCATCGACGTCGACCGAAAGCTGACCGACATGCCGCGCAACCAGGCCTCGGCGTGGGGCAAGTACCGCTTCGCCATTGCCGGCGTCACCGGCTTCTCGGCTGGCGCCGGGGTGCGCTACATGAGCGGCTTCCGCGACATCGACGGCGCGAGCGCGGGGCCGCACATTCCCTCGGTGACGCTGCTGGACCTGATGCTTGCCTACGAATCGGCCCAATGGCGCTACGCGCTGAACATCAACAACGCCACCGACAAGACCTACTTGAGCACCTGCCTGGCGCGTGGCGACTGCTGGTACGGCAAGCGCCGCGAGGTGGTCGCCAGCGCGACCTACCGCTTCTGATCTGCAGACCTCACCCGACAAGACCCCCACGATGAACAGCCGAAAGATCAAGACCTGGGCCTGGGTCCACAAATGGAGCAGCCTGGTCTGCACCGTGTTCATGCTGCTGCTGTGCATCACGGGGCTGCCGCTGATCTTCCACCACGAGATCGGCCACCTGCTTGGCACCGAGGTCGAGGCACCGAAGATGCCGGCCGACACGCCGCGCGCCAGCCTCGACCGCATCCTCGAGGTGGCGAAGTCCAAGCACCCCGACCGCGTGGTGCAGTTCGTCTCGCAGCCGGAAGACGACGACGGCCTGTGGTTCGTCACGCTCACGCCGACGCCCGCGCCCACCGACGACTTCAAGTCGGTCGCGGTCGATGCGCGCACGGCCGAGGTGCTGGCGCAGCCCAGGTTCGACGAGGGCTTCATGTACGTGATGTTCAAGCTGCACGTGGACCTGTTCGCCGGTCTGCCGGGCAAGCTCTTCCTCGGCTTCATGGGCCTGCTGCTGCTGGTGGCCATCGTCTCGGGCGTGGTGCTGTATGCGCCCTTCATGCGCAAGCTCGACTTCGGCACGGTGCGCCGCGAGAAGCGGCCGCGCCTGAAGTGGCTCGACCTGCACAACCTGCTGGGTATCGTGACGCTGGTGTGGGCCTTCGTGGTGGGCGGCACCGGCATGATCAACACCTGGGCCGACCTGGTGATCAAGTACTGGCAGTACGACCAGCTCAGCGCGCTGCTGGCCCCCTACCAGGGCCAGCCCATCACGCCGGTGGCCGAGCGCGGCTCGGTGCAGAAGTCGCTGGATGCGGCCTATGCGCAGTCGCCCAACAGCAAGTTGTCGTTCATCGCTTTCCCGGGCACGGCCTTCTCCAGCCCGCACCACACCACGGTCTTCCTCAAGGGCAACGAGCCGTTCACGTCGAAGCTGCTGCAGCCGGTGCTGGTCGACGCCAAGACCACCGAGGTCACGGCCGCACCCAAGCTGCCGTGGTACCTGACGGCGCTGCTGGTGTCGCAGCCGCTGCACTTCGGCGACTACGGCGGCATGCCGATGCAGATCCTGTGGGCGCTGCTCGACATCGCCACCATTGTCGTGCTGGGCAGCGGGCTGTACCTGTGGCTCAAGCGCGGCAACAGCGTGCCGGTGCCGAAGGCGAAGACCGCGGGCGATGATGCGAAGGTCGCCGGGGGCGCGCAGCCGGTCGCCGTGATGAAGGAGGCCCGGCCATGAAGCCGCGCCATGCCTTCTGGCGCCTGTGGGGCTGGCCCCTGGTGATGGGCGTGCTCACCACCGTGGGTCTGATCTCCGCGCTGTTCAGCGACGGCGGCACCGGGGACATGCTGGCGTGGGTGACGCTCGGCCTCCCCGTCGCGGTGTGCGCCTGGTTCGGCTGGCGGCGTTCGCCGCGCTAACCGTCCTGGCGCAAGGACTCATTCCATCTTGATGTTGGCGGCCTTGATGACCTGGGCCCATTTGTCGACCTCGGCCTTCTGAAAGGCGGCGATCTGCGCGGTCGTGAGGTCGGCCGGTTCCATGCCGAAGCCCTTCATCTTCTCCTGCATGTCGGGCTGCGCGAGGATCGTGCGGATCTCCTTGTGCAGGCGTTCGACGATCGGCGCCGGCGTGCCGGCGGGCACGAAGATCGCCTGCCACGACACCACCTCGAAATCGCCCAGCCCCTTGATGCCCGACTCTGCGATGGTGGGCACGTCGGGCATCGAGGCCAGGCGCTTGGCCGAGGTCACGGCGATGGCGCGCAGCTTGCCGCTCTGGATGTGGGGCGCGGCCACCACGGTGGTGTCGAACATCATGTCGACCTGGCCGCCGATCACGTCCTGGATGGCCGGGCCGCTGCCCTTGTACGGCACGTGCGTGAACTTCACGCCCGACTTGTAGGCCAGCAGTTCGAGCGACAGGTGCTGCGAGGTGCCGGTGCCGGCCGAGGCCGACGAGAGGCCGCCCGGCTTGGTCTTGCTCGCCTCGAGCACGTCCTTGAGCGTCTTGTAGGGGCTCGCGGCGTTCACCACCAGCACGACCGGGTTGGTGCCGATCAGCGTGACCGGCGCGAAGGACTTGATCGGGTCGTAGCCGATCTTCGGGTACAGGCTCACGTTGATGGCGTGCGAGCTGATCGTGCCGCCGAGCATCGTGTAGCCGTCCGGTGTCGCGCGCGACGCAAGCTCCGAGCCCACGCTGCCGCCGGCGCCGCCGCGGTTGTCGATGACCACGCTGGTGCCGAGCGCCGTGCCGAGCTTCTGGCTGATGAGTCGGCCCATCGTGTCGGTCGTGCCGCCGGCAGGGAAGGGCACCAGGTAGGTGATGGCCTTGCCGGTGGGCCAGGCGCCCTGTGCGAAGGCGGGCAGGGTGCCAGCGGCCAGGGAAGCGGCGGCGGCTTGGATGAGGGTGCGGCGTTGCATGGTGTGTCTCCTTCAGGGGTTCTTCAAGGTGTCGCCGACGCGGGGCGTCGGCGTGAGATGCCGTGTTGTTGTATGTCGGTGTGCGGCAGCGAGTCGAAAACGTTCAGGGCATGTACTGCCCGCCATTCACTTCGAGGATCTGGCCCGTCACGTAGCCCGAGAGCTGCCTCGACGCGAGATAGAGGAAGGCGCCGGTGCAGTCTTCGGGATCGCCGATGCGGCCCATCGGGATGCCGGCCTTGAAGCTCTCGAGGATGGCCGGGGTCGAGAAGCGGTCCTGGAAGGGCGTCTGGATCACGCCCGGTGCCACCGCGTTCACGCGGATGTCGTCCGGCGCGAGTTCCTTGGCGAGACCGTGCGTCGCCGTGCTAACGAAGCCCTTCGAGCCCGCGTAGAGATAGGCGCCCGGCCCGCCGCCATTGCGCGCGGCCACCGACGACACGTTGATGATGCTGCCACCCTGGCCGCGTGTGCGCATCAGCGGCACCACCTCGCGGCAGAAGGCGAGCATCGATCGCGCGTTGATGTGCATCACCTCGTCGAACAGTGCATCGTCGAACTCGGCGATGGGCACCCGCTTGACCAGGCTACCTGCGTTGTTGACCAGCACGTCGATGCTGCCCAGGCGCGCTGTCGTCTCGCGCACCACGCGCACGATGTCGGCCGCGTTCCGCACGTCGCCCTGCAGGGCGAAGGCCTCGCCACCCGCCTTCACGATGGTGTCGACCACCGCCTGCGCCGGCCCGGCCGACTGGTTGTAGTGCACCGCCACGCGCATGCCGCGCGCGCCGAACGCGACGGCGACGGCGGCGCCGATGCCGGTGCTGGCGCCGGTCACGAGTGCGGTTTTTCCTCGAAGGTCTTCCATCGGTGGTCTCCTGGGTTCAGGTCACGGGGGCGGGGTTGAAAAGGACCAGCGCGTTGTGCAGCTTCCAGTGCTCGGCCCAGGTCTTCTTGCGGCCGCTGGCCACCTCGAGCATGAGCCGGAACATCTCCCAGCCCACGTCCTCGATGCTCGCCTCGCCGTCGGCGATGCGGCCGGCGTTGATGTCCATCAGGTCGTGCCAGCGGCGTGCGAGGTCGCTGCGCGTCGCCACCTTGATGACCGGCACCTCGGCCAGGCCGTAGGGCGTGCCGCGGCCGGTGGTGAACACATGCAGGTTCATGCCCGCGGCCAGTTGCAGCGTGCCGCAGATGAAGTCGCTGGCCGGCGTGGCGGCGTAGAGCAGGCCCTTCTGGCTCGCCTTCTCGCCCGGCGCCACCACGCCGGAGATCGGCGCGCTGCCGCTCTTGACGATCGAGCCCATCGCCTTTTCCACGATGTTTGAGAGGCCGCCCTTCTTGTTGCCGGGCGTGGTGTTGGCGCTGCGGTCGACGCGGCCGCGGTCGAGGTAGGCGTCGTACCAGGCCATCTCGCGGATCATGGCGTCGGCCACGGCCGGCGTGGTGGCGCGCGAGGTGAGCTGGTCGATACCGTCGCGCACCTCGGTCACTTCCGAGAACATCACGGTGGCGCCGGCACGCACCAAGAGGTCGGTGCAGAAGCCCACGGCCGGGTTGGCAGTCACGCCCGAAAACGCGTCGCTGCCGCCGCACTGCACGCCGACCACGAGTTCGCTGGCGGGCACCGTCTCGCGGCGGCGCGCGTTGAGGCGTTCGAGGTGCTCTTCCGCCTGCCGCATGATCGAATCGATCATGGACATGAACCCGACGTGCGCATTGTCCTGCAGGCAGACCACGTCGAGGGGGCTCTCGGCGCTGACGCCGACATCGGCCACGTTGCGCTCGTCGACCAGCGGGATCGAACCCGGCGGCAGCAGCCGCTCGGGCTGCAGCTTTTCGCAGCCCAGGCTGATGACCATCACCTCGCCGCCGAAGTTCGGGTTGAGACTGATATTGCGCAGCGTGCGGATCGGGATGACGGCGTCGGGCGCGTCGATGGCCACGCCGCAGCCGTAGCTGTGCGACAGGCCCACCACGTCGTCGACGTTCGGGTACTTGGGCAGCAGCTCGGCCTTGATGCGCTGCACTGCGAAGTCCACCACGCCGGCCACGCACTGCACCGTCTGCGTGATCGCCAGGATGTTGCGCGTGCCCACCGAGCCGTCGAGGTTGCGGTAGCCCTCGAAGGTGTAGCCCTCCAGCGGCGGCATCTCCGGCGGCTTGACCGTGGCGATCGGCAGGCCGACCAGCTCGCGCGCCGCGGGCATCTGCAGCAGGCGCTCGTGCACCCAGCTGCCGGCCGGAATGGGCTTGAGCGCATAGCCGATGGGCACGTTGTAGCGCCGCACCACGCCGCCCTCGGCGATGTCCTCGAGCGCGACCTTGTGGGCCTGGGGCACCTTGTCGACCAGCGTCAGGCCGGAAGCGAGCACGGTGCCCGCCGGCAGCCCGCCATCGTTCGCGACGATGGCCACGTTGTCGGCCGCATGCATGCGGATGGTGAGGGGCGTCGGGACGGTCATGGTCTCGTCTTTCCTGCGGGTCCGGATTACTTCACCACCATGAACATGCTGGGCAGCCAGGTCGAGAACGCCGGCACGAAAGTCACCAAGCCCAGCGCGAAGATCAGCGCGCCGTAGAAGGGCCAGATGGTCTTCATCACCGTGCCGACCGACACGCCACCGATCGCGCAGCCGACGAACTGCGTGGTACCCACCGGCGGTGTGTTCAGGCCCAGTGCGCAGTTGATGAGCATCACGATGCCGAACTGCACCGAGGTCATGCCGTACTGCTGTGCGATCGGCAGGAAGATCGGCGTGCACAGCAGGATGGTCGCAGCCATGTCCAGGAAGGTGCCCAGCACGAACAGGATGACGTTGATCATCAGGAAGATCATCCAGGGCGTGCTGGTGATCTGCGACAGCATCTGGCCGGTGAGCTCGGCCACGCCGTACAGGCTGATGAGGTAGCCGAAGGTGCTCGAGATGCCGATCAGCAGCAGGATGACGCCGGTGGTGCGCACGGCCTTCGAGGCCGCCTTGACGAAGTGTTCCCATTTGAGCGTGCGGTACAGGAAGATCGTGAGCGCCAGCGCATAGAGCACGGCCACGGCCGCCGATTCGGTCGCAGTGAAGATGCCCGACAGGATCCCGCCGAGGATCAGCACCACGATGAACAGCCCCGGCAGCGCTGCTGCGAAGGAGCGCGCCACGATGGCCCAGCCCGGGAAGGTGCCAGCCGGGTAGCCGCGCTTCACCGCCACGCCGTAGGCAGCCGCCAGGTTGCTGATGGTCAGGATCAACGCCGGCAGCAGGGCCGCGAGGATCAACGCGGCGATCGACACCTTGCCGCCCGCGGCGAGCGAATAGATGATCAGGTTGTGGCTGGTCGGCATCAGCGCACCGACGAGGGCCGCGTGGGTCGTCACGTTGACGGCGTAGTCCGCGTGGTAGCCCTCCTTCTTCATCATCGGGATCATCACGGCGCCCATGGCCGACACGTCGGCCACCGGCGAGCCCGAGACGCCACCGAACAGCGTGCAGGCCACGACGTTCGACATGCCGAGGCCGCCGCGCACATGGCCCACCAGGTTGCGCGCGAAGTTGACGATGCGGTCGGCGATGCCGCCGTAGAGCATCAGTTCCCCCGCGAAGATGAAGAAGGGAATCGCCAGGAACGAGAAGATGCCCATGCCGGACGTCATCTGCTGAAAGCCCACCGCGAGCGGCAGGCCTTCGTAGGCGAGGGTGGCCAGGGCCGAGAGGCCGATCGAGAAAGCCACCGGCACGCCCAGCAGCAGGAAGAGCGTGAACGACACGCACAGAATGAGAAGCGGGATGGTCATGGGCTCAGGTCCAGGCGGGTTCGACTTCGCGGCCTTGGGCCAACGCGATGATGTGTTCGATGGAGAACATGACGATCAGCACGCCGGAAATGGCAGCCGGCACGTACTTCCAGCCTTCGGAGATCCACAGCGTGGGCAGGCGGTAGTCCCACACCGATTCGGCGAGCGATGCGCAGTTCCACGCCATGGTCGCGCCGAAGACCAGGATCAGGAAATGGATGAGGTATTCCATCTTCAGGCGCAGCCCGTCGGGCGCCAGCACCAGGAAGGATTCGAGCCCGATGTGGCCCGCATCGCGCACGCCGACGGCGACGCCGAACATCGTGACGTAGAGCACCAGCAGCAGCGCTAGGCTCTCGGCCCAGGTGGGCGTGTTGTTCATGACGTAGCGGCCGAACACCTGCCAGCTCACGGCGCAGATCACTGCGACGAGTCCGAGGATGCCCAGCCACATGCAGGCACGCGCGAGCGTGCGGCAAAGTTTGGTGTACATAACTTTCGATGCGAAAAAGAGAGCGCCGCTCTGTTCGTGAAACACCGCGGGTCCGGCTCTGCCGGCCCGCTGGTGTTGCCCCCGGTAGGGGGTTGGCGAAGCGACACGAAGTGCGCGAAGCCTGGGGGCGAGCTTTATTTGGTGTCCTGGACCCGCTTGACGAGGTCCTTGAGCTTGGCGTCGGTGATGAACTTGTCATACACCGGCTTCATCGCGGCCTGGAACGGGGCCTTGTCGACCTCGATGATCTCGGCGCCGCCGGCCTTCACCGTGGCGAGCGACTTGATCTCGCGCGCTTCCCACTGCGTGCGCATGTAGGGCACCGATTCCTTCGCGGCCTGGCGGATCCAGCCCTGTTCCTGCGGCGTGAGCTTGTCCCAAACGCGCTTGGAGAACAGCAGCATTTCGGGCGCCATCGAGTGCTCGGTCTTGCTGTAGTACTTCGCGACTTCGAAAGCACGTGCGCTTTCGTAGGTGGGGTAGTTGTTTTCGGCGGCATCGATCAGGCCGGTCTTCAGGCCCGTGTAGACCTCGCCCATGGGCATCGGCGTGGCGTTGGCGCCCATGGCTTCGAGCATCGACACCCACAGGTCAGACTGCTGCACTCGGACCTTCAGGCCCTTCATGTCGGCGAAGCTGCGCACCGGCTTCTTGGCGGTGAACATCGAGCGCGCGCCGCTGTCGTAATACGCGAGGCCAATGAAGCCCTGCTTCTCGCAGCTCTTGAGGATCTCTTCGCCGATCGGGCCGTCGAGCACCTTGTGCAGGTGGTCGACCGAGCGGAACAGGAAGGGCATGGTCGGCACCTGCGTCTCGGCGCAGATGTTGTTCATCGGCGCGATGTTCACGCGCACCATCTGCAGGGCACCGATCTTGGTCTGTTCGATGGTGTCCTTCTCGTTGCCCAGCGAACTGTTGTTGAACACCTTGATGGTGTGCTTGCCGCCCGACAGTTGCTTCAGGCGCTCGCTCATGAACTTGACCGCGGTGACGGTCGGGTAGTCGTCGGGGTGGATGTCGGCCGAGCGGAATTCGGTCGCTTGCGCGCCGAAGCTCGCCAGCGCGGCGGCAGTGCAGGCGGCCAGGGCGATCAGTGTGCGTTGCAGTCTCATTTGTCTTCCTCTACGGGTGGTGGTTGTCGAAATACTTTTGAAGTCAGAACTGGCAGGCCGGCTCGGGCAGCCCCTGCACGCCGGGGCGCAGCGCGAACACGCCACCGGCCAGCGGCTGGTCCGACAGGTCGCCGCCGGGGCGGATCGAGGTGACGTAGAGCGTGTCGAGCTGCGCGCCGCCGAAGGCGCACATCGCCGGCTTCTTCACTGGCACTTCCAGCGAGCGGTCGAGCCGGCCGTCGGGCGTGAAGCGGTGCACCAGGCCGGCGTCGTTGCCGCAGATCCAGTAGCAGCCGTCGACGTCGACCGCCGCGCCATCGGGCCGGCCGGGCAGCGGCCTCATGTCGACGAAGAGGCGGCGGTTGTGCGGCGTGCCGGTGGCCGTGTCGTAGTCGAAGGCCCAGATCGCCTGAACGGTCGGATGCGAATCGGACAGATACATCGTGCGGCCGTCGGGGCTGAAGGCCATGCCGTTGGGCACGATCAACTCGTCGAACTGCAGGCGCAGCGCGGCTTCCTCGTTCACGTCGCGCTGGTAGCGGTACACGCGGCCGACGATGCGGGCCGCCGCCATGTCCATCAGCATCGTGCCGGCCCAGAAGCGGCCCTGGCGGTCGCAGCGGCCATCGTTGAAGCGCATGCCGTGGGCCGCATGGGCCGCGCGTGCGATCGGCGTGGTCGCCAGCGTGCCGTCGTCCTTCGGGGCGATGGCGAAGAGGCCGCTTTCCATGCCGGCGATCCATTGCCCCGGATGGTCGGCGCGCGGCGCGACGCACGCGAGCATCTCGTTACCGGTCCATGTGCTGTGGTCGCCGGTGGACGGCACGAGCCGGTGGAGCTGCCGAGCCGGGATGTCGACCCAGTACAGCGCCTGTTCGGCAGCGTGCCAGACCGGGCTTTCGCCGGTCGCGTTGCGGGCGTCGAGGACGAGTTCGGCTTGCATGGTGCGCGCGCCGACTGCTCAGTCGCCGAACGGGCCCTGCGCGGTGAATGCGCCGCCCTGGTAAATGGCGTTGGGGTCGGTCGCTGTCACCGGCGGTTGTGCCTCGACCTTGTCGCGGAACACCTCCGAACTGTCCTGCGGCACGAAGCCCAGGTGCGCGGCGGCGCTGTTGTCCCACCACACGTCGCGGTTGGCCGACATGCCGTAGACCACCGTGTGCTTGACGTCCGGCGTGAACAGCGACTTCTCGATCAGCGTCGTCAGGTCGCGGTAGCTCAGCCAGGTGCGCATCATGCGGCGGTTGAGCGGCTCGGGGAACGACGAGCCGATGCGGATGCTGACCGTCTCGATGCCGTAGCGGTCGAAGTAGAACTGCGCCACGTCTTCGCCGAAGGACTTCGACAGGCCGTAGTAGCCGTCGGGCCGCTTCTGCGCGCTGGCGTCGATGTGTTCGTCCTGCTTGTAGAAGCCGATCACATGGTTGGAGCTGGCGAACACCACGCGCTTCACGCCGTGGCGGCGGGCCGCTTCGTAGACGTGGAACACGCCCTTGATGTTGGCCTCGAGGATTTCTTCGAAGGGCCGCTCGACCGACACGCCGCCCAGGTGGACGATGGCGTCGCAGCCCGCCACCAGCGCATCGACGGCCTGCTTGTCGGCCAGGTCGCAGGGCACGACTTCTTCCCCGGCGCCCGTGGCAGGGGCCATGGTGCCGATGTCCGACAGGCGGATGACCTCGGCGTAGGGTTGCAGCCGTTCGCGCAGTACCTTGCCCAGGCCGCCGGCGGCACCGGTGAGCAGGAGGCGGTGCAGGCGTGTGCCGATCGAAGCGGGCGACGTGATCGAAAAGGCGGCGGCAGGCGCGGAGGCACTCATCGGTTGTCTGTCTCTCGTAAGTTATCTGTTGTCGTACAACTTAACGGACGATTATCATCAGCGCATGGCTCGCCTGTCAACAGAAGTTCCCACCATGTCCGATGCCCCGGTTTCGGTGCCGTATGTCGCCCGGCCGCGGCAGCGTGGGCGGGGGCTGGCGCACAGCCTGGTCGACGATTTCGGTGTGCGCATCCGCGACGGCGTGCTGCGCCCCGGCGACAAGCTGCCGACCGAGTCGGAAATCATGCAGGCCTTCGGCGTGAGCCGGACGGTGGTGCGCGAGGCGCTGTCGAAGCTGCAGGCCGCCGGCCTGGTCGAGACGCACCATGGCGTCGGCACCTTCGTGCTGCCGCAGCGCGCCGGTGGCGTCTTTCGGCTGGACGCCGGCGACATCGCCACCTC
Organism: Variovorax sp. N23; assembly: GCF_025486315.1. Lineage (GTDB taxonomy): Bacteria > Pseudomonadota > Gammaproteobacteria > Burkholderiales > Burkholderiaceae_C > Variovorax. The sequence goes on along the minus strand of NZ_JAOOPY010000025.1, from coordinate 38,623 downwards.
GGTCGACGTGCTTGCCGTGCTCGAACTGCGCATCAGCCTGGAGACCGAGTCCGCCGGGCTGGCCGCCACCCGCCGTACCGAGGAGCAACTGCAGGCCATGCGCCAGGCGCTGGACGACTTCGAGAGCAACGTCGCCGTGGCCGGCGACACGGTAGCGCCCGATTTCCGCTTCCACCTGCAGATCGCGCAGTCGACCGGCAACCCGTATTTCGCGGACATCATGAGCCACCTGGGCACCACGATCATTCCGCGCACCCGCATCAACGCCATCCGCACGGCCGATCGAAGCGGTGCCTACCTCAGCCGTGTCAACCGCGAGCACGAGGAGATCTACGCGGCGATCGCCCGGCGCGATGCCGAGTCGGCCCGTGCCGCGATGCGCATCCACCTGACCAACAGCCGCGAACGCCTGCGGCTGGCGCAGGAGGCGGCTCGACGCGCGGACCAGGCGGCCGACGAGGCGCGGGGCTGAATTCGGCCGGGGAATGCTGGACAAGTCATTCCTTGAGTTGTACGATGACTGATCACTTCGCTGTGAAGCGGGTGATCGCCTTTCAAAACAACGGAGATGCCCAATGTCTATTGCTCGCCGCCGCCTCGTCGGCTCCGCCTGCCTCGCCACGCTTGCGCTGGCCGCACCTCTTGCCGCCGTGGCCCAGGCCGCCTGGCAGCCGACCAAGCCCATCAAGCTCGTCGTGCCGTACCCGCCGGGTGGTTCGTCGGACATCATCGCCCGCGCCATCAGCCAGCCGCTGTCCGAAGCGCTCAAGCAGCCGGTGATCGTGGAGAACCGGCCCGGTGCCAACGGCAACCTTGGTGCCGACTTCGTCGCCAAGTCGGCCCCCGACGGCTACACGCTGCTGCTGTGCGACGTGGGGGCGCTGGCCATCAGCCCTTCGATCTACACCAAGCTGCCGTTCGACCCGTCGAAGGACCTGCGCGGCGTGACCATGCTGGCGTACTCGCCGCACCTCTTGGTCGTCCACCCGTCGGTGAAGGCGAACAACCTCAAGGAACTGATCGCGCTGTCGAAGACCGGCGACCTGAACTTCGCCGTGACGGCTACCGGCAGCGCACCGCACCTGGCCGGCGTGGCGCTTGAGCGCGCCAGCGGCGCCAAGTGGACTTACGTGCCGTACAAGGGCGGCGTCCAGGCGATCCAGGACACGGTCGCCGGCCAGACGCAGGTGCTGATGAACGGCATGCTCGCCACGCTGCCGCAGGTGCAGGGCGGCAAGCTCAAGGTGCTGGCTGTGTCGAAGGGCACGCGCATGCCGTTGATCGGCGACGTGCCGACCATCGCGGAGCAGGGCGTGCCGGGCTTCGAGTCCGGCACCTGGCAAGGCGTGCGCGTGGCCAAGGGCACGCCCGACGCCGTGGTGCAGCGCCTGAACAAGGAACTCATCACGGTCATCCGCGCCGCCGACATCCGCTCGCGCCTCGCCGGGCAGGGCGCCGAGGTCGTGACCATGGCACCGGCGGAGGAAGAGCAGTTCTTCAACAAGGAACGCGCGCGCTGGGCCAAGGTCGTCGCCGACGCCAACCTCAAGCTCGACTGACCGGCACCCTCTCTCTTTTTTCTCAATTCACAGGACGTGTGATGAACCCCCAAGAACTCAAATCCATCATGGGCTCCGGCCTGCTGTCGTTCCCGTTGACCGACTTCGATGCGAACGGCGACTTCCACAAGAAGGGCTACCAGCAGCGCCTCGAATGGCTCGCACCTTATGGCGCGAGCGCGCTGTTCGCCGCCGGCGGCACCGGTGAATTCTTCTCGCTGACCGGCGCGGAATACCCCGGCATCATCCAGACCGCGGTCGACACCTGCCGCGGCGTGGTGCCGATCATCGCGGGCGCCGGCGGCCCGACGCGCTTCGCCATCGAATGCGCGCAAGCCGCCGAGAAGGCCGGCGCGCACGGCATCCTGCTGCTGCCGCATTACCTGACCGAGGCCGGCCAGGAAGGTCTGGCGGCGCACGTCGAGGCGGTGTGCAAGAGCGTGGACTTCGGCGTGATCATCTACAACCGCGGTTCGACGCGCTTCAAGCCCGAGACGCTGGCCCGCCTGGCCGAGCGCAACCCGAACCTCGTGGGCTTCAAGGACGGCATCGGCGACATCGAGACCATGGTCGCGATCTACCAGCGCATGGGCGACCGCTTCGCCTACCTGGGTGGCCTGCCGACGGCCGAGGTCTACGCCGCCGCCTACAAGGCGATGGGCACGCCGGTGTATTCGTCGGCCGTCTTCAACTTCATCCCGAAGACCGCGATGCAGTTCTACGAAGCCGTGCGCGACGACGACATGGCCACGCAGCATCGCCTGCTCAAGGACTTCTTCATGCCCTACCTCGACCTGCGCAACCGCATGCAGGGCTACGCGGTGAGCATCGTGAAGGCTGGCGCGAAGATCGTCGGCCACGGTGCCGGCCCGGTGCGCCCGCCGCTGACGGACCTGAAGCCCGACGAGATGGAAATGCTCGAGGCGCTGATCGACAAGCTGGGACCGCAGTGAAGCGTGACGTCGCCCATGACACGCCCTGAGTCCGCCTCTGCGACGTCCGGCACCCCCGTCGTCACCGAACTGCGCGTGGTCCCGGTCGCGGGCCACGACGGCATGCTGATGAACCTGAGCGGTGCCCACGGCCCGTTCTTCACCCGCAACCTGTTGATCCTGAAAGACAGCGCCGGCCACACCGGCGTGGGCGAGGTGCCCGGCGGCGAGAAGATCCGCCAGACGCTGGAAGATGCGCGCGGCCTCATCGTCGGCCAGCCGATCGGCCGGCACAACGCGATGCTCAACGCCATGCGCGCGCAGTTCGCCGACCGCGACAGCGGCGGCCGCGGCACGCAGACCTTCGACCTGCGCATCGCCATCCACGCGGTCACGGCCGCCGAGGCCGCGCTGCTCGACCTGCTCGGCCAGCACCTGAACGTGCCGGTCGCGGCGCTGCTCGGCGAAGGCCAGCAGCGCGATGCGGTGCAGATGCTCGGCTACCTGTTCTACGTCGGCGACCGGAAGAAGACCGACCTGCCGTACCGCAGCGAGCCCGATGCGGACAACGACTGGTTCCGCCTGCGCCACGAAGAAGCCATGACGCCCGAGGCCATCGTGCGCCTGGCCGAAGCCAGCCATGCGCGCTACGGCTTCACCGACTTCAAGCTCAAGGGCGGCGTGCTGCGCGGCGAGGAAGAGGTCGAGGCGATCCGTGCGCTGCACGAGCGCTTCCCCGAGGCGCGCGTCACGCTCGACCCCAACGGCGGCTGGCTGCTGAAGGACGCGATCCGCCTCACGCGCGACCTGCACGGCGTGATGGCTTACGCTGAGGACCCGTGCGGCGCCGAAGGCGTGTTCTCCGGCCGCGAGGTGATGGCCGAGTTCCGCCGCGCCACCGGCCTGCCCACCGCCACCAACATGGTCGCCACCGACTGGCGCGAGATGGTGCACAGCCTGTCGCTGCAGTCGGTCGACATTCCATTGGCCGATCCGCATTTCTGGACCCTGCAGGGTTCCGTGCGCGTGGCGCAGCTGTGCCAGGCCTGGGGCCTGACCTGGGGCTCGCACTCGAACAACCACTTCGACGTGTCGCTCGCGATGTTCACCCACGTGGCCGCAGCCGCGCCGGGCAAGGTCACGGCCATCGACACCCACTGGATCTGGCAGGACGGCCAGCGTTTGACGAAGGCGCCGCTGCAGATCGAGGGCGGGTTCGTGCAGGTGCCGACGCAAGGCGGCCTGGGCGTGGAACTGGACATGGACGAGGTCGAGAAAGCGCACCAGCTGTACCTCCAACACGGCCTGGGCGCGCGGAACGACGCGCAGGCCATGCAGTACCTGATCCCGGGCTGGCAGTTCGACAACAAGCGGCCCTGCATGGTGCGTTGACGCGTTAATCTCGGCACCCACCATCTCTTCCCGAGCCGAAGCGCCCTCGCTTCGGCTTTCTCACTTTTCACCACAAGGATCCGACATGCAACAACACGACAACCTGATCGGCGGCGAATGGAAGAAGGGCAACAGCTACAGCCCGAACCTGAACCCGTCGAACCTGGGCGACACCATCGCCGAATACACCCAAGGTGACGCCTCGCATGTCGAAGCCGCCGTGGCCGCCGCCACCGCCGCCTTCCCGGCCTGGTCGACCAGCGGCATCCAGATGCGCTCGGACGCGCTCGACAAGATCGGCACCGAGATCCTGGCACGCAAGGAAGAACTGGGCACGCTGCTCGCGCGTGAAGAGGGCAAGACCAAGGCCGAAGGCATCGGCGAAGCCACCCGCGCCGGCCAGATCTTCAAGTTCTTCGCCGGCGAATGCCTGCGCCTGGCGGGTGAGACCCTCCCCTCGGTGCGCCCCAACATCGGCGTCGAGATCACGCGCGAGCCGGTCGGCGTCGTCGGCCTGATCACGCCGTGGAACTTCCCCATCGCGATTCCGGCCTGGAAGATCGCGCCGGCATTGGCCTTCGGCAACTGCGTCGTGATGAAGCCGGCCGACCTGGTGCCGGGCTGCGCCTGGGCGCTGGCCGAGATCATCAGCCGCTCGGGCATTCCGGCCGGCGTGTTCAACCTGGTGATGGGCCGCGGCAGCGTGATCGGCGATGCGCTGGTCAACCACCCCGGCATCCATGCCATCAGCTTCACCGGCTCGGTCGGCGTGGGCAGCCGCATCGCGGTGCAGTGCGCCACCAACCACAAGAAGGTGCAGCTCGAGATGGGCGGCAAGAACCCGCAGGTCATCCTGGACGACGCCGACCTGGCGCAGGCCGTCGAGCTGAGTGTGCAGAGCGCCTTCTATTCGACCGGCCAGCGCTGCACGGCGTCCAGCCGGCTGATCGTCACCGACGGCATCTACCCGAAGTTCATCGAGGCGATGAAGGCCCGCATGGAAAAGATCAAGGTGGGCGACGCGCTGGTGCAGGGCACCGACATCGGCCCGGTGTCGAGCCAGAGCCAGCTCGAGCAGGACCTGAGCTACGTCGAGATCGGCAAGAGCGAAGGCGCGGTGCTGGCCGCGGGCGGCGGCCGTTTGAAGCTCGACACCGAAGGCTTCTACATGGCGCCGGCGCTGTTCGTCGACAGCGACAAGACGATGCGCATCAACCGCGAAGAGATCTTCGGCCCGGTCGCCAGCGTGATCCGCGTGAAGGACTACGACGAGGCGCTGGCCACGGCCAACGACACGCAGTTCGGCCTGTCGTCGGGCATCGCCACGACCAGCCTGAAGTACGCGACGCACTTCAAGCGCCACAGCCAGGCCGGCATGGTGATGGTCAACCTGCCGACGGCGGGTGTGGATTACCACGTGCCTTTCGGCGGGCGCAAGGGCTCCAGCTACGGCCCGCGCGAGCAGGGCAAGTACGCGCAGGAGTTCTTCACCATCGTGAAGACGGCGTATACGTTGGCCTGATCGCTGGCCTGAGCGTTCCGCACTGAATGCCATGCCCGCCGCGCTTCTTGCGCCGCGGGCATTTTTTGGGGGGGGGCGTCCGCGGCGCATCGGGGATGCCGCCGCTGCTCGCCAGGCTCGAGCCCCGACCGCCGGCGTTCAGGCCGACCAGTGCCGCGGGCCGCGCCGAAAGATGGGCGTGGACATGATGATCGCGGTGCGCGTCTCGCCCCACCGGTTGACGTCGCCGAGGAAGGACTCCAGCGCGGCCATGTCCGCCACGGCGACCGTCATCATGTACGAATCGGCACCGGTGACGTGATGGCACTCGAGGACTTCGGCGCGTGCACGCAGTGCTTTCAGCAGCGCCTGCTTGTGCGGCTGACCCGTCGTGATGCCGATGATGGCCTGGACCGGCAGACCGACTTTTGCGGGATCGAGGTCGGCATGCACGCCGCGGATGACCCCCGCGCCCTGCAGGCGCTTGAGGCGCTCGGCGGTCGCAGCGATCGACAGCCCGGCCGCTTCGGCCAGTGTCTTGAGCGGCGCGCGACCATCGGCCTGCAAGGCTTCGAGCAGTTTCCAGGCCTTGGCGTCGAGTTGAAGGGGCTCGGTCATCGACGCGATTCTCCATAAAAATTCTGGCGATCACTCACCGGTGCCGTAAAAATCGACTTCAGCTCGCGAAGCGGCCGACCTACGATCGCTGGCATGGAACTTCTGAAAGTCTTCGTCTCTTCACTGCTGATCGGTTTGTCGATCGCCGCTCCGGTCGGCCCGATCGGCGTGCTGACCATTCAGCGCAGCCTCGACCAAGGCCCCCGCGCGGGGCTCGCGACCGGTATGGGAGCCGCTGCCGCGGATGCGGTCTATGGTGCGGTCGGCGCCTTCGGCGTGAGCTGGTTGATCCAGGCCCTGGTAGCCGTGCGTCTGCCGCTCACGCTGTTCGGTGCGGGCTTTCTGCTGTGGATGGCCTGGAAGCTCGCACGCGCGCCCGTGACCGCGCGCACGACGACGAGCGCGCCGGCGCGCAAGGGCTGGCAGTACTTCGCGTCCACCTTCGTGCTGACGCTGTCCAACCCGGCGACGATCCTCTCGTTCGTCGCGATCTTCGGCGCGATGGCGGGGCGATCGTCCGTGACGGCACCCGGGACGATGGTGCTGGGCGTGCTGGTCGGTTCGGCGCTGTGGTGGCTCTTCCTCAGCAGCGTCGTCGGCCGCCTTCGCGAGCGCTTCGACCTGCGCTGGCAGCGCCGCATCAACCTGGGCAGCGCCACAGTGCTCGTGGTCTTTTCGCTGTGGCAACTGACATCGGTCCTGGGATGACGGCACCCTGGCCGTTGTCCATACCTTTGCCCGCGCTGCCCATGCTGCCCATCCTCTATTCCTTCCGCCGCTGCCCCTTCGCCATGCGCGCCCGCTTCGCGCTGCTGGTCAGCGGCACCGCTTGCGAGCTGCGCGAGGTGGTGCTGCGCGACAAGCCGGTCGCGTTGCGCGAAGCGTCGCCCAAGGCCACGGTGCCGGTGCTGGTCGATGTCGATGGCACGGTGATCGACGAGAGCCTGGCGATCATGCGGTGGGCGCTGGCGCAGCGCGATCCGCAGCATTGGCTCACGCCGTCGGGCGGCACGCCCGACGACATGCTCGCGCTCGTCGCGCAGTGCGACGGCGGCTTCAAGCGGCACCTCGACCGCTACAAGTACCCGAACCGCTACGAGGGTGCCGATGCGCTGTGGCACCGGGCCGAAGCCGCTGCCTTCCTCGACGGGCTGGAGACGCGGCTGCGCGGGTCGCGTCACCTGTTCGGCGATGCGCCCGCGCTGGCCGACATGGCCATCGCACCCTTCGTGCGGCAGTTCGCGCAGGTCGATGCGGCCTGGTTCGCCGCGGCGCCGTGGCCTGCGTTGAGCGCGTGGCTGTCGGCGCTCACAGCATCTTCGCTCTGGGCGAGCGCCATGCCGAAGTTTCCGGCCTGGCAACCGGGTGATGCGGTGGTGGTCTTCGGGGACGTCTGATTCAGCCCGGCCGGCGCAGCAGCAGCCGATCGATCGCCTCGAACAGCAACTCGCTCAGCAACGCCAGCGCCGCCGCCGGCAGCGCACCGGCCAGCAGCAGTTGCCGGTCGTTCAGGGCCAGCCCCGTCACGATGCGTTCGCCGAATCCGCCCGCACCGATGAAGGCCGCGATGGTGGCGGTGCCGATCGCGATCGTCGTGGCGGTGCGCACGCCCGCCACCAGCGTCGGCATGGCCAGCGGGAGCAGCACGAAGCGCATGCCTTGCCGTGGCGTCATGCCGAGCGCCGTGCCCGCCTGCCGCAGGCCTTGCGGCACCTCGGCCAGACCGGTGACCGTGTTGCGCATGATGGGCAGCAGCGCGTAGAGCGTGAGCGCGATGAGTGCGGGCAGGGTGCCGATGCTGCCGATCAGCGAGATCAGCACCGCCAGCAAAGCCAGCGACGGCACGGTCTGCATCAGGCCGGCGATGCCGAGCACCACGGCGCGGGTGCGTGCATGCGCGGACACCCACACGGCCAGCGGCACGCCGACCAGGATGGCGAGCCCGACCGACACCGCCACCAGCACCATGTGCTGGCGCGTGAGCCGCCCCAGGTCGCTGCCGAACAGCTTGGCCATGAAGCCGCGCTGGCCCTCCGATGCCGTGGCGCCGGCGAGGAAGTCGCGCGCGATGGTGTCGAAGCCCGCGCCCTGCAGTTCGGCGCGCGCGTTCATCGCGATCATGGCGCGCTCGTCGATGCGGCCTTCGAGCGTCTGCAGCGCGGCCCAGGCGGCCGGCAGCCGGGCCGGCAGGTCGAGGCGGTAGAGCAGCACCGCGTCGTAGCGCGGGAAGTAGCCGCGGTCGTCCTGCAGCACGCGCAGGCCCAGGTGGTCGATCTTGGCGTCGGTCGTGTAGATGTCGATGACGTCGACCTGCCCGGCCGCGATGGCGTCGTAGGCCAGGCCGTGGTCGAGGCCGGTGGGCTTCTGCGTGAAGCCATAGCGCGCGGCCAGGCCTTGCCAGCCGTCGGCGCGGCCGATGAACTCGTTCGACAGGCCCAGCTTGAGTTCGGGGTGTCGGGCCAGGTCGCTGAGCGTCGCGAGCTTGAGCCGGTCGGCGTCGGCGCCGCGCATCGCGAGCGCGTAGCCGTCGTTGAAGCCCAGCGGCACGGCCACGCCGAGGCCGAGCGGGGCGAGTCGCGCGTTCATCTCGGCGCGCGTCATGGCGGCGCTACCCTGCAGGATCTCGAGCGCGATGGTGCCGGTGTATTCGGCATACACGTCGATCGCACCGGAGCGCAGCGCCTCGTACACGATCGCCGTGTTGCCCAGGCCCTGGCGGACCACGGGCGCGACGGGTGTGTGCGGTGCCGCGGTCTGCGCCAGCACTTCGGCCAGGATGTACGACTCGGTGAAGCGCTTCGATCCGACGTGGAGCGCATCGCCTTGCGCCGACGCGGCGCCCGTGCTCGCGAGCATCGCCAGGAAGAGCCAGGGGAGCAGCGCCGACCGCCAGGCGCGCTGGAGCGGGTGCGGCAGCAGCATGCGGTCAGTGTATCGGTCAGGCCGCATTCCTACAGCGACCCGTGCCCGGCGCCGATGCGTCTTGGGCGCGTGCGCAGCGACATTGGATGGAGGCCGACCCGCGGCTTCGATCTCCCTGCGCATTCCCACATTTTCGAAAGAGCCCATGGCCCCCAAGACCGTGCCGCCCCATCTTGCCGATACCCACGGCGCCCGCGAACTCCCCGCCGTCATCGTCGACGGCTACAGCCTGCAATTGCGCGACAAGAATGGCTTCGCCGGCGATGCGGCCAGCCAGACCGCGTTCCGGACGCTGCTGGAGCAATGGCGCAAGCGCCGCCGCCAGAAGCGCAAGGACGACCCCTTCGGCGACGTCGCGTCGCGCGACCTGAGCAAGAAGGAACTCGACCGGGTGCTCGGCCGCAAGAAAGCCTCCGAAGGCGCGGACCTGCTGGAGGGCGCGATGGAGGAGTTCGCCGAGGAACTGGCCCACGTGGTGCGCCGCTTTCTGCGCGAGCCCTCGTGGGACAAGGTCCAGCGCATCGTGATCGGCGGCGGCTTTCCCGAGAGCGACGTGGGCGAGCGCGCCATCCTGCAGGCCGCGATGATCCTGCAGCACATGAAGGTCAAGGTGCCGATCGCGCGCCTGTCGCACGAGGTCGACGACGGCGGCCTGATCGGCTGGGTGCACCTGGTGCCGCCCGACATGCTGGCCGCCTACGATGCGATCCTCGCGGTCGACATCGGCGGCACCAATGTGCGTTGCGGCATCGTGAAGACGCGGCGCAAGAAGGCCGGGGACCTGTCGCTGGCCAAGGTGATTCAGCGCGCCAAATGGCGCCATGCCGACGACAGGCCCAGCCGCCGCGGGTTGCTCGACCGCCTGTCCGGGATGCTGCAGGCGCTCATCGACTACTGCGCGAGGAAGGAGATCCGGCTCGCGCCTTTCGTGGGCATCGCCTGCCCGGGGCGCATCCGCGACGACGGCTCCATCGCGCGCGGCACCCAGAACCTGCCGGGCGACTGGGAAAGCGACACCTTCCACCTGCCCAGCGAGCTGAGCAAGAAGCTGCCGACCATCGGCGGCGCGCCGACCACGGTGCGGCTGCACAACGACGCGGTGGTGCAGGGCCTGAGCGAGCTGCCCTTCATGCAGGACGTGCACCACTGGGCCGTGCTCACCATCGGCACCGGCCTGGGCAACGCGAGCTACACCAACACGCCCGACCGGCTGGCCCGTCTGCAGAGGCAGGAGAAGGCCGAGCGGCAAGCGAAAGCGGCCCAGGCCGCCCGGCACCCAGGGCGCTGAGCGCTACAGCTGGAATGCGACGGTCAGCAGCAGGCCTTCGGCCAGGTCGCGCAGCAGGCCGGGCCGTCGAGCGCGATAGGGCTCGCCGGCCGACGCGGTGGTCTCGATCCACTGCGCCAGCCAGTCGATCGGCGCGCGGCCGTAGAACACCACCGCGGCCTCGTGGTTCAGCAGCAGGCTGCGCAGGTCGAGATTGATCGAGCCGCACATCGCCAGTTCGTCGTCCACCACCACGGCCTTGGCATGCGCCATGAAGGGCAGCATGCGGAAGATCACCCCCGCGCCTGCGAGGTCGCGCATGGCCCGCGCGCGCACGAAGTCGGTCAGCCGGTGGTTCGAGCGCGAGGGGATCGCGATGGTCACCTGCACGCCGCGCCGTGCCGCCAGCCGCAGCGCATTGCGCAGGCCGTCGTCGGGCACGAAGTAGGGCGTGACCGCGAGGATGCGGTGTTCGGCGCGAAAGCACGCGTCGATGAGCAGCGCGTGCGCCGTGTCCTCCGTCTGGTCGGGGCCGCTCGGCAGGAACTGGGCGAGCGAGCCGTCGTCCGGCATGTCGTGCGTCGGCGCGATCTCGCGCGGCGTGTCGTTGCGCACCGAGCACCAGTCGTGCTCGAACTGCCGGGCCGCGGCCTCCGCCACGCTGCCCCGCAGATCGAAGGAGAGGTCCCGCCATGGCACCGGATAGGCATCGTTGCCGGTGAAATATTCGCCCGCCAGATTGCGCCCGCCGGACCACAGCCGGGTGTCGTCGGCAATCACGAACTTGCGGTGGTTGCGCAGGTTGCGCGGCCCGCTGCGGCGCAGGCCGAAGAATGGGCGGAACACCGCGACCTGGCCGCCTGCCGAACGCAGCGCGTCGAAGTGGTGCCGCGGCAGCGTGATGGCGCCGAAGCCGTCGAGCAGCACCCGCACGCGCACGCCCTCGCGCGCGCGCCGGGCCAGGCGCGCGACCACCTCGTGGCCCAGTGCGTCGTCGCCGATGATGAAGGTGCAGATGTCCAGGCGAACGCGGGCGGCGTCGATCACCTGCCACAGCGCTTCGCGCGCGGCCGCGCCGTCGGCATGGAAGCACGGGACGCACCGCCCCGGCGGCGGCAGGCCGAAGCTCTCGATCAGCTCGGCCGCCCAGTGGCCGGCCGGCAGGGTGCGCGGCGGCCGCGGCGAGCCCGCGGGCCTGAGCTTGCGCTGACCGAACAGCAGGTACACGGGCAGCGCGAGGTAGGGCAGCAGCAGCAGCCCCATGACCCAGGCGATCGCCGTCGTCGGCGCCCGCTGCTCGCGCCGCGCGCGGGTGGTCAGCACGTAGACGAGCAGCGCGAAGGTGACTACCAGGAAGTGCTGGGACGGCGACGGCAGCCAGGGCGCGAGCAGGTGCGGCATGTCCCCGGAGATTAACCCCGCGCCGGCTTCCTCCGTCGTGATCCCCTTCGGGCGCAGGCGGAACCTTCGCGGGCGCGTGGGCGGCGCCCCCGGGAAGGGGACGGTCTGCACGGCCGTCCACGGGTTGTGCGATGACCGCGCACGCGGTGTGAAGATCGCGCAGAATGCCCCGGTCGCAACGCGCGCCTAGGTGATTGCCGGAGCACGCGGCGGCGTTTCGTCTGCCCACAATGACGCGAAACGGCATTCCATCCCACCGGAGACACACATGCAACGACGCCATCTCGTCCAGGCCGCCGGCCTGGCCGCCCTCGCCGCCCTCGCACTGGCCGCGCCGCTCGCCGCCCAGGCGCAGACCACGCCCTTCAAGATCGGCCTGATCCTGCCGATGACCGGGCAGCAGGCCTCGACCGGGCGGCAGATCGAGGCGGCGGTGAAGCTCTACATCGCGCAGAACGGCGACACCGTGGCCGGCCGCAAGATCGAGGTGATCGTCAAGGACGACGTCGCCACGCCCGACGTGACCAAGCGCTTGGCGCAGGAGCTGGTGGTCAACGAGAAGGTGAACGTGCTGGCCGGCTTCGGCGTCACGCCGGCCGCGCTCGCCGCCGCGCCCATCGCCACGCAGTCGAAGACGCCGCTGGTCGTGATGGCCGCCGCGACCTCGAGCATCACCGAGGCCTCGCCGTACATCGTGCGCACCAGCTTCACGCTGCCGCAGGTGTCGGTCGCCATGGGCGACTGGGCGCCGAAGAACGGCGTGAAGTCGGTGGTGACGCTGGTGTCCGACTACGGCCCCGGCAACGACGCCGAGAAGTTCTTCAGCGAGCGCTTCCAACTCAACGGCGGCAAGGTGATCGACAAGCTGCGCGTGCCGCTGCGCAACCCCGACTTCGCCCCTTTCCTGCAGAAGGTGCGCGACGCCAAGCCCGACGCGCTCTTCGTCTTCGTGCCCTCGGGCGCGGGGGCGGCGGTGATGAAGCAGTTCCTCGAGCGCGGCATGGACAAGGCCGGCATCCGCCTGATCGCCACCGGCGACGTGACCGACGACGACCAGCTCAACGACATGGGCGACGGCGCGCTCGGCGTGGTCACCTCGCACCACTACTCGGCGGCGCACCCGTCGGCGATGAACAAGAAGTTTGTCGAGGCCTTCCAGAAGGCCAACAAGAACATGCGCCCCAACTTCATGGCCATGGGCGGCTACGACGGCATGCGCGTGATCTATGAGGCGCTCAAGGCCACCGGCGGCAAGGGCGACGGCGCCGCGCTGCTGGAGAAGATGAAGGGCCAGGTCTTCGAGAGCCCGCGTGGCCAGGTGCTGATCGACGCGCAGACGCGCGACATCGTGCAGGACGTGTACCTGCGCAAGGTCGAGAAGAAGGACGGCCAGCTCTACAACGTCGAGTTCGACGTGATCAAGGCGGTGAAAGACCCCGGCAAGGCGAAGTGAACGCGGGGACGCACGCCGCTCCATGCTGACCATCCTTTTCGACGGCATCGCCTACGGCATGCTGCTGTTCGTGCTCGCGGTCGGCCTGGCCGTGACGCTGGGCCTGATGAACTTCATCAACCTGGCGCACGGCGCCTTCGCCATGGCGGGCGGCTACCTCACGGTGTTCGCGATGCAGAAGCTGGGCATCCCGTTCCTGCTCTGCCTGCCGCTGGCCTTCGTGGTGGTGGGCGCCGCCGGCGCGCTGCTCGAGCGCACGCTGTACCGGCCGATGTACGGCAAGTCGCACCTCGACCAGGTGCTGTTCTCCATCGGCCTGACCTTCATGGCGGTGGCGGCCATCGACTACGTCGTCGGCTCGTCGCAGCAGAACATCCAGCTGCCCGAGTGGCTGCGCGGCCGCACCGAGGTGGGCGACGGTGCCCTGATGCTCGGCATGGGGCACTACCGGCTCTTCATCATCGCGGTGTGCGCGGTGCTGGCCATCGTGCTGCAGCTCATCCTGTCGAAGACGCGCTTCGGCAGCCGGCTGCGCGCGGCGGTCGACGACGCACGCGTGGCGGCCGGGCTGGGCATCGACGTGAACCGTGTGTTCCTGCTGACCTTCGCGGTCGGCTCCGGGCTCGCCGGGCTGGGCGGTGCGCTGGGGGCGGAGATCCTGGGGCTGGACCCGAGCTTCCCGCTCAAGTACATGATCTATTTCCTCATCGTGGTCGCGGTCGGCGGCACCTCGTCGATCACCGGGCCGCTGCTGGCGGCGATGCTGCTGGGCGTGGCCGACGTGGCCGGCAAGTACTTCATCCCGAAGATGGGCGCCTTCACGGTCTACCTGCTGATGATCCTGATCCTGATGTGGCGCCCGCAGGGCCTGTTCACGCGGCGGGGCGGCAGGTGATGGACGGCCCTCGGACCGACGCGCTGCGCAGGCGCCTGCTCGATCCGGCGCGCTGGCGCCCGTGGGAGTTCGTCGTCTGGGCGTTGGCCTTCGCGCTGCCATGGGCCATGCCCTCGCACGCGCTGATGGTCAACGAGATCGCCATCGTCGCCCTGTTCGCGATGTCGCTCGACCTGATCCTGGGCTACACCGGCATCGTCTCGCTCGGCCATGCGGCCTTCTTCGGTTTCGGTGCCTACGCCGCGGCCCTGTTCGCCAAGCATGTCATGCCCGACCCGACGGTCGGCCTGATGGTCGCAGTGGGGCTGTCGGCCGCGCTCGGAGCGTTGGCCAGCGTGACCATCCTGCGCGGCAGTGACCTCACGCGCTTGATGGTCACGCTCGGCACCGCGTTGCTGCTGCTCGAACTGGCGAACAAGCTCGACGGGCTCACCGGTGGGGCCGACGGGCTGCAGGGCGTGGTCATGGGGCCGGTGCTGGGCCTGTTCGACTTCGACCTCTACGGCCGCACGGCTGCGTGGTATTCGCTGTCGGTGGTGCTGCTGCTTTTCCTGCTGATGCGGCGGCTGGTGTGCTCGCCCTTCGGCGCCACGCTCAAGGCCATTCGCGACAACCGGCTGCGCGCGATGGCCGTCGGCATTCCGGTGGTCTCGCGCATGGCCGTGATCTACACCGTGGCGGCCGCCGTGGCGGGCGCGGCCGGTGCGTTGCTGGCGCAGACCACCGGTTTCGCTTCGCTCGACGTGCTGGCCTTCGACCGTTCGGCCGACGTGCTGCTGATGCTGGTGATCGGCGGCGTGGGCTGGCTCTACGGCGGCATCGCGGGCGCGGTCGTCTTCAAGCTGCTGCAGGACACGCTGTCGTCCGTCACGCCGCAGTACTGGATGTTCTGGATCGGCCTGATCCTCGTGCTGCTGATGCTCGTCGGCCGCGAGCGGCTGCTCAAGCCGTGGAAGATGTTCAAGCGATGAGCGACACTGTCCTTTCCGCCCAGGGCCTGGTGATGCGCTTCGGCGGCATCGTGGCCACGCACGACGTGACGCTCGACCTGCGGCGCGGGGCGCGCCATGCGCTCATCGGCCCCAACGGCGCCGGCAAGACCACGCTGATCAACCTGCTCACCGGCATGCTGACGCCCACGTCCGGACGCATCGTGCTGGAAGGCCGCGACATCACCCGCCTGGCGCCGCACCGCCGGGTGGCGCAGGGGCTGGTGCGCACCTTCCAGATCAACCAGCTCTTCGATTCGATGACGCCGCTGGAGACGCTGGCGCTCGTGGTGTCGCAGCGCCGCGGCGTGGCGGCGCAGTGGTGGCGCCCGCTCGGCAGCGATGCGGCGGTGGTCGCTCGCGCCGCCGAACTGCTGGCGCAGTTCCGCCTGACCGAGGTGGCGCGCCAGCCGACGCGTGAACTGGCCTACGGCAAGCGCCGCCTGCTCGAGATCGCCATCGCACTGGCCTGCGAGCCGCGCGTGCTGCTGCTCGACGAGCCGGTGGCCGGCGTGCCGGCCGGCGAGCGCGAGGAACTGCTGCAAACGGTGGCCGCCCTGCCGGCCGATGTGTCCGTGCTGCTGATCGAGCACGACATGGACCTGGTGTTCAGCTTCGCCGACCGCATGACCGTGCTGGTCAACGGCGCGGTGCTGACCGAAGGATCGCCGGAAGAAATCGCCGCCGATCCGCGCGTGAAGGCGGTGTACCTCGGAGAAGGGACAGAAGGGACGGCGCATGGCTGACGCGCTGCTGCAGATCGACGACCTGAGCGCGGGCTACGGCGAAGCGGTGGTGCTCACCGGCATCTCGCTCACGCTGGCCGAAGGCCGCACGCTGGCGCTGCTCGGCCGCAACGGCACCGGCAAGACGACACTGATCAACACGCTGGCCGGCGCCACGCGGCAGCACGGCGGGCGCATCACGCTGGGCGGCATCGAACTGAACCGGCTGGCACCGCACCGCCGCGCCGCCGCGGGCATCGGCTGGGTGCCGCAGGAGCGCAACATCTTCAAGTCGCTCACGGTGCACGAGAACCTCACGGCCGTGGCACGCCCCGGCCACTGGACGCCCGAGCGCGTCTACGCGATGTTCCCGCGCCTGGCCGAGCGCAAGGGCAACCTGGGCACGCAGTTGTCGGGCGGCGAGCAGCAGATGCTCGCCGTCGCGCGCGCCCTGGTGCTCAACCCGCGCCTGATGCTGCTCGACGAGCCGCTCGAAGGCCTGGCGCCGATCATCGTGGAAGAGCTGCTGCGCGCCATCCGCCGCATCACGCGGGACGAGGGGCTGGCGGCCATCATCGTCGAGCAGCACCCGCAGGCGGTGCTGGCGATCTCCGACGATGCCGTGGTGCTCGACCAGGGGCGGCTGGTGCACGCCGAGCGCGCCGACGTGCTGCGCACGCAACCCGAGGTGCTCGACCGCCTGCTCGGCGTGGCGCGCTGAGGTCATGGGTGAGGCAGGCGCCCCCGGGTCGTCCTGCGTGCCACGGCGGCGTCGTTGCGCGAGAATGCGCCTCCATCAGCGCGGAGGGATTTCAAAATGAGAGAAAGTCACCGGTCCACCGTGACCGCAGCAAACAAGGCGTTGGCCATGGTGATCGCCGCCAGCGAACTCGACCGCCTGCCGGTGACCCACTTCGAGCCGACGGACCTGTCCGGTCTGTCGGAGCTGGCGCAGCGCGGCTCGTCGACCGCGCGGGAAGACACGCAGCAGGCCAACCGCATGCGCGCCGCTTCCCACCTGTACCTGGTCGCGGCGCGCCACGCGATGGCGGCGGCGCTCGACCTGGGCAAGGTCTCGATGGAGATGACGACCGCTGAGCGCGAGGCCATGCTGCACGCCATCGGCGCGCAGTCGACCGCCGCCGGGCACTGCGCGACCCAGGCCTCGAGGATCCTGACCGGCGAGATCGATCCGCCGGTGGACGACTCCGTCGTCGTGTCGAAGCTGACCTCCTGAGCGGCGGACGCCTCAGATCGGCAGCGCCGTCGTCGTCTTGACGCGGTCGAGCACGAAGCTGGTCTTGCAGTCCTGCACGCTCGGGTGCTTGAGCAGCGTGTCCATCACGAAGCGCGAGTAGTGCGCCATGTCGGCGACCACCACGCGCAGCAGGTAGTCCATGTCGCCGGTGAGCGAGTGGCACTCGATCACCTCGGGCCAGCCCTGGATCGAAGCGCGGAAGGCGTCCATCGGGCTGCGCTTGTGGCTCTCGGTGTGCTTCTCGAGCCGCACGTTGATGTAGGCCATCAGCGGCAGGCCGACGCGCTCGGGCCGCAGCAGGGCGACGTAGCCCTGGATCACGCCCGATTCCTCCAGCCGCTTGACGCGCCGCAACGTCGCCGACGATGACAGGCTGACCTGGGCCGCCAGCTCGTCGTAGGTGGCGCGGCCGTTGGCCTGCAACGCGCGAAGTACGCGCAGATCGATGGTGTCGAGTTCGACTGGAGCGCTCATGCGCTGGATTTTGCAGGAATCCTGCGTGATCGACCATCGCAGGGCCGCAAGTTGCAGGAATCGTGTGCCGCGAGCGCCTAGCATCGACGACAACCCTACCCGCAATTTCTGGAGACACACGATGGCTGACCACTTCGACAACCCCATGGGCCTGCAAGGCTTCGAATTCGTCGAATTCGCATCGCCCACGCCGGGCGTGCTCGAGCCGGTGTTCGAGATGCTGGGCTTCACGCTGGTCGCCAGGCACCGCTCCAAGGACGTCGTGCTGTACCGCCAGGGCGGCATCAACTTCATCGTGAACCGCGAGCCGAAGAGCCAGGCGGCCTACTTTGCGGCCGAGCACGGCCCCTCGGCCTGCGGCCTGGCCTTCCGCGTGACGGACGCGCACAAGGCGTACAACCGCGCGCTCGAACTGGGCGCCCAGCCGATCGAGATCGCCACCGGCCCGATGGAACTGCGCCTGCCGGCCATCAAGGGCATCGGCGGCGCGCCGCTATACCTGATCGACCGTTTCGACGAAGGCAAGTCGATCTACGACATCGACTTCGAGTTCATCGAGGGCGTGGACCGCCACCCGGTCGGCCATGGCCTCAAGCTCATCGACCACCTCACGCACAACGTGTACCGCGGCCGCATGACCTTCTGGGCCGACTTCTACGAGAGGCTCTTCAACTTCCGCGAGATCCGCTACTTCGACATCTCGGGCGAATACACCGGCCTCACGTCGAAGGCCATGACGGCGCCGGACGGCAAGATCCGCATCCCGCTCAACGAGGAATCCAGGAAGGGCGGCGGCCAGATCGAGGAGTTCCTCATGCAGTTCAACGGCGAAGGCATCCAGCACATCGCGCTGATCTGCGACAACCTGAAGGATGCGGTCGACAGGCTGGCGCTGGCTGGCGTACCGACGGCCACGGCGCCCAACGACATCTACTACCAGATGCTCGACAGCCGCCTGCCGGGCCATGGCCAGAACGTGCCGGAACTGCAGGCGCGCGGCATCCTGATGGACGGCACCACGGAGGGCGGCGAGCCGCGCCTGCTGCTGCAGATCTTCTCCACGCCGATGCTGGGGCCGGTGTTCTTCGAGTTCATCGAGCGCCGCGGCGACTACCGCGACGGCTTCGGCGAGGGCAACTTCAAGGCGCTGTTCGAGTCGCTCGAACGCGACCAGATCCGCCGCGGCGTTCTCGACACCGCCGAGGCCTGAGCATGCGGACCGCCGAGGCGACCAAGCACGGCCTCGCCGCAGGCGACGCGGCCAGGCCGGACCGGCCGGACTGGACCATCGACCAGGGCTGGGCGAACTACACGCCGGCCGAGCACGCGGTCTGGAAGACGCTGTTCGAGCGTCAGACGAAGCTGCTGCCCGGCCGCGCCTGCGACGAGTTCGTCGAAGGCATGAAGAACCTGCCGATCGGTGCCGACCAGATTCCGAACTTTCTGGAACTGAGCGAGGTGCTGCTGCAGCGCACCGGCTGGCAGGTCGTGGCCGTGCCGGGCCTGGTGCCCGACGAGGTGTTCTTCGAGCACCTGGCCAACCGACGCTTCCCCTCCGGCAACTTCATCCGCAAGCCGCACGAGCTCGACTACCTGGAAGAGCCCGACGTGTTCCACGACGTGTTCGGCCATGTGCCGATGCTGATGAACCCGGCGATCGCCGACTACATCCAGGCCTATGGCATTGGCGGCCTGCGCGCGAAGAAGCTGGGCGTGCTCGACAAGCTGGCGCGCGTCTACTGGTACACGGTGGAATTCGGCCTCATCCAGCAGAAGGACGGGCTGCGCATCTACGGCGCGGGCATCGCGTCGTCGCGCACCGAGAGCGTGTTCTCGCTGGACGACCCGTCGCCGAACCGCATCGGGTTTGATCTGGAGCGGGTGATGCGCACCCACTACCGCATCGACGATTTCCAGGAGAGCTACTTCGTCATCGACAGCCTGGCCGACCTGCTCGACCTGGCGACCATCGACTTCGCGCCGCTGTACGAACGCATCGCCGGGCAGCCGGAGTACCAGCCGGGCGACGTGCTGGCGACCGACCGCGTGATTGCGCGCGGCACCGGCGAATACCACGACGCCAGGCGCCGGCAGGCCGTCGCGGCCTGAGCGGCCGAGCGCGAGAGCGCGTCAGTAGCGGGCGACCTGCCGGCCGATGTCCGGCCAGCGCCCGTGCAGCCACACCCAGGCCACCAGGCCGACGCCCATCATGAGGATCGACGTCACGGCCAGCCCCAGCGTCGAGTGCATCACCAGCGGTGCGATCACGCCGGCCACCAGGCCGTTGGCGGTCGAGCCGATGACGGCCTGCAGCGACGACGCCATGCCGCGGCGCTCGGGGTGCAGGTCGAGCACCAGCAGCGTGATCACCGGCACCATCAGCGCCCAGCCGAAGGCGAAGATCGCGATCGGCCACATCGCCCAGAGCGCATGCGGCTCGAACAGTGCATTGACCACGACGTTGGCGGCCGAGGTGACCAGCATGATGACGAAGCCATCGCGGATCTGCCGCTTGGGCGTCACCTTGCCCGCCATGCGGCCGCTGGCCCAGGCGCCGGCCATGATGCCGCCGATGGTCAGCAGGAAGAACCAGAAGAACTGCGTGGGCGCCAGGCCCAGGTGGTCGCCCAGAAAGGCCGGTGCCGACAGCACGTAGAGGAACATGCCGTTGAAGGGCACGCCGCTGGCCAGGGCGAGCAGCAGGAAGCGCGGGTCCGAGCAGAGTTCCCAGTAGCCGCGCATCAGGTGGCGCGCGTTGAAAGGCTGGCGCTGCGTGACGTGCAGCGTTTCGGGCAGCAGCTTGTAGTTGGCCGCGAACAGCACCACGCCGACGGCCACCAGAAACCAGAAGATCGCGTGCCAACCGGCGTGCACGAAGAGGAGGCCGCCGACGATGGGCGCGATGGCCGGCGCCACGCCGAAGTAGATGGTGACCTGCGCCATCACCTTCTGCGCCTCGGCCGGTGGGAACATGTCGCGGATCACCGCGCGCGAGACGACGATGCCCGCCCCCGTCGACAGGCCCTGCAGCGCGCGGAACAGCACCAGCTGCCCGATGGTCTGCGACATCGCGCAGCCCAGCGATGCGAGCGTGAACACGGCCAGCCCCCACAGCACCACCGGCCGGCGCCCGAAACTGTCCGACAGCGCACCGTGGAACAGGTTCATGAAGGCGAAGCCGAAGAGGTAGGCCGACAGCGTCTGCTGCATCTCCACCGGCGTCGCGCCGATCGACTTCGCGATGCCCGAGAAGGCCGGGATGTAGGTATCGATCGAGAAGGGGCCGAGCATGCCCAGCACCGCGAGCAGGATGGCCAGCGCCCATCGCGGGGCTTTCCAGAGGGTTTGGGCATCGGGGTTCATGGGTGCCTCCTGCTTCCAAAAAAGAAGAGCGCCTCGTGGGCGCCTTCTGGTTTCTTCTTTTCGCGAACACCGCGGAACCGGCTCTGCCGGGCCGCTGGTGTTGCCCCCGGTGAGGGGGTGGGCGGCTGCACGAAGTGAGCCAACCTGGGGGAGAGCCCGTTTACAGCGTGTCGATGAAGGAGCGCAGCTTGTCCGAGCGCGACGGGTGCTTGAGCTTGCGCAGCGCCTTGGCCTCGATCTGGCGGATGCGCTCGCGCGTCACGTCGAACTGCTTGCCGACTTCTTCCAGCGTGTGGTCGGTCGACATCTCGATGCCGAAGCGCATGCGCAGCACCTTGGCTTCGCGCGGCGTCAGCGAGTCGAGGATGTCCTTGACCACGTCGCGCAGGCCGGCCTGCATCGCGGCCTCGATCGGGGCCGTGTTGCTGCTGTCCTCGATGAAGTCGCCCAGGTGCGAATCGTCGTCGTCGCCGATCGGCGTTTCCATGGAGATCGGCTCTTTCGCGATCTTCATGATCTTGCGGATCTTGTCTTCCGGGATCTCCATCTTCGCGGCCAGGATGCCGGCGTCGGGCTCGAAGCCGAACTCCTGCAAGTGCTGGCGCGAGATGCGGTTCATCTTGTTGATCGTCTCGATCATGTGCACCGGGATGCGGATGGTGCGCGCCTGGTCGGCGATCGAGCGCGTGATCGCCTGGCGGATCCACCATGTGGCATACGTCGAGAACTTGTAGCCGCGACGGTATTCGAACTTGTCGACCGCCTTCATCAGGCCGATGTTGCCTTCCTGGATCAGGTCCAGGAACTGCAGGCCGCGGTTGGTGTACTTCTTGGCGATGGAGATCACGAGGCGCAGGTTGGCCTCGATCATTTCCTTCTTGGCATCGCGCGAGGACGATTCGCCCTCGTTCATGCGCTTGTTGATTTCCTTGAGCTGGGCGAGCGGCACCACCACGCGCGACTGGATGTCGGCGAGCTTCTGCTGCAGTTCCTGCACCGGCGGGATGTTGCGGGCCATCACCGTGCTCCACGGCTTGCCGGCGGCAGCCTGCTTCTCGACCCACTTCAGGTTGAGCAGGTTGGAGGCGATGCGGTTGCCGTTCTTGTCGAAGCCCGAGAAGTCGCGGATGAAATCGTCCTGCGGGAAGCCGCACTTGTCCACGATGATGCGGCGCAGTTCGCGTTCCTTCTTGCGCACGTCGTCGACCTGCGTGCGCACCAGGTCGCACAGCTTCTCGATGGTCTTGGCCGTGAAGCGGATGGTCATCAGCTCTTCGGACAGGGACTGCTGGGCCTTGGCGTACGCCGGCGTGCCGTAGCCTTCCTTGTCGTAGATCTTGTGGACCTTCTCGAAGAGCTCGGCGATGCGGTCGAAACGCTCGAGTGCGTCGCGCTTGAGTTCTTCCAGCTTCTTGGTGAGCGCCTTGGAGCCGCCCTTGCCGTCGTCGTCGTCTTCCTCGTCGAACTCGTCGAAGTCTTCCTCGGCCACGTAGTCGTCGGCTTCGTTGGGGTTCGAGAAGCCGTCGACGATGGTCGAGATGACGACCTTGCCTTCACGGATGTCGGCCGCCAGCCGCAGGATCTCGGCGATGGTCGCGGGCGATGCGGAGATCGCCTCCATCATGGCCATCAGGCCGCCTTCGATGCGCTTGGCGATCTCGATTTCGCCTTCGCGCGTCAGCAGTTCGACCGTGCCCATTTCGCGCATGTACATGCGCACCGGGTCGGTGGTGCGGCCGAATTCGCTGTCGACGGTGGAGAGCGCGGCTTCGGCTTCTTCTTCGGCCTCCTCGACGGTGGTCGCGGTGGGGGCCGTGTTGTTCAGCAGCAGCGTCTCGGCATCGGGCGTCTGTTCGTAGACGGCCACGCCGAGGTCGTTGAGCATCGTGACCACGACTTCCATGGTCTCGGCATCGACCAGCTTGTCGGGCAGGTGGTCGGAAATTTCACCCTGCGTCAGGTAGCCGCGGGTCTTGCCCAGCGTGATCAGCGTCTTCAGGCGCTGACGGCGCTTGGCCATGTCTTCTTCGGACAGGACGGTTTCGTCCAGGCCGAATTCCTTCATCAAGGCGCGTTCCTTCGCCTTGCTGATCTTCATGCGCAGCGGCTTGACCTTCTCGACGGTGGCCGTCTCCGTGCCTGCTGCAGCCGCAGGTTCTTCCTCGGCGAACTCGGCTTCGACGTCGGAGAAGTCTTCTTCGATGTCCTTGGGCTCGTTGCCGGCCTTGGGCTTGCGGCCGCGCTTGGCGCCGGTGGCGGGCGTGGCAGCGCCGGCCGCCTTGGGCGGGCGGCCGACCTTCTTGGCGGTGGCGGGAGCAGGTGCGGCCTTCAGGGCGGCGGTCTTGACGGGGTCGGCGGAGGGCGTTTTCGTGGGCACGGATTTCACTTTCGTTGCGGCAGTCGCCTTGGGCGCGGCGGCACTCTTCTTTGCAGGTGCAGGCGATGCTGCCGCTTTCAACGGTTTGGCCGAAGCGGGCTTCTTGGCGACGGACACGGCAGGCTTCTTTGTACTGGGCATACGACCTCGTGGAACAAGAATGAAACAAGCGGAATCACAGGCGCCACAGACCCGGCGCGGGCACGGACACAGGGGAACACGAGGAAACGGATTTCCTCGAAACGAGGAACCGAGTCCCTCAAGAAGCAAGATGTCGGGCGAACATTTGGTGTGCAGTCCTTGCGGTGTATTGACCCGTTTCCCGTCGGGAAGTGCATTGCGCGTGGGGTCGGCCCGGAGGTGCTGCTGTCGCTCTTGCCTCATTCGTCGCGAGACGAAGCCCTACATTATAGCCAGATCCCGGCTTTTCAAGAGGGAGACCGGGCTTTCAGCCCGCCACGGAGGGCTTCAGGCGGTGGCGCAGTTCCAGGCGCCGCGCCTCCAGGGCCTTGTAGCGCTCCAGGGCGGAGGGGTCGCTCCCCACCGCCGCGATGGCCTCGCTCTGGTGAGCCTTGAGCAGGTCGTCGAGCATGAAATCCAGCACGTTGCGCAGTTCCTTGGCGGCGCCGGCGTCC
Organism: Variovorax sp. N23; assembly: GCF_025486315.1. Classification (GTDB taxonomy): domain Bacteria; phylum Pseudomonadota; class Gammaproteobacteria; order Burkholderiales; family Burkholderiaceae_C; genus Variovorax. The sequence continues at coordinate 14,862 of NZ_JAOOPY010000025.1, read as the reverse complement.
TGCTCGCCCTCCGCCTCCGCGATGGAGCCCCCCTCCGGTTCGGTCATGAGCCGCTCGGCCAATGCCTCGAAGGGCTGGCCGCGCAGGCCTTCGCGCAAGGCGGCCCAGGGCTGCACGCCGTGCTCGTGGCACTGGCCGTCGAGCCAGGTGAAGAGTTGCCCATGCTCGCCGGGCAGGTCACACAGCATGCCGTGCAGTTCGTGCGACAGCGCTTCCCATTCGTGCATGTTCGACATCAGCAGGCGGGCGGCGACATCGGCGCGACCGGGCGGTCGAAGCCGCGTGCGCCCGACGCTGCCCGATGACGAGGATGGCGAGCGGCGATCGCTCCAGTTGCCGCGGCCGGGCTTGTCGCGCCAGTCGCCGCGCCCCTTGCCGCCCTGGCGCCCGTAGGTGATCGGCGTGCCGTCGTCTTCGTAGCGGGGCGCTGCGGCCGCGGGCGGCGGGGGGGGCTGGCGGGCAGGGGGAGGCGCCGTGGGTGCCCACAGCGAACTCAGGTCTGCCGCGCCCAGCTGCACGAGTTCGGCGAGTTCGGTGAGCAACTGGCGCTTGAGGGCGCCGTCGGGCAGGGCGCTCCACAGCGGCTTGGCGTTGGCGGCCATGTGGGCGCGGCCTTCGGCGGTGCCCAGGTCGCAGCCTTCGCGCGCCGCCTCGACCAGGAAGCGGCTGAGCGGTGTCGCTTCGTTCACGAAGCGGGCGAAGGCCTCGGCGCCGTGCTCCCGGATGAAGCTGTCCGGGTCGTGCTCCGCCGGCAGGAACAGGAACTTGATGCTGCGCACGTCGGTGGCGTAGGGCAGGGCGCCGTCGAGCGCCTTGCGCGCCGCCCGGCGCCCGGCGGCGTCGCCGTCGAAGCTGAACACCACCGACTCGGTGAAGCGGAACAGCTTCTGCACGTGTTCGGGCGTGCAGGCCGTGCCCAGCGTGGCCACGGCATTGGGGAAGCCGAGCTGCGCCAGCGCAACCACGTCCATGTAGCCCTCGGTCACCAGCGCGTAGCCGCGGTCGCGGAAGGCCGCACGGGCTTCGTACAGGCCGTAGAGTTCGCGGCCCTTGCTGAAGACCGGCGTCTCCGGTGAGTTCAGGTACTTGGGCTTCTCGTCGCCCAGCACGCGGCCCCCGAAGCCGATGCATTCGCCCTTCACGTTCCGGATCGGGAACATCACGCGGTCCCGGAAACGGTCGTAGCGCTTGCCGTCTTCCTCCTCGCCGACGATGACAAGGCCGCTTTCGGCCAGCAGCGGGTCGTCGTAGTCGGGGAAGACGCTCGCCAGCGAGCGCCAGCCGGCCGGTGCGTAGCCGATGCCGTACTGCCGGGCGACCTCGCCGGACACGCCGCGGCCCTTGAGGTAGTCGATGGCGCCCGGCGACTGGCGCAACTGCTTGCGGTAGGCCTCGCCGGCTTTCTCCAGCACCTCGGACAGCGTGGCCTGCTTCTGCCGCTGGCCGGCGGCGCGGGCGCGCTCCTCGGGCGAGGCGTCGTCCTCGGGCACCTGCAGGCCGTACTGGCCGGCCAAGTCGTGCACGGCCTCGACGAAGCCCATGCCGGCGTGCTCCATCAGGAAGCCGATGGCGTTGCCGTGCGCGCCGCAGCCGAAGCAGTGATAGAACTGCTTGGTCGGGCTGACCGAGAACGACGGCGACTTCTCCCCGTGGAAGGGGCACAGCCCCATGAAGTTCGCGCCGGCCTTCTTGAGCTGCACGTAGCGCCCGACGATCTCCACCACGTCCGCACGGGCGATCAGTTCCTGGATGAATGAGGGAGGGATGGTCATGGAGGGAGCCGCAAATCATACGCATGCGGCTGAAATGAAACCCACCCCCGATGCGCCTTGCGGCGCCTCCCCCTCAAGGGGGCGCACCCAGCGGCCTGGCGAAGCCAGTTCCGCGGGTGCCCTGGCCTCTGGCCGCACCGGTTTCATTGGCTGCGGGTGGCGCGCGGCGCAATGGATACCTGACATGGCGCGGGCATGCGGCGCGGTCATACTGGCCGCTCCACGCCCTCGCCCCATGAACGCCCGCCGCTTCCCCCATCTGTCTCTGGTGCTGCAGCACCCGTTCCGGTTTCTCTGGTCGGCCGTCAAGGGCTTCAAGGCGAACCAGGGGCTGCTGCTGGCGGGGGCGGTGGCCTATTACGCCCTGCTGTCGATGGTGCCGCTGCTCATCCTCAGCGTGATCGTGCTGTCGCACGTCATCGACCAGGGCGAACTGCTCACCACCGTGGGCCGCTACCTCGAATGGCTGCTGCCGGGGCAGTCGCGCGCGGTGGTCGCCGAACTGCGCAACTTCCTGGCGCACCGCGACGTGCTCGGGCCGGTGCTGCTGGTGACGATGATCTTCTTCAGCTCGCTCGCCTTCACCGTGCTGGAGAGCGCCATGGCGAACATCTTCCATCACCGCAAATCCGAGCGCTCCCGGCATTTCCTGGTGTCGGCGGTGATGCCCTACCTCTACATCCTGAGCCTGTGCGTGGGGCTGCTGCTGGTCACGCTGGTGTCGGGCGCGCTGCAGCTCATCGGGCAGGAGAGCGTCGACCTGCTGGGCCACAGCTGGTCGCTGTCGGGCGTCTCGGGCGTGCTGCTCTACCTGCTGGGGCTGGGGGGCGAGATCTTCATGCTGACCTCGCTGTACCTGGTGATGCCGGTGGGGCGCCTGTCGCTGCGGCATGCCCTGCTGGGGGGCGTCACGGCCACCGTGCTGTGGGAGGTGACGCGCCGCCTGCTGGTCTGGTACTTCTCGACCCTGTCCCAGGTCAATGTCGTCTACGGCTCCCTCACGACGGCGATCGTGGTGCTGCTGAGCCTGGAGATCGCTGCCACGCTGGTGCTCTTCGGCGCCCAGGTCATCGCGCAGTACGAGCGTCTGGACCGCGAGCAGCCAGTCCCTGCGCCATAGAACTTCTTCGCCAGGAACACCGCGGAACCGGCTTCGCCGGGCCGCTGGTGTTGCCCCCGGACGGGGGGAGGCGCTGCCACACGAAGTGGGCAAGCCTTCGGGGGAGAGCTTATTTCGGTGCCAGGCGGATCGCGCCATCGAGGCGGATCACCTCGCCGTTGAGCATGTCGTTCTCGATGATGTGCTTGGCCAGCTTGGCGTAGTCGGCCGGCGTGCCCAGGCGCGAGGGGAAGGGCACGTTGGCGGCCAGCGCGTCCTGCACCTCCTGCGGCATGCCGAAGAGCATGGGCGTGCCGAAGATGCCGGGCGCGATCGTCATGTTGCGGATGCCGCTGCGCGCCAGGTCGCGGGCGATCGGCAGCGTCATGCCGACGATGCCGCCTTTCGAGGCGCTGTACGCGGCCTGGCCGATCTGGCCGTCGTAGGCCGCCACCGAGGCGGTCGAGATCAGCACGCCGCGCTCGCCGGTGGCTTCGGGCTCGTTCCTGGCCATGGCGTCGGCCGCCAGGCGGATCATGTTGAAGCTGCCGATGAGATTGATCGTCACGGTCTTCGTGAAAGCCGCCAGCCCATGCGGGCCGTTCTTGCCCACGGTCTTCTCGCCGATGGCGATGCCGGCGCAGTTGACGAGGCCGAACAGTTTGCCGAGCTTGAGCGCGGCATCGACCGCGGCCTGGCCGTCCGCTTCCTGCGTGACGTCGCACTTGACGAACACGCCGCCGATTTCGCGCGCGACCGCTTCACCCTTGTCGGCCTGCATGTCGGCCACCACCACCTGGGCGCCGTTGGCCGCGAGCATCCGTGCCGTGCCTTCGCCCAGGCCCGAGGCGGCGCCGGTGACGATGAAAACCTTGCCTTCGATCTGCATGCGTGTGTCTCCTGAGAATGTTGAACGCACGATTATCGAAGAGCCGGACGAAAAAAAGCCCCGCCGAGGTTCTCGCCAAGGTGGGGCTTGAATCGGATCCCGAGGGACCCGAGGAGACAAGGGGTGGCTCAGCGCTTGCGCGAAGCGGTCTGGGCGGTGCTCTTGGCAGCGTTCACGGCGGTGGTCTGGACCGCGTTGAAGTTGGCTTCGGCGACGTCGGAGGCCTGCTTGACGGCCTTCTGGACCGACTCGAAGGCGTTGTTGGCGGCCGCCACGGCGCTCTTCATCACGGCGACGGCGGTTTCCGAGCCGGCGGGTGCGTTCTTGGCAGCGCTGTCGACCAGGCCGACGAAGGCTTGCTGGGCTTCGGCCGCCTTGCCTTCGAAGGCCTTGGAGAACTCGGCGCCGGTGCCTTGGGCGATGTCGTACAGGTGGCGGCTGTAGGCCGAGGTCTTTTCAGCCAGCGGCTGGAACAGGCTGGCTTGCAGGGCGAGCAGTTCCTGTGCGTCCTTGACGCTCAGCATGGCTTGCGTGGTGCTGGCGGCTTCGCTCAGGGCGGCCTTGGAAGCCGTCACGTTCAGTTCGACGAGCTTCTCGACGCCTTCGAACGCCTTGGTGGTCAGGCCGAACAGGGTTTCGAGGTTGGCCTTTTGGGCGGCGAGGATTTGGTCAGCGGTCAGTGCCATGGTGGTAACTCCGGAAAGGGTTGAGGAATGGATCACGTTTGCGCTGCGCCTGTCTCGTCTCTATGTTGCGGTGCAGCATGGCCTCCAGTATAGGGAGCTGGGCCAGGCGATCAAGCCTTTTGGTGTACGGCGATGCAATTTAGAAGGCGGGTTCTAAAGCGGCCTTATGGGCGGGTTTCGGCCTTGTTTCGGCCGCCGGCACCCGCTGGCAGAATTCCGCGCCATGACGACACCGCGCCCCCGCCCCCACCGCCGCGACGGCTACCGCGCCTTTCGCCGCATTCCCACCCGCTGGGCCGACAACGACATGTACGGGCACGTCAACAACGTCGTGTACTACAGCTGGTTCGACACGGCGGTGAATGCGTTGCTGATCGAGCGCGGCGCCCTCGACATCCACCAGGGGCAGACCATCGGATTCGTGGTCGAGACGCAATGCAACTACTTCGCGCCGCTGGCCTTTCCTCAGACGGTGGAGGCGGGCATCCGCGTCGTTCAGGCGGGGACGTCCAGCGTGCGCTACGAGATCGCGCTTTTCGCCGAGGGGGCCGACACGGCGGCCGCGCAGGGCCACTTCGTCCATGTCTACGTCGACCGGCAGACGCAGCGGCCGGTCCCGCTGCCGGATGCGCTTCGGCAGGTTGTCGCCGACCTTCAGGCCTGAGCGGCGTCCATCATGACAAACGGCGCCCGAGGGCGCCGTTTCATGCTGCTCGCGGGGGGCGCGAATTACATCTTCTTCATGGCCTTGATGTCGGCCTTGCCCTTGGCTTCGTCGGCCTTGGCCTGCTTCACGCAGGCGTCCTTGGCGTCGCCGGTCTGGTCGTCGCACTTTTCCTTGGCGACTTCATAGGCCATGTCGACCTTTTCTTCGGCCACCTTGCGCTGGTGGGCGGCGGTGGGCTTGTAGGCCTGCTCCAGTTCGGCCTTGGCCACCTTCTGGTTGCCGTCGGCTTCCTTGTTGCACACGTCCTTGGCGTTGTCCTTCATCGTGTCGCACTGGGCCTTGGCGACCTTGTGGTCGGCCTCGATTTTTTCCTTGGCGACCTTGTACTCGTCCTTCGTCATCGCGCCGGCCTGGGCGCCGATGAAGCAGGTGGAGGCGATGGCGAGCATGAGCAGATGTTTCTTCATGAGAGTTCTCCGGTGAGTCTGTTGGATTGATTTTTGGATGGGCGAAAGAGGGCGGATCAGTACTTTTCGTACCAGAGCGCGGCCGGGGTGCGGCCTTCGGCGCTCTCCCAGGCCTTGACCTGCTTTTCGGCTTCGTCGCGGCTGATGCCGTGACGTTCCTGGATGCGGCCGAGCAACTGGTCGCGCTTGCCGGCAATGACGTCGAAATCGTCGTCGGTCAGCTTGCCCCACTGCTCCTTGACCTTGCCCTTGAGCTGCTTCCAGTTGCCTTCGATGGTGTCCTTGTTCATGACGCTTCTCCTTCGTGAATGTTGCGATTCACCAGCGCCGTACCTTCACGGGCGAAGGCACTCCGGCTGGCGTGAACGCACTGTCACGGGCGGGGGGCGCCGTCCGGGTAGGACGCTCCGGGCGGGGGGCGTAGGCACAAGCCGACGGGGACCGTGATAATCGAGCGCACGCCGACACCAGAGACACGCGCGCCGCACCATGATCATTCAAAGCCTGCTCGACACCGACCTCTACAAGTTCACGATGATGCAGGTGGTGCTGCACCACTTCCCCGGTGCCCGCGTCGAATACCGCTTCAAGTGCCGCAATCCGGGCGTCGATCTCGCGCAGTTCGCCGGCCAGATCCGCGAGGAGGTGCGCCACCTCTGCTCGCTGCAGTTCCGGGAGCCCGAACTGGCCTACCTCCGGTCGATGCGCTTCATCAAGAGCGACTTCGTCGACTTCCTCGGGCTGTTCCGCCTGAACGAGAAGTACATCGACATCACGCCCCTGCCGACGGGCGAGCTCGACATCAGCATCAAGGGGCCGTGGCTGCACACCATCCTCTTCGAGATTCCCGTGCTGGCGATCGTCAACGAGGTCTACTTCCGCAACACGCAGAAGCGCCCCGACATCGAGGAAGGCCGCCGCCGGCTCGAAACCAAGATCGGCGAGTTGCAGGCCGACGGCCTGTCCGACCTGAAAATCGCCGACTACGGCACGCGCCGGCGCTTCTCGAAGGAATGGCACGAAGAGGTGCTGCGCACCCTGATCGCCCGCCTGGGCGCGGTGACGGCGCCGGTGCAGCTGGGCGCCAAGCTGCCGCAGTTCGCCGGCACCAGCAACGTGCTCTACGCCATGAAGCTCGGCCTGATCCCGCTGGGCACCATGGCGCACGAATACCTGCAGGCCTGCCAGGCGCTCGGCCCGCGGCTGCGCGACAGCCAGATCTTCGGCTTCGAGTCGTGGGCGCGCGAGTACCGTGGCGACCTGGGCATCGCGCTGTCCGACGTCTATGGCATGAGTGCCTTCCTGCGCGACTTCGATCTGTACTTCTGCAAGCTGTTCGACGGCGCCCGCCACGACAGCGGCGACCCCTTCCAGTGGGGCGAGCGCATGCTGGCGCACTACATCGCGAACCGGGTCGACCCGCGCACCAAGACGCTGATCTTCAGCGACGGCCTCACCGTGCCGCGCACCATCGAGCTCTACCAGCAGTTCCGCGGCCGCTGCCAGCTGGCCTTCGGCATCGGCACCAACCTCACCAACGACCTGGGCTACGAGCCGCTGCAGATCGTCATCAAGATGATCCGCTGCAACGACCAGCCGGTGGCCAAGCTGTCCGACACGCCGTCCAAGAACATGTGCGACGACGAGAAGTACCTGGCCTACCTGCGCCAGGTCTTCGAGATCGCGTGACCCTCGCCCTGAAAGTGCATCGACCGATGAAGAAGGTGTCGCGCCGTCTGGCGCTGCTGGCGCTGCCCTTGCTGTCTCCCGCCCTGGCGCATGCCGCCGAATTCGACGGCGCCCGCCTGTCGCCCCTGTGGGGTGTGCCCTTCGCCGGGCTGCTGCTGTCGATCGCGCTGATGCCGCTGCTCATGCCGTCGTTCTGGCACCATCATTTCGGCAAGGTGGCCGCGGCGTGGGCGCTCGCCTTCCTGCTGCCCTTCGCCGCCGTCTTCGGGCCGTCGCTGGCCGGCACGCAGCTCGTGCACGCGCTGCTGGCGGAGTACATCCCCTTCATCATCCTGCTGACGGCGCTTTTCGCCGTCGCGGGGGGCATCCACATCCGGGGCAACCTGCATGGCGCGCCGGGCCTCAACGCGGCGATCCTGGCGATCGGCGCGGTGCTCGCCAGCCTGATGGGCACGACCGGCGCGTCGATGCTGCTGATTCGCCCGCTCATCCGCGCCAACGACAACCGGGTGCACAAGGCGCACGTGGTGGTCTTCTTCATCTTCATCGTCTCGAACTTGGGCGGCTCGCTCACGCCGCTGGGCGACCCGCCGCTGTTCCTGGGCTTCCTGAAGGGCGTGGAGTTCTTCTGGACCGTGCGCCACATCTTCCCCGAGACGCTGTTCGTGACGGGCGTGCTGCTCGCGATGTTCTGGTGCATCGATCGTCACTACTACCGCAAGGAAGGCGTGCTGCCGGTCGACCCCACGCCCGACACCCCGCGCATCGGCTTCGACGGCGCCAGAAATTTCTGGCTGCTGGGCGCCGTGATCGCGCTGGTGCTCATGAGCGGCACCTGGAAGTCCGACGTCGTCTTCGACATCTACGGCACGCCGGTTGGCCTGCCGGGGCTGGTACGCGACATCGGCCTGATCGCCATCACGCTGCTGTCGCTGAAGATCACGCCCGCCGCCGTGCATGCCGACAACCAGTTCGGCTGGGGGCCGATGGCCGAGGTGGCGAAGCTTTTCGCCGGCATCTTCCTGACCATCGTGCCGGTCATCGCGATGCTCAAGGCCGGCACCCAAGGGCCCTTTGGCGCGGTGGTGGCGGCGGTGACCCGGCCCGACGGCCAGCCCGACCCGGCGATGTACTTCTGGGCGACCGGCGCACTGAGTTCCTTCCTGGACAACGCGCCGACCTACCTCGTGTTCTTCAACACCGCAGGTGGCGACCCGGCCGCGTTGATGACGACCTATGCGAGCACGCTGGCCGCCATCTCGGCCGGCGCCGTCTTCATGGGCGCCAACAGCTACATCGGCAACGCGCCCAACCTCATGGTCAAGGCCATCGCCGAAGACCGCGACGTGCGCATGCCCAGCTTCTTCGGCTACATGGCCTGGTCGGGTGCCTGCCTGATCCCGCTGTTCGTGCTCGTCACCTTCGTCTTCTTTCGCTGATCCACAGGAGCCGCTCATGTCCGACAAGCCTCACGTTCTCGTCACCCGCGCCGTCTTCCCCGAGACCCTCGAGAAGCTGGCCCAGCATTTCGAGGTCGAGGCGAACCAGGAGGACGCCGACTGGTCCAGCGACGAACTGATCCGCCGGCTGCAGGGCAAGCAGGGCGCCTTCACCACCGGCAGCGTGAAGATCGATGAGGCCGTGCTCGCCGCCTGCCCGGACCTGAAGATCTGCGCCAACATGGCCGTCGGCTACAACAACTTCGACGTCGACGCGATGGTGCGCCACGGCGTGATGGCCACCAACGCGCCCGACGTGCTGACCGAGACCACCGCCGACTTCGGCTTCGCACTGCTGATGGCGACCGCGCGTCGCATCACCGAGAGCGAGCATTTCCTGCGCCGCGGCGAATGGAAGAAATGGCGCTACGACATGTTCGCCGGCGCCGACGTGCACGGCAGCACGCTGGGCATCCTGGGCATGGGCCGCATCGGGCAGGGCATTGCGCGGCGCGGCGCGCTGGGCTTCGGCATGGACGTGATCTATCACAACCGTTCGCGGCTCGACGCATCGATCGAGTCCGAACTGAAGGCCAGCTACGTCAGCAAGGAAGACCTGCTCAAGCGCGCCGACCACCTGGTGCTGGTGCTGCCGTATTCGCCCGCCTCGCACCACGCCATCGGCGCGGCCGAGCTCAAGCAGATGAAGCCCACCGCCACGCTGGTGAACCTGGCGCGCGGCGGCATCGTCGACGACGCGGCCCTGGCCGAAGCGCTGCGCAACAGGACCATCGCCGCGGCCGGCCTGGATGTGTTCGAGGGCGAGCCCACGGTCAACCCCGCGCTGCTCACCGTGCCGAACGTGGTGCTGACGCCGCACATCGCGAGCGCGACCCTTCCCACGCGCCGCGCCATGGCCGACCTGGCGGCCGACAACCTGATCTCGTTCCTCGGCGGCAAGGGTCCGCTGACGCCCATCGCCACCCCCAAGAAATAACCGGACTGCTCTCACGTGTCGACTGCCGAAATCGGACTCTGGATCCTGCTGGGCCTCGCGGCCCTGACCGTCATCCTTCTCATCGCGCTGCTGATGCGGCGGCCCGCGCCCGACCGCCACGCTGAACTGCTGGCCACCTTCGCCACCTTGGCCGACGGCACCGAGCGCAGCGAACGCGCCTTGCGGCAGGAGGTGGCCGATTCGGCGCGCAGCACGCGCCAGGAACTGGGCCAGAACTTCGCCAGCTTCCAGGCCGCGCTGGTGCAGCAGGGCGCGGAAGCCACCCGCACGCAGAACGCGCAGATCGACGCCTTCGCCCAGCAGCTCACGCTGATGCAGAAGACGCTGGCCGACACGCTCAACACGCAGCTCCAGGGTTTGAGCGAATCGAACGCACGGCGCCTGGCCGAGGTGCGCGCGACCATGGAGACGCAGCTCGCCCAGCTGCAGCAGACCAACACCGCCAAGCTCGACGAGATGCGCAAGACCGTCGACGAGAAGCTGCAGAGCACGCTCGAGGCGCGGCTGGGCGAGAGCTTCAAGCAGGTGGCCGACCGGCTCGACCAGGTGCACAAAGGCCTGGGCGAAATGCAGACGCTGGCCGTCGGCGTGGGCAGCCTGCAGCGCGTGCTGACCAACGTGAAGACGCGCGGCGTGTTCGGCGAGGTGCAGCTCGAGGCACTGCTCGAGCAGGTGCTCACGACCGAGCAGTACGCCAAGCAGGTCGAGACCAAGCCGCGCAGCGGCCAGCGCGTGGACTTCGCGGTGCGCTTCCCCGGCCGCAGCGCCGACGGCGCGCCGGTGTGGCTGCCGATCGATGCGAAGTTTCCGCGCGACGACTACGAGCGGCTCATCGACGCGCACGAGCGCGCCGACGTGCTGGCGGTCGAGGTGGCCGGCAAGGCGCTCGAGGCACGCATCCGCAGCGAGGCCAAGTCCATCGCCGAGAACTACCTGGCCGCGCCGCACACCACCGACTTCGCGATCCTGTTTCTGCCGGTCGAGAGCCTCTATGCCGAGGTGCTGCGCCGCCCCGGCCTGATGGACGCGGTGCAGCGCCAGCACCGCGTCACACTCGCCGGCCCGACCACGCTGCTGGCCATGCTCAATAGCCTGCACATGGGCTTCCGCACGCTGGCCCTGGAACAGCAGGCCTCCGAGGTGTGGAAGGTGCTGGGCGCAGTCAAGACCGAATTCAACCGTTTCGGCGAATGGGTCGAGCGCATCAAGGAACAGGTCGCCAAGGCCTCCGACACCATCGACAAGGCCGACACGCGGCAGCGCCAGATGCGCCGCGCGCTCAAGGGCGTGGAGGCGCTGCCCGAACTGCAGGCGCAGGCCCTGCTGCCCGCGGCCGACCCCGAGGACGACGGCGCGCCGTGAGAGGCGGCGAGCTGCTCCGGCTGATCGCGGCGCAGGTCTTCCTGCATGCGACGATGGCCGGCATGCGACTGGCCACGCCGCTGCTGGCCTTGCAGCAGGGCTACAGCGCGGCGTCGGTCGGCCTGCTGATCTCGCTGTTCGCGCTCACGCAGGTCTTCCTGGCGTTGCCCGCCGGCCGCTTCGCCGACCGCCACGGGCTGCGGCGGCCGCTGGCGCTGTCGGTGGTCGCGGCATCGCTCGGTGCCGGCCTCGTGCTGGTGTGGCCGGTCTTCCCGGTCATGTGCGTCTCGGCATTGCTGACCGGCGGCGCGACCGGCGCCACCGTGATCGCGCTGCAGCGCCACGTCGGGCGTGCCGCGCAGAGTCCCAACGACCTCAAGCGCGTGTTCAGCTGGCTGGCCATCGCGCCGGCCGCGGCGAACTTCGTCGGCCCCTTCGTGGCCGGCCTGCTGATCGACCATGCGGGGCGTGCGCCCGCCGACCTGACGGCGTTCCGCGTGGCCTTCGGGGCTTTGGCGCTGATGCCGATCGTGTGCTGGCTGCTGGTGCGCAAGGCGCACGAACCGGCACCGACGCCGGTGCCGGCCAGCGCCGTGACCACGCGCGCCTGGGACCTGCTGCGCGAGCCGATGTTCCGCCGCCTGCTCTTCGTGAACTGGCTGCAATCGTCGAGCTGGGACGTGCACGCCTTCGTGCTGCCCATCCTGGGCCACGAGCGCGGCCTGGGGGCGTCGGTCATCGGCGGCATCCTGGGTGCCTTCGCGATCGCCGCCGTCGTCGTGCGGCTGGCACTGCCGCTGTTCGCCAACCGGACCTCGGAGCGCGGGGTGATCCTCACGTCGACGCTCGTCACCGCATCGCTGTTCTGCGTCTATCCGCTGCTGGCGTCGGCCTGGAGCATGGGCTTGTGCTCGGTGGTGCTGGGTTTCTCGCTCGGCGCCGTTCAGCCGATGGTGATGAGCATGCTGCACCAGATCACGCCGCACAGCCGTCATGGCGAGGCGCTGGGACTGCGGCTGATGACCATCAACGCGTCGAGCGTCGCCATGCCGATGCTCTTCGGCGCCGCCGGGGCGGTCATCGGGATCGGCGGGGTGTTCTGGATCGTCGGCGGCGTGGTGGCGATGGGCAGCCACACCGTCTGGAAGCTCAAAGCTCGTAGAAGCGCTTGATCGCGTCCCAGGCGTCGCCGGGCGTGTCGACGTACTCGAACAGCTTCACGTCCTCGGGCGAGATCACGCCTTCGTCGGCCAGGAAGGCGAAGTCGATCAGCCGCTTCCAGTAGTCGGAGCCGTACAGCACGATCGGCACCTGCTTGGCCTTGCGCGTCTGCACCAGCGTGACCACCTCGAACAGCTCGTCGAGCGTGCCGAAGCCGCCGGGAAAAGCCACCAGCGCCTTCGCCCGCATCATGAAGTGCATCTTGCGGATGGCGAAGTAGTGGAACTTGAAGCTCAGCGCCGGCGTGACGTAGGGGTTGGCTTCCTCTTCCATCGGCAGCGCGATGGCCAGCCCGATGTTGAGGCCGCCGCCTTCGTAGGAGCCGCGGTTGGCCGCCTGCATGATGCCGGGGCCGCCGCCCGTGCAGATGAAGAGCTTGTCTTCGGGTTCCTTGTCGTTGCTGTACTGGGCCACCAGCTTGCCGAAGGCGCGCGCCTGCTCGTAGTAGTGCGCGTTGCGTGCGAGCTTCTGCCAGCGCTGCGCCGCGGCGGCGTCGCCGGCGGCCTCGGCCTGGGCGATCAGGGCGCGGGTCTCTTCCTCGCTGCGGAAGCGCGCACTGCCGAACACGACGACCGTGTTCTCGATGCCGTGCTCGCGCATCTGCAGGTCGGGCTTCATCAACTCGAGCTGCATGCGCAGGCCGCGGGTTTCACGGCGCAGCAGGAACTCGGGGTCGGCGAAGGCCAGACGCGACGGATCGCGATCGAGCGGCAGGCCCTTGTCCGAATGGGCCTGCAGCGTCGCCCAGGCATCGGCCAGGCGCTTGTCGTGGAGATCGTGGGTCTTGCTGGTCATGCGGGGCTCCAGTGCAATCTTCGGGCCGCGATGGTGCGGCGCCATGAAAAAAGGCTCCTGTCAGGAGCCTTGGTGGTGTGCAGGTCGCTCAGACGCGCTTGCGGTATTCACCCGTGCGCGTGTCGATTTCGATCTTGTCGCCTTGTGCGACGAAGAGGGGGACCGGCACTTCGAAACCGGTGGCGATCTTGGCCGGCTTGAGCACCTTGCCCGACGTGTCGCCCTTGACGGCGGGTTCGGTCCAGGTGATTTCGCGTTCGACGCTGGTCGGCAGTTCGACCGAGATGGCCTTGCCTTCGTAGAACACCACTTCGACGGCCATGCCGTCTTCGAGGTAGTTCAGGGCGTCGCCCATGTTCTCGGCTTCGACTTCGTACTGGTTGTACTCGGCGTCCATGCAGACGTAGAGCGGGTCGGCGAAGTAGGAATAGGTGCAATCCTTCTTCTCGAGCACGATCTGGTCGATCTTGTCGTCGGCCTTGAAGACCACTTCGGTGTTGAAGTTGGCCACCAGGCTCTTCATCTTCATGCGCACGGTGGCGGAGTTCCGGCCGCCGCGGCTGTATTCGGTCTTGAGGACGACCATCGGGTCCTTGCCGTGCATGATCACGTTGCCGGCGCGGATTTCTTGAGCGATTTTCATAACGTTGTCTGGCTGGTTGGCCGCTGCGCGCGGCAGGCCGTGGCGCTATTGCAGTTCTGCCGCATCGAAAACGAATTCCCGAAATTGCAGTTGAAAAGCGGCGGCAAATTTTGGATAGCCAGCGATTTTAGCGGGTTTCTCGCGGCCGGGCCAATTCGGGCAGACTTCGGCGTGCCATGAACGACACCCTCCAAGACATTGCGGCCGCTTTGGTCGCCGCCCGCCGCAGCGGCATCGCCGCCGACGACACCCCCTGGCACGACATGCCGCTGTCGTCGGACGAGATCTATGCACTGCAGGACCACGTGGCCGTCGAACTCGGCTGGGACGCCGACCCGGCTGCACCCAGCACCTGGAAGGGCGGCGGCCCGACGACCACCTCGGTCGCCACCTTCGCCCGGATTCCCGCGCCCTTCGTCCGGGCCTCGCCCGGCCGCCTCGAAGCCAAGGACTTTCACCGCCTCGGCATCGAGATCGAGGTCGCCTTCCGCCTGGCGCGCGACGTCAGCGCACCGGACCTCGCCGCCCGCGCCGTGCAGGCGCCCGAAGCGCTGTTCGACGCGATGACGGTCTCCATCGAACTGGTCGACTTCCGTTGGCAGGGGGCCGACAAGGCGCCCGCGCCGCTGCGGCTGGTCGATGCGCAGTCGAACGGTGCGCTGGTGATCGGCGAGTGGGTGCCGATCCGGCCGGTCGATTGGGCGGCGCAGGTCGCGACGCTGGAAGTCGACGGCAAGCCGGTCGGCCGCTACCAGGGCGCGCATCCGTGCGGCGACCCGATGTGGATGGCGCCGCAATGGCTGCAGCATGCGGTGGCGCGCCATGACCAGTTGGCGGCGGGGAGCGTGCTCACCACGGGGTCCTGGTGCGGGATGGTCTGGCTCGATGGGCCTGCTTCGGTGCGGGCTTCGTTCGAGGGGATTGGTGAGGCGGTGCTGACGTTGGTTTAGTGCCTTCATCGGGGTCGGGGCGTCGGCGGGCGGTAGGCCTGTGGGCGGCAGACGACTGCGGTCCTTCGGACTTCGCTGCTGCTCCTCACGAAAGGCGGGGTCCGCGCAAACTCGCTTCGCTCAAACATGCGCGGCCCTGATCCGCCTTTCGCTGCGGTGCTCGCC
>NZ_JAOOPY010000024.1 GCF_025486315.1 Variovorax sp. N23 | reverse complement strand
GCGCAGCGAGTTCTGCGACGCAGCCGATGGCGCGAGCACCGCAGGGCAGCCGCGCAGCGGCCGGCGCACCGGGGTCGATCGGCCCGCACCGCCTGCCGGGCGCTCTCAAAAAGGCACGCGATCACAAAACCACCCTCCCCTGCCGCACCACAGAACGCACAGGCCGCTGCCCCAACCAATAAGCCAACTCCGCCACGTCCCGCACATTCCACAACACGAAGTTCGCAGGCATCCCCACGCCGATCGACCCATGCGTCGCCTGCAACCCCAGCGCACGCGCCGCGTGCAGGGTCACCGCATCGATGGCCTCCGGCACCGTCAGGCGGAACAGGGTGCACGCCATGTTCACCATCAGCAGCAGGCTCAGCGCCGGCGAGGTGCCGGGGTTGTGATCGGTCGACACCGCCATCGGCACGCCGGCCGCACGCAAGGCGGCGATCGGCGGCACCGTCGTGTCGCGCAGTGTGTAGAAGGCACCCGGCAGCAGCACGGCCACGGTGCCCGCGTCGCGCATCGCATCGATGCCTGCCTGCGACAGGTGTTCGATGTGGTCGCACGACAGCGCGCCGTAGCGTGCGCCCAGGGCCGCGCCGCCCATGTCCGACAGCTGCTCGGCATGCAGCTTGACCGGCAGGTTCAGGCGCTGCGCCGCCTGGAAGACGCGCTCGGTCTCTTCCAGCGAGAAGGCGATGCGCTCACAGAACACGTCGACCGCATCGACCAGCCCCTCGGCCGCGAGCGCGGGCAGCATCTCGTCGCACACGAGGTCGATGTACGCGCCACTTCGGCCCGCGTATTCGGGCGGCAGCGCGTGCGCGCCGAGGAAGGTGGTGCGCACCGTCACGCCGTAGGCGGCGCCCAGGCGCCGTGCCACGCGCAGTTGCTTGCGCTCGTGTTCCAGCGACAGGCCGTAGCCCGACTTGATCTCGATCGCGCAGACGCCTTCGGCCAGCAGCGATTCGAGGCGCTTGCCGGCGCTGGCGAAGAGTTCGTCCTCGCTCGCCTCGCGCGTGGCACGCACGCTGGAGACGATGCCGCCGCCGGCCTTCGCGACTTCTTCGTAGCTCGCGCCGGCCAGGCGCATCGCGAATTCGTTGGCACGCTGGCCGCCGTAGACCAGGTGCGTGTGGCAGTCGACCAGGCCCGGCGTGACGAGCGCGTCGCCGCCGTCGTGCCGGGGCAGTGCATGGAACTCGGCCGGCACGTCGGCTTGCGGCCCGAGCCAGCGGACCACGCCCTGCGTGACCACGATGGCGGACGGCACGGTCGGTGCCGACATCGCATCAGCGAGCCGCAGGCCGCTCCAGAGGCCGTCGGCGGAAGGGCAGGTGTCGAAGGGTTTCATGGGTCAGATGTGGAGATCGTCCAGGGCCGGCACGGCATCGGCGGGCCGCCATTGCACCACCACCAGGCGTGCGCCGCGGCTGCCCGGCTTGACGGTCCAGGTGTGGGGCTCGTCGGCCCACCAGACGCCCTGGCCCTGCTTCAGCGTGCCGCCGCCAACGCGCCACTGCCCGTCCAGCGTCATCAGCAGGCCGTGCGCGCTGCGGTCCAGCACCGCCATCTCGGAGAGCACGCGCAGGGTGGCCTGGCCACGGGCGCGCCGCACCATCAGGTTGAAGTCGGTCGAGAGACCGCCGAGCAGGTGGCATTCGACCGCCGCCTCGCCGTCGAAGGCGAAGGGCTGGTGCGGCGCATCGAGCAGGTGGTCGAAGTCGGTCGACTGCAGGCGCACGCCGTCGCCTTCGAGCAGCATGATCGTGCGGTCCACCCCCGGGAAGACCGAGAAGGGCCCGCCCATCGCGATGGTGGCGATGCTCACGCGCCAGTCGAAGTCGTCCAGGCCCGCGCCGGGCGGAAAGCAGATGACCTCCTGCGTGGTGCCCCCGCCGTTCTTCCACGGCGTCACCGCCAGGGCCGAACGCGAGAAACGCTGCAGGCTCATCGAAGCAATCCTCCTTGTCCAAGTTTGCGCTCCCAATGTCGCAGCACGAGCGTCACGGTGCCTGTCAACAGGAAGTAAACAAGGGCAATGGCCAGATACACCTCGAGCGAGCGGTACGACACGCTGATGATCTTCTGGCCTTCGTGCATGACGTCGTGGATGGTGAGCAGCGACACCAGGGCCGAATTCTTGATCAGCGCGATGAACTCGTTGCCCAGCGGGGGAATCATGCGCACCACGGCCTGCGGCAGCACGATCTGGCGCATCGCCACCGCCGGCGTCATGCCCAGCGACTGCGCCGCCAGCGTCTGGCCGCGGTCGATCGACTGGATCGCACCACGCACGATCTCCGACACGTAGGCGCCGGAATACACCCCCAGCCCGAGCACGCCGCACAGGAAGGCCGGCAGCAGGATGCCGAAGTGCGGCAGCCCGAAGAACAGGATGAAGAGCTGCACCAGCAGCGGCGTGCCGCGGATCACCGCCACGTAGGCGGTGCACATGCCGTAGAGCCAGCGGCGCTTGGGGTTCAGGCGGCCGATGCCCACCAGCAGGCCGAGCACGCAGCCCAGCGCCAGCGCGCAGGCGGTGATCTCCACCGTGACCAGCGCACCGCGCAGCAGGTTGGGCCAGCCGGCCCATACCGGTGTGAAGTCCAGATCCATCAGGTGCGCCGGATCACTTCGCCGCCGTGTTGCTGAACCACTTCTTGACGATGGCCGCGTAGGTGCCGTCGGCCTTCAGCTTCGCGATGGCGGTGTCCACCGCCTTGGTCAGCTCGGGCGTGTCCTTGCGGATCGCCATGCCGTATTCCTCGGTGGTGAGCTGCTCGTCGAGCACCTTCAGGCCCGGGCGGGTGCGCACGTACTGGTAGGCGGCGGGCTTGCCGGTCACGGCGGCATCACTGCGGCCGATGTCGACCAGGTTGAACATCTCCTGGTTCTTCTCGACTTCCATCAGCTGCACCTGCGGGTACTTCTCCTTCACGAACGACACCGACTTGGTGCCCACCTGCACGCTGACCTTCTTGCCGTTCAGGTCGGCCGGCGATTTGATGCTGGTGTTGTCGGCCTTGACCATCGCGACCAGGCCGCCCGCGTAGTACGGCACGGTGAAGTCGACGACCTTCTTGCGCTCGTCGGTGATGTAGATCGCCGACACGGCCATGTCGAAGCGCTTGGACATGAGGCCGGGGATCAGCCCCTTGAAGTCGATGTCGACCCATTCGACCTTGCGGCCCATGGCCTGGCCGATGGCCTCGACCAGTTCGATGTCGAAGCCGGTGCGCTTGTTGTTCTCGACGAACTCCATGGGCGGGAAGGTGGCGTCGGTGCCGACGCGCAACGGCTCGCCCTGGGCGTGGGCAGCACCAGCGAAGCCGAAGAGCGTCAAGCCGGCGAGTGCAGCGGCGACAAGGGTGCGGCGGGTGTACATGGTCAGGAGCTTTCGTAGGTTGGAAAACAGGAAACGGGGAAAAACAGGAAAAAAGTGACGCCGGGCTACTGCAGGGCGCGGGAGATGCGGGCCGCCGTGACGAGGGTCATGTGGCGCAATGCAGCTTCCATGCCTTCGACACGCGAGAGCGGTGCCATGAGCGTGATCGCGCCGCGCAGCCGCCGGCCCGCGGCCAGCACCGGTGCGCTCGCGCCCCATACCCCGGCATCGACCTCGCCGTGGGTCACGGCATGGCCCGCCTCGCGGATCGCGTCGAGTTCGGCGATGCGCGCGGCGCGGCGCTCCGGGCTCTCACCCAGGGCATCGACCCATGCGTCGCGCTGGTCGGTCGGCATGTGGGCCAGCAGGCATTTGGCACTGGCGCCGTCGCGCAGCGGCACACTGCGTCCGCGGTCGAAGGAGCAGCGCAGCGATTGTTCGCTGTCGATCATCTCGAGGCAGACCACGCGGTCGTTCACCACCGTGACCAGCCCCACGCTCTCATGGCTTTGCCCGGCCAGCGTGCGCATGTCGGCGCGCGCCGCCAGCACCAGATCGGAGTTGCCGTCGAAACCGCTGGCGAGCTGCACGCTCACCGGGCCCGGCGCATATCGCCCGTCGGACTCCATCACCAGGCCCCAGTGGCGCAGCGTGGCGATCTGGCGGTACAGCGTGCTTTGCGACAAGCCGGTGGCCTGCACCAATTCGGCGGCCGTCATGCCCGCCCTGCGCTGCGCCAGCACCGACAGCACGAACAGCGCGCGGTCGTTGTGGGGGGCGGCGGTCGGTGAGGTCATCGGGGGCGTCGTCAGCCAGCGCGGGCGGTCGAAGGTGGAACCACCGCGCAGTATCTTGGACACAGCGCACGCTTCCAAGCCGTCATTCCCATTCCATGGGAATCGACGCGCTTTTTCTCTCGGCCTTCGCGCTGCGCCGCGTCGCCCTGCTTCAACGCACCATCGGCAGGTGGAGGCCGTGCTTCTTCGCGGTCGCGAAGGCGATGTCGTAGCCCGCGTCGGCATGGCGCATCACGCCGCTGGCCGGGTCGTTCCACAGCACGTTGGCGATGCGCTGGGCAGCGGCGTCGGTGCCGTCGCAGACGATCACCATGCCGGCGTGCTGCGAATAGCCCATGCCGACGCCACCGCCGTGGTGCAGGCTGACCCACGTCGCGCCGCCGGCGGTGTTGAGCAGCGCGTTGAGCAGCGGCCAGTCGCTGACGGCATCGGTGCCGTCCTTCATGGCCTCGGTCTCGCGGTTGGGGCTGGCGACCGAGCCGGTGTCGAGGTGGTCGCGGCCGATGACGATGGGCGCCTTCAGCTCGCCCGACTTCACCATCTCGTTGAACGCGAGACCGGCGATGTGGCGCTCGCCCAGGCCCAGCCAGCAGATGCGCGCGGGCAGGCCCTGGAAGGCGATGCGCTCGCGCGCCATGTCGAGCCAGCGGTGGGTGTGCTTGTTGTCGGGGAACAGTTCCTTGATCTTCGCGTCGGTCTTGTAGATGTCTTCGGGGTCGCCCGAGAGCGCGACCCAGCGGAACGGGCCCTTGCCTTCGCAGAACAGCGGGCGGATGTACGCGGGCACGAAGCCGGGGAAGTCGAACGCATTGGCCACGCCTTCGTCGAAGGCGACCTGGCGGATGTTGTTGCCGTAGTCAACCGTCGGCACGCCCATGGCCTGGAAGTCGAGCATGGCCTGCACGTGCACGACGCAGGACTTCGCTGCGGCTGCGGTGAGCGCGGCGTGCTGCGACGCGTCCTTCATCGCGGCCTGCCATTGCGGCACCGTCCATCCCACCGGCAGGTAGCCGTGGATCAGGTCGTGCGCGGAGGTCTGGTCGGTCACGAGATCGGGGCGGATCGCGGTGCCGGCCTTCGCGCGCTTCGCCAACTCGGGCACGATCTCGGCCGCGTTGCCGAGCAGCGCGATCGACACCGCCTCCTTCTTCGACGTGTGATGCGCGATGAGGGCCAGCGCGTCGTCGAGGTCCTTCGCCTGCTTGTCGACATAGCGCGTGCGCAGGCGGAAGTCGATGCTCGACTGCTGGCACTCGATCGCCAGCACGCAGGC
This sequence comes from Variovorax sp. N23, assembly GCF_025486315.1. Taxonomy (GTDB): domain Bacteria; phylum Pseudomonadota; class Gammaproteobacteria; order Burkholderiales; family Burkholderiaceae_C; genus Variovorax. The sequence continues at coordinate 49,839 of NZ_JAOOPY010000024.1, read as the reverse complement.
GCCGGCGAGCACGCCCGCCAGCGGTTGCGCGCCGCCCATGCCGCCGAGGCCGGCGGTGAGGATCCACTTGCCCGACAGATCGTTGGCGTAGTGCTGGCGGCCGGCTTCGACAAAGGTCTCGAAGGTGCCCTGCACGATGCCTTGGGCGCCGATGTAGATCCAGCTGCCGGCGGTCATCTGGCCATACATGAAGAGGCCGGCGCGGTCGAGTTCGTTGAACTTCTCCCAGGTCGCCCACTTGGGCACGAGGTTGGAGTTGGCGATGAGCACGCGCGGCGCGTTGGCGTGCGTCCTGAACACGCCGACCGGCTTGCCCGACTGGATCAGCAGCGACTCGTCGTCTTCCAGGACTTTCAGCGATTCGAGGATCTGGTCGAAGCATGCCCAGTTGCGCGCGGCACGGCCGATGCCGCCGTACACCACCAGGTCCTGCGGGCGCTCGGCGACCTCGGCGTCGAGGTTGTTCTGCAGCATGCGGAACGGCGCTTCGGTGAGCCAGCTCTTGCAGCTGAGTTCGCTGCCGCGCGGGGCGCGGATCACACGGGTCGGATCGTGGCGGGGGTCGGCGTTGAATTTGTCGGGGGCGTTCATGGCGCAGGGTCCTTTCAATGGCTGGGCAGGAGGTTCAGCAGGGCGTCGGGCAGGTCGGCGGCCAAGGCCCACTGCCGCATGGCGTCGATGTCGGGCGCGAGGTAGCGGTCGCTGCCGAGGAAGGCGACCTTCGTGCGGATGGTGGCGAGCTCGGCCTCGACCAGCGGCGAACTCTTGATCGGCGCGGCCGGGTCGCGCTTGAGTTCGATGCCCTGCGCGGCGGCCATGGCCTCGATACCGACGACGACCGCCGTGTTCTCGACCATATCGCCCAGGCGGCGCGCCGCAAAGGTCGCCATCGAGACGTGGTCTTCCTGGTTGGCCGAGGTCGGCAGGCTGTCGACGCTGGCGGGGTGCGCGAGCGACTTGTTCTCCGACGCGAGCGCTGCGGCCGTGACCTGCGCGATCATGAAGCCGGAGTTGACGCCGCCGTCGCGCACGAGGAAGGGCGGCAGGCCCGACAGGCCGCTGTCGAGCAACAGTGCGGTGCGACGTTCGGAGATCGCGCCGATCTCGCTGATGGCGAGCGCAACGATGTCGGCCGCGAAGGCGACCGGCTCGGCGTGGAAGTTGCCGCCGCTGATCACTTCGCCCGTGTCTGTGAAGACCAGCGGGTTGTCCGACGCGGCGTTCGCTTCGATGACCAGCACGCGCGACGCATGCGCCAGGTTGTCGAGGCAGGCCCCCATCACCTGCGGCACGCAGCGAATCGAATACGGGTCCTGCACGCGGCCGCAGTCGGCGTGCGAGGGAACGATGTCGCTGCCGGCGAGCAGCGTGCGCACGGCCGCGGCCACCGCGATCTGCCCCGGCTGGCCGCGCGCCGCATGGATGCGCGCGTCGAAGGGCTTGATCGAGCCCTGGATGGCCTCGAGCGACAGCGCGCCCGCCATCAGCCCGGCCGCGAAGACGTTCTCCGCGCCGAACAGGCCGGCCAGCGCCAGCGCGGTCGACACCTGCGTGCCGTTGAGCAGCGCCAGGCCCTCCTTCGGGCCGAGCACGAAGGGTTCGAGGCCGACGGCGCGCATCGCCTCGGCGCCGCCGACCACGCGCCCGTCGGGCAAGGTCGCCTCGCCCTCGCCGATCAGCACGCAGGCCAGGTGCGCCAGCGGCGCCAGGTCGCCCGAGGCACCGACCGAGCCCTTGCACGGAATGCGCGGCAGCACGCCGGCGTTGAGGAGCGCCAACAGCGCATCGATGATCTGCGGTCGCACGCCCGAGTGGCCGCGCGCCAGGCTCACCGCCTTGGTTGCGAGCACCAGGCGCACCACCGCATCGGCCAGCGGCGCCCCGGTGCCCACGCTGTGCGACAGCACCAGGTTGCGCTGCAGCTCGGCCAGCCGTTCATGCGGGATGGTGGTCTGCGCCAGCTTGCCGAAGCCGGTGTTGATGCCGTAGACCACCTCGCCCTCGGCCACGATGCGATCGACGGTGGCCTGCGCGGCCGCGATGCCAGCGCGTGCGCCCGGGTCGAGCGAGAGGGCGACGCCGCCCGCATGGATGCGCCGCAGTTCCGCGAGCGACACCGCACCGGGGTGCAATTCCAAAGTCTGTGCATTCATTGGTCTAATCCTGTCTATACAGCTGGAACGTTCAAGAGATCCGGGAAGCCCGACGCCAGCGCTCAGCCGCGCGGCACGGCGCCGTCGGCCCGGAAGCGGCTGCCCAGGCGGTAGCGCGTGCCCGGATGCAGGCAGCGCACCAGCGTGACCGGCGTGCCGCCCGCCCAGGTGCGGCGCGTGAGCATCAGGCAGGGCTGCGTGGCCGGCATCTGCAACAGCTCGGCCTGCTCGGGCGTGGGCAGGATGGCGTCGACCACATGCTCGATCTGGTCGAAGGGCACATGCTTGACCAGGTACTCCGACGGCAGCGAGGTCGTGAAGTCCTGGCGGATGAAGTCGGGCGCCATGCGCGGGTTGACGTAGCGGTCTTCGAGCTGCACGGCGACGCCGTCCTCGAAGTGCACGCAGGTCAGCGCATAGACCGATTCGCCGGTGCGCAGGTCGAGCGAGGCGGCGATGTCGAGCGGCGCCGCGACGCGCGCGAGCGAGACGAGCTCGCAACGGTGGTCGTGCCCGCGCTGGCGGATCTCGTCGGCGATGTTGGCGATCTGCAGCAGCGTGGACTGCGGCTTCTCTTCGGCCACGAAGGAGCCGACGCCCGCCACGCGCACGATCTTGCCCTGCTCGGCCAGCTCGCGCAGCGCGCGGTTGACCGTCATGCGCGCCATGCCGAATTCGGTGACCAGCTCCTGTTCGGACGGCACGCGGTCGCCCGGCTTCCAGGATCCGTCGGCGATCTTGCGCGCGACGAAGTCCTTCACCTGCTGGTAGAGCGCGGAAGGCGTGGCCACGGCGGCGGGGGAGCGGGGACTGGGAGCGAAGGACATGGTGGGAAGGCTCAGTGCGCTGCGGCGGCGATCGACTCCGCGCGGATCTCTTCGGTCAGCCGCGCCTTCAGGTCCATGAACTCGGGCGAGGTCTTTACGCGATAGTGGCGCGGGTGCGGCAGGTCGACTGCCACGTCGGCCTTGATGCGGCCCGGCCGCGCGCTGAACACGGCCACGCGGTTGGCCATGAAGATGGCCTCGTCGATGTCGTGCGTGACGAACAGCACCGTCTTGCGGGCCGATTCCCAGATGCCGAGCAGCAGCTCCTGCATCAGCACGCGGGTCTGGTTGTCGAGCGCGCCGAAGGGTTCGTCGAGCAGCAGGATCTTCGGGTCGTTGGCCAGCGCGCGGGCGATGGCCACGCGCTGCTGCATGCCGCCGGAGAGCTGCTTGGGGAAATGGTCCTCGAAGCCGCGCAGCCCGACCTGCGCGATGAAGCGTTCGCTGATCTCCTTCTGCTGCGCGGCGGGCATGGCCTTCTCGCGCAGGCCGAAGCAGATGTTCTGCCGCACGGTGAGCCAGGGGAACAGCGTGTAGCTCTGGAACACCACGCCGCGGTCGGCGCCGGGGCCGTGGATCGGCTCGCCGTCGAGCAGGATCTGGCCGGTGCTCGGCGTCTCGAGGCCGGCCACCAGGCGCAGCAGCGTCGACTTGCCGCAGCCCGAGGGGCCGAGCACGGTGATGAAGTCGTTGTCGGCCACGTCGAGGCTGACCGGCTGCAGCGCCTGCGTCGGCGCCTTGCCGCGGTTGCCGGGGAAGGTCTTGCCGACCTGTCGAATCGAAAGACGGCTCATCGGAGAAGGCTCCACGGGAACAGGCGCTGATTGGCCTTCTTGAACAGCAGGTCGGAACACAGGCCGACCAGGCCGATGACGACGATGCCCGCGATGATGTTCTCGGTGGCCATCAGCGCCTGGCTGTCGGTGATCATGTGGCCGATGCCCGACGAGGCGCCGATCAGCTCGGCGACGATGACGTAGGTCCAGCCCAGGCCGAGCACCTGGCGCAGCGCCTCGGCGATCTCCGGCGCGGCGCCGGGCAGCAGCACGCGGCGGATCACGCCGCGGTCCTTCGCGCCGAGCGTGTAGGCGGCCTCGACCAGGTCGCGCCGCGTGCCGGCGACGATCATCGCGATCATCAGCGTGAGCTGGAAGAAGCAGCCCAGGAAGATGACCGACAGCTTCTGCGCCTCGCCGATGCCGACCCACAAAATCAAGAGCGGAATGAAGGCCGAGGCCGGCAGGTAGCGCGCGAACGAGACGAAGGGCTCGAAGAAGGACTCGACCGGCTTGTACGCACCCATCGCGATGCCCAGCGGCACCGCGATGACCGCCGCGATGAGGAAGCCGCCGACCACGCGCCAGACCGTCATGCCGACGTCGTGGATGAAGTTCTGCGTGGCGAACAGGTCGTAGCCCGCCTGCAGCGTCTTCCAGGGCGACGCGAGGAAGTGCGGCGGCACCCAGCCGCTCGCGGTGATCGCCCACCAGAAGCCGATGAACACGGCGAAGAAGGCCACGCCGAGCCACACGCGGCGGCTCGGCGACACGGGCACGAGCAGCTTCATGCGGGGCTTGCCGGCGGGCGCGGCTACGGGCGCGACGGCGGGCTCGGCGGCATGGAGAGGCACAGCTTGCATCGCTCGATCACTTCTTCAGGAAGCGGGTGTCGAACAGCGCGTCCATGTGGGTCGGCGCGGTCTTGATGACGCCGATCTCCTGCAGCAGCACGGCCGCTTCCTTGTTGAAGGCCTGGATCTCGCCGTTGAAGAACTTGATGTTCGCCTCGCGGTCGGCCCACTGGATCTTGGACTGCGACTTCTCGAACTGCTCGGGCGACTGCTTCACGTCGGCGCCCATGATGGTGAAGGCCTTGATCTTGTCGGCCTTGATCATGTCGAGGGCCTCGAAGTAGCTTTCGGTCAGCGCCTTGGCGGCCTTCGGGTTCTCCTTGATGAACTTCGGCGTGCAGCCGAAGGTGTCGAACACGGCCGGGTACTGCAGCGAGTTGGCGAGCATCTTGCCGGCTTCGGGCTTGTCGTTGACCAGGCTCAGGTAGGGCTCGTAGGTCACGGCGGCGTCCAGGCCGGAATTGCCGGCGACGAAGGCGGTGGCCGCAGGCGAAGGTTCGAGCGTGACGACGGTCACGTCCTTGAGTGTCAGGCCGTTCTTCTTGAGCACCCACGCCAGGAAGAAGTGCGGGCTGGTGCCCGGCGCCGAGGCGGCGATAGTCTTGCCCTTGAGGTCGCTGACCTTGGTGATGGCGTTCTTCGCGACGATGCCGTCGGAGCCCATGCCCTGGTCCATCTTGAAGAGCTGGGTGGTCGCGATGCCGTTGGTGTTCCAGACGATCCAGGTCTCGACCGTGGTGGCGGCGCACTGGATGTCGCCGGACGCGATGGCCAGGTGGCGGTCCTTCTGCGGGATCTTGCGGACGGTCACGTCGAGACCGTTCTTCTTGAAGATGCCGGCTTCCTTCGCGAGCGTGAGCGGCGCGAAGCCGGTCCAGCCGGAGATGCCGACGGCGACCGAGGTCTCCTGCGCGGCGGCGGGCGCCACCAGGCCGGCGACGAGGGTGACGGCAGCCAGGGCACAGGCGGCGAGTTGCTTCAGAGAGGACATCGTGACTCCGTAGGGGAAAGGTGGATGGAAGAAAAAAGGGAAAGGACTAGGCAGCAACAGCCGTGCCGGCCGGACCGGCCCGGTGGGAGGGATGCACCCGCGGGAAGATCGGCGCATCGAACGGGTCGCCGTGTTTCATGGTCAGCCCGGTGAAGGGCGGCGAGCCCTTGCCTGCGCGCTCGGCGTAGGTGGCGTCGTCGCCCACCCAGCGCGCCGAGAACACGCGGCGGGCGCGTGGCGATGCGTTGCCCGGCGCGCCATGCACCGTGCGGAAGTCGAAGGCGATGGCGTCGCCCGGCTGCATGTCCCAGCCGGCCAGGTCGAGCTCGCCGCGCATCGCCGCGATGTCGGGCATGGGCTCGAAGTCGTCGTTTTCGTAGAGCCGCGTGCCGTTGAAGCGCATCGGCCGGAAGTCCTTGCCCCAGCGGTGCGAGCCACGCACGCATTCCATGACGACGTCGCGCCCCACCGGGTCGAGCGGGATCCAGAAGCTGGCGCTCTGGCGGCCTTCGACGCAGTAGTAGGGCTGGTCCTGGTGCCAGGGCGTGACGGTGCTGCCGCCGGGCTGCTTGACCAGCACATGGTCGTGGAAGAAGCGCGCGGTCTTCGAGCGCATCAGTGCCGCCGCGATCTCGGCGGCGCGGGACTGGAAGACGAAGTCGCGGAACGGCGGGATGCGCTGCCAGTTGCACAGGTCCTGGAAGAAGGGCGCGGTGCCGTCGGCCGGCACCACCGAGCGCTCGAGCGGGCTCGGGTCGGCCATCAGCGCGGCGATGCCGGCGCGCAACGGCTCGACCCAGTCGGCGAAGACCTGGCGCAGCACGATGACGCCGTCTTTCTGGAACGCGGCCACGTCGGCCGCGCTCACCGGGGCGGCAGTCGAAGTTTCCATGCACAGGCCTTTCCAAATCAGTCTAGACAGCTCGCACGCAAAAAGGATGCCAGTGGAAATGGCCGTTACCAAGGAGAGCGAGCCCCAAGTTGGCGCAGGATCGATCCGGCGCCTGAACCTGTCTATACAGAGAAACCCCTCGACCCTGCCATTCGGAATGCGCGCGGGCTGGCAGTCCACATTGGTGACTAAATGTGTCTGTACCATCGGAAACCCGCGATTTCCGGAGAAAGCGCGACCATCCTCCCTTCTTCCTGTCCCCTGGAGCCCCGATGCCGCTGCGCGAAAGCCTGCCCGATGAACTCATTGAAAACGTCGCCGACCTGCTCGGGCTCCGGGCGAAGACAAGGTCGGCGGACCTGTCGGCCTGGGCCGAACACATGCTGCAGACGGCCTGCCAGCGCATCGACGGCTTCATCGACCCGGCGGCCTCCGTGGAGGCGATGGCGCAGTGGGAGCGCAACGGCGGCGGCGGCGACCTGCGCGCGCAGCGCCTGCGGGGCGCATCGCGCGCCAAGCGGTTTGCCGGGCTGCAGTGCGAAAGCGCCATGCCGGCGGCCCAGCTGTTCGACGACCTGATCGCGCTCGGCCCGGTGCCCAGCCGCCCTCGCGTGCGTGAGGTGCTGGAGACCGCCGAGGTCGTCTGGCTGACCAGGGAACAGGTGGCCGGCCTGCCGCGCGGGTACCGCGACTGGCGGGCGTTCAGCAAGACGCTGCAGCTCTCGCCCAAACCCTAGCGGCGGCGCCGGCGAACAAGCCGCGACAATGCAGGCTCCCCGAGAGCCTGCCCGTGTCCGACCTGTCCTCCCCCCTTCCTTCCGCCGCGCCCGCCGACATCCTCCACGAGGTCTTCGGCTACGAACAGTTCCGCGGCGCCCAGGCCGCCATCGTCGACCATGTGGTCGGCGGCGGCGACGCGCTGGTGCTGATGCCCACGGGCGGCGGCAAGTCGCTGTGCTACCAGATCCCCGCCATCGCGCGGCAACGGGCGGGCCACGGCGTGGCCATCGTGGTTTCGCCACTGATCGCGCTGATGCACGACCAGGTCGGCGCGCTGCACGAGGCCGGCGTGGATGCCGCCTTCCTCAACTCCACGCTCGACTGGCAGCAGACGCAGGACGTCGAGCGCCGCATGCTCAGCGGCGAGATCACGCTGCTGTACGCCGCGCCCGAACGGGTGAACACGCCGCGCTTCCTGCAGCAGCTCGACACGCTGAAGGAGCGCGGCAAGCTCAGCCTCTTCGCCATCGACGAGGCGCATTGCGTGAGCCAGTGGGGCCACGACTTCCGCCCCGAGTACCGCGCGCTCACCGTGCTGCACGAGCGCTACGCCGGCGTGCCGCGCATCGCGCTGACCGCCACGGCCGACGACCTGACGCGGGCCGACATCGTCGAGCGGCTGCAACTCGAGGAGGCGCGCCAGTTCGTCAGCAGCTTCGACCGGCCGAACATCCGCTACACCATCGTCGAGAAGAAAGATGCGACGACGCAGCTGCTGCGCTTCATCCAGCGCGAGCACGAGGGCGATGCGGGCGTCGTGTACTGCCAGTCGCGCAAGCGGGTGGAAGACACGGCCGTCATGCTGCAGGACGCGGGCATCAACGCCCTGCCCTACCACGCGGGCCTCGATGCCGCGGTGCGCCAGCGGCACCAGGACCGCTTCCTGCGCGAAGAAGGCATCGTGATGGTCGCGACCATCGCCTTCGGCATGGGCATCGACAAGCCCGACGTGCGCTTCGTCGGCCACCTGGACATGCCCAAGAACATCGAGGGCTACTACCAGGAAACCGGCCGTGCCGGCCGCGACGGCGCGCCGGCCGACGCCTGGATGACCTACGGCCTGCAGGACGTGGTGAACCAGCGCCGCATGATCGACGAGAGCCCCGCCGGCGAAGAGTTCAAGCAGGTGATGCGCGGCAAGCTCGACGCGCTGCTGTCGCTGGCCGAGGCGAGCGACTGCCGGCGCGTGCGCTTGCTGGGCTACTTCGGCGAGGCGTCGACGCCCTGCGGCAACTGCGACAACTGCCTGAACCCGCCGCAGGTCTGGGACGGCACCGACGCCGCACGCAAGCTGCTCAGCACCATCTACCGCGTGAACCAGCACAGCGGCATTAGCTTCGGCGCCGGCCACATCATGGACATCCTGCGCGGCAAGGCGACCGAGAAGGTCAAGCAGTTCGGCCACGAAAGCATCAGCACCTTCGGCATCGGCGCGGAGTTCAGCGAGGTGCAGCTGCGCGGCGTGCTGCGGCAGCTGATCGCGACCGGCGCGCTGGCCGTCAATTCGGAAGCCTTCAACACGCTGCAGCTGACCGACGGCTCGCGCGCGGTGCTCAAGGGCGAGACCACGGTGCGCCTGCGCGAATCGGTGTCGTCGCCCGCCGAGCGCAAACCGCGCCGCGAACGCGCCGCACGCGGTGCGCCCTCACCGGCAGCGGCCACGCTGGACGCGGATGCGCAGAAGCGCTTCGAGGCCCTCAAGGCCTGGCGCGGCGAGGTGGCACGCGAACACAACCTGCCGGCCTACGTGATCTTCCACGACGCCACGCTCGCCGCCATCGCCGAGCGCGCGCCCGCCACGCTGGAAGACCTGCAGGGCATCAGCGGCATCGGCACCAAGAAGCTCGAGGCGTATGGGAGCGATGTGCTGCGGGTGTCGTCGAGCTTCTGAGGCGGCCCGCCACACTGTTCGCTGCGCGGGAACGCCGCTACTGCACGAAGCCCATGCCGCGCGATTCGCGGACCTCGGGCTTGATGCGGTGTTCGGCTTCGAGCTGGTCGAGAAACTCCAACGCGCTGAACTCGGCCGCGAGGATGTCGGTCTGGCGCTTCACCGCGGCGAAGTCGCCGGGGCACAACTGCGGCAAACGCTGGAGACGCTGGCGCAGTTCGGTCGTCATGAGCGCGGCGTCGCCCGCCAGCGCCTCGGTCACGAACATGCACTCGCGCTGCGCATCGGTCAGCGGCATGAACTTGATCTTGAAGGTGAAGCGCCGCAGCGCCGCCTGGTCGAGCCGGTCGAGCAGGTTGGTGGTGCACACGAAGATGCCGCCGAAGCGCTCCATGCCCTGCAGCATCTCGTTGACTTCGGTGACCTCGTAGGTGCGCTGGGCGCCGCGCCGGTCCTGCAGGAAGCTGTCGGCCTCGTCGAGCAGCAGCACGGCCTTCTCGGCCTCGGCTTCTTTGAACATGGCGGCCATGTTCTGCTCGGTCTCGCCGACGTACTTGCTCATCAGGTCGCTCGCCTGCTTGACGATCAGCGGCCGGCCAATGGCCTTGGCGATGTGCTCGGCCAGCGCGGTCTTGCCGGTGCCGGGTGCGCCGTAGAAGCACAGCGTGCCGTGGCCGCGAACGCGCATCGCCTCGACGATGCGCGGGATCTCGAAACGGGTCTCGACGTTGAGCATGTCGAGGTCGTAGGTGGTCACCGCACGGCGCGCACCGTGCTGGCGGTCGACGGTGCCGAGCGCGAGGTCGGCGTTCTTCAGCTGCCGCTCGATGAGCGCTTCGACCGAGGCGTCGTCGGTCTTCGCCAGTTGTGCAAAGCGCACCGCGGTGCGAATCTGCGCCGGCGTCAGGCCCTTGCGTTCGGCCAGCTTGGCGGTGAAGGCATCGGACACGCTCACGCCTTCGAGCGTCTTGCGCACCAACTGCTCGCGCGCACCGGGCGGCGGCGACTTCAGTTCGAGGTGGTAGGCGAAGCGGCGGCGGAAGGCCGGGTCGATCTGCTCGATGCGGTTGGTGACCCACAGCGTGGGCACCGCGTTCGACTCCAGGATCTGGTTGACCCAGGCCTTGCCGCTCACGCTGCCGCTGGTCGGCGACGGTATCTGCTCGGCGCGCGACATGAACTGCGCCGCCTCGGTGCTGATAGGCGGGAAGACGTCCTCGACCTCGTCGAACAGCAGCGCGGCCTGGGCGCTGCCCTTGAGGAAGACCTGCGCGATCTGCAGCGAGCGGTAGCGGTCGCGGCCCGAGAGCGAATTGCCGTCGCGGTCGGCGTACTCGACCTCGAACAGGTCGAGTCCCGCAGCCTGCGCCACCACCTTGGCCAGTTCGGTCTTGCCGGTGCCTGGCGGGCCGTAGAGCAGCACGTTGACGCCGGGCTCCTTGCGCTGCACGGCGGCACGCAGCAGCGTGACCAGCATCTGCGTGTCGTCCGCGGCGAAGGAGAAGTCGTCGACCGTGAGCGCGCTCTTGGCCGACGGCCGGGTGAACACCGCCATCAACTCGTTGTGGTCGCGGTACTCGCGCATCAGCACCGGCGGCAGCTTCTCGCTGACCTTCATGAGGTCGGCCAGGTCGGTGATGTTGTGTTCGGAGATGAGGTTTTCGACCAGGCCGATGCGTTCGAGCCGCGAACCGGCGCGCAGCGCCTCGCCCACGTCGCTCGCGCTGACGCCGGCCACCTCGGCGATGGCGGCATAGGCCTCGGGCGCGTTGTTGACCTTGAACTCGACCAGCAGCGAACGCAGGTCGCGCTGGTAGCGCGCCAGCGTGCCGTACAGCAGCAGCGCGCGCTCGGCCTTGTTGAGCTGCAGCAGGCCGGCGAGCGCCTCGATGTTCTTCTCGACCAGCGTCGACTGCTTGCGCAGCGCATGCGTGAGCCAATCGCGCGTGACCGACAGCACCGACAGCAGGTCCTTCGGCTGGTCCTTCACGTACTCGTCGAGGTAGAAGAAGAGCGTGCCTTCTTCATACGGCCCACGCCACACGCCGTGGCGCTCCAGCAGCGTGCGGCCGTCGAAGTGCTCGACACCCTTCCACACATCGTTGCCGGCGCAACGGCGGCCCAGGAATTCGCGCAGGCGCTGCAGCACCGGCATGGGCCAGACGAGATGGCGGCCGGTGAGCGACAGCAGGCCATTCAGGTCGCGCCGTACATTGAAGCGCGGGCCCTGCTTGGCGGCGAGCGTGAGCACGAAGTGCGAGCACATGAGCTCGAGCACCGGCGCCTCCTTGAGCCCGGGCGACGGCAACGCCTGCCCGCGCAAGGGAGCAACCACCGCATCGACGCCGGCACGCTTGACCATTCGACAACCTCTGGCTAAGAGAAATCTCAGCGCGACCATAGCGCAGAGTTTTGTGTTGGGGAAGACAGCGCATCGGTAAATCTCCCGATGTTGCAAATCCCTCCACAATGCCAGCCATGATCGGAATCCAGGACATCGAGCGCGCCGCGGCGCGCCTCCAGGGCCAACTGCTGGCGACACCCTGCGTCGAGTCGCGCACGCTCTCGGACATCGTGGGCGCCCAGGTCTTCCTCAAGTTCGAGAACCTGCAGTTCACCGCCTCGTTCAAGGAACGCGGCGCCTGCAACAAGCTGGTCGACCTGAGCGAAGGCGGCGTGCACGGGGTGGTGGCCATGTCGGCCGGCAACCATGCCCAGGGCGTGGCGTACCACGCGCAGCGGCTGGGCATGAAGGCGACCATCGTGATGCCCCGCTTCACGCCCGGCGTGAAGATCGAGCGCACCCGCAGCTTCGGCGCCGAGGTGGTGCTGCACGGCGACACGCTCGACGCCGCCCGCGCGCACGCCTTCGAGCTGGCCGAGCGCGACGGACTGGCCTTCGTGCACCCCTACGACGACGAGGCCATCATGGCCGGCCAGGGCACGGTCGCGCTGGAGATGCTCGACGCGGTGCCCGACCTCGACATGCTGGTGGTGTCGGTCGGCGGCGGCGGGCTGATCGCCGGCATGGCGATCGCGGCGCGCGCGCGCAAGCCGGGCATCGAGATCATCGGCGTGCAGACCACGCGCTTTCCGGCGATGGTGAATGCGGTGCAGGGCACGCACCATGTGCAGGGCACCAGCACCATCGCCGAAGGCATCGCGGTCGGCACGCCGGGCGTGCTGACGCGGGAAATCATCGCCGCCCATGTCGACGACCTGCTGCTGGTCGACGAAGGCGACATCGAGCAGGCCGTGCTGATGCTGCTGGAGATCGAGAAGACGCTGGTCGAGGGCGCGGGCGCGGCCGGCCTGGCGGCGCTGATCCGGCATCCGGCGCGCTTCCAGGGCAAGAAGGTCGGGCTGGTGCTGTCGGGCGGGAACATCGACCCGCTGCTGCTGGCCGCCATCATCGAGCGCGGCATGGTGCGGGCGGGCCGGCTCGCGCGGCTGCGCGTGAGCGCGCGCGACGTGCCCGGCATGCTGGCCCGCATCACCACCACCGTGGCCGAAGCGGGCGCCAACATCGACGAAGTGCACCACCAGCGCGCCTTCACCATGCTGGCCGCGCAGAACGTGGAGATCGAGCTGGTGCTGCAGACACGCGGGCGCGAGCATCTCGCCGCCGTGCTCGCCGCCTTGCGGCAGGCGGGTTTCGAGGCGCAAGAGCAGCAGGCGCATTGACCCTGGCTCCGGGAAGGCCCTTGGACGGCGGCAAGGTCGGTTGGCTAAAATGGAGGCAATCCGCGGTTTGAATACAAAGGAATTACTCATGTCCAACCCCACGCCTGTAGAGCCCGGCCACGATGCGCTGGTCGAGAAAGATGCGGTCGAGTCGGTCGTGCACCTGATGCCGATCGTGCTGCCGCTGGTGGGGGGCGTGCTGATGCTGCTCCTAGCCTCCATCGCCATCTACATGGCTTGAGGGCATGAACTGACCTGCTGCGCGACCCGATCTCGCCTCTGCGGTCCTCGCCGTACCTGAGTACGGCTGCGGTCCTCGACGCAAGCTCGGGCCGCTCGCGACGGTCATTTCACGCCCTCATCTGCGCCCGAAGCCCGCGCGCGCCCCCTTGCCCATCGACGCGGCCCAAGAGCCGCACAGAACGAAAACGTTTTTTCAAACGGCCCTCCCACCGCCACCGAGCCCCGCTCGAAAAGACGATTTTTCAACTCCTGGAGACTTTCGATGAACGCACCCGTGATGAAGGGCTTGCCCATTCAGGCGCCGAGCTATGTCAAGAACGCCAAGCTGATCGCCTGGGTGGCCGAGATGGCCGCCCTGTGCAAGCCCGACAGCGTCTACTGGTGCGACGGCAGCACCGAAGAGTACGACCGCCTCTGCCAGCAACTGGTCGACGCCGGCACCTTCAAGAAGCTGAACCCGGCCAAGCGGCCCAATTCCTTCCTCGCGAACTCCGACCCGGTCGACGTGGCGCGGGTCGAAGACCGCACCTACATCTGCTCGGCCAGGCAGGAAGACGCCGGCCCGACCAACAACTGGATGGCGCCGGCCGAGATGCGTGCGACCTTGCAGCCGCTCTTCGACGGCTGCATGAAGGGCCGCACGATGTACGTCGTGCCCTTCTCGATGGGTCCGCTGGGCTCGCCGATCGCGCATGTCGGCATCGAGCTGTCCGACAGCGCGTATGTCGCGGTCAACATGAAGATCATGACCCGCATGGGCCAGGCCGTGTACGAGGTGCTGGGCACCGACGGCGAGTTCGTGCCCTGCGTCCACACCGTCGGCGCCCCGCTCGAAGCCGGCCAGAAGGATGTGAGCTGGCCCTGCAACACGACCAAGTACATCGTCCACTACCCGGAAACCCGCGAGATCTGGAGCTACGGCTCGGGCTACGGCGGCAACGCGCTGCTGGGCAAGAAGTGCTTCGCGCTGCGCATCGCCTCGACCATGGGGCGTGACGAAGGCTGGCTGGCCGAGCACATGCTGATCCTGGGCGTGACCAACCCCGAAGGCAAGAAATACCACGTGGCCGCGGCCTTCCCGAGCGCCTGCGGCAAGACCAACTTCTCGATGCTGGTCCCGCCGGCCGGCTTCGAGGGCTGGAAGGTCACGACCATCGGCGACGACATCGCCTGGATCAAGCCGCAGGCCGACGGCTCGCTGCGCGCCATCAACCCGGAAGCGGGCTACTTCGGCGTCGCGCCCGGCACCAACTACACGACCAACCCGAACTGCATGCGCAGCCTGGACAAGGACGTGATCTTCACCAATGTCGCGCTGACCGACGACGGCGACGTGTGGTGGGAAGGCATGGAGCAGGACGTGGAAGGCAAGGCGCTGCCGGCCCACCTGATCGACTGGCAGGGCAAGGACTGGACGCCGGCCATCGCCCGAGAAACCGGCGTGGACGGCAAGCTCAAGCCTGCCGCGCACCCGAACGCCCGCTTCACCGTCGCAGCGACCAACAACCCGGCGCTCGACGAGGCCTGGGACGACCCGAAGGGCGTGAAGATCGACGCCTTCATCTTCGGCGGCCGCCGCTCGACCACGGTGCCGCTGGTGACCGAGGCGCGCAACTGGACCGAAGGCGTCTACATGGCTGCCACGATGGGCTCGGAAACCACGGCCGCCGCCACCGGCCAGGCCGGCGTGGTGCGCCGCGACCCGTTCGCCATGCTGCCCTTCATGGGCTACAACATGAGCGACTACTTCCAGCACTGGCTCGACCTGGGCAAGAAGCTGGAAGCCTCGGGCGCTGCGTTGCCCAAGATCTACACGACCAACTGGTTCCGCAAGGGCGCCGACGGCAAGTTCGTCTGGCCGGGCTACGGCGAGAACATGCGCGTGCTCAAGTGGATGATCGACCGCATCGAGGGCCGGGGCGGCGAAGGCGTCGCCCACGTCACCGGCGTGAGCCCGCGCTACGAGGACCTCAACTGGACCGGGCTGGACTTCAGCGCCGAGCAGTTCGACACCGTCACCAGCATCGACAAGGCCGCCTGGCAGGCCGAACTGAAGCTGCACACGGCCCTGTTCGAACAGCTGGCGCACCACCTGCCGAAGGAACTGCCGGAAACCAAGGCGGCCATCGCCCAGCGTCTCGCGGCCTGAACGCGAAGAGGGCGCCTCGTGCGCCCATGAGAAAAGCCGCCCGAGGGCGGCTTTTTCTTTGCGCGCTGGCGCAGGACTCAGTAGTACTTGCCGAGGTTCACGCGGCGCATGGCCTCGTACAGCGTCGGCACCTTCACGTCGGCCGAACGCTGGGCCATCATGGCGCGGGCCAGTTGAGCCGGCACGGCAGCCGGGGCGCCGGTCACGGTTTCGTGGCGCGTCACGGCGGCCTGGATGTCGTTCATGATGCGCTGGTCGTACTTGGCGTAGGCCAAGAAGCGTGCATCGGCTTGCGCAGCGTGGCGGCGGCGGGTGTAGGCAGCCCAGCCGGCGGTGGCGCGGACAGCCAGGGTGCGGGCGGTGTCGGCGAAGAAGGCCAGGGCGACGAAAGCCACGCCCCACATCACCAGCCAGGCGGCCAGCAGACCGCCTTCATTCAGGTTCGATACCAGCTTGTCGGCGACGACGAGCATGGCCGACACGATGGCCGCGAGCAGCAGGGCTGCGAGGCCGCGCGAACCGTTGTAGCGGCCCGTGGAGCGGAGATGGTCAAAAGCGGCTTCGGCGCGGGCAACGCCCGGGTGAGCCGCCGGTTGTTCAACGTGGACAAAGCTGGTCATGAGAAATCCCTCCAAGGGGTGGATGGCCGAAGCCGATGGAACAAATATTAGGGGTTACCCTAGTGTTTTGCTAATTTATCTTTCTGATGTTTATCATTCACCACAATGATGAATGTCAATTTCCGCACGCTGGATCTCAACCTGCTGCGGGTTTTCGACGAGGTCATGGCCGAGCGCAACCTGACACGCGCCGCCCGCAACCTGTCGCTGACCCAGCCTGCGGTCAGCAATGCGCTGCGGCGGCTGCGCGAGGTGCTGGGCGACGAATTGGTGCGCCGCGCCGGCGCCGGCGTGGAGCCCACACCCCGCGCGCTCGCCCTGTGGCCGACGGTGCGCGACGCCCTGCAGCAGCTGCAGCACACCCTGGCGCCCAGCGAATTCGACGCCGCCGTGGCCGACACCACCTTCGTGCTGGCGATGGCCGACGCCACCGCGGCCGAACTGATCCCCGGCCTCGTCCAGATCATGCAGGCCGAAGCGCCGGCGATCTCGGTGCGCGTCGTGCCGCTGACCACGCGCGACCCGCGCCAGCTGCTCGAGCGCGAGGAAGCCGACATGGCCATCGGCTACTTCCCCGCCGTGATCGCCAGCCTGACCGCGCGCGGCCAGTCGGGCGTGGCGGTGCCCTTCGAGGCGCAGCGGCTCTATGTGGGTCAGTACGTGTGCGTGATGCGGCGCGGCCATCCGTTGGCGGACAAGCCGCTGACGCTCGACGACTACTGCGCGGCGCGCCACCTGCTGGTGAGCTTCTCGGGGCGGCCCTACGGCTTCATCGACCAGACGCTGGCCGCCCTCGGGCGGGAGCGCCGCATCGCGGTCACGGTGAACCAGTTCTTCACGGCCGGCCGCGTGGTGGCGAACTCGGACCTGCTCACGGTGCTGCCGCGGCACTTCGTGCGAGTGACCGGCATCGACGAGCAGCTGGTGCTGCGCGATCTGCCATTCGACCAGCCGCTGGTCCACGTGGACGCGGTCTGGCATCGGCGGGCGCAGCACGGGCACGCGCACGAATGGCTGCGCACGGCGCTGGTCCGGTCGGCGGCGGCGGCCTTCGCGCGCTCGCTGCTGGGGCAGCCCGCCCCGGGGACGGCGGTGCCACCATGATCGATCGGGCTGGCGCGCTTCAGCGCACCACGCGCAGCCAGGCGCTGGCTGCCACGCGCAGGTCCTGCGCGTCATGGGCGTCGTGGCCGGCACGCAGGTCGGCGCTCTCCATCAGGAGCGACGCGGGGCTGGCGGGGGCTTCGTCGGCGGTGGTGCGGAAGAAACTGGCGATGTGGGCGAACAGACTGGTCATGGTGTGTGCGCGGCCTGATCCCGCGCTGGTGTTTGGACTGAACCGTAGATTAAGGGTTATCCCTAGGTTCTCCAGGCCAACTTCATGCGCCTTGCACATAACGGCATTCGCCTAGACTGAGCGCAATGAAGCTTCAGCTGCTTTCCGACCTGCACCTGGAGTCGCACCCCCGCCTGCGCATCGCACCCGCGCCCGGCGCCGATCTGCTGGTGCTGGCCGGCGACCTCGGCTCCTACCAGAACGGTTCGCGGCTGGAAGACACGGATTTCGGCCTCGGCCGCTTCTCCCCGCGCCATGGCTGGCCGACGCCGGTGTTCTACGTGCCCGGCAACCACGAGTACGACGCGACCGATTTCGACGACACCCACGCGCGGCTGCGCACGCTCTGCGACGAACTCGGCATCGTCTGGCTGGAACGCGAAACGGTGGTGCACGACGGCGTGCGCTTCATCGGCACCACGCTCTGGGCCGATTTCGACGCGCTGGCCGCGCCGACCGACGACCTGGGCGAGCGGCTCAAGAAGCGCGGCAAGGCCCTGCGTGCCGCCGACTTCTATTTGGAGAAAGCGGCCACCACGCGCCACGGGCATCCCTTCATGGCGGCGCAAATGAGAGAGCATGCACTCACTTGCGAGTCCTGGCTAACCGAGGCGCTCGCCCAGCCCTTCGACGGCACGACCGTCGCGATCACGCACTTCGCCCCCACGCTGGCCAGCGCCGACCCGCGCTACGGCCTGCGCCCCGGCACCGCCGGCTTCTGCAACAGCCTGGACCACCTGCTGCCGCAAGCCGACTTCTGGCTGCACGGCCACCTGCACTGCGCCTTCGACTACGCGAAGGGCGGCTGCCGGATCGTCGCCAACCCGCTCGGCTACGCCGCCAAGGGCGAGCAGGACGGGTTCCGGCCCGACCTGCTGATCGAGGTGGCCTGATGCTCAACGGCCTCTGGCTCGGCTTCTTCCTCGTCGCGGCGGTCGCCGGGCTGGCCCGCTGGCTGGTCGGCGGCGACCCGACGGTGTTCGCCGCCATGGTCGAAAGCCTCTTCGCCATGGCTAGGCTGGCCGTCGAGGTGATGGTGCTGCTCTTCGGCACGCTGACGCTGTGGCTGGGCCTGCTGCGCATCGCCGAGGCGGCGGGCCTGGTCGCGTGGCTGGCGCGGCTGCTCGGCCCGCTGTTCCGCCGGCTGATGCCCGGGGTGCCGGCCGGCCACCCGGCGCTCGGCCTCATCACCATGAACTTCGCCGCCAACGCGCTGGGGCTGGACAACGCCGCCACCCCCATCGGCCTGAAGGCGATGCGCGAGCTGCAGACGCTCAACCCGCACCCGACGGCTGCGAGCAATGCGCAGATCCTGTTCCTGGTGCTCAATGCCTCGTCGCTCACGCTGCTGCCGGTGACGATCTTCATGTACCGCGCGCAGCAGGGCGCGGCCGACCCGACGCTGGTGTTCCTGCCGATCCTGCTGGCGACCAGCGCCTCGACGCTGGTCGGCCTGCTGTCGGTGGCGCTGGTGCAGCGCCTGAAGCTGTGGGACCCGGTCGTGCTCGCCTATCTGCTGCCCGGCGCGCTGCTGCTCGGCGGCTTCATGGCGCTGCTGGCGACGCTCTCGGCCGCGGCGTTGGCCGCTCTGTCGTCGCTGCTGGGCAACCTCGTGCTCTTCGGCCTGGTGATCGCCTTCCTGCTGATCGGCGCGCTGCGGCGCGTGCCGGTGTACGAGCGCTTCATCGAAGGCGCCAAGGAAGGCTTCGATGTGGCGAAGAACCTGCTGCCGTATCTGGTGGCGATGCTCTGCGCGATCGGTGTGCTGCGCGCGTCGGGCGCGCTCGACCTCGCGCTCGACGGCATCCGCTGGCTGGTGATGCAGACCGGCTGGGACACGCGCTTCGTCGACGCCCTGCCCACCGCGCTGGTCAAGCCCTTCTCGGGCAGCGCGGCCCGCGCGATGCTGATCGAGACCATGAAGAGCCAGGGCGTCGACAGCTTCCCGGCGCTGGTCGCAGCCACGATCCAGGGCAGCACCGAAACCACCTTCTATGTGCTCGCGGTGTATTTCGGCGCGGTCGGCATCCAGCGTGCGCGGCATGCGGTGGCCTGCGCGCTGGCGGCCGAGTTCGCCGGCGTGGTCGCGGCCATCGCGGTCTGCTACTGGTTCTTCGGATAGGCCACCCGACAGTGCGGACCCGGCGCATCGGCCAGAATAGGTCTTCCCTCTTCTTCCGCCCTTCCCCCGTGACCGTTCCCGTCCAGGCGCAGCCGCCTTCCTTCTCGGCCGACGAATTCCGGCAGGCGCTCGGCATGTTCGCCACCGGCGTGACCATCGTCACCGCGCGCGCGGCCGACGGCTCGCTGGTCGGGCTCACGGCCAACTCGTTCAACTCGGTGTCGCTGAACCCGCCGCTGGTGCTGTGGAGCCTGGCGCTAAGCGCGGGCTCGATGCCGACGCTGAGCACCGGCTCGCACTACGCCATCAACATCCTCGCGGCCAACCAGAAGGCGCTGGCCGAGCGCTTCGCCAAGAAGCGCGACGACCGCTGGCAGGACGTGGCCTTCACCGAAGGCATCGGCGGCGCGCCCGTGCTCGCGGGCGCCGCGGCCAGCTTCGAGTGCTTCAACCGCAGCCGCTACGACGAAGGCGACCACGTCATCTTCGTGGGCGAGGTGGAGCGCTGCTCGCACACGCCCGGCGCGTCGCCGCTGCTGTTCCATGGCGGGCGCTTCTACACGGAGCACCCGCTTTAGATCAACCGTCGACGGGGCGGGCCGGTGTCGCCAGCAGCAGCTGGTAGAAGGCCGCATCCAGCCATCGCCCGAACTTGAAGCCGACCTGCTCGAGGGTGCCCGAATGCGTGAATCCCAATCGCTGGTGCAGCGCGATGCTGCCTGCGTTGCTGGCATCGATGCATCCGACGAGCGCGTGAAGATCGGCCGCACGAGCGCGGCGGATGAGTTCCGCGATCAGCGTCTTTCCGAGACCCTGACCGCGGTGCGCATGGTGCACATAGACGCTGTGTTCGACGGTGTATTTGTAGGCGGGAAAGGCGCGAAAGGTGCCCCAGCTCGCAAAGCCCAGCAACCTGCCCGAGGGGTCCACGGCGCCGACGACGGGAAAGCCGTTGGCCCGCTTTGTCGCGAACCAGGCCGCCATCGCTTCCGGAGGACGCGGCACATAGTCGTAGAGTGCCGTCGAATTGACGATCGCCTCGTTGAGGATGGCCAGAATGGCGGCTGCATGCTCGCCTTCGTTGCAGTCCAGAAGCCGTACCGCGTTGTTCGTCATTTCATTGGACCTTTGACCCACTGAGAAAGCGCTTCGTCGCAGATCGCCACGATGTACGTCGCCGCTTGAGAGAAGGGATTGCTGTAGACCAGAGGTCGATCCAGCCTCAGCGCCAGGCAGTCACCGCTGCGCAGCAAATGGTGCTGATCGCCCAGCGTGACCTCGATCTGTCCTTGAAGAACCCATATCTGCTGCTCGAGCGCCGGTCTGCGCGCGCTCGATTCGTAGGCGACCCTCGCCTTCGCGGGAAAGTGCACCTCGACCAACTGGATCGGCGTCGGCCAGTTCGGCGGCGACAGATTGCGCCGCAGGTAGCCCGATTCAGGATCTTTCCAGATGGACTGCGCCGCACGTCGCACGAGAGGCTGTCGTTCTTCCTCCGTGTCCCCGGGCCCGAAGAGACTGGCCATCGAAACGCCCAGCCCGGCCGCCAGCTTTTCGAGGATCACGGCGGTCGGGCTGGCTTCGGCGCGTTCGATCAGGGAAATCATCGACCGGCTGACACCGCATTTCGAGGCGAGTGAATCCAAGGTTTCGGAACGCATCGTCCGAAGGACACGCACCCGTTTTGCGATACGGGTGTTGATGTCGTCGACGCTCGCGGGCGCTTCTTCTTTCATATTGGAGGATTATCCAACATGATGGATTTGCCGGCAAGAAAATCCTGCCCTCGCCAGCGGGCGGTGCCTCTAGGACTTGCCGTAGGTCGCCGCGAAGCGCTGCTGCAGGTAGTCGTGCGTCGTGATCGGCGCGTAGCGCGGCGATTCGCCGGCACGCACGCACGACGGGATCGCGCTCACCAGCGCATCGGGGTTCGGGTCGACGAACAGCGCGATCGAATAGCGCTGCGCCGCGGGCTCGAGCACGCGGTGCGGCGTCGACACGTAGAGGTCGTTGGTCCAGCGCATCAGGCAGTCGCCGATGTTGCAGATGAAGGCGCCGTGCAGCGCGGGCGCATCGAGCCACACGCCGTCGCGGCGCTGCACCTGCAGGCCGGCCACGCCGTCGGTCGCGAGCAGCGTGACATTGCCGTAGTCGGTGTGCGTGCCGGCGCCGATCTGCCCGGCCGGCACCCCCTGCGCGGGCACCGGGTAGTGCAGCAGGCGCAGCGTGGCGAGCGGGCGGTCGATCTTGTCGGCGAAGAAGTCCTCGGGCAGGCCGAGGTCCAGCGCGAAGGCCTGGTGCAGCCGCGCGCCGACCGCGAGCACGCCGTCGAAGTAGCGCTGCACCGTGTCGCGAAAGCCGGGCAGCGCGGGCCACACGTTGTCGGGCCTCGTGCGCGCATCGGTCCAGATCAGGTTGAAGGCTTCCTTGTGGTCCGCCGCCGTGGTCTCGTCCAGCGCCTCGACGCCGAGGCCGACATAGCCGCGGTTGCTGCCGAGCCGGTCGATGGCCATGGCGCGCTTGAAATCGGCCGGCTGAGCGAAGAGCCGCGCGCTCTCGGCGAAGGCGGCGTCGATCAGCGGCACCGGCACGCCGTGCCCGGTGATCACGAAGAAGCCGACCTCGCGGCAGGCCTGGCCGATCTGCGCGGCGATGGCGCGACGCGCGGACGGGTCGTCGGTGCCGAGCTTGGCGATATCGATGACGGGGATGTCGTTCATGGACGCATTGTGCTCAATGGCCGACGGCGGATTCGTGCCAGTTCTTCAGCAGCCGGTTGCCGATCGCGCTCACGATCATGAAGAAGAAGAAGCCGAGCAGCGTCGCCGCGATCACCTCGGCGAACAGCAGCGCCGTGTACATGCGGCCCTGCGCGAAGACGATCTGCACGCCCAGTCCGCCCTGCGCGTTGCCCGAGCCGATGATGAACTCGCCCACGATCGCGCCGATGACCGACAGCCCGGCCGAGATGCGCAGCCCGCCGATGATGTGCGGCAGCGCGCCCGGCAGCTGCAGCTTCCAGAAGGCGGTGACCCGGCTCTTGTTGTGCAGGGCGAAGAGTTCGATGAGGTTGCGCGAGGTCGAACGCAACCCGAGCAGCGTGTTGTTGACGATCGGGAACAGCGACATGATCAGGCTGATGATGACGACCGACAGGTCGTTGTAGCCGAACCAGAGCACGATCAGCGGCGCGACCGCCACCACCGGCACCGTCTGCAGCAGCACCGCGTACGGGTAGATGCTGCGCTCGAGCAGCTTCGACTGGCTCAGCACCGCGGCCAGCGAGATGCCGCCGACGATCGCGAGCAGGTAGCCGAAGGTCGCTTCCTTCAGCGTCGTGAGCGTGGCGACGAACAGCACGCCCGCGTTCTCGGCCACGGCCGCCGCGACCTCCTGCGGCGAGGGCACGAGGTAGCCCTTGCCGGCGTAGACGGTGGCAGTCAGCAGGTACCAGCCGGCGATGGCGATGACCGCCACCAGCACGACGGGCCAGCCCTCGTGCAGCAGCGTGGCCAGCCGCGACGGCGTTGCAGGGGAAGGCGCTGCGGGTGCAGCGCTGGATGAAACGTTGGACACGGCGATTCCTTCAGGCGGGTTGCTTGCGGCGCAGCGCGGCCGTGACGTCGCC
This sequence comes from Variovorax sp. N23, assembly GCF_025486315.1. Lineage (GTDB taxonomy): Bacteria > Pseudomonadota > Gammaproteobacteria > Burkholderiales > Burkholderiaceae_C > Variovorax. Next base: position 26,893 of record NZ_JAOOPY010000024.1, on the reverse strand, counting down.
GGTGAGACGCGCGAACTCCGGCGTGGCACGCAGTTCGGGCGCACGCGGAAAGGCGAAAGGCACGTCGATCACGTCGAGGATGCGACCGGGCCGCGGCGACATCACGATCACGCGGTCCGACAGGTACACCGCCTCGTGCACGTTGTGCGTGACGAGCACGCCGGTGAAGCCCGCCTGCTGCCACATGGCCGACAGCTCTTCCTGCAGGATGTCGCGGGTCAGTTCGTCGACCGCCGCCAGCGGCTCGTCGAGCAGCAGCAGCCCGGGGCGCAACGCCAGCGCACGGGCCAGCGAGAGCCGCATGCGCATGCCACCCGAGAGCTGGTGCGGGTACGACTTCTCGAAGCCGGCGAGGCCGACCAGCTTGAGCGCCTCGGCGGCGCGCGGCTGGTAGTCCTCGGGCTTGTAGCCTTCGAGCTCCATGAGCAGCTGCGCGTTGCGCTCGACGGTGCGCCAGGGCAGCAGCGCCGCTTCCTGGAACACGAAGGCGGTCTCGATGTCGGCCGGGCGCCTGCACTCGCCGGTGCTTGTCGCGATCAGCCCCGCGACGATGCGCAGCAGCGTCGACTTGCCGCAACCCGAGGGACCGACGATCGACACGAACTCGCCGGCACGCAGGTCGAAGTCGACCTGGCCCAGCGCCTGCAGGCCGCTGTCGAAGCGCTTGGAGACGCCCTTCAGCGCAATGGCTGCGCCGCGCGGGCTCATGGCGTGCAGCCCGGCACCAGCGTGCGGTCGTAGGCCTGCTTCTCGTTGAAGTTGGCGGGCAGGAAGGCCACGCTGCGCAGCTGGCTGGCCAGCTCGGTCCAGCGCGCGTCGTTCATGCAGCCGATCTTGCCGAGGTCGTGCGAGATCAGCTTCTCGATCATTTCCTTGTTGGCCGCGTCGTACACGGCCGGCGAGATCTGCTTGTTCATCTCGCTGAGCATCGGCTTCAGGCCCGACGGGTTGCGCACGTAGTTGGCCCAGCCCTTCTGCACCGCGGCGATGGTGGCCTTCACCAGCGCCGGGTTCTTCTGGATCATCTCGTCGGTGGTGAAGAGCACGTTGTACGGCCGATAGCCCAGCGACGCGAGAGAGATCGACTGCACCTTGATGCCGGCCTCTTCCATGCGCGCCGGCAGGTAGAGCGAGTAGCCCTGCTGCACCATCTTCGGGTCGTTGCGGAACAGGCTCAGGTCGCCGCTGACCGGGATCTCGCGCGTGTTCGCGAGCTTGTACTGCTTCTTCGTCCACTCCCAATACGCGTTGCCGATGTTGACCGCGAAGGTGCGGCCCTGCAGGTCGGCGATGCCCTTGACGGCCGGGTCGGCGTGGTAGACCAGCGCATAGGGCACGTAGTCGAGGTGGGCGAACACCGCACGCACCGGCGCACCGCGCAGGCGGGCCAGCATCACGTCGTCGGCGTTGCCGATGCCGAACTCGGCCTGGCCGGAGGCGACCTGCGGGATGGTCTGGATCTTCGGGCCGCCCTGCAGCACCGTGATCCTGATGCCGGCATCGGCACCGAGCCTGTCCTGCTGCGCCTGCCAGTAGCCGGCCTGGTCGGGCTGCGCGAACCAATTGGTGAGGATGCGCACGGGCTTGGCTTCCTGCGCGGCGGCGGGCAGCGTGGCGGTCATCAGCGAAACGGCGGCCAGGGCCGTCGCGAGGGCGGTGCGGCGGAAGATGGAGGTGGTCATTGGCGATTGCGAAAGAAGTTGAACGAAGATTTCAGGCCTTGAGCCAGGGCAACTGGTCGGCCGCGTAGCGCCAGGTCTGGAACACGCTGTTCAGCCGGCCGGGGCCCGTCTTGCGGGCAGCGGCATCGGGGTATTCGGCGAACCACGGCAGGATGTATTCCCACACCACTTCGCCTTCGGGGTTCACCTCGAACAGCCGGCCGGTGGCCGACTCGGTGATGTGCGTGTTGCCGTTCCACAGTCGCTGGGCGTTGCCCATGAAGGCCGTGTAGAAGGCGTTCACCATCTCGTCGGCATAGGCCCAGACCACGCGGTTGTCGGTCGGGTCGATCTCCAGCACGCGCGAGAACGCGACATGCGCGCCGGTGCGGAAGTTGCCGTTGTCGAAGGCAAGGATGTGGCCGTTGGGCAGCGCCTGCGGCGCATGCTGGTGCGACACCACGCTCGGCGGGATGTGCAGCTGGACGTCGCCGCTCGCCTTGTCGACACCGATGATGCCGGCCGTGGTGCGCAGGCTCATCAGCACGCGGCCTTCGGCATCGATGTCGAGGCCGTTGACCAGCGGCCAGTGGTAGCGGCCGAAGCCCGGGTGGATCGGGAAGTCTTCCGGCTTCAGGTGTTCCCACGACTTCCATTCCCAGACCAGCTCGCCGGCGCGGTTCACCTCGCGGATCACGTCGCCGACCATGGTTTCGCCGGGACCGTGCGCTGTGCCGCCCGGCACGCGCTCGGCGAAACCGGCGGGCACGGGCGCGCAGGCGGCATACAGGAGGTTGCCGTTGGCCAGCCACTTGGCGTCGTGGTGATGGGTCGGGTCTTCGTAGTGCCAGACGACCTCGCCCTCGGGCGTGACTTCGGAGAAATCGCCGCCGTGCCACATCGACCAGGCCGCGTAGAGGTCCGGCGAATTCGCATGGTTGCCGTTGTAGCCCATGTTGCCGTTGCGCAGGATCACCGCGTGGCGGCCGGCGCGCAGCGGCATCTTCCACTGGTGCACCACCCCGCCGTCCATGCCGACGAGGTAGACGTTGCCGTCGGCCGTCTGCGGCGCGATCAGCGTGTAGCCGCCGGCGGACGCGGCCGGGTCGTGGGCGATGAGGCCGACGCCGCGGCGGCGCTGGGTGACTTGGTCGACGGTGGTGGTCAAGGGAAGCTCCTGGGGATGGCGGGCCGCACCGTTGCAGCCCTGCAATGGAGCGGAATCTAGGCGCTTGTTCGCGTCTGGAAAATCTAATTCTTTTGAACAGCGCGTTAGCAAATTACGTACAGTCCGCCGATGGCCGCCATTTCCCAGTCCTTCCGCTGCTTCGACGAGGTCGCGCGACGCGGCTCCATCCGCAAGGCGGCCGAGTCGCTGCACCTCACCGCCGCCGCGGTGCACCAGCAGATCCTCAACTTCGAGGAGCAGGTCGGCACCCCGCTGTTCGACCGCCTGCCGCGCGGCATGCAGCTCACCAGCGCGGGCGAGATCATGGTGGCGGCGGTGCGCCGCAGCCAGCGCGACTTCGACAGCGCGCTGGCCCACGTCGAAGACCTGCGCGCCCTGCGGCGCGGCCACATCAGCCTGGCGGTGTCGCATTCGTCGGCCGAGCAACTGGTGCCCGACGTGATCGAGATCGCGATGCAGCGCTACCCCGGCGTGACCTACAGCGTGCGCTCGGGCAGCGGCGAGAACATCCTCAAGTGGGTGGCCGCCGGCGAGGCCGACATCGGCTTCTGCCTGCGCCGGAAGCCCCCGCCGGGCGTGGAAGAGGTGCGCGGCTTCGCGCAGCAACTGGGCCTGGTCACGCCGCCCGGCCATGCGCTCACGCACCTGGGCCGCGCGCCGCGGCTGCGCGACTGCCTCGACCATCCGTTGATCCTCATGACGCCCGACACCGAGTTGCGCGCGATGGTCGACCAGATCGACCATCGCGAGCACCGCAAGGCACGGCCGCTCGTCGAGACCAGCTCGGTGGCCATGGTGCGGCGCCTGGTACGCACCGGCGTGGGCATCGGCTTCCTGATCCCCGAGAACGTGGCGGAAGACGTGGCCGCTGGCGTGCTCGCGTGGCAAGGCCTGGCAGACACCGGCGCCTGGTCGCACGACTGCCTGTACCAGCGCAGCGGCCAGACCACAACGGTCGCGATGGGGATGTTTCTGGAGTTCCTGGAGGCGCAGCTCACCGCCATCGGCAAGCGCTTCGAGGGTGCCGGCTCGCCGCTGGCGGCGGCGAAGTTCGCCGTCTGAGACAGGCAGCTACGATCCCGGGCCGACCTCCCGCGCGCCACCCAGACCCATGACCGACCGCAAGCCCCACCTCGACCCCCGTGCCACCACGATCCTCGTGGCGTGCTGCGCCTTCTGGGGCCTGCAGCAGATCCTCATCAAGACCACCGTGGTCGAGGTGCCGCCGATGTGGCAGGCCACCATCCGCATGACCGGCGCGGTGGTGCTGCTGATGCTGTGGTGCCTGGCGCGCGGCGTGAAGCTGTTCGAGCGCGACGGCACGCTGTGGAGCGGCCTGCTGGTCGGCCTGCTCTTCTCCGGCGAATTCCTCTGCATCTACACCGGCCTGCAGTACACCAGCGCGTCGCGGCTGACGGTTTTCCTGTACTGCGCGCCCTTCACCGTGGCGCTGCTGCTGCCGCGCTTCGTGCCCGCCGAGAAATTGCGCGGCGCGCAATGGTTCGGCCTGGCGCTGGCCTTCGCGGGCGTGGTACTCGCCTTCAGCGAGAGCTTCACGCACCCGGCCGGCGCCACGCAGTTGCGCGGCGATGCCCTCGCGCTGCTGGCCGGCCTGCTGTGGGGCCTGACCACGCTGGCGCTGCGCACCACGAAGATGGCGACGGCCACCGCCGAGAAGGCGCTCTTCTATCAAATCGCCGTCACCGCCGCGGCCTCGCCCCTGATGTCGCTGCTGCTCGGTGAGCAACGCGGCTGGTCGTACTCGGGCTACGCCTGGTTCTCGATCGCGTTGCAGACCGTCATCGGCGCCTTCGCCACCTACCTGGCGTGGATGTGGCTGGTGCGGCATTACCCGGCCACGCGCATCTCGTCCTTCACCTTCCTCACGCCGCTGTTCGCGCTGGTGTTCGGCGTGGTGCTGCTCAAGGAGCCGCTCACGGTGCAGCTCGTGCTGGCGCTGCTGGGGGTGGGCGTGGGGATCCTGCTGGTGAACCGAAAGGCGAGCGCCGCGTGACGCTCACGTCCATTCCCCCCGCCCACCTCGCCACCTGGGCCATCGCCACGCTCGCCACCGCCGCCGTGATCCTTCGGCCCGGCCGCTGGCCGGAGGCGGTGTGGGCCGTGGCCGGCGCGCTGCTGCTGGTGGCCGCGCAACTGCTGCCGTGGCGCGTGGCGCTGCACGCGGTCGGCAAGGGCCTCGACGTGTACCTCTTCCTCACCGGGATGATGCTGATCTCGGAGCTCGCGCGGCGCGAGGGGCTGTTCGACTTTCTCGCCGCGCGCGCGGTGCACCATGCGCGCGGCTCGGCGCCGCGGCTCTTCTTCGGCGTGTACGCCATCGGCGTGGTGGTGACGGTCTTCATGTCGAACGACGCCACCGCTGTGGTGCTCACGCCGGCCGTCTACGCGGCAGCGAGGAAGGCCGGCGCCAAGCCCCTGCCCTACCTGCTAGCCTGCGCCCTCATCGCCAACGCCGCGAGCTTCGTGCTGCCGATCTCCAACCCGGCCAACCTCGTCATCTTTGGGGCGCATCTGCCGCCGCTGGGCACGTGGATCGCGCAGTTCGCGCTGGCCTCGGTGGCGTCGATCGTCGTCACCTACGCGGTGCTGCGCTGGCTGCAGCGCGATGCGTTGGCCGCGCCGATCGCACGCGACATCGAACAACCCGTGCTCTCCACCGGCGGGCGCTGGGCCGGCTGGGGCATCGCGATCGTCGCGGTGGTGCTGGTCGTCACGTCCGCGCTCGACGGCCCGCTCGGCGCGATGACGCTGGGCGCCAGCGCGCTGGCCTGCATCGGCGTGCTGCTGCGCGAACGCAGCGCGCCGTGGGCGCTGCTGCGCGGCGTGTCGTGGAGCGTGCTGGCTCTGGTCGCCGGCCTCTTCGTGCTAGTCGAGGGGCTGGTGCATTCGGGCCTGATCCCCTTGCTGAGCCACGCGCTGCGCAATGCTGCCGACGCCGCGCCGGCCGGCACCGCCATCGGCACCGGCGCGCTCGTCGCCCTGCTGTGCAACCTGATGAACAACCTGCCGGCCGGTCTGATCGCCGGTTCGGTGCTGGCGAGCGCCGACGCCTCGCCGCTGATCCGCAGCGCGGTGGCGATCGGCATCGACCTCGGGCCGAACCTGTCGCTCACCGGCTCGCTCGCCACGCTGCTGTGGCTGGTCGCGATCCGGCGCGAAGGCGAGAACGTGACGGCCTGGCAGTTCCTGCGCGTGGGCGTCGTCGCGATGCCGTTGGCGCTGGCCGGCGCGCTGGGCGCGCTGGTCCTGCAGCACCGGCTGTGGGGCTGAGCCGGCCCCGGAGAATCGCCCCATGAACTTCCAGCCCGTCCTCGACGAGATCGACGCCGAACTGCGCCCCCTGCTCGGGCGCGCCGGCACGGTGGCCAGCTACATCCCGGCACTGGCGCGCGTGCCGGCGCTGCACTTCGGCATCGCGCTGCGCACCTGCGACGGGCAGGAGGCCTGTGCCGGCGATGCGGCCGTGCCCTTCTCCATCCAGAGCATCTCGAAGCTCTTCACGCTCACGTTGGCAATGCGCCGCTTGGGCGACGCGCTGTGGCAGCGCATCGGCCGCGAGCCTTCGGGCAACCCCTTCAACTCGCTGGTGCAGCTCGAGAACGAGCAAGGCAAACCGCGCAACCCCTTCATCAATGCCGGCGCCATCGCGGTGGCCGACCGGCTGCTGAGCCAGGGCGACGCCCAGCGCGACATCCTCGCGTTGATGAGCGACCTGGCGGGCGAGCCGATCGCCTTCGACGAAGAGGTGGCCGCGTCGGAGGCCGCCACCGGCTACCGCAACTACGCGCTGGCCAACTTCATGAAGAGCTTCGGCAAGATCGACAACGACGTCGCGCCGACGCTCGATGTGTACTTCCACCAGTGCGCGCTGCGCATGACCTGCCTGCAGCTGGCGCGCGCCGCGGCCTTCCTGAGTCGCGACGGCGCCCATCCGCTCGGCGGGCGCCCCGCCGTCTGCACCGAGCGCCAGACGCGCCGCCTCAACGCGCTGATGCTCACCTGCGGCACCTACGACGCGGCCGGCGACGTGGCCTTCTCGATCGGCCTGCCCTGCAAGAGCGGCGTGGGCGGCGGCATCGTGGCCGTGGTGCCCGACCACCTCACGCTGGCCGTGTGGTCGCCGGCGCTCGACACCACGGGCAATTCGCTGCTCGGCCTGAAGGCGCTGGAACTGTTCGTCGCGAAGACCGGGCTGTCGGTGTTCTGAGCCGCTCGGCGCCGCGTCGTGCAGCTGTGCAAGACTCGACCCCTCATGACCGACATTTCAAGCACCGCCGACGAGTCCGGCACCGAACCGATCCAGACGCCCACGCTGTGGGGCGACGAGCAGTGGACCGCCCGCATCATCAAGAACGAGGACGACGACGGCTGGGCCGTCGCGATGACGCGCCATGGCGACCCCGAACCCGCGTTGGTCGGCCCCTGGACCATGGGCCGCGACAAGAAGAACCCCAAGCCACTGGACACGCCGGCCTTCCACACGCTGGTGAAGACCGCCAACGAGGTGCTGCGCCGTCACGAGCAGCAGCTGCATGCGCAGCTCAACAAGCATGTGTTCGTCGGCCATGGCACCGAGCGCATCCGCGTGGCGCTGCGCATCGTGCCCGACGAGGACAACCCGCATGGCCTGCTCAGCGCGCAGGACGAATCGGGCACGACGCTCGGCGAAGCGCGCGTGGCGCCGACCTTCAAGCTCACGGCCACCAGCGCCGAGGCCTGGGTCGAGAACGACTACCCTTCGAAGCCGCGATAGCCGGCCGCCACTCAGGGACTTCCCCGCCGCCGGCCCGGAACATCGGCGCGATGATCGCGTCGAACAGGGAACCATCGAACGCCGACGAACCTCGCCAGAAGGCATTGCACACACCATGGGCTCGAACATGCACCTCTTTCCTCTTCCGTCCGTGATGCGCCGCTCGACGCTGGTGGCCGTCGCGGCCGCCGTCCTCGCTGCCTGCGGCACCACCACGCCGCTACCGCCCATGGCACCGCTGCCCAGCTATCCGACGCCGGCCCCCGCACCGCCGGTGCCCGTACCCGCACCGACGCCGCCCGGCCTGCGCGACATGCCGGGTGCCAGCTTCGGCGCGCCGGCCTCCGGCCCGGTGATCGGGCGCTTCGACGGCAACCTGAACAAGGGCATCGACATCGGTGGACGCATGGGCGACCCGATCCGCGCGTCCCGCGCCGGACAGGTGGTGCTGGTGAGCAGCGCGCTGCCGGCCTACGGCACGATGGTCATCCTCAAGCACGACAACGACTTCATCACGGCCTATGCGCACATCAGCCGTGCCCTGGTGGCCGAGGGCGATCAGGTCGCACGCGGCCAGCCGATCGCCGAGATGGGCCAGAGCGGCACCGACCGCGTGAAGCTGCGCTTCGAGATCCGCAAGGCCGGCGTGGCGGTCGACCCGGAGCCGTACCTCAGCGGCCGGATGCAGTAGCTTTTCGGCACGCGATCATCAGCAGTTGCCCTTCTTCGCCTGGCCGGGCGGGCAGTGGCGGCGCTCGGAGCGCTGTGCCTCGTAGTGGCCGCGCACCCAGACGTAGTCGCGTCCATTCCATTGCCAATGGCCCGGCACCCACACATGGCCGGCGCGCAGGCCGGGCATGCGCTCGTGGCGCGGCGGGGGCGGCGGCCGCGGCGCAACCTGGTCGCCGACGTTGATGTTCACGGAAACCTGCGCGGCGGCGGGGACGACGGCCGCGAGCAGGCATGCGGCGAGCAGGAGGGTGGAGCTTTTCATGGGGTCCTGTCGGATCGGATGACCGCAGGATAGGCCATGTGCAGTGGCTCAGGCGAGCGCCGCAGGCAGCCGCCACCGGCGCCACAGCCCCTGCCAGCGCGACACCGGCCCATGCTGCAACAGTTCGACGTCGCCATCGACCGCCTCCAGCACGCAGCCGCCGCCCGCCGCCAGCGCATGGCATTGGCCTTCGGCCAGCCGAATGGTGGGCGTCACCACGGTATCGGCCAGCCAGCGCATCGGCTCGCGCAGCACCACCGCGCCCGCGGCCACCTGCAGCCGGGTGCCGGCGTCGAGCGCCACATGCAGGGCCTGGCCGCGCTGCAGCCGCAGGGTGCGTGTCGTCGAGGGCCGGGTCGAGGTCGAGGTCATCGGGAACTCCTTGAAGCGAGGCCTCGATGCTCCGCCGCGAGGCCGTCTCGCAACAGGCACAGGCGGCCCGGTTGTGACCGGAACAGACGCGGCGCGGCACCCTCTGTTATGGTCACTTTCCAGGAATCTGCATCTGTTGCGCGGCCCCAGCGCAGGCCAGCATCGGCCCATGTCCATGACGACGCCCCCGCCGCTCTACCGCCAGCTCGCGACCCACTACCGGGGCGCGATCGAGGCCGGCGCGCTGCAGCCGGGCGCGCGCATGCCCTCGCTGCGCAGCCTGATGCGGCTGCACGACATCAGCCTGTCGACCGCCCTGCAACTGTGCCGCACGCTCGAATCCGACGGCTGGGCCGAGGCGCGCGAACGCTCCGGCTACTTCGTGCGGCAGCCGCAGCGCCTGCGCATGGCGCGGATGGACGAGCCATTGGCCGGCCTGCGCCCGGACCCGGCGCAGTACGTGGGCATCCACGGCCAGGTGTCGGACTTCGTGGCGCGGCGGCGCGCCGCCAAGGTCCGTCTGAACCTCTCGATCGCCCGTGCGGCGCCGCAGTTCTACCCGGCCGAGGAGCTGCGCGCCGCGATGACGCGCGCCCTGCGCCTGCGGCCGGACGTCGTCTCCAGCGTGCCGCCGCTGCAGGGCGACCCGCACTTTCGCAGCGTGATCGCCCAGCGTGCGGTGGCGGCCGGCATGGCGATCGCGCCGGACGACGTGCTGGTCACCAACGGCTGCATCGAGGCACTCAACCTCGCGCTGCGTGCGGTGGCCAAGCCGGGCGACACCATCGCCGTCGAATCACCCACCTTCTACGGCCTGCTGCAGGTGCTCGAGAGCCTCGGCCTGCGCGCGCTGGAGATCCCGACCAGCCCGCAGACCGGCCTGTCGATCGAGGCGCTCGAACTCGCCGTGCAGACCTACGGCGACATCCAGGCCCTGGTGGTGGTGCCGCACCTGCAGAACCCGCTGGGCAGCGTGATGCCCGACGCGCACAAGGAACGCCTGGTGACGCTGTGCGACACCCACGGCATCGCGCTGATCGAGGACGACACCTACACCGAGCTGCTCGACGCCGAGGGCACGCCGCGCGCGCTCAAGTCGTGGGACCGCACGGGCAACGTGCTGCACTGCGCGTCGATGCACAAGATTCTGGCGCCCGGCCTGCGGCTGGGCTGGATCACCGCCGGCCGCTGGCAGGCGCGCGTGGAGATGCTCAAGTACACGCAGACGCGCAACAACGAGATCCTCTCGCAGCTCGGCGCCGGGCAGTTCATGGGCACCGGCGCCTACGACCGCCACCTGCGGCGCCTGCGCACCGCCCTGCGCGGGCAGCGCGAGCGCACGGCCGAGGCCATCGCGACCTACTTCCCCGAGGACACGCGCATGAACCTGCCGCCGGGCGGCCTGCAGCTGTGGGTCGAGTTGCCCGAGGGCTGCTCGTCGGCCGCGGTGTTCGATGCCGCGCTGCAGGAAGGCATCGCGATCGCCCCGGGCTGGCTGTTCTCGAACAGCGCGCGCAGCGACCGCTTCCTGCGGCTGAACTGCGGCTGGCCCTACGACGACGGGCTCGACGCGGCCCTGCGGCGCCTGGGCACGCTGGCCGGCAGCGCCGGCTTCGGTGGTTGATCGCGGCGGCTGATCAGCGCGCGCCGCGGCGGCGCGAGCGCGCCAGCGCGATCGATTCCGTCACGCCCCACACGAGCGCGCCGGCCAGCACACGGCACACGTGGAACGCGGTCGTCGGCAGGTGCAGGGCAGCGCGCATGGCAGGCCTCGAAAGTGGTGGAAGAACGTTGCCACCCTACGCGCCGAACATGACGGTTTGATGGCAGGCCGATGGCTATGCTCGGGGCGGAATCCACTCCGCACCATGCGCCCCGCCAGCCCCTCCGAACTGCCCGAACTCCTCGAATTGCAGGCCCTCGTCGACCTTGCCGGGCCGGCGATGGAACGGCGCGTGCTGTGCAGCGTCGACGCCGGCGGCGAGCGCTTCGAGGTGCAGGCCTTCCTGCTCGGCAGCGAGCGCAGCGACGTGCCGGCCGTCGGCTTCTTCGGCGGCGTGCACGGGCTCGAACGCATCGGCGCACAGGTGACCATCGCCTATCTGCGCAGCATCGTCACGCGGCTGCAGTGGGACACCACGCTGCAGCGGCAGCTCGAGACGCTGCGCCTGGTCTTCGTGCCCATCGTCAACCCCGGCGGCCTGTGGCTGGGCACGCGCGCCAACCCGCGTGGCGTCGACCTGATGCGCAATGCGCCGATCGATGCGCTGGGGCGTGTGCCCTGGCTGCTCGGCGGGCAGCGCCTGAGCGCCGCACTGCCCTGGTACCGCGGCGAAGAAGGCGCCGCGATGGAAGCCGAAAGCCAGGCGCTGTGCGCGCTGGTCGAGCGCGAGCTGCTCAGCCGCCCCTTCAGCATCGCGCTCGACTGCCACTCCGGCTTCGGCCTGGCGGACCGCCTGTGGTTCCCCTATGCGCACACGCCCAAGCCGATGGCGCACCTGCCCGAGATGCACGCCCTGGGCGAGCTGATCGACCTGGGCCTGCTGCACCACCCCTACGTGCTCGAGCCGCAGAGCCGGCAGTACACGGCCCACGGCGACCTGTGGGACCACCTCTACCTCACGGCCTGCGCCCGGCCCGACACGCTCTTCCTGCCGCTCACGCTGGAGATGGGTTCGTGGCTGTGGGTGAAGAAGAATCCGCGCCAGCTCTTCTCGCGCCACGGCATCTTCAACCCGGTGATCGCGCACCGGCAGCAGCGCGTGCTGCGGCGGCACCTGGGGTGGATGGACTTCATCACGCGCGCGGCGAGCAGCCACACGCAGTGGGTGCCGGTGGACGAGGCGCGGCGCCGCCACCATGCGCAGGCGCTGGCGCGCTGGTACGACGCCCCATGAACCCCGCGGCCGGCGACCTCCCGTGGGTGCTGCTGCGCGGCCTCACGCGCGAAGCCGGGCACTGGGGGCCACTGCCGGCGTTGCTGGCCGAACGCCTGCCCGGCGTGCGCATCCTCACGATCGACCTGCCCGGTGCCGGCGAGCGGCACGCGGTGCGCAGCCCGACCTCGATCCGCGCGACGATGGAAGACTGCCGCGCGCAACTGCACGCCCGCGGCGTGACGCGCTGCCACCTGCTCGCGATGTCGCTCGGCGCGATGGTCGCGGTCGAATGGGCGCATCGGCATCCGCAGGAAGTGGCCAGCGCCGTGCTGGTCAACACCAGCCTGCGCCCCTTCAGCGCGTGGCACCAGCGCCTGCGGCCGCGCCACTACCCCGCGCTGCTCGGCGTGCTGTGGCCGTGGCGCGATGCGCAGGCGCGCGAAGCCATCGTGCTGCGGCTGACCAGCCGGCGCCGCTTCACCGCGGCGCAGAAGATGGCGGTCGTCGATGCCTGGGTCGCACTGCGCGAACGGCATCCCGTGTCGATAGCGAACGCGCTGCGCCAGCTGCTCGCGGCGGCGCGCTACCGGGCACCGGCGCAGGCGCCGGGCGTGCCATTGCAGGTGCTGGTCGGCGGAGGCGACGTGCTCGTCGATCCGGGCTGTTCGCGCCGCCTGGCGCAGGCGTGGCGGTTGCCAATTGCCGAGCACCCGACGGCCGGCCACGACCTCGCGCTGGACGACCCCGACTGGGTCGCGGCACAGGTCGAAACCTGGGGCGGGCTCAAGCCTGCCGAAACCCCATCAGCGTCTCGATGACCCACTCGGTCGCGCCGTCGAGCGAGGCCTTGCTGCGGTGCGCGATGCCCAGGTGCCGCGTCAGCTTCGGGCTCAGCGGCAGGATCTGCACGCGCTCGCGCCAGGCGTCGTCGGTGCCCGGTGTCAGCGGCAGCATGGCCGCACCGTAGCCGGCGGCCACCAGGCTGCGGATGGCGACGTCGTAGTTCAGCTCGATGCGCGCGCGCGGTGCCTGGCCGGCGTTGGCGAACCATTCCACGGCGAGCCGGTACATGTGGGTGGTGGCGTCGTTGAAGATCAACGGCTGGGCCGCGAGCCAGGCCGGCGTCACGCGCCTGGGCGCCTTCCACTTCGGCGGCACGAAGGCCATCATGGGCTGGCTGCGCCAGGCCGTGACAACCAGGTCACGCAGCGGCGGCTGCGGCATCGCGACCAGCCCGATGTCGAGCGTGCCCTGCGCGAGGCGCGACATCGCATCGGCAGAGCCGAGGATGCTCACCTCGACATCGATGCCGGGATGGCTCGCCTGCAGCGTCTCGAGCACCTGCGGCAACAGGTCGATCACCACGCCGGTCGAGGTGCCCAGCCGCACGCGGCCGATGCGGCCTTCGGCCTGCCGGCGCACCGCGTCGACGGCGTCGTCGGCATCGCGCAGCAGGCGCCTGCCGCGCTCGACCAGCGCCGCGCCGGCCGGCGTGAGCGTGACGCTGCGGCTGCCGCGCGCCACCAGTCGCGCGCCCAGCCGCGATTCGAGCTCGCTGATGTGCAGGCTGACCGTCGGCTGCGCGAGATGCAGCGCCTGCGCGGCCGCGGAGAAGGTGCCGAGGTCGGCGATCGCCACCAGCGTGCGCAGTTGGTCGAGGTTGAGTTGACGCATGGAATCGTGGCCGTGTCGAGCTATCAGGAAGGCTGATCGATGGCCTCAGAAATCTCAACTTCCACAATAGCACGCCGGCGCAGAAGATGGCGGCTCCTTTCAGCACCAGGAGCTTTCGATGACCCGCCCGCAACCCACCGCATCCACCTCCCTGCTCGCCTCGCTGCGCCGCTGGCTGGGCCGCGTGTGCGGCACCGGCGGCGCGTCGGCCGACACGCGCGAGCTGCGCGGCATGAGCGACCATGAACTCAAGGACCTGGGGATCGGCCGCAGCGAAATCCAGGAGTGGTCGCGACGGCGCGCACCGACCGCTCGCCCTGGAATCCATGAGCGCGCGTCGCTGCCTGGGCGCGCCGACGGCCGTCGCGACTCAGCGCGAGCGGACGCCGAGCATCGACAGCACGATGGCCTTGAGCGTTTGGGCCTCGGCCGCTTCGCGGGCAGCCAGCGCGGCGGCCTGCGCCGCCGACATCCGGGCGCGATCGACCACATTGTTCTCGGCATGAAGCGCCGAGGCCATGTGAACGTCTGAGGCGCGCGGGCCGCGCGTGCGCAGGGGCTCGAAGATCGAACCGCGCCCGGCGACCCGCACATGCGCGGTGGCATCGCCCTGTTTGCGTTTCGCGAACGAAAGCCGAACTGCCGTATGGGTACTCATCAGAATCTCTCCTGTCGACCGACGCGCCGTGGTGACGTGCGGCGCACACCTCCTGGGCGACGAGGGCCGCGCGCGCCGCGCACCATGCGCGAACATCGACGCCGGCTCCTGTCAGAGAAGCTATCGGCACAGGAATGCCAAGGCTGAAGCCCCTGGAAGGAAGAATGCCGGGCTTTGTGGTCTACGCTGCGCCATGCTCCTCACGACCTCGCTCCTTCTCTTCCTCCATCTGATCGCAGTGACCTTCTGGGTCGGCGGCATGGCGGTGATGCACTTCGCCGTGCGGCCCGCCGCGGTGGCCACGCTCGAGCCGCCGCAGCGGCTGGCCTTCATGGCGGCGGCCCTGTCGCGCTTCTTCATCGGCGTGTCGATCGCGGTGGCGGCGACCCTCGTCAGCGGCCTATGGCTGCTGATGGCCGGCGGCGGCTTCGCCCGCGTTCACTGGAGCGTGCATGGCATGTTCACCGTGGGCCTGGTGATGATGGCGCTCTTCCTGCACATCCGCTTTGCGCCTTACGCCCGGCTGCAGCGCGCCGTCGCTGCGCGCGAATGGCCGGTGGCGGCGGCCCAGCTGGGCAGCATCCGCAAGCTGGTGGCGGTGAACCTGACGCTCGGCGTCGTGGTGGTCGCCCTCGCCGTGGTCGGCCGCGCATTCTGAGCGCCCGGCGGCGCGCGTCGGAACGCGCCGTCAGACCACCCCGGCGGCGCGCAGGGCCGCGATCTGTGCGGGGTCGACGCCCCACTCGGCCAGCACCTCGTCGGTGTGCTGCCCGAGGGCCGGCGGGGCACGGCGCAGCACCGGCGGCGTGGCCGACAGGCGCAGCGGGCTGGCCACGCCGGTGATGCTCGCGATGCCGTCGCCCGCGTCGCGCGGCAACGTCACGGCCAGGCCGCGCGCCTTGACCTGCTCGTCGTCGAAGGCCTGCGCGATGTTGTTGATCGGGCCGCAGGGCACGGCCTTGTCTTCGAGCAACGCGATCCATGCGGCCGTGCTGCGCGTGCGCGTCACGTCCTGCATCAGCGGGATCAGCACGTCGCGGTGCTTCACGCGCAGCGTGTTGGTCGCGAAGCGCTCGTCGGCCGCCCACTCGGCATGGCCGGCCGCCTCGCAGAAGCGCGCGAACTGGCCATTGTTGCCGATGGCCAGCAGCATGGCGCCGTCCTGCGTCTGAAACTCCTGGTACGGCGCCAGGCTGGGGTGCGTGTTGCCCTGGCGCTGCGGCACGTCGCCGGTGTTGAGAAAGGCGCTGGCCTGGTTCGCGAGGATGGCCATGCCGACGTCGAGCAGCGCCATGTCGATGTGCTGGCCTTCGCCGGTGCGGTGACGTACCTCGAGCGCGGCCAGGATGGCCGTGCTGGCGTACACGCCGGTGAACAGGTCGGTCAGCGCCACACCCACGCGCAGCGGGCCGCCGCCGGGCACGTCGTCGGGACGGCCGGTGATGCTCATCATCCCGCTGGTGGCCTGGATCATCAGGTCGTAGCCGGCGCGCTGCGCATGCGGGCCGTCGTGGCCGAAGCCGGTCACGCTGCAGTAGATGAGGCGCGGGTTCGCGGCCTTGAGGCTCTGGTAGTCGAGCCCGTACTGCGCCAGGCCGCCGGTCTTGAAGTTCTCCACCACCACGTCGCTCTGCGCGGCCATGCGCTGCAGCAGCGCCTGGCCCTCGGGCGTGGCCATGTCGACCGTGACCGAGCGCTTGTTGCGGTTGCAGGCGGTGAAGTAGGTCGACTGGGTCGTGTCGTGGCCGTCCGCGTCCTTCAGGAAGGGCGGGCCCCAGCCGCGCGTGTCGTCGCCGACGCCGGGCCGCTCGATCTTCACGACGTCGGCGCCCAGGTCCGCGAGGATCTGCGTGCACCACGGCCCCGCGAGCACGCGGGACAGGTCGAGCACCTTCAGGCCGGCGAGCGCGCCTTCCTTCGACGGGATGCTCATGCTCAGTTCGCGAAGGCGGCGATGCCCGTGATGGCGCGGCCCAGGATGAGCGCGTGGATGTCGTGCGTGCCCTCGTAGGTGTTCACCACTTCCAGGTTCACCAGGTGGCGCGCCACGCCGAACTCGTCGCTGATGCCGTTGCCGCCCATCATGTCGCGCGCCATGCGGGCGATGTCGAGCGACTTGCCGCAGTTGTTGCGCTTGAGGATCGAGGTGATTTCCACGGCGGCGGTGCCTTCGTCCTTCATGCGGCCCAGGCGCAGGCAGCCCTGCAGGCCCAGCGCGATCTCGGTCTGCATGTCGGCCAGCTTCTTCTGGATGAGCTGGTTGGCCGCGAGCGGGCGGCCGAACTGCTTGCGGTCGAGCACGTACTGGCGGGCGCGGTGCATGCAGTCTTCGGCGGCACCGAGCGCGCCCCACGAGATGCCGTAGCGCGCGCTGTTGAGGCAGGTGAAGGGGCCCTTCAGGCCCTGCACTTCGGGGAAGGCGTTCTCTTCGGGGCAGAACACGTTGTCCATCACGATTTCGCCGGTGATGCTGGCGCGCAGGCCGACCTTGCCGTGGATCGCAGGCGCCGACAGGCCCTTCATGCCCTTCTCGAGCACGAAGCCGCGGATCGGGCCGACGGTGCCGGACTCGCTGACTTCCTTGGCCCACACGACGAACACGTCGGCGATCGGCGAGTTGCTGATCCACATCTTGGCGCCGCTGATCGCGTAGCCGCCCGCCACCTTCTTGGCGCGGGTGACCATGCTGCCGGGGTCGGAGCCATGGTCGGGCTCGGTCAGGCCGAAGCACCCGATCCATTCGCCGGTGGCGAGCTTGGGCAGGTACTTCTGCTTCTGCGCTTCGGTGCCGAATTCGTTGATCGGCACCATCACCAGCGAACTCTGCACGCTGGCCATCGAGCGGTAGCCCGAATCGACGCGCTCGACCTCGCGGGCGATCAGGCCATAGGCCACGTAGTTGAGGCCGGGGCCGCCGTACTGCTCGGGGATCATCGGGCCCAGCAGGCCCAGCGCGCCCATCTCGCGGAAGATGGCCGGGTCGGTCTCGCCGGTGCGGAAGCCCTCCTGCACGCGCGGGAGCAGGCGCTCCTGGCAGTAGGCGTTGGCCGCGTCGCGGATCATGCGTTCCTCGTCGGTCAGTTGCTGGTCGAGGAGGAAGGGATCGTCCCAGTGGAATTGCGCTTTGGCGGCCATGTGGCTGTCTCCGGAAAGAGGGAAATGGGGGAAAGAAGGATCGGACGATCCTAGCCGCCGCGCAGGGTCGAGGCAAACGAGCAATACTCAGCCAGATATGAATTCCCAGAATATCTGAGGCCTCGCATGCGGCGAAAGATTCCCCCCTTGCAGGCGCTGGTGTGCTTCGACGCCGCCGCCCGCCACGAAAGCTACACACGCGCCGCGCAGGAGCTGTCGCTCACGCAGAGCGCCGTGTCGCGGCAGATCGGCGCGCTCGAGGCCTTCCTCGGCGTCGCGCTGTTCCGCCGCACGCGGCATGGCGTGGCGCTGACGCCCAGCGGCACCAGTTATGCGCGCCAGACCGCGCTGCGGCTCGAATCGATGGAGCGCGACACGCTCGATGCGATGGCCGACCAGGGCAGCGGCGGATCGCTCGCGCTGGCGGCGGTGCCCACCTTCGCCACGCGCTGGCTGCTGCCGCGGCTGCCCGGCTTCGCGCAGTTGCAGCCCGATGCGGTGGTGCACATCGAGACCCGCACCCGCCCCTTCCTCTTCGCCGACGGCGAGTTCGATGCCGCGCTCTATGCCGGCACGCCGGCGCAGGTCGCCAACTGGGCCGGCACCCGCGCGCTGCTGCTGATGCCCGAGGACGTGGTGCCGGTCTGCAGCCCGCGCCTGCTGCCGCGCGGCAGGCCGGTGGCGCCGGCCGCCATCGCGCAGATGCCGCTGCTGCAGCAGAGCACCCGGCCCGACGGCTGGCGGCAATGGTTCGACGCGCAGCAGATCGACGCGCCGCGCGCGCGCACCGGGCCGCGCTACGAGCTGTTCTCGATGCTGGCCACCGCCGCGGCGCACGGCCTGGGCGTGGCGCTGATGCCCACCATGCTGATCGACGACGAGATCGCGCGCGGCGAGCTGGTGGTGGCCTGCGCACGGCCCTTGTCCGGGCAGCGCAACTACTACCTCGTCACGCCGGACCGCGGCGAGCCGCGACCGCTGCTGGCCGCCTTCGCCGACTGGCTGGGGGCGCAGGCGCGCTTGCGTTAGGGTCGGCGCCATGAACCCCGCTTCGACGACCCCGATCCTCCACATCGACAACCTGCGCTTCGCCTACCCCGGCGACCTGCCGATCGCCGCCGGCTGGTCGGCCCGCATCGGGGCCGGCGTGACGCTGCTGCACGGCGACACGGGCAGCGGCAAGTCGACGCTGCTGCGCGTGCTGGCCGGCGCCCTGCCCGCCACCGGCGGCCGGCTGACACTGGCCGGCGCGGCGCTGCCGGTCGCGGCCGAGGCCTACCGGCGCCAGGTGTTCTTCGTCGACCCGTCCACCGACGCCTTCGACGCGATGGGCGTCGAGGAATGCGCCGCGTCGCTGCGCCGGGCCGACGAGCCTTTCGACGCCGCGCGCTGGCAGGCGCTGGTCGACGGCTTCTCGCTCGGGCCGCATCTCGCGAAGAAGATGTTCATGCTGTCGACGGGCTCCAAGCGCAAGGTGTGGCTGGCCGCCGCGCTCGCGTCCAGCCGGCCGCTGACGCTGCTCGACGAGCCGACCGGTGGCCTCGACGCCGGCTCGATGCGCTGCCTGTGGCGCACGCTCGCGGAGGTGGCGCAGGAAGGCGGCCGTGCGGTGATCGTCGCCAGCGGCGAGCGCATCGACGACGTGCCGCTGGCAGGCACGATCACGCTGCCGCTGGCCGGCTGACCGGCGCCGCACCGGCCACAATGCACGCCGACGCCGACCGCCAGGCCAGGCCGTCGCCGATGAATGCCACCCCGAGATGGCGAACGACGAGACACCACCGCATGCCCCTGACCGCATCCGACCCGCGTCCGCACGACGCACACGCGCCCGATTCACGCTACGCCCTGTGGCGCCTGCTCGTCACGCTGCTCATCATGACGGTGGGCAGCAGCGGCATGTACGTGGTGTCGGTCGTCATCCCCGCGGTGCAGGCCGAGTTCGGCATCGACCGCGCGCAGGCCTCGCTGCCCTACACGCTGTTGATGATCGGCTTCGGCGTCGGCGGCGTGGTGATGGGCCGGCTGGCCGACCGCTTCGGCGTGATGTGGCCGCTGCTCGGCGGGGCGGTCGCGCTCGGGCTGGGCTATGTCGCGTGCGCCCTTGCGCCGAACATCGTCGTCTTCGTCGCGGCGCAGGCCGTGCTGGTGGGCCTGCTCGGCAGTTCGGCCGCGTTCGCACCGCTGGTGGCCGACACCTCGCTCTGGTTCGTGAAGCGGCGCGGCATCGCGGTGGCGATCTGCGCCAGCGGCAACTACATCGCCGGGGCCGTGTGGCCGCCCATCGTGCAGCACTTCGTCGAGACGGTGGGCTGGCGCCAGGCCTACCTGGGCATGGGCGTGTTCTGCGGCGTCGCGATGTTCGGGCTGGCGCTGTTCATGCGCCCGCGTCCGCCGGCCGTGGTGATGAACGCCGCACCCGTCGCGGGGTCGCCGATCGACGCCGACACCCTGCGCCCCTTCGGCCTGAGTCTCGGCACGGCGCAGGGGCTGCTGTGCGTGGCCGGTGTCGCCTGCTGCGTCGCGATGGCGATGCCGCAGGTGCACATCGTGGCCTATTGCACCGACCTCGGTTTCGGCGCGGCACGCGGCGCGCAGATGCTGTCGCTCATGCTGGCCTGCGGCATCGTCAGCCGGCTGGTGTCGGGCGCCATCTGCGACCGCATCGGCGGGCTGCGCACGCTGCTGCTGGGCTCGGCGCTGCAGTGCGTGGCACTGCTGCTGTTCCTGCCCTTCGACGGGCTCGTGCCGCTCTTCGTGGTGTCGGCGATGTTCGGGCTGTTCCAGGGTGGCCTGGTGCCCTCGTACGCCATCATCGTGCGGGAGCACTTCCCGCCTGCCGAGGCCGGGGCGCGGGTCGGCACCGTGCTGATGTGCACGCTGCTCGGCATGGCGCTGGGCGGCTGGATGTCGGGCAAGGTGTTCGACCTGACCGGCAGCTACCACGCCGCCTTCGTCAACGGCATCGCGTGGAACCTGCTGAACATGTCGATCGCGGTGACGCTGCTGTGGCGGGTGCGCGGCCGGCTCACAGGCGGCACCGCCTTGCGGACGTAGGCTGACGCCGCCCCCCGGGTCCACCCTCAAAGACAGGGCGCTCGCCGAGGCAGACACTGCGGGGCAGACGAACGGTGGAGAGCCCCATGAAGCACTTCCGCGCCGCCCCCCTCATCGCGTTCACGCTCGCGCTCAGCCCGTGGCCGCACGGCGCGGCGGCCGGCCCGCCTTCGCCGCTGGGCATGGACCCGGCCCGCATCGACTACCTGGCCAACGACGCGCCCTTCGTCGTGTTCGACATCGCGCCGCGCAGCCTCGGCGGCGAGCCGACGCGCAGCGGCCAGGGCCACGCCGCGCTGACCTTCATCGCGACCGACCCGCTGCGGCAGGTGAGCGTCGCGGTCGCCGCGCGGCCGGACCGCCCCGGCGCCCGCGAGATCGCGGCGGTGCGCACCGCCTGCGGCCCGCAGATCGCCGGCTACCACCGCTGCGCCGTTCCCACCGATGTCGCATTGACCCATCTGGACGGTGACGGCGGCAGCATCGGCCTGCGCATCGAGGCGGAGGGCGCGGACGGCGAACGCAGCGTCGTGCAGATCACGCTGCCGGTGCGGGCACTGCGTGCCGCGGCGCCGTCAGCGTCAACGGCGCCGAGCGACGTGGCGCAGCGTCAGTAGCTGGCCTTCGCCGCGCCGCCGCCCGCACCGAAGCGCGCGGCCACGGACTCGGCCCCGCGCGCGAGGATCTGCAGGTCCATCGCGACGGCGACGAACAGCGCACCCAGGTCGAGGCATTCGCGCGCACGCGCTTCGTCGAGCAGCAGGATGCCCGGCGCCTTGCCGCAGGCGCGGATGCGGGCGATGGCGCCGTCGATCGCGGCCCGCACCTCCGGGTGCCCCGGGTTGCCCGGGTGCCCCATGCTGGCCGACAGGTCGGCGGGGCCGATGAAGACGCCGTCGACACCGTCGACGTTCGCGATCTCTTCCAGACGATCGAGCGCCTCCCGCGTCTCGACCTGCACCAGCAGGCAGAGCGCTTCGTGTGCATGCTGCACGTAGCCCTGCACGCGGCCGTAGTTGGTGGCGCGCGTGGAGCCGCCCATGCCGCGGATGCCTTCGGGCGCATAGCGCATGGCGCGCACCGCGGCGCGGGCCTCGTCGGCGTTCTGCACGAAGGGCAACAGCAGCGTCTGCACGCCGATGTCGAGGTAGCGCTTGATCAGCACGGTGTCGTTCCACGCGGGCCGCACGACCGCCGACGAGGGCACCGCGCCCGCCGGCACGGCCGAGGCGGCGGCCTGCAGCTGCTGCAGCATGCGCGGCACGTCGGTGGGGGTGTGCTCGGTGTCGAACAGGAGCCAGTCGTAGCCGGCGCCGGCGACGATCTCCGACACGTAGGGGTCGGGCAGGCTGCACCAGAGCCCGATCTGCGCACGGCCTTCGGCCAGCGCGCGCTTGAAATGGTTGATGGGGAGCGGCGACATGCACCGGACCATAGCCGATCCGGCGCGCCGCGTCAGTCATCGCGCATGCGCCGATATGATGGGTCTCATCGCCTCCATCGCCCACCACCTGCGCCTTTGGGCGCCCTCGACATGCTGCACAACCTGACCCCCTTCCTCATCCACTGGGCCATCACCGCGCTGTCGCTGTGGATCGCGAGCTACCTGTTCCGCGGGCTCAAGTTCGACACCACCGGCGCGCTCGTGGTGTCGGCCCTGCTGCTGGGCCTGGCCAACGCGGTGGTCAAGCCGCTGCTCATCCTGCTCACGCTGCCGCTGACGCTGCTGACCTTCGGGCTCTTCCTGCTCGTCATCAACGCCCTGATGATCCTGCTGGTGTCGGCACTGGTGCGCGGCTTCAAGGTGTCGGGCTTCTGGACCGCCTTCTTCGCCAGCATCTTCATCTCGCTGCTGAGCATCGCCATCGGCGCGCTGGTGGGCAGCGGCGACCCGGCGACGACGATCCAGATGCCCAGCGGCGGCACCTGGCTGTAAGCCGGGCCGGCAGCCCGGTCAGGTCGCACACGCGGCCGAACCGCAACCGTGCACCGGCGCCGCCGGCAGCGCCTGCGGCATGCGCACCTCGCCGCTGGCGGCATCGAAGCCCACGCCGCGCAGGTGCAGCGCCAGGGCGGCGTCCATGGTCTGCGCGTGCTGGACGAACCACACGGCCAGCTCGCGCGCCATCTGGCGGATCGCCTCGTTCTGGCCCTTCAGGCCCTGCACCAGCCCTTCGCACATGACCTCCAGCACCACGCGGTGCTGCACGGTGTGGCAGTTGGTCGACGAGAAGCCGGTGCTGCGCATCCAGTCGTCCTCGCGGCCGAAGTGATCCACCGTGTGGTCGACCAGCGCGCGCCATGCCGCCACCAGATGCGTGTCGTCGGCCGTTTCGACGCGGGCCAGCAGTGCGACGAATTCCTGGTGCGTCTGGTCCATCTCGGGCAGTTCGAGCGACAGCGACTCGGACCATTGCAATACAGCCATGGGGCACTCCTTGGATCGGAAAGCGCCCAGGCTATCGAGACGCGCGCTGTCGCGCCTTGACCTGCCTCAACAGTCAGTCGGTGCAGTTTCTTCCGCCCCTGCAGACCTGCCTTTTGGGGCCGCCACGACGGCAGCCGCGGCATCCCAAATTTCTACCAGATTGATACCTAACTTCCACTATTTAACGAGAAACTCACAATGCAGCGCAACGCAACTTGCCTTGGCTGGGCTCGCACGGCCTGGCGAAGCCGTTTCGGCCTCCGTATCGCTCATCCCTCGTGGCACCGGTGCGGCAGCGACGTGCCGGCGACGGTGCGTCAGCTCGCGCGTCGGGTCACGGGGCACATGCGTCTGGGTGCGGCAGTGCTGGGGATCGGGATGGTCGGCCTTGTACAGGCCGCGCTGGCACAGAATGCCATCGAGGCGGTTTCCAGCTCGATGCAATCCGGCACCGAGGTCGTGCGGATCGATTTCACGCATGCACTGACGCAGCCACCCACGGGCTTCACCGTGCAACGGCCTGCGCGCATCGCGCTGGACTTCCCGGACACACAGAATCTGGTGGGCCGTTCGGAGATCCCGGTGAACCAGGGCAACCTGCGCACGATCAACGTGGTCCAGGCCAGCGACAGGACGCGGCTGGTGCTCAACCTGAAGGAGGCCACGGCCTATCGGGCGGAGCTGCAGGGCAAGTCGCTGCTCGTCTCCCTGGACGCGGTGCCCGGGAACAGCGCCGGTGCCGGCGCGAACAACGTGGTGTTTGCGGAGAACCGCAATCGCGACGTGCAAGCGCTGCGCAATGTGGACTTCCGGCTCGGCAAGGACCGGGCGGGCCGCGTGATCGTGGACCTGGCCAACCCACAGGTGGGCGTGGATGTTCGCCAGCAAGGCAAGTCGCTGGTCGTCGAGTTCACGAAGACCTCGCTCCCCGAGGGCATGCCGCGCCGCCTGGATGTGGCCGACTTCGGCACCCCGGTCCAGACCGTGACCGCACAGCAGGTGGGCGACCGTGTTCGTCTGACTCTCGAGCCGCAAGGCGACTGGGAGCACAGCGCCTACCAGAGCGACAGCCGGTTCGTGGTGGAGGTCCGCCCGCGCAAGGTCGACCCGACCAAGCTCACGCCGGGCGTGGGCTATTCCGGCGAGCGGCTGTCGCTGAATTTCCAGAACATCGAACTGCGTGCGCTGCTGCAGGTCATCGCGGACTTCACCAACTTCAACATCGTGACCTCGGATTCCACGACCGGAACCCTGACGCTCAGGCTGAAGGACATCCCGTGGGACCAGGCGCTGGACATCATCCTGCAAGCCAAGAACCTCGGCATGCGCAAGAACGGCAGCGTGCTGTGGATCGCGCCGAAGGACGAGATCAACGCGAAAGAGAAGATGGAGTTCGAGGCGAAGGCCGCGCTCGAGACGCTGGAGCCGTTGCGGACCCGTTCATTCCAACTCAACTACACCAAGGCCGCGACGATTGCCCAAGGCCTGAGCGGCACTGGGGCAGGCGCCGGCGGCGGCGGCGGGACGGCCGCGCGCATCCTGAGCGCGCGCGGCAGCGTGGTGGCCGAATCGCGCTCCAACCAGCTCTTCGTGACCGACGTCGCCTCGCGGCTCGACCAGGTCGCCGAGATGATCCAGAAGCTCGACGTGTCGGTGCGGCAGGTGCTCATCGAGGCGCGCATCGTCGAGGCGAGCGACACCTTCAGCAAGTCGATCGGCGTCAAGCTCGGCGGCGGCTCCGTGGGCAAGAATTCGTCGATCGGCACCACGCCCACGGTGAGTTCGTCGACCTCGAACGGCGTGACCACCACGACGTCCTCCGTCGACTACTCCAGCACCAGCTTCGTGAACCTGCCGGCGACCAGCACGAGCGGCGACGTCGGCACGTTCTCGCTGTCGCTGTTCAACTCGAGCCTCACGAAGATGTTGAACCTGGAGATCTCGGCGCTGGAAGCCGACAACAAGGGCCGGGTGGTGTCGAGCCCGCGGGTGGTCACGGCCGACCAGACCAAGGCCCTGATCGAGCAGGGCACCGAGCTGCCGTACCAGGTGTCCACCTCGAGCGGCGCCACCTCCATCGCCTTTCGCAAGGCCAACCTGAAGCTGGAGGTGACGCCGCAGATCACGCCGGAGGGCAACATCATCCTGGCGCTCGACGTGAACAAGGACACGGTGGGCCAGTCGACCAGCGCCGGCTACGCCATCAACACCAAGCATGTGCAGACGGAAGTGCTGGTCGACAACGGGGGAACCGTGGTCATCGGCGGGATCTACGAGATGAGCGAGACCAACGACGAATCGCGCATCCCCGTGCTGGGCGAGCTGCCCTACCTGGGCGTGTTGTTCCGCAACAAGTCCAAGTCGGTCAGCAAGACCGAGCTGCTGGTCTTCATCACCCCGAAGATGATCACGGACCGCAACGCGGCGCGCTGAGTGCGCGCGATGCGCACTCGCGCGGCAGACCGATGGGCAGGTTGGAGATGGCGCGCGCCTCGGCCTGGTCGGGCGTGCCGCGCTCGAGCGCGGGCAAGCCCCGCATGATGGCGGTTCCGCCGAGACTGAGCGTCAACCCGATCCACGCCCTGGTCAATTCGGCGTCGGCGATGGCCGAGGCACGCAGCGCCGCCAGCAGCGTCTGGAGGTCCTCCAGGGCCTGCACCTCCGGGAACCGCCCTTCGCTGTCGCGGCGGCGCTGAGCCGCCTCGAAGTCCGCCCTGGCCGCAGCGACCTGTCGATGCACCGCCAGGGCCACCGCCCGGTGCACGCGCAGCCTCGCGAGCGCTTCGCCCACTTCGTTCCTCGCCGCCCCCAACACGTCCGGGGCCGCGCGAAGGACATCGCCGCGGCTTGCGTCCTCGCCGGATCGACCGCGCATCGGCAGCGACGGCTCGATGGCGCCGCCCAGGTCGACGTGCACCTGCGTCCCGCGCAGCGAGAGGGCCAGCGCGACGTCGGGGCGCGCGGCCAGCAGTGCCGCGGGGATGGACGCGGGCACCTCGAAGTCCTGCGAGGGCCAGGACGCATCGCGCAGGCTGGGCTCGAGCAGTGCCGTGACGGCCGTGGGCGCCATGCCGCACAGCGCAGCGAGCGCGGCGAGATCCTGATCGCGCTGCCGTGCTTGCTGCGCGAGCAACGCCTCGGTGCGGCGCAGCCGGTGCGCCAGCTCGCGCGCGAAATCATCGTGGGCCAGCGCCTTGGCCAGGATCAACCGATGCTGCTGCCTCGCTGCATGTCGGGCCTGCTCGATGTAGCGCAGGCTCAGGCTGTCGACCTTCAGCGCCACATAGGCTTGCATCACCCGGAACGCCGCGGGGGGCGCGTCACGGCGCCCGCGGCGGCCGGCGGCCCGCTCCTGCTGCTCTGCGGCACGCATCAGGGCGTCGACCTCGTCGCCCCCGTAGGCGCTCCACCAGGGACCCACCGCCGCGCGCGCTGCGCCGCCGCCATGGCGCGGTGCCTCGACGGCGCTCGCGGCGCTGGTCGCGCAGGACGCACAGGCGCTCAGTGCCGCAGCCAGCAGCCAGGCCGCACCGGGCCGCTGGCGTGATCGCGGTGATGGCCCGCACAGGGTCTGCGCGGCGGTGCTTCGGATGACATGCATGGTTGGACAGCAGCCTCGCTGGGGTGGTCGTGATCGGTGCCCTGGGGCGCCGGTGGCGTTGGCCATGCCGCATCCTGTCGGGGGATCTGGGAGGAAGTTTGGCGATGGCCCCCTTCGAGTCGCATCGACCCGCCCGCGTCGCCGCCCGCGCGGGACTCCCTAATTCCTACGCATTCGCGCACGACCATCGCCGCTCTGCGCTGCCGCATGCGTCCGGAGGTTCCGGGCGCCGACCAGCTCCATCGGCCCCTCGACGCGCAGGGCAACAAGGAAAGAACGTTGAAGAATCTCCCGCGCTTCGCATGCATGGCGTTGATCGCCAGCCTCTCGGCCTGCTCCTTCCTGGAGAGCGACAAGATCGACTACAAGAGCGCCGGCAAAGTCCCGACGGGCGCGACGCTGGAGGTGCCGCCCGACCTGAGCCAGCTGTCGCGTGAAAACCGCTACGCCGTGCCCGGCGGCCCCGTGTCG
>NZ_JAOOPY010000023.1 GCF_025486315.1 Variovorax sp. N23 | reverse complement strand
GGCAACTCGCCAGTCAGGCCATCTCGGTGACGGCCTGACTTAAACCAAACAGCCTCCGCGAATGCCGGGGCGATTCAGTACAGCCGCCCGGGCGACGAGCAAACTCACGCTGCGACCTTTGGAGCGAGCTATGGCAATCGAGTTTGAGCGTGGGCAACTGTACGAAGAGGTCTGGAGTGCGCCGCTGTCTCGGCTCGGACCTAAGTACGGGCTTTCGGACAACGGTCTTCGGAAGGTCTGCAAGGCGATGGACATTCCGCTGCCTGAGCGCGGCTACTGGGCGCGGCGGGCGGCAGGGCAATTGATTGAACGTCCTCCACTTCCCGTCGATGCCGCTCGGGTTACGGTCCGCAGCAGCCCGCCGCCCCGAGGATCTGGAAGCATCAATGAGTACGAGCGGCCGGAAGACGCTGAGTGGCTTCGCGCACAGCTCGCTCTTGAGAGCAGCCCGCAACGCGCAGTGCAATTTATCCCGGCCCCGCGTAAGTGGCACCCTGTCTTAGCTCCACTTCGGGAGGCGCTCCTCCAGGAACAACATGAAAACGTCGCGACGGCCCGGCGTGCTCGGTCTGGAGGGCCGGACTGGGGTGCAATGCTCGCGGCCAACCACGGATTACTCGTGCCGCGCCACAAGTCTCACTGCCTTAAGGTGACCAGCCTGACGCTGGGTCGCGCGCTCGCGGCCGCAAACGCTGTGCTGTGGGCGGCCGAAAGCCGAGGTTGCACCTGTGAAGTCTCGGAAGGATCCGAGCGGTTCGAGCTTTATTTACAAGGGGCGCAAGTGTCCTTTGCGATTCGGGAGCGTCAAGACGAGGGTCTTTCCAAGTCCGGTTACAAGACCAGGGTTCCCACCAACCGCCTGGTTCTTGTGCTCGAGCGCCGCGGCGGGGGCGCATTCGAGATCCTCGATGCACTCAATGCGCCGATGCAAGATCGGCTCCACGAAATTTTTCCAAGGCTGTATCGCGCCGTCGTCGTGTTCCGCGTCGACAGTCGGTTTCAGGAGGCAAGGGCAGCCCGACGCGTGCTGTACGAGGCCGAGCAGGCCACGCTCAGGCAGAAGGCCGCAGTCGCCGAAGCAGAGAGGCTTCTAGAGCAGGGACACCGCGACGAACTGATTTCGGAGGCGCAGCAGTGGCGAAGAGCGCGCGATACTCGCGAATATGTCGCCTCTCTTGAGGAAGCTATGGCTGGCGCGGTGCCAAGTCAGGTTAGTGCTTCATGGATCGCACAGGCGAATCGAATTGTCCTCGAGCTTGACCCGATGCCTGCGCGGCTGGCGAAGCTCGGCTTCGACCCTCAGTAGCTATGTCCGAGCAGCACACTTTCGTCGCGCTCGTTCAATTTAATGTCTCTGCAACGGATGTGGGCAGCTTCGAGGCTACGCAGGTCGCGCTCGCCTCCGCCATACAGGTGGGGCTGAGCGCTCAGGTTATGGAGGTGAAGCTCTACAGCGTCGCCGACCAGGCGATTGCGTTGGCACTCGGTGAATCGCCTCCAGCTCGCAATGGCCCGGACGCTCGACCCCCGTCTTCCAAGCCTTCAGATCGCGACCAGGTGATCGAGGAGTACTCGCACGCAGGCATGACAGTGCAAATCTTTCGCGGAGCTGGTCGCCGGCACCCAGCGACGTACTTCGCAGTGGTGACGAACCCTCTGATAAAAAACCCGAGCGGCGGTGTGATTTCCGCTTCGACCTACGCGGAACTGAAAGAGCGCGCACAAGCGAGGGCTGAGCAGAAGGCCCGGAAAACTCAGAATTGGCTTGCTACTTGAGACGGTAGGCAGCTCACCGGCCGGACCAGGCCCCAGCAAACGATGGTAGAGCTGCATGCGATGCTTCGCGGCGCGATCGATGTGTCGTTTATCCAGAGCCAGAGCCAGAGCCAGAGCCAGAGCCAGAGCCAGAGCCAGAGCAACGAGCGGCCGCACGCAACGGACCGTGTCTCGCAAAAGGACCGTGGGGCGTCTGCGCTATTGCAAGGGCCAGCGGCTGAACATCCCTGGCCAAGCTCATCAGGCCATCGCGTTCGCTCGTAAATTCTGGGTCGAGATACGCCCTTTAGCTAAGCAGACAACGGCTTAAGCACTCGCTAATGTAGCTGGAGACCTGCTGCCAACTTGGAGCGGGACTGAGCGCCGGCCCCTTGGCCGCTGGCTCACTCAACGGCGCCCTGTCCAGGAATTATCATGAATATACGCACGACCTTCTTGTGGGCTGCCATGTTGTGCAGCGCGCCGTTGTTCGCTAACGCCCAAACCTCAACCATGAGGTGCTACAACCCACAGCAGGACCTCTTCCCCATCCAGACCAATGCGGACGATGGCGTCACTG
Source organism: Variovorax sp. N23 (assembly GCF_025486315.1). Classification (GTDB taxonomy): domain Bacteria; phylum Pseudomonadota; class Gammaproteobacteria; order Burkholderiales; family Burkholderiaceae_C; genus Variovorax. The sequence goes on along the minus strand of NZ_JAOOPY010000023.1, from coordinate 53,090 downwards.
TCGCATCCCAAACGGTTCAGTTCAACATCCACCATCCTGCAGTGGCAGGAACCGTATTTGTAGATTCCAACAACAATGGGGTCTGCACAATCACGATTCCTCCTGGCCGGAGAATATTTGGCCCTCTGCAATGGAACGTGGAACGCGAGAGCCCGCCAGGCGCGTTCGGCAGACTCGGTGTAGTGGCGACTAAAGGGGCCAGTTCGGATGGCGAGACGGGATCGTTTGAGGTGCGCCCGGGCGCAACTGAACCCAACTCGACCGTGCAATTGCGATTCATCGTCCGATACCAGTAGTGGGGCAGCGAGAAGCGAATCGCCCCGTGACTACGCAAACGCCTCAGCCCAGCAGCGGCTGACGGATTTGCTGCTCAATACTTCACGTCCCGCGACCTGCGCAACACTCGGAGCTGTCGTGCCGTTCTCGGGAGATCGCTAACTGCATATCGGCTTGCACCACGAGACCTGCGTCACGTTCGGCGCCTGGCCTACCTGTTCCTCCTGCCCGCAGACCAACACGCAGCCGCGCTCGACGGTCTTGACGTGTGCGTGCACCAGCGGCTCGATGACCTCGATCAGAATCTCGCCGGCCTGCTGGATAGCCACCAGCATCTCCATGTTCTCGAGGCTCCATGGCATCCACGCGCCTCGGCCATCGGGCGAGCCGAAGGTGTGCTCGATCTCAGAGAGCCAGCGTATGACGGTTCTCGGGTTGTCCCAGCCGCATCATTCGAATGAGTGATGCCTGGGTCGAACGCAAGCCCCAGGCTTGCAGTCCGATTGGCACGGACGCTAGGTATTCAGAGGAGCTACGTTTGACGATACGCCTATGGAGTTTCGAGGGCCTGACCTTTCGAGCGAGTCCGGAGAAAGGTATTGATTGCCCAACTTCAACCTGTCGTGCAGCGAAGCGGGGGGAGTGGCGGTGACTGATGCGGCCGAGTCAGTCGGCAGCCTCACCGCCGACGAACGCCTTGAGTACCAAGAGCTTGGCTTGTGGGCTCGAAACGACGACACGATCATCTATCAAGCTGCGGCGACGGTTTTGCCTCTCTCGTTTGGAGCTGTCGCCGTTGCGGCGCAGTTTCCGAGAGTCGCTCCTGCCCTCGGGGTTTTCTCTATTTTGTTGTACGCCTACTGGCTCATGGTTTCGTCGAGGCTATCGTGGTTCTCATCAGTTCGGATCGCGAGGCTTCGGGAGTTAGAAGCAAAAGCGGGGTTGGCTCATCACACAATGATGGCCATTCCGCCCGCGCATCTACTTCGCCAATGGGGCGCCCGGCTGTCGATCCGGAAGGTGAGACTCGCCGGCCTCTTCGTCTTGCTCCTCTCGTGGGTCGTGACTCTGGTTGTTCTTCAAGAGCAACAGGATCGAAAGGCTGGGCCGAACGCGGAAAGCATCACGAGGCCCGCGGGCACTGCGAGTACTAGTAGGGCGCAACCGCGATAGGCTTGTGGTTGGCTAAGTCTCTTGGGCAGTCGAAGTGATGGCCATCGTTCCAGTGCGTGCCGCTGGCGGCTATCTTGCGCCGCCGCCGTAGGCGCAAAGGCCCAGCGCGAACCCGAAGTAATAGCTGGAGCCGGTATTGGGGCGGCCGATGATCGCGACCGAATCGAGGAAGGAAATGCCGACAAACCCGAGCACCCATGAAATCAGGTTGCCGATCGCAGCGAAGAAGAAGATGGCGCCATGCCAGATGCCGGAGAAGAAGCCGTAGGGCTCTGCGGTTGATGCCGAGGTGTAGTGCGCCGCACAACCCGATAGCGCCGCCAATGCCAGCACGGACAGCGCAACCCGAAGAGGAACTGCGCCAAGCATCATGCGGCTCGGCTGATCGGAATCACCTTGGCGCCGATCCGCAGCTTGTCGAGGTAGTCGGCCCAACGCTGCATCATTTCGCGGCGCGCAGGGAGGTGGGCAGTGCGGTTGTACGCGCGGCCGTTGGCATCCTTCACCATGTGCGAGAGCTGGTGCTCGATGAAGTCGACGCGCTCTCCAAGCACCTCGTCCATGATGGTCCGCGCCATTGCTCGGAAGCCGTGTGCGGTGTGAACCTCCGTGCTGTAGCCCATGCCGCGCAAGGCGGCATTGATCGTGTTTTCGCTCATCGGGCGCTCGCCAGTCCTGATGCTGGGAAACACATAGCGTCCGTGGCCGGAAATCGGATGCAGCGCACGGAGGATCTCCACAGCTTGGGCCGATAGCGGAACGATGTGGTCGACCTTCATCTTCATCTTGGATCCGGGAATGCGCCACTCGGCGCCGTCCAGATCAAACTCTGCCCACTCGGCCGTGCGCAGTTCACCAGGCCGCACGAACACCAGCGGCGAAAGCTTCAGAGCTGCCACGGTGCAGGGGTGCCCGCTGTACACATGAATGGAGCGCATGAGGCCGCCCGCGGGCGTGGGCTCTGTGATCGCTGCGAAGTGCTTGCCGGCCTTCACTGCGAGCGCCTCGCGCAAGTCCGAGGTCACGTCGCGTTCCACAAGCCCGGACACCACAGCGAACCGGAACACCTGGCCGCAAAGCTGCTTGATCCGGTGAGCGGTGTCGATCGCTCCTCGTGCCTCGAGCTTTCGCACGACGCGCTCAAGGATGTCGCGCGGCCCGATGGCTGATATCGGCAGGCTGCCGATGAAGGGAAAAACGTCCTTCTCCAGCCAGGTCTTCACCTTCGCCTGAGTGATCGCCTTGCGCTTGGCCGCCGTCTTGGAGAGCCATTCGCGAGCGACAACCTCGAACGTGCTTGCAGCCGAGTTAGCGCGCGCTTGCTTCTCAGCGCGCTTCGCCGCGCTTGGGTCGGTGCCGTCGGCGAGTAGTTCGCGGGCTACTGCCCGACGATCGCGAGCCTTGGCCAGCGAAACCTCGGGATAGGTGCCCAGCGCCAGCGTCTTGCGCTTGCCGGCATACGAGTAGTCCATCCGCCAGTACTTCCCGGCTGCCTTCACCAGCAGGTACATCCCTCCACCGTCGGCGTATTTGTCCCCGATGGCCTTCTCTGTCGCCTTGACCTGCCGAACGAATGTGTCTGTAAGCGCCATTGATGCTCCTTGACGGTATCCCGTCGCCGGCCTTTTTGGGATACCGGGAAAAGTAACGGTATTTCTTTGAGATTGGATGCTACGCCGTACGACGGGGTGACGCAAAGAAAAACCCGCTACGCCGGGGAGCGTGCGGGCTTCTGATGCTTGGTGATGCGCGGTAAACCGGGCCTTTGGTGCCCTCGACAGGAATCGAACCTGTATCTGAGTCTTAGGAGGACCCCGTTCTATCCATTGAACTACGAGGACGCTGGGCAGCCGCGACTTTAGCAGTTCGTCAGTCGTACTTCAGCGTGTAGATCAGGTCGACGCCGCTCTGGATGCCGGCCTGGCCGCGCAGGGTGAGGCGCTGGGTCAGGTCGTAGAAGATGTAGATCGTGCCCAGCATGCCCGCCAGGCTGCTTTCGTAGGTGACGTAGAAGTCGCTCGACAGGCGCTTGCCCAGGGTGACGGCCGACTCGCGCAGTTCGCCGCCAGCGGAGGGGCCCTTGAAGCCGATCTCGTCGAGGCCCAGCCGGCTCGCCAGACTGCCGCCGGAGCCGCCCTTGCCGAGGCCGCCGAGCAGGGCAAGGGCGGCCTGCTGCATCAGGATCGATTCGCCGCCGCTGCTGGCCGACGCGCGGCCCAGCACCACCCACGACAGCGTCTCGACGTCCGACAGCACGGGCTCTGAATACAGCTTGACGCGCGGCGACTGGGCCGAGCCCGTGATCTGCACGCCGGCGCGCTGCGTGATGTTCGGCCGGATCGCCAGGATGTCGAGCGCCGGGTTGTCGACCGGGCCGTTGAAGCGCGCCAGGCCGGTCTCGACGTCGAGCTGCTGGCCGTAGGCGCGGTACTGGCCCTTGACGGTGCGGACTTCGCCGGTGATGCGCGGCGGCGCGGTGAGCGAGGTGCTGCGGATGTCCAGCTGGCCCTCGAGCCGGGTCGTGATGCCGCGGCCCTGCACGGCGAAGTCCTTGCCCAGGTCGAAGGTCACGGCCACGTCGGGCGCCTTGGCCGTCTGCGGCTTGGCGGCGGCTGCGGTGGCGCGGGCGGCGTCGCGCTGCGCGGTGGCAGCGGCTTCGGCGGTCTTGGCGGCGGAGCGCACGACCACGTCGCTGCCCAGGCTGGGCGCGCTCTCGTCGGGCAGGATGATCACGGCGCGCTCGGTGTCGATCTTGCCGCGCACGGTGAACTGGCCGTCGGCCAGGCCCGCCTGCAGGTCGCCCGACACCGTGATCTGCCGGTCGGAGCGCACCAGCAGGCGCAGGCTGCGCAGCTGGCCGCGCAGGTCCATGCGGATGCCCGAGGCGCTGCTGCCGGCAGGCACCGCGCGCCAGCTCATCTGGCCGGTGGCCGACAGCGTGCCACCGTCGCGTGCCGCTTCGCTCGCGCTGGTGCTGACGTTGCCGCTCTGGCCGGCGATGCGTGCGCTGCTGCCGCGGCCGCCCTTGAGCGTGAATTCGGTGATGTCGACGCGGGTGCCCGACAGCGTGGCGCGCAGCCGGCCGTCGCGCAGGTCGAGCCCTTCGACCAGGGCGCGCAGGGCGAGCTGGTCGGCCGCCAGCGTGCCGTTCCAGCGCGGTTCGGTGCGGCTGCCCGACAGCGTGGCGTCGGCGTCGAGCGTGCCGGCGACGCGCCAGCCCGGCGGCGCCAGCATCGACCAGACGCCCAGGCTCGGCATGCGCGCCTTCACCGCGCCGGTCAGTGGCGCATCGGCCGGCCACTGCCAGCCGCCGTCGCGCTGCAGCACGCGGGTGCCGATGTTCGCGTCGATGCTGCCGGCGCGCAGGCTGTCCCACACCAGCCTGGCCTGCACCGATTCGCCGCGCGCCTCAAGGCGCAGCTCGGCCTGGCGCAGGCCGGCGGGCGTGCTCGGGCCTTCGATGTTGCCGGTGCTGGTGACCATCTTGATCTCGCTCTTGGCGCCGGTGCCGCGGCTTTCGATGCGGGTGACGAGCGCGGCCTCGCCGGCCTGCACGCGGATGTCGCCGCTGCGGCGCGCCAGGCGCAGGTCGGCGCGCAGGGCGTCGCCGGCCTCGATGTCCCAGTCGCCGTCGAAGATCAGGTCGCCGGTCACGCCCATGCTGGCGAGCGAGCTGTTGCTGTCCATGGCCTCGGCCCAGGCCATCGGCAGGCCCTGCATGCGGCCCTTCGATTGCAGGCGGAAGGCGCGCTGCCCGGTGGCACCGGTCTGGCGGAAGCGCACCGGCGCCCAGTCGATGCGCACGGTGCCGGGCACCGGCCCCTGCAGCGTGGCGCCGCCGGCGGAGGTGTCGACTTCGATGCCGCCGGCGGTGCTGCGCACGTTGGCGTCGAGCGGCGCGCTCAGCGCCACGGTCCATGGGCCGGGGCGGGTGCTGTCCTGTGCCTGCACGCGCAGGCTGGCCAGCGCCGCGCGCCAGCGGCCTGCGCCTTCGAGCGCGCCGCTGGCACGGGTGTCGAGCGTCATCTTCTGCGTGCCGCGGGTCGCCTCGCCCTGCAGCGCCAGCGTGGCCTGCGCCAGGCTGCCGGACAGCTCGGCGCGCAGGCCGCGCAACTGCACGGGCAGGGCCGGCGGGGGCGGCACGCTGCCGGCGGGCACCGGTGCCGCAGGCAGACGTACATCGAGCCGCGGCACGGTGAGCGTGGCCTGCACGGTGGGCTCGGCGGTGCCGCGCGGCGCAGGGGTGGTCGCGTTCTGCAGCCGGCGCTGCACGGCTTCCCAGCCGCCGTCCCAGCGGGCGTCCAGGCGTGCGCTGCCTTCGGCACTGGCACCGGCGAAGACCTTGCCCAGGCCGGGCAGCGTTTCGACCCAGCGCTGCAGCGTGGCGGCGTTGTCGATCTGTGCGTCGATCTGGCCGCGGCCCTGCGCCGGCGCGATGCGGCCGGCGACCTGTGCATTGCCGCCCGGCAGCACCAGCTTCAGGTCGCCGCTGCCGGCGCGTTCGGCGATGCGGGCCTGCAGCGTGCCGGCGACGCTGGCCTGCGCCGCCTCGACGCGCAGCGTGCGCAGGTCGAGCACCTCGTCTTTCCACTGCCCCTGCGCCACGACGCGGTCGAGCCGCAGGCCCTGCAGCGCGGCGCTGCCGGCCGTGCCCTGCGCCTGCAACGCCACGTCGAAGGCCAGCGCACCGTCGCGCTGCTCGACCTCGGCCTTGCCGCCGACCGGTGCGCCGGCCAGTTGCGTGTGCAGGGCGCCCGGCTGCACATTGCGCACGGTGGCGCGCACGGCCCACGGCATCGGGGCCGGGCTCCAGTCGCCTTCGGCGTCGATGCGGCCGCCGCCGGTGTGCACCGTGGCGCCGGGCACGGTCCAGGTGGTGCCGTCGTAGGTGGTGCGGGCCTCGACGCGTTCCACCGGCAGCTTGCCCTGGTCCCACGGGCCGGGCAGGGCGTTGCGGATGTCGGCGCTGGCCTGCCACTGCACGCCGCTGCCGGCCGCGCCGGGGCCGGCCAGCACCTGGCCGCTCAGCAGCGTGGCCGGGGCGGTGGGCCAGAGGCGCGCGAGGTCGACGTTGCGCAGGTCGGCGTTGGCGTCGATCACCGGCTGCGGCTGCCACGGCGCGATGTGGGCCTGCAACTGCGCCTGCATGGGGGCGGTGGCGTCCTGCTCGGCGGGCTTCAGGTCGGCGGCGATGGCCAGCCGGGCGTCGGCACCCGCCAGCGTGCCCTTGGCCGTGGCGGTGGCCAGCACATCGATGCTGCGGCCTTCGGCCAACGGCGCGCGCACGCGGCCGTCGAGCGCCAGGTCGAGCGCCATCGGCGCGTCGCCCTGCAGCCCGACGCGCGCGCTGTAGTGGCCGTCTGCCAGGTCGACGCCATCGACGTTCAGCGTGTGCTGGCGTTGTGCGTAGACGTAGTGGCCGGCGAGGTTCTTCGCCTCGACCACCGGCGGCCCGGCCCAGCGGACGGTGCCGATGCGAAAGGGCAGGTCGACATCCACCGGCAGCACCAGTTGCGCGAGCGGCTGCAGCGGCGCGCTGGTGTCGGGCGCGGGGCCGCGGCGCTCGATCAGCACCTCTTTGGCGACGACCTCGCCCAGCTGCACCTTGCGCTGGAACAGCGGCTTGAGCGTCCAGCCGATCGCGGCATCGTGCACTTCGACAGACAGCGTGGGGCTCTGCCACTGCAGGTAGCCGATGCGTCCGCCGGTGCGCAGCGAGCCGCGCACATCGCGGCTCTGCAGCGTCTGGCCGGCCGGCATGTAGCGCGCGGCCTTGGCGAGCGCATAGGCGAGCGACTGGTCGGAGCCCAGCCACCACCAGGCACCCGCGCCGATCGTGATCAGCAGGACGACGAGCGTCGCGAAGGCCCATGCCAGCCCGCGCAGCACGCGGCGCGCGCGCGACCGGCGTCGCGGCGGTGGCGGGGTGGGCGTTTCGTTCGGCTGCATGCGGTCGTGCCTAGAAGCTGAAGCCCAGCCGCAGATGCAGCCGGTACTTCTTCGTGTCGACGCCGTAGGCGACGTCGGCCTGCACCGGGCCGACGGGGCTGCGCCAGCGCACGCCCACGCCGGTGCCGACCTTGGCCTTGAGTTCGCCGAACTTGTCGGCCACCGAGCCGGCGTCGACGAAGACGGCGCTCTCGAAGTCGCTGAGCTTGCCGTTCCAGACGATCGGTCGCTGCCATTCCACGCTGCCGACACCGAGGTAGCGGCCGGCCACGATGGCGCCGTCGCTGCGCTCGGTGCCGATCTGCCGGTAGCTGTAGCCGCGCACCGTGGTGTCGCCACCGGTGAGGAACAGCAGCGTGGTCGGGATCTGCGCGTTGTCGCGGGCGATGACGGCGCCGCTTTCGGCGCGGAACTGCAGGCGGCTGCTGCGCGCCGCACCGCCATCGGTGCCCTGCACCGTGCCGATGGGCAGGATGCCGAGCCAGCGGATGTAGCTGCGGATGAACGGCGCGCGCTCGCCGATCAGTGTCTGGCCCAGGCCCAATTCGAGCGACAGGCCCTGGCCGCGCGTCGGCGTGGTGTTGTCGTCGAAGTAGCGGCCGGTCCAGCCCCAGTTGGCGCTGAGGGCCGAGGCCGACGGTGGCGCGCCGCTCCCCTGGTTGGTCGCGTAGTCGTACTGCAGGAACAGGCTGCGCTCGATGCGGTCGCCCGTGCGGCCGCGGCCGGCGCGCACGCGGCCGCTGTCGGTGTCGTAGGTGCCGGCGGTTTCGTGCTTGAGCAGGCCCGAGCCGAACCAGCGCCAGCCGGTGTCGTCGGGGATGCCGTTCCAGTCGGTGCCCAGCGACTGGGTCTTCTGGTCGATCGACAGCTTCGACACCGCGCGCCAGCCGAGCAGCGGCATCTGGTTGTGCACATGGTCCAGCGACACGCGCGGGCCGCTGTCGGTGGTGAAGCCCACGCCCGCCACGACCTTCTGCAGCGGCGCCTCGCGCACCTGCGCGATCACGGGCGCGGCCTGCGGGTCGGTGACGTTGGTGTCGAGCGTGAGGAAGACCGAGTCGTAGTAGCCGCTGCTGGCCAGGCGCTGCTGCGCGTCGAGCAGCTTCTGCTGGTCGTAGTCGGCGCCGGTGGGCACGCGGGCGATGCGGCGCGTACCGTCGGCGCTGTAGCGCTGCACGCCGCGCACGTCGAGCGGGCCGAAGCGGTAGGCCGGGCCCGAGTCGTAGTTGACGCCCAGCTTCGCCTCGCTCTTGTCGGCATCGATCTCGGTGCGGCTGGTGGCGACGCTGCCGGTGGCATAGCGCTTGGCCGTCAGGCTGCGCAGGCCGACGGTCTTGGCGTTGTCCCAGGCCTGCTGCGTGAAGAGCTGGCCGGTGCGCAGCGTCCAGGCCGCGCGGATCGCCTCGCGCTGGGCGGCGGCGGCCGGGTCGTCCGCGATGGCGCCGCGAAAGCCGATGTCCACGGCACCGATGCGCGTGGGCGGACCGGGGTCGACGGTCACCACGACCTGACGCGGCGCCTTGGCGCCGGGCGTCTCGTTCAGTTCGAGCGTGAGCGTGGGCGTGAAGTAGCCCAGCGTGCCGAGCAGTTCGCGCGCATTGGCCTCGGCCGCGACCATGAGCCGCGACAGCTCGGTCGCGCCCAGGTCGGGAATCTTGCTGTAGCGCTGGATCTCGAGGTGCAGCGCCAGATAGTCGCGCACCGCGTCGGGGCCGCGCACCTCCAGCGTGAAGGCATCACCGGTCGAGGGGGCGTCGGCGGCCACCGGCTGCCGGCCGTCCTCGGTACCCGCGTCCTTCTTCGGCAGCAGGCTGCATCCCTGCAGCAGAAGGACGATTGCAAAAAGCAACGCCGGCCATGACGCCGGCGTTTGAAGGGGAGCCACCCTGAGCATCGCTGCATTCTGACAGCAGTTCCGGCGTGCCCCGGAGCGCCCCGCGTCGGACAGCGGCGCATCTTCGGTTCAGCGGCGCGCGACCTTCTTGGCGAAGCTCCAGAGGATCGGCGGCACCCACTGGCGCAGCAGCGCCTTGGCGGCGTCGATGCGGCGCGGCTGGATGAAGATGGAGATCGAGCGATCCAGGTCCTGCTCCGGCACCGGCGTGCCCGTGTAGAAGTACGTGGCCACCGAGCGGCGTGGCCGCCCGTCGGGTGCCTGCAGCGGGACGGGGTGCCCGTGGAAGCTCTTGGGGCCATGCGGCAGCAGCAAGGTGCGGCCGAACTCGGGCTGCACGGTGGTGACGCACTGGCCTTTCTTGGCGTCCCACAACTCGAGCGCCGAGCCCCATTCGGGCTGCCAGTTGCGGTTGAGGTAGGTGATGAACACCATCTCGTTCTTCAGGCCGGTGTGCGGATGGCGGTCGAAGTCGCGGTGCACGGCGAAGCTGCCGCCGGTGCGGCTTTCGTGCAGCCCGCCACCGTGGCGAAGCGGGTCGGGGATGAGGTAGGGCGTGCCGGTCACGTCGGACAGCCAGGTGGTGAACCAGCCGGAATTGACCAGGTCGAAATAGAGTTGCGTGGCCGGGCCGAGCGTGGCGCCGAGCACCGAGCGGCGTGTGCGCTCGTAGCTGCTCTGCACGTCGTACCAGCCGGTGCTGTGGTGCGTGTCGAACTCCTCGAGCACCAGCGTCAGCAACTGCGGGTTGAAGAGGCCGTCGACCACCAGATGCGGGAAGGGGGCCGCGCCGGTGAGCTGTGCGCGCAGGCGCTGGCGCGCCTCGGGGGTGAAGAAGGCCGGATCGACCAGTTCGTCCAGCAGCAGCGTCGTGCCGCGGAGGGTGACGCAGTCCGCCCGCCGGGTTCGGACGAGGCCCAGGGGAGCGGGGTCGCGCAGGGCGGATGCGAGGGCAGGCATGGTGCTGGGTCTCGATGGGCAACCACCGGGAGAAGCGCTCGCCCCGTGAAGCCGTCACCACACTGTAACAAAAAGCACTCAAACGGCGAGGGCTTTTTACCGCGTTTGCGGGTGCCGTTATTTCGACAGCATCCGCATGGCGTCTTCGAGGCCCTTGAGGGTCAGCGGGTACATGCGGTTGGACATCATCTGCTGGATGACCGCGATGCTCTGGCGGTACTGCCACACGCCCTGCGGCTCGGGGTTGATCCAGGCGAACTTCGGGAAGGTGTGCGTCAGGCGCTGCAGCCATTCGGCACCGGCTTCCTCGTTGTTGTATTCGACGCTGCCGCCCGGCTGCAGGATCTCGTAGGGGCTCATGGTCGCGTCGCCGACGAAGATGAGCTTGTAGTCCTTGTTGTACTTGCGCAGGATGTCCCAGGTCGCGAACTTCTCGGAGTAGCGGCGCCGGTTGTTCTTCCACATGAAGTCATAGACGCAGTTGTGGAAGTAATAGAACTCCAGGTGCTTGAACTCGGTCTTGACCGCCGAGAACAATTCCTCGACGCGCTGGATGTGCTCGTCCATCGTGCCGCCCACGTCCATCAGCAGCAGCACCTTGACGTTGTTGTGGCGCTCGGGCCGCATCTTGATGTCGAGGTAGCCGGCGTTGGCGGCGGTCTTGCTGATCGTCTCGTCGAGGTCCAGCTCTTCTTCATGGCCTTCGCGCGCGAACTTGCGCAGCCGACGCAGCGCGACCTTGATGTTGCGCGTGCCGAGCTCCTGCCCGTCGTCGTAGTCCTTGTAGGCACGCTGGTCCCACACCTTCACCGCGCTCTTGTTCTTGCCGGCTCCGCCGATGCGCACGCCCTGCGGGTTGTAGCCGCCGTGGCCGAAGGGCGAGGTGCCGCCGGTGCCGATCCACTTGTTGCCACCCTCGTGGCGTTCCTTCTGCTCCTCGAAGCGCTTCTTGAGCGTGTCCATGAGCTCGTCCCAGCCCATCTTCTCGATCTTGGCCTTCTCCTCGGCGGAGAACTCGCGTTCCAGCGTCTTGCGCAGCCAGTCGAGCGGGACTTCCTTGGTGAAGTCGGTCAGCATGTCGACGCCCTTGAAGTAACCGGCGAAGGCGCGGTCGAACTTGTCGAAGTGCTTCTCGTCCTTCACCAGGGCGGTGCGGCTCAGGTAGTAGAAGTCGTCCAGGCTGTAGGCACCGTCGGAGTTCGGCCCGACGACGTCGGCCTGCAGCGCCTCCAGCAAGGTGAGGAACTCCTTGACCGACACCGGCAGCTTGGCCGAGCGCAGCGTGTAGAAGAAATCGATCAGCATGCGTCGGCCCTCCGTGGATCAGCGCTCGGCAGGGCGCGGCTTGTCGAGCAGGTAGAGCAGGTGCGCCTTCACCTCGGGCCATTCGCCGGCAGTGAGGCTGTACATGACCGTGTCGCGCGTCGTGCCGTCGCGCCGCAGGGCATGGCCGCGGATCACGCCGTCCTTCCTGGCGCCCAGGCGCTCGATGGCGCGCTGCGACGCGAAGTTGTAGTTGTCGGTGCGCCAGCCCACGGTGCGGCAGCCCAGCGCCTCGAAGGCGTGGGTGAGCATCAGCAGCTTGCAGGTGGTGTTGACATGGGTGCGCTGGCAGCGCCTGGCGTACCAGGTGTAGCCGATCTCCAAGCGCTTCACGTCCGGCAGGATGTCGTGGAAGCTGGTGCTGCCCAGCACCGTGCCGGTCGCTTCCTCGGTCACGGCGAAGGCGAAGCGGCTGCCGCCTTCGCGCATCTGCAGGGCGGCTTCGATGTAGCTGCGGGTCTGCTCGGGCTCGGGCACCGAGGTCACGCGCAACTGCCAGAGCGCGCCGTCGGCGGCCGCGGCGCGCAGGCCGGCTTCATGGTCGAGCGAGAGGGGGATGAGTGCCAGGCCGCGGGCCGACAAGGTGGTGGGTTCGACGAATGCCATGCTCAGACTCTCGGGTCTCCGTATTTGCGCCGGTACCAGGCCCGGCCCAGCTGCACGCCGCCGCCGCCGCCCAGCCCGATGAGTGCGATGCCCAGCATGGCCGGGCCGTCGTAGCCGTTGGGGCCGAAGGCATCGAAGCCCAGCGCGGTGCCGAGCCAGCGGCCGAGCAATGCCCCGACCACGAAGCCCAGCGCCTGGGCGATGCCGAGCAGCAGCAACTGGCGCGGCGGATGCGGCGTGATTTCCTTCATGCGATCAGCGGTTGTTGCGCTGCATGAAGACCAGCTTCTCGAACAAGGTGACGTCCTGTTCGTTCTTGAGCAGCGCGCCGACCAGTGGCGGCACTGCCACCTTGTCGTCCTTGCTCTGCAGCGCTTCGAGCGGGATGTCTTCCGCGACCAGCAGCTTGAGCCAGTCGAGCAGCTCGGAGGTCGAGGGCTTCTTCTTCAGGCCCGGCAGGTTGCGCACGTCGTAGAAGGTCTTCATCGCCGCGGCGAGCAGGTCCTGCTTGAGCGTGGGGAAGTGCACCGCGACGATGCTCTTCATCGTGTCCGCATCGGGGAACTTGATGTAGTGGAAGAAGCAGCGGCGCAGAAAGGCGTCGGGCAGTTCCTTCTCGTTGTTCGAGGTGATGAAGACCACCGGCCGGTGCTTGGCGCGGATGAGCTCGCGTGTCTCGTAGCAGTAGAACTCCATGCGGTCGATCTCGCGCAGCAGGTCGTTCGGAAATTCGATGTCGGCCTTGTCGATCTCGTCGATCAGCAGCGCCACCGGCTGGTCGGCGGTGAAGGCCTGCCACAGCACGCCCTTCACGATGTAGTTGTGGATGTTCTTGACGCGTTCGCCGCCATCGACATCCGTGAGCTGCGAATCGCGCAGCCGGCTCACCGCGTCGTATTCATACAGGCCCTGCTGCGCCTTGGTGGTCGACTTGATGTGCCACTGCAGCAGCGGCAGGCCCAGCGCGGCGGCCACTTCTTCGGCCAGCATCGTCTTGCCGGTGCCCGGTTCGCCCTTGACGAGCAGGGGGCGGGTCAGCGTGATGGACGCGTTGACCGCGAGCATCAGGTCCTGGGTGGCAACGTAGTTGTCGGAGCCCTTGAATTTCATGGATGGCATCGCGCGGGAGTGGGTGAATCGGTGCATTTGATCGGCGTGGCCACACGGCGGTGTCGCCGAGGCACGGGGGCTGCGAAGAACCCCCCGCATATAATCAAATGTTGATCTAAAAAACTGTTCCTCCACGAGATTGTGCGCGCAAAATGAACAAGTTGTTGACCACGATGTTTGCCCTCGCTGTCGCTTGCGTGACGGTCTCCGTCCAGGCCCAGAACGTGACGGGCAGCGTTGAAAACGGCGCCAAGAAAACGGCCATGTGCGTGGGGTGCCACGGCATCATCGGCTACCAGGCCAGCTTCCCCGAGATCCACAAGGTCCCGAAGATCGCGGGGCAGAGCGCCACCTACATCCGTTCCGCGCTGGCCGCCTACAAGGCCGGCGACCGCAAGCACCCGACGATGCGCGCCATCGCCGACTCGCTCAGCGACCAGGACATGGCCGACCTCGCCGCCTACTACGCGCAGCTCGGCGTGAAGGAAGGCGACGCACCGCCTGCCACCCCGGCCAAGCAGCCGAGCGAACGCGTCCAGGCGCTCATCACGCGCGACAAGGCCAACGCCTGCACCACCTGCCACGGCGCGAACTTCAACACGCCGAACGACGGCACCGTCGCCAAGCTGGCCGGCCAGCACGCCGACTACTTGTTCGTCGCGCTCAAGTCGTACAAGGTCGAGAACCACGCCCAGCTCGGCCGCTCGAACGGCGTGATGGGCGGGCAGGCCAAGAAGTTCACCAATGCCGAACTGAAGGAACTGGCGGGCTACATCAGCTCGCTGCCCGGCGAAGTGAAGACGGTGCCTGAATCGCGCTTCCACATGGCCACCAAGTAAGCCGCAGCTTCTCTGACCGTCCCAATGTGCAAAGCCCGCCCCGTGCGGGCTTTGTCGTTTCTGGTCCGCTCGCGCACGGCGTGCAGGAGAAACCCTGGAACTGGCCGATCAGCGACCGAATGCGCGCGATGATCGATCGCGTCGAGTGCTCAACGCCTCGACTCCGGGCCGCACGCCGGCCTACAGTTCCGCCTGCGACCGCGCAGCGGCCGATGATCCTTCGACGAGACGATCCATGACCTCCACCATCAGCGGCAACACCCAGGCCTACCTCCTGCCGGGCGATCCGGTGCGCAACGTGCGCCTGCCGTGGATGTTCAATGCCGTGTTCGAGCGCTTCGACATCGATGCGGTGCTGCTGCCGATGCAGGTGCCACGCCGCGACTTCGCGGTGTTCTTCGCCTCGGCCTTCCTGGCCCGCAACGTGCGTGGGATGCTGATCGCGCCGCCGCACAAGCCGCTGGTGCTCGACCTGCTGGACGGCTGCGGCCTGATCGGCCGCGTGGCGGGCTCGGTCAACGTGGTGCGCCGCACGGACGACGACCGGCTCGAGGGCGACCTGTTCGACGGCGAGGGGCTGATCGGTGCGCTCGACCACTACCGCATCCCGTTTCGCGGCAAGCGCGTGCTGATGCTGGGCGCGGGCGTGAGCGCCGCCGCGGCCGGCGTGGCGCTGGTCGAAGGCGGCGAGGTCAACGGGGCGGCGCACCTGGCCTTGTTCGACACCTCGGCCGGCAAAGCGGCCGGCGTGGCGGCCAAGCTCGACGCCTTCTTCGATGCCGACGTGGTGGCCGTCGACAGCAACGCGCCCGAGGGGTACGACCTGGTCATCAACGCGACGCCGCTCGGCCTGAACGAGGGCGATGCGCTGCCGGTCGATGTCGCGCGCATGGAGCGCCATGCCGCCGTGTTCGACATCCTGCTGCGCGGCCAGCCCACGCCGCTGGTGCAGGCGGCGCGCGCACGGGGCCTGAATGCGCAGGCGGGCTTCGAGATGCTGATCCAGCAGATGCCGCACTACCTGCGCTACTTCGGCTACGAGCAGGTGGCGCGCGCCCTGAGCAAGGACGCCGACTTCCTGCGCGCACACATCTACCCGCCCGCCATGCATGCCGAGATCCGGCAGCCGCTGCGCTACCGCGCGCCCTGAGGCGGGGCTCCGACTTTCCTTCGTACCGACCCATTCCATGATTTCCGGCAAGACCACCCTCATCGCCCACCTGGGCTACCCCACCGAAGCCTTCAAGGCGCCGATGATCTACAACCCCTGGTTCGACCGGCAGGGCATCGACGCGGTGGTGGTGCCGATGGGCGTCAAGCCCGACGTGTATGCCTCGGTGCTGGCCTCGCTGTTCCAACTGACCAACATCCGCGGCGCGCTCGTCACCATGCCGCACAAGATCGCGACCGTGGCGCTGATGGACGAGGTCACCCCCACGGCGCGCATCGCCGGTGCCTGCAACGCCATCCTGCTGCGGCCCGACGGCACGCTGCGGGGCGACCAGTTCGACGGCGCGGGCTTCGTGCGCGGCGTGGAGCGCAAGGGCCGGCTGTTCAAGGGCACGCGCGTGCTGGTGTCGGGCACGGGCGGCGTGGGCTCGGCCATCGCGGCATCCATCGCGGCGGCGGGTGCGGCCGAGATCGCGCTGTTCGACGTCAGCGACGCCTCGGCGCAGGCCCTGGCCGGCCGGCTGCGCGAACACTACCCGGCGCTGACCGTGCGCACCGGCTCGAACGACCCGGCCGGTTTCGACGTAGTCGTCAACGCCACGCCGCTGGGCATGAAGGCGGGCGACCCGCTGCCCTTCGACATCGACCGCATCGGCCCCGACACATTCGTCGGCGAGGTGGTGATGAAGTCGGAATACACGCCGCTGCTGCAGGCGGCCAAGGCCAAGGGCTGCGCGGTGCAGGTCGGCACCGACATGCTGTTCGAGATGATCCCGGCCTACCTCGAGTTTTTCGGCTTCGGCACCGCGTCGCCGGACGACCTGCGCGCCGTCGCACAACTGCGCTATTGAACGGCGCTGCTGAACGGCGCTAGATGATCGCGCGCATCGCCTCGGCCACCTCGCGCAGCACCGGCAGCAGCTTCTTGCATAGAGCGTCGTCCGGGTAGACCTGCCGCTGCACGGTCACGCTCAGCGCGTACTGGCAGCGGCCCTTGCGGTCCTTCAGCGCGACGGCCAGGCCGCTGAGGCCGACGTTGAGGTGCTGCTCGGCCTGCCAGTGGTCGAGCTGCCGCGCCGCCAGCACGCTCTCTCGGAAGCGCGCCGCATCGACCGGCGCCGCGCCGGTGAAACTGGCGAAGTCGTGCTCGGCGATCCACACGTCGAGCGCCGCGTCGTCGAAGGTCGACAGCAGCACGAAGCCCTGCGACACCACATGCGCCGGCACGCGCGCACCGGGGTGGAAGCCGATCGACACCATGCGCGGCGCATTGCTGCGGGCCAGATACACCACCTCGTGGCCGTCCAGGACGCCGACGTTGAGCGTCTCGCCGCACTGCATCGAGGCCCGCTGGATGTACGGATGCACCAGCCGCGGCACCCGCGCGCCTTCGAGGTAGGCCTGCCCCAGCCGCAGCACGCGCGGCAGCAGCCAGTAGTACTTGCCGTCGGTCGCGGCATAGCCGTAGTGCACCAGGCTCAGCAGGTAGCGGCGGGCGGCGGTGCGCGTCAGGCCGGCATGCTCGCCGGCCTCGGTGGCGGTCAGGCGCGTGCGCTCGTCGGTGAAGGCCTCGATCACGCGCAGCCCCTTGCCCAGCCCTTCGATGAGCAGCTTGCGGTCGATGGGGGCGGCGGTGTCGGTGTGTGTCATGGCCTAGGTGTAACCCGAGTTTCGTGCGTATTCTGATCGCATGCGGTCGATCATCGATCGCCCTCGGGCGCCGGGCCGTTGTCCTGGCCGCGCGGCATTCCTACAGTCGGCCCATGACCACCCGCCGCCACGACTGACCATGCACCGTTCGATCGCCACGGTGTCGCTCAGCGGGACGCTGCGCCAGAAGCTCGAAGCCATCGCAGCGGCCGGCTTCGACGGCTTCGAGCTGTTCGAGAACGACTTCATCCAGTTCAACGGTTCCGCCGCCGCGCTGGGCGCGATCGCCCGCGACCTTGGCCTGTCGATCGACCTGTACCAGCCCTTCCGGGATTTCGAGGCGATGCCGGAGCCGCAGTTCCGCCGCAGCCTGGAACGCGCCGAGCGCAAGTTCGACCTGATGCAGGCCATGGGCGCGCGGCTGATGCTGTGCTGCTCGAACACCTCGTCGCTGGCCATCGACGACCCGGCGCTCGCCGCGGCGCAGCTGCATGCGCTGGCCGAGCGCGCGGCGCAGCGTGGCCTGCGCGTCGGCTTCGAGGCGCTGGCCTGGGGCCGCTACACCTCGCGCTACGGCCAGGCCTGGGACATCGTGCGCCGTGCCGACCACCCGAACCTGGGCCTGATCCTCGACAGCTTCCACACGCTCTCGCTGAAGGACGACCCGGCCGGCATCGCCGACATCCCCGGCGAGAAGATCTTCTTCCTGCAGATGGCCGACGCGCCGCTGCTGGCGATGGACGTGCTGCAGTGGGCGCGGCACCACCGCTCGTTTCCGGGGCAGGGCGATTTCGATGTCGTGACCTTTCTCGAGAAGACGCTGCGCGCCGGCTACACCGGCCCGCTGTCGCTGGAGATCTTCAACGACGTGTTCCGCGAGACGCCCAACCGGCGCACCGCGGTCGATGCGATGCGCTCGCTGCTGTACCTCGAGAGCCGGGTGCGCGAGCGCATGGACGATGCGTGGCCCGCCCCGGTCGCGTTGTTCAGCCCGCCGCCGCTGCCGGACCTTTCGGGCATTTCGTTCATCGAGTTCGCGGTCGACGAGGCGGCCGCCGTGTCGCTCGGCGCGCTGCTGCAGCAGTTGGGCTTTCGTCGCGTCGGCCGGCACCGCTCCAAGGCGGTGGTGCTGTACCGCCAGGGCGACGTGCACCTGATCGTCAACGCGCAGCCCGATTCCTTTGCGCGCGAGCGCTTCGAGGCGCACGGCGCGTCGGTCTGCGCGCTCGGCCTGCGCACGGACGACCCCGAGGCCGCCGCCGAGCGCGCGGTCGCGATGCGCTCGCAGCCGCACCACAGCCCGGTCGGCCCCGGCGAACTGCGGGTGCCGGCGATCGTGGCGCCGGGCGGCAACCTGATGCACTTCGTGGCGAGCGCGCTGGGCCGCGATGGCCTCTACGCCGCGGACTTCGTGCTCGACGACGCCGGGCCCGGCGCCTCGGAGGCGGGCCTTCGGGCGATCGACCACGTGGCGCTGGGCCTGGACATCGACCAGCTCGACACCTGGGTGCTGTTCTCGCGCGCGGTGCTCGGGCTCGAACCTGGCGAAAGCCTCGAGCTGGCCGACCCCTTCGGCCTCATCCGCAGCCGCGGTGTCGCCAATGCGGACCGCAGCGTGCGTCTGGTGCTCAACGTGTCGCTGAGCCAGCGCACGCGCACCGCGCGCACCCTGCGCAGGAGCGGCGGCGGGGCGGTGCATCACATCGCGTTGCGCTGCGACGATATCTTCGCGAGCGTGGCGCGGCTGCGTGCCAACGGCGTGGCCTTCGTGCCGATCTCCGGCAACTACCATGACGACCTCGCCACGCGCATGGACCTCGACGACGGGCTGATCGCACGCATGCGCGCCGCTGGCGTGCTGTTCGACCGCTCGCCGGCGGGCGACTACCTGCACATCTACACCGAGAGCTTCGAGAACGGCCTGTTCTTCGAGGTGGTGCAGCGCGTCGACCACTACGACGCGTATGGCGCGATCAACGCGCCCGCACGCATGGCATCACAGGCCCAGTCATGACAACCCGATCACCGACAAGGAGACAACCATGAGCAGCACCCATTTAGCCGGCGAGCCGCAAGGCAAGCACCAGTCCCGGAAGGCCACAGCCAGCGGCTGGATCGGCTCGGCCCTGGAGTACTACGACTTCTTCATCTACGCCACCGCCGCGGCGCTGATCTTTCCGCAGATCTTCTTTCCGAAGGGCGACCCGCAGATCGCGATCATCGCGTCGCTCGCGACCTACGGCGTGGGCTACGTGGCGCGGCCGATCGGCGCCATCGTGCTCGGCCACTGGGGCGACACGCACGGCCGCAAGCACGTGCTGCTGGTCTGCATGTTCCTGATGGGCTTCTCGACCGTGGCCGTGGGCCTGCTGCCGACCTACGACCAGGTCGGCCTGTGGGCGCCGGCGCTGCTGGTGCTGATGCGCCTGATCCAGGGCTTCGCGGTGGCCGGCGAGATCTCCGGCGCCAGTTCGATGATCCTCGAGCATGCGCCCTTCGGCCGGCGTGGCTTCTTCGCCAGCTTCACGCTGCAGGGCGTGCAGGCCGGCCAGATCCTGGCGGCGGCGGTGTTCCTGCCGCTCGCGCACTACATGCCCGCGGACGACTTCAACACCTGGGGCTGGCGCATTCCGTTCCTGCTGAGTTTCCTGGTGATCGTCGCGGGCTGGATCATCCGCCGCGAAGTCGACGAGACGCCGGCTTTCGCCGAGGTCGGCCAGAGCGGCAAGGTGCCCAAGGCGCCGGTGATCCAGGCCGTGACCGAGAGCTGGGGCGACATGCTGCGGGTGCTGTGCTGCTCGCTGATGAACGTGATCCCGGTGGTCGCCACCATCTTCGGCGCGGCCTATGCGGTGCAGCCCGGCTACGGCATCGGCTTCGAGAAGGACGTCTACCTCTGGATCCCGGTCATGGGCAACATCCTGGCCGTGATCGTGATCCCCTACGTCGGCAACCTGTCCGACAAGCTGGGCCGCCGCCTGCCGATCATGGTCGGCGCGCTGGGCTCGGGGCTGCTGTCCTTCGGCTACCTGTATGCGATCAGCATCCACCACGTGCCGATGGCGATCGGCATGTCGCTGCTGATGTGGGGCGTGGTCTACCAGGGCTACAACGCGGTGTTCCCGAGCTTCTATCCCGAGATGTTCCCGACCCGCACGCGCGTCTCGGGCATGGCCATCTCGCAGAACGTCGGCACCGCCATCACCGCCTTGCTGCCGGCGCTGTTCGTCGCCGTCGCACCGCCCGGTGCGGCGAACATCCCGCTGATCGTCGGTTCGATCACGCTGGCCATCTGCGCCATCGCGGCCATCGCGGCCTACACCGCGCGCGAGACCTACCGCGTGCAGATGAAGGACCTGGGCAACGTCGACGCGGTGCCCGTACCGGCGCAGGAATACGAGCGCCTGCGCCAGCAGACGATGGACCAGGGCCGGCTGACACGCGCTGCGGCCTGATCCTGCAACCCATATGAAAAAAAGGGGGCGCACCGCACGGTGCGCCCCCTTTTTGCCTGGAGCGGGATCCTCAGACGTCGAAGAACACCGTCTCGGCCGTGCCCTGCATGTGGATGTCGAAGCGGTAGAGCACCGCACCGTCCTGCTCGACGCGCTGGGCGATCAGCGTCTGGCGTCGCGCGGCCGGCACGCTCTGCAGCACCGCGTCTTCGGCGTTGGCGGCGGCCTCGTCGCTGAAGTAGATGCGGCTGAAGGCATGCACCAGCAGGCCACGCATGGTCACGATGACATTGATGTGCGGCGCCTCGCCGGGGGCCTCGGCGCCGGGCTTGACGGTGTGGAACACGAACCGGTGCTTCGGGTCGGTGCCGGTGCCGCAGCGGCCGAAGCCGCGGAAGCCGCGGGTCTGCGCATCGTCCACGGAAGCGGGGTAGCGGCCTTCGCCGTCGGGCTGGCTGATCTCGACCAGCGCGTCGAAGATCGTGTTGCCGTCGCCATCGAGCACGCGGCCTTCGAGCCGGATGCGTTCGCCTACGGCGTCGTCCAGCGCGACGCTCGCATCGAAGGGCTGGTCGAAGGCGTAGCCGTACTGCGTGGCCGTGAGACCGTAGGCGAAGTAGGGGCCGACCGTCTGCGACGGGGTCTGGCCGAAGTTGGTTTCCTGTGCGCTCATCATGGTGGGGTCTCCTGCTTCAGCGGTTTTCGAAGGGCGTCTCGTCGGCGCCGCGCAGCACGATGTCGAACTCGTAGCCCAGCGCGAAATCGGGCTCGGTGATGTCGAGGCTGAAGTCGGCGATCAGGCGGTTGCGGTACTTCTCGGGCGTGCCGGTGACCATCGGGTCGTACTGCAGCAGCGGGTCGCCGGGGAAGTACATCTGCGTCACCAGCCGGCTCGCGAAGTGCTGGCCGAAGAGCGACAGGTGGATGTGCTGCGGGCGCCAGGCGTTGGGGTGGTTGCCCCACGGGTACGCGCCCGGCTTGATGGTGAGGAAGCGGTAGCGGCCCTCGTCGTCGGTCAGGCAGCGGCCGGCACCGAGGAAGTTCGGGTCGAGCGGCGCGTCGTGCTGGTCGACCTTGTGCACGTAGCGGCCGGCGGCATTGGCCTGCCACAGCTCGATCAGGGTGTTGCGCACCGGGCGGCGGCGCTCGTCGAGCACCTGGCCGGTGAGGATCATGCGCTCGCCGATCGGCTCGCCGTTGCGGCGCGCGTTGCGCGTGAGGTCGTGGTCGAACTCGCCGATGCTGCCGTGGCCGTACACCGGCTGCTGCAGTTCGCCCAGCGAGGCCTTCAGGGGAACGAGCGGCTGCAGCGGGCCGCGCTTGGCCGTGGACTTGTAGCCGGTGTAGATGTACGAAGGGTGGCTCTTCCAGTCGCGCGGGTCGAGCGTGGGCAGGGCGGTGCCGGGGGTGGCGGGTCGGGTCATGGGTGTCTCCATCGTCGGGGAAGCCGTACTCTATTCATGCGCATCATTGATGTAAATTGAACGATTGTCGATTTCTCATAACCGTTGGTAATTCAATGCAGGTGCCTTCCGATCCTTTCGTGCGTGGCGTGCAGTTGCGGCATCTCCGCTGCCTGGTCGCGGTGGCGCAGGAGCGGCATCTCGCGCGCGCCGCCGAGCGCCTGTCGCTGAGTCAGCCGGCCATGTCGAAGACGCTGGCCGAGCTCGAAGCGCTGGCCGGCACCCGCCTGGTCGAGCGCGGCGAGGCCGGGCGCCGCGGCATCCAGCGCTTCACCGTCGCCGGTGAACAGTTGCTGGCCCATGCGTTGCGCGTGCTGGAGGAAATCGATGCCGGCGCCCTGGCCCTGCACCCCGGGGCCGGCGAGCGGGTCGAGCGCCTGCGCGTCGGCGCGCTGCCGAGCGTGGCGCCGACGCTGCTGGTCGATGCGCTCCTGGCGCTGCGCGAACGCATGCCGGCGCTGCAGGTCGAGGTGCGCACCGGCGTCAACGCCGTGCTGTTCGACGCGCTGCGCGCGGGCGAACTCGACCTGGTGTGCGGCCGCATGAGCGACCCGCAGCGGATGGTGGGCCTGAGCTTCGAGCTGCTGTGCGCCGAGCCGCTGGCGGTGGTCGTGCAGCCGGGGCACCCGCTCGCACACGCCGCATCGCTGTCGGTGCAGGACGTGATGACGCACCCGCTGGTGGTCTACGGCGAAGGCACGATTCCCCGGCATCACACCGAGAGCCTGCTGTCGGGCCTGGGGCTGCGCCTGCCGGCCACGCACACGCAGACGCTCGACCTCGCGGTGGCGCGGGCGCTGGTGCTGCGCTCGGATGCCGTGTGGTTCACACCGGCCGGTGCGGTGCGCGACGAGCTGCTGTCGGGGGCGCTGGTGCGGCTGCGCGTGGCCACCGCCGGCACCGAGGAGCCGGTCGGCCTGCTGTTGCGCAGCGGGGTGGAACTCTCGGCGGCACAGCGCACGCTGGCGGCGTTGTTGCGCGAAGGCGCGTCGGCGCACGCCGCGGCGCTGGTCAGTCGCGGGTAGCGCGCCGCTGCACGCAATCGACATACGCCTCGCCATCGGGCGGGCGCCCGGCGCGCTGGGCTTCCCACATCATCCGGCCGAGGCATTCCATCGCGGCGTGGTGGGCATCGAGCAGCGAGCTGCGCGCTGCCAGCAGCTCGACCGCCTGGCGGATGCCGCGGGGCTGGTCGATGGAGCATTGTTCGCTGATCGACAGGTGCATCGATAGGTGCAGGAACGGGTTCTCCTGCCCGTTCTTGCCGTCGTACACGCGGCTCACCGCGGCGTCGGCATCGGCCAGGTCGGGGTGGTATTCGGGGTGTGCGTCGATCCAGCCGGCGGCGATGGTCTCGAGCGCTTCCATCGGCAGGCCGTCGCGGTGCTTCGCGTAGACATTGCAGAAGAAGCGGCGCACTTCTTCCTGGGTGGGATTGAACATGATCCGGGCGAGGGTAGCACCGGCCGCGCGGCGCGTCAGAGCAGCCGGGAAATCTCCGCGGCGGCGGCGCGCAGGCCGGGCAGCATCGTCTCCTGCATCACCTTCGCGGGGGTGCGGTTGGCCTGCCCGCTGATGTTGAGCGCGGCCACGGTGCGGCCGCTGCGGTCGGTCACCGGCGCGGCGATGGAGATGAGGCCTTCTTCCAGTTCCTGGTTCATCAGGCACCAGCCCTGTCGGCGCGCCTGCGCGACCTTCGCGACCAGCGTGTCGACGTCGGTGACGGTGTAGCGCGTGAGCGCGGTGCGCTCCGACGCCTCGAGCCGCGCGCGCACCGTGGCGTCGTCGAGGTCGGCCAGCAGCATGCGGCCCAGCGAGGTGCAGTAGGCCGGCAGCCGCGTGCCGACCGCCAGGTTGATGCGCATGATCTTGTGCGTCTGCACGCGCAGCACGTAGACGATGTCGGTGCCGTCGAGCACCGCGGCCGAGCACGATTCCTTGACCTGCTCGACCAGCGCTTCCATCACCGGCTCGGCGCGGTTCCAGATCGGCATCGACGACAGATACGCGAAGCCGAGTTCGAGGATGCGGGCCGTCAGCCCGAAGCGCTTGCCGTCGGTCTCGACATAGCCGAGCGACTGCAGCGTGAGCAGGATGCGCCGTGCGCCGGCGCGCGTAAGGCCGGTCGCGGCCGCGACTTCGCTGAGCGTCTGGCGCGGTGCGGTGGCGCTGAAGGAGCGGATCACCTGCAGCCCGCGCGCGAAGGACTGCACGTAGCTGTCGCCCGGTGCCGGGGCGGCCTCTTTCTCTTGTCTCGTGTTTGCCATGGATGGCCTTGTTGTTTAGAATTCATTATAAGAACAAATGTTCGACATACGAACAAATTCAGAGTGTTCTCCGGGCGTCAC
Source organism: Variovorax sp. N23 (assembly GCF_025486315.1). Classification (GTDB taxonomy): domain Bacteria; phylum Pseudomonadota; class Gammaproteobacteria; order Burkholderiales; family Burkholderiaceae_C; genus Variovorax. The sequence goes on along the minus strand of NZ_JAOOPY010000023.1, from coordinate 28,874 downwards.
GGCCCGGTTCCTCCATCCTTCACCGGAGACAGATTCCCATGATCGACAAGATCTCGCCCTCGATCGCCGACGCCATGTCGGGCATCCAGGACGGCGCCACCGTGCTGATCGGCGGCTTCGGCACCGCCGGCATTCCCCTCGAGCTCATCGACGGCCTGATCGAACAGGGCGCCCGGGACCTCACGGTCGTCAACAACAACGCGGGCAATGGCGAGAGCGGCCTCGCGGCGCTGCTCAAGGCCGGCCGCGTGCGCAAGATCATCTGCAGCTTCCCGCGGCAGGTCGACAGCCAGATCTTTGATGGCCTCTACCGCAGCGGCAAGCTCGAACTCGAACTGGTGCCCCAGGGCAACCTGGCCGAGCGCATCCGCGCCGCCGGTGCCGGCATCGGCGCCTTCTTCTGCCCGACCGGCTACGGCACCGAGCTGGCCAAGGGCCGCGAGACGCGCGAGATCAACGGCAAGCACTACGTGCTCGAGTACCCGATCTACGGCGACGTCGCGCTGGTCAAGGCCGAGACGGGCGACCGCTGGGGCAACCTGACGTACCGCATGGCGGCGCGCAACTTCGGCCCGGTGATGGCGATGGCGTCGAAGAAGACCATCGCGACGGTGCACGAGATCGTCGAACTCGGCGCGCTCGACCCCGAGAGCATCGTCACCCCCGGCGTGTTCGTGAAGCACGTGGTGAAGATCGATCGCGTCGCGACCCAGGCCGGCGGTTTCAAGAAGGCAGCATGACCATGAGCACCACGACCGCAACCTACCAGCGTCGCACCAAGGACCAGCTCGCCGCACGCGTGGCGCAGGACATCTTCGACGGCGCCGTCGTCAACCTCGGCATCGGCCAGCCCACGCTGGTGGCCAACCATCTGCCGGCCGGCCGCGAGATCGTGCTGCAGAGCGAGAACGGCATCCTGGGCATGGGCCCGGCGCCCGCCGCGGGCAGCGAGGACTACGACCTCATCAACGCCGGCAAGCAGCCGGTCACGCTGCTGGCGGGCGGCTCGTTCTTCCACCATGCCGACAGCTTCGCGATGATGCGCGGCGGCCACCTCGACATCTGCGTGCTCGGCGCCTTCCAGGTGTCGGCCACCGGCGACCTGGCCAACTGGAGCACCGGCGAGGAAGGCGCCATCCCCGCCGTCGGCGGCGCGATGGACCTGGCCATCGGCGCGAAACAGACGTGGGTCATGATGGACCTGCTGACCAAGGCCGGCGTGAGCAAGATCGTCAAGGAATGCAGCTACCCGCTGACCGGCATCGGCTGCGTCAAGCGCGTCTACTCCGACCTCGCCACGCTCGAATGCACGCCCGACGGGCTCAAGCTGATCGACACGGTCGACGGCCTCACGCACGCCGAACTCGAGACGCTGATCGGCCTGCCGATCGCCGCCTGACACGACACCACCAAGGAAGAGACACATGAGCAACAAGCAAGCCTTCATCTGCGACGCCATCCGCACCCCCTTCGGCCGCTATGGCGGCGCGCTGTCGAGCGTGCGCACCGACGACCTCGGCGCCATCCCGCTCAAGGCGCTGATGGCGCGCAACAAGAACGTCGACTGGCAGGCCGTGGGCGACGTGCTCTATGGCTGCGCCAACCAGGCCGGCGAGGACAACCGCAACGTGGCGCGCATGTCGGCACTGCTGGCCGGCCTGCCGCTCGAACTGGGCGGCGCGACCATCAACCGCCTGTGCGGCTCGGGCCTCGACGCGGTCGGTTCGGCCGCGCGTGCCATCAAGGCCGGCGAGGCGGGCCTGATGATCGCCGGCGGCGTGGAAAGCATGAGCCGCGCGCCCTTCGTGATGCCGAAGGCCGAGTCGGCCTTCAGCCGCGCCAACGCGGTGTACGACACCACCATCGGCTGGCGCTTCGTCAACAAGCTGATGAAGGCGCAGTACGGCGTCGACTCGATGCCCGAGACGGCCGAGAACGTGGCCACCGACTACAAGATCGAGCGCGAGGCGCAGGACTTGATGGCGCTGAATTCGCAACTGCGTGCGGTGGCTTCGCAGAAATCCGGCTTCTTCGACGCCGAGATCGTGCCCGTGACCGTGCCACAGAAGAAGGGCGACGCGATCATCGTCAGCAAGGACGAGCATCCGCGCGAGACCAGCATGGAGACGCTCGCCAAGCTCAAGGGCGTGGTGCGGCCGGATGGCACCGTGACCGCCGGCAACGCCAGCGGGGTGAACGACGGCGCCTGCGCCTTGCTGCTGGCCGACGAAGCCAGCGCCGCCAGGCACGGCCTGACGCCGCGCGCCCGCGTGGTCGGCATGGCGACTGCCGGCGTGGCACCGCGCGTGATGGGCATCGGCCCGGCGCCCGCCACGCAGAAGGTACTGGCGCTGACCGGCCTGACGATCGACCAGATGGATGTGATCGAACTCAACGAAGCCTTCGCGGCCCAGGGCCTCGCGGTGCTGCGCCTGCTCGGCCTGAAGGACGACGACGCGCGCGTGAACATCAACGGCGGCGCGATCGCGCTGGGCCACCCGCTGGGTGCCAGCGGTGCGCGCCTCGCGACCACCGCCATCAACCAGTTGCACAAGCAGGGCGGCCGCTACGCGCTGTGCACGATGTGCATCGGCGTGGGCCAGGGCATCGCGCTGATCCTCGAGCGCGTCTGAGCCGCGTTCTTCCCCGGGGCCGCGGTGCGGCCCGCTTGAAGTGAAAGTGTCTATGAGTCCACAAGAAGTCGCCCTGGTCACGGGCGGCAGCTCCGGCATCGGCCGGGCCACCTGCGAGGCGCTGCTGGCGCAAGGCCGCACCGTCGTCAACCTCGACTACAACAAGCCGGACTGGCGCCACGCCAACCTGGTGTCGTTCCAGGCCGACCTGACGAAGGAAGCCGAAACGCAGGCGATCGCGCAGCAGATCACCTCGACCTATGCCGTCACCGCGCTGGTCAACAACGCCGGCGCCACGCGCCCCGGCACGATCGACACCGCGACGATGGCCGACCTGGACTACGTCGTGGGCCTGCACTTCAAGGCCAGCATGATCCTGATCCAGGCCGCGCTGCCGGCGCTGCGCGCCTCGGGCCACGGCCGCATCGTGAACGTGTCGTCGCGCGCGGCGCTGGGCAAGCCCGAGCGCATCGTCTACTCCGCCACCAAGGCCGGCCTGATCGGCCTCACGCGCACGCTGGCGATGGAACTGGGCGGCGACCAGATCACCGTGAATGCCGTGGCGCCGGGCCCGATCGCGACGGAGCTGTTCCGCAAGAGCAACCCCGAAGGCGCGCCGCAGACGAAACGCATCATCGACAGCATCGTCGTCAAGCGGCTCGGCACGGCCGACGACGTGGCGCGCGCCACGATGTTCTTCCTCTCGCCCGACAACGGCTTCGTCACCGGACAGGTGCTCTACGTGTGCGGCGGTACGACGCTGGGCGTCGCGCCGATCTGAACCGATCTCGCTGCAGGTCCGGGCCCCGCCCGCACCTGCGCACTCCGCGGGCGGGTTTCTCGAAATTAATCGGGATTTACCCTTAACTTCTCTCGCAACCTGCCGATAGAGAGGTCGGGGCCCTGTCCGTTTCGTCCCCAGGCGGGATTCCGCCTGTTTTGGTTCCACTTCTGGAAGGCTTATCCATGTCCCGTATTTCCTCTGCTGCCGCGCTGAAGCGCCGCACCTTCGCCCTCGCCACCGTCGCCGCCGCAGGCGCGCTGTCGATGGTGCCGTTCGCCGCCCACGCCCAGGCTGCATTCCCGAGCAAGCCCATCACGATCATCGTGCCGTTCTCGGCCGGTGGTACCACCGACATCCTGGCGCGCGTCGTCGGCCAGTCCATGAGCACCGACCTCGGCCAGCCGGTGGTCATCGACAACCGCGCCGGTGCCGGCGGCAACATCGGTGGCCAGGCCGCGGCGCGCGCCACGGCCGACGGCTACACGATCTTCATGGGCACGGTGGGCACGCACGCCATCAACCAGGCGCTCTACAAGAAGATGCCTTTCGACCCGATCAAGGACTTCGCACCGCTGTCGCGCGTGGCGATGGTGCCGAACCTGCTGGTGGCCAACCCGTCGCAGCCGTACAAGAACGTGAAGGAACTGATCGCCTACGCCAAGGCCAACCCGGGCAAGATCAACTTCGGTTCGTCGGGCAGCGGCAGCTCCATCCACCTGTCGGGCGAGCTGTTCAAGCAGATGGCCGGCGTCGACATGCAGCACGTGCCGTACCGCGGCAGCGCGCCCGCCGTGTCCGACCTGCTGGGTGGCCAGATTTCCATCATGTTCGACAACATGCCCTCGGCCATTGCCCACGTGAAGGGCGGCAAGCTGCGCGCCCTGGCCGTGACGACCGCCAAGCGCTCGCCGGCCCTGCCCGACGTGCCGACCATCGCCGAATCCGGCGTGCCCGGCTACGAAGCCACGTCGTGGTTCGGCCTGCTGGCCCCGGCCGGCACGCCGGCGCCGGTCATCGCCAAGCTCAACGCCTCGATCCTCAAGGCGCTGGCCAACCCGGAAGTCAAGAAGAAGCTGGCCGAGCAGGGCGCCGAAGCCGCCGGCGAGAAGCCGGAGCAGTTCGCCGCCTTCATCGTTTCCGAGACCGCCAAGTGGGGCAAGGTCGTGAAGGAATCCGGCGCGACCGCCGACTGATCTTCCCGATCTGACCGGGTGAACAGACGGGGGAGAATCCCCGGCTTTGTCCGAGAGACCGAGCCTTGACCTTCCCCGTCATCACCGACCCGTTCTTCTACGCGGTCGCTATCCCCGCCGTGCTGCTGCTGGGCATCAGCAAGAGCGGCTTCGGCGCCGGCTTCGGCTCCCTGGCGGTGCCCATGATGGCGTTGGCCGTCACGGTGCCGCAGGCCGCGGCCATCCTGATGCCGGTGCTGCTGCTGATGGACCTGCTGGGCATCGCGGCCTTCCGCAAGGATTTCGACCGCCGCCTGCTGGCCTTCCTCATCCCCTGCAGCCTGGTCGGCGTGGTGATGGGCGCGCTGCTGTTCCGCGTGCTGTCGGCGCATCTGGTGTCCGGCATCGTCGGCGTCTTCACGCTGCTCTTCCTGGCGCAGCGCCTGGTCTTTCCGCCCCGGCCCGGCGATGCACCGCCGCCGCGCGCGGCCGGCGCCGTGCTGACGGCGCTTTCGGGCTTCACCAGCTTCATCGCGCATGCCGGCGGCCCGCCGCTCAATGCGTACCTGATTCCGCTGCGCCTCACGCCCGTGGCCTTCACCGCCACGGTGGCCTACCTGTTCTTCGTGGTGAACCTGGCCAAGTGGGTGCCGTATGCGTGGCTCGGCCTCATCGACCTGCGCAACATGGCGACCTCGCTCATGCTGCTGCCGATCGCGCCGCTGGGCGTGTGGATCGGCGTGCGCATCGCGCGGCGCATCGACCCGCTGTGGTTCTACCGCTTCATCTACTTCGGCATGCTGCTCGCGGGCCTGAAGCTGGTATGGGACGGCTTCATCGCGCCCTGAGCGGCGGCGCGTTTCAGTTTCCCATAGCGCTGCGCGTCAGCCGCAGCCGATGAAACCGGCGCGGCCAAGTGCCGGGATACCGCGGAACCGGCTTTGCCGGGCCGCTGGTATCGCCCCCTTGAGGGGCTGAGGGCCGCGGCTCCAAGTCTGCTTGCGCAGACTTGGACGGCCCCGAAGGGCGCCGGACTCCGGCCGGCGCACGGGGCGGCGACACGCAGTGCGCCGCATCGGGGGTGGGTTTCATCTCAGAGGTAGATCTTCTGCAGCAGGCGGATCAGCGTGTCGCGTTCGCGTTCGGTGAGGCGCGCGCTGGCGTCCTGCTCGAGCTGGATGACCGCCTCCTCTGCCTGGGCCACGAAGCGATGGCCGGCCGGCGTGAGGTGCAGGCCCAGTGCGCGGCGGTCGTGCGGATGGGGCCGGCGCTCGATGAGCCCGCGCCGGTCCATGTCGGCGACGAGGTTGACGAAGTTGGGCGGCAGGATGTCCAGCGTGGCGCACAGCTGGCGCGAGGTGGCGCCGGGGTTGTGCGCCAGCAGCGAGAGCACCGAGAAGTCCACCGGCTTCATGCCGTAGACCGCCATGCGTTCGGCGAAGGTGGCGCTGATCACCAGGTAGGCCCGGCGGGTGTTGTAGCCGACCAGCCCCTCGAGCACCCGGGTGTCGAGGGCCTCGGCGCCGGACGTGCCGTTGCGTGCGGCGGCGGGCATGGACGAAGCGGCGGAAGCCCGGGCGGCTGCAGAAGCGGGGGTCTTGCGGGCGCGGGGTGAAGGACGAGGTGCGGTGGCCATCGGCCCCGAGCCTAGCGCATCGCTTCCGCCGGCCGCGCGATCGTTTCTTCGCAGGCGCGCTTGACGATGCCGGCGCGCATCTCGAACTCCGGCAGCACCCAGCGCCGGAACGCCGCGGCCGCGCGGGCATGGCCGTCGTCCGCGCCGGGTGCCTGCTCGATGCGCGCCCAGGCCCAGGCCAGCATCGCGAGCATCACCAGCCGCAGGTAGTCGTCGGCCACTTCGTAGGCCAGGCGCGGATGGGCCTGCGCGGCCATCGCGAGCTGGGTGCTGAGGTAGCGCAACTGGGCCAGGCGGCGCTGCACGTCGGCGTCGGCTTCGCGCGAGGCGTCGAGTTCGTCGCGCAGCGTGAGCAGCGTCGCGGCCAGGCCGGCACCGGCGTCCGGCAGCACCTTGCGCACCAGCAGGTCGATGGCCTGGATCTCGTTGGTGCCTTCGTAGATCATGGTCACGCGCGCGTCGCGCACGATCTGCTCGATGCCCCACTCGCGCACGTAGCCGTGCCCGCCGAAGACCTGCAGGCAGGCGCTGGCGCCGTCGAAGGCCTGCTGCGTGCAGGCGGCCTTGAGCACCGGCGTCACCAGATTGCACCACTGCTGCGCGGCGGCCCGGGTGGCGGCGTCGGCGCCATGGCGGGCGACGTCCAGCTGCATCGCGGTGCGGTAGGCGATGAGGCGGGCGCCGTCGATCCAGGCGCGCTGGGTGTCGAGCACGCGCGCGATGGCGGGGTGGTCGACGATCAGGCTGGGTTCGACGCCGGCGGCGCCGGGCGCCCGCATCTGGCGTCGCTCGCGGGCATAGGCATCGGCCTTCTGCCAGGCGGCGTCGAGCAGGCCGATGCCCTGCAGCGCCACATGCAGCCGGGCGGCGTTCATCATCACGAACATGGCGGCCAGCCCGCGGCCGGGCTCGCCCACCAGCCAGCCGGTGGCGCCGTCGAAGCGCATGACGCAGGTCGGGCTGCCGTGCAGGCCCATCTTCTCCTCGATGCGCTCGCAATGCACCGCGTTGTGCGCCCCATCGTCCAGCTGCTTGGGCACCAGTGCCAGCGACAGCCCCTTGGGGCCGGCCGGCGCGTCGGGCAGGCGGCACAGCACCAGGTGCACGATGTTGTCGCTCAGGTCGTGCTCGCCGCCGGAGATGAAGATCTTGGTGCCGGCCACGCGCACGCTGCCGTCGGCCTGCAGCTCGGCGCGGGTGCGCACCTGGCCCAGGTCGCTGCCGGCGTGCGCCTCGGTCAGGCACATGGTGGCCAGCCATTCGCCGTTCGCGATCTTCGGCAGGTAGCGCTGCTTCAGCGCCTCGCTGCCATGGTGGCGCAGGCATTCGAAGGCGCCGTGCAGCAGGCCCGGCGCCATCGTGAAGCCGTGGTTGGCGGCGGCCAGCCATTCGTACAGCACCGCCTCCAGCACCGCGGGCAGGCCCTGGCCGCCGTCCTCGACCGGCACCGCGAGGCCGGGCCAGCCGCCGGCCACGAAGGCGCGGTAGGCCGCCGGGAAGCCGGGCGGCGTGCGCACCGCGCCGCCTTCGAGCCGGCAGCCGACTTCGTCGCCGGTGCGCTGCAGCGGCGCGACGATGTCGGCCACGAAGGTCGCGGCCTGGTCGAGCACCTGGCCCTGCAGCTCGGCGTCGACGTCGGCGAAGGGCGGCAGCGCGGCCAGCTGCCGCGGCGCGTCCAGCACGGCCTCGAGCAGGAAGCGAGCGTCTTCGGTGCGGGGGCGGTAGGTCATCGGTGATGGTGTCGGTGCGAAGGGGATCAGGATTCGGCGGTGAAGCCGATCTGCTTGACCAGCGGCGCCCAGCGCTCGAACTCCGCCTTCTGGTCGGCCGCCATCTCCTGGGGGCTGCTCGCATGCGCCAGCAGGCCGACCAGCGCGAGCGAGTCGATCACCGCCTTGTCCTTGAGCGCCTGGTGGATGGCGGCGTTGGCGTTGGCCAGCGTGGCCGCTGGCGTGCGGGCCGGCGCATAGAAGCCGAACCACTCTTCCGAGGTCACGTCGGGGTAGCCCAGCTCGGTGAAGGTCGGCACGTCGGGCAGGTAGGGCGAGCGCTGCCTGCCCGAGGTGGCCAGCACCCGCACGCGGCCGGCCTTGATGTACTGCAGGTAGTCGCCGCTCGGATTCATCGCGGCGGCGATCTGGCCGCCGACCAGGTCGGTGATGCTGGGCACGGTGCCGCGGTAGGGCACGTGGCGCAGCGCCACGCCGGCGCGCAGGCCGAGCAGCGCGCCCAGCAGGTGCGGCATCGAGCCGGCGCCGGGCGAACCGTAGTTGGCCTTGTCCGGGTTGGCCTTGGCCCAGGCCAGGAAGTCCTTGAGCGTCTTCACCTCGGCCGGCACCGCCGGGCCCACGGCCAGGCCATGGAACATCACCGCGCCGATCGAGACCTGGGTCACGTCTTCCGGCTTGTAGCTCAGCTTGGGGTAGATGTGCGGGTACACGGCCAATGCCGAGACCGGTGCCAGCGCCAGCACCGAGCCGTCGGCCGGCGAGGCCTTGAGCGTTTCGATCGCGATGCGGCCGCTTGCCCCCGGCTTGTTCTCCACCACGCCGGGGTTCTTCGTGTAGGCCGTGCCGGCCAGCTTCTCGGCCACGCGCCGGGCCACGCTGTCGCCGGCACTGCCGGCCGGGAAGCCGTAGAGGATCTTCACCTGGTCGAGGCCCTGGGCCAGGGCCGAGAGCGGCGCGAGCGCGCCGAGGGCGGCGGCGCTGCCGAGGGTGTGGAGGAAGTGGCGGCGGTGTTGCATGGTGTTGTCTCCTGGGATGCGTGGGCTGAACGGCTCGGCGGCAGCTGATCTTTTGTTCTTCGGGGATGAAGCGTCAGCGCGGCGCCATGCGCAGCGCGCCGTCGAGGCGGATCACCTCGCCGTTGAGGTGGCCGTTGGTCACGATGTGGCAGGCCAGTTCCGCAAACTCCGACGGCTTGCCCAGCCGCGGCGGAAAGGGGATCGATGCCGCCAGCGACTGCTGCACCGGCTCGGGCAGTTCGAGCAGCAGCGGCGTGGCGAAGATGCCCGGCGCCACGGTGCACACGCGGATGCCGTACTGCGCCAGGTCGCGCGCCATCGGCAGCGTCATGCCGACCAGGCCGCCCTTCGATGCGCTGTAGGCCTGCTGGCCGACCTGGCCGTCGAAGGCCGCGACCGAGGCGGTGAACATCATCACGCCGCGCCCTTCGCCATCCTTGCCGTCCAGCGCGTCGAGCTTCGCGCAGCGCGCGGCGAACAGCCGGCTCATGTTGTAGGTGCCGATCAGGTTGACCGTTATCACCTTGCTGAAGTCCTCCAGCGGCGCGGCGCTGCCGTCCTTGCCGACGATGCGTTTGGCGCTGCCGATGCCCGCCACGTTCATCAGGATGCGGGCCGGCCCGTGCGCAGCGGCAGCGGCCTCGAGCGCGGCCTCGACGCTGGCGGTGTCGGTGATGTCGCAGGCATGGGCGCTGCCGCCGATGTCGGCGGCCACCTGCCGCGCGCGTTCGACGTTGCGGTCGAGCACCGCCACCTTCGCGCCCAGCCGGGCCAGTTCGCGGGCCGTGGCTTCGCCCAGGCCCGAGGCGCCACCGGTCACCAGGGCGGCTTGTCCGTCGATCTTCATGGTCTCGTCTCCTTCGTCGGGTTGGGGGCGGTCACTGCCACTGCGGCTTGAGGGTGAAGGGCAGGGCGTCGCCATGCAGCGCCTGCACCTGCGCGTCGCGGTGCTGGAGTACGGCGCGCTGGTTGATGGAGCCCTTGTCGGTGACTTCGCCCTTGTCGATCGATGGCGGCTCGGCCACCAGCGCCGCGCGGGCGATGCGGTTCGCGCTGCCGGTGGCGTCGGCCGCCAGGCGGTCGATCACCTTCTGGAAGTGCAGCTGCACGGCGGGACTGTCCACCACCGCGCGCATCGGCGCGTCGGCCGGCAGCCCGGCGAGCTCGCGCACCGCCTGCGTAGGGAAGATCAGCGCACCCACTTCCTTCAGGTTGATGCCGGTGAGCACCGCGTCCTGCACGTAGGGCGCGCCGAAGGCGATGATCTTGGCGCGCAGCGGCCCGACGCTCACGAAGGTGCCGGTGGCGAGCTTGAAGTCTTCCGCGATGCGGCCGTCGAAGCGCAGGCCCAGGTGGATGTCGCCGGGGTCGATCCACGCCACGGCGTCGCCGGTGCGGAAGAAGCCTTCCTCGTCGAAGGCATCGTGCGTGGCTTCGGGCAGGCGCCAGTAGCCCGGCGTCACGTTGGGGCCGCGGTAGCGGATCTCGGTCTTGCCGTCCACCGGCACCAGCTTGATCTCCATGCCGGCGGCCGGCAGCCCCAGGTCGCCGGTGCGCACTTCGGGCCGGGTGATGTACAGGCCGAAGGGGCCGGACTCCGTCATGCCCAGCCCGGTGCCGATCACCAGCCGCTCGCCCAGCTCGGCCTCCTGGATGCGGTGCAGCTCGTCCCACAGCGCCTGCGGCAGGGCGGCGCCGGCGTAGAAGAACAGCCGGCAGCGCGACAGCAGCGTCTTGCGCAGGGCCGCGTCCTCGGCCATCGCCTGGGCGATGTACTCGAAGCCGGTGGGCACGTTGAAGTAGACGGTGGGGGCGATCTCGCGCAGGTTGCGCAGCGTCTCGGCGATGCCGGCGGGCGTCGGCCGGCCGTCGTCGATATAGAGCGTGCCGCCGTTGTCCAGCACGATGCCGACGTTGTGGTTGCCGCCGAAGGTGTGGTTCCAGGGCAGCCAGTCGACCAGCACCGGTGGCTCCTCGCCCAGCGCCGGAATCGACGCGCGCAGCTGCGCCTGGTTGGCGCACCACATCCGGTGCGTGTTGATGACGGCCTTCGGGTTCTTGGTGGAGCCGGAGGTGAAGAGGAACTTGGTGATCGTGCCGGGGTGCGTCGCGTGCAGGGCGGCCTCGACCGCCGACGTCGGCTCAGTCGCCATCAGCGCGCTCAGCGGCGTCACCGTGCGGCCTTCGAGGCTGCCGCCGGCCAGCACCACCTCGGTGTCCGGCGGCACGGCGGCGGCGATGGCTGCGGCATAGCGGGTGTCGGTCGCGAACACCAGGCCGGGCGTCAGCGTCGCCATCACATGGCGCAGCTTCTCGAAGTCCTTGCTGACCAGCGAGTAGGGCGGCGACACCGGGCAGTAGGGGATGCCGACGTAGAGGCAGCCGAGCGCCAGCATGGCGTGCTCCAGGCTGTTCTCGCTCAGCAGTGCCACCGGCCGCTCGGGGGAGAGGTCGCGCTGCAGCAGCGCCTGGCCGATGGCGCGCGCCTTGTGCAGCGCCTCGCGGTAGCTGATGCGCACCCAGTCACCGGTGCTGCCGTCGGCGTTGCGCGCCCGGCGCGCGATGAAGGTGCGATCGGGCGCCACGGCGGCCCAGTGCACCAGGCGCTCGGTCATGCGGTGGGCATAGGCGCCGAGCGGCTGGTCGGCCTGCAGGTACTGCACGCCGCCTTCGCCTTCGCGCAGCACCCCGCGGGTGATGCCGAACGCGAGCGGCCGATAGCGGGGTGCGCCAACACCGGCGGCTGCCGTGGTCGGCATGGCGGTTGTCTCCAGCATGTTTTTCTCCTGCGGTGGTGAGGTGGGCTCAGCCCTTGGCGACCTTGGCGGCTTTGCCTTCGAGGAAGGCCTTGACCCGGGCCTTGGCCTCGGGCGCGTCCTGGGCGATGCCGGCCATGAGCGCTTCGGTGAAGTAGCCGTGGTCGGCCGGCTGGTCGGCGATGCGCGGCAGCGCGTGCATCAGTGCGTAGTTGGTGAGCGGCGCGTTGGTGGCGATGCGCTGGGCGAGCTCCACCGCCTTGTCCAGCGCGGCGCCTTCGGACACCAGGTACTGCGCGAAGCCGACGCGCTCGCCGTCCTCGGCGTTGTAGACCCGTCCCGTCATCATCATGTCCGTCATGCGGGCCACGCCGATCAGGCGCGGGATGCGCACCGAGCCGCCACCGCCCACGAAGATGCCGCGGCTGCCTTCGGGCAGGGCGTAGAAGGTGCTCGCATCGGCCACGCGGATGTGGCAGGCGCTGGCCAGCTCGAGCCCGCCGCCGACCACCGCGCCATGCAGCGCTGCCACCACCGGCACCGGACCGTGCTGGATGCTCTCGAGCGCGTCGTGCCACATGCGCGAATGGCGCAGGCCGGCACCCGCGTCGCGCTCGCTCAGCTCCGACAGGTCGAGGCCGGCGCAGAAGTGCGGGCCTTCGCCGTCGATCACGGCGGCGCGCACCGTGGCCGGCAGGTTCTGGAAGGCGTCGCGCAGCGCCAGGATGAGCCCGTCGTTCAGCGCGTTGCGCTTGGCGGGGCGCGTCAGGCGGACGATGGCGATGTCGCCCTGGAGATCGATGCAAAGGTCTGTGTTCGTCATGATTGCGTTCTCGAGTTGCATCGATTATGGTTATGAAAAATAACCAATTCAACCGCCGTTCGCCCGCCAGCGGTCGGTGTTTACCCGAACCGGAGACACAGTATGGACATCGCCAATCTCGTCGCCATCGACACCCACACGCACGCCGAAGTGAGCTGCTGGAACCCCTTCGACAACTACGGCGAGGAATACGATCGCGCGGCCGACAAGTACTTCCGCACCAGCAAGCGCCCGACCATCCAGGAGAGCATCGACTACTACCGCGAACGCAAGATCGGCTTCGTGATGTTCGGCGTCGATGCCGAGAGCAACCTCGGCCGCCGCCGCATCCCCAACGAGGAGATCGCCGAGGCCGCGCAGAAGAACCCCGACGTGATGATCGCGTTCGGCAGCGTCGACCCGCACAAGGGCAAGATGGGCGCACGCGAGGTGCGGCGCCTGATCGAGGAGCACGGCGTGCGCGGCTTCAAGTTCCACCCGACGGTGCAGGGCTACCACCCCTACGACAAGATGGCCTGGCCGCTCTACGAGGTGCTCGCCGAGCACAAGCTGCCAGCCATCTTCCACACCGGCCACAGCGGCATCGGCTCGGGCATGCGCTGCGGCGGCGGGCTGCGGCTGGAGTACAGCAACCCGATGCACCTGGACGACGTCGCCATCGACTTCCCCGACATGCAGATCATCATGGCGCACCCCAGCTTCCCCTGGCAGGACGAGGCGCTGTCGGTGGCCACGCACAAGCCCAACGTCTGGATCGACCTGTCGGGCTGGAGCCCGAAGTACTTCCCCAAGCAGCTCGTGCAGTACGCCAACACGCTGCTCAAGGACCGCATCCTGTTCGGCAGCGACTACCCGCTCATCACGCCCGACCGCTGGATGAAGGACTTCCTCGAGGCCGGCTTCAAGCCCGAGGTGATGCCCGGCATCCTGAAGGACAACGCGGTCCGGCTGCTGGGCCTGAAGTAGCCAAGCTGCACGTTCTCAGTCGTCGGCGCGATCCCAGTCTCCGCGCACGCGCTTCTGCCGCTCCTCGCGTTCCCGCGCCATCTGCTCGGCGAACTGCTGGCGGCCTTCCTTCGCGACGGCGATGAACTTGGCGCGGTCCTTGTAGTGCGGGTAGCCGTCGGCCGTGAGCTTGAGGTTCCGCTGGCGGAAGCGCATGGCCGATTCGCGTGCCTCGTGGGCCGGCCAGCCCAGCACCTCGAGCACCGAGCGGGCACTGCGCAGCGACGACTCGAACAGCTCGCGCTCGATGAATTCCACCTTGCGGTCCTGCAGCTGGTAGAGGTGGCTGACGTTGCGTGCCCGCCCCACCAGCCGCGCCTGCGGGAAGTGTTCGCGCACCACATCGACGATCTCGAGCGACTGCTCCACGTCGTCGACCGCCACGACCACGGCGAGCGCGGTCGCCGCGCCGGCGGTGCGCAACACGTCGAGCCGGGTCGCGTCGCCGTAGAACACGCGGAAGCCGAATTCGCGCAGGCCGGCGACGGTGTCGGGGTCGTGGTCGAGCACCGTGACCGGGATGCCCTGCGCGCTGACCAGGCGGCCGATGATCTGCCCGTAGCGGCCGAAGCCGCAGATCAGCACCTTCGGCTCCTGCTGCTCGGAAATCTCTTCCATCGCCGGCGCGCTCGACCGGCTGTAGCGCGGCAGCAGGAACTTGTCGATCATCACCAGCAGCAGCGGCGAGATCAGCATCGACAGCGCGACCGCGCCGATGAGGAAGGACGCGACGCCAGGCGGCAGCACGTTCGGCCCGGCCGCCTGGAACACCACGAAGGCGAACTCGCCGCCCTGTGCCAGCAGCAGCGTGAACACCGGGCGCTGCTGGTAGGGCACCTCCATCACCTTGGCCAGGGCGTAGATGACGACGAGCTTCAGCGCCAGGAAGCCGGCCACGACGAGCGCCATCAGGCCGGGCTGCGCCATCAGCACGCCGAAGTCGATGCTCATGCCGACTGCGATGAAGAAGAGGCCGAGCAGCAGGCCCTTGAAGGGCTCGATGTCGGTCTCGAGCTCGCGCCGGTACTCGCTCTCGGCCAGCAGCACGCCGGCGAGGAAGGCGCCGAGCGCCATCGACAGGCCGACCAGCTGCATCAGCGCCGCGATCGCCACCACCAGCAGCAGGGCGGTCGCGGTGAAGATCTCGGGCGTGTTGCTGCGCGCGATCCAGCGCAGCAGCGGGCGCAGCAACAGCCGGCCGCCCAGCACGATGCCGGCGATCACGCCGACGATCTTGGCCGCCTCGAAGGCGCGCTGCGCGCTGCTGATCGACGCCTGCGCATCGCCCATGGCCAGGAGCGGCAGCAGCGCGAGGATCGGGATCGCCGCCACGTCCTGGAACAGCAGGATCGAGAAGCCGGCCTGCCCGCTGGCCGTGCGCAGCAGGTTGCGTTCGCCGAAGACCTGCAGCGCGATGGCGGTGGACGACAGCGCCAGCCCGAGGGCAGCGACCAGCGCCACGCGCCAGCTCGCACCAGCGAGGGTGCCCACGGTGAACAGCACCGCGGCGCAGGCCACGACCTGCGCCGTGCCCCAGCCGAAGATCGGCCGTCGCAGGTTCCACAGGCGTGCGGGTTCGAGCTCGAGGCCGACCAGGAAGAGCATCAGCACCACGCCGAACTCGGCGAAGTGCAGCACCTCTTCGACGCTCGACACCAGCCCCAGGCCCCACGGGCCGATGGCGATGCCGGCTGCGAGGTAGCCGATGATGGCGCCGAGGCCGAGCGCCTTGGACAGCGGCACCACCAGCACGGCGGCGCCCAGGTAGATCAGGCTGCTGGTGAGCCAGGCGGGAGCGTGGCCCATGTCAGGTGACCTCGCCTTCGAGGACCGGCGCCGGTCGGTCTTCGGCGGGCACGCTGCAGGTCGGGCAGGCGCCGAGCTCGTCGATCTCGGGCCAGTCCGGGTAGCTGGCAAGGCGCTGCGCGAAGGTGTCGACGTGCGCGTCGATGGCCGAGGCGCTCGCGCTGCGGGCGCCGTGCAGGATCAGCGGCGGCAGGAAGCGCATGCCGCACAGCACGGCGGTCTGTTCGTAAGGCGGCAGGAAGGCGTCGAAGAAATAGCGGTTGTAGCTCGCGGGGTGGTAGCTGGCCTCGGGGCCGCCGGTGGTAGCCGCCAGCCACATATCTTTGCCATGGAGCGCGGTGCCGCCGGTGCCGTAGGCCCAGCCGTAGCGCAGCACGTCGTCGAGCCAGAGCTTCTGAAGCGGCGGCATCGAATACCACTGGATCGGATGCATCAGCACCAGCAGGTCGGCGCGCGCCAGGCGCTCGCGCTCGGCGTCGGCATCGATGGCGTAGTCGGAGTAGCTTGCATAGAGGTCGTTCACCTCGACCCCGTCGACCTCCCGCGCGGCCGCGAGCAGGCGGCGGTTCACCCGCGACTCGCGCCAGTGCGGATGGGCGGCGACGAGGTAGATGCGCCGTCCCTCGGTTCCCGTGTGTGTTGTCGTCGTCATCCCGCGAACATAGCGCAGCGCGGGCGAACGTGCGCTGCCCGTGCATGTCCCGGCGCGGACACCGCCCGGCCACGGCTGCGTCGTACAGTCCGCCGCATGAAAAAGACCTTTCAGACCCTTCAGGATCTGGCCGCCTGCGTCGGCCAGGAAGTCGCGGTCAGCGACTGGATCGATATCACCCAGGCGCAGGTGAACCAGTTCGCCGAGGCCACGGGCGACCACCAGTGGATCCACGTCGACGTGGCGCGCGCCAAGGCGGGGCCGTTCGGCGCGCCGATCGCGCACGGCTTTCTCACGCTGTCGCTGCTGCCGAAGTTCTACGAGAACGCGTTCGACGTGGTCGAGTCGCGCATGGGCGTGAACTACGGGCTCAACCGGGTGCGTTTCATGGCGCCGGTGCCGGTGGGCAGCCGGCTGCGCGGGCGCATGAAGCTGCTGTCGGCCGAGCCGATCGAGGGCGACGGCCTGCAGATGGTCTGGGAAACCACCATCGAGCTCGAAGGCGCGACCAAGCCGGCGTGCGTGGCCGAGTCGGTGGTGCGGCGCTACCGCTGACGCCTGCCGACTAGCACTGAGCGAAACCGTTCTGGCGCCAGGCCTCGAACACCGTCACCGCGACGGCGTTCGACAGGTTGAGGCTGCGCTGGCCCTCGCGCATCGGCAGGCGCAGGCGCTGCGGCGGGTCGAAGCGCTCGCGCAGCTCGGGCGCGAGGCCGCGGGTTTCCGAGCCGAAGACCAGCCAGTCGCCCGGCGCGAAGGCCACGTCGTGCACCGGTCGGCTGCCGCGCGTCGTGAGGGCGAACATCCGATCGGCTGCCGGCGCCTCGGTCTCGAGCAGTGCGGCCCAACTGGCGTGGCGGCGCACCTCGGCGTACTCGTGGTAGTCCAGGCCGGCGCGGCGCAGCAGCTTGTCGTCCATCGAGAAGCCCAGCGGCTCGACCAGGTGCAGCGTGCAGCCGGTGTTGGCCGCCAGGCGGATCACGTTGCCGGTGTTCGGGGGGATCTCGGGCTCGACCAGGACGATGTGGAACATCGGCCGATTCTCGCTAATGTGCGCCGTGCCCCTCGTGCGGCGGATCGGTGCGGGCCAGCACCAGCGCGGTGACGCGCGCGGCGCCGGCCGTCTTGAGCACCTGGGCGGCGGTGAAGACCGACGCGCCGCTGGTCATGACGTCGTCGACCAGCAGGACGTGCCGGCCGCGCACCGCCGTCGCGCGCAGCGGCTCGAGCGCGAAGGCGCCGCGCAGGTTGCGCAGCCGCTCGGCGCGCCCGAGGCCGCTCTGGGCGGGCGTGTCGCGCGTGCGCAGCAGCAGCGTGGCATCGGTCTTGGCCGGCGCCAGCCGGCGCGCCAGTTCGAGCGCCTGGTTGAAGCCGCGCTCGCGCAGCCGCGCGGTCGACAGCGGCATCGGCAGCACGAGGTCGGCGCGCTCCACGGCGGGCTCGGCCCACGGCATGCTGCGCATCAGCGTCGCGAAGGGCGCCGCCCAGCCGGCGTGGCCCTGGAACTTGAACTCGCCGATCGGGCCGGGCCAGGGCCAGGCATAGGTGCAGGCGGCCAGGCAGGCGTCGAGCGGCGGCGGGTGGCGCACGCACGCGCCGCAGCGCGCCACGCCGGCCGGCACGGGCAGGGCGCAGGTCGTGCAGCGCGGCGTGGGCGGGGCGAAGCGCGCCACGCAGGCGTCGCACACCGGCTGCGAAGGCCAGGCGCGGCAGACCGCGCACTGGCTGGGCAGGCGGTCGAGGAGGGACGAGAAAAGCCGTGTGGCCGGCCCGATGCGCATGGCTCAATATACTGAGCTTCCCCATGTCCAACGATCCTGTCCAGCGCCCGCCGACCATCGATCCACCGGCCGCCGCGCGCTGGGCCGGCCTGCCGCCCGGCGCCGCGTCGCCCTGGCTGCACGAGGAGGTCGGGCGGCGCATGGAAGACCGGCTGCAGTGGATCACGGCCCGGCCGAAGCGGTGGGCCGACTGGTCGCCGCTGCGCGGCGGGCAGGAAGCCCATGCGCTGGTCGCGCGACGCTACGGCCAGGCGGTGCCCTACGTGATCGAGCCGTCCGATGCGCTCGCCGCGCCCACGGCCGACGCGCTCGGCGCGCCCTGGTGGAGCGCGCGGCGCTGGCAGGGCGCCCGCGCGCGCTTCGACGCGCCGCCGGAGGAGGGCGTCGACCTGCTCTGGGCCAACATGGCCCTGCACATGGCGGCGGATCCGCAGGCGCTGATCGCGACCTGGCACCGGCACCTGGCCACGGACGGCTTCCTGATGTTCTCCTGTCTCGGACCGGACACCCTCACCGAACTGCGCGCGCTGTACGCGCGCCTGGGCTGGCCGCCGGCCTGCCACCAGTTCACCGACATGCACGACTGGGGCGACATGCTGGTGGGCGCCGGTTTTGCCGAGCCGATCATGGACATGGAGCGCATCGTGCTGACCTGGGCCACGCCCGAGGCCGCACTGGCCGAACTGCGCGGCCTCGGGCGCAACCTGCACCCGGGGCGCTTCCCCGGCCTGCGAGGGCGGCACTGGCAGGGCGAACTGCGCGCGGCGCTGGCGGCCTCGGCCACGCCGGTCGAGGCGGGCGGCGAAGCACGGATCTCGATGACCTTCGAGATCATCTACGGCCATGCCTTCAAGCCGCCGCCGCGGGTCGCGCTGTCCGGTGAGAGCGCCGTTTCGCTGCGCCAGATGCGCGAAATGCTGCAACGTGGGCGACCTTGATCCAGGTCAATGTCTGCAAGCGAACCGCTACAATCCGCCGCTGCGTGAACTCCCGGGGCTTTTCCCGCGATCGGCACCTGTCGGACCCTGATGGATCGGGTTCGGCGTGTGTCGATGAACCGATCTGCCGAACTCGTCCGTGTCGAATTTCGTGTTTCGTTTTGCCACCGTGTCAGGCCAGAGCATCCACTGGTTCCTGAAGCGCAACTGCTCGGTCACGCCGAGCCAGTTGGGGTGGCTCTACGCGTCGCTGTGCGTGATCTCGCTCGGCGTCGGCACGGTGTTCTGGCTGCATGGCGCACCGCTGGTGCTGCCCTTTGCCTGGATCGAGCTCGTGGCGGTCGGCTTCGCCTTCGTGCTGTACGCCAGGCATGCGACCGACGGAGAGCGGATCGCCTTGCAGGGCGGACGGCTGGTGGTCGAACTGGAAAACGGCGGGCACTGCGAGCGCACGGAATTCTTGCCGCACCAGGTGCGGATCGAACCTCAGGCCAGCGACCGGTCGCTGATCGAGGTGTCGGGACAGGGTCGGTCGGTCAAGGTGGGGCGCTATGTGCGCCCCGAATTGCGGGCGGCGCTGGCACGCGAGATTCGGATGGCATTGCGTGGCGCCTGAGTGGCACGCGGCCAGCGAGGCAGACCGCTGGGTTCAACGGACATTGAAGAAGAAGTAAACACGATGAAGAGCAATTGGCGCACGAAGTTCAAGCCCGCACAGGTGTTGCTGGCAGCCGGCACAGCCTTCAGCGGCATGGCCCATGCCGTCCAGGATCTGCCGGGCGGCCCGATGGTGCGTCAGCTCAACATGCCCGTCGGCGTGACCAAGATCGCCCAGGAGCAGCACTTCCTGCACACGGTCATGATGATCCTGTGCACCGTGATCTTCATCGCCGTGTTCGCGGTCATGTTCTATTCGATCTGGAAGCACCGCAAGTCGGTCGGCCACAAGGCGGCCAACTTCCATGAGTCGGTGGTGGTCGAGGTCGTCTGGACCATCGTGCCCTTCCTCATCGTCATCCTGATGGCGCTGCCGGCCACCAAGGTGCTGGTCGCCCAGAAGGACACCACCAATGCCGACCTCACCGTCAAGGCCACCGGCTACCAGTGGAAGTGGGGCTACGACTACCTCAAGGGCGAGGGTGAGGGCCTGGGCTTCATCTCGACGCTCGACAGCTCGCACCGCGCCATGTCCGACTCGGGCGCCAAGGGTGAGATTCCCGTCGACTACCTCTTCAAGGTCGACAACCCGCTCGTGGTGCCGGTCGACAAGAAGATCCGCGTCATCACGACGGCCAACGACGTGATCCATGCCTTCGCCGTGCCGCAATTCGGCATCAAGCAGGACGCGATTCCCGGCTTCGTGCGCGACACCTGGTTCCGTGCCGAGAAAGTGGGCGACTACTACGGCCAGTGCCAGGAACTGTGCGGCAAGGAACACGCCTACATGCCGATCCACGTGAAGGTGGTCTCGGCCACCGACTACACGGCCTGGGTCGACACCAAGCGCAAGGAAGCCGCCGCCAAGCAGGACGATCCGAACAAGGTCTGGGCACTGCCCGAGATCCTGGCCCGCGGCGAGAAGGTCTACGCCGCCAACTGCGCCGCCTGCCACCAGGCCAACGGCAAGGGCGCCGGCCCGATCAAGCCGCTCGACGGCTCGGCCAAGGTGCTCGACGCGGACCACACGGTCCAGATCGACGTGCTCCTCAAAGGCCAGAACAATGGTGCGATGCCATCCTGGAAACAGCTGAGCGACACCGACCTCGCCGCCGTGGCCAGCTTCACCAAGAACAGCTGGTCGAACAAGACCGGCCAGCTGGTGCAGCCGGCCGAGGTCAAGGCCGAACGGGCCAAGCTGTAAAAGAGGCCGCAGGCCCCGCGACGAAGCAATTGCAAGGAACATCGACATGAGTGCAGTCCTCGACCCCCACGGTCACGCCTCCCCGGACCAGAATGGCCACGCGCACGACGACCATCACGGGGCGCCCACCGGCTGGCGCCGCTGGCTGTTCGCGACCAACCACAAGGACATCGGCACGCTGTACCTGCTGTTCTCGTTCACCATGCTGATGGTGGGCGGGGTGCTCGCGCTGCTGATCCGCGCCGAGCTGTTCCAGCCGGGCCTGCAACTGGTGAACCCCGAACTGTTCAACCAGTTCACCACCATGCACGGGCTGATCATGGTGTTCGGCGCGATCATGCCGGCCTTCGTGGGCTTCGCGAACTGGATGATCCCGCTGCAGATCGGCGCGTCCGACATGGCCTTCGCGCGGATGAACAACTTCAGCTTCTGGCTGATGATCCCCGCGGCCATCATGCTGGTCGCCTCGTTCTTCATGCCCGGCGGCGCACCGGCGGCCGGCTGGACGCTCTATGCGCCGCTGACGCTGCAGATGGGCCCCTCGATGGACGCCGGCATCTTCGCGATGCACATCCTGGGCGCCAGCTCGATCATGGGCTCGATCAACATCATCGTGACCATCCTCAACATGCGCGCCCCCGGCATGACGCTGATGAAGATGCCGATGTTCTGCTGGACCTGGCTCATCACCGCCTACCTGCTGATCGCCGTGATGCCGGTGCTCGCCGGTGCCATCACGATGACGCTGACCGATCGCCACTTCGGCACCAGCTTCTTCAACCCCGCCGGCGGCGGCGACCCGGTGATGTACCAGCACATCTTCTGGTTCTTCGGCCACCCCGAGGTCTACATCATGATCCTGCCGGCCTTCGGCATCATCAGCCAGATCGTGCCGGCCTTCGCCCGCAAGAAGCTCTTCGGCTATGCCTCGATGGTGTACGCCACCTCGTCGATCGCCATCCTGAGCTTCATCGTCTGGGCGCACCACATGTTCACCACCGGCATGCCGGTGACGGGCCAGCTCTTCTTCATGTACGCCACGATGCTGATCGCCGTGCCCACGGCCGTGAAGATCTTCAACTGGGTCGCGACGATGTGGCAGGGCTCCATGACCTTCGAGACGCCGATGCTGTTCGCCGTCGGCTTCATCTTCGTGTTCACCATGGGCGGCTTCACCGGCCTGATCCTGGCCGTGGCGCCCATCGACATCCAGCTGCAGGACACCTACTACGTGGTGGCCCACTTCCACTACGTGCTGGTGGCCGGTTCGCTCTATGCGATGTTCGCCGGCTTCTACTACTGGTGCCCGAAGTGGACCGGCGTGATGTACAACGAGACGCGCGGCAAGATCCACTTCTGGTGGTCGCTGATCTCCTTCAACATCACCTTCTTCCCGATGCACTTCCTGGGGCTGGCCGGTATGCCGCGCCGCTACGCCGACTACCCGATGCAGTTCGCCGACTTCAACGCGGTGGCCTCGGTCGGCGCCTTCGCCTTCGGCCTGGCACAGGTCTATTTCTTCTTCTTCGTCGTGCTGCCCGCCATGCGCGGCCAGGGCGAGCCCGCGGCGGCCAAGCCCTGGGAAGCGGCCGAGGGCCTCGAATGGGAAGTGCCGTCGCCGGCGCCGTTCCACACCTTCGAGACGCCGCCGCGCCTCGACCCGACCGCCACCAAGGTGATCGGTTGACCGGCCGCACGCTGGAACTGCGATGACGCCGGAACAGAAGAGGAACAACCGACGCATGGGGCTCACGCTGGCCTCCATCGCGGTGCTGTTCTTCATCGGTTTCATCGTCCGCATGGTCTGGCTGGGCCACTGAAGGGCGCACCGCATGGGCATCGGCCAACGCATCCGCCGCGAGAACGTCCGCATGGTCGGCAAGCTGGCCGTGGTGGCCGCCGGCATGTTCGCGTTCGGCTATGCGCTGGTGCCGCTGTACCGCGCCATCTGCGAGATGACGGGCATCAACATCCTCGCGCTGTCCGAGCTCGAGGTGCCGGGTGGCGCGTCGGGCGGCAAGAACGTGCGCGTGCCCGACAACACGCAGGTCGACATGAGCCGCACCATCACGGTCGAGTTCGACGCCAACGTGCGCGGCCTGTGGGACTTCAAGCCGGCGCAGCGTTCGATGCAGGTGCATCCCGGCCAGCTCAACACGGTGATGTACGAATTCCAGAACGTGCAGAACCGCCGGATGGCGGCGCAGGCCATCCCGAGTTATGCGCCGCAGCAGGCGGCGCCGTACTTCAACAAGCTCGAGTGCTTCTGCTTCAACCAGTACACCCTGGATGCGGGCGAGAAGAAACAGTGGCCGGTCGCCTTCGTGATCGACCCCAAGATTTCCAGGGACGTGAAGACGATCACGCTGTCGTACACCTTCTTCGAGGTGGGCGGCAAGACGCCGGCGGCGCCGACGGCGTCGGCCGTCCCTCTGGTTGCGGAGCCGCGTTCCTGATGGCCGCCGATATGCCGGAGACGCCCGAACAGCCCCGCAAGAGTTCGCTGCTGCGGACCATCCGGGCGGTGGCCTGGGGCTTCTTCGGCGTCCGCAAGAACAGCGACTACCAGGAAGACATCGCCAAGCTGACGCCGCTGCACATCGTGATCGTCGGCTTGGTCGCGGTCGCCTGCTTCGTCGGCGCGCTCATCCTGCTGGTGAAGTACGTCGTCGCCGCCTGACCCTCACGCCATTGCCCCCAAGAAACGACAACGAGAGAAAAGCCAGGAGCTGATATGAGTTCAACCACCCACGGCACCACGCCCTACTACTTCGTGCCCGGGCCGTCACGCCATCCGATCATGGCGGCCATCGGCCTGTTCTTCGTGATCCTGGGGGCGGGGCAGTGGATCAACGACCACCAGTGGGGCGCCTACGCGCTGGCCTTCGGTCTGCTGTGGTGGTGGGGCGTGCTCTTCCAGTGGTTCCGCGACGCCATCGGCGAGAGCGAGAGCGGCCAGTACAGCCACCGAATCGACCTGTCCTACCGCTGGAGCATGAGCTGGTTCATCTTCTCGGAGGTGATGTTCTTCGGCGCCTTCTTCACGGCCCTGTGGTGGACGCGCACCCACGCACTGCCGTCCCTGGGCAGCCTGGACAACGCGCTGCTGTGGCCCGACTTCAAGGCCGTGTGGCCCAGCGTCGCCGCCGGGGTGACCGGTTCGCCGGCCGGCATCGTCGAGCCCTTCCAGACCGTCGGCCCGTTCTGGCTGCCGACCATCAACACCGCGCTGCTGCTGAGCTCGGGCGTGACGCTGACCATCGCGCACCACGCGCTGCGGGCCGACCACCGGGCCCAGTGCATCCGCTTCATGTGGCTCACCGTGGTGCTGGGCATCGTCTTCCTGTGCGTGCAAGGCTACGAGTACTACCACCTCTACACCGAGCTGAACCTCAAGCTCAGCTCGGGCGCCTATGGCT
Organism: Variovorax sp. N23; assembly: GCF_025486315.1. GTDB lineage: Bacteria > Pseudomonadota > Gammaproteobacteria > Burkholderiales > Burkholderiaceae_C > Variovorax. The sequence goes on along the minus strand of NZ_JAOOPY010000023.1, from coordinate 4,862 downwards.
CGACCTTCTTCATGTTGACCGGCTTCCACGGGCTGCACGTGTTCATCGGCATGCTGATGCTGCTGTTCATCACGCTGCGCCTGCAGAAGGGCCACTTCACACCGGAGCGTCACTTCGGCTTCGAAGGCGCGGCCTGGTACTGGCACTTCGTCGACGTGGTGTGGCTCGGTTTGTACTTCCTGGTCTACTGGCTTTGAGCGAAGAACCCGGCACAACAAAAAAGCGCCGCAAGGCGCTTTTTTCATGGCGTTCGTGGACCTGGAACGAGCACGACCTACTTGCCGACGGGCAGCCCGCCGGGCTGGATGTAGCCCAGTTTCCACGCGAGCAGCACGCACAGGAACAAAAGCACCGACAGGCCGATCCGAACGGTGAGCGCGCGCACCATGCCGCCGCTCTTGGCGCGGCCGTCGCGCCCGTCCTTGAGCATGAAGAACAGCGCCCAGCCCAGGCTGGCCAGGATGCCCGCGAACGCCAGGGCGAGGATGTATTTCATGAAGCCCATTATCGGCCGCAGGCGCATGCCGACGTGATGCGGGAAACCTCATTGGCTGAGCGGCCGCCGCGCCGCCGCGGGCGCTTCTGGATCGTCACGCTGGCCGCGCTGCTCACGCTCTCGGCGACCGTGTCGCTCGGGCGCTGGCAGCTGTCGCGGGCCGCCCAGAAGGAAGCGCTGCAAGCCGAGATCGAGGCCCAGCAGCAGCGCCCGGCGCTCGACCAGGAGGCCTTCCTCGCGATCGACAAGCCGGCCGACGCGCTGCACCGCCCGGTGCACCTGCGCGGGCTCTGGCTCGCCGCCCAGACCGTGTACCTCGACAACCGCCAGATGCGCGGCGTGCCGGGCTTCTACGTGCTGACGCCTTTCGCGCTCGAAGGCAGCGAGCAGACGGTGATGGTCCAGCGCGGCTGGGTCCAGCGCAATTTCAACGACCGCGCCCAGCTGGTGCCGATCGAGACCCCGGCCGGCCTGGTCGAGCTGACGGCGCGCGTTGCCACGCCGCCGGCGCACCTGCTGGAACTCGGCAAGCCCGCCGCCCCGGCTTCTGCCTCCGCCCCTGCCGCCGAAGGGGGGCCGGCCGGCGAGGCGCAGCAGCCTGTCGTGGGGTCTTCTCCCATCCGGCAGAATCTCGACCTCGAAGCGTTCCGCAGCGAAACCCGTCTGCCCTTGCGCACCGACCTCACGCTCCAGCAGATCGGCGCGGCCTCCGAAGGCCTGCAGCGCGACTGGCCGGCGCCCGCGCTGGGTGTCGAAAGGCACTATGGCTATGCATTCCAGTGGTTCGGCCTCGCGGCCCTCGTCGTCATCCTCTATGTCTGGTTCCAACTCATCGCACCCTGGCGCAGGGCCCGCCGTGGCGAACGCTGACGAGCCGCTGGGCCTGACCGTCCATTCGATGCCGTCGCCCAAGCAGGCGCTCGACGGCAGCGAAGGCCGCCGCACGATGGTCGGCCGCTGGAAGATGATCGCCGTGATGCTGTGCTGCGCCGCACCGGTCATCGCCTCGTACTTCACCTACTACGTGATCCGACCGGAAGGCAGGCGCGTCTACGGCGAGCTGATCGATCCGCAGCGGCCGCTGCCGGCCACGAGCGCGACCGCACGCGACGGCACGCCGACCACGCTGCGCGCGCTCAAGGGTCAGTGGCTGCTGGTGACGGTGGCCGATGCCGCCTGCGACGCGCTGTGCGAGCGGCAGCTGTACCTGCAGCGCCAGCTGCGTGAAAGCCTGGGCCGCGAGAAGGACCGCCTCGACCGCGTCTGGCTGGTGAGCGACGACGCCCCGGTGCCGCCGCGCCTGGACAACGGCCTGCGCGGTGCCACCGTGCTGCGCGTGCCCGCGGCCGAGCTCGCCCAGTGGCTCGCACCTGCCGCCGGCCACACCCTGGCCGAGCATTTCTACGTGGTCGATCCGCTGGGCAACTGGATGATGCGTTTCCCGGCGCGCATGGACACCGAAGGCGCCGGCCGCGCCAAGCGCGACCTCGACCGGTTGCTGCGCGCCTCCGCCTCCTGGGACGAACCGGGCCGCTAGCACGCCATGCAAAGCCAGTCCCTCTACGACCTCACCCCCGTCGCGTGGCTCATGGCCATGGGCGTGCTGATCGCGCTTGGGCCGCTCGTGTGGGTGTGGCGCCGCGATGCCGGCGCCGGGCCGGCGCGCCGCCTGCATGCGCTGACCGTGCTCACGCTGTTCCTCACCTTCGACCTCACGCTGTTCGGCGCCTTCACCCGGCTCACCGATTCCGGCCTGGGCTGCCCCGACTGGCCGGGCTGCTACGGCAACGCCAGCCCGGTCGGCGCACGCCACGAGATCGCGATGGCGCAGTCGGCGCAGCCGTCCGGCCCGGTCACGCACGGCAAGGCCTGGGTCGAGATGGTGCACCGCTACCTCGCGACCGGTGTCGGCGTGCTCATCCTCAGCCTGGCGGTCGCAACCTGGGTCGTGCGGCGCCGTCAGCGCAAGCTGCCGGGGCGTTCGCCAGCTGCGGGCGATCCGGCCGCGCTGAGCGCCTGGTGGCCCGCGGCCACGCTGGTGTGGGTGTGCCTGCAGGGCGCGTTCGGTGCGCTCACCGTCACGCTCAAGCTGTTCCCGGCCATCGTCACGCTGCACCTGCTCGGCGCCGTCGTGCTGCTGGCGCTGCTGTGCATCCAGGCCGTGCGCTACCGGCAGTCGGCCGCGGCGCGCGGCCCGGTGGCGATCGCATCGCCGCTGCGCACGCTGCTCGTCGCTACGACCGCGCTGCTGGTGCTGCAGATCGCCCTGGGTGGCTGGGTCAGCACCAACTACGCGGTGTTGGCCTGCACGCAGTTCCCGACCTGCCAGGGCAGCTGGTGGCCGCAGATGAACTTCAGCCAGGGTTTCCAGATCTGGCGCGAGCTCGGCGTGGATACCGGCGGCACGCCGATCGAGTTCGCCGCGCTCACCGCCATCCACTACGTCCACCGGCTGATGGCCTACGCCGTGTTCGTCGCGCTCGGCGTGCTTGCCTGGCGCCTGCGCCGCATCCCGTCGCTGCGTGCGCAGGCACGCTGGCTGGCAGGTCTGGCATTGCTCCAGCTTGCGACCGGGCTGGGCAACGTGCTGCTCGGCTGGCCGCTGGCCGCGGCCGTGCTGCACACCGGCGGCGCCGCCGCGCTGGCGGTGGTGCTGACCTGGACGCTGTGCGAGAGCCGCCGCGCCGCCCGCGAAGCCGCCGTGCGCGCACCCGGCACCGCTTCGGGCAGGATGGGGGCCGCATGAGCCGACCGCTTCCCGCCACCTCACCCGCGAGCGCCAGCACCGCCAGCGTGCTGCGCCAGTTCTATGCGCTCACCAAGCCGCGCGTGGTGCAGCTCATCGTCTTCTGCGCGCTGATCGGCATGGTGCTGGCCGTCCCCGGCGTGCCGGGCTGGCCCGAGGTGCAGCGCGGGCTGCTCGGCTGCATCGGCATCTGGCTGGTGGCCGGCGCCGCCGCCGCCTTCAACTGCCTGGTCGAGAAGGGCATCGACGCCAAGATGAAGCGCACCGCCTGGCGCCCGACGGCGCGCGGCCAGCTGAGCGACCGTCAGGCGCTCATCTTCTCGGCGGTGCTCTGCGCTGCCGGCTCGGCGTTGCTGTGGTTCACGGTCAACCCGCTGACCATGTGGCTCACCTTCGCCACCTTCGTCGGCTACGCGGTGGTCTACACCGTCATCCTGAAGCCGCTCACGCCGCAGAACATCGTGATCGGCGGCGCCTCGGGCGCGATGCCGCCAGTGCTCGGCTGGGCGGCGATGACGGGGGATGTCGGCCCCGAGGCGCTGATCCTCTTCCTGATCATCTTCCTGTGGACGCCGCCGCACTTCTGGGCGCTGGCGCTCTACCGCGTCGAGGACTACCGCAAGGCCGGCCTGCCGATGCTGCCCGTGACGCACGGCAACGAATTCACGCGGCTGCAGGTGCTGCTCTACACCTTCATCCTGTTCGCCGCCTGCCTGATGCCCTTCATCTACGGCATGAGCGGCTGGCTGTACCTGGCGGTGGCGGTCGCGGTGAGCATCGGCTTCAGCGGCTACGCCTTCGCGCTGTGGCGCCACTATTCCGACGCGCTGGCGCGCAAGACCTTCCGCTTCTCCCTGATCCACCTCAGCGTGCTGTTCGCAGCCCTGCTGGTCGATCACTACCTCTACTGACCTCGACGGACGCAGCATGAACAAGCGCTATTTCCTCCGACTGGCCGGCCTGTCTGTGGCATTGGCCGCATGGGCGGGCCTGACGGCCTGCTCCGACCCCAAGCCCAGCTTCAATGCCGTCGACATGACCGGTGCCGACTACGCCAAGAACTTCGCCCTGAAGGACGCCGACGGCAAGGAGCGCACGCTGGCCGACTTCAAGGGCAAGGTCGTGGTGCTGTTCTTCGGCTACGCCCAGTGCCCCGACGTGTGCCCCACGACCATGACCGAGATGGCGCAGGTCAAGCAGCAGCTCGGCCCCGATGGCGACAAGCTGCAGGTGCTGTTCGTCACCGTCGACCCGGAGCGCGACACGCCCGAGGTCATGAAGGCCTACATGGGCGCCTTCGACCCGGCCTTCGTCGCACTCATCCCCACGCAGGCGCAGCTCGCGGCCATGGCCAAGGACTACAAGGCCTACTACAAGAAGGTCGACGGCAAGACACCCACCAGCTACTCGATGGACCACTCGGCCGCCAGCTACATCTACGACACGCAGGGCCGCCTGCGCCTCTATGCGCGCTACGGCGCCGGCGTGGCGCCGATGGTGGCCGATGTGCAGGCGCTCATCAAGCAGGGCTGAGCCAATCGGCGCGTGACCCGTCCTGAATAGCGTTGACACCTCAGGACGATAGGAACACTGCCGGAGCTACCCGGCCAAGGACGCCCG
>NZ_JAOOPY010000022.1 GCF_025486315.1 Variovorax sp. N23 | reverse complement strand
CATGCAGGCCTACCTGGACTGGGAATTCGGCCTGGTCGCGCAACTGGCGCGCGACGGTACGCACCACTTCCAGGTGATCTGAGAAGCTGTGAACGACTCAGCCGCGGCCGGGCAGCATGCGCCGCAGCGTGTTGTCGCGCTGCACGTAGTGGTGGTAGAGCGCCGCCACCGCATGCAGGCCGATCAGGACATAGCCCACGCTGGCGAGCGCCTCGTGCACCTCCTGGATCTGATCGGCCAGGTCGGCATCGGGTGCGATCAGCGGCGGCACCGGGAAGCCGAAAAATACGATGGGCTTGCCTTCGGCGCTCAGCACCGCCCAGCCGAGGATCGGCATCGCCACCAGAAACGCGTACAGCGCCAAATGCATGAGGTGGCTGAGCCCCGACTGCCAACGCGGTGCCGCAGGCACGATGGCCGGCGCGCGCCCCGCCCCGATGCGCGAGACGATGCGCACCGCCACCAGCGCAAGCACCGTCAGGCCGAGCATGAAGTGAAGGGGCTTGAGGCTGTCGCGCAGCGCGCTGCCCTTGGGGGCCCACCCGCGAAGCTCCATCGTGGCGTACACCGCCACCAGCAACAACAGCATCAGCCAGTGCAGGCCGATGACCAGGGTGCCGTAGCGGCTCGTCGTATTTTTCCAGGGCATGAACGGATTCCGTGAGAACGGACCGCAGGGGTGCGGTCAACCCGCAGGTTGTAGCCCGCCTGGCTTAACACCTCGTTAAGCCAGCGTCAGCAGACGTCATCGGTGCACGCCGCGGTCCCGAGGCCGGACGGCCAGCGCCCGGACCGGTGACCACGCAGGGCGCAGATCAGCTCGGCTCGCTGCTCTTGAACAGCGCGGCCACCTTGCGCTTGCTCTTGATGTTCGCCGAAATGCCACGCGCCGGCCCGGCCTTGGCGGCGGCCTCCCACTCCGGCGTGACTTCGCGCTCCGGCGCTTCGTAGGGCTTCTCGAAGAAGGGGTCGCGCGGCGCCTGCACACGGTGCGGGCGTCCGCCGCCGCGCGGTGCGCGCGCCTCGGCGCGTTCGCGGGGTGCTCCCAGCGTGTCGAGCACATCGCGCTCGTCGCCGGCCTCGCCCTCTTTGCCCTCTTCGCGCCAATGGCGGCGACCGTCGTTGATGCGGCCGCGCGGGCGGTCTTCCTCGAACTCCATCGGCTCGAGCTCGATCTTGGTCTTGATCAGCTTCTCGATGTCGGCGACCAGGCGTGCGTCGTTGCCGCCGCTCGCAAAGCTCACCGCCAGCCCCGACGCGCCGGCACGGCCGGTACGGCCGATGCGGTGCACGTAGTCCTCGGCATTGAACGGGATGTCGAAGTTGAACACCGCCGGCACGTCCTTGATGTCCAGGCCGCGGGCCGCGACGTCGGTGCACACGAGCAAGTCGACTTCGCCCTTCTTGAAAGCGTCGAGCGCCTTCAGGCGCTCGTCCTGACTCTTGTCGCCGTGCAGCGCGGTGGTGCGCAGCCCTTCGCGCTCGAGCGAGCGGGCCAGCCGGGCGCAGCCCAGCTTGCTGTTGACGAAGACGAAGGCCTGCGTGATGCCGCGCTGCTGAATGATCTGCTTGAGCGCGCGGCGCTTGTCGTCGTCGCTCACGCTGAAGAAGCGCTGCTCGACGGTCGATGCGGTCTCGTTCGGGCGCGCCACCTCGATGGTGACCGGGTCCTGCAGGTAGCTGGCCGACAGGCGCTTGATTTCCGGCGAGAACGTGGCCGAGAACAGCAGCGTGGTGCGCTGCTTGGGCAGGTGGCTCAGGATGCGCTGCAGGTCGGGCAGGAAGCCGATGTCCAGCATGCGGTCGGCCTCGTCGAGCACCACGTACTCGACCTGGTTGAGCACCGCGTTCTTCGCCTCGATGTGGTCCAGCAGGCGGCCCGGCGTGGCGACCAGCACCTCGACGCCCTTCTTCAATTCGAGCGTCTGCGGCTTCATGTCCATGCCGCCGAACACCACTGCGCAGCGCAGGTTGGTGTACTTGGCATACAGCTTGACCTGCTGGGCCACCTGGTCGGCCAGCTCGCGCGTGGGCAGCAGCACCAGCGCACGCACCGGGTGGCGGGCGGGCGAGGTCGAGCTGTTCTCGTGCTTGAGCATCCGCTGCAGCAGGGGCAGCGAGAAGGCGGCCGTCTTGCCGGTACCGGTTTGCGCGGCGCCCATCACGTCCTGCCCGGACAACACGACCGGAATGGCCTGTTCCTGGATCGGCGTCATGGTCTCGTAGCCCATTTCGGCCACGGCGCGCGCCAGCGGTTCTGCCAGCGAAAGATTGGAGAAGGAGCTTGTCATGAAGCCCGCTATTGTCGCACTGCGGCAAAAAACGGCAATGACAGTGCGGTGACCCGCCGATTCGCTATCGAATCAGGAGCAGCCGAAGACCAGGACCGCGTGGGCCTACAACTGCTTGGCGGCGAAGGTGTCGCAGGACTGCATGGTGCCGGTCTTGTAGCCAGTGCCGAACCAGCGCTGGCGCTGCGCGCTGGTGCCGTGGGTGAAGCTGTCGGGCACCACGGCGCGGCCGGCCGAGCGCTGGAGCGCGTCGTCGCCGATCTTCTGCGCGGCGTTCATGGCCGCCTCGATGTCGCCCGGGTCCAGCCACTGCTTGGACTGCTGCGAGTGGTGCGCCCACACGCCGGCGAAACAGTCGGCCTGCAACTCGACCCGCACGCTGACCGCGTTGTTCTGCGTGGGGCTGAGCCGCCCGCGCATGCCGTCGACCTTGGCCGTGATGCCGAGCTCGTCCTGCACATGGTGGCCGACCTCGTGCGCGATCACGTAGGCCTGGGCGAACTCGCCCGGCGCGCCGAGGTCGCGCTTGAGGGTGTCGAAGAAACCGAGGTCGATGTAGACCTTCTTGTCGCCGGGGCAGTAGAACGGCCCCATGGCCGACTGGCCGGTGCCGCAGGCCGTCGGCGTGGCGTCGCGGAACAGCACGAGACGCGGCGGCTGGTAGGTGCCGCCGTTCTGCTGGAACGCCTGGGTCCAGACGACTTCGGTGTTCTTGAGCACGGTGGAGACGAAGGCTGCCTCGCGATCGTCGGGAGGGGGCTTCTGCGCCGGCCCCTGCTGCACCTGCGGCGCGGACTCGCCGCCGCTGAGCAGGCCGAGCACGGTGAGCGGATTGATGCCGAAGATCCAGCCCGCGATGAGCGCCACCGCCACGGTACCGATGCCGACGCTGCGCCCACCGATGGGGAATCCGCCGCCGCCGCCGCGGCGATCCTCGACGTTGTCCGACTGTTCGTTGCCTTCCCACCGCATGACGCTCTCCTTGACAGCCGCCTGCATGGCGGACTTGGCGCAATCCTACGCGCTCAGCGCGCGGCGGAGAGTCCGACCGCGATCAAACCATGGCGGGGGACATCCACGGGCCGGGCATCGGACGACACCACCGCCGTCGATCCCCTCGTCGGGCCCTGGCTGCGCTCCGCCGCCTCCCGCACCTCGGCCCGCAGCACCTGCGAGCGGGTGACCATCACCATGGCGACCATCTGCGCCAGCATGATCGACAGCAGCGCCGCGGCCAGCAGCCAGCGCAACGGCGTCATCGGGCGCTCGGGGAGCAGGTATTCCTGGGAATTCATCATCGGGTCCTCGACGCCGTACAGGGTGTACGTCCAGTTACCGATGGTGCTGCGCGTCGCAGCGGACGGCCTTTGCCGGAAAGCGCGAGCCGTTGTAGGACCGCAGCCGGGCTGCGAATCGGACACCGCCCGGCGATCGGGCGGCAGGCGATCACGCCTTCGGCAGCGTCACCCCGTGCTGGCCCTGGTACTTGCCGCCACGGTCCTTGTAGCTGACCTCGCAGACCTCGTCGCTCTCGAAGAACAGCACCTGCGCGCAGCCTTCGCCGGCGTAGATCTTGGCCGGCAGCGGCGTGGTGTTGCTGAATTCGAGCGTCACGTAGCCTTCCCATTCGGGCTCGAAGGGCGTGACGTTGACGATGATGCCGCAGCGGGCGTAGGTGCTCTTGCCCAGGCAGATGGTCAGCACGTTGCGCGGGATGCGGAAGTACTCGACCGTGCGTGCCAGCGCGAAGCTGTTGGGCGGGATGATGCAGTAGTCGCCGTGCATGTCGACGAAGCTCTTCTCGTCGAAGTTCTTCGGGTCGACCACCGTGCTGTGGATGTTGGTGAAGACCTTGAATTCTGGCGCGCATCGGATGTCGTAGCCGTAGCTCGACGTGCCGTAGCTGATGATCTTGTGGCCCTCGCGCTCGCGGATCTGGCCGGGCTCGAAGGGCTCGATCATGCCGGTCTGCTCGGCCATGCGCCGAATCCACTTGTCGCTCTTGATGCTCATGTCGGGGTCCTTCCTCGGGGCGCCATTCTAGGCAGGCCGCCCGGCCCGCCGGATCAGCCGGGCAGCGCCTGCGAGATCACCGTGCGTTCGATCAGCCGGTCGTCGCCCAGCACGATCATCGCGAACAGCAGTTCTTCCAGGTTGGCCGCCAGCCCGGTCTTGCGCGCCAGCATCGGTGTGGCCTTGGGGTCGATCACGATGAAGTCGGCCTCGCAGCCCGGCTGCAGGTTGCCGATCACGCCCGCCAGCCCCAGCGCCTCGGCCGCCCCGCCGGTGTGGCGCCACCAGAGCTCGGACGGCGCGATGCTGATGCCCGGCTTGGTCTGCCCTTCGCGGCCGACGTAGTACGCGGCCATCATGGTCGCGAAGGGGCTGAAGCTGGTGCCGCCGCCCACGTCGCTCGCCAGACCATAGCGATAGCCGATGCGGTCGGCACCCTCGAAGTCGAAGAAGCCGCTGCCCAGGAACAGGTTGCTGGTCGGGCTGACGGCCGTGGCCGTCTTCGTCGCACGCATCAGGCGGCGGTCCTCGTCGTCGAAGTGGATGCAGTGCGCGTACACGGCGCGCTCGCGCATCAGGCCGAAGCCGTTGTAGACCTCGAGGTACGAACGCGCATGCGGGAACAGCTCGCGCGCCCATTTCACCTCGTCCTTGTTCTCCGCGACATGCGAATGGATCCAGGTGTCGGGGTACTTCGCCGCCAGCTCGCCGGCGCCGCGCAGCTGCGCGTCGGTGCTGGTCGGCGCAAAGCGCGGGGTGATGGCGTAGCCCAGGCGGTCGACGCCGTGCCACTGCCGGATGAGCGACTCGGTATCGGCCAGGCTCTGCGCGGTCTCGTCGCGCACGCCGTCGGGCGAATGGCGGTCCTGCAGCACCTTGCCGGTGATCATGCGCAGCCCGCGACGCCGGGCCGACGCGAAGAAGGCCTGCACCGACGCGACGTGCGAGGTCGCGAAGGTCAGCGAGGTCGTCACGCCGTTGCGCAGCAGCTCGTCGAAGAAGACCTCGGCGACCGCTTCCGAATGCGCGGCCTCGGCGAAGCGGCCTTCTTCGGGAAAGGTGTAGTTCTCCAGCCAGGGCAGCAGCCCGTCGGCCGGCGCGCCGATGATGTCGGTCTGCGGGAAGTGGATGTGCATGTCCACGAAGCCCGGTGCCAGGATGCGGCCCGGCCAGTGCGTGACGGCCGCACCGGGATGGCGCGGTGCCACGGCGGCGTGGGGGCCTGCATCGACCACGCGCTGGCGGCCGGTGGCATCGGGCGCGACGACCAGCAGGCCGTCCTCGTCGAACAAGGGGCGACCGGCGTCGTCGAAGCGCAGGAGGGAGGCGCGGTAGGCTCTTTTCATCGTGCCCGGAGCCTAGCGCAAGACGTGCCAGCGCGAATCGGCGCCGCCGTATAGCGGCTATCGTGCGACGCGGCCCTGCACGCCGTCGGCCAGCCAGTTCATCTTGAGGATCTGCTCGTCGCTGAGTGCTGTGCCCCTGGCGATCACGACATGGCCTTCGTTGTCGCGCACGTCGGCCGCCACCGCAGCGAAGGGCCGCAGCTTGCCGGTGGCGATGTCCTGCTGCCGCGCCAGCACCTCGTCCTGCACCGCCTTGGGCACCTTCGGGCCGAAGTCGCCGACGCGGATCATTCCTTCCTTCACGCCGCCCCACACATTGCCGGGCTTCCAGCTGCCACCCTGCACCGCGCGGGCGCGCTGCGTGTAGTAGCCGCCCCACTGGTGCGTCACCGCGACGATCTGCGCGTCGGGCGCGACCTTGCGCATGTCCGAGTGGTAGGCCACGGCCATCTTGCCGCGTGCCTGCGCCGCCGCCATGACGGCGGTCGAGCCGGTGTGGAAGGCGATCACGTCGACGTCCTGGTTGAACAGCGTCATGGCCGCGTCGCGTTCCTTCGGCGGGTCGAACCAGGCGTCGAGCCACACGACCTTCACCTGCGCCTTCGGGTCGACCGAACGCATGCCCAGCGTGAAGGCGTTGATGCCCTGCAGCACCTCGGGGATCGGGAAGCCCGCGACATAGCCCGCGACGTGCGTCTTCGTCATGCGGCCCGCGGCCACGCCGGCCAGGTAGCGGCCCTCGTAGTAGCGCGCGTTCGCGGCCGCGACGTTGGGCGCGGTCTTGTAGCCGGTGACCGATTCGAACTTCACGTCGGGGAAGTCCTTCGCCACCTTCAGCGTCGGCTCCATGTAGCCGAAGCTGGGCGTGAAGATGAGCTTGTTGCCCTGCTGGGCGAGGTCGCGGATCACGCGCTCGGCATCGGCGCCCTCGGGCACGTTCTCGACGAAGGTGGTCTTCACCTTGGGCCCCAGCGCGGCCTCGACGGCCTTTCGGCCCTCGTCGTGCTGGTGCACCCAGCCGGCGTCGGCCAGCGGCGCGACGTAGACGAAGCCGATCTTCAGCGGCGGCGGCGCGGCCGGTGCAAGTTGTGAAAAAGCGGGAGACGAAAAGCAACAGGCAGCCGCGAGCGCGGCCACGAGGTTTTTGTACATGGTGTTCCTCTACATGGCCCCGGTAAAGAAAACGCGCTGCAGCCGGGACGCCTGCAACGCGGGGCGCATTTTAAGGGCTCGCGCCGCCCTCGCGTTCTTCGGCCCGTCCACCCTTGGCCCGCCGCAGGTTCTCCTTGAACCGCTCCGGCACGCGCTCGTCGAAGCCCAGCGCCACGCGGCGCACCTCGGGCGTGTCGGTGGGTGCATGGCCCACGCCCAGCGCACTGGCGCGTGGCACATCGACCGCCACCACCGTGCCCTCGACCCGACCGATGCCGGTGATCTCGCAGGCCACCACGTCGCCCGCGTCGACCGAGCGCGAATGGCAGGGCGTGCCCATCAGGATGACGTCGCCGGGCACCAGCGTGATGTGGCGCGCGATGTCGGCAATGACGTAGTGCGGCCCCCAGATGGTCTCGTCGCCGATGTGCGCCTCCTGCACCACCAGCCCGTTGACGGTGGTGCGCAAGGTCTGCGCGAACAGGTCGACGCCGCGCACGATGCCGGGCCCGATGGGCAGCAACGTGTCGGCGCCCTTCACGCGGAGCATCGAGCCCTGGTCGGTGTCGCGAAAGTCCTGCAGGCCCATGTCGAGCGCAGGGCAGAAGCCCTCGATGCAATCCCAGGCCTCGTCGGGCGTCACGTTGCGACACGTTTTTCCGATGACGACCGCGTACTCGCCTTCGTAGTTGAGGTACTTGCAATCGGTGGGTTTCAGGATCTGCCCGCCGTGGCCGTTGAGCGCGGTCGGCGGCTTGGTGAAGTAGGTCGGCGTCTCGGTGGGCTTCGGCTTGTTGCGCGTCTCGAAGCTGCGCGAGCTGTACGCGATGTGCACCGCGATGATCTTGCTGGGCGACACCGGCGGCAGGTAGGCCTGCCCTTGCGCATCGATCAGCCGGCCGTCGTCGAGCCGCAGTTGGCCGGCATCGTCGCCCTCTTCCACCACTGTGCCCCAGAAGGCGCTGCCGCCCACCAGCACGCGGCGGCGTTCCACGCGCGGGCCGCGCATGACGGCCGGCAGTTCATTGAACGGAAACTCGAAGTTCATGGCGTCCCCTGGAACCAGATGTGGATGTTGCCGGTGCCCCGGGCGTTCTCGTAGGCCGACAGCGTCTCGCCTTCGGTACGGCATTTCGCACCGCCCATCGCGCCGAGCATCTGCAGGTAGTGCGCACCGAAGGCCTCCCAGGGCAGACGCCGGTACTCGGCGTCCCAACGCTCGAGGATCTGGTCGTGCCGACCCTGGCGCAGCAGTTCGATGGCGCCCTTGTCGCTCGCGATGTTCTCGGGCCGCGACACATTGCTCTCGTGAAAGATGCGCGGATGGTTCGGCTTCCAGTCGATGCCGTTGAATCGGTGGCTCAGCGCGCCGGAAGCGATCAGCAGCACGCGCAGGTCGCTGCGCGCGATGGCCTCGCCGATCGCCTCGCCCGATGCCAGGAAGTGCGGCCGCTCGCAGTTCTGGCAGGAACTGACCGTGACCACCGGCATCGCCGGCTCCTCGAAGCGCAGATGCTTCACCAGGTTGATCGTCGGGTACTGCCGGCCGAGATCGGGGTGCGCGATGGCGCGGTTGTAGCCGCCGCGCTCGCGCGACACCGCTTCGATGGCCTGTGCCAACTGCGGATGCCCGCGGTAGTCGTAAGGCACGCCGTGCAGGTACCACGGCATCTCGTCCGAGGTGTACATGCCGCTGTAGTGCCGCCCCGCATCGACCAGGTGGTAGCCGGTGGTGAACCAGTGCGAGTCGAAGAGCACGACGACGTCCGGCCTGGCCTCGGCGATCTTCGCGCGCAGCCGGGTGTAGCCGGCGATCAGGTCCGAGTCCTCGCCCGCGCCCTGGAGGCGGCGGAACTCCTCGCACTGCATGAGGCCGGGGTGGTGCGACACCAGTGCGGCGCCAACGATCTGTCCCATGTCCTTGTCTCCTTGTTCGTCGGTTCAACGGTGGCTGAAGCTGGCCTTGAACGGCTTCTTGGGCACCACGACGTCCTTGACGTCGCAGAAGAACTCGAAGCTCCAGTCGCCGCCCTCGCGCCCGATGCCGCTGCGCTTGATGCCGCCGAAGGGCGCGGCCAGGTCGCGGATGCCGAAGCTGTTGACCCAGATGAAGCCAGTGCGCACGCGCTGTGCCACGGCGGTGGCGTGCGCCGCCTCGCCGTAGCAAACGCCACCCAGGCCATAGTCGGTGCCGTTGGCCAGCGCGACGGCCTCGTCGTCATCGGCGAAGGTCTGCAGCGTGAGCACCGGGCCGAACACCTCGTTCTGCACGATCTCGTCGCTCTGCTTCAGGCCGGTGAGCATGGTCGGCTGGTAGTACTGCGCGCCGAAGCCGTGCTTCGCACCGCCCCACAGCAGCTTCGCTCCACCAGCCACCGCGCGGTCGACGAAGCCGGCCACGCGCTCGATCTGGCGCGGATGGATGATCGGCCCGACCTCGGTCGCGGCGTCGCGCGGGTCGCCGACGGTCAGCTTCTCGACGTAGCCACGCATCACCGCGACGAAGGCATCCGCCACCTTCGCATGCACCAGGAAGCGCGTGCCCGCGAGGCAGACCTGGCCGGCGTTGCGGTACATCAGCGCGCCGGTCGCGGCGGCGGCATCCAGGTCGGCGTCTGCCAGCACGATGAACGGGCTCTTGCCGCCGAGTTCCAGGCTGCAGGGCACGAGGTTCGCGCCCGCGGCCTGCGCGATGGCCTTGGCCGTCGGCACCGAGCCGGTGAAGGACACGCGGGCGATGCGCGGGTCGGCCACCAGCGCCCCACCCGTGCGCGCGCCGGTGCCCTGCACCACGTTGAACACGCCCGGCGGCAGGCCGGCCGCATGCGCCGCGTCCGCCAGCAGCGAGCAGGTCAGCGGCGCCCATTCCGGCGGCTTCAGGATGCAGGTGTTGCCGGCCGCCAGTGCCGGCCCGAGCTTCCAGGTCGACAGCATCAGCGGCGCGTTCCACGGCGTGATGATCACGACCACGCCGGCCGGGTCGTGCCGCACGATGTGGTGCGCCTGCTCGGTGTCGATGGGACGGTCCTGCAGCGTCAGCGCGTGCTGCGCGAACCACGAGAGGTTGAGCATCGCGCGCGGCACCACGCCATGGCGCATGCGCGAGAGCAGCACGCCGGCGTCGTTGCTCTCCAGCGCGCAGAAGTCGTCGGCGCGCTTGCCGATCTCTTCGGCGAAGCGGTCGAGCAGCGGCTTCCGGTCGGCCGCGGTCATTGCGCTCCAGGCCGGGAAGGCTTTCTGCGCGGCGACGATGGCGGCTTCGACATGCGCGGCCGTGCCTTCCGCGATGCGGCCGAGCAGGCGCTGGTCGATCGGGCTGTGCAGCTCGAAGTGCTGGTCCGACGGCACGCGGCGGCCGTCGATGTAATGGTCGGGAGACACGGCGATGCCGGCCACGTCGAGGGTAGTCATGGGTGCACCTTCAGAGTGATCAGACGAAGCGGACGGAGATGGAACCGAGCGGCCCGTAGTCGGCATGGAAGACATCGCCCGACGCGCACGGCACCGGCCGCGTGAACGAGCCGCCGAGCACGATCTCGCCGACCTCCAGCCCCTGGTCGAAAGCCGCGAGCTTGTTCGCCAGCCAGGCCACGCCGTTGCCCGGGTGGTTGAGCACCGCGGCGCCCAGCCCCGATTCCTCGATCACGCCGTTCTTGAACAGCAGTGCGCCGGCCCAGCGCCAGTCGACCGCATCGGGCTTCATCGGCCGGCCGCCCAGCACGATGGCGGCGTTGGCCGCGTTGTCGGCGATGGTGTCGAGCACCTTGCGCGGCGCCTTCGTCTCGCGGTCGAACTGCGCGATGCGCGCGTCGATCAGCTCCAGCGCGGGCACCACGTAGTCGGTGGCGTTCAGCACGTCGAACAGCGTCACGTTCGGGCCCTTGAGTGGCCTGGCGAGGATGAAGGCGAACTCGGTCTCGAAGCGCGGCACGATGAAGCGCGCGGCCTCCACCTCGGCGCCGTCGCGCAGCAGCATGTCGTCGAGCAGCGTGCCGTAGTCGGGCTCGGTGATCTGCGACGCGAGCTGCATGGCGCGCGAGGTCAGGCCGATCTTGTGACCGATGACGCGGCGGCCTTCGGCCATGCAGAGCGTCATCCATTCGGCCTGGATGGCGTAGCTGTCCTCGATGGTCATCGTCGGATGACGCAGCGAGAAGTGGCCGAGCTGCACGCGGGTGCGTTGCGCTTCGTGCAGTTCGCGCGCCAGCGCGGCGTGGGTCGATGCGTCGAGCATGGGGTGTCTCCTTCTTGTCGTGTGCCCGCTCACCGGGCCGGGCGCCAGTGTCGAGCGCAGCCGGTGCAGCAACAAGCAATGCTTTTGGAGCCATTGCCAAGCAGAGATTGATAATCGCGCCATGTCCCTGTCCCGCGTCAGCCTGCGCCAGCTCGAAGCCTTCGCCCGCGTGGCCGAGCTGCACAGCTTCAGCGCCGCGGCCGAGCGCCTGGGCCTCACGGCGCAGGCCGTGAGCCAGCTGGTGGCCGAGCTCGAATCGATCCTCGGCTTTCGCGTGTTCGACCGGACGACGCGGCGTGTCGCGCTGTCCGCGGCCGGCCGCGACTTCCTGCCCTCGGCCGAGACGGTGCTGCGCCACCTCGACGCCGCCGAGCGCGCGGCCGACGACGTGCGCCATCGCGCGGCCGGCGTGGTGCGGATCGGCGTGCCGCTCGCGCTGGCGAGCACCGCGCTGCCCGCCGCCATCCGCGACTACGCGGCCGAGCGGCCCAAGGTCGTGATCCGCATCCGCGACCTGCCGGTGGACCAGCTGGTCGACAGCGTGGCCGCCGGCGACGTCGACCTGGCCGTCGGGCCCGACCGCCCGGTCGGGACCGGCGTGCAGAGCCGCCCGCTCTTCGACAGCCCCTGGGTGCTGTGGTGCCCGCCCGGTCACGCGCTGGCCAAGCGCAAGCGCGTGCGCTGGAGCGACCTGCGCGACCAGCCCCTCGTCGCGGCCGGCCACGACCATGAACGCAGCGTCGCGCAGATGCGGCTCACCGTGCCCGAGGGCTCACGCGTCGGGCCGGTCGACGTGGTCGACAACCTGACGACCGCGATGGGGATCGCGGCGCAAGGGCTCGCGGCCACGCTCGCACCGGCCTATGTGCAGGTGCTGGCGCAGCACTTCGGCCTGGTGATGCGGCGCGTGGTCGAGCCGGAGGCCATCCGCTCCGTCTGCCTGTACCAGGCGCAGGGGCGGCACCTGTCACCGGCGGCGGAGGGCTTTGCAGAGCATCTGGCGACATGGCTGCCGCGCTGGCATGCTGAGGTGGCCGCAAGCAAGGCAGCGCGCTGAAGCATTCGGTTGCGTGCCCGCCGCCAGATGCTGGCAACCTGTACGGTGAACTGAAAGGAATCTCTCATGCACCTTGGAACCGCACGCGCGCATTCGGCATGGCTGCTGCTCGCGGCCTGCGCGCTGGCCGGCCATGCCAGCGCTCAGGACAGCAACAACTGCGAAGCCCTCCGCGCACAGATCGAATCGAAGATCGCCGCATCGGGTGTGATCGGCTTCAGCGTCACGGTGGTCGATGCCAACGCGAATCCCAGCGGCCAGGTGGTCGGCAGCTGCGCACTGGGTACGCGCAAGATCGTCTACGTACGGCCGAGCGCGGCCGGCACCGACAACGCATCAACGCCTGCGCCAGCACGCGGGTCCGCCGTGCTCACCGAGTGCAAGGACGGCAGCGCCCCTGTGGGCGGCAACTGCAAGCCCTGAGGGTGCGCCTACGTCAGGCGGCGAATCGCGCGAAGGTCTCGTTCAACCGGCCCATGTAGCGCGCCTTGGCGGCGTCGTCGATGAAGCTGCCCTCGAAACTGTTGGCCGCCAGCTGCCAGGCATGCTGCGCCGTCAGGCCAGTGGCCGCGAAGGTCTGCAGGAAGTTCTCGTTCATGTAGCCGCCGAAGTAGGCCGGGTCGTCGGAATTGACCGTGGCGACCAGGCCGGCATCGAGCAGCGTCTTGAGGTTGTGCGCCTTCAGGTCGGGGAACACGCAGAGCTTGAGGTTCGACAGCGGGCAGACGGTCAGCGGGATGCGGTCTTTCGCGAGCCGCGCCATCAGCGCCGGGTCCTTGGCGCTCTGCACGCCATGGTCGACGCGCTCGACCTTCAGCACGTCGAGCGCGCTCCACACGTAGGCGGGCGGACCCTCTTCCCCGGCATGCGCCACCAGGTGCAGGCCGAGTTCGCGGCAGCGCGCGAACACCTTCGCGAACTTCTCGGGCGGGTGGCCGACCTCGCTCGAATCGAGGCCGACGCCAATGAACTTGTCCCGATACGGCAGCGCCTGCTCGAGCGTCTCGAAGGCCTCTTCTTCGCTCAGGTGACGCAGGAAGCACAGGATGAGCGCCGCGCTCACGCCCAGCCTGGCCTCGGCGTCGACGCAGGCGCGGTGCAGGCCGTCGATGACGACCTTCACATCGACGCCGCGCGCGGTGTGGGTCTGGGGGTCGAAGAACATCTCGGTGCGCACCACGTTGTCGGCCGCGGCGCGCTCCAGGTAGGCCCAGGCCATGTCGTAGAAGTCCTGTTCCTTCAGCAGCACGCTGGCGCCGGCGTAGTAGATGTCGAGGAAGCTCTGCAGGTTGGTGAAGGCGTAGGCCTGGCGCAGGTCTTCCACGCTGGCGTAGGGCAGCGTGACGCCGTTGCGCTGCGCCAGGGCGAAGATCAGCTCGGGTTCAAGCGAGCCTTCGATGTGCATGTGCAACTCGGCCTTGGGCATAGCGCACAGCAGCTCCGGCAGGCGTTCAGGGGAAATCTGGAAATCGTGGGGGGTCATGGTGGCACTGTAAATCCATCTTCCCTGCCGTGCGAGCCGCGGACGTTGCCGCGGCACGTTCATCCGCCATCCATCTTCGACAGCGACAATCGGCCGGATTCAGGCGCAGCCCTTTTCGTCATCGCGCCTGACGAAACAAGGAGAGCGTTCGGATGGTGAAGCGAGTCGATTCCAGTGCAGGCAGCGCAAGCCCATGAACGCCTGGAACCTCGCGCTTTTCGACCTCATCGCCGCCGGTCATCGGCCCGACTCCGTGTTGTTGTGGGTCGCCTCGGTGTTGGCCGAGGGCTCGACCTGGGTGTGTGCCGCGCTGATCGCCGCCGTCGCCTGGAAGCGGCCAGCCGTGCGTGCACGCGTGGCCTTCGTACTGGTGGTCGCGGCGCTCGCCTCGCCGCTGTCGCGCGAACTGGCCGCGGCCATCGATGCGCCACGCCCGTTCATGCTGGGGCTGAGCCCCGAATATCTGGCGCATGGTGCACGCGCCGGCCTGCCGAGCACCCATGCCACCGTCATGTTCACCGTGGCCTTCATGCTCATCGCCGACCCGCGTCTGCGCGCCGTCGGCCTGGCCGTGCTCGCGATCGCCGTCGCGACCGCCTGGGCGCGTGTCTACGTGGGTGTGCATTTCCCCGTCGACGTGGCCGCCGGTGCGCTGCTGGGTGCCTGCGTCGCCGCGATCGCGCAGGCCGCGCTGGCGGGCGTGGCTCGCCTGCGCCGGCGCCCCGAGTCCTGAAGGCGCGCTCTACGGCAGTGCGGCTCGCCGGCCGCTAGCAACCACTGTGGCGCAGCGCCGTGTTGCGCCAGGCGATCGGGCTCAACGCCGCGAGCGCGGTGCGGGTCGATCCCCTGGGCCGGCAGACATAGCGGGCCGTTCGGCGCGCGCGCCGACCACCTCGTCGAGCAGGCGGGGCACCAGCGGGTTGAGCGACGCCACGGGCCAGAGGCCATAGGCCTCCGACAGCGTGCGCGTGCCCTCCAGCGGACGGAACACCGCACCGGGCAGCGCACAGTGCCGCATCGCGTCGGGAACGAGCGCCACGCCCATGCCCTGCGACACCAGCGACACCACGGCCAGCCAATGCCGCACCTCCTGCCGCACCTCGGGCCAGAAGCCGGCGTCGCCGCAGATCGACAGGATGCGCGCGTGGTAGTCGGGTGACGCGCTGCGCGAGAACAGCACGAAGGACTCGTCGCGCAGGTCGGCCACCGCGACCTGGCGCCTCCTGGCCAGGCGATGGCCAGCGGGCAGGCAGGCGACGAAAGCCTCGGAGACCAGCAGGCGGCACTGCAGCTCCGAAGGCACGCGGCGCGTGTGGGCGAAGCCGACGTCCAGGCGGTCGTGCAGCAGCTCGGCCAT
The DNA here is from genome assembly GCF_025486315.1 of Variovorax sp. N23. Taxonomy (GTDB): domain Bacteria; phylum Pseudomonadota; class Gammaproteobacteria; order Burkholderiales; family Burkholderiaceae_C; genus Variovorax. Next base: position 62,069 of record NZ_JAOOPY010000022.1, on the reverse strand, counting down.
CTGCTCGCCGGAATTGAGCTCGGTCAGCGTCACGCGCACCGCCGGGTGCGCCGCCTGGAAGCGCTTGAGCGCCTGCGGCAGCCCGCGGTAGAGCATGGCGCCGACGAAGCCGATGCGCAGCCGCCCCGCCAACCCCTGCGCCACATGCCGCGCCTCCATCGCAGCCTCTTGCGCATCGCGCAGCAGCGTGTGGGCCGACGCCTGCAGGGTCTGCCCGGCCGCCGTCAGGCGCACCGCCTTGCTGTTGCGCTCGAAGAGCTGCGCGCCGACCGAGGCCTCGAGCTGGCGGATGGCCACGCTCAGCGGCGGCTGCGAGATGGCCAGGCGCCGCGCGGCGCGACCGAAGTGCAGTTCCTCGGCCAGCACGACGAAATAGCGCAGATGGCGAAGTTCCATGCAAGGACCTTTCAACGATAGGCAGATCAGATCGACAAAGACCTATTCGATATTAGACAGGAATCGATCTGCAACGAAGAATGGGCGGACAAGGAGACAAGATGACCCGCCACATCGCCGACGGCGCTGCCGTCCATCCCGTGCCCGACCGCCACGGCCGCAGCCTCTACGCGCACGACTCCGAGCTGCACAGGCTGCTGGCGCTCTACCTGCCGGCCGATCTGCTGTCGCACATGCGCCCGCACTTCGAACGGCTCGGCGCGCTGGCCGGTGGCCGGCTCGACGAGCTGGCGCACACCGCCGACCAGAATCCGCCCACGCTCACGCTGCGCACCCGCACCGGCATCGACGATGCGCAGGTGCACAAGCACCCGGCGTACGTCGAGATGGAACGGCTCGCGCTCAGCGAGTTCGGCCTGGCCGCGATGTCGCACCGCGACGAGACGCTGGGCTGGAAGGGCCGCATGCCGCCGCTGGTCAAGTACGTGCTGACCTACCTCTTCGTGCAGGCCGAGTTCGGCCTGTGCTGCCCCGTGTCGATGACCGATTCGCTGGCCCGCACGCTCAAGAAGTTCGGCAGCCCCGAGCTGGTCGAGCGCTTCATGCCGCGCTTCCGGTCGCTCGACATCGACACGCTCGCCCAGGGCGCGATGTTCATGACCGAGCAGGCGGCCGGTTCCGACATCGCCGCCACCGAAACCCGCGCCTGGCAGGACGAAGAAGGCCGCTGGCGGCTCGGCGGCGACAAGTGGTTCTGCTCCAACCCCGACGCCGATTTCGCGATGGTGCTGGCCCGCGTCGACGGCGGCGCGCCGGGGCTCAAGGGTGTGTCGCTCTTCCTGCTGCCGCGCCGGCTCGACGACGGCAGTGCCAACCACTACCGCATCCTGCGCCTGAAGGACAAGCTGGGCACGCGTTCGATGGCCAGCGGCGAGATCCGCCTCGAAGGCGCCCTCGCCTACCTGGTCGGCGAGCAGGGCCGCGGCTTCGTGCAGATGGCCGACATGGTGAACAACTCGCGGCTGTCGAACGGCGTGCGCGCCGCCGGCCTGATGCGCCGCGCCGTCGCCGAGGCCGAGTACATCGCGCACGAGCGCCACGCCTTCGGCAAACGGCTGGAAGACATGCCGCTGATGCAGCGCCAGCTGCAGAAGCTGCGCCTGCCGGCCGAGCAGGCGCGCAGCATGGTCTTCCAGACCGCGCAGGCGCTGGCCCGCTCCGACGCCGGCGAGGCGGGCGCCTATCCGCTGCTGCGCATCCTCACGCCGCTCATCAAGTTCCGCGCCTGCCGCGACGCCCGCAAGGTGACTGGCGACGCGATGGAAGTGCGCGGCGGCTGCGGCTACATCGAGGAATGGAGCGATCCGCGGCTGCTGCGCGACGCGCACCTGGGCTCGATCTGGGAGGGCACCAGCAACATCGTCGCGCTCGACGTGATCCGCGCGGTGAAGCGCGAGGGTTCGCTGCCGGTGCTGCAGGCGCATTTCGAGGCACTGATCGACGACGCCCCGCTGGCCCCCGCCTTCGCCGCCGCGCTGCGCGATGCGCTCGCACGGGCCGCCGCGCTGGCCCAGCGTGCGGCCGACGACGGCGGCGACCGCCTCGCGCGGCAGGCCGCGTCGGCGCTGTACCACGTGGCGAGCGCCATCGCGATGGCCTGGGAAGGCGCGCGGGGCGGCTCGGCCCAACGCATCGTGTGGGCGCAACAGGTGCTGCTGCACCGCGTGCTGCCGCGCGACCCGCTGGCCGCCTCGGAGGTGCCACGCGACTGGACGGCCGACACGCCGGCCGCCGTCGCGGCCTGAACCCTTTCAACCACAACAACGGAGACACAACCATGCGACTTCTCGCCACCCTGGTGCTTGCCGCCACCGCCCTGCCCCTGATGCCGCTCGCGCACGCGGACACCTTTCCCGACAAGCCCGTCACGCTCGTGATCCCCTTCCCGCCAGGCGGGCCGACCGATGCGATGGCGCGCACGCTCGCCGCGGAAATGAAGGACCGCCTCGGCCAGCCGATGATCGTGGAGAACCGCGCCGGTGCCGGCGGCAACATCGGCGCCGAGTACGTGGCGCGCGCGGCGCCCGATGGCCAGACGCTGCTGTTCGGCACCTCGGGCCCGCTCGCCATCAATGCCAGCCTCTACCGCAAGATCAACTACGACCCGGCCAAAAGCTTCGCGCCGGTGATCCAGGTCGGCCACCTCCCGAACATCCTGGTGGTCAACCCCGCGGTGCCGGTGAAGAACGTGAAGGAACTGATCGCCTACGCCAAGGCCAACCCGGGCAAGCTCAGCTATGCGTCCTCGGGCAACGGCGCGTCGTCGCACCTCGCGGGCGTTCTGTTCAACGCATCGGCCGGCATCGACCTGCAGCACATTCCCTACAAGGGCACGGGGCCGGCGTTGAACGACCTGCTCGGCGGCCAGGTCAGCATGAGCTTCACCGACGTGCTCACCGCGCTGCCCTACGTCAAGACCGGCAAGCTGCGCGCGCTGGGCGTGACCACGACCGAGCGCTCGCAGGCGCTGCCGGACGTGCCGACCGTCGCCGAGCAAGGGGTGCCCGGCTACGACGTGAGCGTCTTCTTCGGCATCGTGGCGCCGGCCGGCACGCCGCCGGATCGCATCGCCAAGCTCAACCAGGCCTTCGTCGACGTGCTCGACACGCCGAAGGTCAAGCAGCTCTTCGCCTCGCAGGGCCTGGAACCTGCGCCGTCTTCCACGCCGCAGCAGCTGGGCAAGTTCATCCAGGCGCAGATGGCCAAGTGGGCCGGCGTGGTGAAGCAGGCCGGCGCGCAGCTCGACTGACCCGCCATGAACGCATCGCCTTCATCGTCCCCCGGCGCCCTGGCCGGCATCCGCGTGCTGGACATCTCGCGCATCCTCGGCGGGCCGTACTGCGGCCAGATCCTGGGCGATCACGGCGCCGACGTGCTCAAGGTCGAGCCGCCGCAGGGCGACGACACGCGCACCTGGGGGCCGCCTTTCAAGGACGGTGTGGCCTCCTACTACCACGGGCTCAACCGCAACAAGCGGACGATGCACCTGGACCTCGGCAGCGCCGAAGGCCGCGAGGCGCTGCTCGCACTGGTGGCCGAGGCCGATGTGCTGATCGAGAACTTCAAGACCGGCACGATGGAGCGCTGGGGCATCGGCTACGAAACGCTGTCGCAGCGCTTCCCGCGGCTGGTGTGGTGCCGCGTGTCGGGCTTCGGCGCCGACGGCCCGCTGGGCGCCCTGCCCGGCTACGACGCGGCGGTGCAGGCGATGACCGGCATCATGAGCGTGAACGGCGAAGCGGACGGCGGGCCGCTGCGCGTCGGCTTGCCGGTGGTCGACATGGTGACCGGCCTGAACGCCGTCATCGGCGTGCTGCTGGCATTGCAGGAGCGCCAGCGCAGCGGGCGCGGGCAGTTCGTCGAAGCCGCGCTGTACGACAGCGGGCTGTCGCTGCTGCATCCCCACGCCGCCAACTGGTTCGTCGACGGCAAGGCGCCGCGACGCACCGGCAATGCGCACCCGAACATCTACCCCTATGACGCGCTGGCCACCGGCACCGAGCCGGTGTTCGTCGCCGTGGGCAACGACGGCCAGTTCGCGGCCTTCTGCCGCTGCATCGGCGTGCCGGAACTGACCGAGGACGTGCGCTACGCGACGGCCGGCCAGCGTTCGGTGAACCGCGACACGCTCAAGACGGCACTCGAAGCCGCCATGAAGGAATTCGACGGCAACCGGCTCGTCGACACGCTCATGGCCGCCGGGGTGCCCGCCGCGCCGGTGCTGTCGGTGGATGCGGCCCTGGCCCATCCGCACACGGCGCACCGCGGCATGGTGGTCGAGCTGCCCGGCGGCTACCGCGGCATCGGCGCCCCGGTGAAGCTCGGCCGGACGCCGGCGAGCTACCGGCATGCGCCCCTGACGCCGGGCGAGCGCTTCGAGGCGCGCTGACGCGCACGGCGTGCCGAGCCGGTGCTCGGCCCCCTGCTCAAGACGGTGATTCGCCGGGCGCCACCGAAGCCCCCTGGATGCCATGCCGCGCGAGTGCATCCGCGACGAAGCCCGTGGCCTTCATGTCCTCCACGAAGGCGCGAAGCACGGCCGCCGCCTCGCTGCCCCGTGACTTCGGCAGCCCCATCGCCTGCTGGATCACCATGAAGCGGCCCGGCAGGAGCCGCAGGCCGGCGTGCTGGCGCACATCGGCCTCGAGTTGCTGCCTGACGCCGGCGGCCACGTCGAGCGCCTGCTCGAGAAAGGTCCGCACCACGGTGGGCGAACTCGGCGCACGCACGATCTGCGCGTGTTTCAGTTCACGCGTGAGGTACAGGTCGTAGGCGCTCCCCTTGCCGACCGCGATGCGGTGGCCGGCGCGGTCGACCTCGTCGTTGGCCGTCAGGGGCGACTCGTCGCGCACCAGGTAGCTGCCTTCGATGAGCACGTAGGCCTGCGTGAAGGCGATCTGCGCGCCGCGGACCGGGTCGATCGCGAAGAAGCCGATGTCCGCTTTTTCATCGGCGACCGCCTCGACCGACTTGCCGGCCGTGTCGAACACGACCAGCTCGAGGCCGACCCCCATCCGCTCGGCGAAGCCGCGGGCCAGGTCGACCGAGACACCGACCGGCTCGCCCGTCGTCTTGTCCGTGTTCGCCAGAATGGGGTTGCCCAGGTTGATGGAGGCGCGCAGCACACCGTGCGGTGCCAACGCCTGGAGGACGGCAGGGTCGAGGGTCATGGCGGTTCCTGGTCAGGGGGTGAGAATGCATTTCTTAGAAGCCATTGTCTGACCAGTTTCAGACGAGAACCCCTCGCGGCCTGCGCACTGACGTCTGCTGGGTGGACATATCGCATTGCGCCAAGGCCTGGCGCAGCATCTCTGCGAGGCGCGCAATCGTGGCCTCGGGTTGTGCCTGCGCACGGTAGAGCCATAAGCTGATTGGCGGAAGCTCCGGTAGACCGACGGCGGACCTGTCGAGCGCCTGCACGCTGCGCGGCAGTCCGAACGAGGTACGCACGGTCAGGCCGAGGCCGGCCGCGCTCGCCGCCCACAGCGCCGCCAGGCTCGAACTGCTGAACGCGTGGCGCCATGGGATGCCCGCGCGATCGAGTGCTGCCATCGTCATCTCGCGCACCGGACAAGGTGCGTCGAGCAGGACCAAGGGCAGCGGCTCTGCGTGGCGGCCACCCCCGGCCCAGCGTTCCGGCCACCAGTGCGGCCGCTCGGAGGCATGCGTGTTCGCAGCACCGATCCATTGCAGCGGCGCTTCGAGCAGGCGATCACCGTGCGGCAGCGGCGGCTGGTTGCCGGTCTCCCAGACCAGGGCCAGGTCGAGCTTGCCGAGGCTCAGGCGTTCGCGCAGTTCGGTGCAGCGCGCCATGCAGGCCTCGACCCGCACCCCGGGGTGCGCGCGTGCAAAGCGGCCGAGCACCTCCGGAAGCAGCGTTTCGCCAAAATCCTCCTGCAGGCCAAGCCGCACCAGGCCATGCAGATGGGCGCCGCGCATGGCCGCGGCGGCTTCGTCGTTGAGTTCGAGCAGCCGGTGCGCATAGGCCAGCATGGTCTGGCCCGCGTCGGTCAGTTCCAGGCCGCGGCCGGCCTTGCGAAACAGCGCCGTGCCGGCCTGCACCTCGAGCTTCTTGAGCTGCGCGCTCACCGCCGATGTCGACCGGCCCAGTCGGTCGGCGGCGCGCGCGTAGCTGCCGAGGGCGATGCCGCTCGCGAAGCTGCGAAGCGCGTCGAGGTCGAACATGGGTTGGGCCATGGAACAGTCCTGAATTTATGGATGGTCTGGCCCATATTTTCTGATATTCAGAACGGTTGCAAACTTCGACACTGCCGGCATGCCTTGCCATGCCTCCTCCACCGCAGCGCCGGCGCTGCTCGGCGGGTCCCCTTTCGACTCACGCCACCGCTGGAAGGTACTGACCGCCGGCGTGGTCGCGAACGCCGCTTTCTCCGTCGCCTTCAGCGGCATACCGATGACCGCGGTGCTGATGCGTTCCGGCTACCGGCTCGACACGGCCACCCTCGGACTCATGCTCGGCCTCATGGGCCTGGGCATCGCGTTGAGCGAGTTGCCCTGGGGATTGCTGACTGACCGTTGGGGTGACCGACCCGTGTTGCTGACAGGCCTGTCCAGCACCGCGGCCGCCTTGGCGGCCATGGCCCTGTGGGCTGCGCCGCACGGCGAACAGGTCCCACCGCTGAGCTGGCTCGCTGGCGGACTGCTGCTCGTCGGCCTGCTCGGTGGCAGCGTGAACGGCGCCAGCGGCCGGGCCGTGATGATGTGGTTCGGCGAAGGCGAGCGCGGCCTGGCGATGAGCATCCGGCAGACCGCCACACCACTGGGCGGTGCCATCGGCGCCCTGCTGCTGCCGGCGCTCGTCCTGCATGGCGGCTTCGGCGCGGTGTACGCCGTACTCGCCGGCCTGTGCGCACTGGGCGCGCTGCTCGTGATGGCCTGGGTGCACGAGCCACCTTCATCCGCAGGACGAACCCTGGCGCGCGACACGACGCGGGTACCGGCGAAGGTGCCGGTGAAAACGGCCTGCGTCGCCGTCGACCGGGGGCCGCTGCATGACCTGCGGGTCTGGCGCATCGTGGCCGGCATCGGCATCCTGTGCGGGCCGCAGTTCGCGGTGCTCTCCTTCGGCACGGTGTTCCTGCACGACTTCGGCCATGCGAGTCAGGCCACCATCACCGGGGCCATGGTGGCACTGCAGGTGGGTGCGATGGGCATGCGGATCTGGAGCGGCCGCTGGACCGACCGCCGCCGCAACCGGCCGGCCTATCTGCGCGGCTGCGCGCTGTTGAGCGTGTTGCTGTTCACGGCGCTGGGCATGCTGGCTCTCTCGGGCGGTCTGCTGACCGGCGCTTCCGCTGGACGCGTCGGCCTGGTCGTGCTGCTGGCGCTGACCGGCACCTGCGTGTCGGCCTGGCACGGCGTGGCCTACACCGAGCTCGCCAGCCTGGCCGGTGCCGCGCGCGCCGGCACCGCGCTCGGCATGGCGAACACCAGCGTCTTCGTGGTCTGCTTCGTCACGCCCTTGTCGATCCCGCATCTGATTGCGCTGCAGGGCTGGCCGCTGGTGTGGTTCGTCGCCGCGGCCTGTGCGCTGGTGGCCCGCCCGTTGCTGACGCCTTCGAGCGCACGGCCGATCCCATGACGGCGTGCAGAACGAAAAAGGCCGCCCGGGTCGAGGGCGGCCTTTTCGCTGGCGCAGAATGCCTTACTTCTTCTCGCCGCCCGGCACCTTGCCTTCGACGCCCTTGACGTAGAAGTTCACGCCCGACAGGAACTTGTCGTCGGCGACCGCGCCGGCAGCCACCAGCTCCTTGCCGTCCTGGCCGACGATCGGCCCCTTCCAGATCGAGAAGCTGCCGTCCTTCAGGCCGGCCTTGACGGTCTCGACCTTGGTCTTGATGTCGGCCGGCACGTCGTCGGCGATCGACACGATGTCGATGGCGCCTTCCTTCACGCCCCACCAGCTCGAGCCGGTCGCCCACTTGCCGTCGAGCGCGTCCTGCGTGGCCTTGATGTAGTACGGGCCCCAGTTGATGACCGCCGAGGCCAGGTGGGCCTTCGGGCCGTAGGCCGTCATGTCCGAATCCCAGCCGAAGGCGCGCTTGCCCTTTTCCTGTGCGGTCTTGAGCACGGCCGGCGAGTCGGTGTTCTGGAACAGCACGTCGGCGCCGCCGTTGATCAGCGCGGTGGCGGCTTCGGTTTCCTTCGGCGGGCTGAACCATTCGTTGACCCACACCACCTTGGTCGTGATCTTCGGGTTGACCGACTGCGCGCCCAGCGTGAAGCTGTTGATGTTGCGCAGCACTTCGGGGATCGGCACCGAGCCGACCACGCCGAGCGTGTTCGACTTGGTCATCGAACCCGCAATGATGCCGGCCATGTACGCGCCTTCGTAGGTGCGGCTGTCGTAGGTGCGCAGGTTCTCGGCCGTCTTGTAGCCGGTGGCGTGCTCGAACTTGATCTCCTTGTTGTCGGCGGCGACCTTGAGCATCGGCTCCATGTAGCCGAAGGTGGTGCCGAAGATCAGCTTGTTGCCCTGGCCCACCAGGTCGCGGAACACGCGCTCGGCGTCGGCCGATTCGGGCACGCTCTCGACGAAGGTGGTCTTGATCTTGTCGCCGAATGCCTTCTCGAGCGCCTTGCGGCCGTTGTCGTGCGCGAAGGACCAGCCGCCGTCACCCACCGGGCCGACGTAGGCGAATGCGATGTTCAGCGGCGCGGCCGGTGCGGGGGCGGCGGCGGCCGGTGCAGGGGCCGGCGGTGCAGCAGGAGCCGCCGCTTCTTCCTTCTTGCCGCAGCCGATCAGGGCAGCGGATGCGACGGCCGTGAGGGCAGCCAGCTTGAGCAGGGAGCGCTTGTTCAAATCATTCATTGTCGAGATCCTCGATGGTTGGCGGAAAAATCAAGAGCGATGGCGGTGGTCGAAACCGTCGCAGCCGAAGCGCGAACACCGCGGAACCGGCTCTGCCGGGCCGCTGGTGTTGCCCCTTGAGGGGGGCTCGGCTACACGAAGTGAGCCGATTCGGGGTGGACTGATTATGAGCCGGGGTAGAAGGGTTTCCCGATCGACGCAGGCATGTTGATGCGGATGAACGCGGGGTTGCGCGAGATCAGCGCCAGCACCACGATCGGCGCGATGTACTGCAGCATGCTCAGGAACTGGCTGGGCACGTCGACCCCGGTGCTCTGCAGGTGGAAGCCCAGCATCGACACGCCGCCGAACAAGTAGGCGCCCAGCAGCACGCGCACCGGCCGCCAGGTGGCGAAGGTGGTCAATGCCAGCGCGATCCAGCCGCGGCCGGCCACCATGCCCTCGACCCACAGCGGCGTGTAGACCGTCGACAGGTAGGCGCCCGCGAGGCCGCACAGCGCGCCGCCCGCCACCACCGCCATGAAGCGGATGCGCCGCACCGGGTAGCCCAGCGCATGCGCCGACTCCGGCGATTCGCCCACCGAACGCAGCACCAGGCCGGCGCGCGTGCGGTACAGGAACCAGATCAGGCCGATGGTCAGCGCCACCGCGAAATACACCATCGGGTGATGCCGGAAGAAGGCAGGGCCGACGAGCGGGATGTCGGCCAGCACCGGAATCGCATACGACACGCTCTCGGGCAGCTTGGCCTGCACGAAATTGATGCCGACGAAGGCCGAGAACCCCACGCCGAACAGGCTGAGCGCCAACCCGGTCGCGTACTGGTTGGTGTTGAGCCAGATCACCAGCACGCCGAAGATCGCGGCCAGCGCGGCCCCGGCCGCCATGCCGGCCAGGAAGCCGAGCCAGGGGTTGCGCGTGACCACCACCGTCGCGAAGCCGGCGATGGCGGCGCACAGCATCATGCCCTCGGCGCCGAGATTGACGATGCCGGCCTTCTCGTTGATCAGCAGGCCGAGCGCGGCGATGGCGAGCACGGTGCCGGCGCTGAGCGCCGAGCCGATGAGCAATGCGTACGAGTCCATCAGACGGTCCCCTCGGTGGTTCTGGCGGCCGGCGCGGTCAGCGGCGTGCTGGCCTGCAGCGACGAGGTGCTCGCCGCGGCGGACACCGGTTTGGCAGCGGCCTTGCGGCGGATGCGGTAGGCGATCAGCGTATCGCAGGCCAGCAGCGAGAACAGCAGCAGGCCCTGGAACACGCCGGTGAGCGACTTGGGCAGGCCCAGGCGCGACTGCGCCAGTTCGCCGCCGATGTAGAACATGCTCATCAGGATGGCCGAGAAGATCATGCCGACCGGATGCAGGCGCCCGACGAAAGCCACGATGATCGCCGCGAAGCCGTAGCCCGCCGGCACGTAGGGCGTGAGCTGGCCGATGGGGCCGGCCACTTCGAGCGCGCCCGCCAGGCCGGCCGCACCGCCCGAAGTCAGCAGCGCGATCCACACCGCCCGGCGCGACGAGAAGCCGGCGTAGCGCGCGGCGGCAGGCGCCAGCCCGCCGACCTGCTGCGCGAACCCTGCCCGCGTGCGGAACAGGAAGATCCACAGCGCACCCGCGCCGACCAGCGCGATGATCAGGCCGATGCTCACACGCGAGCCCTTGATGAGCCGCGGGATCTGCGTGACCGCGTCGAAGGTCTTGGTCTGCGGGAAGTTGTAGCCCATCGGGTCCTTCCACGGCCCGTAGACCATGTAGCCCAGCAGCAGCGTCGCGACGTACACCAGCATCAAGCTCACGAGGATCTCGTTGGCATTGCACTTGTCGCGCAGGAAGGCGACGATGCCGGCCCACACCATGCCGCCCAGGATGCCGGCCATGAGGATCGGCAGCACGATCCACGGGCCGGTGCCCTTGTCGGCCAGCAGCGCCACGCCGCCGGCCGCGATGGCGCCCATCACGAACTGGCCTTCGGCACCGATGTTCCACACGTTGGAGCGAAAGCAGACCGCCAGGCCGAGCGCGATGATGAGCAGCGGCGTGGCCTTGACCATCAGCTCGCCGAGCGCGTAGCCGCTCTTGATCGGCTCCCAGAAGAAGACGCCCAGGCCCTTGACCGGGTCCTTGCCGAGCAGCGCGAAGAGCGCGACGCCGATCAGCACCGTGATGACCAGCGCCAGGATCGGCGAGCCGTAACTCCAGAAGCGTGACAGCTGCGGGCGGGGTTCGAGCTTAAGCATGGGCCATCTCCTTCGCAGCGGTGGCGCCTTGCGCATCCCACAGCCCGCTCATCCATTCGCCGATCTGCGGCACGGTCGCCGCAGCCCGGTCGACCGAGGGCGACAACCGCCCCTTGGCGATCACGTAGAGCCGGTCGCTGATCTCGAACAGTTCGTCGAGCTCCTCGCTCACCACCAGCACCGCGCAACCGGCGTCGCGCAGCGCGAGGATCTCGTTGCGGATGAGCGCGGCGGCGCCCACGTCGACACCCCAGGTGGGCTGCGACACGATGAAGAGCTTGGGGTTGGCGTCGATCTCGCGGCCGACGATGAACTTCTGCAGGTTGCCGCCCGAGAGCGAGCGCGCCGCCGACTGCGGCCCACCGGCCTTCACGTTGAAGCGGCGGATGATCTCGCCCGCATGCCTGGCGAGCTGGCCGGTGCGAATCCATCCCCCCGCGCCGACCGCGTTGCTGCGCGTGAGCAGCATGTTGTGCGCGAGCCCGAGCGTCGGCACCGCGCCGCGGCCCAACCGCTCTTCCGGCACGAAGTGCACGCCCAGGGCACGGCGCTTGCGCGGGCGAAAGCGCGCCGCCGCCTGGCCGAAGACCTCGATCATCGCGGGCTCGGCGCGCGTGTCTTCGCCCGAGAGCGCATAGAGCAGTTCCTTCTGGCCGTTGCCCGACACACCGGCGATGCCGACGACCTCGCCGGCACGCACGTCGAGCGACACCGCGTCGAGGTCGACGCCGAACTGGTCCTCGCGCGCCAGCGTGAGTGCCTTGACCCGCAGCGCCACGGCGCCCGCCTTCAGTTCACGGTGCTGCAGCGGCGGCGGCTCGGCGCCGATCATCAGGCGCGACAGCGATTCATTGGTCTCGTTCTGCGGGTTGCACACGCCCGTGACCTTGCCGCCGCGCAGCACGGTGCACGCCGTACACAGCTCGCGGATCTCGTGCAGCTTGTGGCTGATGTAGAGGATGCTGCAGCCTTCGGACGCCAGCTTCTTGAGCACCACGAAGAGCTTGGTGACCGCCTGCGGCGTGAGCACCGAGGTCGGCTCGTCGAGGATCAGCAGCTGGGGGTCGGTGAGCAGCGCGCGGATGATTTCGACACGCTGCATCTCGCCGACCGACAGCGTGTGCACCGGGCGCGCGGGGTCGATGTCGAGCCCGTACTCGCTCGCCTTGGCCGTGATGCGGCGCGTGACCTCGGCCAGCGCCAGGTGCCTGTCGAGCCCGAGCCAGACGTTCTCGGCCACAGTCAGCGTATCGAACAGGCTGAAGTGCTGGAACACCATGCTGATGCCCAGTGCGCGCGCCTCCTGCGGGTTGCGCACGTTCACCGGCTGGCCGTTGAACATCACGCTGCCCTCGTCGGGCTTGACGGAGCCGTAGATGATCTTCATCAGCGTCGACTTGCCGGCGCCGTTCTCGCCGAGGACGGCATGCGTTTCGCCCGGCTGGACGATCAGCGACACGTCGCTGTTCGCCACCACCGCCGGGTAGCGCTTGGTGATGTGCGCGAGTTGGAGTCGTGGGGTTGTCATTCGATCGGTCTCAATGGATGTCCTTGGCGGCACCGGCCGGCGTGCGCAGCGATGCCGCCACCGACTTGATGCGGTCGCGCAGCCAGCGCGCGGAGCTCGACGCGTGGGTGCGCTCGTGCCACAGCTGGTAGTACATGAGGCGCGGGAAGTCGACAGGGCACGGCAGGATCCTCACCGGCAGCCGCGCGGCAAAACGCTCGCAGTACTGACGGCCGGTGGTCAGCACCAGCAAGCTCGATGCCACCATGTCGGGAATCAGGCTGAAATGCGCGCAGCGCGCCGTGATGTTGCGCTGCAGGCCCTGGGCGTCGAGCATCTGGTCGATGATGCCGCGCGCGCCAGGGTGCAGCGGCGTCGGCGCGATGTGCTCGGCGACGAGCCAGGTGTCGGCGTCCCAGCCGCGGCGAACCGCCGGGTGGTCGGTGCTCACCAGCGACACGATCTCGTCGCCGAAGAGCCGCGCCATGTGCAGGTCCTCCGGCGGCTTGAGCCAGTTGCCGATGACGAGATCGACATTGCCGAGCGCCAGGTGGGCGTGGTAGTTGGAGTCGGGCGACAGCGGGTGGATCTCGATCCGGCACAGCGGCGCCTGCGCCTTCACCTGCGTCACGAACATCGGCAGGAAGAGCGGGTCGAGGTAGTCGCTGGCGGCCACGCGGAAGGTATTGGTGGCGGTCTGCGGGTCGAAGCCGCGCGCGTCGCTGAACAGCACCTCCGCCGAGCGCAGGATGCTCGCGCTGGGCTCGATCATGCGCAGCGCGGCGTCGGTCGGCACCATGCCGGAGCCCGAGCGCACCAGCAGCGGGTCGCCCGACAGCGCGCGCAGCCGCTTGAGCGCCGACGACACCGCCGGCTGGTACATGCCCAGGCGGATGGCGGCGCGCGACACGCTGCGTTCGGTCAGCACGGTGTGGAGGACCCGAATCAGGTGAAGGTCGATCTTGTCGAAAAGGGCTTGGTCACGCATGCGGCGCCGCGGTGTGGAGGATGCGCAGCGTTATACCGCCGCTCAGGCCCCCGCCTGCACCGCGGTGATGGCATGGAGGATCGCCTCGCTGGTCGCCGGCGCGCGCAGCGGCGGGTCGACGCGGTGGCCGCCGGCGGCCGACACCGCGTCGCGGATCGCGAAGAACACCGAGAACGGCAGCAGCAGCGGCGGTTCGCCGACCGCCTTGCTGCGGTGGATCGAGTCCTCGAAATTCGGCCCCTCGAACAGCTTCACGTTGAAGACCGGCGGGCAGTCGTTGGCCGTCGGGATCTTGTAGGTGCTCGGCGCATGCGTGGTCAGCTTGCCGCTCTGCGGGTGCCACACCAGTTCCTCGGTGGTGAGCCAGCCCATGCCCTGGATGAAGGCGCCTTCAACCTGGCCGATGTCGATGGCGGGATTCAGCGACTTGCCGGCGTCGTGCAGGATGTCGGCGCGCAGCAGCTTCCATTCGCCGGTCAGCGTGTCGACGACGACCTCGCTCACCGCCGCACCGTAGGCGTAGTAATAGAACGGCCGGCCCTTGAGCGTGTCGCGGTCCCAGCTGAGGCCCGGCGTCGAATAGAAGCCGTCGGACCACAGCTGCACGCGGTCGAGGTAGGCCTCGCCGACCAGCGTGGCGAAGCTCAGCGTGCGGCCTGCCACCTCGACCTTGTCGTTGGCGAAGCGCACGTCGGCCGCCTCGCCGCCGTGGCGCGCCGCGGCGCAGGCCGCGAGACGTTCGCGAATACGGCGGGCGGCATCCTGCGCGGCCTTGCCGTTGAGGTCGGCGCCGGTCGACGCGGCCGTCGCCGAGGTGTTGGCGACCTTGGTCGTGTCGGTGGCCGTGGCGCGCACGCACTCGAAGCTCACGCCCAGCTCGTGCGCCACCACCTGCGCCACCTTGGTGTTCAGGCCCTGGCCCATCTCGGTGCCGCCGTGGTTCACCAGCACCGAACCGTCGTTGTAGACATGCACCAGCGCGCCGGCCTGGTTGAAGTGCGGCACGTTGAAGGAGATGCCGAACTTCAGCGGCGCCAGCGCGATGCCGCGCTTGAGCACGGGGCTGCGCGCGTTATGGGCCGCAATGGCGTCGCGCCGCGCCCGGTAGTCGCTGCTGGCCTCGAGTTCGCCGACCAGTTCGTGCACGATGTTGTCGGTCACGACCTGCGCGTAGGGCGTGACGTTGCGCTCGTCCTTGCCGTAGAAGTTGATGCGCCGCACCTCGAGCGGGTCGCGCCCGAGCCGGCGCGCGACCGTGTCGAGGATGTTCTCCACCGCGATCGCGCCCTGCGGCCCGCCGAAGCCGCGGAAGGCCGTGTTGCTCTGCGTGTTGGTCTTGCCCGAATAGCCGTGCATCGACACCTCCGGCAGCCAGTAGGCATTGTCGAAGTGGCACAGCGCACGGGTCATCACCGGCCCCGAGAGGTCGGCCGAGTGGCCGGCGCGCGAGACCATGGTGATCTCGGCGCCGAGCAGGCGGCCTTCGTCGTCGTAGCCGACCTCGTACTCGTACCAGAAGCAGTGGCGCCGGCCGGTGATCAGGAAGTCGTCGTCGCGGTCCAGCCGCAGCTTGACCGGGCGCTTGAGCTTGGCCGCCGCCACCGCCGCCACGCAGGCGAACAGGCCCGACTGCGATTCCTTGCCGCCGAATCCGCCCCCCATGCGCCGGCATTCGACATGCACCTCGTTGGCGTTGAGGTGCAGCGCGTGCGACACCAGGTGCTGCATCTCGGTCGGGTGCTGGGTCGAGCAGTGCACATGCATGCCGCCGCCCTCCTTCGGGATGGCATAGCTGATCTGGCCCTCGAGGTAGAACTGCTCCTGGCCGCCGACCTCCAGCGTGTCCTTGAGCCGATGCGGCGCGGCGGCGATGGCGGCGCGCACCGCCGCCTGCTCGTCGCCATCGGGGTCACTCGCGCTGCGCAGCAGGTGCATCGGCGGCATCACGTACTGGCCCTTGGCGTGCGCGTCCTGCGGCGTCAGCACCGGCGGGGCGGCCTCGATCGTCAGCACGTCCTTGGCGCGCGCGGCAACGCGGCGGGCCACCTCGCGCGTCTGCGCGATGACGGCGAACACCGGCTGGCCGAGGTAGCGGATCTCGCCGCTGCAGAGGATGGGGTCGTCGTGGACGATCGAGCCGCAGTCGTTGCTGCCCGGGATGTCCTCGGCCGACAGCACGGCCACCACGCCGGGCAGGGCGCGCAGCACGTCGAGGTCCATGCCCTTCAGCACGCCGTTGGCCACCGGCGACAGGCCGAGCGCGCAATGCAGCGTGCCGCGCAGTTCGGGGATGTCATCGATGTAGGTGGCCTCGCCAGCGACATGCAGCGCCGCAGATTCGTGCGGCCGGCTGATGCCGACGCGCGCGCCGCCGTCCTGCGCCTTGGCCTCGGCGCCGCGGTCGATGCGCGCGGCGATGTTGGCCTGGTAGTCGGCGAAGGGCTCCACGGGTTGGAGCAACGCGATGTCGATGGGCTTGTTCATCTCAGGCTCCTTGAACGGCTTGTGCCGCGGACGGCAGCACGTCGTGCGGCATCACGTTCCACACGCTGGTGGCGTCCGACGGCAGCGCGTCGGCCGTGCGGGTTTCGAGCCACAGGCGCTGGATCAGGTTCTGCGCCACCTGCAGCCGGTAGGCGGCCGAGGCACGCATGTCCGACAGCGGCTGGAAGTCGTCGGCCAGCGCCTGCTTCGCCGCATTCACCGACGCCTGCGTCCAGGGCTGGCCGACCAGCGCGGCCTCGGCCTTCGCGGCGCGCTTGACGATGCCGGCCATGCCGCCGAAGGCCAGGCGCACCTCCTTCACCACATCGCCGTCGAGCGCGAGGGCGAAGCCGCCGCACAGGGCCGAGATGTCGCAGTCGAAGCGCTTGCTGATCTTGTACGCCCGCACCTGGCGCCGCAGCGCGGCCAGCGGCACTTCCAGCCCCTGCACGAACTCGCCCGGCGCCAGCTGGTTCTTCATGTAGTCGACGTAGAAGTCGGTCAGCGGCAGGCGGCGCACCTGCGTGCCTCGGCGCAGCACGATCTGCGCATCGAGCGCCATCAGCACCGGCGGTGAATCGCCGATGGGCGAGCCGTTGGCCACGTTGCCGCCCATGGTGCCGGCATGGCGGATCGGCGGCGACGCGAAGCGCAGCCACACGTCGGTGAGCGAGGGCGCGCGCTGCGCCAGCGCGCGCCAGGCGTCTTCGAGCGAGGCGCCGGCGCCGATGTGCAGCGTGTCGCCGCGCGCCTCGACCGTCTTCAGCTCGGCCACGTCGCCGATGTAGATCAGATCGCCGACGTCGCGGAACTGCTTGTTGACCCACAGGCCGATGTCGGTCGAGCCGGCCAGCAGGCGGGCCTGGGGTTTGCGCTCGCGCAGCGCGGCGAGGTCGTCGAGCGTGGTCGGCGCATGGAAATGGTCGGTGCGGCCGTCGCGGACCGCCGCGTAGTCGAAGCTGCCCTCGCGCTGCAGCCGTGTCAGCGCCTGCACCACCGGCTGCGTGTCCAGCTGCATCGGCGGCAGGTCGAACATGCGCTGGCCGGCATCAAGGATCGGCCGGTAGCCGGTGCAGCGGCACAGGTTGCCCGACAGGTCGTCGGCCAGTTGCTGGCGCGTGGGCACGCTGCCGGCCGCACGGTGGTGCTCGTAGCTCGACCACAGCGACATCACGAAGCCGGGCGTGCAGAAGCCGCACTGCGAACCGTGGCAGTCGACCATCGCCTGCTGGACCGGGTGCAGGCACTGCACCGGGTGCTTGTCGTGGCGCCGCGCGTCGTGCGCCGTGCCGCCGTCGTTGAGCAGGCCGCTCTTGAGGTCTTCGACCGTGAAGAGCGCCTTGCCGTGCAGCGTCGGCAGGAACTGGATGCAGGCGTTGACCGTCTGCAGCTTCAGGCCACCGACTGCGCCCACCGCGCCCGGCGTGCCCTCGGCCGCCAGTTCGCCGACCACCACCGTGCACGCACCGCAATCGCCCTCGTTGCACCCTTCCTTGGTGCCGGTGCAGTGGGCGTCCTCGCGCAGCCAGTCGAGCACCGAGCGCGTGGGATGGACGCCCGCCACCTCGACCGTGCGGCCCTGGTGGAAGAAACGGATGGGGGTGGAGATCGGGGACATACTCATGGTCGCTGGGGCTGGCTCGTTCTTTTACGGGGCGGAATGCGCCGACACTGGAACTTAAGGGCTGGGCGGACGGCATTCATACCGCCGCGCCGATAGTGCCTATACGCGAACGCCGGTGGCATGTCCGCGGCCCATGAAGGCAGAGCAATTGTCGCGCCATGCGGCGCCTGCCCTACGCGACCAAGTCCCGCAGCATCATCAGCACCGCGAAGCCCATCAGCGCGGTGCCGCCCCACCCCAGCCAGCGGGTGCGGCGGCTGGCGACGAAGGCGCCCATCACGTCCTCGCGCGCCACCAGCATCATCATCGCCGCCATGATCGGCACGGCGACCACGCCGTTGATGACGGCGCTCGCGTAGAGCGCCTTCATCGGGTCGACCGGCGTGAAGTCGAGCGCGGCGCCGGCGAGCGTCGCGACACCGATGAGGGTGTAGAACTTCTTGGCCTCGTGCCAGTGGCGCTCCAGCCCTTCCTCCCAACCGAAGGCCTCGGCCACCGCGTAGGCGGCCGACGAGGCCAGCACCGGCACGGCCAGCAGGCCGGTGGCGATGATGCCGCCGGCAAAGAGCCAGAACGCGAAGTCGCCCGCCAGCGGACGCAGCGCCTCGGCCGCCTGCGCCGCCGACGCGACGTCGTGGACGCCGGCCTTGAACAGCACCGCGCCGCCGACCACCATCACGAAGAAGGCGATGGCGTTCGAGAAGATCATGCCGATCCAGGTGTCGAGCTTCACGCGGCGCAGGGCGCGCCGGACCTCGGCGTCGCTGCCCCGCCGGCCGCCGCGCTGGCGCAACTCCTCGACCTCCTGCGAGGCCTGCCAGAAGAACAGGTAGGGCGAGATGGTGGTGCCCAGCAGCGCGACGATCATCATCCAGTAGTCGCTGCGCCATTGCAGCCTGGGCACGACCAGGTCGTGCAGCACGCGCGCCCACGGCACATCCACCACGAACACGGCGGCCACATAGGCGAACAGGGTGAGCGTGAGCCACTTCAGGATGCGCGCCAGCCGCCGGTACGGCACGAAGATCTGCAGCAGCACCGTGACCACGCCGAACGCCAGCGAATGGAAGCGCTGGCCGCCGCCGACCACCAGTTGCAGCGCCTCGCCCATGGCGCCGATGTCCGCCGCGATGTTGATGGTGTTCGCGATCACCAGCAGACCGACCAGCCCCAGGAGCAGCCAGCGCGGCATGTGGTCGCGCAGGTTGGCGGCCACCCCCTGGCCCGTGACCCGGCCGATGCGCGCCGACACCATCTGGATGGCGATCATGAAGGGCAGCGAGAGGAACACGGTCCACAGCAGCCCGGTGCCGAACTGCGCGCCGGCCTGGGTGTAGGTGGCGATGCCGGACGGATCGTCGTCGGCGGCACCGGTGACGACGCCCGGGCCGACATGGCGCAGGAAGGAGGGGATGCGTTGCTTCACGGGCGCGACGCTATCACGCGTCTGTTCGTCCAAACGGACCCACGCGGACGAACGCGGCGAAACTAGCGGTCTCGCTTGTCGTCCTTGCCTCGGAGCCCACCCTTGTCATCCAAAGCCTTCCGCATCGCCCTCGCCGCCTCGGCCGCCGCCGTCGGCGGCATCGCGACCTACTGGACGCTGCTCGCCACGCGGCAGGGCCACATCCTCTTCAACGCCCGCAAGCTGCCGGTGGTGCCGCTGTCCGACGACTTCTCGACCTATTCGCACCCGGTGCCTGGCGGCATGGTGCGTGGCTATGTCTACCACCCGCATGGCGAAGACGCGCTGCAGGACCTGTTCATCTACTTCGCGGGGCGCGGCGAAGACGTGCGCGCCACCGCCAAGGCGCTGACCTGGCTGCCGGCGGGCTTCGGCTTCGCGGCGATCAACTACCGCGGCGTCGCCGACTCGGAGGGGCACCCGTCGGAGATCGCATCGGTGGAGGACGCGAACCAGTTCGCCAGGCACCTGCGCCGCGCCTTCCCGCAGGCGCGGCAGCACGTCGTCGGCCGCAGCCTGGGCACGGGGGTCGCGATCCAGCTGGTGGCGCGGCAGGACTTCGCGAGCCTGCAGCTGATCACGCCCTACGACTCGATGCTGGAAGTGGCCAAGCGGCGCTTTCCGCTGGTGCCGCTGTCGCTGCTGCTGCGCCACCGCTTCGACTCGCTCATGCACAGCCGCGAGGTCGCGGCCAAGACGCAGGTGCTGCTGGCCGAGCACGACGATGTCGTGCTGCCGGTGCGCTCGCAGAAGCTCATCGACGCCTGGCCCACGCCGATCCACGTGCAGACGGTGCCGGGCTCCGACCACCACAACATCCTGCAGCTCGAAGCGACCTGGCTGTACCTGGTCGACTTCGCGCTGACGGCGGTATTGCCCGAGCCCAAGGCTGCGTGATTCATGCGGACGGACAATCCGTCCGATGACCGCAGCTTCGACTTCCCCCCGCTACGCCGGGCTCGACCAGCGCGCTGCGGCGCTGGCCTTGCGCATGGCCTGTGCGGCCATCCTCGCCTTCTCCATCGCGGCCGTGCTGCACGTCCAGAACGCCTACTGGGCCGCCATGCCGGTCTGGGTGGTGGCCCAGTCGCAGCGCGGCCTGCTGTTCGAGCGCGGCTTCTTCCGCATCGTCGGCACGCTGCTCGGTGCCGCCGCCGGCTTCGTGCTGATCCAGGTCGCGCACAGCCCCTTCGTGCTGCTTCTTCTGTTGGGCGTGTGGGTCGCCTTGAGCGCCGGCGCGACGCATCTCCTGCCGGGCGTCGTGTCGTACGGCGCCACGCTGGCCGGCATGACCGCCGCGGTGGTGGTGCTGCCGTCGCTCGACGCGCCACAGCGCATGGTCGAGCTGGCCGCGGCGCGCGTCGAATGCACCCTGATCGGCGTGGTGGTCGTCACGCTGGTCACCGGCTTCTTCACGCCGGCATCGCCGCGGCAGGATTTCTACGCGCGCATCCGGCAACTCTGCGCCGACGCGGGCGACTTCGCCGCGCAGGCCGTGTCGGGCGTGTCGTCGACCCAGATGGCTGCCCTGGAGCGGCGCGTGCTGGCCGAACTCAGCGAAGCCGATGCCGCGGCGCGCACCTGGGCGGCCGGTTCGCTCGACGGCTACCGCCGCCTGCGGGCCAGCCGTGCGTTGGTGTCGGCCGCGCTGTCGATGATGGCTGCGGCCGTCGCGCTGCGTGGGCGGCTCGCGCGGGGTGCCGCGGTCGACGAGGGTCTTGCAGCGCGCGTGTCGGCGCATGCGCTCGCCTTGCGCGATGCGGCGCCGGGACCGGGCGCCGCGGCCCGGCCATCGCCGCCGACGACACCACGAGCCGGACCCGAGACGCGCCTGCACGACGCGATGGCGATGCTGGAGACGGCCGAGCTTGCACTGTTCGCCACCGCGCCGTCCACCAGGCAGTTGCCGCCGGCCCTTTCTCCGCCGCGCGACTGGCGGCGCGCGCGCATCAGCGGCCTGGTCTCGGGCATCGGCACCTTCGTCGTCGCATCGCTCGGTCACCTCTCGGGCTGGGGCGCCGCCGAGCTGACGGCGCTCGGCGTCTGCATCTTCTCGATGGTGCTGGGCTCGCTGCCCGAGCCGCGCCGGGTCGCGCCCAAAGTCATCGTCGGCGTGACGGTCGGCGTGCTGGTCGCGGCGGCCTACCGCTATGTCGTGCAGCCGCATGTGCACGACACGCTGGCCTTGATCCTCAGCGTGGCGCCCGTCATGGCCGTGGGTGCCTGGGCGCGCATGCACCCACGGATTGCGGCGCCGGCGCTGGATGCCAACATGTGCTTCTTGCTGGGCAGCCAGGCGGGCATGCCCGCCGTGCCGCTGGCGGTGATCGCCAACGGCGCGGCCGCGCTGCTGCTCGCGGCGCTCCTGGTCGCGGGCGGCTTCCTGCTGGCACCCGCCGGAGGTGCGGCCCGGCTGCGCAACGCGAAACAGGCGATCCGGCGTGACCTGGCACGGATGGTCGAACAACGGGGGCCTGCCACGACGACCGCTGCCTCGTCCGCGCGCAGGGACCGCCGCCTGCAGCGGCTCGCATTGGATCTGCAGCGCCTCCTGCGCCACGAAGGCAACGCCGGCGGTCTGCTGGCGATGCTGAACGTCGGCCACGGCGTGACCGCGCTGCAGCGCAGCGCCGACACGGTGCCCGGGGCCGCGGCCGTGCTCGCCACGCTGTCGGGCCACATGGACGACCCCGCCGCCGCGGGTCGCGCCCTGGCCGTCACGGGCTCCGGACTGGCGCAGCCCGTCGCCGACATCGTGCGCGACCTGGCCGACGCGCTGGCGCAGGTCGCCCCCTTGTGGAGCGATCCCGCGGGCCGGTCATAGTTGGCAGGAAGCCCATCTGGATCGTGGGCACCCCGCCAATCCGAAATCGGGGCGTGCGAGTTCGCACGCAGGGGTGCACGCGTCAGCGGCGGCAACACGCCGCTGGCCAGCGGGCTCTTCACGCCGGTCGACGGGCGCGCATGAGTTCTTCGACAGCGCCTGGCTTGTCATGGATGGCGAAGCGATCCACCAGGGTGGCGCTGGCCTCGTTCAGGCCGATGACGTCGACCGCGATGCCTTCCCGCTTGAACTTCATTACGACCTTGTCGAGCGCGCTCACCGCCGTGATGTCCCAGAAGTGCGCATGGGTCAGGTCGATGCGGACCTGTCGCACCGCCTCCTTGAAGTCGAAGGCGCGGACGAAGGCCTCCGACGATGCGAAGAACACCTGGCCGACGATGGCGTAGGTGCGGACTTCTCCGCCGGTATCGCTGGACCGATCCACCCGGAACACGCGCCCCACCTTGTGCGCGAAGAACAGGCCCGAGAGCAGCACGCCGACGAACACGCCCTTGGCGAGGTCATGCGTCGAGACCGTGACGACCACGGTCGCCACCATCACCAGCGACGAACTCGGCGGGTGCTCGCGCAGCTTGCGGACGGAGTCCCAGCTGAAGGTGCCGATGCTGACCATGATCATCACGGCCACCAGCGCCGCCATGGGGATCCTGCTGACCCACGGCCCCAGAAAGACCACCATCAGCAACAGGAAGATGCCGGCGACGAAGGTCGAGAGCCGCCCGCGGCCGCCCGACTTCACGTTGATCACCGACTGGCCGATCATGGCGCAGCCGGCCATGCCGCCGATGAAGCCGGTGGCGACGTTGGCGACACCCTGGCCGATGCACTCGCGGTTCTTGTTGCTCTCGGTGTCGGTGAGATCGTCCACGATCGACGCGGTCATCATCGATTCCAGCAGGCCCACGACCGCCATCGTTGCTGCGTAAGGGAAGATGATCTTCAGCGTTTCGAGGTTCAACGGGATGTCGGGCAGCAGGAACATCGGCAGGCTGTCGGGCAACTGGCCCATGTCGCCGACGGTGCGGATGTCCAGGCCCATCGCCAGCGCCACGCCGGTGAGCACGACGATGCAGACCAGCGGCGAAGGCACCGCCTTCGTGAGATACGGGAAGCCATAGATGATGGCCAGGCCGGCTGCGGTCATCGCATAGACCACCCAGGTCACGTTCGTGAGTTCGGGCAGCTGGGCCAGGAAGATCAGGATGGCCAACGCGTTCACGAAGCCGGTGATGACCGAGCGGGAGACGAAGCGCATCAGCGAGCCGAGCTTGAGGGCGCCGGCGATCATCTGGAGCACGCCCGTCAGCACGGTCGTCGCGAACAGGTACTGCAAGCCGTGCTCCTTCACCAGCGTGACCATGAGCAGTGCCATGGCACCGGTGGCGGCGGAAATCATGCCGGGGCGCCCGCCGACGATGGCGATGACGACCGCCATGCTGAAGGAGGCGTACAGGCCGACCTTGGGGTCGACGCCCGCGATGATGGAAAAAGCGATCGCCTCGGGAATGAGGGCCAGCGCCACAACGAGGCCCGCGAGCAGATCGCCACGGATGTTGGACAACCAGTCCTTGCGGATGGAAGAAGGAAGCATGGGAGGACTGGGCGGCACGGGGTCACCGGCCGTCTGAAAACGAGAAAGAGGACATGACGCCGCGGGCGGCCTGCCGGCCGGGTGGAGTCAAGAAGAGAGAAGAGGATGCCGCCGCGCTATGGCGGCGTGACCGCGCAGAAATAGCCGCGCGGAAGCTCCCGGCCCGGGCGGTGGACCGGGTTCAGCAGGAGGTGGCTGGAGCGATTGCGCATGGCGGCGATCTTAGCGAAGGAAGTCGGGAGCGGGCCGTCCGGAAGCGGGCGCGGGCACGCCCCCCCCTCTTCGCTCCCCCACGGAGCGACGACCCGAGCCATCTCCATGAGAATCTCCTATTGTTCGACTATGATTGAATCATGGAATCAAATGACGTCGTGCGCTCTCTCGCCGCCCTGGCTCAGCCCGTCCGCCTGCAGGTTTTTCGCTGCCTCGTGGTGGCGGGCCCCGAAGGGCTGACACCCGGCGCCCTCGTCGAAGCCATCGGCGTGCCCGCCACGAGCCTGTCGTTCCACCTCAAGGAACTGACGCACGCCGGCCTCGTGTCCCAGGAGCGCCAGGGCCGCCACCTCATCTACCGCGCCGCCTTCGACCGGATGAGCGCGCTGCTCGGCTACCTCACACAGAACTGCTGCCAGGGCGAGGCTTGCGTGGCCTCGGATGGCGCCATGCGTTGTTGACCTCCCTCCCCAACCCACCGACCATCATGACCGACACCCTCCACAACGTGCTGTTCATCTGCACCGGCAATTCTGCCCGGTCCATCCTGGCCGAAGGCCTGCTCAACCAGTTGGGCAGCAGCCGGTTCAAGGCCTTCTCCGCCGGCAGCCATCCCAAGGGCGCCGTGAATCCGCTCGCACTGGAAACACTGCGCACGCTCCGCATCGAAGACCGCGGCTACAGCAGCAAGAGCTGGGGCGAGTTCGCCAAGGACGGCGCACCGCCGATGGATTTCGTGATCACCGTCTGCGACCAGGCCGCGGGCGAGATGTGCCCGGTGTGGCCAGGCCAGCCGATCACCGCGCACTGGGGCCTGCCGGACCCCGCCGCGGTGGAAGGCACCGAGGAAGAGAAGAAGCGGGCCTTCATGGACACGGCCGTGACGCTCAAGCGCCGCATCGAGTTCATGCTGTCCCTGCCGATGGACAAGCTCGAGCGCATGGCCATCCAGCATGAGATGCGCGAGATCGGGACCCGCCAGTGACGACGAACATCCTGATCCTCTGCACCCACAACTCGGCGCGCAGCGTGCTGTCCGAGGGCATGCTCAACCACTGGGCGAAGCAGCTCGGGGTGGATGTGCGGGCGCACAGCGCCGGCAGCGCGCCGAGCGGGCGCACCAACCCGATGGCCATCGCGGTGCTGCAGGCCGCAGGCGTGGACACCGCGGGCTACCGCAGCAAGAGCTGGGACGAGTTCACCGCGCCCGGCGCGCCGCAGATGCGCGTGGTCATCACCGTCTGCGACAGCGCCGCGCAGGAGACCTGCCCCTACTGGCCGGGCTCGCCGGTCCAGATTCACTGGGGCTACCCGGATCCGTCCAACGCCGGCACGAACGACGACGAGAAGCGCGCCGCCTTCGAGTCCACCCGGCAAGCGATCGGCGAGCGCATGCGTCAGCTCGCGCTAGTGCCCTTCGCGTCGCTGGACGACGCGCAGCTGCGGGCCGCGCTCGAGAAGTTCTGAGCCGAGGCCGGGCGAACGCCCCGGCCTTTTTCCTGACACCCACAAGAAGCGCACATGCTGACGGCCATTCTCATCTTCATCTTCACGCTCGTCCTGGTCATCTGGCAGCCGCGCGGCCTGGGCATCGGCTGGAGCGCGTCGGCGGGCGCCGTGATCGCACTCGTCTTCGGGGTCGTTCAACTGAGCGACATCCCGGTGGTCTGGGGCATCGTCTGGAACGCGACCGCCACCTTCGTGGCCGTGATCATCATCAGCCTGCTGCTCGATGAAGCCGGTTTCTTCGAATGGGCGGCCCTGCACGTCGCGCGCTGGGGCGGCGGCCGCGGGCGGCTGCTGTTCGCCTTCATCGTGCTGCTCGGCGCGGCCGTGTCGGCGCTGTTCGCCAACGACGGTGCGGCGCTGATCCTCACGCCCATCGTCATGGCCATGCTGATCGCACTGGGGTTCACGCCGACGGCGACGCTGGCTTTCGTCATGGCGGCGGGCTTCATCGCCGACACCGCCAGCCTGCCGCTGATCGTCTCGAACCTGGTGAACATCGTCTCGGCCGACTTCTTCAAGATCGGCTTCGACGACTATGCGGCCGTCATGGTCCCCGTGAACATCGCCTCGGTGCTCGCCAGCCTGGTGGTGCTGATGCTGTACTTCCGGCGCGGCATCCCCGCCACCTACGACGTGGGGCAACTCAAGGCGCCGAGCGAGGCGATCAGGGACCGCGCCACCTTCCGGGCCGGCTGGGTCGTGCTCGTCCTGCTGCTGGTCGGCTTCTTCGGCCTGGAGCCGCTGGGCGTGCCGGTGAGCGCGGTGGCGGCTGTCGGCGCTGCGCTGCTGCTGGCCGTGGCGGCGCGTGGCTCGGTGATCAGCACGCGCAAGGTGCTGCACGGCGCGCCCTGGCAGATCGTGGTCTTCTCGCTCGGCATGTACCTGGTGGTCTACGGCCTGCGCAACGCGGGCCTCACCGACCGCATCGCCGGGCTGCTGAACGTCTTCGCGCAGAGCGGCGTCTGGGGCGCGGCGATGGGCACCGGCTTTCTCACGGCGCTGCTGTCCTCGGTGATGAACAACATGCCCACCGTGCTGATCGGCGCGCTGTCCATCGATGCGTCGAACGCCACCGGCGTGGTGAAGGAAGCGATGATCTACGCCAACGTGATCGGCTGCGACCTCGGTCCGAAGATCACGCCCATCGGCAGCCTGGCCACCCTGCTCTGGCTGCACGTGCTGGCCAAGAAGGGCACCACCATCGCCTGGGGCTACTACTTCCAGGTCGGTATCGTGCTGACCGTGCCGGTGCTGTTCGTGACCCTGGCCGCGCTGGCCCTGCGACTCGGCTGAACCCCGACGACCATCCTTTCATCGACCCCCCATGACCGACATCACGATCTATCACAACCCCGCCTGCGGCACCTCCCGCAACGTGCTCGCGCTGATTCGCAATTCCGGCGAGGAGCCGGAAGTGATCGAGTACTTGAAGAACCCACCAGACCGCTCGACGCTCGAAGGTCTGATCGCCGCGATGGGCGTGCCCGTGCGCGACGTGCTGCGCCAGAAGGGCACGCCCTACGACGAGCTCGGCCTCGGCGACCCCCAGTGGACCGATGCGCAGCTCATCGACGTCATGCTGCAGCACCCGATCCTGATCAACCGCCCCATCGTGGTCACGCCGCTCGGCACCCGGCTGTGCCGGCCGTCGGAGGCGGTGCTCGACCTCCTGCCGCAGCCGCAGCAGGGCGCATTCGCCAAGGAAGACGGCGAGGCGGTGGTCGATGCGAAGGGGCAGCGTGTCGCCAAGCCCTGAGCTCCCCAACGTCGACGCGGGGCTCTTTCATCGGCCGGACGCGGAACGCCTGCATCCGGCCGAACGCGCCACGCACCCGCCGCGCATCCTGCTGCTCTACGGTTCGCTGCGCGAGCGCTCGTACAGCCGGCTGCTGACCGAGGAAGCGGCACGGCTGCTGCAGGCCCTGGGCGCGGAGCCGCGCATCTTCGATCCGCGCGGCCTGCCGATGCCGGACGACACCCCCGAGGACCACCCGAAGGTTCAGGAACTGCGCGCGCTGGCGCAATGGGCCGAGGGCATGGTCTGGACATCGCCCGAGCGCCACGGCGCCATGACCGGCATCATGAAGGCGCAGATCGACTGGATCCCGCTGTCCATCGGCGCGGTGCGGCCGACGCAGGGCAAGACGCTGGCGGTGATGGAGGTGTCGGGCGGCTCGCAGTCCTTCAATGCCGTCAACCAGCTGCGGGTGCTCGGGCGCTGGATGCGCATGATCACCATCCCCAACCAGTCCTCCGTCGCCAAGGCCTTCCTGGAGTTCGACGACGCCGGCCGCATGAAGCCGTCGTCGTACTACGAGCGGGTGGTCGACGTGATGGAAGAGCTGGTGAAGTTCACCCTGCTCACCCGCGACGCGGCCGGCTACCTGGTGGACCGCTACAGCGAACGCAGGGAAAGCGCGGAGCAACTCTCGGCACGCGTGAATCAACGCGCCATTTGAGGCGCGCGCTCAAAGAATCAGCAGCGCCCGGAAGTCGTTGACGTTGGTGTGCGTCGGCCCCGTGACCAGCAGGTCGCCGATCGCATCGAAGTAGCCGTAGGCATCGTTACGGTCGAGATGATCGGCGAGCTTGCGGCCCTGCGCCGTGGCGCGCGCCAGCGTGTCGGGCGTGACGAAGGCACCCGCGTTGTCTTCCACGCCGTCGATGCCGTCGGTGTCGGCGGCCAGCGCCCACACGTCGGGCTGGCCGGCCAGCGCGCCGGCCAGACCCAGGCAGAACTCGCCGGCGCGGCCGCCGCGGCCCTTGGCCTGGCCAGGCTGGCGCGGGCGGATCGTCACCGTGGTCTCGCCGCCCGAGAGGATCACGCAGGGCTTCGCGAAGGGCGCGCCGCGCAACGCGACCGCGCGGGCCAGCGCGCCGTGCACCTTGCCGACCTCGCGCGATTCGCCTTCCATCTCGTCGCTCAGGATGTGCGCGTCGATGCCTGCCGCGCGCGCGGCCGCGGCGGCCGCTTCGAGCGACTGCTGCGGCGTCGCGATGAGGTGTGTGGTGTGGCCCTGGAACACGGCGTCGGACGGCTTCGGCGTCTCGAGCGCGCCGCGCTCCAGCTGTGCACGCACGGGTGCCGGCACCGCGATGCCGTAGCGGTCGAGGATCGCCATTGCGTCGGCGCAGGTGGTGGCGTCGGGCACGGTCGGGCCGCTCGCGATGACGGCCGGGTCGTCGCCCGGCACGTCGCTGATGGTGAGCGTCACCACCTGCGCCGGTGAACACGCCGCGGCCAATCGTCCACCCTTGATGCGCGACAGGTGCTTGCGCACGCAGTTCATCTCGCCGATGTGGGCACCGCTCTCGAGCAGCTGCCTGTTGATGCGCTGCTTGTCTTCGAGCGTCAGCCCGTCGGCCGGCAGCGTGAGCAGTGACGAACCGCCGCCGGAGATCAGGCACAGCACCAGGTCGTCGGCCGTGAGGCCTTCGGTCAATGCCAGGATGCGCTCGGCCGCCTTCAGCCCGGCGGCGTCGGGCACCGGGTGCGCGGCCTCCACGATCTCGATGCGCGCCGCGAGCCCCTCGGGCCGCAGCGGGATGTGGCCGTAGCGCGTGACGACCAGGCCCGACAGCGGCGCATCCGCCGGCCACAGCGCTTCGAGCGCCTGCGCCATCGAGCCGCCGGCCTTGCCGGCGCCCAGCACCAGCGTCCGCCCCCTGGGCGGCCTCGGCAGGTGCGGCGCCATGCTGGCGAGCGGCAGTGCGCGCGCAACCGCGACGCCATACAGATGCGCGAGGAAATCACGCGGCGACGTGCGTGCATCGGGCACGCGGGGCACTTCAAAAGGGGGGTTCGATGCGATCATTTGCGTTGTCTCCACGCTCTATTTTGTCTGCTCGCGCCATGACCACCCTGCTGATCCGCAACGCGACCTGTGTCGCCACCTTCGACGACGCGCGCACCGAATGGCACGACGCCTCGGTCTTCGTGCACGGCCATCGCATCGAGGCGATCGGGCCGGCCGCCCACCTGCCGCAGACCGCGGATGAAGTGATCGACGCGCGCGGCCACCTCGTCGTGCCAGGGCTGGTCAACACGCACCACCACATGTACCAGTCGCTCACCCGCGCCATCCCGGCGGTGCAGGACGCGGAACTGTTCTCGTGGCTGCGCGGCCTCTACCCGATCTGGGCCGGGCTCACGCCGGAGATGGTGTACGTGTCGACGCAGCTCGCCATGGCCGAGCTGCTGCTCGCCGGCTGCACCACGAGCAGCGACCACCTCTACGTCTACCCCAACGGCGTGCGGCTGGACGACAGCATCGACGCGGCGCGCGAGATCGGCATGCGCTTCGTCGCGGCGCGCGGCAGCATGAGCGTCGGCGCATCGCAGGGCGGCCTGCCACCCGACCGCATGGTCGGGCGCGAGGACGCCATCCTGAAGGACACGCAACGCCTGATCGAAACGCACCACGACGCCGCGCACGGCGCGATGGTCAACGTGGCGGTGGCGCCCTGCTCGCCCTTCAGCGTGAGCCGCGACTTGATGCGCGAATCGGCCATGCTCGCCCGCTCTTTCAAGGGTCAAGGCGTGCGGCTGCACACGCACCTGGCCGAAAACGACCACGACATCGCCTACAGCCGCGAGAAATTCAACTGCACGCCCACCGAATACGCGCAGGACCTGGGCTGGCTCGGCCACGATGTGTGGCACGCACACTGCGTGAAGCTCGATGCGCCGGGCATCGCGCTGTTCGCGAAGACGAAGACCGGCGTGGCGCACTGCCCCTGCAGCAACATGCGCCTGGCCTCGGGCATCGCGCCGATCCGCCGCATGCTGGATGCGGGCGTGCCGGTCGGCCTGGGGGTGGACGGCAGCGCCAGCAACGACGGCGCGCACATGGTGAACGAGGCCCGGCAGGCCCTGCTGCTGGCCCGCGTGGGCCGGTCGCTCGAACCCTTCGGCTGCGACCATGGTCCTTCAGAAATGACGGCGCGCGACGCGCTCGCCATTGCCACGCGCGGCGGCGCCGAGGTGCTGGGCCGTGCCGACATCGGCCACCTCGCGCCGGGCATGTGTGCCGACCTCGCACTGTTCGACTTGAACACCGTCGCCTTTGCCGGCGGCGCGGTGCACGACCCGGTCGCGAGCCTGCTGCTGTGCGCCAGCCCGCAGGCGGCCTACACGGTGGTCAACGGGCGCGTGGTGGTCCGCCAAGGCCAGTTGGCGACAGTCGATCTCGGGCCGCTGGTGGAACGGCACAACCGGCTGGCGAGGCAGTTGGCACTCGATGCACGCTGAGCGCGCCGGCGCTCACTTCGTCGGTGCGCCGGCCAGGAACCAGGTGCCGATCAGTGCACGTTCGGCATCCGTGATGCCGGTCGCGTTGTTCATCGGCATGATCTTCGTCACCACCACCTGCTGGTAGACCGCCTGGGCGTGCAATGCGACCTGGTCGGGCGCGTCGAGCCGCACGTTCTTCATCTGCACCGTCGCGCCGTGGCACAGGTAGCAGCGCTGCTCAAGCACCTTCTGCACGTCGCCGAACGCGACCTTCGGTGCCACCGCGCCGGGCGCCGGTGCCGCCACGGGCTCGGGCTTCATCCAGACGATGGTGAGGCCGAGCACGGCGATGCCGACCATCGCGTAAGGCAGCGGATTTTTCGCGTTGCCCAGCTTGAAGCGATGCCGCACCACGAAGAATTGACGGATCGCCGCGCCGCCGAGCATGATCAGCAGCAGCACGATCCAGTTGTACTTGTGCGTGTAGGTGAAGCTGTAGTGGTTGCTCAGCATCGCGAACAGCACCGGCAGCGTGAAGTAGGTGTTGTGCACGCTGCGCTGCTTGCCGCGCTGGCCGTGGATCGGGTTGACCGGCTTGCCCTGGCGCATCAGCGCGACGTTCTCGCGCTGGCCGGGGATGATCCAGAAGAACACGTTGCCGCTCATGGTCGTGGCCATCATCGCGCCGACCAGCAGGAAGGCGGCGCGGCCGGCGAACCAGTGGCAGGCCAGCCAGGCCGCGAAGGCGACGAAGAGCGCGACCAGCACGCCGACGATCGCGTCGCCGTGCTTGCGGCGGCCGAAGATCTGGCAGATGCCGTCGTAGACGATCCAGAACACGACGAAGAAGGCCAGCGCCACCGAGATGGCTGCGCCGGGCTGCCAGTCCATCTTCGACTTGTCGATGAGATACGTGCTGGCATTCCACAGGTACGACATCGTGAAGAGCGCGAAGCCGGTGATCCAGGTCGTGTAGCTTTCCCAGTACGACCAGTGCAGGTGGTCCGGCAGCTTCTTGGGCGCCAGCGCGTACTTCTGCATGTTGTAGAAGCCGCCGCCGTGCACCGCCCATTGCTCGCCGCCGACGCCCTTGTCGAGCGATTCGGCGTCCTGCGGCTTCTCGAGGCTGTTGTCCAGCATCACGAAGTAGAAGGAGGCGCCGATCCAGGCGATGGCGGTGATGACGTGGACCCAGCGCAGCAGCAGGTTGGCCCAGTCGAGGTAGTAGCTTTCCATGCTCAACCTTGTCGGCGCGTGGGGGCGCCTTGTCGTTTTGGCCTGCTCACCACCGCGGGCGCTGTAAGCAGAAGAAAAGCCGCGAACGCAGGCCCCGGAAGGGCACCGGCTCCGCTGCGGCATGGAGTTGTGAACCGAAGTGTATGCACTTTATCGGCCTCGGGGCCGTCATCGTCAGTCGCTGTCGATCGATTGCAACAACTGTGCCGCCACCGCCACGGCGATCACCGCCGGCTCCTTGCCGCCGATGCCGGGCACGCCGATCGGGCAGGTGATGCGCGCCATCTCTTCCTGCGAGAAGCCGCGCGCCTCCAGCCGGTGGCGGAAGGTCGCCCACTTGGTCTTGCTGCCGATCAGGCCGACGTAGGGCAGGTCGCCGTGCAGGCGCAGCCGCTGCAGGCAGGCGATGACGATGTCGAGGTCTTCGGCGTGGCTGAAGCTCATGATCAGCACGCGCGAGCCGGGGGCCAGGTGGGCGACGGCCGACTGCACCGGCTCGGAATGCTCGGTCTCGACCTGCACGGGCAGCGCAGGCGGGAACACGCCTTCGCGGCTGTCGATCCAGCGCACCGCGAAAGGGAGCGTCGCGAGCAGCCGCGCCAGGGCGGCGCCCACATGACCGCCACCGAAAAGCGCCAACGGCTTCAGGTGCGCGCCGAGTTCGTCGCGCAGCGCGGGCGCGTCGGCGGCATCGATGCGGCGGAACTGCAGGAACACCACACCGCCGCAGCACTGCCCCAGGCTCGGCCCGAGCGGGTAGCGCCGCACGCCGCCGATCGGCTCGCCGCCCTCGAGCCAGGCGCGTGCCTCGCGCACCGCCTGGAATTCGAGCTGGCCGCCGCCAATGGTGCCGGTCAGCGCGCCGGGCCAGACGGCCATCCAGGTGCCGGCCTCGCGCGGCACCGAGCCCTCGGTGGCCTCGACGCGCACCAGCACACCCGGCCCGAGGCCGAGCCGGTGCAGCAGGTCGTCGAGGGCCGGGTTCATGCCGGGGATTGTCCCGCGGGATGACGCCCCGTTACCGGGCACGGCTGTATGCACGGTATAACCCCGGCGATGATTTGCAGCCTCTCACCGCGCCGTCTCGCCCTCGCCGGCGTCCTGTTCGCCACCCTGTGGCTCGCTGGCTGCGGCAGCAGCCCGACCGCGCCGATCACCGGCACCGTGCCCGGCCAGCTCAGCGGCGCGACGCCGGAGCCCGGCCCCGCCACCCGCACCGTGCCGCGCCCATCGGCCGCCGCCAATCCGCGCGACTACCGCAAGGACGCCGCCCGCCACATCTACGACGCCAACAAGGAACGCATCTACGGCGGCAAGCTGCCGCCGGTGCTCTACGCGGTCGGCACGCTGCAGGTCAACCTGGATGCGCAGGGCAAGGTGCTGTCGATGCACTGGATGCGCGCGCCGAAGCACGCACCGGAAGTCATCGCGGAGATCGAGCGCACGGTGCTCGAAGCCTCGCCTTTTCCGGCCGCGACACAACTCGGACGCGTGACCTGGACCGACACATGGCTGTGGGACAAGGGCGGTCACTTTCAACTCGACACGCTGACCGAAGGTCAGCCATAGCGCTCAGGAGCCGCGGTATGTCGAATAGCTCCACGGGCTCACCAGCAGCGGCACGTGGTAGTGCTGGTCGGTGTGCGCCACGCCGAAGTCGAGCGAGACCTTGTCGAGGAAGTTGGGCTCGGGCAACTGCACGCCACGCGCCTTGAAGTAGCCGGCCACATCGAAGGTCAGGCGGTAGGTGCCGACGCGGATGGTGTTGTTGTCGTAGAGCGGGCCGTCGCTGCGGCCATCTGCGTTGAGGGTGAAGCGCTTCACCAGCGTGGCGGTGTCGCCCTGCGTGGTGTACAGCGCCACGGCCATGCCCACGGCGGGCGCGCCGTGCATCGTGTCCAGTACGTGGGTGCTCAGGCCCATGGTTCGCTCCTTCGGTCTCCGGCACGCCGGCGGTTCGTTTCGTGAACAAAAGTGTATACAGTTATTGGCTTTGGGTCTATCATGAATCCATGGAGCCCTCCCCCACCGGCGCGATCGTCGATGCCCTGACCCGGGCCATCGTCGAGCATCGCCTGCAACCGGGCAGCAAGCTGGCCGAGCAGAAGCTCGCCGACCACTTCGGCGTGTCGCGCACGCTGGTGAGGCAAGCTTTGTTCCAGCTTTCGCAAAATCGCCTGGTGCGCCTCGAACCGGCGCGCGGTGCCTTCGTGGCGGCACCGACGGTCGACGAGGCCCGGCAGGTCTTCGCCGTGCGGCGCATGCTCGAGGCCGAGATGACGCGCGCCTTCGTGCGCGAGGTGACGCCGGCGCGCATCAAGGCGCTGCGCGAGCACGTCGCCAACGAGAAGGCGGCGGTGGCCGCCGGCGTCGGCGCGCACGGCAACGAACTGCTCGGCGACTTCCATGTCCGCATGGCCGAGCTCATGGGCAATGCGGTGCTGGCACAGCTGCTGGGCGAACTGGTCTCGCGCTGCGCCCTCATCACGCTGATGTACCAGCGGCCGGTGGCGGCCCAGCACTCGAATGAAGAACATGCCGACATCGTGAAAGCGCTGGCGGCCAGGGACGAAGAACGCGCAGTGCGCCTGATGACCGACCACCTTCTGCACGTCGAGGCCAGCCTGACCTTCGACGGGAAGGTGCCGACCAATGACATTTCCCTTGCGCTGTCCTGAGCAGCGCCTTCCCCCATGAGCGATTCCGTCCCCACCCCCTACCCCCGCGACCTCGTCGGCTACGGCCGCAACGTTCCCCACGCCCAATGGCCGGGCCAGGCGAAGATCGCCGTCCAATTCGTCCTCAACTACGAGGAAGGCGGCGAGAACAACCCACTGCACGGCGACCCGACCTCCGAGACCTTCCTGTCGGAACTCATCACCGCGCAGGCCTACGAGAACCGCCACATGACGATGGAGTCGATGTACGAGTACGGCTCGCGCGTCGGCGTCTGGCGCATCCTCAAGGAATTCGAGTCGCGCGGCCTGCCGCTCACGGTGTTCGGCATCGGCATGGCGCTGCAGCGCTATCCGGAACTGGTCGAGACCTTCCTGAAGAACGGCTACGAGATCGCCAACCACGGCCTGCGCTGGATCCATTACCAGAATCTGCCGATGGCCACCGAGAAGCGCCACCTCGACCTCGCCACGCACGTCATCCGAGACATGACCGGCGGCCAGTGGCCGCTGGGCTGGTACACCGGCCGCGACAGCCCCAACACCCGCCGCCTGGTGGTCGACCAGGGCAGCTACGAATACGACAGCGACTACTACGGCGACGACCTGCCCTTCTGGATGCAGGTCGAGAAGAGCGACGGCAGCATCGCGCCGCACCTGGTGGTGCCCTACTCGCTCGACACCAACGACATGCGCTTCGTGCAGACGCAGGGCTTCAACACCGGCGACCACTTCTTCACCTACCTGCGCGACAGCTTCGACGCGCTCTACGCGGAAGGCGAAGAGGCGCCGAAGATGATGAGCATCGGCATGCACTGCCGCCTGCTGGGCAAGCCGGGCCGCATCGGCGCGCTGCGCCGCTTCCTCGACCATGTTCAGGCGCACGAGCGTGTGTGGATCTGCCGCCGCATCGACATCGCCCGGCACTGGCAGCAGGTGCACCCGTTCCAGCCCACCACCGGAGAATGACATGCCGCTGAGCATCGACGCACTCAACGCCGCGTCGCCCACCGAGGCGCTCGCCCTGCTCGACGGCGTGTACGAGCATTCGCCGTGGATCGCCGAGCGCGCGCTCGCCGCCCGCCCTTTCCGCTCGCTGCAGCACCTCAAGCACGCGATGGCGCGCGTCGTGAACGATGCCAGTGCCGATGCGCAGCTCGGCCTGATCCGCGCCCACCCCGAGCTCGCCGGCAAGGCGATGACGGCGAACACGCTCACCGCGGAATCGACCCACGAGCAGCGCAAGGCCGGCCTAACCGACTGCACGCCCGAAGAGCTCGAGAAGATCCGCCAGCTGAATGCCGCCTATGGCGCGAAGTTCGGCTTCCCCTTCATCCTGGCCGTGCGCGGGCCGCGCGGCACCGGGCTGCGCAAGCAGGAGATCATCGACACCTTCGAGCGCCGGCTGGACAACCACGCCGACTTCGAGCGCGCCGAGTCGCTGCGCAACATCCACCGCATCGCCGAGATCCGCCTGAACGACAAGTTCGGCGTGACGCCCGCGCTGGGCAACGACGTGTGGGACTGGCACGAGCAGCTCGCCGTGCACAGCGACCCGGGTTTCAAGGAAAAGGGCCAGCTCACCGTCACCTACCTGACCGAGGCGCACCGCGCCTGCGCCACGCAGATCGCCGCGCTGATGCGCGAGGTCGGCTTCGACTCGGTCGAGATCGACGCCGTGGGCAACGTGGTCGGCCGCTACGAAGCCTCCGTGCCGGGCGCGCGCGCGCTGCTCACCGGCTCGCACTACGACACCGTGCGCAACGGCGGCAAGTACGACGGCCGCCTGGGCATCTTCGTGCCCATCGCCTGCGTGCGCGAACTCGCGCGCCAGGGCCGGCGCCTGCCCTTCGGCTTCGAAGTCGTCGCCTTCGCCGAGGAAGAAGGCCAGCGCTACAAGGCGACCTTCCTCGGCTCGGGCGCGCTCATCGGCCACTTCGACGCCGACTGGCTCACGCAGAAGGACGCGCAGGGCGTGACCCTGCGCGAAGCCATGCAGCACGTCGGCCTGCGCGAGCAGGACATCCCCGCGATCCAGCGCGACCCGGCGCGCTACCTGGGCTTCGTCGAGGTGCACATCGAGCAGGGCCCGGTGCTCAACGAGCTCGACCTGCCGCTGGGCATCGTCACCTCCATCAACGGCGGCGTGCGCTACGTGTGCGAGGTGATCGGCATGGCCAGCCACGCCGGCACCACGCCGATGGACCGCCGGCGCGACGCTGCCGTGGCGGTCGCGGAGCTCATGCTCTACGCCGAGCAACGCGCCGCGCAGGACGGCGACTCGGTCGCCACCGTCGGCATGCTCGAGGTGCCCAACGGCTCCATCAACGTGGTGCCCGGCCGCTGCCGGTTCAGCCTCGACATGCGCGCACCGACCGACGCCCAGCGCGATGCGATGGTGGCCGACGTGCTCGCTAGGCTCGACGCGATCGTGCAGCGCCGCGGGCTGCGCCAGACGCGCGAACTCGCCATGCAGGCCTCGGCCGCGCCCAGTGCGCCCGACTGGCAGCAGCGCTGGGAGCGCGCGGTCGACGCCCTGGGCGTGCCGCTGTTCCGCATGCCCAGCGGCGCCGGCCACGACGCGATGAAGCTGCACGAAGTCATGCCGCAGGCGATGCTCTTCGTTCGCGGCCTGAACGCCGGCATCAGCCACAACCCGCTCGAATCGAGCACCAGCGACGACATCGAACTCGCGGTGCAAGCCTTCCAGAACCTCCTCGACAACCTGGCGACCGAACCGACGCCCGCGACCCCATGACCGATTACGCCAAGCTCGACGCCTGGATCGACGCCCACTTCGACGAGGAAGTGCGCTTCCTGCAGGAACTCGTGCGCGTCCCCACCGACACGCCGCCCGGCAACAACGCGCCGCACGCCGAGCGCACTGCCCAGTTGCTCGAAGGCTTCGGCCTGCACGCCGAGAAGCATCCGGTGCCGGCGCAGCAGGTGCAGGACTACGGCCTCGAATCGATCACCAACCTGATCGTGCGCCGCGCCTACGGCCCCGGCCGCACGGTGGCGCTCAACGCCCATGGCGACGTGGTGCCGCCCGGCGACGGCTGGTCGCACGACCCGTACGGCGGCGAGATCGACGGCGGTGCCCTCTACGGCCGCGCAGCGGCCGTCAGCAAGAGCGACTTCGCCAGCTTCACCTTCGCGCTGCGCGCGCTCGAAGCGGTGGCCAAGCCGACGAAGGGCGCCGTCGAGCTGCACTTCACCTACGACGAGGAATTCGGCGGCCTGCTCGGGCCGGGCTGGCTGCTCAGCCAGGGGCTGACCAAGCCCGACCTGATGATCGCCGCCGGTTTCAGCTACGAGGTCGTCACAGCCCACAACGGCTGCCTGCAGATGGAAGTGACGGTGCACGGCAAGATGGCCCACGCGGCCATCCCATCGACCGGCGTCGACGCGCTGCAGGGCGCGGTGCACATCCTCAACGCGCTGTATGCACAGAACACGCTGTACGGGCAGGTGACGTCGGCCGTCGAGGGCATCACGCACCCCTACCTGAACGTGGGCCGCATCGAAGGCGGCACCAACACCAACGTCGTGCCGGGCAAGGTCGTGTTCAAGCTCGACCGCCGCATGATCCCCGAGGAGAACCCGGCCGAAGTCGAGGCCACGATCCGCCGCGTGATCGCCGAGGCGGCGGCGCAATGCCCAGGCATCACGGTCGGCATCAAGCGCCTGCTGCTGGCCAATTCGATGCGCCCGCTGCCGGGCAACCAGCCCCTGGTCGACGCCATCCAGACGCACGGCCGGGCCATCTTCGGCGAGCCGATCCCCGCCATGGGCACGCCGCTCTACACCGACGTGCGGCTGTACGGCGAGGCCGGCATCCCCGGCGTCATCTACGGTGCGGGGCCGCGCACCGTGCTCGAGTCGCACGCCAAGCGCAACGACGAGCGCGTGGTGCTGGACGACCTGCGCGGCGCCACCAAGGTCATCGCACGCACGCTGGCCGACCTGCTGGGCTGACCGCTCACCTTCGGCGTCGAGCGCCGTCCCCGCCCTCCAGGCCCG
Source organism: Variovorax sp. N23 (assembly GCF_025486315.1). Taxonomy (GTDB): domain Bacteria; phylum Pseudomonadota; class Gammaproteobacteria; order Burkholderiales; family Burkholderiaceae_C; genus Variovorax. Next base: position 23,652 of record NZ_JAOOPY010000022.1, on the reverse strand, counting down.
CCGCGTGCGGGCCTGCTGCGTTCTGGCCCACTGCGTTCGCGCCCCACTGCGTTCTGGCCCACTGCGCACCAGGAACGGACGTGTCGTGCACTGCAATCGACCAGACTTCGATCGCCGACGATAGTTGTATACAAATATCGTTGCTGATTGCTGGCCCGCAATTTGCTGGCGAGTCGCAGACCACCCAGGCGTTTCACTCCCACACACCCATGACTGCTGCTGGTCGCGTCGTTCGTCCTTCCGGGCCGGTGCCTGGCGGCAGGGCGTCTGCGCCACGGCCCGACCATCCGCCGCAGACCGCGCGAAGCCGGCGCCACGCGGTCTGGCATCCCCCATCGCACCATGCCACGCGCCCCCAAAGCCCCCTCCGCCGCCCTCGCCAGCCCTTCGGCGCCCTCCGGGCCATCGACGAAGGCCGTGACGATCGAGGCCATCGCGCAGGACATCGCGACGGCCATCATCGAAAAGCGCCTGCCGCCCGGCACCTGGCTGCGCGAGGAAGCTCTGGGACGCGTCTATGGCGTCAGCCGCACCAAGGTGCGCGCCGCCCTGCTGACGCTGTCGAAAGACAAGCTCGTCGAGATGATTCCGGACAAGGGCGCTTTCGTGAACAAACCGAGCGTGCAGGAGGCGCGCGAGGTGTTCGGGCTGCGGCGCATTCTGGAGAGCGAGGTGGTGCGCCTGTTCGCGGCCAAGGCGCGACCGCGCGACTACCAGCGTCTCACGCAGCACATCCGCTTCGAGCGCAGCGCGTTGCGTCCGCATGCGACGACCGGCACCGTTCGCGAGACATTGCTGGGCGACTTCCATGTGGCGCTGGCGGAGGCCACCGGCAACCACACGCTCGCCGAACTGGTTCGCGAACTGGTCGCGCGCAGTTCGTTGATCGCCATGCTCTACCACTCGGCGAACGACTCCCATTGCTCGTCCGGCGAACACGCCGACTTTCTGCGCCTGTGCCGCAGCGGCCAGACAGAGGCCGCCGTCGCCTGCATGACCGAGCACCTGATGCGCATCGAGGCGAGCCTGCAGTTCGTGCCGGACGGCCCCGACCGTCAGCTGGACCTCATCAACGCCCTGCTCGCCTGAGGCTCATGCCTGCGACCAGTGCCCTCATCGTCGCGGCCTGTCAGCCCGAGATGCACCCCACACGGCACTCCCGCCGCGTCTGTCGAAACCCAAAAAAACCTCAGGGAAGCTCCTCATGAAAGAAAGTCATCACGGCGTACCAGGCTCTGACCTGCGCCTCATCAACGAAGACCTGGCACCCATTCCGGCCGGGAAACGCACCTGGTCGGCCTACAGCGTCTTCGCGATGTGGATGTCCGACGTCCACAGCGTCGGCGGCTACACCTTCGCGGCCAGCCTCTTCCTGCTGGGACTCAATGGCTGGCAGGTGCTGGGTGCACTGGTGATCGGCATCGCGATCGTGAACGTGCTGATGAACCTGATCGGCAAGCCGAGCCAGCAACACGGCATCCCCTACCCGGTGATGGCGCGTGCCAGCATGGGCGTGATGGGCGCGAACTTCGCCGCGCTGATCCGCGGCATCGTCGGCGTCGTCTGGTACGGCGTGCAGACCTACTTCGCCTCCAAGGCCGTCGCCACGCTCGTGCTGGTGTTCTTCCCCGACGCGGCGGCGCTGCAGGCCACCCGTTTCCTTCGGCTCGACCTGCTGGGCTGGGCCTGCTTCTTCTTCATGTGGATCTTCCAGCTGCTGATCTTCCAGCGCGGCATGGAAGCCATCCGCAAGTTCATCGACTTCTGCGGCCCGGCCGTCTACATCGTGATGTTCCTGCTGATGGGCTGGATCCTCTGGAAGGCCGGCTGGGACTCGCTCGACCTGTCGCTCAGCGACAAGGTGCTCAGCGGCGGCGAATCCTTCGTCGCGATGGGCAGCGCCATCCTGCTGGTGGTGAGCTACTTCGCCGCCCTGCTGCTGAACTTCGGCGACTTCTCGCGCTATGCCAGGACGGAGCGCGACATGAAGGTGGGCAACTTCCTGGGCCTGCCGGTCAACTTCATCCTCTTCGCCATCATCGTCGTCATCGTGACGGCCGGCAGCGCCAAGGTGTTCGGCCACATGATCATGGACCCGATCGAGATCGTCTCGAAGATCGACAACAAGTGGGCGGTGGTGCTTGGCAGCGTGACCTTCATCATCGCGACCATGGGCATCAACATCGTGGCGAACTTCGTCTCGCCGGCCTATGACTTCGCCAACCTGTTCCCCAAGTACGTGGACTTCAAGCGCGGCGGCCTGATCACCTCGATCCTGGCCGTGATGGTCTGCCCGTGGATCTTCGTCGACAGCCCGAAGGCCATCACCATCTTCGTCAGCGTATTCGGTGCGGTGCTTGCACCGCTGTTCGGCGTGATGGTGGCCGATTTCTACCTGCTGAAGAAGCAGGTGCTGAAGACCGAGGATCTCTACACCATGGCGCCCGGGGGCCGCTACCACTACGACGGCGGCTGGAACAAGGTCGGCGTGGCGGCGCTGGTCCTGGCGAGCGTCCTGTCGATCGGGTGGGAGCTGTGCACACAGTTGCTCAAGGTGCTGCCGGAGAACAACTTCGGATGGGTCATCGGCGCCATCGGAGGTGCCGTCACCTATGTGGCGCTGATGCGGGGCGCACGCCGCGTCTAGGTCGGCGCCACGCCGGCGAGCAGGTCCCTGAACGCCGACGCCACCGGCGACAGCGAATTGCCCGGCGCGCGCAACAGCACCAGCGTGCGCGCCAGCTGTGGCCGCCCGATGGCGCGCACGTCGAGGCCGTGCCACTGCGCCAGCGGGCGCAGCGCCATCGTGACCACCGCGATGCCCAGTCCCTCGCGCGCCAGGCCGACGGTGGTCCAGGGCAAGGCGATCTCGAAGGCGTAGTCGAGCGCGATGCCGCGCTCGGCGAGCTTGTCGTCGAGCAGGCGACGCACCGGATTGCCCGGCAGGTAGCCGATGATCGATTCGCGCGCGAGCTGCGACCATTCGAGCGAACGCTTCGCCGCCAGTGGATGCCCGGGCGGCAGCACCGCCACGAACTGGTCGGTGAACAGCGGCGTGACGACCAGGTCGGTGCGTGCGTCGGTCTGGGTCGCGATGCCCAGGTCGGCCGCGCCGCTGCGCACCAACGCATGCACCTCGTGCTCGGGCACATCGTGCAGCACGACGCGCACACCCGGATGCGCCGCGCGAAAGGTGCGGATCACCGGCGGCAGCAGGAGCGCGCACTGGGCATTGGGCGCCGCCACGTCGATGCGGCCGCGCGCGAACACCGCGAAGTCGTGCGCGCTTTCCATCAGCTGGTCCCAGTCGGCCACCAGCCGGCGCGCCGCCGGCAGCAGCGCGGTGCCGGCCTCGGTCGGCTTGCAGGCCCGCGTGTGGCGGTCGAACAGACGCGTTCCGAGCATCTTCTCGAGCTTGCCCAGCGCGGCGCTGAGCGAGGACTGCGACATGCCGAGCCGCTCGGCCGCGCGCGTGAAGTGCCCGCTCTCGGCCACCGCGACGAAGACGCGAAGCTCGGCCAATGAAGGTTTCATCGTGAATCCTGATTGATTTATTCGATTGTCCGGCTTTATCGATCTGACGTGAAACCCTATCCTCGCGGCGATTCATCCCCTTCGGCCCGTCCGCCGGCCATCGTTCAGGAGCCTCCCATGCGTGATTCCGCCTCCCCCGCCGTTCATCCGGTCGACCAGAAGCTGCCGGCCGGCAAGCTGGCCGCGCTCGGTCTGCAGCACGTGCTCGTGATGTACGCCGGCGCGGTCGCCGTGCCGCTGATCGTCGGCCGCGCGCTCAAGCTGAGCCCGAGCGAGGTCGCGCTGCTGATCTCGGCCGACCTGTTCTGCTGCGGCATCGCCACGCTGATCCAGTCGCTGGGCGCCACGCAGTGGTTCGGCATCAAGCTGCCGGTGATGATGGGCGTGACCTTCGCGTCGGTGGCGCCGATGGTCGCCATCGCCAATGCCAACCCCGGAGTGGCGGGTGCGCAACTGCTCTTCGGCTCGATCATCGGGGCCGGCGTGATCTCGATCCTCATCGCGCCCGCGGTGAGCCGGCTGCTGCGCTTCTTCCCGCCGGTGGTGACGGGCACGATCATCGCGGTGATCGGCATCAGCCTGATGCGCGTGGGCATCAACTGGATCTTCGGCAACCCCTTCGGCCCGACCGCGCCGGCCATCGTGGACCCGGCCTACGCCAAGTGGCTGGCCGACGTCACCTCGCCCGGCAGCGCGATCCCGCCGGTGCCCAAGGGCTTCGCCATCCTGCCGACCGTGCCCAACCCCAAGTACGCCGACCTGACCGGCTTCGGCGTCGCCGCGCTGGTGCTGGTGTCGATCCTGCTGATCGTGAAGTACGCCAAGGGCTTCATCGCCAACATCTCGGTGCTGCTGGGCATCGTGATCGGCGCGGTGGTGGCCACGGCCATGGGCATCATGACCTACGAGAAGGTCGGCAAGGCGCCGTGGTTCGACGTGGTGCTGCCCTTCCACTTCGGCATGCCGCAGTTCGACCCGATCCTGATCCTCACCATGACGCTGATCATGATCGTCGTGATGATCGAGTCGACCGGCATGTTCCTGGCGCTCGGCGAGATGACCGACCGCAAGATCAGCCAGAAGGACCTGGCCAAGGGCCTGCGCACCGACGGCCTGGGCACGCTCATCGGCGGCATCTTCAACACCTTCCCGTACACCAGCTTCTCGCAGAACGTCGGCCTGGTGGCCGTCACCGGCATCAAGAGCCGCTACGTGTGCGTGGCCGGCGGCGTGATCCTCGTGGTGCTGGGCCTGCTGCCGAAGATGGCGGCGCTGATCGAGTCGCTGCCCACCGTGGTGCTGGGCGGCGCCGGCCTCGTGATGTTCGGCATGGTGGCCGCCACCGGCATCCGCATCCTGTCGGGCGTGGACTTCAAAACCAACCGGCACAACCCGATGATCGTGGCGGTGTCGATCGGCGTGGGCATGATTCCGCTGATCGCACCCAATTTCAAGCAGTGGATGCCGCACGGCCTGCACTCGCTGATCGAGTCGGGCATCCTGCTGGCGTCGATGACGGCGGTGCTGCTGAACCTGTTCCTGAACGGCGCGACGCACGACGAGGCCGCGATCATCGCTGCGGCCAAGCAGGCCGAGGCGCACTGAGCGGGCCTGCCCGCGGGCCCGGCCGCCCACGCGCGGTCGCGGTCTGTGCTGACGCTTTCGTGGCATCGTGCGCGGGGCAACGGCGCCCGCCTCGGCTACAGTCGAGGCGCCCATGATCTCTCCCCAACTCCAGCGCGGCTTCTTCCTCTTCCTGCTGGCGGCCGTCACGGTCGCCTTCTTCTGGATACTGCTGCCCTTCGGGGGCGCGGTGCTGTGGGGCGTGGCCCTGGCCATCCTCTTCAACCCGCTCTACAAGCGGCTGCTGGCGAAGATGGGCAAGCAGCGGCGCACGCTGGCGGCGCTCGCCACCCTCGGGATCTGCCTGGTGATCGTGTTCCTGCCGCTGTCGATGATCGCCGCATCGCTGGTGCAGGACGTGTCCACCGTCACGCAGCGCATCCGCACGGGCGAGCTCAACTTCGTCAATTACTTCCAGCAGGTGGTCGGCGCGCTGCCGCGGCCACTGCTGAATCTCCTTGACCGCTTCGGGCTGGGCAACATGGAGGCGCTGTTGTCGAAGCTGTCCACCACGGCGGCGCAGGGCTCGCAGATGATTGCCCAGCAGGCGCTGAGCATCGGCCAGAACACCTTCGATTTCGTGGTGAGCTTCTTCGTGATGCTCTACCTGCTGTTCTTCCTGCTGCGCGACGGGGCCGACCTGTCCAGGACGATCCGCGAAGCGCTGCCGCTGGCCCGCCCGCACACGCACTACCTGCTCAACAAGTTCACCACCGTGATCCGTGCGACGGTCAAGGGCAACGTGGTGGTCGCTGGTGTGCAGGGCACCATCGGCGGCATCGCCCTGGCGGTGCTCGGCGTGCAGGGCGCGCTGCTGTGGGGCGTGGTGATGGCCTTCCTATCGCTGCTGCCGGCCGTGGGTGCGGCGCTGATCTGGGCCCCGGTGGCCATCTATTTCCTGGCCACGGGAGCGATCGCCAAGGGCCTCGGCCTGGTCTTCGTAGGCGTCTTCGTGATCGGCCTGATCGACAACATCCTGCGCCCGCTGCTGGTGGGCAAGGACACGCAGATGCCCGATTACGTGGTGCTGATCTCGACCATCGGCGGCATGGCGCTGTTCGGCATCAATGGCTTCGTGATCGGGCCCGTGGTCGCCGCGCTCTTCATGGCGGTGTGGAGCCTGTTCGTGGCCTCGAACGAGAGCGCCGATACCGCCGTCGGCGACAAGGACAGCGCGCCGCCCCTGTGACGCGCGCGCGGTCGCCCCTCCGGGGGTTCCCCCTGCAGGGGGACACGGCTTTGGGGTAGCCTCTCTCTGTTTTTTGCGACATCGAACGGAGAGCCCCCATGGCCACCAAACTTTCCCCCGCCGAAGAAGCGTTGCGCGAAGCCGCACGCGAGTACCACCGCAGCCCCGTCCGCGGCAAGATTTCGGTCACGCCGACCAAGCCGCTGCTGAACCAGCGTGACCTCTCGCTGGCCTATTCGCCCGGCGTGGCCTACCCCTGCCTCGACATCCAGGCCGACCCGAGCCTCGCGGCCGAGTTCACCGCCCGCGGCAACCTGGTCGGCGTGGTCACCAACGGCACCGCGGTGCTGGGCCTGGGCAACATCGGACCGCTGGCCGCCAAGCCGGTGATGGAAGGCAAGGGCGGCCTGTTCAAGAAGTTCGCCGGCATCGACGTGTTCGACATCGAGCTGGCCGAGAACGACCCCGACAAGCTGGTCGAGATCATCGCCGCGCTCGAGCCCACGCTGGGCGGCATCAACCTCGAGGACATCAAGGCGCCCGAGTGCTTCTACATCGAGCGCAAGCTGCGCGAGCGCATGAACATCCCGGTGTTCCACGACGACCAGCACGGCACCGCCATCATCTCGGCCGCCGCACTGATCAACGGCCTGGAACTGGTCGACAAGAAGATCGGGGACGTGAAGATCGCCGTGTCGGGCGCCGGTGCCGCCGCCATCGCCTGCCTCGACGTGATGGTGGGCCTGGGCGCCAAGCCGGCCAATATCTTCGCGGTCGACTCCAAGGGCCTGATCTACATGGGCCGCCCGGGCGGCTTCGACGAGTCGAAGTCGCGCTACGCGCAGAAGGACACCGGCGACCGCACCCTGGCCGACGTGATGAAGAACGCGGACGTCTTCCTCGGCTGCTCGGCGCCCGGCGTGGTCACGCAGGACATGGTCAAGAGCATGGGCACGCAGCCCATCCTGCTGGCGCTGGCCAACCCCGAGCCGGAGATCCGGCCCGAGCTGGCCAAGGCCGTGCGGCCCGACTGCATCATCGCCACCGGCCGCTCGGACTACCCGAACCAGGTCAACAACGTGCTGTGCTTCCCGTACATCTTCCGTGGCGCACTCGACTGCGGCGCCAGCAAGATCACCGAGGAAATGAAGCTGGCCTGCGTGCGCGAGATCGCCGAACTGACCAAGGCCGACATCAGCGAGGAAGTGGCCACCGCCTATGCCGGCCAGGAGCTGTCCTTCGGACCCGACTACATCATCCCCAAGCCCTTCGACTCGCGGCTGATCCTGCGCATCGCGCCGGCCGTGGCCAAGGCGGCCGCGGCCTCGGGCGTGGCGGCGCGCCCGATCGAGGACCTCGAAGCCTACCGCCAGCACCTCACCCGCTTCGTCTACCAGACCGGCATGTTCATGCGTCCGGTGTTCACCGCCGCCAAGGCCGCGACGGCCAAGCGCGTGGCCTATGCCGAGGGTGAGGACGACCGCGTGCTGCGCGCGGCCCAGCAGGCGGTCGACGAAGGCCTGGCGCGGCCGATCCTGATCGGCCGTCCGGCGGTGATCGAGGCCCGTATCAAGAAGGCGGGCCTGCACCTGCGCCTGGAGGTCGATGCCGACGTGGTCGACCCCGAGAACGACGCACGCTTTCGCCAGTACTGGGAGGCGTACCACAAGCTCATGGGCCGCCGCGGCATCACGCCCGAAGCCGCCAAGAGCATGGTGCGCCGCTCGAACACCAGCATCGCCGCCCTGATGGTGCACCTGGGCGACGCCGACGCCATGCTGTGCGGCCTGGTCGGCCGCTTCGACAGCCACCTGAAGATCCTCAACCAGCTGCTGGGCGTGAAGCGCGGCGCGCCGGGCTTCGCCACGCTCAATGCGCTGACGCTCGAGAAGTACACGCTGTTCATCGCCGACACCAGCGTGCACGAAGACCCGACGGCCGAGCAGCTCGCGCACATCGCGTTGATGGCGGCCGAAGAAGTGCGCCGCTTCGGCCTGCCACCGAAGGTCGCCTTCCTCTCGCACTCGAACTTCGGCACGTCGGAACGCGGCTCGGCCCGCAAGATGCGCATCGCCCGCGACCTGTTCGCCAAGATGGCGCCCGACGTCGAATGCGACGGCGAGATGCAGGGCGACGCGGCGCTGTCCGAAGACATCCGCCGCCAGTCGCTGCCCGCCAGCTCGCTCGGCGGCGAGGCCAACCTGCTGATCTGCCCGAACCTCGATGCCGCGAACATCCTGTTCAACGTGCTGAAGATGACGGGCGGCAACGGCATCACCGTGGGCCCGATCCTGCTCGGTGCCGCCTGCGTGGCGCACATCCTCACGCCGTCGGCCACGGTGCGTCGGGTGCTGAACATGACGGCGCTGGCCGTGGCACAGGCCGCCATTCAGAAGTAGTGCGCCACGGGTGATCAACGCCCCGGCATGGTGCGCCTGCCGGGGCGTTTTCATTGGCGCGTCGTCAGCGCACCCATTTGGGACAAGATGGAGGTTCGCACCAATGGCGTGCGGGCACCGATATTGCTTGAATCGGTGACATTCCATTGCAAAGAGACCCCGCCCATGAACAAGCGCCACCTGCTCCAGTCCTTCCTCGCCGCCTCGGCGCTCTGCTTCGGCGTCGGTGCCGCACAGGCGCAGACCCCGATCAAGTTCCAGCTCGATTGGCGCTTCGAAGGTCCGGCCGCGCTGTTCCTGCACCCGGCCGCCAAGGGCTACTTCAAGGCGGCCGGCCTCGACGTGACCATCGACGCGGGCAACGGCTCGGGCGGCACGGTCACGCGCGTGGCCTCGGGCGCCTACGAGATGGGCTTCGCCGACCTGGCCGCCCTGATGGAATTCCATGCCAACAACCCCGACAGCCCGAACAAGCCGGTCGCGGTCATGATGGTCTACAACAACACGCCGGCCTCGGTCATGGCGCTCAAGAAGAGCGGCATCACCAAGCCGGCCGACCTGGCGGGCAAGAAGCTGGGCGCGCCGGTGTTCGACGCCGGCCGCCGCGCCTTCCCGATCTTCGCCAAGGCCAACAACATCGGCGCCGTGCAATGGACCGCCATGGACCCGACGCTGCGCGAGACCATGCTGATGCGCGGCGACATCGACGCCATCACCGGCTTCACCTTCACCTCGCTGCTGAACCTCGAAGCGCGCGGCGCCAAGGCGTCGGACGTGGTGGTGCTGCCTTACCCCGACTACGGCGTGAAGCTCTACGGCAACGTGATCATCGCGTCGCCCAAGCTCATCAAGGAGAACCCGGCCGCGGTGAAGAAATTCCTCTCGGCCTTCGCCAAGGGCGCGAAGGAAGTCATCGCCAACCCGGCGGTGGCGATCGAGTCGGTGAAGGCGCGCGACGGCATCATCGATTCCAAGCTCGAGACGCGCCGCCTGCAACTGGCCATCGACACCGTGATCAACAGCCCCGACGCCAAGGCCGAAGGCTTCGGCACCGTCAACGCCGGCCGCCTGGCGCTGATGGCCTCGCAGGTGTCGGACGCGTTCAACACCAAGTCGCGCGTGAACCCCGATGCCGTCTGGAACGGCACGATGCTGCCGAGCGCGGCCGAACTCAACATCCTCAAGAAGTAATGGCCGACAACGCCAGCGCTGTCGCCACATCTGCGCCCTTTGTCGACTTCCAGGACGTCTGGCTCGCCTACAACGAAGAACTGCTGCGCGAGAACCACTTCGCGGTCGAGGCGATCGACCTGAAGGTCAAGCGCGGCGAGTTCATCGCCATCGTCGGCCCGTCGGGCTGCGGCAAGTCGACCTTCATGAAGCTCACCACCGGCCTGAAGATGCCGTCGATGGGCCGCATCCGCATCGACGGCGCGCCCGTCACCGGCCCGCTGAAGATCTCGGGCATGGCCTTCCAGGCGCCGTCGCTGCTGCCCTGGCGCACCACGGTCGACAACGTGCTGCTGCCGCTGGAGATCGTCGAGCCCTACCGCTCGAACTTCAAGGCCAAGCGCAAGGAATACGTCGAGCGCGCACGCAAGCTGCTGCAGAAGGTCGGCCTTGCAGGCTATGAAGACAAGTTTCCCTGGCAGCTCTCCGGCGGCATGCAGCAGCGCGCCAGCATCTGCCGCGCGCTCATCCACGAGCCGAAGATGCTGCTGCTCGACGAGCCCTTCGGCGCGCTCGACGCGTTCACGCGCGAGGAGCTGTGGTGCATCCTGCGCGACCTCTGGACCGAGCAGCAGTTCAACGTGATCCTGGTGACGCACGACCTGCGCGAATCGGTGTTCCTGGCCGACACGGTCTACGTGATGAGCAAGTCGCCCGGCCGCTTCGTGGTCAAGCGCGAGATCGAACTGCCGCGCCCGCGCGAGCTGGAAGTGACCTACACCAAGGAGTTCACCGACATCGTGCTGGAGCTGCGCGGGCACATCGGGGCCATCCGGAACACCGGCATCAGCCAGGCGCAGACCGCGGCCGCAGGAGCCGCCTCATGATGAAGAACAGCAAGCAGATCGAGCGCTGGTCGCCCTGGTTCCTGCTGATCGCGGTGCTGCTGCTGTGGGAGATCGTCTGCCGCGGCTTCGGTGTGTCGGACTTCATCTTCCCGAGCCCCTCGCGCATCTGGGAACAGTTCTGGGAGTACAAGGAAATCATCGCGGGCCACGCTTGGCGCACCTTCTGGGTGACGATGGCGGGCTTCGGCCTGGCGATCGTGGTGGGCGTGCTGCTGGGCTTCGTCATCGGCAGCTCGCGCCTGGCCTACGCGGCGATGTACCCGCTGATGACGGCCTTCAACGCGTTGCCCAAGGCGGCCTTCGTGCCGATCCTGGTGGTGTGGTTCGGCATCGGCGTCGGCCCGGCCATCCTCACGGCCTTCCTGATCAGCTTCTTCCCGATCATGGTGAACATCGCGACCGGCCTGGCCACGCTCGAACCCGAGCTGGAAGACGTGCTGCGCGTGCTGGGCGCCAAGCGCTGGGACGTGTTGATGAAGATCGGCCTGCCGCGCTCCATGCCCTACTTCTTCGCGTCGCTCAAGGTCGCGATCACGCTGGCCTTCGTCGGCACCACGGTGAGCGAGATGACCGCCGCGAACGAAGGCATCGGCTACCTGCTCATCTCCGCCGGCTCGGCCATGCAGATGGGCCTGGCCTTCGCCGGCCTGATGGTGGTGGGTGCGATGGCGATGGGCATGTACGAACTCTTCAGCGTCATCGAGAAGCGCACCACCGGCTGGGCGCATCGGGGTTCGCAGGGCGAATAGGCGCGGCCTGGCCGCACGCGATGGCGGGGGTGGTTACAGTGCGGGCTCCCGCCGTGACCATCGCCCCGCCCTTCGCCTCTTCGCCCCCTCGCCCGTGACCCAGATCCAAGCCCGCCGCCGACTCATCGTCGTCCTTCTTCTTTGCGTCGCCCTCGGCGGCGCGGTGCTCCGGCACCTGTCGGCGCCCGGCACCACGCAGCGCGATGTCGGCACGCTGCTGATGCTGCTGTGGATCCCGGTCATCGGCAACGTGATCGCCTGGCTGATCTCCAAGGTCAAGCGACCCGCTGCGGCACCCGTCGCCGGAACGGCCGCGCCGGAGCCGATCGCCTTCGAGGATCGGCCGTTCGCGGCACATGCCCGGGTCGAGCTGACCCTGCGCCCCGCGGGCGTTCCGGCCGAAGACATCCCGATCGCCGAGGGCGAGCACCATTGCGCGCTGGTGGTGGGCAACGAGGGCTTCTCGGCGCGCTGGCAGGTGGCGCCGGGCGGGTCGTTCCGGCGCGGCACCTTACAGACACTGCCGGTCGAGTTCCGTGCGCCGGCCGCGGCACTGGCGCGCCTGCAGCCGGGTGTGGCCTTCCGCATGCTCGTCGGCGAGGCCTTCATCGGCGACGGCCGCGTGCTGAGCCACGCGACGGTGGACCCGCTCAGTACGCCTTGAAGTTCGCCGCGACGCGCTGGTTCAGAAAGTCGCCGGCCGTGATCGGCGGGTGCGTCTTGCCGGGGCTTTCGATGAGGGCGTCGCGGTTGGCCTGCGCGAAGAAGGCGATGCTGTAGCGCGGGCCCATGTACTCGCCCGGCAGCGGGTTCTTCACGCGGTGGAAGTTGCTCGGCAGCTGGTCGTCGCTCCAGCGCATCAGCATGTCGCCGATGTTGCAGGTGATGGCGTCGCCGTCGGGCGGGATCGGCGTCCATTCCTGCGCGTCCATCTCCTTGCCCGGGCAGACCTCGAGGCCGCCCTGCCCCTGGCGCTGGTACAGCAGCGTCAGGCAGTCGAAGTCGGTGTGGGCACCGGCGCGCCACAGGTCGAGCTTGTCCTGCACCTCGGCGGGGATCGCGTAGTAATGCAGCAGGCGCAGCGTGCTCTGGTAGCTGGGTTGGCCCTGGTCGTGCGCACGGGTGAAGAATTCGTCGTCGAAGCCCAGCTTGTAGGCGAAGCATGAGAGCACGCGCATGGCGATCTCCCAGCTCTGGCGCTCGAAGCGCAGCATCTTCTCGACGAAGCCCGGCAGCTCTTCGTCGGTGGGAAAGAGCTCGCCCATGTGCGGGCGGGTGATCTGGTAGCTCTCCTTCTGGTCCGGCGTGCCCGTGGACGGCCGCACCTGTGCCCGGCTTTCCCAGCCGGCGTTGAGCGCCTTCTTCAACGGGTACTGGCGTTTGACGCTCTCGGGCAGTGCGAAGAAGCGCTCGGCCATGTCGAAGGCGCCGCGGATCTCGCCGAGGTCGATGCCGTGGTGGACGAGCTGGAAGAAGCCGACGTCGACGGCCGCGTCCCAGAGCTGGTCGGCGATCTCGGCCTTGCGGGCCTCGAAGTCGGACAGGTCGATGCGGCGGATGTCGCGCGTCGTGTTGATGGAGCCCATCGCGCCCATGCGCGTTTCTCTCTGGAGCTCGGTGAGGTCGTAGCCGACGGGGGGCGTTGCAGCGGTCATGGTCTTGGTCCTGAAAGTTGAAAACTTCAAGAGCAATTTCCTGCCAACCCCTGAAGGTCTTCTCGCAACGCGACTGGCTGGTGAACGCTTCTACTCTCGGGTGCGGATGATGCCGCGTCGACGCGGCGCTGGCAAAGACTCCCCGCTTTGACCCTGTGGCGCAGTCGAACTTGCCTGGGGCGGTGATGCCACGCCGTGGTGCACGGCGGGCCTTGCAGGCTGCGCATCGAATGGCACGGATCATGCAAATGCCAACGCAGAGTAGAAGCGTTCAGCGGCTCGCCCGCCCGGAAATTGCTCGTTCATCGCAGTTCTCCCAAAGGAAGCATTCCATGCAACGCCGTTCCCTCCTCCGCGCCGCCGGCGCCGGCACGCTTGTCGCCGCCACGCCCTTCGTCCGCGCCCAGGGCTCGCTCAAGCCCTTCAAGTTCAACCTCGGCTGGAAGGTCGAGGCCTCGGGTGCCGGCTTCCTGCTGGCGCACCAGCGCGGCTACTACAAGGACGCGGGCCTCGACGTGGCCATCGACACCGGCAACGGCTCGACAGCCGCCATCAGCCTGGTCGGCAGCGGCGCCTACGACGTGGCCTCGGCCGACCTGTCGTCGATGATCGAGTTCAACGTCGCCAACCCGCAGGCCGGGCTCAAGGCCGTCGCGATCCAGTACGACCTGAACCCCAATTCGATCATCGTGCGCAAGGACGGCGCCATCAAGAAGCCGGCCGACCTCGCAGGCAAGACCATCCTCGGCCAGCCCTTCAACGCCTCGCGCAAGCTGTTCCCCGTCTTCGCCAAGGCCCAGGGCTTCGACCCCTCGGGCGTGAAGTGGGAGAACGTGGCCCCGGACATCGGCGACACGCGCTTCGTCAAGGGCGACTTCGACGCCCTGGCCTACTTCTACTTCACCGGCCTGCTCAACCTCAAGGCGCGCGGCATGGGCGCCGAGCAGCTCACCGTGTTCCGCTTCTCCGACCACGGCATGAAGTCGTATGGCAACGGTCTGGTCGCCAACCCGAAGAGCATGGAGCAGGCCGACGCGATGCGCGCCTTCGTGAAGGCCACCACGCGCGGCTGGATCGACTGCATCGCCGACCCGAAGGCGGGCGGCGCTGCCGTGAAGACGCGCGAGCCGCTGGCCAACCAGGCGATCGAGACCGAGCGCCTGCAGCTCATCGTCGACGGCACCATGAAGACCGCCGACGTGCGTGCCAACGGCTGGGGCGCGGCGACCCCTGCGCGCCTGCAGGCCACCATCGACGAGACCGTCGCGGCCTTCGGCCTGAAGAGCACGCCGAGCGTGGCGGACTTCTTCTCCGACAGGTTCCTACCGTCGGCCACCGACCGCCAACTCAAGGCCTGAAGGGGAGTCGCGTCATGGGCATTCCGGTCCTCGACCTGACCGGCGCCCTGGCGCCCGGCGGTCCGCGCAGCGCCCAGGTGGCGCGCGAATTCCGCTCGGCAGCCATGGCGTCGGGCTTCTTCTACGTGCGCCACCATGGCATCGACGCCGCGATGGTCGAGCGCCAGTTCGACATCACGCGGCAGCTGATGGCGCTGCCGATCGAACGGCGCGAGGCGCTGTCGATCCAGCATTCGCCGATCATGCGCGGCTACGAAGGCCTGGGCGCGCAGACGCTCGACGCCGCGATGAAGCCCGACCTCAAGGAGAGCTTCTACTGCGGCATGGACTGGCCGGCCGACCACCCTTACGTCACGGCCGGCTACCAGACCTACGGCCCGAGCCAGTGGCCGGCCGAACTGCCCGACGTGCGCGCGCACTGCGAGGCCTACATCGACGCGATGAACACGCTGTCGCTGCGCCTCATGCAGCTGATGGCCCTGTCGCTCGACCTGCCCGAGGACTACTTCGACGCCGCCTGCCGCGACCCGATGGTCACGCTGCGCATGGTGCGCTACCCGCCCCACCCCGAGGGCGCCGACGAGCGCACCTTCGGCGCCGGCGCGCACACCGACTGGGGCGCGGTCACCATCCTCGCGCAGGATGCGCACGGCGGGCTCGAAGTGCAGATGCCCGACGGTAGCTGGGTCGCGGCGACGCCGATGGCAGGCACCTTCGTCGTCAACCTCGGCGACATGATCCCGCGCTGGACCAACGGGCGGTACCACTCGAACCCGCACCGCGTGCGCAACACCTTCTCGGGCGGCGCCGCGCGCTATTCCATCCCCTTCTTCTACGAGCCCGAATACCTCGCGCGCATCGTGCCCGTGCCCGGCACCGTGCCCGTCGGCGAAGCGCCGCGCTACACGCCCTGCACGGCCGGCGAACATCTGCAGGAGATGTATCGCAAGACCTATGGGCTGCAGAAGCAGGCCGCCGCGGCAGGTGCGGCATGACGCTGTGGTTCAACCTGCTGTGCCGCGACGTTGAGGCGCAGATGGCCTTCTATGCGCGGCTGCTCGGCTGGCCGGAGGCCGTGCACAGCCGATCGCCCATCTACCGCGCGCTGGAGCACGAGGGCGTGCAGTTCGGCTTCAACGCGGCGCCGGCCTATGCCCTGCTCGGCCTGGCGGACCGCACACCCGATGCGACGGCCACGCCGCCGGTGACGGCCTACGCGACCTTCATGCTCGACACGCCCGATGCGGTCAACGCCGCCGTGCGAGAAGCCGCCGCGGCCGGCGGCCGGGTGCTGAAGGCGCCCTATGCCACCTACTACGGCCAGTGGCAGGCCGTGCTGAGCGACCCCGAGCAGCATGTGTTCCGCGTGAGCGCGGCGTCGCTGCCACCCGGCGTGGCACCGGCGCCGCGACCGGCCTGAGCCGTGCTACGATGCACTTCGCATGTAACACATCGAGGTCGTCCCCATGAGCGAAGCCACCTTCACATTTCGTGTTGAAGAGACTTTGAAAGCGGAGTTTTCCAACGCCGCCAAGGCCAATGACCGTACCGGCGCCCAACTCCTGCGCGACTTCATGCGGGACTTCGTTCAACGCCAACAAGAGGCGGCCGACCATGACGCCTGGTTTAGACGCCAAGTTCAGCTAGGCCTCGATGCCGCCAAGGCTGGAGATCTGTTGCAGGCTGAGGAAGTCGAAGCCGAGGCCGCCGCTTGGCGAGCCGAGACGCGACGCGGGCTCACTCGCGCTCGCAAGCCGTGAAACTGGTTTGGACCCGGCTGGCGCAAGAGGACCGACGTGCCATCCGCGAATACATCGCGGGTGACAACCCGCGTGCAGCGTTGGCGATGGATGCGTTGGTTTCGGAAAAAGCCGCGCGCTTGGTCTCTTTGCCCGAGATGGGCAAGCCGGGCCGCGTGCTGGAAACCCGTGAACTTGTCATTCACCGCAGCTACATCTTGATCTACGCGATCAAGAGCGATCAGGTACAGGTGCTGCGCGTGCTGCACACAGCGCGCCGGTGGCCGCCCACAGGCAAAGGACCGTCGTCGTAGTTCTGCACGATCGGCTTGAAGGATTCAAGCCCAGCCGGTTTCGATCTCGGTCGTGGTCTCGGTCATCAGCTTGTGGACCGGGCACTTGGCGGCCACGCGCAGCAGTTCGGCGCGCTGGCTCTCGTCGAGCGCACCCGTCACGCGCAGCGAGGTCTTCAGGCGATAGATGCCCTTGCGCTCCTCGCTGTCGTCGCGGTCGACCAGCACCTCGATGTCCTCGACCGGCATGTTCTTGCGCTGGGCATAGAGCATCACCGTGAGCGCCTTGCAGGCCGCCAGCGAAGCGTCGTACAGGTCGTGCGGCGTGGCGGGGCCCTGCCCGTCGGGCTGCAACGCGTCGGTGCCGAAGGCCTCGTTGCGGATGCGCACTGTGTGGCGGGTGCCTGTCGTGCCGTCGCGGCGGACTGAAATGCTCATGGGGTCTCCTGATGAATGTGTGTCGGGAAGGAACGGTCAGCCCGCGCCACCGTAGCGTTCGGTCCGGATCCGACCGGCCGGCACGCCCGCGTCGAGCAGGCCGGTGCTGACCGCCTCGACGAAGCGGTTGGCGCCGCAGACGAAGACATGGGCCGGCACGTGGCCCCAGTCGGTCAGCAGCCGCTGCAGCGCCGCGCTGTCGAGCCGCCGAACCAGATCGCCCGGCCGATGGACCGTGTCGCGCGTCGTGACCGCGACGAAGCGCAGCAGCGGCGCGCGCGCCTGCAGCGCGATCAGCTCGTCGCGAAAGGCCAGGTCGCCCCAGGTGCGCGCGGACACGACCAGCAGCAAGGGGATGGCCACGCCGGACGCGTGCCAGTCCCGCACCATCGCCATCAGCGGCGCGACGCCCGAGCCGCCGCCCACCAGCAGCAGCGGGCCGCCGTCGGCCGGGCGCCAGACGAAATGCCCGCCGAGCGGGCCGCGCACCTCGAGGTGGTCGCCGGCCGCCACCACCTCGTGGAAGAAGGGCGACACCTCGCCGTCCTCCAGCTTCTCGACGATGAGTTCGATCGGCATGGCGCCAGGCGCCGAAGCGATCGAATAGCTGCGCTGCGCGGCATAGCCGTCGGACGCGGTGAGCCGCACCACCAGGTGCTGGCCGGCCAGCCCGGGGGCCAGCGGCGAGCGCAGGAAGACGCTGACGATGCGCGGCGTGAGTACGGCGACGCGCTCGACCACCGCGTCATGCCAGGGCGAGGGCCACGCCGGCGGCGGTGCGCCGGTCACGGGTCGTCCGAGTAGCGCTGCTGCTTCCACGGATCGCCGCGCAGGTGGTAGCCGCGCAGCTCCCAGAAGCCGGCCTCGTCGCGCGCCGTGAAGCGCAGGCCCTTGATCCACTTGGCGCTCTTCCAGAAGTAGAGGTGCGGCACCAGCAGCCGCGCCGGCCCGCCGTGCTCGGCCGCGAGCGGCGCGCCGTTGAAGCGGGTCGCGACCATCGCGCGGCCGTCGAGCAGGTCGGCGGCGGGCACGTTGGTGTCGTAGTCGTCGTGCGAGATCGCGAGCGTGTAGGCGCTGGGTGCAGCCACACCCGCCGCGGCGAGCAGGTCGTCGATGGTGACGCCTTCCCAGGTCGTGTCGAACTTCGACCAGGTGGTGACGCAGTGGATATCGCCTTGCCACACGGTGTGCGGCAAGGCCTCGAACTCCTCCCAGTTCCAGCTGGCCAAGGGCCTCGGCCCGTCGCTGAGCGTGAAGCGCCAGGTGGCGAGGTCGACGTGCGGCGTCGGCCCCTTGGACAGGACGGGAAAGTCGTCGGTCTCGAACTGCCCCGGCGGCAGCCGGCTCGCGAAAGCAGCGCTCGGGCGTCGTCCGGTGAAGCCTCGGGTGGCCATGGTCGAACTCCTTGAAGGGAGAACGATGGTAGCGCCGCATGGCGGCGGGCGCTGCGCCTCCAAAGTGGCATGTCGGCCCACATCCGATGCCGGGCAACCGGTCCATATTGGCATGTGTCCTGCATGTATCGTCGCAACCTCATGAAATCGAAGAACACTCTCCCCCACCCCATCGAAGTCACACTGGACGAACGCGACGGCCGCTATCTGCGCAAGGCCATCTTCTGGTCGCATGCCGGCGGGCGGCGCGGCAACCGGCCCTTCGGCGCCGTCATCGTCTCGGCCGATGGCGAGGTGCTGGCCGAGGGCTACTGCAACAGCGCCGAAACCGGCGACGTCACCGGCCATGCCGAAGTCACCGCCATCCGCGCGCTGGCCGCCCGGCGCCCGGGCCGCGAGCTGATGGCCGGGGCCACGCTGTACTCGTCGGCCGAGCCGTGCGTGATGTGCGCGGGCGCGATCTTCTGGGCCAACATCGGCCGCGTGGTGTTCGGCATCGACGCCGAACGGCTGCGGCTGTTCCGCGGCGAGCGCGGCGACCAGCGCGATGCCGAGCTGTCCTGCCGCGACGTGTTCGCCGCCTCGCCGCACCCCATCGAATGCATCGGCCCCGCGCTCGTCGGCGAGGCGAGCGCCGCGCACGAAGGCGCCTGGAAGGACTGAGCGCGTTCGGCCGTGGCCGCCTTCCGGCCCGCCGATAGACTCCCCGCATGCCCTGGCACGCCCGACTCGCGCTCGACTACAGCGCCGAACAACAACGCAGCGTCGCACGCTTCCGTCACGACGGTCCGCTGCGCATCCTGCAAAGCCTCTATCCCGAGGGCGACGCGGTCTGCCACAACGTGCTGGTGCATCCGCCCGGCGGCCTGGTCGGCGGCGACACGCTCGACATCGCCATCACCGGCGCGGCCGGCAGCCACGGCCTGGTCACCACGCCGGGCGCGACGCGCTTCTACCGCTCCGAGGGCGAAGCCGCCGTGCAGCGCACCCGGATCACGCTGGCCGACGGCGCGCGCCTCGAATGGCTGCCGCTGGAAGCGCTCTGCTACAGCGGCTGCAAGGCCGAGAACCGCCTGCGCCTCGAACTCGCACCCGGCGCCGAGCTGCTGGGCTGGGACGTGACCGCCCTCGGCCTGCCCAACGCCGGCCTGCCCTTCGAGCGCGGCAGCCTGCTGCAGCACATCGAGGTGCCGGGCGTGTGGCTCGAACGCGGCCGCATCGACGCGGCCGACCACCGCCTGCTGCAGAGCCCGATCGGCCTGGCCGGCCAGCGCTGCATCGCATCGCTCTTCTTCGTGGCCGGCGCGCCGATCCCGAAGGCGCGCCGCGCCATGCTGCTCGACAGTGCGCGGGCACTGGCCGATGCGCATCCGCTGGCGATGAGCGCGGGCGCCACCGCGCCGCACGCCGAGGTGGTCGTGCTGCGTGTGCTGGCGCCGGTGGTCGAACCGGCCATGCAGCTGTTGCGGCAGGTGTGGCTGGCCTGGCGCGCCGAGCTCTGGCAGTTGCGCAGCGCCGCGCCACGCATCTGGTCGATGTAGAGCCTGTGGACCCTATCTCAGTTTTCCATAGCGCTACGCGCCGCGCGAATCGAATGAAACCGGCACGGCCGAGGCCAGGGCACCCGCGGAACTGGCTCCGCCAGGCCGCCGGGTGCGCCCCCTTGAGGGGGAGGCGGCGACACGCAGTGCGCCGCATCGGGGGTGGGGTTCGTTCAAGCAACCTCGACCCGGTCGCGGCCTTGCGCCTTGGCCCGGTAGAGCGCTGCATCGGCGCGTGCGAGCAGTGCGTCGAGCGTGTCGGCCGGCCCCTGAAACACCGCGACACCGATGCTGATGCTGAGGCGGCCGATGCCGGTGGCCGCCAGCGGTGAGGGGGCCGTGAAGGGCTCGCCCGCCTCTTTGCGCAAGCGCTCGGCCACGGCCCGTGCGCCGTCGTGCCCCAGGCCAGGCAGGACGACGACGAACTCCTCACCGCCGTAGCGCCCCAGCCACGCCGCTGGCGGCAGCGGCGTCTGCAGGCGCAGCGTCAGCTGGCGCAGCGCCTCGTCGCCGGCCTGGTGACCGAATTCGTCGTTGACGCGCTTGAAGTGGTCGGCATCGAGCATCAGCAGCGCCAGCGCACCGTCGCCGTCGCCACGCTGGGCGCGGATGACTTCGCGTTCGCAGCGCTCGATCAGTGCGCGCCGGTTCAGCACGCCGGTCAGCGGGTCGTGGGTGGCCATGAACTCGAACTCCAGGCGCAACCGGTCGGTGGCCATCAGCACGCCCGCGATGCTCAGCATCAAGGCGGTGAGCGAGTACATGACGATGTACAGCGACTGCAGCCATGTGGTGTCGAGCATCCCGATGCCCGCTTCGCCGAGGACCGCGCTCAGGCAGCGCAGGCCCGCCGCCAGCGACTGCAGCAGCAGCAGGCTCGTCATGAGGTGCATGCCGACCCGCTTCGCCCGGCGGCGCAGGTAAAGCCGGGCATGCGCGAAGAACAGCCACGAGATCGCCAGCGTGAAGACCGCCAGGCGTGTCGGATAGCTGGGCTGCACTTCGGAAAACCAGAACAGCACCACGCCCAGGACGAGCGTAACGACGCTCCAGATGCGCGTGTCGCGCTCATGGCCCAGGAAGAGCTGGCTGCCCGCGTAGTACAGGATGCAGCCCTGGAACAGCACCATGTTGGCCAGCACGATGCTGAAAACGTCCGGGAGCACACCGCGCAGCGCGAAGAGCACGGTGCTGACGAAGCTGGCGAGCGGCGCGAGCGTCCACTCGCGCAGGCCGCGGATGCTCGGCGGGTAGCTGCGCCGCATCGAGAACATCACGATGGACATCAGCAAGCCCATCACACCGGCGAGCACGATGATGGAGCGCGGGTCCAGGGCGGGCGACAGGAGCGGCATGAAGCGGGGAGACTGCAAACGGTGGAGCGGGTTTTCTAGGTTACCGCACCACCAACCTCAGCCTCACTGCGCAAGCATCGATGGCCTTGCGCGTCTGTTCAGGGAATACGCCTCAGCGCACCGCGCGGCGTCGTGCGTCGGCCACCGCCCAGGCGAAGATGCCCAACCCTGCCAGCCCCAGCAAGGCGCCGACCCAGCCGGTCGACGTCCAGCCCAGGCCCGCGCTGATCGCCAGGCCGCCGAGCCAGGCGCCGAGCGCGTTGGCCATGTTGAAGGCCGAATGGTTGAGCGCGGCGGCGAGCGTCTGCGCGTCGCCGGCCACGTCCATCAGGCGGATCTGCAGCGCCGGCCCGATGGCCACGACGGTACCGATCAGGAAGGTGGCGATGGCGGCCGTGGCCACATGCTGCGCCGCGAAGACGAACAGCACCAACACCGCCACCGACCACACCAGGAGGCCGCCGATGGTGCGCATCAGCGACTTGTCGGCCAGTCGCGCGCCGACCAGGTTGCCCGCCACCATGCCCAGGCCGAACAGCGCGAGCACGAAGGGCACGTGGCCCACCGACAGCCCGGCCACTTCGGTCAGCGTCGGCTTGATGTAGCTGAAGACGGCGAACATGCCGCCGAAGCCGATGGCGCCGATGCCCAGCGTGAGCCAGACCTGCGGCCGGCGCAGCGCGTCGAGTTCGCGCAGCGGACTGGCACCGGCCGCAGCCCGGATGTCCGGCACGCCACGCCGCAGCAACACCATCGCCAGCACCGCGATGAGCCCGACGAAGACGAAGGCGGCGCGCCAGCCGAAGTGCTGGCCCAGCCAGGCCGCGATGGGCACGCCGACCAGCGTGGCGCCGGTCAGCCCGAGCATCACCAGCCCGACGGCGCGTGCGCGCCGCCCCGGTGGCGCCAGCGTGGCCGCCACCAGCGCCGCGACGCCGAAGTAGGTGCCGTGCGGCAGGCCGGTGAGAAAGCGCATCAGGTTGAGCGACAGGTAGCCCGGTGCCAGCGCCGATGCGAAGTTGCCGAGCGCGTAGATGCCCATCAGCGCGATCAGCAGCGCGCGGCGCGGCCAGCCGGCGGCCAGCACGGCGAGCACCGGCGCACCGATCACGACACCCAGCGCGTAGGCGCTGATGACATGGCCGGCCTGGGGAATGCTCACGCCGATGTCCCGAGCGACTTCGGGCAGCAGGCCCATGATCACGAATTCACCGGTGCCGATGGAGAAGCCGCCCACACCGAGCGCCAGCACGGCACGCAGCAGGGTGCGGTCGGCATCGGGCGCGCGGACGGACGAAGACGCCGCGGCGTCGAGTTCGGGAGACAGGGAAGGCGTGGTCATGGCGGAGCGAGCGTGCGAGCGGGCCGGGCTCGCGAACGAGGCCCAACGACCAGGGGTTAACCCTGGGCCGCCGGACCATAACACGCAAGGCGCGCCGCAGCAGGCGGCGGGCCCAACGGTTCAGATGGCGACAAGCTGCCGTACGCCGTTGGCTTCCATGTCCTTGCCGAGCCCGCGCGCGATGACCTCCCCGCGCTCCATCACGAGGTAGTCGTCGGCCAGCTCCTGCGCGAAGTCGTAGTACTGCTCGCACAGCACGATGGCCATGTCGCCACGGTCGGCCAGCATGCGGATGACGCGGCCGATGTCCTTGATGATCGACGGCTGGATGCCTTCGGTCGGCTCGTCGAGGATCAGCAGCTTGGGTTTGGGCGCGAGTGCGCGGGCGATGGCCAGCTGCTGCTGCTGCCCGCCCGACAGGTCGCCGCCGCGGCGGTGGATCATCTGCTTGAGCACGGGGAACAGCTCGAACAGCTCGGCCGGGATCGGCGTGCTGCCGCTCTTGTAGGCCAGGCCCATGCGCAGGTTCTCCTCCACCGTCAGCCGCGCGAAGATCTCGCGCCCCTGCGGCACGAAGCCCATGCCGGCGCGGGCGCGTTCGTAGGGCGTCTTCTTCTGGATCGGCTGGCCGTCGAATTCGATGCTGCCGCTCTTGATCGGCACCAGGCCCATCAGCGACTTGAGCAGCGTGGTCTTGCCGACGCCGTTGCGGCCGAGCAGCACGGTGACCTTGCCGAGCGTCGCGGTGAAGCTCACGTCGCGCAGGATGTGGGAGCCGCCGTAGTACTGGTGGATGTTTTTGACTGTGAGCATTTGCTTTCCTCCTCAGTTGTTCGGAGCGCGTCCGTTTTCCTTGGGTACGGCGCCCGGCAGGCGGTGCGGGCCAGCCGACCCCGGTGCGCCGGCCGCTGCGCGGCTGCCCTGCGGTGCTCGCGCCATCGGCTGCGTCGCAGAACTCGCTGCGC
>NZ_JAOOPY010000021.1 GCF_025486315.1 Variovorax sp. N23 | reverse complement strand
TACTACCAGCGCGGCGCCTACCTGGCGGCCATCAACCGCGCCCAGCTCGCACTGGCCGACTACCGCGAGGTGCCGGCGCCTCGAAGAGGCGCTGTACATCATGGTTCAGTCCTACGACAAGCTGGGCATGAACGATCTGCGCGACGACGCCCGGCGCGTGCTGACCACCAACTACCCCCAGAGCGAGTACCTCACCCGCGGCTTCCGCAGCAAGGACAATCCGTGGTGGAAGGTCTGGTAGCGCGGCCGTGCGAACCTACAGGGCCACGGCGACGGTCTCTGCACGCCGTGCCGCCAAGGCGACGAACCAGTCGAGGCTCGCCGGGTTGGCCATCGCCTCCTTGTTGACCACCTTCTCGATCGGCAGGCCCAGCAGCAGTTTCTTGATCGGCAGCTCCTGCTTCTTGCCCGACAGCGTGCGCGGGATCTCGGGCACCTCGAAGATGTCGTTGGGCAGGAAGCGCGGCGACAGCGAGGTCTTGATCGCGCCCTCGATCCTGGCGCGCACCGCGTCGTCGAGCGCGACGCCGGGGCGCAGCACGACGAACAGCGGCATGTAGCTCTCGCGCCCCAGGTACTCGAGGTCGACCACCATCGAATCGATCACTTCGGGCAGCGCCTCGACCGCGCTGTAGATCTCGCTGGTGCCCATGCGCAGGCCCTGGCGGTTGATGGTGGCGTCGCTGCGGCCGTAGATGATGCAGCCGCCGTCCTCGCCGATCCGGAGCCAGTCGCCGTGGCGCCAGACGCCCGGGTACGTATCGAAGTAGCTCGACAGGTAGCGCGCGTTGCCCTCGTCGTTCCACAGGTAGAGCGGCATCGACGGAATCGGCTGCACGCAGACCAGCTCGCCCACTTCGCCGATCACCGGCTGACCCTGTTCGTTCCAGGCCTCGACCGCATGACCGAGCTGACGGCACTGCATCTGGCCCGGCACTTCGGGCAGCTCGCGGTTCCCGCCGACGAAGGCGCCGCAAAAATCGGTGCCCCCCGAAATGTTGCACCACCAGATGTCCTTGGCGCCCGCCGCGCGGAACTGTTCGGTGCCCCATCGCTGCACTTCTTCCGACAGCGGCGAGCCGGTGCTGCCCAGCGCCCGCACGCGCGACAGGTCGCCGCAGGCCGCGGTGGTCACACCGGCCTTCATGCAGTGGGTGAAGTAGGCCGCACCGGCGCCGAAGAAGGTGACGCGGTGTTTCGCGACGAAGCGCCACAACACGGCCCAGTCGGGCTTCTCCTTGCTGCCCGCGGGATGCCCGTCGTAGAGCACGATGGTCGCGCCGAAGGCCAGGCCCGCCATCTGGCAGTTCCACATGACCCAGCCGGTGGAGCTGTACCAGTGGAAGCGTTCGCCGAAGTTGTTGGCGCCGTAGCTCGCGCCGATGTCGTTGTGCAGGCCGCAGGCGTACATCGTCATGACGATGCCGCCATGCCCGTGGACGATGGGCTTGGGCAGGCCGGTGGTGCCGCTCGAATAGACGATCCAGATCGGGTGGTCGAAGGGCAGCCACTCGGGGGCGAAGGCCGCGACGGCGGCGTCGTCGCGCGCCACGGCATCGGTCCAGTCGGCCTCGGCGTCGATCTGGCTCGCCGCATACGGGGTGCGCAACAGCAGCAGCGTCTCGACGCTGGGCAGCTGCCCGCGCAGTTCCTGCACCACGGCGCTGCGGTCGAGCGGCTTGCCGCCGTAGTGCACGCCGTCGGCCGCGATGAGCACCCTGGGCTCGATCTGGCGGAAGCGGTCGGCCACGGCCGCGGTGCCCATGTCGGGCGCGCACACGCTCCACACGGCGCCGATGCTCAAGCAGGCCAGGCAGGCGACGATGGTCTCGGGCACGTTGGGCAGGTAGGCCGCGACACGGTCGCCGCGCTGCACGCCCATTGACTTGAGCGTGAGCGCGACCGAGGCGACCTGGCGGCGCAGTTCGGGCCACGACATCTCGCGCACTTCGCCGCGCTCGTTGTCGCTCACGATCGCCGGCATGCCGGCCGCATGCGCCGCGTCGGCATGGCGCAGCACCTCGCGCGCGTAGTTGACCTGCGCGCCGGGGAACCACACGGCGCCGGGCATCCGGCGCTCCTCGATGACCGCGCTGTGCGGTGTCGGCGACTGCATGCCGTGGTAGTCCCAGATGCTCTGCCAGAAGCCGTCGAGGTCGGTGGTCGACCAGCGCCAGAGGTCGTCGTAGCGGTCGAAGACAAGGCCGCGCGTGTCGCGCAGCCAGTCCTGGTAGAGGCGGATTTGGGGGACGTTGGGAGCGGTCATGTCGCTCGGGAGCTTACGGCGTGCAGGCCTCGCGCGGCCCCGGGGAATGTCCCATGGGCGGCCGCGCCGCTGTCCCGCGCGCGACGCGGTCAATGCCCGATCAGGGCGCCCGCGGCCCCTTCGGCGGCGTCTTCTTCGCGTCGCCGCCGAAGAGGCGCTCCACCTGCTGCCCGATGCGCGCGCCGATGGCGGTGCCCACGCCGGGCAGCACGGCGGTGCCGATGGCAGCGCCGGTGAGCGCGCCACCGGTGAGCGACAGCGTCGGGTCGTCGAGCGTGCCGCCGACCTTGAGCGGCACGCCGACCACGCCATCGACCAGGTCGACCGCCAGCTCGCCATCGATCGCCCGGTGGTAGATGCGCGCGCTGCCGCTGGCGGTGAGCACGCCGGAGCGCGCCTTCAGGCCGGTGTAGCTGAAGCGCATACCGTCGTCGGTGTTCTCGGTGTCGAGGGTGCCGGTGAGTTCGTCCAGCGGCGTGCGCCCGCCACGGCTGGTGCCGGCCGTCCGGATCGCCTTGGCCAGGTCGAAGCGCGTGAGCGTCGCGGGCTGCACCGAGAAGCGCGTGCGCGTGGTCGCATGGCGCCAGAGCTCGGCCACCGTGGCGCCGGTGGCGCGCACCTCGGTGCGCCCGTTGGCCTTGCCGGCCACGGGGGCACGGCGGTCGAAGGTCTGCACGAGCTGCTCGATGTCTAGGTTGCGTGCCTCCAGCTGCGCCGTGAGCAGCAACGTGTCGTCCTTCTGGACGGCGAGTTCGGTGCTGCCGTTCACGGTGCCGCCGGCGACGTCGGTCAGGGTGCGCCATCGGTCGGCATCGCCCTCTCGCTCGAGGCGCAGCCGCGCCGGCGGCGTCACGCCGCGGCGGCTGAGCTCGGCGCTGCGCGGGCGCCATTGCGGGTCGAAGTCGATGCGGCCGTCGTAGACCAGCGGAATGTCGCGGCGGTCGATCCAGGTCAGCTCGGTGAAGCGCACCTGCGCGACCGGCACCGCCGCCATCGTCCAACGGCCACTCGGCGCCTGCGATGCGGAGGCATCGGCCTTGCCGCGGAAGGCGCGGACCGATTCGCGTGGCAAGGCGACACCGTCGGCGAAGACGCTGTCGACCCGCAGTTCGCGCGCAAGCAGCGAGCGCAGCCGCGGGGTCGCTTCGAGACGGCGCGCGCGGATCGGCGCGTCCTGCATGGTGGCGACGTCTTCCAGCACCACGCGGGCCACGGGGAACAGCGACCAATGCAGCCGGCCAACCGTCAGCCCGATGCCGGTGCGCTGCTCGAATTCGGCGCTCACGCGGGCGGCGAGTTGGGCGTCGCTCGGCACCCACCACGCGACCAGCGCCGCGCCGACGACGCCCAGCGCGACCAACCCTGCCGCGCCTCGTACCCACCATCGACCTGTGCGTGTCATGCGGGCAGCTTAGCCGCGGGGCGGGTGGCGGGGCTGTCGGCCAGCGGCCCGACTTGGGCGCTCGCTATAGTTTTGGCCATTTCTTCTCCGGAGTTTCCATGGCCATCTGGCAAAAACCGATCTCGCTCGAACTGCTCGCCACCGTCAACGAGAAGACCGCCGCCGCGCGGCTCGGCATCGAGTTCACCGAGATCGGCGACGACTTCCTGCGCGGCCGCGTGCCGGTGGACGAGCGCACGGTGCAGCCCTTCGGCCTGCTGCACGGCGGCGTGTCGGTGGCGCTGGCCGAGACGCTCGGCTCCAGCGGCGCCTACTATTCGTCGCCCGAGGGCCACGGTGCTGTCGGGCTCGACATCAACGCCAACCACCTGCGCTCGGCGCGCAGCGGCTGGGTGACCGGCACCGCGCGCCCGGTGCACCGCGGCCGCACGGTCCAGGTCTGGCAGATCGACCTGGTGAACGAGGCGGGCGACCTGACCTGCGTGTCGCGCCTCACGATGTCGATGCTGCTGCCGCGCGGCGAGCCCCATGCCCGCGCCCGTTTATAAATCCCAACGAGGAGACCCCATGAGCAAGATTTTTCAGTGGCGCGAGGTGCAGGCCACCGAAGGCGCCGTCGTCGCGCCCGACGAGCGCCTGCCCTGGCCGCAAACCGCGGTGATGGGCGTGCAGCATGTGATCGCGATGTTCGGCGCGACCGTGCTGGCGCCGATCCTGATGGGCTTCAACCCCAACATCGCGATCCTCATGAGCGGCGTGGGCACGCTGCTCTTCTTCTTCATCACCGGCGGGCGCGTACCGAGCTACCTGGGCTCGAGCTTCGCCTTCATCGGCGTGGTGATCGCGGCCAGCGGCTATTCGGGCTCGGGGCCCAACGGCAACCTGGCGGTTGCGCTGGGCGGCATCGTCGCCTGCGGCGTGCTCTACATCGCGATCGGCGCGCTGGTGCAGGCCATCGGCACGGGGTGGATCGAGCGCTTCATGCCGCCGGTCGTCACCGGGGCGGTGGTGGCCGTCATCGGGCTGAACCTGGCGGGCGTGCCGATCAAGAACATGCAGGCCGGCAACTTCGACGCCTGGATGCAGGCGGTGACCTTCCTGTGCGTCGGCCTGGTGGCGGTGTTCGCGCGCGGCATGGTGCAGCGGCTGCTGATCCTGATCGGACTGATCCTCGCGACGGTGGTCTACGCGCTGCTCACCAACGGGCTGGGCCTGGGCAAGCCGGTCGACCTCGGCGGCATCGCCAACGCGGCCTGGTTCGGCATGCCGGCCTTCACCGCGCCGGTGTTCACGGGCAGCGCGATGCTGCTGATCGCGCCGGTGGCGATCATCCTGGTGGCCGAGAACCTGGGCCACCTGAAGGCGGTGACCGCCATGACCGGCCGCAACCTCGACCCGCTGATCGGCCGTGCCTTCATCGCCGACGGCGTGGCCACGGTGGTGAGCGGCAGCGCCGGCGGCACGGGCGTGACCACCTATGCCGAGAACATCGGCGTGATGGCGGCCACGCGCATCTATTCGACGGCGGTGTTCGTGGTGGCGGCGCTCATCGCGCTGGTGCTGGGCTTCTCGCCCAAGTTCGGCGCGCTGATCCAGGCCATCCCGCTGCCGGTGATGGGCGGCGTGAGCATCGTGGTGTTCGGGCTGATCGCGGTGGCCGGCGCCAAGATCTGGGTGGACAACCGGGTCGACTTCTCGCAGAACCGCAACCTGATCGTCGCGGCCATCACGCTGATCATCGGTACCGGCGACTTCACGCTGAAGTTCGGCCAGTTCGCGCTCGGCGGCATCGGCACTGCGACCTTCGGCGCGATCCTGCTGTGGGCGCTGCTGGGCCGGGCGCGCAACGCCTGATTCAGCCGGGGCGCGGCGCTTGTCGCGCGGCGGTGACACGCGTGAGGAAGCGCCGCACCGGCTGGTCGAACCAGCGGTCGAGCGCCCAGGCCAGCGCCACCAGTCCCGCGGCGAACAGCACGCCGGCCAACGGGGCATACGGCGCCAGCGGCACGGCCACCACGCCCTCGAGCCACTCCCCCAGCGGCACGTGGAGCACGTAGACCGGGTAGCTCAGCAGGCCGAGCAGCGCGAACAGTTTCACGGAGGACGCACCGACGGACGCCTGCGCGCCGAGGTACACGCACACCGGGAACACGACGAAGACGGCCAGCAGATCGACCGTGCTTCCCAGGCCCTCGATGTGCGGCACCAGCAGCAGCGCCGTGACCGCGGCACACAGGGCCCACGGCCCCGGGGCCGTCCCCGCACGCCGCTGGCGCGCCAGGTACAGCCGGTGCAGCCCGATGCCCAGGAAGATGCCGAAGACGGCACGCAGCGTGCCGCCCGCCAGCGAGCGCATGCTCCACGTGAAGCCGACGTCGAGACTGCCGTTGTACAGACCGGTGGCGACCAGGCCGGCGCCGCTCACGACGAGCACCGCCACCAGCACCCGGTTCGTCAGCCAGCGATGGGTCAGCGCGTAAGCCAGGTTCACCGCCATTTCGTAGAACAGCGACCAACCCGGTGGGTTGAGCGCGAAAAGGCCGTCTCCGGCTTCGGGCATGCGCGATGGCAGGAAGAGCAGCATCAGGACCAGCGGCA
This sequence comes from Variovorax sp. N23, assembly GCF_025486315.1. Lineage (GTDB taxonomy): Bacteria > Pseudomonadota > Gammaproteobacteria > Burkholderiales > Burkholderiaceae_C > Variovorax. The sequence continues at coordinate 74,682 of NZ_JAOOPY010000021.1, read as the reverse complement.
GCACCCACGCGCCCGGCGCATGCACATCCCGCGCGACCACCAGCGCCGCGCCCAGCGCGGCCCCCAGCGCATGCAGTGGCCACAGGCGGATCCAGCGGATCAGCATGAACCGGCCGGCGGACAGCCGGCCCGCCCCGAGTTGCTGGGCGTAGGCGTGGCTGATCACGAAGCCGCTCAGCACGAAGAAGAGATCGACCGCGAGGTAGCTGTGGTTGTGAGAAAGCCACGGTGCCGCCCAGTACGCCTCCGTATGCCGGGTCAGGACGAGGAGCGCAGCGAGGCCTCGCATCCCGTCGAGCACTGCAAATTTCTTGGAAACCATTCGCGAGCCATCCCTTTTCAAGTGGCGAGGCGCCGTTGTCCCTCATCACCAGGCGCCGCGACTATACGGGCAGCGAGTTGAAACCTGATGCAAGAAACTGTTGCGGAACCGGCCCCCAAGCCGCCCGGCGTGCCTTTGGGGGCAGGCCCAGCCGTTAGACTTCAACGCTTTTCGGACGACCTTTCCCCATGGCCGATGCTTCCGCCGCGCGCAACAAGGCGGTATTCGAATTCAAGAGCGCCACGCTGCCGCTGGTGGCGGTGATCCTCAAGACGGCCAACCTGGACGTGCTGGCCGACGCGCTGGACGCCCAGCTGGCCGACTCCCCCGACTTCTTCGAGCAGGAGCCGGTGGTGATCGACCTGTCGCTGCTGCAGGCCGAGGGCGAGGCCGCCGACATCGACTTCACGGCCCTGCGCGCCCTGCTGGCGCGCCACCAGACGCAGCCGATCGCGGTGCGCGGCGGCAGCGATGCGCAGAACGCCGCGGCGCGCGACGCCGGGCTGTCCATCGCGGCGATGCCGGTCGCGCCCACCCCCACGCCGCGGGCCCCGGCGCCCGCACCAGTGAGTGAAGCGCCGCAGATCGTGCGCGAGGTGCCGGTGCCCGCGGCCGGTACGCTGGTCATCGACAAGCCGCTGCGCTCGGGCCAGCAGGTCTATGCCCGCGGCGGCGACGTGATCGTGATGGCGGTCGTGAGCTTCGGCGCCGAAGTGATCGCCGACGGCAACATCCACGTGTATGCGCCGCTGCGCGGCAAGGCGATCGCCGGCGCGCGCGGCAACACCGAAGCCCGCATCTTCACCACCTGCATGGAAGCGCAGCTGGTGGCGATCGCCGGCATCTACCGCACCTCCGAGGTCGCGCTGCCGGCCGACATCGCGGGCAAGGCCGTCCAGATCCATCTGGACGACAAGAAGCTTCTGATGGAGCCGATCGTCTGATCGCCGCTCCGCACCCTGAACAACCGAAAAACGTAGAAGGAACGGCAATGGCCAAAATTGTGGTGGTGACCTCGGGCAAGGGCGGCGTCGGCAAGACGACCACGAGCGCCAGCTTCGCGACGGGCCTGGCGCTCGCCGGCAAGAAGACGGCGGTGATCGACTTCGACGTGGGCCTGCGCAACCTCGACCTGATCATGGGCTGCGAGCGCCGCGTGGTGTACGACCTGATCAACGTGATCCAGGGCGAGGCCAACCTGAGCCAGGCGCTCATCAAGGACAAGCAGTGCGACAACCTGTTCGTGCTGGCCGCCTCGCAGACGCGCGACAAGGAAGCGCTGACGCAGGAAGGCGTCGAGAAGATCCTGAAGGATCTCGCCGACATGGACTTCGACTACATCGTCTGCGACTCGCCCGCGGGCATCGAGACCGGCGCGATGATGGCCATGTACTTCGCCGACGAGGCGCTGGTCGTGACCAACCCGGAGGTCTCGTCGGTGCGCGACTCCGACCGCATCCTGGGCATGCTCAGCAGCAAGACCAAGCGCGCCAAGGAAGGCGGCGAGGCCATCAAGGAACACCTCCTCATCACGCGCTACAACCCGAACCGCGTGGCCGGCGGCCAGATGCTGTCGCTGGAAGACATCCAGGACATCCTGCGCATCAAGCTGATCGGCGTGATCCCGGAATCGGAGACGGTGCTCAACGCGTCGAACCAGGGCGTGCCGGCCATCCACGACAAGGGCACCGACGTGTCCGAGGCGTACAGCGACGTGGTGGCGCGCTTCCTCGGCGAAGACCGCCCCATGCGTTTCATCGAAGCGGAAAAGCCGGGCTTCTTCAAGCGCATCTTCGGGGGGAAGTAAGCCATGTCCTTCCTCTCCTTCCTGCTCGGCGAAAAGAAGAAGACGGCCAGCGTCGCCAAGGAGCGGCTGCAGATCATCCTCGCCCACGAGCGCTCCAGCCTCAGCGGCAAGCGCCGCCCCGACTACCTGCCCGACCTGCAGCGCGAGCTGGTGGCGGTGATCTCGAAGTACGTCTCCATCAACGCGGACGACATCAAGGTGCACCTGGAACGCCAGGACGACCTCGAGGTGCTCGACATCAAGATCGAACTGCCCGACGCGACGCCGACGCCGGCGCGCTGAGGCGCTGTCGACCGCACCATCGCGCGAAGCGAGGGGTTTTCCCGGCACTGATCGACGCTTCACCACCGGCTCGGCCGCTGTAGAGTGATGCCGAAATGGGAGAAGTGCCCGCGACAAGCCGACCCGAAGCGGCCGCAGGCCGTTGAACGGGCCAGGACCCTGGAGTTCGCGAATGACAACCACATTGAAGCCGATCGACTGGGACCCCCCCAAGGAGATCCCGGGAGGACGTGCCAGCAAGCGGGAGGGCTTCCTGTGGCCCAACTCGCCCCAGGGCGGCTACCCGGCGCCCAAGCCGCAGACCGAGCCGCTGCCCTGCGAGATCCACAGCCTGAACGACCAGCGCGTGGCCGGGCGCATGACCTTCTTCGTGCCGGAAGAGCGGGTGCTGCACGTGCAGCTGCCGCGCGCCCGCACCACCCTGGCGCTGCGCTTCGACCAGATCCGCGCCATCACCCTCACGGCGCCGATCGCGCCGCTGAACCCGCCGGTGCTCGACCCGCAATCGGGCGCGCTGCGCCAGCCGGGCCAGAGCCGCTTCAAGCTGCGCTTCACCAGCGGCAGCCAGCTCGCGGGTGAGACGGTCGGCCATGTCGAGAACGGCGTCGGCCTGTTCCTCTTCCCGCCGGTGAGCGACGACGGCAGCGTGCAGCGCCAGTTCATCCCGCGCAGCGCCTACGTGAAGTTCGAGCTGGACAACAGCGTCGCCGCGCCCCCGAGCGCCGCGACCGAGATGCTGCTGTCGCGCGTGGTGAGCACGCACGAGCAGCTGCTGGAGGCGATCGAGCAGCAGACCCGCATGCCGATGGTGCGCATCGGCGAGGCGTTGATCTCGCTGGGCATGATCACGGCCCAGCAGCTGCAGGACGCGCTCGGCGCGCAGAAGAGCGAACGCCGCGTGCCGCTGGGCGAGCTGCTGGTGCGGCAGAACGCCGTGTCGCGCGCCGATCTGCAGGTGGCGCTGGCCCGCAAGATGGGCTACCCGCTGGTCGACCTCGACAGCTTCCCGGCGGAAGCCGAAGCGCTGCGCAAGATCAGCTACAGCGCCGCGCAGCGCCTGCAGGTGATGCCGCTGCTGGTGCGCGACGGCCGCCTGATCGTCGCGCTCGACGACCCGGCCAACCGGCGCAGCGCGGTCGACGAGATCGAGTTCATCGCCCAGATGAAGGCCGTGCCGGTGCTGGCCCAGTGCCGCGACATGGAACGCATGATGTTCGCCGCCTACGACAAGATCGGCGCGACGGCCGACGGCCGCCCGGGCAGCGTGGCGCTGCAGCCCATCGAGTTCGTGCCCGACGACACCAGCGAACTGCTCGAGACCCTCGAGAAGGAAGGCAAGCAGGACCGCCCCGACGACGACACGCCGATCGAGCAGTCCGACAATTCGCTGGTGCGCATGATCAACCGGATGATCCTGGAGGCCCACGGCGCCGGCGTCTCCGACATCCACATCGAGAGCTACCCGGGCCGCGAGAAGATCCGCATCCGCTTTCGCAAGGACGGCCAGCTGCGCACCTACCTCGAGCTGCCGCCGAACTACCGCAACGCGATGATCGCGCGCATCAAGATCATGTGCGACCTCGACATCAGCGAGCGCCGCAAGCCGCAGGACGGCAAGATCAACTTCGCCAAGTTCTCCCCGCAGCACCGCATCGAGCTGCGCGTGGCCACCATCCCGACCAACAACGGCCTGGAAGACGTGGTGATGCGCATCCTGGCCTCGGCCAAGCCGATCGCGCTCGACCGGCTCGGCCTGTCGGCGCCGAACCTGGAGCGCCTGCGCGACGCCATCGAGCGGCCCTACGGCATGGTGCTGTGCGTGGGCCCGACGGGCTCGGGCAAGACCACCACGCTGCACTCCGCGCTCAGCCACATCAACGTGCCCGAACGCAAGATCTGGACGGCCGAAGACCCGATCGAGATCACCCAGCCCGGCCTGCGCCAGGTGCAGGTGAACCCGCGCATCGACTGGACCTTCGCCAAGGCGCTGCGGGCCTTCCTGCGCGCCGACCCGGACGTGATCATGGTCGGCGAGATCCGCGACGAGGAAACCGCCAAGACGGCGGTGGAAGCCTCGCTCACGGGCCACCTCGTGCTCTCCACGCTGCACACCAACAGCGCGCCCGAGACCGTGACGCGCCTGCTCGACATGGGCATGGACCCGTTCAACTTCGCCGACTCGCTGCTCGGCGTGCTGGCCCAGCGCCTGGTGCGCCGGCTCTGCACGCAGTGCCGCACCAGCCGCGATGCCGAGCCGGTGGAGATCGAGGAGCTGCTGGGCGACTACCTGCACGCCTTCGGCGACGCGGCCGACCTGCCGGAGTCGCGCGATGAAGTGCTGGCGCGCTGGGCGTCGCAGCATGGCAAGGACGGGCGGCTGCAGATGCACGCGAGCCCCGGCTGCGCCGCCTGCGACCAGAGCGGTTTCAAGGGCCGCGTCGGCCTGCACGAGCTGATGATGATCTCGCGCGAACTGCGCCACCTGATCCAGACCGGCGCACGCGCCGAGGCCCTGCAGGCCACCGCGCTGCGCGAGGGCATGCGCACGCTGCGGCAGGACGGCATCGAGAAGGTGCTGGCCGGCCAGACCACCATCGACGAAGTGCGCGCGACGAGCAACGTCTGAGCCGAACGACCACTGCGGCGGGATGTGGGGCTGCGCCATGTGCGCAGTTCTGGCTTCAACGGACCTGCGTTGGCGCGCCGAGCAGTGCGTGTTCCGTCCCTGCAGCGATCTGTTCCGCGAAGGTGTCACTCCCAACGGCACGTGCCAGCGTGACGGTGCCGACCAGCGAAGAGAGGGCGGCGCAAGCCGCTCCAATGTCCCGCGGTGCTCTCGGCGAGGCGGGGCCATCGACGATCGCCTGCGCAACGTCGCGCAAAGCCTTCTCGAACGTTGTACGGGAGGCTTCGTCCGATCGAGCCACTTCCGCCGGCATCGTCTGCAGCGTGCAACTCTCCGCCAAGTCACATGTGCGCTTGGCGCTGAGGTAGAAGCGCACGAACTCCGGCCACCAAGCGCGTCCATGCTTTTCTTGGAAGTACAGCACGCCACCTCGCAATTCGGCCATGCCTTGTGCGACCGATTCCCGGAATGCGTGAGCCTTTGAGTCGAAATGAACGTAGAAGGCGCCCGATGTCAGGCCTGCTTCCTTCGCAAGGCCGTCCACCCCGATCCCGCCGAATCCAGCCTTGCGAAACCCGCGACCTGCGCCCTCCAGGATGCGCTGCCGCGTCTGCACCTTCTGTTCGGACCGTGACACGAGGAACTCCTTCGACATGTGAAGCCGACGATTGTAGTTGCTCAAAACACGATCGTTATGTACGATAACATAACGATCGTTACTTGAAACGCTTTGCGGAAGGCAGGGTGTGGGTCGACGCCGTGCTTTCTACCTGGAATCCCCATGCCACTTACGCTCACCCTCACCGAGGGCGTTCTCCCCAAAGGCCAAGAAAAGGTGGCCTTCGGTCGCCTGTCCGATGCCATGCTCAAGTGGCATGGCCTGACAGGAAATAGGGCGATGACGCCCAACATCGTCGGCTCGATCCACGTCTTGCCAAAGGAGCACACCTATTCCGGATCAAAGGAGGCCCCCGTGGTTTTCGTCGAATGGAAGGTCCCATCCTTCGCGTTCGCCAGTCGGGATGTGCAAGTCGGCTACATCGAAGAGGCCACGAGCATCATTCACGAGCTGTCTGGCGAACACCACCCGAAGGAGCGCATATGGGTCAACGTGGTGCACGCGGTGGACGGGGCCTGGGGCATTGCCGGGATGGCCCTCACCAATGCGCAGCTCAGTGAAGGAGCCGCTTCGGCTTGACACATCCGGGGGCAGCGCGGTCTCCGGGTGGAGCGGACAGTGTCGTCGCCCGACTCACATCCAGGTAACACCATCATGCAACTCTCGAACTATCTGTTCTTCACCACGAACTGCGATCAGGCTTTGGCCTTCTATGCGCAATGCGGTCTTGGCCGTGTCGTCGAGGTGCTGCGCTACGGAGTCGATGGCATGCCCGTGAAGAACGAGGCCATGCGCGGCAAGGTTATGCACGCCAAGTTCGAAGGACCAGGCCTGCTCTTTCATGCCTCGGACAACGATGACGCCGAGCCGATGCGAGGCTCCGCGCACCTGTTGGCCATGGACGATCGCGATTCCACGAACCGACTCTTCCGAGAGCTGGGGGCTGGCGGGACGGTCACGACACCCTTGGGCACTCAGCCCTGGGGCGACTACTACGGCAAGCTGACCGACCGCTTCGGCGTTCAGTGGATGCTGAACTGCGCGGAGTGAGATCGTCGACGGCGACGTCATATCACCCCACTGACATTGACCACGGCCATCCTGGTCAGCGTCTGCTCCGGAGCAAGTCGACGGTCAGTTCGGGGCTCCTCGCCGCCGGTCGCAAGACCCGGAGCAACTCGGAAAAACCACGCCAAACGGGCCGGCGCGCGCACCACGGGCGCGCACCGCGCACCCGCACGGACTGGCCGAATGATCCACTTTGGACCATTTGGTCAAACATGAGCACGATAAGCGCCGCAAGTCATTGAGGAGCAAGGACTTTCCAGGATGGCACGAAGCATGCAACGCGAACTTCATCGCTCCGCAGGCTCGGCCTCGGCCCTCGTCCACTCCTGGAATGGTCCGCCATGAACATCGGCATCTTCATCCCCATCGGCAACAACGGCTGGCTGCTGTCGGAGAACGCACCGCAGTACAAGCCGAGCTTCGCGCTCAACAAGGAGATCACGCTCAAGGCCGAGCACTACGGGCTGGACTTCGTGCTGTCGATGATCAAGCTGCGCGGCTTCGGCGGCAAGACCGAGTTCTGGGACCACAACCTCGAGTCCTTCACGCTCATGGCCGGCCTGGCCGCCGTGACGAGCAAGATCAAGCTCTTCGCCACGGCGGCCTCGCTGGTGATGCCGCCGGCCATCGTGGCGCGCATGGCCTCGACCATCGACTCGATCTCCAACGGCCGCTTCGGCCTGAACCTGGTCACCGGCTGGCAGCGGCCGGAGTATTCGCAGATGGGGATGTGGCCGGGCGACCAGTTCTTCAGCACGCGCTACGAGTACCTCTCCGAATACATCCAGGTGCTGCGCGACCTGTGGGGCCAGGGCCAGTCCGACTTCAAGGGCACGCATTTCCAGATGGAAGATTGCCGCCTGAGCCCGCGCCCGCAAGCCGACATGAAGGTGATCTGCGCCGGCCAGAGCGACGCCGGCATGGACTTCTCGGCCAAGTACGCCGACTACAACTTCTGCTTCGGCAAGGGCGTGAACACGCCCCAGGCCTTCGCGCCCGCCGCGCAGAAACTGATCGAGGCCACCGCCAAGACCGGCCGCCATGTCACGACCTATGTGCTGATGATGGTGATCGCCGACGAGACCGACGAGGCCGCCCGCGTCAAGTGGGAGCACTACAAGGCCGGCGCCGACCAGGAAGCCATCGCCTGGCTGGGCGTGCAAGGCGCGGCCGATACCAAGTCGGGGGCCGACACCAACGTGCGCCAGATGGCCGACCCGACTTCCGCCGTGAACATCAACATGGGCACACTGATCGGCTCCTATGCCAGCGTGGCGCGCATGCTCGACGAGGTGGCCGAGGTGCCGGGCACCGAGGGCGTGCTGCTGACCTTCGACGACTTCGTCAAGGGCATCGAGGCCTTCGGTGAACGCATCCAGCCGCTGATGAAGAGCCGCGTCGATGTCGATACGCCCGTGCCGTCGCAAGTACAGCCACAGGCCCTCGCCGCCTGAAAGGACGGAACACCCCCGAAGCGCCTGCGGCGCTTCCCCCTCAAGGGGGCGACACCAGCGGCCTGGCAAAGCCAGTTCCGCGGTGCCCCTGCATTGAGATGCAAACAGAAAGTACCGCCATGACACAGATTGCCGCGCCCAAGAACACCACCCTCACCTCCACCGTGCCGGTCGGCGTGCCGAACGCGCCCGGCGCCCCCGCGCCGCTGGTGCTGCCCGCGCGGCCCGAACCGGTGGCGCTGCATGCCGCCAACTCGGCGCTGATCGTGGTCGACATGCAGAACGCCTACGCCTCGGTGGGCGGCTATGTCGATTCGGCGGGCTTCGACATCTCCGGTGCGCAAGGCACCATCGCCCACATCGTGCGCAGCATCGAGGCGGCCCGCGCCGCGGGCATGCTGGTCATCTTTTTGCAGAACGGGTGGGACGCGAAGTACGTCGACGCCGGCGGCCCGGGCTCGCCCAACTGGTACAAGTCGAACGCGCTCAAGACCATGCGCAAGAAGCCCGAGCTGGCCGGCAAGTTCCTCGCCAAGGGCGGCTGGGACTACGAACTCATCGACGCGATGAAGCCGCAGGCCAGCGACATCGTGATCCCCAAGACGCGCTACAGCGGCTTCTTCAACAGCACGCTCGACAGCACGCTGCGCGCCCGCGGCATCCGCAACCTGGTGTTCACCGGCATCGCGACCAACGTGTGCGTGGAGTCGACGCTGCGCGACGCCTTCCACCTCGAGTACTTCGCCGTGATGCTGGCAGACGCGACGCACGAGCTCGGCGGTGCGGCGATCCAGCAGGCGACCGTCTACAACGTCGAGACCTTCTTCGGCTGGGTCTCGACCGTCGACGACTTCGTTCGCACCGTGGCGCCGCAAACAGCACCCGTGGCCGCCAAGCCGGCACCCGCGCTCGCCTGACCTTCCTCGTTCTTCATCGCCCTCAGGAGCCTCCCATGCCCAAGCAAGCCATCATCCCGCCCGGCACCACCACCCCCATCGCGCCCTTCGTTCCCGGCACCATGGCCGACGGCATCGTCTACGTGTCGGGCACGCTGCCCTTCGACAAGGACAACAACGTGGTCCACGTCGGCGACGCCACGCTGCAGACGCGCCATGTGCTGGAAACGATCAAGAGCGTGATCACCACCGCCGGCGGCACGATGGACGACGTGACCTTCAACATGATCATGATCAAGGACTGGGCCGACTACGCGAAGGTGAACGCGGTCTACGCCGAATACTTCCCCGGCGTGAAGCCGGCGCGCTACTGCATCCAGTGCGGCCTGGTGAAGCCCGACGCGCTGGTCGAAATCGCCTCCATCGCCCACGTCGGCAAGCCCTGATGCCGCTGCACCACGAGGTCCACGGCCACGGCAGGCCCGGTGCGCCGAGCCTGCTGCTGTCCTCCGGCCTGGGCGGCTCGGCGAACTTCTGGAAGCCGCAGATCCCGGCGCTGGTGGCCGCAGGCTGGCGCGTGGTCGCCTACGACCAGCGCGGCACCGGCCGCAGCCCCGAGACGCTGAAGGCCGACTACGCGATCGCCGACATGGCACGCGACGTGGTCGAGGTGCTCGATGCGACCGACACGGCGCAATGCGTGGTGATCGGCCATGCGCTGGGCGGGCTGGTCGGCCTGCAGCTCGCGCTCGATGCGCCGTCGCGCGTGGCCGGGCTGGTGCTGGTCAACGCGTGGTCCAGGCCCAACCCGCACTCGGCGCGCTGCTTCGATGCGCGGCTGGCGCTGCTGGGTGCCGTCGGGGCGCGCGCCTATGTCGAAGCGCAGCCGATCTTCCTGTACCCGGCCGCCTGGTGCGCCGAACATGCCGACGTCGTGCAGGCCGAGGTCGACCACGCCTTCGCGCACTTCCCCGGCGAAGCCAACATGCGGGCGCGCATCGGTGCGCTGCGGGCCTTCGACGTCGATGCGCAACTGGGCCGCATCGGCGTGCCGACGCTGGTCGCCGCCGCGATGGACGATGTGCTCGTGCCCTGGACAATGTCGCAGCGCCTGGCCGAAGGCCTGCCGCATGTCCTGTTCGATTGCGTACCTCACGGCGGCCATGCCCACAGCGTGACCGACCCCGAGCCCTTCAACCGCAGCCTGCTCGCCTTCCTGGGGCAGCAGCTGCCAGTCTCCTGATCGCCCCATGCGCCAAGCCCTCGACACCGCCGCCCTGGCGACCCTCTTCACCGAAGCCCGCAGCCAGAACGGCTGGCGGCCCGAACCGGTGAGCGACGACCTGCTCCGACAGGCCTACGACCTCGCCCGCATGGGCCCGACCTCGGTCAACTGCTCGCCGGCCCGCTTCGTCTTCGTGCGCACCCCCGAGGGCAAGGAACGCCTGAAGCCGGCCCTGTCGGCCAGCAATGTCGACAAGACCATGACCGCGCCCGTCACCGTGATCGCGGCGTGGGACACGGCCTTCTACGACAAGCTGCCCACGTTGTTCCCGCATGCCGACGCACGCCCCTGGGTGGCCGGCAGCCCGGCGTTGGCGCACGAGACCGCCTTCCGCAACGGCACGCTGCAGGCGGCCTACCTGATCCTCGCGGCCCGTTCGCTGGGCCTGGACGCCGGCCCAATGTCGGGCTTCGACAAGGCCAAGGTCGACGCCGCCTTCTTCGGCGGCACGACCTGGACCGCCAACTTCCTGATCAACCTCGGCCATGGCGACGCATCGAAGGTGTTCGGCCGCCTGCCGCGGCTGGACTTCGCCGACGCCTGCGCGCTCGCCTGACCCAAGGACGTTTCCATGCAGAAGGCCGACTACCGCAACGCGATGTCGCGCCTGGGCGCGGCCGTCAACATCATCACGACCGACGGGCCGGCCGGCCGCGCGGGCTTCACGGCCTCGGCCGTGTGCAGCGTCACCGACGAGCCGCCCACGCTGCTGATCTGCCTGAACCGGACGGCCTCGGTGTACCCGGCCTTCGAGGCCAATGGCGTGCTGTGTGTGAACGTGCTGGCCCCAGGGCATCAGGAACTCTCCGGCGTGTTCGGCGGCAAGACGCCGATGGACGAGCGCTTCGCGGCCGGCCGCTGGCACGCAGGCACCACCGGCTCGCCGATGCTCGACGGCGCCGCCGTGTCCTTCGATTGCCGCGTGGTGCGCAGCACCGCCGTCGGCACGCACGACGTGCTGTTCTGCGAGGTGGCCGCCATCACGCTCGGCGACACGGCGCACGGGCTCGTCTACTTCGACCGGCGCTACCACGGCCTCGTGACGACGGCGGATTAAGGCCGCCCAAGGCCCGGCCACTAGGTCAGTCCGCCGCGATGCCCTGCAGCACGATGCGCTGCACGTTCTCCACCGCCTGCTCGAAGAAGGCCGGGTCGTCGAGCGTGCGGCCGGTGATGGCCTGCACCTGCACGCCGAAGTCGGCGTAGTGCTGGGTGGTGGCCCACAGCGCGAAGATCAAGTGGTGCGGGTCCACCGGGCCCAGCTTGCCGGCCGCGACCCAGGCGCGGATGACCTCCGACTTGCGCTCGACCAGGTCGCGCAGCTCGCGGCCGAGTTCGTCGCGCAACAGTGGTGCGCCCTGGATCATCTCGAGGCAGAACAGGCGCGACGCATCGGGCCGGTCGCGCGAGATCACCAGCTTGCGGCGGATGTAGTCGGCGATGGCCTCGCGCGGGTCCTGTTCCACACTGAAGCCGCGCAGCGGCTCGAGCCACACGGTGAGCAGGTCGCGCAGCACGCAGACATACAGCTCTTCCTTGTTGGCGAAGTAATAGAGCAGGTTGCTCTTGGAGACATCGGCGCGCGCGGCCACCTGGTCGATGCTGGTGCCGTGCAGCCCGTAGCGCGAGAACAGGCCCAGCGCCGCGGCCAGGATGACGCTGCGCTTGTCCTCGATCTGCCGCAGGCGGCGGTTGATCGCGGCCGGCCCGCGCGCGGCCGGCGCCCGCTTGGCCAGCACGCGCTGCGACGGCTTGGCGACCGGTTTGGAAATCGGCTTGGTGGTGGGCTTCCCCGCGCTGCTCCCTGTCGTCTTTGCCATGTCCTGGTGCCTTCTTCTGCGTTGCTCGTCGAGCGTGCACATCCGCTTGCACGACCCGTACCCGCTTGGTGCGGCGGCGGCCACGGTAACGCATTTGTCCATTTGGTCCAACTGGCACAGACGTTGCATGCCACACCGAGCCGCGCGCGTCCTCGCGCCGGATCAAGGAATGACGACATGACCCTGCTGTCCGTACCGATCATCGACCTGGCGCCCTACTTCGAGGGCACGCCGGACACGCGCGCCGCGCTGGCGCAGAAGGTGGACGAGGCCTGCCGCAGCATCGGCTTCCTGGTCATCACCAACCACGGCATCGACCCCGCGTTGATCGCCCGCGTGTCGGCGCTCTCGCGCCAGTTCTTCGCGCTGCCGCTGGCCGAGAAGCGCAAGGTCGACCGTCCGCGCGAAGACGCGGTGCGCGGCTACAGCGCGGTCGGCGAGGAAGGCCTGTCGTACAGCCTGGAGGAAGCCGCCCCCGGCGACCTGAAGGAGTCGTTCTCGATCGGCCCCTCGGGCGTGCCCGACGACGACTACCACCGCGGCCCGGCCGCCGGCCCGCACTTCGAGCCCAACAGCTGGCCGCCGATCCCGGGCTTTCGCGAAGCCTACGAAGGCTACTTCGCGGCGATGAGCGATCTCTCGCGCTCGCTCATGCGCATCTTCGCGCTCGGGCTGAAGCTGCCCGAGACTTTCTTCGACGACAAGATCGACAGGCACATCAGCATGTTCCGCGTGCTGAGCTACCCGCCGCAGAAAGAGGCGCCGCTGCCGGGCCAGCTGCGCGCCGGTGCGCACAGCGACTACGGCAGCCTCACCATCGTGCTGCCCGACGACAAGGGGCTGCAGGTCTTCAACAAGGCCGGCCAGTGGGTCGACGTGCCGCAGATCGAGGACGGCCTGGTCGTGAACATCGCCGACCTGATGATGCAATGGACCAACGACCAGTGGGTGTCGACACTGCACCGCGTGGTCAACCCGCCCTTCGAGGTGGCCAGCAGCAACCGCCGGCAGTCGCTGGTGTTCTTCCACCAGCCGAATTACGACGCGATGGTGGAATGCCTGCCGAGCTGCCTGGCGCCGGGTGAGCAGCCCAAGTACGCGCCCATCTCTTCGGGCGACCACCTGACCTCCAAGTTCGTCAAACAAACGACCTTCGGTGGGACCAAGGCGACGGCCTGAGCATGACGACTTGCTTCTGGATTCTCCGGGTTTCACGTGACGCGCCTGGTCCGGGGCGCGATCACGCCGACGGGGTACCTTGCTCCGCGAATGTCCCCCGGCCTGCGGCCTCCTCCTTTATTTCGCTGCGCAAGGCACTCCATCGACGTGATCGAGACGCGCAGTTGGTGCTCAACGGCTGCACACCCCCATCGCGTCCACGTGTGCAGGGTGCCGGGTGCTCCCCGCAGCGAAATAAAGGAGGAGCCGAAGGCGGGGGACATTCGCGGAGGGGAGTACCCGGTGGCCTGCGCACGCGTCCCGAACAACAGCGTTCAGAACAAGACAAGTAGCACACCGAAGAGACAAACTGACATGCCCCACCTCTCCTACGTCAACGTCTTCGCCAAAGACGTGGTCGCGCTCAGCGGCTTCTACCAGCGCGTATTCGGCTTCCCCGAGATCGAGGCGATCCGCTCGCCGATCTTCCGCGGGCTCGACACCGGCAAATCGAGCCTGGGCTTCAACGCGCTCGATGCCTACGCACTGCTGCACCTGGCCGAGTTCTCCGACACGCGCGGCGTGAAGTTCCTGCTGAACATCGACGTCGATTCGAAGGACGAGGTCGACCGCATGGTGCCGGTCGCCATCGACGCCGGCGCGACGCTCATCAAGGCGCCCTACGAGACCTACTACAACTGGTACCAGTCGGTGCTGCTCGATCCCGAAGGCAACGTGTTCCGCATCAACTTCATGATGTAGACGCGCCGCCGCCCTCCCTTCCTTTTTTCTTCCCGCCTGAAAGGTCAGAGTCATGTTGCGTCGATCGATTTCTTGCGCCGTTGCGGCGCTGGTGGCATGTGCAGCGCTACCGGGGGCCGCCGTGGCCGCCGATGGCTTCACCCTCAAGGGCGAGCCGAAGATCGCGATGATCTACTTCGGCCCGAAGAACGACGGCGGCTGGACGCAGGCCTTCGACGAGGCGCGGCTCAAGATCGAGGCGGCCATCGGCAAAAAGATCCAGTTCGTCGAGAACGTGCCCGAGGACGCCTCCGCCATCAAGCCGGCGGCCGAGCGCTTCATCTCGCGCGGCGCCAACATCGTGATCGGCACCGCCTTCGGCTATTCCGACGCCTTCAAGGAACTGGCAGCCAAGTACCCCGACGTCGCCTTCCTCAACGGCTCGGGCACCACCAACGGTGCCAACCTCGAATCCTTCTACGGCCGCACCTACGAGAGCCAGTACCTGTGCGGCATGGCGGCCGGCGCGGCGTCCAAGAGCGGCAAGCTGGGCTTCGTCGCGGCCAACCCCTTCGGCGTCGTGAACTGGACCGTCAACGCCTTCGCGCTCGGTGCGCAGAAGATGAACCCGAACGCCACCGTCAACGTGATCTACACCGGCGCCTGGAACGACCCGGTGAAGGAACGCGCTGCGGCCATGGCGCTGATCGACCAGGGCGCCGACGTGATCGGCCAGCACGTCGACTCGCCCACGCCGCAGATCGTCGCGCAGGAGCGCGGCGTGTACGGCACCGGCCACCACCGCGACCTGCGCCAGTTCGCACCCAAGGCCACGCTGTGCTCGTCGGTCTGGGTCTGGGACAAGTTCTTGACGCCCGAACTCAAGAAGATCATGGCCGGCGGCTGGAAGCCCGCGCCCTACGGCGCCTTCATCGCGATGAAGGACGGCGGCACCGACATCGCCGGCTTCGGCGCGGGCGTGCCCAAGGACAAGGCCGCGCTCATCACGGCCGAGCGCGACGCCTTGATGAAGGGCAAGCAGATCTACGCCGGCCCGCTGAAGGACCGCGAGGGCAAGGAACGCGTCGCCGCCGGCGCCGTGCTGTCGGACGCCGACCTCTGGAAGATGGACTGGTACGTCAAGGGCGTGGTCACGCAGAAGTGACGCCAGGCATGAAGCGCGCATTGCAGCTCACCGGCATCGGCAAGTCCTTCGACGGCTTCCAGGCGCTGATCGACGCGGACTTCGACGCGCGCTGGGGCGAGGTGCATGCGCTGCTGGGCGAGAACGGCGCGGGCAAGTCGTCGCTGATGAACATCGCGGCCGGGCTCTATGCGCCCGAGGCCGGCCGGATGTGGGTCGACGACAACCCGGTGCAGCTGAGCGGGCCGCGCGACGCCGCGCACCACCGCATCGGCATGGTGCACCAGCACTTCAAGCTGGTGAGGCCGTTCACCGTGGCCGAGAACATCCTGCTGGGCCATCCGCTGGCGACCGGCGAAGGCAGCCACCGCAAGCGGCTTGGCCAGCTGGAAGCGCAGATCCGCGCCAAGACCGACGAACTGGGTTTCGACATCGACCCGACACAGCGCGTCGCACGCCTGTCGATCGCCGAGCAGCAGCGCGTCGAGATCCTCAAGGTGCTGCTGGCCGGCGCGCGCATCCTGATCCTCGACGAGCCGACCGCCGTGCTGACCGACGCGGAGGCCGAGCGCCTGCTGTCGACCGTGCAGGCGCTCGCGCGCAGCGGCGCTGCCGTCGTGCTGGTCACGCACAAGATGGCCGACGTAAAGACCTACGCCGACCGCGTGACCGTGATGCGCGGCGGCCGCACGGTGAAGACGGTCGACCCCAAGCAGGTGGCCGTCGCCGAACTGGTGCAGCTCACGGTCGGCGATTCGGTCGCGGTGCCGCAGCGCCGACGCGATGGCGTCGCCGCCGGTGCGCCACGGCTCACGGTGCGCGGCCTGCGCAGTGCGTCGGCCGGCGGACGGCCCGCGCTCGACGGCGTCGACCTGGAGTTGAAGGCCGGCGAAATCTACGGGCTGGCCGGCGTCGGCGGCAACGGCCAAGGCGAGCTGGCCGCGGCGCTGATGGGCCTCGACAAGGACATCGAGGGCCAGATCACGCTGCAGGATGTCGGCGACCTGAAGAACATGTCCAGCGCACAGCGGCGCAGCCTGCAGTTCGCCGCCATCCCGGCCGATCGCTACGGCCTCGCGCTCGCGGGTGCGCTGACGGTGGCCGAGAACTTCGGCATCGGCCAGGTGCACGCGGGCCGCTACGGCTCGCCGTGGCGGCTCGACACGCGGACGCTCGAAGCCGATGCGCAGGCGGCGGTCGAACAGTTCGATGTGCAGGGCGTGCGCAGCCTCGGCCAGAAGGCCGCGCTGCTCTCGGGCGGCAATGCGCAGAAGCTGGTGCTGGCGCGCGAGTTCGGCCGTGCCCCGCGCATCGTGCTGGCGCACAGCCCCAGCCGCGGGCTCGACGTGCGCGCGGGTGCCGAGGTGCATGCGCGCCTGCTGGCCGCGCGCGACGCGGGCGCCGCAGTGCTGCTCATCAGCGAGGACCTCGACGAGGTGCTGGCGCTGGCCGACCGCGTCGGCGTGATGACGCGCGGGCGCATCGTGGCCGAGTTCGATCAACCGGCGGACCGGCAGGCGGTCGGCCAGGCGATGACGGACCATGGCTGACGCTGCAATGACCGTTCCCTCGACCGACGCCGCACCCGCGACACGACGGCTTCCGCTCGCCAGCCGGCGCTTCGCGCTCGAGCTGCGCCAGCAGATGGCATGGCACGCGCAGGCGCTGATCCTCGGCGTGTCGCTCGCCATCGGCATGGGCGTCTCCGCCGCGATCCTCGTGGCGGCCGGCGTGCCGGCCAACGAGCTGCTCAACGAGTTCGTGATGCAGACATTGTTCGACAGGCAGAGCCTGCAGGCCGTGCTGTTCCAGGCGGCCCCGATGATCCTCGTGGGCATCGCGGCGTCGATGGCCTTCCGTGCGCGCTTCTGGAACCTCGGGCTCGAGGGCCAGATGATCTGGGGCGCGATCGGCGCCACCGCCATCTCGGTCCTCGACATCGGCCCCGCCGCGCTGCGCCTGCCGCTGATGCTCGTCATGGCGATGGCGCTCGGCCTGCTGTGGGCGCTGGCGCCCACCCTGCTCAAGCTGAAGCTCGGCGTGAACGAGATCATCTCGTCGCTGATGCTCAACTACATCGCGAGCAACTTCCTGCTGCACCTGGTGTACGGCGCGTGGAAGGACCCGAAGGATTCCTTCCCCTACTCGCCGCAGTTCCGCGCCTTCGAGCGGCTGCCCGAATGGTTCGGCAACGTGAGCACCGCGGCCATCGGCCTGGCGCTCGTCGTCGCGCTGCTCGCGTGGTGGTTCGTGGGCGTCAGCCGCGCCGGGCTGTACCTGCGCTTCGTCGACGCCAACCCGCGCATGGCCGATGCGGTCGGCGTGCCGGTGCGCCGGATGATCCTGGCGGCCGTGCTGCTGTCGGGCGCGCTGTCGGGCATCGCGGGCTTCGTCGTCGTCGCCGGGCAGGAAGGCCGGCTCACGCAGGGCTTCTTCGCGGGCTACGGCTTCTCGGGCATCCTGATCGCCTTCCTGGCGCGCAACAACCCGCTGGCTGCGACGGTGGTCGCGGTGCTGGTGGCGGCGCTCTTCGTGGCGGGGCGCAACCTGCAGGTGTTCTACCAAATCCCGTTCTCGATGGTGCAGCTGATCCAGGCCATCGTGGTGATCTGCGTGGCGTCGTCGGACTTCTTCATTCGTCACCGCATTCGTGCGGTGGTGAGCAAGAACTGAAACTGAAGCCATGGACGCCTTCGCCATCGCCACCAACTGGCTGGGCAACGCGCCCGACTTCGCCGTGCCCTATGCGCTCGCCGCACTCGGGCTGATCGTCTGCGAACGCGCGGGCGTGCTGTCGCTCGGCGCCGAAGGGCTGATGCTGGTCGGTGCGCTGGCCGGCATCGGCGCGCAGATCGCCTTCGGGCAGCCCGGCGTGTCGCTGGTCCTCGCGATGCTCGCGGCCAGCGCCGTGTCGGTGCTGTTCGCCGTGATGACGATCCTGCTGCGCGTGAACCAGGTCATCGCGGGCCTGGCACTGGTCTTCTTCTGCCAGGGGCTCACCAGCCTCGCGGGCACGCTGTTCGGCTGGACCAACGTGGCGGTCGGCAGCATCGGCACCATCGCGCTGTGGCCGTTGTCGGCCCTGCCACTGGTGGGCCGGCTGTTCGACCAGAACATCGTCGTGTACCTCACGCTGCCGATCTTCGTGGCCGTGGTGTGGGTCCTCACGCACACCACCGCCGGCCTGCGCCTGCGCGCGGTGGGCGAGAACCCGCAGGCGGCCGACGCAGCGGGCATCAGCGTGACGGCCTGGCGCTTCGCGGCGGTGCTCGCGGGCTCGGCGCTGGTCGGGCTCGCCGGGGCCTACATCTCGGTCGTGAGCACCAAGCTGTGGATCGCCGGCATGACCGGGGGCCGCGGCTGGATCGCGGTCGGGCTGGTGATCTTCGCGCGCTGGTCGCCGTGGAAGGCGCTGGCCGGCGCGGTGCTGTTCGGCTGCGTCGAGGCCCTGATCCCGCAGCTCGCCGCGGCCGGCGTGCAACTGCCGCAGTACTTCGTGCTGATGACGCCCTACGCGATCACGCTGGCCGTGATGGTGTGGGTCGCGATCGCACGCCGCGGCGCCGACGGTGAACCCGGCGCCTTGGGCCAACCCTATGTGCGAGAGGAAAGAAGATAGTGCGCGCCTTCGTCTATGAAAAGGAACGCGAACTGGACCCGCAGCAGTTCGCCGACTACCTCGACCCGGCCACCACCGCGGTGATCTCGATCGACATGCACCGCGGCCACCTCGACGACTCGCCCGAGTGCCCGTGCCCGGCCCCGCGCGCACGCGATGTGGTCGCGCCCATCGACGCGTTCCACGACGAAGTGCGCGCGCTCGGCGGGCGCATCGTGCATGTGAAGTCGACGCTCCGGCCCGATGGCGTGGACGACATCCGCGGCATCCCGTCCGCGTGGCGCCGCACCTTCCCGCTGCACGTCGGCGACATCCCCAATGCCGATGCGCACGCCATCGAAGGCTCGCCGTGGACCGAGTGGGTCACGCGCGTCGAGCCCGGCGACATGCGCGTGGAGAACAAGCGGCGGCTGTCGGCCTTCTACCCGACCGACCTCGACTTCCTCTTGCGCAACCAGCGCATCACGACCGTGGTGCTCGACGGCGGCTTCACCGACTGCTGCGTGCTCAACACGGCCTTCGACGCCAACAACCACAACTACCGCGTGATCGTGCTGCGCGACCTGGTGCGCGGCACCGACCCGCAGCTCGAAGCCGCGGCCCTCACGATGGTGTCGCTGCACCTGGGCCTGGTCATGGAATCGCAGGACCTGCTGGCCCAGTGGCGCGGTGCCTCGCGGCCCTCCTCTTCTTCCACCTGAACGACCCGATGCTGACGTCCATTCCCCTCATCGATCTCGGCGGCAACCTCGACCCGCAGAGCCCCGCGGCGCGGGCCAGTGCCGCCGCGCTGCACGACGCGCTGAGCACCCTCGGCTTCGCCTACATCGGCGGCCACACGGTGTCGCCCGCCACGCGCGCCGCGGCCTTCGCGGCGTCGAGGCGCTTCCACGAATCGCCGCTCGAACGGAAGCAGTCGCTCGCCATCAACGCGGCGCACCGCGGCTACATGGGCATGGCGACCTCGACCATCGTCACCTCGTCCGTGGCCAAGGTGACCAGGCCCAACATGAGCGAGTCGCTGATGCTGATGCACGAGCTGCCGCCGGACGACCCCGGCCTGCTCGCCGGCCTGCCGATGCAGGGCCCGAACCAGTGGCCGACGTGGCTGCCCGACTTCCAGCCCGCCATGGAACAGTACGTTCGCGAGGTCGATGGGCTGGGCCGCTACATCGTGCGGTTGATCGCGATCAGCCTCGGCCTGCCGGCCACGTCGCTCGACCACCACTTCGACCACCCGACCACCTTCCTGCGCGCGCTGCACTACCCGCCACAGCCACCGTCGGACGACGACCAGATGGGTTCGGCACCGCACACCGACTACGGGATCATCACGCTGCTGGCGCAGGACGACTCGGGCGGCCTGCAGGTGCGCCCGCGCGGCGGCGACTGGATCGAGGCGCCGCCCATCGCCAACACCTACGTGCTCAACGTCGGCGACATGCTGGCGCGCTGGACCAACGGCCGCTTCGTGTCGACACCGCACCGCGTCATCAACCGCTCGGGCGGTGACCGCTATTCGCTGCCCTACTTCCTCGATCCGTCGATGGACGCGCTCATCGAATGCCTGCCGACCTGCACCGACGCCACGCACCCGCCGCTCTATCCACCGGTGCCCTACGGCGAGTACCTGATGGAACGGCTCAACAAGAACTACGACTACCGGCGAGACACGTCGAAGGCCTCGGCCTGACGCCCTTTCCTCACGCCTCCTCTTTTCCTTTTTCTTCTTCAAGGACCCCCATGAAAAACCTCTCCCGCCGCGACTACCTGCAGGCCATGGCCGCCGCCGCCGGCATGTCGGCGCTGGCCATCCCCGGCATCTCGGCCGCCGCACAGAACCTGGTCGTCAACACCTACGGCGGCCGCTGGGAGAAGTTCTGGCGCTCCGACCTGATGCCGATGTTCCAGAAGTCCGCCGGCGTGGAGACCACGCTGGACGTGGGCCTGGGCAAGAACTTCGTCGCGAACCTGCGTGCGGCCGGCGTCGAGAAGCCGCCCTACAGCATCCTCATGCTCAACGAGAACATCGCGAGCATGGTGCGCGCCGAGGGTTACTTCGAGGCCATCCCCGCGGCCAAGGTGCCGAACCTCGCCAGCGCCTATCCGTTCCTGCGGAACCCTGGCGACAACGGCGTGCGCGCCATCGTCTCGACCATCGGCATCGGCTACCGCAAGGACCTGGTGAAGACGCCGCCGAAATCGTGGAGCGACCTGTGGAGCAACCCCGAGTTCAAGGGCAAGATCGGCCTCTACCAGATCGGCAACACCGCGGCGATGCTGTTCCTGCTGATGACGGCCAAGCTCTATGGCGGCTCGCAGGACGCGATCGACCGCGCCTTCGCCGAGATCAAGAAGCTGCTGCCTTTCACGCAGGCCGACTGGAGCGGCACGCTGTCGACCATGCTCACGCGCGGCGACGTGACGGTGGCCGTCATCGACTTCCCCGAGGTCGTGGCACTGCAGAAGAAGGGCGTGCCGGTCGAGATGGTGGTGCCCACCGAGGGCGTGCTGGCCTTCGAGCAGTCGTTCAACGTGCTGAAGAACGCACCGGCCAAGGAAGAGGCCTACAAGTACCTCGACTTCATCCTGCGCCCCGACGTGCAGGAGATGATGGCCAAGGAGTTCTTCACCTCGCCCACCAACACCAAGTCGAAGCTCGACGCGGCGCTCGCCAAGGACGTGCCGGTGTCCGGCGAGGGCATGAAGAAGATCTTCCAGTTCGACTGGAGCAAGGTGAACCCGCAGGTCGCCGCCATCACCGACCGCTGGAACCGGGAGATGAAGTGAGCGTGGCCAGCCCCGTGCGCCCGGCCCTCGGGCGGCGCACCACCCGGGTGTCGCTCGAAGGCATCCAGAAGACCTTCAACGCGGCGGCCGCGCCGGCCATCCGACACCTCGACCTGAAGACCGAGGAGGGCGAGTTCATCTCGCTGCTGGGCCCGAGCGGCTGCGGCAAGACCACCACGCTGCGCTGCGTGGCGGGCTTCGAGTTTCCCGATGCGGGCCGCGTGCGGCTGGACGACGAGGACATCACCGACCTGCCGCCCGAGAAGCGCGACATCGGCATGGTGTTCCAGAACTACGCGCTGTTCCCGCACCTCACGGTCTATCGCAACCTGGCCTTCGGGCTGGAGATGCGTGGCGTCGGCAAGGCGGAGATGAAGCGCCGCATCGACGCGGTGTTGGCCATGGTGCAGCTCACGGCCATGGCCGAGCGCTATCCGCGCCAGCTCTCCGGCGGCCAGCAGCAGCGCGTGGCGCTGGCGCGCGCGCTCGTCATCGAGCCGCGCCTGCTGCTGCTCGACGAGCCGCTGGCCAACCTCGACGCGGTGCTGCGCGAAGACATGCGCGTGTTCATCCGCGAGCTGCAGAAGCGCGTGGGCATCACCACGCTGTACGTCACGCACGACCAGGCCGAGGCGATGGTGATGTCCGACCGCGTGGCCGTGATGCTCGGAGGCCGGCTGCTGCAGTTCGATGTGCCCGAGGCGATCTACCTGCGTCCGCGCAGCATCGAGGTCGCCAGCTTCATCGGCCGCTCGAACCTGATCGAAGGCCGCGTCGAGGGACTGACCGATGCAGCGGGGCCCTACCCCACGTACCGCATCCGCACGTCGCTGGGCGACGTGCCGGCCTGCTACGACCAGCCGCTCGCGAGCGGTCAGCCGGTGAACGTGACGATCCGCCCCGAAGCGATCCGCTTCCAGGCCGACGGGCCCTACACCGGCAGCGTGCAGGCCACCTACTTCCTCGGCAGCACGGTCGAGCACACGGTGCAGTGCGCCGGTGGCCAGCGCCTGCTGGTGCAAACCGCGCCGAGCCGGCGCGTGGACGCCGGTGCGCGCGCCGCCTTCGCCTTCGATCCCGGCCATGCCTGGATCATCGCGGCCGACGCATGAGCGCCGTGACGCTTCCCATGGGCACGACCGCGATCGTCCCACAGCGCCGCCCGCAACCACTGTCGCGCCGCGCCTTCTGGCTCATCGTGCCGGCCTTGGTGCTGATCGGCGTGTTCCTGCTGCTGCCCTACCTGAACATCGTGAGCATGAGCCTGCGCCCGCCGGCCGTCGGCGCGCCGTACGGCAAGGGCTTCACGCTCGGCAACTACGCGACCCAACTCACCGACGGCTACCTGCTCGGCGTGCTGGGCGACACGCTCCTGCTCGGCCTCACGACCGTGCCGATCTGCCTGCTGCTGGGCTACCCGGTGGCCTTCCACCTCGCGCGCACGAAGTCGCGCTGGGGCAGCCTGCTCTACGTGCTGGTGCTATCGCCGCTGCTGGTGGGCGTGGTGGTGCGCAGCTTCGGCTGGCTGATCCTGCTGTCGGGCAACGGCGTGATCAACCGCGCGCTGATCGACATCGGCCTGATCGAGACCGGCCTGCAGCTGATGAACAACCGCCTGGGCGTGACCATCGCGCTGGTGCACGTGTTCCTGCCCTTCATGATCCTGCCGCTGGTGGGCGTGATCCAGGCCATCGACCCGACGCTGGAGCAGGCTGCGCGCTCGCTCGGCGCGTCGCGGCTCAAGGTGTTCTGGCGGCTCATCCTGCCGCTGTCGTGGCCGGGCATCCAGGCCGGCACCATCCTGGTCTTCGTGCTCACGCTGAGCGCCTACGTCACGCCAGTGATGCTGGGCGGCGCACAGGTCAAGACGATGTCGGTGCTGGTGGTGCAGAACCTCATCGACAACTTCCAGTGGCCGGTCGGCGCCGCGCAGGCGCTGGTGCTGGCTTTCTGCGGCATGGCGGCGGTCTTCGTCTATGCCCGCATCGCCGGCCTCTTCACGAAAGGCATCCAGTGAAGCGCAACCCCATGGGCAGCCGATTGGCCGACGGCCTGGGCCTGGCCTACGTCGGCGCGGTCTACGTGTTCCTGCTGCTGCCGATCGTGATCATCGTGCTGATGTCGCTCAACGCAGGGGAGTTCCTGACCTTCCCGCCGCAGGGCATCTCGCTGCGCTGGTTCGGCACGCTGTTCGCCAACGAGGCCTTCATGCGCGCCATCGGCACCTCGCTGAAGATCGCGGCCATCGCGACCGTGTGTTCCACGGTGATCGGCGTGACCGGTGCGCTGTACGTGGTGCGCTACGCGACGCGCTTTCGCGAAGGCCTGCGCTTGCTGCTGATGCTGCCGCTCATGCTGCCGGAGATCCTCACGGCCATCGCGCTGCTGTTCTTCCTGTATGCGAGCGGCATCGGCACCAGGACCATGTTCGGCCTCGTGGTCGGCCATGTGCTGGTGACGCTGCCCTACGTGTTCACGAACGTGGCGTCGACGCTCTACAACCAAGACGCCTCGCTCGAGCAGGCGGCGCGCAGCCTGGGGGCCTCGCCGGTGCGCGCGTTCATGCGCGTGACGCTGCCGCTGATCAAGTCCGGGATCATCACCGGCGCGCTGTTCGCCTTCGTGATCTCCTTCGACCTGTTCAACATGTCGCTGCTGCTCAAGGGCATCGGCATGACGACGCTGCCGCTGCAGCTGTTCGACTACCTGCGCTGGGACTTCGACCCGACGGCAGCGGCGGTGTCGACGGTGAGCATCCTGCTCACGCTGGCGGTCGTGATCGTGATCGATCGCACAGTGGGGCTGCGCTCCTTGCGCTTCGGCTGAGGCGTCGGCAAATAGTCGCATCCACTGTCGCGCTCAAAGGTTACAGTGGAAGACATCCTCAGCTTGCGAAACGGATCCGCCATGGCATCGACCCAGCAGACGCGCATCGAAGTGAAGGCAGCCGCAGCGGCTGCATTGCGTGAGCGATTGCGGCAGGCCTTGCCGCTCACGGTCGAGCGGCTGAACCATCGCCAGGCGGACCTGATCGACGATCAGGACATCGAGGGCTTCGTCGCCCTCAACTGGCTGGAATGGCATGGGGGCGGCTTGCGCCTCACCATCACCGGGCGCAACGTATGCGCTCAACTGACCACGCCCTCTGCCGTCTGAGCCGACGACGCAAAAAAGGCGCTGCCCTCGCGGACAGCGCCTTTTTCTTGGGTTTTGCTGGTTACTGCGCCGAGATGATCTGCGCGATCACACCGGTGGCGATGGCGGCCAGCACGAAGTCCCCGCCGACGCCGACCCACTGGTAGCCGCGCGGCGGCTGCTGCAGGCGGTAACCGCGCCAGTCCTCGACCACATAGTTGCGGCCCCGGTATTCCATCGGAACGCGCCCGCCGCGACGCCATTCGACATGCGGCTGCGGATAGCCGCGACGATCGGCGAAGCGGCCATCGCGGAAGTCCTGGCGGTCGGGACGCGCATCGTTGTGGGGGCCACGGCGGTCATCATGTCGGTCGCGTTGTTCGAAGCGCGGGTCGTTGCCGCGCGGTCCGCGGTCATCGCCCCGGCGATCCTGCGCGAAGGCGCTGCCGGCCATGCACAGGGCCATGGCGGCTGCGACGAGGGTCATGCCCTTGGATGTCTTGTTCATCTGAAACTCCTTCTGCGTGGATGAGGGTTCCAGTGTGGGCCCGGTATGTGTCGGCCCACCACAGCGCAGATGCGCATCGGGTGAAGGCGGTAAGCGCGGGTATCCGTGAGGCATTCGCCCGTGCGCCGGCTCAGCCCGTTTCAGCCAGGTGAGGGCGTGGTGCTTTGCGGGCCGATCGGCGGCGGTGCGGGATGGCGCGTGCCGCCGGGCAGCTTGCGGCCGATCGCCTCGCCGACATGGCGGACCGGGCGGCTCGCGCGTTCGGACACGTTCGCCACGTCGCGGCGCGTGGCGTGGTCGGCACGGTCGACACCGCGGGCCGCTGCGTTGCTGCCACGTTCGACGCCATGCATGACGGTGCCTTTGCGCGGCGGTGGGTGGTCGGTGCTCTGCGCCATGGCGCCCAAGGGCGCGGCCAGCGCCATGCAAAGGGCTGCAGCCGCACAGCCGTGGGAGAAATCAGTTCGGGTCATTCGAAGGCTCCTTGCTTCATTCATCGGTCTCTGTCGATGCGGTGCCTGGATGCTGCGCCGCCTCCGCCGCTGCGCGCGTCAGACGCTCGCTTTTCCAGTAGACGTCATCGCCCCCGTCCACACGGTTGAGCACCCGCGCCAGCACGAAGAGCAGATCGCTCAGGCGGTTGAGGTACTGGCGCGGCGCGTCGTTGAGCGCCTCGTCGGCGCCGAGCGCGACCACGGCACGCTCGGCCCGGCGCGCCACGGTGCGGCAGACGTGCGCCTGCGAGGCGGCGCGCGTCCCGGCGGGCAGGATGAATTCGGCCAGCCGCGGCAGCGTCGCGTTGTGCGTGGCCAGGGCCTGGTCGAGTTGCAGCAGCGCCTCGGCCTTGAGCAGCGTGTAGCCCGGCATCGACAGCTCGCCACCCAGGTTGAAGAGCTGGTGCTGCACGTCGACCAGCAGCTCACGCACCGACGCAGGCATCGGCTCGCACAGCAAGAGGCCGATGTGCGAGTTCAGCTCGTCGACGTCGCCCATGGCCTGGACCCGCCGATGGTCCTTGGGCACGCGGCTGTTGTCGCCGAGACCGGTGGTGCCGTCGTCCCCGGTACGGGTGGCGATCTGGGTGAGGCGATTGCCCATGGCGAAGACTTTCGTGGATGCGGTTCATAGAATGGTAGACCGCCTCAGGAGACAACCGATGAATGCGCCCACCACCGCAGCCCAATTGCTGCCCGAACTCCATCTGCGCGAGGTGCCTGCGGCACTGCTCGACGCACTCAAGGCCCGCTTCGCCGAGCGCTGCTCGACGGCGCTGGCCGTGCGCACGCAGCATGGCCGCGACGAGTCGTCCTTCGAGGCGCCGCCGCCCGCCGCCGTGGTCTTCGCCGAGAGCACGCAGGACGTCGCCGATGCGGTGAAGCTGGCCAGCGACCACGACGTGCCGGTGATTCCCTTCGGCGTCGGCTCATCGCTCGAAGGCCACCTGCTGGCCGTGCAGGGCGGCATCAGCATCGACCTCTCGCGCATGAACCGCGTGCTGTCCGTCAATGCCGACGACCTCACGGTCACCGTGCAGCCGGGCGTGACGCGCAAGCAGCTCAACGAAGAGATCAAGAGCACCGGCCTGTTCTTCCCGATCGACCCGGGCGCCGACGCCTCCATCGGCGGCATGGCGGCCACCCGGGCCAGTGGCACGAACGCCGTGCGCTACGGCACCATGCGCGAGAACGTGCTGGGCCTCGAGGTGGTCACGGCCAGCGGCGAGACCATCCGCACCGGCACGCGGGCGCGCAAGTCCTCGGCCGGCTACGACCTCACGCGCTTGATGGTCGGCAGCGAAGGCACGCTGGGCGTCATCACCGAGATCACGCTGCGCATCTACCCGCTGCCCGAGGCCGTGTCGGCCGCGATCTGCTCCTTCCCGAGCATCGAGGCGGCGGTGCGCACCACCATCGAGACCATTCAGCTCGGCGTGCCGATCGCGCGCGTGGAGCTGATCGACAGCAATACCGTGCGCATGGTGAACACCTACGCCAAGCTCGGCCTGCGCGAGGAGCCGATGCTGCTGATGGAATTCCACGGCTCGCCCGCCGGCGTGAAGGAACAGGCCGAGACGGTGCAGGAACTGGCCAGCGGCCACGGCGGCAACGCCTTCGAGTGGGCCACCACCCCGGAAGAACGCACGCGCCTGTGGACGGCGCGGCACAACGCCTACTTCGCGGCGATCCAGTCGCGCCCGGGCTGCCGCGCCATCTCGACCGACACCTGCGTGCCGATCTCGCGGCTGGCCGACTGCCTGCTCGAATCGGTGGCCGAGGCCGATGCCAGCGGCATCCCCTACTTCCTGGTCGGCCACGTGGGCGACGGCAACTTCCACTTCGGCTACCTGATCGACCCCGACGACGCCGAGGAGCGCGCCAAGGCCGAGGTGCTCAACCACGCGCTGGTGTCGCGCGCCATCGCGCTGGAAGGCACCTGCAGCGGCGAGCACGGCATCGGGCTGCACAAGATGGGCTTCCTGGTGGACGAAGCCGGCGCCGGCGCGGTCGACATGATGCGCACCATCAAGCGCGCGCTCGACCCGAAGAACATCCTGAACCCCGGGAAGATCTTCTCGCTCTGACGGCTTAGCTCGCCGTACTGCGCAAGCGGTCGATCAAGCCGTTGAGCGCATCCAGCGAGCCGAAGTGGATGGCGAGCTCGCCGCTCTCCTCCACCTTGCCGCCGCGCTTGCTGCGCTTCTTGATGCGCACCTCGACCTCGGCCGTGAGCAGGTCGGCCAGCTCTTCCTCCACCCGCTGCAGGTCGCGCGACTTCTCGGCGCTGTTGCCGCGCCGCGGCGACGGCGTCAGGCTGAACTCGGCGGCCAGCTTCTTGACCAGCGCCTCGGCTTCCCGAACCGACATCTTCTTGGCGGCGATCTGGTTCGCCGCGGTGATCTGCGTGCCGCGATCCAGCGACAGCAACGCGCGGGCATGCCCCATGTCGATGTCGCCAGCCATCAGCATGGCCTGCGCCGGCTCCGCCAGGTTGAGCAGCCGCAGCAGGTTGCTGGCCGCGCTGCGCGACCGCCCCACGGCCTGCGCCGCCATTTCGTGAGTGAGCCCAAACTCCGAGACCAGCCGTTGCAGGCCTTGAGCCTCTTCCAGCGGGTTCAGGTCTTCGCGCTGGATGTTCTCGATGAGCGACATCGCGGCCGCGGCCTCGTTCGGCACGTCGCGCACCAGCACCGGCACGCTGTCCAGCCCCGCCAGCCTGGCGGCGCGGAATCGGCGCTCGCCGGCGATGATCTCGTATTCGGCGTCCTTCGCCGCGGCCGATTCGGCATCGAGCCGGCGCACGAGGATGGGCTGCATGATGCCCTGCACCTTGATGCTCTCGGCCAGTTCGTACAGCGCGCCCTCGTCCATGCGGGTGCGCGGCTGGTAGACGCCCGCCACCATCTGGTCGAGCTTCAGGACGGTCGGGTTCGCGGCGGAGGCGCCGCCAGCGGCCGTGCCGGCGTCGCCGCTTCCACCGTCGCTGCCGCCGTTGTAGGTGGGGCCGAGCAGGGCTTCGAGTCCGCGGCCGAGGCCCTTGGGTTTCTTGGTGGCCATCGAGGTCAATCTTCGTTGTCGTTCAGGAATTCGTTGAGGAGCGCCCGGCCTTCGGGCCAGTCGCCCAGGCCGGACTCGCCGTTGAGGTGGCCGCCCGCGCCGCGGTCGACGAAGCGTGCGCCCCAGTCGGCAGCCATGCCGCGGGCGCGGGCCGCATCGCAGTACGGGTCGTCGGCGGCGGCGACCATCAGCGCCGGGAAGGGCAGCGGCTGCCGCACGATCGGCGCCCAGCCGGGAATCATCTGGCGCAAGTCGTCGCGCTCGAGGTCGCCCGGGGCCACCAGGAAGGCGGCGCGCACGCGGCCGGTGTGGCGCGAATGCGCGGCCCAGGCGGCCGCCAGGATGCAGCCGAGGCTGTGCGCCACCAGCACCACCGGGCCCGGCGCCGCCAGCACGTCCTCCTCGAGCCGTGCCGACCAGTCACCGCGCCGGGGGCGCATCCACTCGTGCTGCTCGACGCGCCGGTCGCCGTGCACGGCTTCCCACCGGCTCTGCCAATGGGTCGCGTCGCTGTTCTTCCACCCGGGCAGCAGGAGCGTGGTGGTGGCCGGCGTGACGGGGGCGGTCATGGCTGCAGGCCGCCGTCCGCCCCCTGCAGCGTCGCGGGCAGGTCGATCGGCGCAGGGGCGGCAGGGGCCGACGGTGCGAAGGCGCTGGCCGGCAGCATCTTCGTGACCAGTTCCTGGGCGAAGGCGACGAAGGCCTGGCTGCCGCGGGCGGCGGGGTCGAAGACGACGCCCGGAAGGCCGTAGCTCGGCGCCTCGGCCAGCCGCACGTTGCGCGGGATCACGGTGTCGAACACCTTGTCGCCGAAGTGCGCCTTGAGCTGCTCGCTCACCTGCTGCTGCAGCGTGATGCGCGGATCGAACATGACGCGCAGCAGGCCGATGATCTGCAGATTCTTGTTGAGGTTGGCGTGCACCTGCTTGATGGTGTTGACCAGGTCGGTCAGCCCCTCGAGCGCGAAGTACTCGCACTGCATCGGCACGATCACCCCGTGAGCGGCGCACAGGCCGTTGAGCGTCAGCAGGCTGAGGCTGGGCGGGCAGTCGATCAGGATGAAGTCGTACTCGGCACCCACGGCGGCCAGGGCGGTGCGCAGGCGCTTCTCGCGGCGGTCCAGCGCCACCATCTCGACCTCGGCGCCGGCCAGCTCGCGGTTGGCGCCCAGCACGTCGTAGCCGCATGATTCGGACTTCACCCGCGCCTCGGCGACCGACGACGACTCCAGCAGCACGTCGTACACCGTCGTCTCGAGCTGGCGCTTGTCGATGCCCGAGCCCATGGTGGCGTTGCCCTGCGGGTCCAGGTCGATCATCAGCACCCGTTGACCGACCTTGGCCAGCCCGGCGGCGAGATTCACCGTGGTGGTGGTCTTGCCGACGCCACCCTTCTGGTTGGCGATGCAGAAAATCTTGGCCATCGTCCGGTCCCTTTCAGCGCGACACGGCGAGCTTGACGCCGAAGCCGATCAGGAAGACGCCGGCCAGCTTCTCGAGCGTCATGGAGATGCGCGGGTTGGCGCGCATGCGCTCGGCCAGAAAGTGCGTGAGCAGCGTCGCGGCCAGGCCATAGGCGAAGGTCAGCACCGCGATCGTGAGCGCCATCGCGGCGAAGGTGACCACACCCTGATGGCGCACCGGATCGACGAAGAGCGGGAAGAAGGCCATGTAGAAGACGATCGCCTTGGGATTCAGCAGCGTGATGAAGAAGGCCTGCCGCGCGAACTGGCGCGGGCGGATGTTCAGGATGGGCGCAGCACCGGGCCTGGCCAGCAGCATCTTGAAGCCCAGCCAGGCCAGGTAGGCGGCGCCCAGCCAGCGCACCGCGTGGAAGGCAGCCGGGTAGCCGGCCAGCAGCGCGGCGACGCCGGCAACCGCCATCCACATCAGCACCTGGTCGCCGGCGATCACACCCAGCGTGGCGGCCAGCCCGCCGCGAATGCCGCCCTTCCCTGTCGAGGTGATCAGCGCCAGGTTGCCGGGGCCCGGAATCGCGAGGAACAGAACGATGGCCGCAACGAAAGCGCCGTAATCAGCGATGCCGAACATGGGAAGTGCCTGAAGAAAGGGAGCGTCGAGTCTAAGTCAGCCCCGGCGCCGCGGCGCCCTCTTCAGGCTTCAGCCGGCGGCTTTTCGCGCCCAGACGATGCAGCGCTCGGCATCGAGGCCGGGCACCGTCAGTTGTTCCACGTGAAACACGTCCACGCCAGGCGGCAGTGCGGCCAGTTCATCCGCCGGAACCTTGCCCTTCATGGCGAGCCAGACGCCCTCCTCGGCCAGCAACTGCATCGAGCCGTTGTAGAAGTCCGGCAGCGAGGCGAAGGCGCGGCTGCTGATGACGTCGTAGCGGCCTGTCAGCGTCTCGACGCGCGCATGCAAGCCCCGGAGGTTGGGCAGCTTCAATTCCGCCGCGACCTGTTGGACGAAGGCGGTCTTCTTGGCCACCGCGTCGAGGCAGGTGACATCGATATCGGGCCGCAGGATGGCGATCACCACACCGGGCAGTCCGGCGCCGGCCCCCACATCCAGCAGGCGCGTCGCGCCCGGCCGCTCACGCTGCAGCGGCGCGATGACGGACAGGCTGTCCAGCAGATGGTGCGTCATCACCGTCGCCGGGTCGCGCAGCGCCGTCAGGTTGTAGACCTTGTTCCACTTCAGGATGAGCGCGCCGTAGGCCAGCAGCCGCTCGCACTGCCGATCGTCCAGTGCCAGCCCGAGCTGCGCAGCGCCCGCGCGCAGGGTCGCCTCGCCGCTCATTCGGTGTCGGACGTCGCGGATGCCGCAGTCGCCTCGGTGGCCTCGGTCGTCTTCGCGAACGCCCGATGGCCGCCCTTGCGCAGATGCACCATCAACAGCGAAATGGCTGCCGGCGTCACCCCCGAAATGCGCGAGGCCAGGCCCAGCGTCTCCGGGCGCTGGCGTGCCAGCGTCTGGCGCACCTCGAAACTCAGCGCGGCCACCTGGCCGTAGTCGAAGTCCGCCGGCAGCTTGAGGTTCTCGAAATGCGACGCACGCTCGACCTCGTCGTGCTGGCGGTCGATGTAGCCGGAATACTTGGCGGAGATCTCGACCTGTTCGACCTCGGCCGCATCCAGCGCCTGGGCCGGCGCGTACCTGCCGCCGTCCAGCGACATCAGCGTCGCATAGTCGACGTCCGGCCGGCGCAGCAAGTCGCCCAGGTTGTATTCGTGCTCGATCGCCTTGCCCAGCACCCGGGTCGACTCGGCGGCCGGCAGGTTGCGGGGATTCACCCAGATCGACTTCAGGCGCTGTGTTTCACGTGAAACAGCATCGCGCTTGCGGGAGAACGCCTCCCAGCGCGCATCGTCCACCAGGCCCAGGCGGCGCCCTGTCTCGGTCAGGCGCATGTCGGCGTTGTCCTCGCGCAGCTGCAGCCGGAACTCGGCGCGGCTGGTGAACATGCGGTAGGGCTCGGTCACGCCCTTGGTGATCAGGTCGTCGACCAGCACGCCGAGGTAGGCCTCGTCGCGTCGCGGCAGCCAGGCCTCCTCGCCGCGGCATTGCAGCGCGGCGTTGATGCCCGCGAACAAGCCCTGCGCAGCCGCTTCTTCGTAGCCGGTGGTGCCATTGATCTGGCCGGCGAAGAACAGCCCCTGGATCGCCCGCGTCTCGAAGCTGCTCTTGAGTTCGCGCGGGTCGAAGTAGTCGTACTCGATGGCGTAGCCCGGCCGCAGGATGTGCGCGTTTTCCAGCCCCACCATCGAGCGCACCAGCTGGTACTGGATGTCGAAAGGCAGGCTGGTCGAGATGCCGTTCGGGTAGTACTCGTTCGTGGTCAGCCCTTCCGGTTCCAGGAAGATCTGGTGGCTGTCCTTGTCGGCGAAGCGGTTGATCTTGTCCTCGACGCTCGGGCAGTAGCGCGGCCCCACGCCTTCGATCTTCCCGGTGAACATCGGGCTGCGGTCGAAGCCGGAGCGGATGATCTCGTGCGTGCGGGCGTTGGTGTGGGTGACCCAGCAGGCCATCTGCCGCGGGTGCATGTCGGCACGGCCCATGGTGCTGAACACCGGCATCACGTCGGTCGCACCGCCCGGCATGCCGTCGCCCGGCTGCTCGGCGCACTTGGAAAAATCGATGCTCCGCCCGTCCAGCCGCGGCGGCGTGCCGGTCTTCAGGCGGCCCTGCGGCAGCTTCAATTCCTTGAGGCGGGCCGACAGGCTGATCGCCGGCGGATCGCCCGCGCGCCCGGCCTGGTAGTTGTCGAGCCCGACGTGGATGCGGCCGTCCAGGAAGGTGCCCGCCGTGAGCACCACGGTCCGCGCCCGGAAGCGGATGCCCACCTGCGTCACGGCGCCGACGACGCGGTCGCCCTCCACCATCAGGTCGTCGACGGCCTGCTGGAACAGGCTCAGGTTCGGCTGGTTCTCCAGCCGGTGCCGGATCGCCGCCTTGTAGAGCACGCGGTCGGCCTGCGCCCGGGTGGCACGCACGGCCGGACCCTTGCTCGAATTGAGGATGCGGAACTGGATGCCCGCCTCGTCGGTGGCCAGCGCCATCGCGCCGCCCAGCGCGTCCACCTCTTTCACCAGGTGCCCCTTGCCGATCCCGCCGATCGACGGGTTGCAGCTCATCTGGCCCAACGTCTCGATGTTGTGGGTGAGCAGCAGGGTCTTCGCGCCCATGCGGGCGGCCGCGAGCGCGGCTTCGGTGCCGGCATGGCCGCCGCCGACGACGATCACATCGAATTCTTGGGGATACAGCATCTGGATGGGCGCACTCACGCGTGCGCGGCGGGACTCTGCAAGAGAGGGGGCGGTGATTTTAAGCGCCGCCGCCCGCCAATGCCGCCTGTGTGGGCACCCGGCCGTTTCCCAGGAACAACGCTGCGAGCCTCTTGCCGACGTGCTGTGTTGCTATGCTTTTTATAGCATCCCTCGGCCGCTCTACCGCCGCACCAGCCCCCGGGGTGCTCCGATGCCGTCTGCCCCTCAATCGATCGCTTTTCGCACGGCTCCCACGCCCAGCGCAGCGAGCACCAGGAAGACCACGGCCAGCACCAGGAACAGACCGAACAGCACCTTGGCGATCCCGGCCGCGCCGGCGGCGACGCCGCCGAAGCCGAGCGCACCGGCGACCAGCGAGACGATCGCGAAAATGATGGCGTACTTCAACATGCGAACTCCTTGTCGGCAGCACCGTACCGCCTGGGGGACGAGCGTAGAAAACCCGGCCCATCCGGCGGATAGTCGCGTTCCGCGAGCCGCCGTAGGACAAAAACGCGGTGCCGGCGGAGGCCGCGATCCACCCGCTACGATCGGCCTTCTTCGACAGGTCCGCCCCCGGCGGCGCCTCTCGCCAAGCCCTTCCCACCATCCGATCGGAGCCTTCGCATGAAGCTGTACTACTCCCCCGGCGCCTGTTCGCTCTCGCCCTTCATCGCCCTGCACGAGGCCGGCATCGCCTTCGAGCCGGTGCTGGCCAGCACCAAGAGCCACAAGCTCCAGGACGGCACCGACTACTACGGCATCAACCCCCTCGGCTACGTGCCGCTGCTCGAGCTCGACGACGGCACGCGCCTGCGCGAAGGCCCTGCGATCGTGCAGTACATCGCCGACCAGGCGCCCCTGAAGAACCTGGCACCGGCCGCCGGCACGCTGCAGCGCTACCGCCTGCAGGAATGGCTCACCTTCATCGGCACCGAGGTCCACAAGGGCTTCAGCCCGCTGTTCAACCCGTCGATGCCGGAGGAAGCGAAGACCATCGCGAAGGAACGCCTGAAGGCGCGCTTCGCCTGGATCGACAAGGAGATCGAGGGCAAGGACTACCTGATGGGCGAGCATTTCACCGTGGCCGACGGCTACCTCTTCACGGTGACCAACTGGGCCAAGCCGCTGGCCTTCGACCTCACCCCCTACCCCCATCTGCGCGCCTGGCATGCCCGCGTCGGCGCCCGCCCGGCTGTGCAGGAAGCCATGAAGGCCGAGAGCGCCGGCAAGTAAGCGCAACGGTGCGCCCGGCCGGCCTAGCTACACCAAGACCGACAACCTCGCAGCAGCACGGTTGGTCGCTGCGGCCTACGCTTGGCGCACGCTTTCCTCAGCAACCACACGACAACACGAACACGACCCATGCCTACGCTCTTCGATCCCGTCCAGGCCGGTGACCTGCATCTGGCCAACCGCATCGTCATGGCACCGCTGACGCGCAACCGTTCGCCCAACGCCATCCCGCTGCCGATCACGGCCACCTACTACGCGCAGCGCGCCAGCGCCGGCCTGCTCATCACCGAAGCCACGGCCATCAGCCACCAGGGCCAGGGCTACGCCGACGTGCCGGGCCTGTACGGCACCGAACAGCTCGACGGCTGGAAGCGCGTGACCGCCGCGGTGCATGCCAAGGGCGGCAAGATCGTGGTGCAGCTGTGGCATGTCGGCCGCATCTCGCACACCGACCTGCAACCCGACAACGGCAAGCCCGTCGCCCCCTCCGCCATCACGGCCAAGAGCAAGACCGTGCTCATCAAGAACGGCGTGGCGAGCTTCGTCGAGACCTCCGAGCCGCGCGCGCTGCGGGCCGACGAACTGCCCGGCATCGTCCACACCTACGCCGCCGCGGCCCGCAACGCGGTCGAGACGGCCGGCTTCGACGGCGTCGAGGTGCATGGCGCCAACGGCTACCTGCTCGACCAGTTCCTCAAGCGCGGCAGCAACCAGCGCACCGACGACTACGGCGGCAGCATCGAGAACCGCGCCCGCCTGCTGCTGGAGGTGACGCGCGCCATCGCCGACGCCATCGGCGGGGGCAAGACCGGCATCCGGCTGTCGCCCGTGACGCCGGCCAACGATGCCTATGACGAAGATCCGCAGCCGCTGTTCGAGTACGTGGTCAAGCAGCTCGCGACGATGAACCTGGCCTACATCCACGTCATCGAGGGCGCCACCGGCGGCCCGCGCGAGATCGCCGACCGCCCCTTCGACTACGAGGCCCTCAAGGCCGCCTACCGCCAGGCCGGCGGCAAGGGTGCCTGGATGGTGAACAACGGCTACGACAAGCCTCTCGCCGAGACGGCCGTCAAGGAAGGCGACGACCTCGTGGCCTTCGGCAAGCCCTTCATCTCGAACCCGGACCTGGTGCGCCGCCTGCGCGAGAACGCACCGCTCAACGAGGTCGACAAGGCGACGATGTACGGTGGCGGCGAGAAGGGCTACACCGACTATCCGACGCTCGGCTGATCGGTCCCCGGCGCAGACCCCGGCGGGAAAGCGAGGCTCACGCGCAGCCCGCCGCGCGCATCGGCATCGTCCAGCGTCAGCCGGGCACCGAGCAGTTGCGCATAGCGCGCGACGATCGACAGCCCGAGCCCGGCCCCCTGCCCCAGCTTCTGCCCGTCGGCGCCCTGCGCCCAGCGCTGCATCAGCGCCTGCCGCGACGCGGCAGGAATGCCGGGGCCGTCGTCCACCACGCTCAGCACCCCGCCGTCGAGTTCGACGGTGAGCGTGCGGCCGCCGTAGCGCAGCGCGTTGTCCAGCAGGTTGTCGAGGATGCCTTCGACCAGCGCGGCATTGGCCTGCACCGTCACCGGCCCGGCATCCAGGCCCTGGGCGCCCAGATCGATGCCCTTCACGTCGGCCCGCGCCAGATGGCGCATCACCGCTTCTTCCGCCAGCAGATCCAGCCGCACCGGGGCACGTTGCAGCGCCGTGCGGCCTTCGTCTGCCAGGGCCAGGGCGAGCAACTGGTCGACCAGGTGGCTGGCGCGCGCCTGGCTCGCGGCGATGCGTTCGAGCTGTTCGCGCCACACGGCCGAATCCTTCTGCGCCAGGCCGTAGTCCGCCAGCGCGCGGATGCCGGCGAGCGGCGTGCGCAGCTCGTGCGCCACGTTGCCGGCGAATTCGCGCTGCGCGCGCACGCTGTGCGCCACCCGCACGAACAGGGCATTCATCGCCTCGCCGAGCCGCTCGAGTTCGCGCGAACTGCGCGCCACCGGCACCGGCGACAGGTCGTTCGCATCGCGACGGTCCAGCGTGGCCTCGAGTTCGCCCAGGGGCCGCAACTCACGGTTGATGCGGCGCCACAGCCAGACCGCCAGCACGGCGAGCAGCAGGATCTGCGGCACCAGCGCGTAGACCAGCAGGCGCTCCACCAGCGCCGAGCGCGCCCGCGTGGTCTGCGCCACCAGCACGCGGTACGGATTGGCTTCGGCATGGTTGAGCACCACCGCCCGCAAGGTCTGGCCCTGGAACACGATGTCGGAGAAGCGATGGGACGCATCGCCCTCGGGCACGGGCGCGTCCAGCCCGGCCTCGCCCGCCAGGCGCCGGCCATCCATCTGCAGCACCGCGAAGTGCACCGCCTCGGTCTGGTCGAACAGCACCGCCGTGACCTCGCGCGGCGTCAGCAGCAGCTCGATGCCGCCCGCGGTGGCGCGCACGTTGGACGACACCGCATAGGCATCGTCGAGCAGCGTGCGGTCGAAGGCCTGTTCCGTGAAGCTGTTGGCCACCCCCAGCGCCACGCCAGTACCTACCAGCCAGGTCAGCGCCAGCGGCAGCAGCACGCCGCGCAGCACGCGCCGCGTGAGCGACGGCGCCGCTGCGCGTACCTCCGCTGTCACGGCGCCTCGGCTTCGAGCAGGTAGCCGATGCCGCGCAGCGTGCGGATGCTCGCGCCGCTGCCGGACAACTTCTTGCGCAGGCGCGAGATGAAGGCTTCGAGCGCGTTGGCGCCCAGCGATTCGTCGAAGCTCGACAGCTTGTCGGACAGCTCGCGCTTGCTCACCGTGCGGCCGGGCGGGCTCATCAGTTCCCACAGCACCTCGAACTCCCGCGCCGGCAGGTCGAGCGGCACGCCCGCCACGCCGAAGCGCCGCGCCTTGCGGTCCAGCCGCAACTGGCCGAGCGTCGAGACATCGTCGGTGCCCTGCGCGCGCCGCGCCAGGGCGCGCAGCCGTGCCTCGACCTCGGCCAGATCGAAGGGCTTTCCCAGGTAATCATCGGCACCGGCGTCGAGGCCCGCGATGCGCTCGTCGGTGCGGTCTCGCGCGGTCAGCACCAGCACCGGCGTGCGGTCACCGCGGCTGCGTGCCTGGCGCAGCGCCTGCAGGCCGCTGGCCAGCCCACTGGTGGGGCTCGACGTGGCTGGCAGATTCAGGTCGAGCAGCACCGCGTCGAAAGGCTGTACGCGCCAGAGGTGGTCGGCATCTTCGACATTGGTCGCCAGGTCCACGCGGTGGCCGGCATCGCGCAGGCTGCGCAGCATGACGTCGTGCAGCACGGCGTCGTCTTCGATCAACAGGATTCGCATGAAATGGTCGGTGGGCGTGGTGCCGCGTTTCTACACCACCTCAAACCGCGAGGCGGCGATCTCCCGGTCGCCAGCGCCGCAACAGCAGCGCGTTGGCCATCACGCTCACGCTCGATGCCGCCATCGCCGCACCCGCCACCACCGGGCTGAGCAGGCCGAAGGCCGCGAAGGGAATGCCGACGACGTTGTAGGCGAAGGCCCAGAACAGGTTCTGCCGGATCTTCGCCACCGTGCGCGCCGAGAGGTCGAGCGCATCGGCCACCAGCGACAGGTCGCCGCGCATCAGCGTGATGCCGGCCGCCTCCATCGCGACGTCGGTGCCGTTGGCCATGGCGATGCCGACATCGGCCGCGGCCAGGGCCGGCGCGTCGTTGGCGCCGTCGCCGACCATCGCCACGATGCGGCCGCCCTGGCGCAGCGCCGCGACCTGCGCCGCCTTGTCGGCCGGCAGCACCTCGGCGCGCACGTCGTCGGGCGCGATGCCCACGCGCGCGGCCATGGCCTGCGCGGCATGCACGTTGTCGCCGGAGATCATGACCACGCGCAGCCCGCGCGCCTGCAGCGCCGCGACGGCGTCGGCGGCCTGCGGCTTCGGCTCGTCGCTGAAGGCCAGCAGCGCCTTCACCTGCGGCGCCCCGCCGGCCGCGAACGACAGCAGTGCCGAGACCGTGGCGCCGCGCTGCTGCAGGCGTTGCACGACGGAAGCGTCCGGGACGGCGCCGAGTTCCTCGCACCAGCGCAGACTTGCGATCGCCCATTCGCCGGTGTCGACGACGCCGCGCACGCCCCGCCCCGACTCGGACTGCAGGTCGCGCGCCGCGGCAGCGTCGAGCCCCGCCTTCGCCGCCGCATCGAGCACCGCCTTCGCCAGCGGATGCGTGCTGCCGCGCTGCAGGCTCGCCGCCACGGCGAGCAGGTCGTTCGTCGCCTCACCGGCACGCGGTAGTCCGTTCGGCACCAGTTCGGTCAGGGCCGGTGTGCCCAGCGTCAGCGTGCCGGTCTTGTCGAAGGCCACGGTGTCGACCTTGTGGGCCAGCTCGAGCGAGCGCGCGTCCTTGATGAGAATGCCGTGCTTCGCCGCCACACCGGTGCCGGCCATCACCGCCACCGGCGTGGCCAGACCCAGCGCGCAGGGGCAGGCGATCACCAGCACCGCGACCGCATGCACCAGCGCGGCTTCGCTGCCCGCGCCGGCCATCCACCACGCGACGAGCGTGAGCAGCGCGATGCCCAGCACCACCGGCACGAAGACCGCCGCCACCTTGTCGACCAAACGCTGGATCGGCGCCTTGGCGGCCTGCGCGTCTTCCACCAGCCGGATGATGCGGGCCAGCACACTCTCGGCACCCACCGCACGCACCTCGACCACCAGCCGGCCCGCCCCGTTCACCGAGCCGCCGGTGAGCGCATCGCCCGGCCCCTTGGCCACCGGCAGTGGCTCGCCGGTGAGCATCGACTCGTCGACCTCCGAGCGGCCTTCGAGCACGCGCGCATCCGCGGGCACGCGCTCGCCGGGGCGCACGGCGAGCGTGTCGCCCTTCATCACCTCCGCCATCGGCACGTCGGTTTCCTTCCGTGGCCCGACCAGGTGCGCCACCTCGGGCCGCAGCTGCTGCAGCGCGCGGATGGCCGACGTGGCCTGGCGCTTGGCGCGCGCCTCCAGCCACTTGCCCAGCAGCACGAGTGAAATGACCACCGCCGACGCCTCGAAATACAGGTGCGGCATCTCGCCCGGCACGGCGCGCCACCAGAGCCACAGCGACAGGCCGAAGGCCGCGCTGGTGCCCAGCGCCACGAGCAGGTCCATGTTGCCGGTGAGCGCGCGCGCCGCGTGCCAACCCGCGCGGTAGAAGCGCGCGCCCAGCCAGAACTGCACGGGCGCGGCCAGCAGCAACTGCCACCACGGCGAGAGCATCGCGTGCACCCCGAAGGGTTGCAGCAACATCGGTGCAAGCAGCGGCGCCGACAGCACCAGGCCCGCCGCCACGGGCAGGAAGCCTTCCCACGACGATGCATCGGCCGCCGCCTGCGCGGCTTCGGCACTGCGGGGCTCGTACCCGGCGCTGCGCACGGCCCGGCGCAGGCGCGCGTCGATCCCCTCGTCGCCGTTGGCATCGACCACGATGCGGGCGCTCTCGGTGGCCAGGTTCACGCTGGCCTCGCGCACGCCGGGCACCTGCTGCAGCGCGCGCTCCACGCGGCCCACGCAGGACGCGCAGGTCATGCCGCCGACGGACAGATCGACGGTGTGCGGCGAAAGGGTGTGTGCATCGTTCATGGTCGGGAGCCTAAAGCCTCACATCGTGGCAAGGTCAAGACCCCAGGCACTTGACCTTGCCACAGCGTCAAGGTTCACACTGCGGTGTTCTCTCTTCATCCGACATTCCCCTTGCAAGGAGCAAAACCATGAGCCAGAAATTCCAGGTCGCCGGCATGACGTGCGGCCATTGTGCGAGCGCCGTCCAGAACGCGGTGCAGGCCGTCGACCCCGAAGCGCAGGTCACGGTCGACCTGCCCACCGGCCACGTCGACGTGCTGAGCGAACAGCCGCGCGCAGACATCGTGGCGGCCATCGAGAACGCCGGCTACAAAGTCCAGTGAGATGACACCCCCCCGAAGCGCCGGACCGTGGAACATCGGCGAAGCCGCGCGCCGCTCCGGCGTCTCGGCCCGCATGGTGCGCCACTACGAAGGGCTGGGCCTGCTGCCGGCGGTGGCGCGCACCGAGAGCGGCTACCGGCAGTACAGCGCCGCCGACATCCACACGCTGCGCTTCGTCAAACGCTCGCGCGACCTCGGCTTCTCGATGGAAGAAATCGCCGAGCTGGTCGGCCTCTGGCACAACCGCCGGCGCACCAGCGCCAGCGTCAAGCGCATCGCGCAGAAGCACCTGGGCGAACTGGAACAACGCATCGCCGACATGCAGGCGATGCAGCGCACGCTGTCGCACCTCGTGCATTGCTGCCATGGCGATGCACGGCCGAACTGCCCGATCCTGGAAGACCTGGCGGGTACCGAGGCGATGACACGGGCTTAGGCCCCGCGAACCATCGAGAGGATCTGCGAGGGGTTCAAGGTGCGCGCCTTCTCCTGAATGGCCGGCAGGTAGCGCGTCTGCAGCCCCTGCCCTTCCTTCGTCACGCTGGCATACGCTTCCTTGAGCATCTGAGTCGACAGCGTGCGGCCACCCGCGTAGTAGCGCTTGGCCACATGGCCCAGCGCATAGGTGGTGGCGAAGCTCATGCCCGAGCTGACGGCCTGATTGCCCAGGCCGCGCAGCAGACCACCGCCCACCTTGCCCAGCAAGCCACCCAGCAGCTTGCGGCCGGCCTGCTCGAGGTACTGCGAGGTCAGGCCCACACCGACAGTGGCGATGAAGTCCTTCACGTGGCCGCTGTCGAGTTCGTAGCCGTGGGCCTTGCCGATGCGGTAGACCAGCTTCATCTGCAGCGGAATGATCGCCATGGTCGACAGGGTTTCGGGCAGCAGTTCGAGCGCACCGTTGAGGATGGCGGCGTTCAGGATGGAGGGGTCGAGTTCGGCGTTGTCGACGGACGGCGCCGCGGCGGCCGCCACCGTGGCGGTATTCGCCAGCGGCGTCGTGACGATCGCCTCGGCCTGCTCGGCGAACTGCACGGCCGTCGGCGCGTCGAGGCCCAGCGAGGTGCGAAGGTCGGCGAGAAAGTGGCGTTCGGCTTCCGACTGGGCGCCGTCGGCGTCGCACACGCACACCGCCATCTCGTAGCCGAGCTGGCGTGATTCGGTGCTGGTGAGCGCGGTGCCCACTTCGGCCAGCGACACACGCTTCATCAGCACATCCTGGTAGAGCGTCGGCAGATGCACACCATCGGCCTGCGACAGGCCTTCGGCGATGCGCTTGATCTCGGCACGTTCGCGCTCGTGCTTGTCGCCATCGACAAAGGCGGCCAGCAGGCTCAGGGTCACGATGGCACGGGTTTCGGAGGGGCTCACGGGACGTTCCTTTTTCGGATGTTGGGTTCTTCGAAGCGATTCGGCCGATGTTGACGCCGAAGCGCGCGACGTCGAACCTTCTCCCCACAAACCTTGGGTAACTCTGTGAATAACTCAAGCACTTTCTTGTAAAGGCCTCCTAACTCATTGTTTTTAAAAGAGAAACAACATTCTGCCCAATTATTGAGCAGTGGATGTCTTCACGCGCGACCCTCCTTTCCCAGATTTCCGCGACCCTGTCAAAGGACAACTCTGGGGAGAGTTCCGGCACAAGCAGGAGGTTGTCCACAGGCCGGTTCGAAGCGCCGAAGTTGTCCCTGCGCGCGCGACAGCAGAGAAGCAGGGGTGCGCACATGGGTCGGGCACCGGCAAGTCCTTGTCACACCAATGAAATAGTGCCCTGTCCACAGAAAGGCGCGACCCCTATCTACTACTACTAATTTGAATAAGAGAGATAAGAAGAAGATAGAGACGCCGCGCGTTTCGCAGAAATCTTTGGCGAGTGTGGCCGTCAGGCCCCCGCCGCCCCGTGACCGGCGCTGCCGGAAAAAGGCCGAATCGGCTCGCTGCCGCATCGCTACCATTCCCGCATGAGCGTTCCCGTCCCGGCCCCCCACCCCCGCATCCTCATCGCGGAAGACGAGTCCGGCATCGCCGACACCGTGCAGTACGTGCTGCGCAGCGACGGTTTCACGCCCGTGTGGTGCGCCACCGCGCAAGAGGCGCTGGCCGCGTTCGCGCAGCAGCGCCCGGCGCTGGCCATCCTGGACGTCGGTCTGCCCGACCTCAACGGCTTCGAACTCTTCAAGCGGCTGCAGGCGCTCCCGGGCGGCGCCGACGTGCCGATGATCTTTCTGACCGCCCGCAGCGACGAGATCGATCGGGTCGTCGGCCTGGAACTCGGTGCGGACGACTACATCGCCAAACCTTTTTCCCCGCGGGAGCTCGTGGCACGGGTCAGGACGGTGCTCAGACGCAGCGTGCGGGCCGCCGCGGCCGCGCCCGTGGCCCCCCCTGCCCCGGCGGCGGCCAAGCCGCCACAGCCCTTCCTGATCGATGGCGAGCGGCGACAGATCCGCTACTACGGCCGGGCGCTGGAACTGTCGCGCTACGAATACGGCCTGCTGTGCCTCTTCGTGCAGCGGCCGGGCCGGGTCTATACCCGCGACGAACTGCTGGAAATGGTCTGGGACGACCCCGGCGACAGCTTCGACCGTACGGTGGACGCGCACATCAAGACGCTGCGCGCCAAGCTGAAGGCGGTGGCGCCGGAGGTCGAGCCGATCCGCACGCTGCGCGGCACCGGCTACGCCTTGAACGAAGACCTGCCCACCGCGGCCTGACGCGGCGTGACGTGACGAAGCGCTCGCGCATCTTCCTGGGCATCCTGCTGATCTACGCCGCAGGCATCGCCTTCCTGCTGTACCGCGTGGTGAGCGACATCGATCCGCGCTACCGCGAGTCGGCCGAAGAATCGCTGGTCGAAAGCTCGCAGTTCATGGCCAGCCTGGTCGAGCAGGACGTGATCGCCGGCGCCATCAACACGGCGCGGCTCGAGCCGCTGTTCCGCTCGGTCTATGCGCGCCAGTTTTCGGCGCAGATCTACAACCTGCACAAGAACCGCGTCGAGCTGCGCGTGTACGTGACCGACCGCAGCGGCCGGGTGCTGTTCGATTCGCTCGGCCGTGCCGTCGGCGCGGACTATTCCCGATGGGCCGACGTCAATCGCTCGCTCGCGGGACTCTATGGCGCGCGCACCTCGCGCGACGTGGAGGTGGACCCGCGCACCTCCGTCATGTACGTCGGCGCGCCAATCCGCTGGAACAACGAGATCGTCGGCATGGTGAGCGTCGGCAAGCCGGTGCAGAGCTTCGGCCAGTTCGTCGAGGACGCGCGGGCGCGCACGCTGTGGGTCGGCGTCGGCTCGGCCTTCGCGCTGCTGGTGCTGGCCATCATCGTGTCGGTGTGGCTGGTGCGGCCCTTCGGGCTGATCTCCGACTACATCGCCTGGGCCCGCGCGCAGAAGACGCTGAGCGTCGGCCGCATGGCGCGGCGTGTGCTCGACGCGCTGCGCGGCGGTTTCAGCGAGATGCGCGACGCGCTTACCGGACGCAACTATGTCTCGGACTACGTGCAGACCTTCACCCACGAGGTGAAGAGCCCGTTGTCGGCCATCCGCGGCGCGGCCGAGCTGCTGCAGGAACCGTCGATGCCGCAGGCCGAGCGCGAACGTTTCCTCGCCAACATCGCGAGCGAGACGCAGCGCATCCAGGAAATCGTCGACCGCATGATGGAACTCACCGCGCTCGAGACGCGGCGCGTCCTGCAGCGCACGCAGCCGGTGGCGCTGGCCACGCTGCTCGACGACGTGGCGGCCGGT
Source organism: Variovorax sp. N23 (assembly GCF_025486315.1). Classification (GTDB taxonomy): domain Bacteria; phylum Pseudomonadota; class Gammaproteobacteria; order Burkholderiales; family Burkholderiaceae_C; genus Variovorax. Next base: position 30,236 of record NZ_JAOOPY010000021.1, on the reverse strand, counting down.
GCGCAGGCGGCGGCCGCCGCGCGCGAGGTGCGCGTGACACTCGATCTGCGCGCGCAGCCGACGGTCGAAGGCGACCCCTTCCTGCTGCGGCGAGCGGTCAGCAACCTGCTCGACAACGCGATCGATTTCGCACCGTCGGGCAGTGCGGTGCTTCTGGGGCTGGAGGCCGACGCGCGGCATGCGCGCATCGTCGTGCGCGACCACGGCCCCGGCATTCCGGACTACGCGCGCGAGAAGGTCTTCGAGAAGTTCTATTCGCTGGCCCGGCCGCACAGCAAGCGCAAGAGCACCGGGCTCGGCCTGGCCTTCGTGAAGGAGATCGCCGCACTGCACCGCGGGCGCATCGAGCTGGTCAACGCGAAGGGCGGCGGTGCGCTGGCGACGCTCTCGCTGCCGCTCGGCCCGCGTTGACAGGCCCTACCGGAACATGTCGAGGATGCTCTTGCGCTCCTCGGGCGTCGGCATCTTTCCCACCGGCGGGCCGGCGAGCGCTTCGGCCGGCGGCATCTCGCCGTTCTCCGCGCCGAGCGACGCGATGCCGCGGCCCGGCGCATAGTCGTCGAAGTACCAGGTGCCGTCGACCTGCACTACGCCGTCCGGTGCGGCCGGCTCGGCCACGGGCACGCCCTGCAGGGCCGTGCGCATGAAGTCGGTCCACACCGGCAGGCTCAGGCTGCCGCCGGTCTCGCCGCGCACGCCGAGGCGGCGCGGCGTGTCGTAGCCGATCCAGGCGACGCCGACCATCGACGGCTGGAAGCCGGCGAACCAGGTGTCGAGCGAATCGTTGGTGGTGCCGGTCTTGCCGTACAGGTCGTCGCGCTTGAGCGCCTGCCAGGCCTTGGTGCCGGTGCCACCCTTCATCACGCTGTTGAGCAGCGTGTTCATCACGAAGGCATTGCGTGCGGGAATGGCGCGTGCGCTCTCGTCGAGTGCGGGTGCGGCGTACTCGGTCAGCACCTGGTCGCGGTGGTCGGTCACGCGGGTGATGAGCCGCGGGGCCACGCGGTAGCCGCCGTTGGCGAACACCGCATAGGCCGAGGCCATCTGCATCGGCGTGACCGAACCCGAACCGAGCGCCATCGGCAGCACCGCGGGGTTCTTGTCGCGGTCGAAGCCGAAGTGCGTGATCCAGTCCTGCGCATACGGTGCGCCGATCGACTGCAGCACCCGCACCGACACCATGTTCTTCGAGGCCATCAGCGCGCTGCGCAGGCTCATCGGGCCTTCGAAGGTGCCGTCGTAGTTCTTCGGCTCCCAGGGTTGGCCGCCCGTCGTCGCCGCATCGAAGAAGAGCGGAGCGTCGTCGACCACCGTGGCGGGCGTGAAGCCCTTCTCGAGTGCGGCCGAGTAGATGAAGGGCTTGAAGCTCGAGCCCGGCTGGCGCCAGGCCTGTGTCACATGGTTGAACTTGTTCTTCTCGAAATCGAAGCCGCCTACCAGCGCACGGACGGCGCCGTCGCGCGGGTCGAGCGCGACGAAGGCGCCTTCGACCTCGGGCAGCTGCGTGATCGTCCAGCTGTCGCGCGCGCCCTTCACGATGCGGATCACCGCACCGCGCCGCAGCTTCACGGTCGGGGCGGCCTTGTCGGACAGCGCCACGCGCGCGATCTGCAGGCCGGCACCGGTGATCGTGATCGGGTCGCCGTCGCCGCGCACCGCCACGACCTCGCGCGGCGTGGCCGACAGCACCACGGCGGACATCAGGTCGCCGTTGTCGGGCCGGTCGGCCAGTACATCGTCGACCGTCTCGTCGAGCGCCGCCGGGTCGTCCGGCAAGCTCACGAACTTCTCCGGGCCGCGGTAGGGCTGGCGCTGTTCGTAGTCCATGATGCCGCGCCGCAGCGCGCGGTAGGCCGCGGCCTGGTCGGTCGCGATCAGCGAGGTGTAGACCTTGAAGCCGCGCGTGTAGGCGCTCTCGCCGTACTGCGCCACCATCGTTTGGCGCACCGTCTCGGCGACGTGTTCCGCATGCAGCTGCTTCGGGTCGGCGGGGTCGCGCAGGTGCAGGGCTTCGGCTTTCGCCTCGTCGGCTTGCGCGACGGTGATGGCGCCGGTCTCGCGCATGCGCTCGATCACATGCAGCTGCCGTGTGCGCGCGCGCCGCGGGTTGCTCACCGGGTTGCCGGTGCGCGGTGCCTTCGGCAATCCGGCCAACATCGCCGCCTCGGCAATGCTGAGATTTTTCAACGGCTTGCCGAAATAGGCTTCCGATGCGGCGGCGAAGCCGTAGGAACGGTTGCCCAGGTAGATCTGGTTCAGGTAGATCTCGAGGATCTGGTCCTTGCTCAGCTGGCGCTCCAGCCGCAGCGCCAGCAGGGCCTCGTACAGCTTGCGCGAGTAGGTCTGCTCCGAGCTCAGGTACACGTTGCGCGCCACCTGCTGCGTGATGGTCGACGCGCCTTGCCGCGTGCCGTGCTGCAGGTTCGACAGCATGGCGCGTGCGATGCCCTTCGCATCGACGCCGCCATGCTCGTAGAAGCGCGTGTCCTCGACCGCCAGCACCGCGTCCTTGAGCACCTTCGGCACCTGGTCGATCGGCACGAGCTGGCGCCGCTCCTCACCGAACTCGCCGATCAGCGCGCCGTCGGCGGTGTACACGCGCAGCGGCAGCTTGGGCCGGTAGTCCGACAGGGCCGACACGTCGGGCAGGCGGGCGGAGATCACCGCGACGGCCACGCCGCCGGCGCACAGCAGCACCACCGCCAGGGCGGTGCCCGAGAGAAGGCCGATACGCACGAGGCGGCGCGCACGCTGCGAGAGTCGAGGAAAGCGAGGGAAGGAGGACATGGGTGATCAGCGAGCGTTCGAAGGGGTAGGAGCCACCATGCCGGGCATCGGTTCCGCAACGGTGGCGGTGGCCCCGGCCGTGGTGGAAAGGGCGTACCAGTCGACCTTGCGCGTGGCGAGCATCATCAACGCCAGCATGCCGAAGACCAGCAGCGCGCCCAGCAGCAGCGCATTGCTCTCCGAGGCGAGCAGGCCATACAGCGCACCGTACAGCACGGCCACGAAGGCCGCGAACGACAGGCCGCGCCGCCAGCCGCCGAGCACGGCGCTGAAGTAGACGCCCAGCAACAGCACGCTGGCGGCTGCGGCCGAAGCATAGGCGGCGGCGAAGGTCATCTTCTCCGACAGTGCGAGCAGCAGCAGGAAGAAAAGCGCGATCGACAGGCCCACCAGGCCGTACTGCACCGGGTGCAGACGCAGCGTGCGGAACAGCTCGAACATGAAGGCGGCCATCAGCACCAGCGCGATGAAGAGCGCGCCGTACTTGCCCGCGCGGGTGGACATCGAATACACGTTGAGCGGCTGCGCCAGCGACACGTCGAAGGTCTGCAGCGGGCCGTCGGCCACGGCCTGGCGGCGGGCGGAAGCCGGGCGCGCGGCATCGATCCGCACCGCCGCGCTGTCGGACGTCAACGCCGTGGCGGCCGGGTCGAGCAGCCCCGCACGCACCTGGTCGCGCGCCGACGTCACCAGCGACGAGACGCGCCAGCGTGCGTCGAAGCCTTGCGCATCGATGCGGCGTTCCGCCGCGAGAAAGCGCCCGCCGAAGCTGGGATGCGCCCACGGCGACTGCAGGTGCGCGGTGGTCTCGTCGGCGATCGGAGCGATCGACAGCGTCTCCTGTCCGACCAGGGCCAGCTTCATCTCGAAGGGCAGCGGCTTGCCGGCCAGCCAGGCGGACAGCGCCGTGCCTTCCAACGGCGCGTGGATGCCGCTGCCGAAGGTCTGCTCCGACAGGCCCGGCATGCGCTGCGCGAAGCGCAGCGTCGCGCCGCCGATGCTCAGCGCGGGCGAACCGTCGAGTCCGCGCAGATCGCTCAGGTTGAACACGACGTAGGGCGTGCGGAACTCCAGCTTCGAACCGCTGACGCTGCGCGCCACCGTGTCGGGATCGAAGGCACCGAAGCCCCCGTCGAGCTTCGCATCGAGCGTGTAGAAGGGGATGCGGAAGATGCCGCGGTAACGCTGCTGCGGCGCGAGCGAACCTTCGATGTTCAGCGTGTCGGGGAACACCAGGTGCAGGCCTTCCTCGCTGCGCGGCTCGACGCCGGTGACCTGGCCCTTGCTGTTGCGCTGCGTCTCCATCCAGCGCTCGACATAGGGGACGGCGAGCACCGGGCCGATCACGGTCTGCGCGCCGGTGTAGGTGCTGGCCAGTTCGGCGGCGGCCTCGCGCTGGCTCTCGCCTCGCTCGCGGATGAGTGCATCGATGCGGTCGAGCGGAATGCACAGCAGCAAGGTCAGCACGACGAGGCCGAGCACCTTGATGACGATGGAGTTGCGAAGCATCTGAAGCATTTTTTTGTCCCTGAAGGGCATGGGCCGTGTGGCGGAGCACCGATGCTCGCGCGCCCGTTCGAAGGCCCGATGAAGTCGGGCGGCGGCTTCGCGCACACGGACTTCACACAGACTTCACACAGCACGAATTCGCTTCGCACCGGCTTCGCGCAGCGCTTCGACAGTCCTTCCCGTGCATCCCGCATCTCGCGGAGCAACGGGAACAAAAGGACGAACGCCATGCAACACACCACCGCGCAGCCGGGCCGCTGGAGCCCCTGGCTCTGGGCCGGCACCCTGGCCCTGGCCACCACTGCCTTCCTGGCACTTACCGCACGGCCGCTCCATGCGGAAGAGGCCACGGGCCCGCGCCTGAAGACCGAGAGCCCGTACTTCTTTGTGAAGAGCAGTGAGCCCGGCGTCGATGCGCTGCCGCTGAAGAACACCGCGGTCGACGTGAAGATCTCCGGCGTCATCGCCGACGTGACGGTGACGCAGACCTACCGCAACGAGGGCCAGCGCGCCATCGAGGCGAAGTACGTGTTCCCCGGCTCCACCAAGGCCGCCGTCAGCGGGCTCAACGTGCGGCTGGCCGACCGGCTCATCACGGCGCAGATCCGCGAGAAGCAGCAGGCGCGCATCGAGTACGACACCGCGAAGAAGGAAGGCAAGACGGCGGCGCTGCTCGAGCAGCACCTGCCCAACGTGTTCCAGATGAACGTCGCGAACATCCTGCCGAACGACGAGGTGAAGGTCGAGCTGCGCTACACCGAGCTGCTGGTGCCCAACGCGGGGAACTATCAGTTCGTGTTCCCGACGGTGGTCGGACCGCGCTACAACAGCCCGCAGTCGGAACAGGCCGATGCGAAGTGGGTGGCGCAGCCGGTGCTGCGTGCCGGTGTGCCGCCCAAGGCGGGCTTCCAGCTGAAGGTCGCGCTCGACACGCCGATGGGCCTGAAGGAAGTGCGCTCGGCCACCCACGCGATCGACGTGAAGAAGAGCGACGAGGACCGCCATGCCAGCGTCGCCCTCACGCCCACGCCGGAGCCGGCGGCCAACCGCGACTTCGTACTGGACTACCGCCTGGCGGGCGAGAAGATCGAGTCGGGCCTGATGCTCTACAAGGGCCAGGGCCAGAACGCGGATGGAAGCGCGGAGAACTTCTTTCTTGCGATGGTCGAGCCGCCGAAGTCGGTGGCGGCCAGCGCGATCTCGCCGCGCGACTACATCTTCGTGGTCGACATCTCGGGCTCGATGCATGGCTTTCCGCTCGACACGGCGAAGACGGTGCTGGAGCGCCTGATCGGCGGCCTGCGCCCGAGCGACACCTTCAACGTGCTGCTCTTCTCGGGCAGCAACAAGATGCTGTCGCCGCAGTCGGTGCCGGCCACGCGCGCCAACATCGAACAGGCGCTGGCGACGATCCAGAACTACAGCGGCGGCGGCAGCACCGAGCTGATTCCTGCGTTGAAGCGGGTGTACGCCGAACCCAAGGCGCCCAACGTGTCGCGCACGGTGGTGGTGGTGACCGACGGCTACGTCACGGTCGAGCGCGAAGCCTTCGAGCTGGTGCGCCGGAACCTGTCGAAAGCCAACCTGTTCGCCTTCGGCATCGGCTCGTCCGTCAACCGCCATCTGATGGAAGGCCTGGCTCGTGCCGGCATGGGCGAGCCCTTCATCATCACCGACCCGATCCAGGCGCCCGAGCAGGCCGCGCGCTTCCGCCGCATGGTCGAGTCGCCGGTGCTGACCAACGTGCGCGCCACCTTCGGCGGCCTCGACGTGTACGACGTCGAGCCGGTGGTGCTGCCCGATGTGCTGGGCGAGCGCCCGGTGATCGTGTTCGGCAAATGGCGTGGCGAGGCCCAGGGCCGTGTCGTGATCGAAGGCCAGAGCGCGAGCGGCCCGTACCGCGAAGAGATCGCCATCGACGGCCGCACGCCGCAGAACGCCGCCGCGCTGCGCGCGCTGTGGGCACGCCATCGCATTGCGGCGCTGAGCGACCAGGAAGCCCTGGAAGGCGGCGACGGCTTCGCGAAGGCGATCACCGAACTCGGCCTGAAGTACAGCCTGCTGACGCAGTACACCAGCTTCATCGCCGTGGACAAGATCGTGCGCAACGTCGCGCCGCAGAACGCGGCGAGCGTCGATCAGCCCTCGCCGCTGCCCCAGGGCGTGAGCGAGCTCGCCGTCGGGCAGGCGCTGGGCGCGGAGGTGCCGAGCACACCCGAACCCGAGATGCTCGGCGCGGTGGCCGTGGTGCTGTCGATGCTGGCCATGCTGCGCCGCCGGGCGCGTCGGCAGAACGTGCGCCGCTTCACCGCTTGAAGTGGAACACCCCCGATGCGCCTGCGGCGCCTCCCCCTCAAGGGGGCGATACCGGCGGCCCGGCGAAGCCGGTTCCGCGGTATCCCTGGTCTTTGGCTGCGCCGGTTTTCGCAGTCGTTGCACGATGGAGAACTGACATGAACCTGGCGCACATCGCTTCCGCCCACCCGCGCGTCATCGACGGCGGCATCCGCCTCGACCGCGTACCGGCCGCCGCCTGGCTGGCCCTGCAGACCGTGGCTCTGTGGCCGACGTGGACCTGGATGGCCCGCCGCGTGGCGGACGGGTCGGACGACCCGCTGGGCCTGCTGGCCGTCGCCGCGCTCGTGGCGCTGGTCGTGTCGCTGCGTGGCGAACTGCGCGCGGCGCCCCGGCTCGGCTGGCTGTTGCTGGCATCGCTCGGTACGCTGGCCGCCACGGCGCTGCACGGCGTGCTGCCGCCGCTGCTGTCCGGACTGGTGGCCGTGCTGGCCTGGGCCTGCGGCCTGCTGGCCTTCCTGCCGCGCCGTGTGGCGGCGCTGCCCGTGGCGGGCCTGGCCGTGCTGGCGCTGCCGCTGCTGTCGTCGCTGCAGTTCTATGCCGGCTACCCCTTGCGCGTGCTGACGGCGGAGGCCAGCCGCTGGCTGCTGATGCCGGGCTTCGACGTGTCGCGCGAAGGCAGCACGCTGTGGGTCGACGGCCGGCTCGTCATCGTCGATGCGCCCTGCTCCGGCGTGCAGATGGTGTGGCTGGGCTACTTCACCGCCTGCGCGGTGGCGCTGTGGGCGCGTCGCAGCGACCGCCGCTTCGCCGCGCGCCTGCCGATCGTGGGGCTGCTGGTGCTGGCCGGCAACGTCGTGCGCAACAGCGCGCTGGTGGCGCTGGAAGGCGCGGGCCGGGCCCCGGCGCCCTGGTTGCACGATGCGCTGGGCCTGCTCGTGCTGGCGCTGGTCTGCGCCGGCATCGCCCGGGCGATGGGGCGGGCCACGCCCGCCGACGCATCGGCGTCGCATGGGGGGCTGTCGATGCCCTGGCTGGAACGCTGGCTGGCCAACCGCTTTGTCCACCGCATCGCGCACAAGGCGCTGTTCGGCGTCGCGATGGCGGTGTGCGCGGTCGCCTCGGTGGCGCAGGCCTGGCAGGCCCCGGCATCGCTGCCGGCGCAGGCCTTCCACGAATGGCCCTCGACCTGGGACGACGCGCCGCTGCGGCCGCTGGCGCTCAGCGAGGTCGAACACCGCTTCGCACAGCGCTTCCCGGGCGCCATCGCGCGCATGACCGACGGGCAAGGCGTCTTCGTGCTGCGCCATGTCGCGTCGCCGACACGCATGCTCCACCCGGCGGCCGACTGTTACCGTGCGCTGGGTTACCGTGTGGCCCAGGTCCGGCTGGAGAACGATGCGCAGCAGCGCTTGTGGCGCTGCTTCTCGGCGGTACGCAAGCACGGAGAAACCCTGCGCGTGTGCGAGCGCATCGTCGACGCGCAGGGCCGCGCTTTCACCGACACTTCGGCCTGGTACTGGGCCGCTGCGGCCGGGCAATCGCCCGGGCCCTGGCAGGCCGTGACCGTGGCACGATCGAGGGGAGATTTGTGAGTCATTCGCTGTGAAAAGAGCATTGCGCCTGCTGTTGCTGAGCCTGCTGGCCCTGGTCGTGACCACTGCCATCGCACTCGCGCTGATCGTGAAGTTCGTGCTGGCACCGTCCACCGGCGAATGGGTGGCCAGCGTCGGGCCGCAGGCGCTGCGCCTCTCCGTGGGCGTGCCAACCGCCGTGCGCCTGGCGACCTCGCCCTGGTTTGCCCCGCACCTCGCCGGCCATTCGATCGCCACCGCGCACGGCACCCTGCATTTCGACTGGAGCGAGGCGACGCAAAGCCTGGCGCTGCGCTGCGGACCCTGCGTCGTCGATGTCCCCGCGCTCGGCGCGCAGCCGATTCAGGTCGCGCAGCTGAGCGCGACCGTGCGGCGCGACGGCCATCTGCTCAACGGGCGCTTCGAGGCCACGCCCGCCGGCGACGCCGAGCCGCCGCTCGCGGGCCGCTGGGACGGGCGCCTGTCGCAGAAGGGCCTGCAGCTGGCCTTCGACGCCGAAGACGCGCCGATCGCCCGCTGGTACCGGGTCATTGCTCCGTCGTTGCCCGAGTTGAAGCAGGCGCGCATCGGCGGCACGCTCGGTCTGCACGCCGAACTCGGCCTGCCCGAGGGCGCCATCGCGCTGCGTCCGCGCATCGCGGCCTTCACCGTGGAGGGCCTGGGCTCCGAGGCTCTGCTCGGCGCGCGCAGCAGCTGCGGCCCCTCGGCCCGTCTGGCGGCCGACAGCTGGCTCGCTCGAGCGGTCATCTCTGCGGAAGACCAGCGCTTCTTCCAGCACCCGGGCTACGACCTGGAAGAACTCGGCGCCGCGCTGGCGGCCAACCAGAAGAGCGGTGGCGTGGAGCGCGGCGGCAGCACGCTGACCCAGCAACTGGCCAAGCTGGCCATCACCGGTTCGGAGCGCAGCGGCGAGCGCAAGCTGCGCGAGATGCTCTACGCGGTCGAGATGGAACAGACTCTGGGCAAGGCGCGCATCCTGCAGCTCTACCTCGACAACGCCCCCTGGGGCGGCAACCTGTGCGGCGCCGAGGCTGCGGCCCGGCGCTACTTCGGGCGCAGCGCCCGCACGCTGGAGCCGGCGCAGGCGGCCTGGATGGCCGCGATGCTGCACAAGCCGTCGGCCGAGCTGTCGCAGTGGCAGGCGACGGGCAGCATCGATGCGGCGCGCTTCAAGCGCGTGGCCGAAGGCATCCGCGGGATCAGCCGGGCGCAGCGCGAGGCGCTGCTGCGGGGGGCGGCGGCGGCGCGGTTCGCGGCGCCGTCGTGAGCGCGTTGACGGTCGCTCAACCCAGCCGCGAGACGATGTAGGCGAGGCTCGTGACGAGCGTGATGTGGATCGCGTAGGGCACGCGGTTCTCGGGGTGGGTGCCCATCACGGCGATGGCTCCGAGCACCAGTGTCAGCAGGCCGAGGCCGATCATCGCTTGGAGGTCCATGGGTGTGCGCTGCGGGGGCAGGTCGGATGCCGAGGGGCCCGGGGTCGGCAGTGAAAGATGCAGATGGTAACGAGTCGATCTGAACTGAAACTTGCGCACCGTCTCGGTGCGCGCCCGACTGGCACATGTCTTGCGAAAGTGCCAGCATGGACGCCGTCACCCCGCCCCCCGCCGCCGTCGAAGTGATCGCGCTGACCAAGCGCTACGCGGCCGGCACGCCCGCCGCGGTCGACCGCATCGACCTGCGCATCGGCAGCGGCAGCTACTGCTGCCTGCTCGGCCCCTCGGGCTGCGGCAAGAGCACCACGCTGCGCATGATCGCGGGCCACGAGTCGGTGTCGAGCGGCGACATCCTGCTGGACAACCGCAACATCACCGACCTGCCCGCCGCCGCGCGCGGCACGGCCATGATGTTCCAGAGCTTCGCGCTGTTCCCGCACCTCTCGGCGCTCGACAACGTGGCCTTCAGCCTGAAGATGAAGGGCGTCGGCAAGGCCGAGCGCCAGAAGCGCGCCGGCGACCTGCTCGAACGGGTGGCCATGGGCCATCTGGCCGAGCGCAAGCCGGGTGAACTCTCCGGCGGCCAGCAGCAGCGCGTGGCGCTGGCGCGCGCCCTCATCACCGAGCCGCGCGTGCTGCTGCTCGACGAGCCGCTGTCGGCGCTCGACCCCTTCCTGCGCATCCAGATGCGCGCCGAGTTGCGCCGCTGGCAGAAGGAACTGGGCCTGACCTTCATCCACGTCACGCACTCGCAGGAAGAGGCGATGGCGCTGGCCGACACCATGGTCGTGATGAACCACGGCCTGATCGAGCAGGTCGGCTCGCCGCACGCGGTCTACAACCACCCGGCCAGCGAATTCGTGGCGCGCTTCATGGGCGGCCACAACGTGCTCGACACGCCCGCCGGCCCGATCGCCGTGCGCAACGACCACATGCAGATCACGCCCGACGGCGCCGGCCCAGGCCTTGCCGCACGCGTGACCGACGTCGAATACCAGGGCACCTACGTGCTGCTCGGCCTGGCGCTCGACGGTGTGGCCAAGGCGCGCCAGACCGTCTCGGTGCTGCTCGGCGAAGCCGCCTTCCTGGCGCGGCCCTATGCGTCGGGCGACGCGGTGCGCCTGAGCTGGGCCGAGGCCGACGCGCGGGTGCTCGGCCCCGGCGCCCAGCGCCCGCCCGACCGGGCGGCCGCTGCACCGGCAGCGCGCGACGACACCGCGGCCATCGCCGCCTTCGTGGCCTGAGAACGTGCGAATGAACCTGCTGCGCCCCCCGATCTCGCATCTGCGGTCCTCACCGCACGCGAGTGCGGCTCCGGTCCTCAACGCAAGCTCGGGGCGCTCGCGACGGTTCCTTCACACGTTCTGAGCCCCCCATTCTTCTCAAACCCGCAACCGGAGACCTCCCAATGTCCGAACCCATCGACACGTCCAGCCAAGGCCTGCAGCGCCGCACCCTCATCCAAGGCGGCGCCGGCCTGGCCGGCATCCTGGCCAGCGGCATGGCGCCCTTCGTCCACGCGCAAGAGAAGGTCGTGCTGCGCTACCTGGGCACCGCAGTGAACCAGGACAAGGCGATCGCCGAGAAGTTCAAGGCCGACACCGGCATCGAGATCCAGTACGTCGCCGTGACCACCGACGACGTGACCAAGCGCGCCGTCACCGCGCCCAACAGCTTCGACCTGATCGACACCGAGTTCTTCTCGCTCAAGAAGATCGTGCCGACGGGCAACCTCAAGGGCATCGACACCAAGAAGATCAAGAACGCCGACAAGATCACGCCGCTGTTCACGCAGGGCATGGTCGCCGGCAAGGCCGTGGGCGACCAGGGCACCGCGCCCAAGAAGGTGATCTACCTCGAAGGCGAGAAGAGCAAGAAGTTCGCGACCGCGCCGACGCAGTACATGTCGCTCATCCCGACCGTCTACAACGCCGACACGCTGGGCATCCGCCCCGACCTGATCAAGCGCCCGATCGAATCGTGGGCCGAGCTGCTCAACCCCGAGTTCAAGGGCAAGGCCGCGATTCTGAACATCCCGTCGATCGGCATCATGGACGCCGCGATGGTGGTGGAAGCCAAGGGCCTGCACAAGTACAAGGACAAGGGCAACATGAGCAAGGCCGAGATCGACCTGACGATCAAGACCCTGATCGAAGCCAAGAAGGCGGGCCAGTTCCGCGCGCTGTGGAAGGACTTCAACGAGTCGGTCAACCTGATGGCTTCGGGCGAAGTCGTCATTCAATCGATGTGGTCGCCCGCCGTGACCGCCGTGCGCACCAAGGGCATCGCCTGCAACTTCCAGCCGCTCAAGGAAGGCTATCGCGCCTGGGCCGCCGGCTTCGGCCTGCCGGCCACGCTGAGCGGCAAGAAGCTCGACGGCGCCTACGAGTTCATCAACTGGTTCCTCGACGGCTGGGCCGGTGCCTACCTCAACCGCCAGGGCTACTACAGCGCCGTGCTCGACACCGCCAAGGCCAAGATGGAAGCCTACGAGTGGGCCTACTGGATGGAAGGCAAGGCCGCCTCGCAGGACATCAAGAGCCCGAACGGCGACGTGCTGGCCAAGGCCGGTTCGGTGCGCGACGGCGGCAGCTACGAAAAGCGCATGGGCAGCATCGCCTGCTGGAACGCCGTCATGGACGAGAACGAGTACATGGTCCGCAAGTGGAACGAGTTCGTCGCAGCCTGATCCCGTGAGCGCCCCCACCACCAGCGCGCACGCGCCCAGCCCCTCTGTCCATGCCGTCAAGGCGTGGTGGCAGGCGGCGCCGTTCGCGCTGGTGTTCCTGCTGTTCTTCCTGATCCCGCTGGCACTGATCGCGATGGTCAGCCTGTGGAATTTCAACGAGTACGAGCTGATCCCCGCGGTCACGCTGCGCAACTACTTCAGCCTGTTCGAAGGCTGCTCGCAGCTCACCGACAACGGGGACCTGTGCGTCACGCTCAGCACCTACCTCAGCACGCTCAAGTTCTGTCTGCTGGTGTGGGGCATCACGCTGCTCGTCGGCTTCTCGGTCGCGTACTTCCTGGCCTTCCATGTGCGCTCGTCGACGATGCAGACGGTGCTGTTCGTGCTGTGCACCGTGCCCTTCTGGACGTCGAACGTGATCCGCATGATCTCGTGGGTGCCGCTGCTGGGCCGCAACGGGCTGGTCAACCAGGGGTTGATGGGCATCGGCCTGGTGAACGAACCGGTCGAGTGGCTGCTGTTCTCCGATTTCTCGGTGGTGCTCGCCTTCGTGCACCTCTACACGATGTTCATGATCGTGCCGATCTTCAACTCGATGATGCGCATCGACCGTTCGTTGCTCGAAGCCGCCAACGACTCGGGCGCCACCGGCTGGCAGACGCTGTGGAACGTGATCGTGCCGCTCTCGCGCACCGGCATCCTGATCGGCTCGATCTTCGTCATCACGATCGTCATGGGCGACTTCGTCACCATCGGCGTGATGGGTGGCCAGCAGATCGCCTCCATCGGCAAGATCATCCAGGTGCAGACGTCCTACCTGCAGTTCCCGCTGGCGGCGGCCAACGCGATGATTCTGCTGGCGGTGGTGCTGATGATCATTTGGGGCCTGACGCGGCTCGTTGACATTCGGAAGGAGCTCTAGGTGCGACGGAGTCCTTCGATCGACTGTGGGCGGGATCGCGCCGACGGCGTCCTCTGCTCCGCGAATGTCCCCCGGCCTGCGGCCTCCTCCTTTATTTCGCTGCGCAGAGCACGCCATCGACGCGATCCGTCACGGCGATGGTTGATCCACGGCCAGTACGACGCAGCGCGTCCCGTGCCGAGGGCATGGGGTGTCCCCCGCAGCGAAATAAAGGAGGAGCCGACGCAGTCGGCGGGGGACATTCGCGGAGGGGGATACCCCGTGGCCTCGGCACGCGCCAACCGGGTACAAGAAAAATGAGCAACCGCATCGGCGAAAAACGCGCAGCCGGCTTCTGGCCTTTGGCGCTCGTCTTCGCGCTCTTCGTGCTGTTCCTCTACGGCCCGATGATCACGATCTTCGTGCTCAGCTTCCAGGGCCCCGAAGGCGGCCTGACCTTCCCGCTGCGCGGCGTGTCGCTGCACTGGTTCTACAAGCTGGCCGAGGGGCTGGGCACGGTCGACATCGGCGCGGCCTTCCGGCGCTCGCTGGCGCTGGGCGCGGTGGTGATGGCCTTCACCGTGGTGCTGTCGGTGCTGGCGGGCCTGGCCTTCCGCAAGAAGCTCGCGGGCAGCAACCTGCTCTTCTTCGTCACGGTGGCCAGCCTGATCATGCCGTCGATCATCATCTCGCTGGGCATCGGCCTGCAGTTCCGCCTGCTCGACACCGGCATCAAGGAGGCGCTGACCGCCATCGACGCCACCAGCACGCTCGAGAACTACGGCACCGCGCTCGGCCTGTTCACCTCGGCCCTCGGCGCGCACCTGACATGGACACTGCCCTTCGGCCTGCTCATCATGTTCGCGGTGTTCAACCGCTTCAACCCGGCCTACGAGGAAGCCGCACGCGACCTCGGCGCCACGCCCTGGCAGACCTTCCGCCACGTCGTGCTGCCGCTGATCGGGCCGTCGATCGTCGGCATCGGCATGTTCGGCTTCACGCTGAGCTGGGACGAGATCGCGCGGACCTCGCAGGCCATCGGCGACGTCAACACGCTGCCGCTCGAGCTGCAGGGCCTGACTTCCACCGTGACCACGCCGTCGATCTACGCGCTGGGCACGGTCACCACCGTGGTTTCGCTGGGCGTGATGGCGGCCGCGCTCGGCGCGGCCTCGCTGCTGCGCCGTCGCGCCACCCGCCGTCGCTGAAGGGTTCCCGTGCCGCGCCTGCTCGTCATCAACCCCAACACCTCGGCGTCCGTCACCGCCCTGCTGCAGCAACATGTGCAGAAGGCGGTCGGTGCAGCGGTCGACGTGCAGAGCGTCACGGCCCGCTTCGGCGCGCCGTACATCTCGTCCGAGGCCACCTACGCGGTGGCGAATCACTCGGTGATCGACGCCTGGGCGGCCACCGTCGCCAAGGACGGCGGCAAGCCCGACGCGGTGCTGATCGGCTGCTTCGGCGACCCGGGTCTCTTCGCGCTGCGCGAAGGCGCCGGTGTGCCGGTGGGCGGTCTGGCCGAGGCGGCCTTCTCGGCGGCCGCCTGGCATGGCCGCTTCGCCATCGTGACCGGCGGCGAGCGCTGGCGCCCGATGCTGTCGCGCCTGGCCGGCGCGCTGGGCCACACGCAGACGCTGGCGGGCATCCACACGGTCGCGCCGACCGGTGCGCAGCTGATGGCCGACCCGGCCGGCGCGCGCCAGCTGCTGGCCGACGCCTGCTGCCAGGCGGCCGAGCGCTTCAAGGCGCAGGCCGTGATCCTCGGCGGCGCCGGGCTGGCCGGCATCGCGGCGGACATCGCGTCGCAGGTGCCGGTGCCGCTGATCGACAGCGTGCAGGCTGGCGCGGAATGGGCGCTCGACGCGCTGCGCCGCAAGACGACGGCCGGGGCCGACGAACGCTTCGGCGTGGCCTGGCAGAACGTGTCGTGGGAAATGACCGCGCTCGAATGACCGGCGCCACCCGGGCGTTCAGATCCTGGCCGACAACGGGGGCAGGCCACCCGTGCCACCATCGAGGGAACACGGAGCGCGTATGAGCACACCCTACACCCCCGAAACTGAGACCCGCGCCGACATCGACCAATGGCGCGGCCCCGCCGTGGTCGACTTCGGCACCAACTGGTGCGGCCATTGCCAGGCGGCGCAGCCGCTGGTCGACGCGGCCTTCGCCGCGCACGCCGAGGTGCGTCACCTCAAGGTCGAAGATGGCAGCGGCCGCCCGCTGGGCCGGAGCTTCCGCGTCAAGCTGTGGCCCACGCTGGTCTTCCTGCGCGACGGCCAGGAGGTCGAGCGGCTGGTGCGGCCCACCGACCCGGCCGCCATCCGCGACGCCCTGGCGCGCATCGCTGCGGGCTGAGCGCCGTTCACGCATCTTTACGCGCGCTGACCGAGCGTTGACCGCAGCGGCAAGCCGGCGAAACATCCGGACGCCACACTTCCCTTCACCTGCTGCCCAACGGCGACAGGCAGGACCCCGGCGCCGCAGCCTCGATGAACGATCCCGCGGCAGGCCAGCGTCCTCACTCTGAAAGGAAACGCTCTCATGATCACCGCACGTCAACGCATCCTGTGGGCCAGCCTGCTGGCCTCGGCCACCTTCGCCGCATCGGCCCAGACGCCGCCGCCTTCCAATGTGCCGCCCGCCATCACGCAGGCCGCCTCGCCGGCCCAGCCGGAGGTGCGCGGCCACCAGCCGCGTGACGGCAAGGGCTTCGAGCGCATGCAGGAGCGCCGCGCCAAGCACCTGGCCGACCTCAAGACCAAGCTGAAGATCGAGGCCTCGCAGGAAGGCGCCTGGTCGGCTTTCACCAGCGCCATCCAGCCGCCGGCACCGCCCGCACAGCGCCCGGACCGTGCCGCCATGCGCGCCGAGTTCGAGAAGCTGACGACGCCCCAGCGCCTGGACCGCATGCAGGCCCGCCAGAGCGAACGCGCCGCGCGCTTCGCACAGCGTGCCGATGCGACGCGCACCTTCTACGCGGCGCTCAACCCGGCGCAGCAGAAGACCTTCGACGCGGAAGCGATGCGCTTCGGTCCGCGCGGCGCCCACGGCGAGCACGGCCCGCACCAGGGCCCGCACGGCCATCGTCAGCCGCCCGCGAAGGGTTGATCGACACGCCGGCCTGCGGCCGGTGGCACCCACGAAAAAGCCCGCGGCAGCGATGCCGCGGGCTTTTTCACGGGGGCGTCGTGCTTACTTGGGCGTGCCGGTCGAATTCTTCGGGTTGGTCGGCACGTCCGGGCGCTCGCCCTTCTGGCCGAACTGCGGCTTGGGCTTCACGGCGTCCTGGCGCACCTCGGCGCGGGTCGTTCCGCTCATCATCGGCGGCATGGTGTTGGGCTGGTTGTTCATCCGGGTGCTGGGCTCTCCGCCCGGGGTTGCGGTGTTGGCCGGGTTGCGGTTGTTCGCGCGGGCCTCGGCCTTCACCGCGTCGCGCGAGGCGGGCATGCTGCCGTCCGGCCGCTGGGTGGGGTTGGGCACGCCGGCACGCGATTCGGTGCTGGCCTGGCCGGCGGTCGAAGGCGGTATCACCGCCGCGGGCGCCTGTGCGAAGGCGGCGCCTGCGCTCAGCAGGGCGGCGAATGCGATGGCCGGGGTCAGGGTTCTGGTCATGGTTGTCTTCCTTGAAGGGTGATGAAAGGGATGGGTGTCGACAGCTTCTTCGCGCCGTTGAAGCCCACCGTAGAAGCCGGTGCTGCATGACGCTGTGAGGCGTCGGGGCGCGGGCCTGTAGGACGGGGCATCGGTCGGGCGAAGACGCTGGGGCGTCCTACAGCGGGAGAGAGGGCATCGCCCTACAAACGAAGCCATGCCTTTTTCTCTTTTGCTGCCGTGAGCGACGCCCCCCCGAACCCCGAGCAGCGCATGCCCCTGTCGCTCAAGGTCATGACCGTGAACACCCACAAGGGGTTCACGGCGCTCAACCGCAGGTTCATCCTGCCGGAGTTGCGCGAGGCGGTGCGGACGGTCGGTGCCGACGTGGTCTTCCTGCAGGAGGTGCAGGGCACGCATGCCCGCCATGCTCGCAAGCACAGCAACTGGCCCGAGGCGCCGCACTACGAATTCCTGGCCGACACCATGTGGCCGCAGTTCGCCTACGGGCGCAATGCGGTCTATCCGAAGGGGCACCATGGCAATGCCGTGCTGTCGAAGTTCCCGATCGCGAGCTACACGAACCACGACGTGTCGATCGCCGGGCCTGAGAAACGGGGTCTGCTGCACTGCGCGCTGCGCGTGCCGGGGCGCGTGGGCGAGGTGCACGTGATCTGCGCGCACCTCGGTCTGGCCGAGTCGCACCGGCAGCAGCAGCTCGAGCTGCTCTGCCACATCGTGCGCGACGAGGTGCCGGCGGACGCGCCTTTGGTGGTCGCTGGCGACTTCAACGACTGGCGCGGCCGGGCGCACGACGTCCTGGCCGAAGGCGCGAGCCTGCGCGAAGTCTTCGTGCACGCCCACGGCGCGGCCGCCAAGACCTTTCCGGCGCGGTTCCCGCTGCTGCCGCTGGACCGCATCTACGTGCGCAACGCCGGCGTGCACGCGCCCATCGTGCTGCCGCGCAAGCCCTGGTCGCACCTGTCGGACCATGCGCCCCTGGTGGCGGAGATCGAGTTGTGAACGCGCGGCGATGGCTGAGCGGCAACGCGCTCGCGCTGCTCGAGAACGGCGAGGAGTTCTTCCCGCGTGTCTTCCAGGCGATCAGCGAGGCCCAGCGCGAGGTGGTCGTCGAGACCTTCATCCTGTTCGATGACAAGGTCGGGCAAGGCTTGCATGCGGTCCTGCGCGCGGCGGCCCAGCGCGGCGTGAAGGTCGACCTGATGATCGACGGCTTCGGCTCGCCCGACCTGTCGCCCGAGTTCATCGGCGGGCTCACGTCGGTGGGCGTGAGGGTGCGCGTGTTCGACCCGGGCCGGCGATTCTTCGGCCAACGCCTCAACGTGTTCCGCCGGATGCATCGCAAGATCGTGGTGGTCGACGGGCATCGCGCCTTCGTCGGCGGCATCAACTACTCGGCCGACCACCTGATGGACTTCGGGCCGAAGGCCAAGCAGGACTATGCGGTCGAGCTTCGGGGCCCGATCGTCGCCGAGATCCATCGCTTCGTGCTCCATGCCATCGCCGTCGGCGGCAAGGGCCCGGGCTGGTTCCGCCGGCGCCTGAAGGCGGCCCACCACGAGGCGCTGAACAGCCCCGTCGGCGAGGCCGAAGTGCAGCTCGTCACGCGCGACAACCGGCGCCACACCAACGACATCGAGCGCCACTACCGCGCGGCCATCCGCACGGCGCGCGAGCGCATCGTCATCGCCAACGCCTACTTCTTCCCCGGCTACCGGCTCATCAAGGAAATGCGGCGCGCCGCGCGTCGGGGCGTCGATGTGCGCCTCATCCTGCAAGGCGAGCCCGACATGCCGATCGTCAAGACCGCGGCCAGTCTGCTCTACCACCACCTCTTGAATGCGGGGGTGCGCATCTATGAATACGGCGAGCGTCCCCTGCACGGCAAGGTGGCGTTGATGGACGACCGCTGGAGCACGGTGGGCTCGAGCAACCTCGACCCGCTGAGCCTGTCGCTCAACCTCGAGGCCAACGTGATCGTGCGCGACCGCGCCTTCAACCAGGTGCTGTCGGAGCGGCTCGATCACCTCATGGAACACGGCTGCAAGCAGATCCAGACCGAAGACCTCACGGAGTGGAGCGCCTGGCGCCTGGTGCGCAGCTTCGTCATCTTCCACATCCTGCGCTGGTACCCCTCGCTCACGGGCTGGCTGCCGCGCCACGCGCCCCGGCTCAAGCCGCTCGATCCGCCGCCCGAGCCGGCCGGCGGTGCCACGCACACCGAGACGGCCGCGTGATGGCCGCGGCCCCGGTCGCTGCCGCCGCCAAGACGACCTCATCCGGCCGGCGGCCCTGGTGGCCGTGGGTCAAGCGCATCGGCACCTGGGTCTTCTTCGCGCTCGTCGTCTGGCTGCTGGTGAAGCAGGCCCGCGGCATCGACTGGGACGATGTGCTGCGCGCCTTCGCGAAACTGCCGACGAGTACGCTCGCCCTGGCGGCCGGACTGGCCGCGGCCAGCTTCGCGCTCTACAGCACCTTCGACCTGCTGGGCCGCCGCCTCACCGGCCACCCCCTCGGCGCCGCCAAGGTGATGAGCGTGACCTTCGTGAGCTACGCCTTCAACCTCAACCTCGGGTCGCTGGTCGGTGGCGTCGCCTTCCGCTACCGGCTCTACTCGCGGCTCGGGCTGGACACCCCGACGATCACCCGCGTGCTCGGCTTCAGCATGCTGACGAACTGGTTCGGTTATCTGGTGGTGGCTGGCGCGGCCTTCTGCTTCTGGCCGCTCGAGCTGCCGGCCGACTGGAAGATCGGCAGCGGCGGATTGCGTGTGCTCGGCGCTGTGTTGCTCGCGATCGGCATCGGCTACCTCGTGCTCTGCGCCACCGCGCACGAAAAGACGCTGCGCCTGCGCGGCCACGCGCTGGAGGTGCCCACGCTGCGCATGGCGCTCCTGCAGCTCGTCCTGTCGTGTGCCAACTGGTCGCTGATGGGCGGCGTGGTGTGGCTGCTGCTGCAGCAGAAGGTGGCGTATCCCGAGGTGCTGGCCGTGCTGCTGGTCGGCGCGGTGGCCGGCGTGATCACGCACGTGCCGGCCGGCCTGGGCGTGCTGGAGGCGGTGTTCGTGGCCTTGCTGTCGCACAGGCTGCCGCAGGGCCAGATCCTCGCGGGGCTCATCGGGTATCGCGCCCTCTACTACCTGGCCCCGCTCGCCATCGCGACCGTCGCCTACGTGGCGATGGAGCTGCGCGCGCGCCGCGCCAGCAGCCCCATCGCAACCCCCAGCAGCAAGGCGCCTCCCCACTGACGCGGCCGCATCGGCGCGGCCCCGAGCAGCCAGGCCGGCAGGGCGGCCACCAGCGGTTCGATCAGCGTGCCCACCACGGCGGCCGTCGGCTTCGAGCGATGGATCGCTGCGCGCCGCGCCGGTGCAGGCCTCGCTCTTTTCCACCTGAGCGCCTACAAGGCGCGCGCGGCACGCACGCGAGATTGCCTGCATGACAACGCAGACCGTCACGCTCGCAGGCGACACCGATTGGCCCGGCTTCCGCAACGAAGCGCGGAGCCTGCTGGCGCGGCAGGTGCCGCCCGAGGCGGTCGTCTGGCACACGCGGGCCAGCGCGGAGGGCGACCTCTTCGCCGCGCTGGAGGCGCGACGCACCGTGGTCGGTCACAGCAGTGCATCCGCCGTCGTGCCACCGGCTTTCGTTCGGCTGTGCGAGATCGTGGTGCTGCATGCGGACCCGGCCCGTTTCGGCATGCTCTACCGTCTGCTGTGGCGTCTGGTGTACGAGCCCGGACTGCGGCACGACCCGCTCGACGCGGAGCGCGTGCGTGCGCAGCACATGGCGCAGGCGGTGCGCCGCGAGATGCACAAGATGAAGGCCTTCGTGCGCTTCAGGCCCCTTGCCCGAGGCGAGGGGCTGCCGCCGCTGCACATCGCGTGGTTCGAGCCCGAGCACCACATCGTGGAGGCGGTGGCGCCCTTCTTCGTGCGGCGCTTCACGCAGATGCACTGGGCCATCCTCACACCGCGCCGGTCGGCGCGCTGGTTCCCGCCGGAGGACGGCGGTGAGGATGCCAAGGGTGGCCACCTCGACATCGGCCCCGGCGCACGGCGCGAGGATGCACCGCCGCCCGATGCGGGCGAGGCGCCGTGGCTCACCTGCTACCAGCCGCTGCAGCGCGCTGCGGCCGGCGTTCCCGACGAGGCGCAGGCCCTGGCTGCATCAGGACCCTGTCATCCGACCCCGTCGAAGCCTTGGCCCCGCTGAAGCAGGCGACCGACCGCTGCCGCGAATGCCCGATGCGATCGCAAAACGCGAAAAAATTGGCGATTCGCCGAGGCATGCGTAGGACGCCCGCCTTTTGAATGCTGCACCGCAGCAAAAAAGGCGGGCGCGGCCTATAGTGGCCCCTTCGCCACCGCAAAAACGCCCATGTCCTCCTCGTTTTCCTCGCGTTTTTTCAATCCCCTCATGCTGTGGGTCGACGTTGCGCTCAAGACCCAGGAGATGCTCCTGTCCTCCAGCTCCGTCATCCAGATTCGCACCGAACGCATGGCCCGGGCCGGCCTCACGCCGAGTGAGGACGACCTGGTCGAGTTCCAGTTGATGGGCCAGGAAAAACTCGCTGCCGCGAGCGAATCCGGCACGGCCATCGTCAACCAGATGCACACCACGGGCTATGCATTGCTCAACCGCTCGATACGCCACTGGCTCAGTGGCGCGACCGCCTGGGCAGGGCTGGCGACCAGTGTCACGCCGGCGCAGGCCGCCGTGCACAGCCACGAGCTGTTCAACGCCGGTCACCGCGCCATCGCCACGGCCACGCAGGTGAGCAGTGCCAGTGCGCGTGTCGTGCAGCGCGGGCTCAAGCCGATCCACGCCAAGGCCACGGCCAACGCGCGGCGGCTCGGCGCCCAGCCCGAGGCCTGATCAGCGCGCGACCAGTCGGAGCAAGGTGATCTCCGACGGCGCGCCGAAACGCTTCGGTGGTCCCCAGTAACCGGTGCCTCGGCTGGTGTAGACCCACATGCCCTCCAGGCGGTTCAGGCCAGCGGTGAAGGGCTGCTGCAGCGGCACGAACAGGTTCCAGGGAAAGAACTGGCCGCCGTGCGTGTGGCCGGAGATCTGCAGCTGGAAGCCCGCTTCCGCCGCGGCCGGGGCGCTGCGCGGCTGGTGCGCCAGCAGCACCCGCGTCGTGATCGCGTCGGGCGCGCCGGCGAGCGCGGCCTGCGGGTCGCTGGCATGCGCGGCGTCGAAGTGCACTGCGGTGTAGTCGGTCACGCCGGCGAGCACCAGCGTCATCGCGCCGACCTCTTCATCGGTCTGCGCCCCCTTGGCGCGCCGGGCCGCCAGCAGCACATGCTCGTTGAGCAGCACCCGCAGGCCGAGCCGGCGCAGTTCGTCGATCCAGGCGTGCGCACCCGCGTAGTACTCGTGGTTGCCGGTCACCACGAAGGTGCCGTGTCGCGCGCGCAGGTCGGCCAGGGGCGCGATGTGGTCGCGCAGCTCGGCCACGCTGCCGTCCACCAGGTCGCCGGTGATGGCGATGGCATCGGCTTCCAGCCGGTTCACCGCGTCGACGATGCGCTGGATGTAGCCGCGCCGGATGGTCGGCCCGACGTGGATGTCGCTGAGCTGCGCGATCGTGAAGCCGATGAGGGCCGGCGGCAGGCCGTCGATCGGCACCTCGACCGTCCGCACCCGCGCGGTGCGGCGTGCGTTGAAGAAGCCGATCGTCGTGACCAGCGTGGCCAGCAGCACGACGGCGACGGCACTCCACCCCTGCGTGCCCGGCCAGTCGACCTGGCCGCCGGCCGCCCACTGGCCCCCCCAGGTGAGCGCGAGCCCCGCATCACGCGCCAGCGTGAGGACGAACATCGACGAGAACCAGCCCATGCTGATCAGGCCGAGCCAGCGCCAGGCATCGGGCAGCGGCGGCCGCGCCGTGCGCAGGCCCACGAAGGGCAGCGGGATGGTCGCCGCGGAGACGACCAGTGCGGCCAGCAGGAGCAGCGCCCCGACCGGCGTGAGCGCGGCCAGCGCCGGCAGCAGCCGCAGACCGATGTAGACATGCAGCAGGGCGGTGAGGATGGACAGGGGGCGTAGCGGCATGCGGGAGCGATCGGAGACGGCGAACGAGACGGAGCGGTGCGCGGGTGGCGCAAGGGAGAAACCCGAGGGGGCGCAGATGCGAGGCGGCAGGGGCGCATTCAAGGCCCGTGCCAGCGTCGAGGGGAGCGGTGGGAAGAATGGCGCCAGGAAGGCGCCGGGGAGCGTGTGGGTGCCCGGGTTGGGTCGCCGCGGCGGACCCCTTCGGTGCGTCAGCGGCGCGCGGCCGAGGCGTCCTGCGTCACGATGGTGCTGCCGGCCAGCGGCGGCACGTCGATGTTCGACGGCCAGACGAAGCGCGCCTTGACCGGCATGCCGTTGAACACGTTCACCTGCTGGGTCAGCGTGATGCCGCCGAGGGTCGCTTCGACGTCGTAAGAGCCAGGCTCGAGCCGCGTCAGCATCAGCGGGCCGGTGGCGGTGGTTTCCATCACCAGCTTGCCGTTGTACTTGTCGCGCACCAGGACCTGCACGTCGGACGGCAGCGTTCCGTGCGCGCCCTGCCCCAGGGCGAATTCGAGCGTCGCGGCCCAGCGCGGCGACACCATCTGCAGGAACTGCGCCTCGGTCTTGTCCGCGCCGCCGCACATGTATTCGACGCCGTCGGCCATGCGGATCGGCGGATTGGCCGCGGCATGCGCGGCAACGAGCGCGCCCAGGGTCAGGGCAGCGGTCGCCAGGGTGCGTGCGACGGCGGAGGTAACGCGGAAGGAGGTCATGCTGTGCCGGAATTCCAGTGCGACGGTGCGTCGGGAATTCTTCCCTAGCAACAATCGGGCACGGTACAGCGTTTACGCGTAGATGGCGTGACAGTCGCCGCTGCCGCCAGCGCGCGATGCGGGTGCAACCGGGTCCTCAGCGGGCGATCGGCGGGGCCGCGACACCTCGGCGAAACGCGATCGGCACCTCGCCGGCGCGCGCGCGCAATTGACCGCAGCCGCCGTCGATGTCCTGCCCGGCCGAGTGCCGCAGCTTCGTGAGGATGCCGCGCGCGTGCAGCGTGCGGGCCATCCCTTCGCAACGCGCCAGCGCGGGGCGGCTGAAGGCCACGCCATCGACGGCGTTGAACGGAATCATGTTGAGCACGCCGTACTTGCCCGACAGCAGCCGCACGATGCCCTCGATCTCGTCGTCGCCGTCGTTGACGCCTTCGAGCAGCGTCCACTGGTACTGGATCGGGTAGCTGGTGGCGCGGGCATAGCGCTCGCCGGCGTCGACCAGTTCCTCGGGCGTCATGGCCGGCGCGCGCGGAAGCAGTTCTCTTCGAAGTTCGGCCCGGGTCGTGTGCAGCGACAGCGCGAGCGCCGGCTTGACGCGCTCCCGATGCAGTCGCTCGAACGCGCGCGGGTCGCCGACGCTGGAGAACACCAGGTTCTTGTGGCCGACGTTGCCCACCGTGCCCAGTAGCTCGATGGCCTCCATCACGTTGTCGAGGTTGTGGGCCGGTTCGCCCATGCCCATGAACACGACCTTGCGCACCGGCCGGCGCAGCCGCGCGAGCGCGACCTGGGCGATGATCTCGGCGCTGCCGACCTGGCGCAGCAAGCCGTCGCGGCCCGTCATGCAGAAGCGGCAGCCGACGGCGCACCCCACCTGCGACGAGACGCACAGCCCGCCGCCGGGCAGCAGCACGCTCTCCACCGTCTGCCCGTCCGCCAGCGCGACCAGCAGTCGCTCGGCGCCACCGTCGCCCGGATGCACGGACTGGATGCGTGCGAGCCCGGCCAGCTCGGCCTCGATGGCCGGCAGGACTGCCATCAGCGATGACGGGAAGAAGCTCGCGGGCAGCCGCCGGCCGCTGTTGCGGGGCAGCGCATGCGACCACAGCCGGAGGATGCGCTGCTCATGGCTGGGCCCCGCGCCGGCCGCGCGCAGCCGCTGCTTGAGTTCATGGATTCGCATGCGAAGGCCCCCCCACCTTCTCGCGCAGCACCCCGTTGATCTCCGCGCCGAAGATCAGCGTGGTCGCGCTGATATAGAGAAACACCAGCGTGGCCACCACGCCCGCGAAGCTGCCGTACAGCAAGGCCAGCTTGCCGGCGCTGCGCAGGGTGTACGACAGCGTCGCGGCGGCCGCCACCCACAGCGCAGCGCCCATCAGGGCGCCCGGCATCACGGTGTAGATCCGCTGGCGGATGTCGGGCAGCCAGCCGTACAGCAGCGCATACAGCACCGTCAGCACGACGTAGGCCGAGCCGTAGCGCACGCTGTTGCGCAGCCATACCGTGTCCTGCCCGGCACCGACGCTCTTCTCGAGCAACGCCCACACATAGGGCATGACCACCACCGAGCTGAAGGCGGCCAGCACGCCGGCACCCACGACGACCGTGAACAGGGTCGACTTGATGCGCGCCTTCCAGAACGGCAGGCCCCGCTCGATGCCGTAGGCACGGTTCAGCGCCGAGCGCACCGCCTGCATGCCGGACGATGCGGTCCACAGCGTGGCGAGCACGCCGATCGTTAGCAGCGCCTGGTTGCGCTGGGCCAGCACCTGCTGGATGACGGGCTGCATCGCGTCGCGCACCACCTGCGGCGCATAGGCGTCGCATAGATCAATGTTCAACTCACCTGGATCGAACAGGTAGCCTTCCGCCCCGACGCCCTGCCATTCACTCTTAGAGAGTGCCGGAGACGTGAAGCGCTTGTCGCCGATGACGGC
The DNA here is from genome assembly GCF_025486315.1 of Variovorax sp. N23. Taxonomy (GTDB): domain Bacteria; phylum Pseudomonadota; class Gammaproteobacteria; order Burkholderiales; family Burkholderiaceae_C; genus Variovorax. The sequence goes on along the minus strand of NZ_JAOOPY010000021.1, from coordinate 4,694 downwards.
GGCCTTGATCTGACTGATGCAGCCATGATCCTGCAAATCCAAGTGATCGTTGCCGAGAATCACATCAGCGTGAACTCGAGGATAGAAACAGCAGCGACGCTCGGTGAACCTCTCGCAGAACATGAGTGAGCCGAGCAGTCGAACGATCTCCGGCTTCATCCAATCGACTTCGCTGTACGGGAGATCTTCCTGCGAGCGCCAGGTTGAGCAATGTGTGACAGCAAATACGACCTCTTCGTCAGCGACGAATGCGGCAGTTGGAAAACTGAAGATGCCCCGCGGGTAGTGGCCCGCAGCGCTGAACGGGGTCACCCTATACCGGAGCGATGAGTAGTCATCTCTGTCCGGTTTCGCCTTGATCTTGATTTCCATTGTGATGAAGTCCTGGAATGGCAATCGTAAATGCGATGGCTGCTCTCGGCCACAACCGGCCATTCGACAGAGCCTCTCAATTCGCTACAACTGAAGCCCATGGCTACCTACTACGTCCTTGCCACCGCGACCAAGCCGCTTCCGACATCTGGGGACTTTCTGTGGCCCTACGAGGTTTCACTGGCGTTCGAGGGCGCGCAGCATCCGGTCGGGGTCGCGGAAGGGGTTGGACACGGAGCGGCTGCGGCCTTCCTTGCCGCCGCCGAGGCTCTTGAGCCGTCATGGGCCGCACACTTCGAGAGCGCTGATGCCGGCTGGCTCGTACCTTTCGTGCGGAGGATGGCTGCGGGTGAACGCGTTCAGGCCCAAGAGGTCATCACCGCCTACCGAGACAGGAACGGCTCGGAGCCCAAAGCGTTCGACCACGCGAGCAGTCCCTGAGGCGACCGGCAAAATTCGGCCATCAACGGTCGGTGGCGATGGGCAGCTTCCGGGCGGGCGTCGCGGCACGGCCCGCCAGGGTTCACCCCCGGGGCTGTCGCATCGGAGGCTGGATGTTTTGCAGTCATGTCGCGCCGCGAACTGAGGCGGGATCCAACACTGGCCGTGTTACACCGTAGCGGGCTTCGGGTCGGATTTTGATGCGTTTACCCGCTGATCGCGCCAGCGCAAGAACGGGCGCTCGACGAGGTAGTGCAGAGCTGCCCCAAGCAGAAGAGCGGCGAGCGAATATGTCAGAAACAGGAGTACATCGTAACCCTGCATCGACGGTGCGACCACCGCGTGCACGACATGAAAAGCGATCTTGTGGCTCAGATAGAGGCTGTACGAGATTGTGGCAATCCAGCCCACGCCTGGCGCCCGCCAACGGCCGATAAGACTACGGCGATCTGCACCGGCAAACACCAGCAGCCCGAACCCGAATGACAGCAATGGCCAGCCGAGCGTATTGGCGAGAAGACCCGTGCGGTCGCGAAACAACCAGAACGCCAGGCAGCACACCACCACTCCTCCCAGCAAGAAGGCATTGGAACGTAGCTGCAGACGTGTCCAAATCTGCGGCCGATACACCCGCAGGGTTGCCAGCATCACGCCCATTAGCAGGCCGTCCAAGCGCATCCACGTGGGGTAGTAGAGTTCCTCAATGAACCAGTTGCGCGGCGGATCGATCGCCGTATAGTGCAGCCAAGTTGCGCCCCGCAGTGCAATGCCAAGTATCACCGCGGTCGCGCAAGCGCCTAGGAATCGCGACGCGGATGCTCGCCTCGTCAGCCACCACGCCAGAAGCGGAAAGACGAGATAGAAGTGTTCCTCCACACAGAGGGACCATGCGTGCGAGAACGCCTGGTTGCGGTCGTAGTCGATCAGCAAGTTCATCGTGAACGTAGCGAACTGCCACCACGGCTGAAGCCCTGGCGCTTCGCGCAGAGTCGGGAAGAACGCATAGAGCGCCAACACCACGGCAAAGGGCGGCAGGATGCGCCAAGCACGTCGCGCGTAAAAGTCGCGCACTGAAAAGGCTGCGCTCCGCGGCAGCTGCCGGAGCACCTGCGTGCCGATCAAGAAGCCGCTGAGTACGAAAAAAATATCCACGCCGGCCCAGCCAAAACGCGAAAGCCACTCGAAGGCTGGACCCATCCCGCCAACCAGGAATGAATGGAAAAACATGACCCAAACGATGGCGATGGCACGAAGCAGGTCCAGACCAGGAAGGCGACTCATGGATATCAACGACACAAGTTGGTGTTGGGCAGGGATTGTCAGGGGGGGGGCTGAGTGAATTCACTCAGCCCAGAAAATATTGAGCGAAGGGCTCGCGTCCATCAGCGCATGTTCCGGGTGTCGGCTTTTCGGCTGCGAACCGGATGATGAGGTGACGGACCGCCTTGGGCCCAGCGAAGCCATGTGGGCAGGGGCAAAGTGTCGGTCCCCAAACTGCGTAGGAGACCGACATGGAATCCCCGACCGTCTCAACACCCCGCCCTCCATGGAACAAGGACAAGCTCGTCGGACAGAAGAGGCCTTTCAAGCTCAAGGAGATCTGGGCGATCCGCGTGCGCTTGCAGCTTTCCTGCCGAACCCGCGAACTGGCGCTGTTCAACTTGGGCATTGACAGCAAGCTTCGAGCATGCGATCTGGTCAAGCTACGTGTGCGCGACGTTGCCACCGGTGACCGTGCTGCCGCACGGGCCAGCGTGATCCAGCAAAAGACCGGGCGTCCTGTTCAATTCGAGCTTACGGACCCAACAAGAGAAGCTGTAGCGAACTGGATGAAGGTCGCCCACCTTCGCGCCGAGGACTTTCTGTTTCCGAGCCGGGTGAGTACATCTCCGCACCCTGGAACACGCCAGTACGCGGGCATAGTCGACGGATGGGTCGAGGAGATCGGGTTGGATCCGGCGGCCTACGGCACGCATTCGATGCGGCGCACGAAGGCCTCACTGGTCTATCGCCGAACCAAGAATCTGCGCGCAGTTCAGCTTTTGCTCGGACATACCAAGCTGGAAAGCACCGTGCGCTACCTCTGCATCGAGGTGGAAGATGCGCTGGAGATGGCCGAGCAAACTGACGCATGATGTTCGCGACGCCCGCACGGCGGGCGTTCAAAAAGGCAAAATTCGGCCGAGGCTGTGTGAAAACCCTGTTGGGCAATGTTTTCAGGGGTCCTTGACCCCTTGGCGCATTCGAAAAAGCGCAGCCTGCGCCTATCTGAGAGGTCGAGTTTCGGAGTGATGCCCAGCGAATCGAGTTTTCACACAGCCTCGGCCAGCAGCGGACATTTCACTGGCATCGCACACGTAACAACGACAGCGTAGTACGTCGCTTAGACGAGTTCCGAGCGTTCCTTAGCATGCCAGCCTATGGCAGACAACGCAACCAAGCAGATTGCCGCGCCGGTATAGAAGGTCGAGGCCGCTCCAAAGGCGTCCCACAGGACGCCTGCGAGTGTGCTGGCTGCAAGCATCGCAAGGCCGACGGCGAGGTTGAACACTCCATATGCGGTACCGCGCAAATCCTCAGGTGCAGTGTCAGCCACCATGGTGGCAAGCAGGCCTTGCGTCATGCCCATATGAACTCCCCACAGTGCAACGCCGCTGAACAGGGCAATCCAGTTCATGCCGCTGGCGAGGACGAGGTCGGCGGCCAATAGCACGAGGAGGCCTAGGCCCAAGAGCCGGCGGTGGCTCATCGCGTCCGCCAGTTTTCCGAATGGATATGCGGACGCAGCGTAAACGACGCTCATGGCGACCATCACCAGCGGGACTAGCGCGGGCGGTATGCCGCTCTGTTGGGCGCGCAAGACCAGAAACGCTTCGCTGAATCGTGCCAGCGTGAAAATGGTGCCGACCCCGACCACCCACCAGTAGGCCTTAGGTAGCCGTTTGATGTTCTCTCGGCGAATGGGATTGGTTCTGGGAAGCGACTCATCGCGCTTTGGCTCGCGCAGTCCAAACAACAGGAGCGCTACGGCGAGGAGTGCGGGTATCGTCGCGACCCAGAACACCGCTCGAAAATCGTTGGCCCAGAGCAGCATTAGGCCGACGGCAATCAACGGACCAACGAACGCGCCGACCGTATCGAGCGACTGCCTCAAGCCGAATGCTGCTCCCCGCATGTGCTTGGGGGTGAGGTCTGCCACCAGAGCATCCCGCGGTGCGCCTCGAATTCCCTTGCCGACCCGGTCTAGCAAGCGCGCCGTGACGACCACGCCGAGGCTTGTCGTCAATGCAAACAAGGGCTTGCTGATGGCTCCGAGCAGATAGCCTGCTACTGCCAAGCCTTTCCGCTTGCCCAAATAGTCGCTCAGGGCGCCGGAGAAGACCTTGACGATGAGGGCGGTCGATTCGGCCAGCCCCTCCACGAGCCCGACCGCAAGCACGCTGGTACCGAGCGTCGTGACCATGAACAAGGGAAGCAGGCTGTGAATCATCTCAGAGGAGATGTCCATCAGCATGCTGACAAAACCCAGTACCCAGACCCCCGCCGGAATCTGTCGCAAAGTGGATGAAGCCGGCGGGGTCATGTTGAATTGTCTCCGACCAAGCAGTCTGCGGTTGGCCTGGAATCAACTTTGCATTCCGTGCCGTTGATGGCTGCTCGCACGAAAAGCTCGCACGGGAGCATCACCCCCAATGACTTTTCGACTGCACGTGCAACGGTTGCCGTTCCACCGAACGTCGGCTTCGGAGGAGAGCGTACAGCCGCTTCGGGCCCGAAGCGCCAAGTAGCCGACAGGCTACAGTCGGCCGAGGCTGTGTGAAAAGACTTCCAGTCTCGCTCTTCCAAAATTAAAATCGATGCACCCGTTCTGAGCGAGGTGC